>CAWHRT010000047.1:0-61998 GCA_963831845.1 uncultured Solirubrobacterales bacterium | reverse complement strand
GTCGACCGCTATGCCCTCTGGCTCAGACGCGCCGGTGATGAAGTTCGGGCTCACGCCCGAAGCGTCGAGGTTCGCCCGCCCGATCGAGCCACTGTAGGGCGGGCTCGTGCCCTCGCGGTGGGTCCAGAAGATGTGCTGACCGTCAACCGCCACGCCCCATGGGTTGACCACGCCGATAAAGCTGGGGTCCACGCCCGTCCCGTCGAGGTTCGCCCGCCCGATGCGGTTGCCGCTCGGGTCCGTCCAGTAAACGTGAGAGCTGTCAACCGCCACCGATAAGGCGCTGCCCTGGACGTCGATGAACTGGGTGTCGACGCCGCTGCCGTCGAGGTTTGCTCGCCCGACGAAGGGCGTCGGGCCACCAGTCGCGACGTCGGTTAGCGTGCCAGCCCAATAAATATGATGGTCATCGACCGCGATCGAGATCGCACCGACCCCGATGAGTTGCTGGTTGACCCCGGAGCCGTCGAGATTCGCGCGCCCGATCGCGGACACGAACCCTCCCGCCCAATAGATGTTCTGGCTGCCAACGGCCACGCCCACGTGACTGGCCTGCGGGATATCGGTGATGAAATTCTGATTGACGTTCGCGGGGTTCCCGTCGATCGTGCCGCGCCCGATCGACGGGCATGCCTGGTTCCCTGGGCACGGCCCTACTTGCGGGTTGTCCCAGTAGAGGGAGGGCGGTGTGTGCTGCTCGAACGCCCACGCCGCACCGACCTCGCTGGTGTCGAACGGGGCGCCGACCAGCGCGGTGTTCCCGTCGCTGGACAGCGCGACGCTGGACCCCTGTTGGCGGGACTTCCCGCGCCGGCGCCGACGAGCTTTGATCCCTGCTGGGTGAAGGCACCATCCGTGGGCGCAAACTCCCATGCGCCCCGACGTTGTTGTTGTCGCTGGACCCGCCAATCAGCGCCGTTTCGCCGTCCCCCGCCAGCGCCACGCTCGAGCCAAAACCGCCCTGTCCGCTCTCGTCGCTGGCGGTCAGCTTTGATCCCTGCTGTCCCCAGGTGACCCCCGAGCGCGCGAACGCCCACGCCGCCCCGACACCGTTGTTGTCGCCGGGCCCGCCGATCAGCGCTGTGTTGCCGTCGCTGGTCAGCGCGACGCTGGACCCCTGCTGGGCGGGATTTGCCGCGCCCGTGCCGGCGAGCTTTGATCCCTGCTGGGTCCAGGCACTATCCGTCCGCGCGAACTCCCACGTCGCCCCGACGTCATTGTTGTCGGTGGGCCCGCCGATCAGCGCAGTGTCCCCGTCGTTGGACAGCGCCACACTCCAGCCAAAGCCGCCCAAGCCGCTCTCGTCGCTGGCGGTCAGCTTTGATCCTTGCTGGGTCCAAGCTGAGCCCGACCGCACGAACACCCACGCCGCCCCGACGGCGGCACCGTTGCCGGGTCGATCGTTCGGCCCGCCGAGCAGCGCGGTGTTCCCGTCGCCAGACAGCGCGACGCTGGATCCCTGCCCGGCGCCACCGCTGGCGCCCGTGCCGACGAGCTCTGCTCCCTGGCGGGTCCAGCTGCTCCCGGAGCGCGTGAACACCAACGCTCCGCCGTCACCGCCGTCACCGCCGATCAGAGCGGTATTCCCGTCGGAAGACAGTGCCACGCCCGACCCGTACCTGAAAGCATCGTCCGTGGCCGAGCTGACGAGCTTTGCTCCCTGCTGGGTCCAGGTGGTCCCGGAACGCACGAACACCCACGCCGCCCCGGCGAGATTGTTGTCTAACGGGGCGCCAATTAGTGCCGTGTTCCCGTCCGCCGACAGCGCCACGCTATCGCCGAACACTCCTTGACCGGTCTCGTCGGTCGCTGTCAGTTTTGATCCCTGCTGGATGAACGGATCGATCCGAAGCGGATAGCGGGCGCCGCGGTCGGCCACCCGCACGAGCAGGCGCGAGCCCGACAGCGACAGCCGGGCCGCCAGTCGCCGTCCGCGCGCATCGGATGCCACCAGGCCGCCGTAGCGCAACGCCACCCGTCCAGAGGGGGCCAAGAACTCGACTCGGTCACTGGCGATACGCGCGGGCGACCCGGCGAGCGCTAGCGCTAGTGTCGCCGCACCGGATCGGCCGGCGGGGCGGCGCGATAGCGTAAATCCCTGCTCGACGCCGAGCGGTCCGGCGGTGTACCACTCAGACACCCCGGCTCCTCGCGCGTACGTCACCCGGTCGGCGTGCGCCCGCGGCGCCACCGCGGCCAGCGGTTGCAGGCGACCGGCCCGACCGACCGCGAGGCCGCCGAACGACAAGCGTCCGCCGCCGCCGTCGACGCTGACTCCGTCTCGCCCGAGCGTCGCCACGGTTCCGCCGCCGGTGAGCCCGAACCCGCCCGCTCGGGGCCGGGGAGCAAACCGTGGGTCCCCCGCCGCCACTGTGGAGGAGATCACCGATTGCCCCTGGACTGACACGCGCGACAGCGACGCCAGCCCGCCCGGGTGTGCCCCCGCGGCCGTCGCGTCAGCGTGCGCCGCCTGCCGCCCTCCCGACGCCGGCCGGCCCGCCGCCAGCACCACCGCCGACAGCACCGCTGCCGCCACCATGAGCGGCGCTAGGCGCCGCCACCACTGGGCAAGCCCCCGGCCCCACACTCGCGCACACCCGTTCACTTGCGGTTGTGCCTGTGCCTCTGCTTGGGCTTGGGCTTGGGCTTGGGCTTGGGCTTGCGCCTGAGCGTCGCGGTCGCTGAGTTGGGGGTAAACGCGCTTATGGAGGGCTCGGCCACGGTCAGCGCAGGGTCGATGTGTGCCTGACCGGTGGCGATGTCCGCCAGCGGACTGAAATTGCCGGCGTAGAGGTTGCGGAAGTAGTCGACGGCGAGGTGCGGAACGTTGACACCGGGGCTGTTGGTATCGAGCGCCGCACCGGCCGGGGTGTACACATCTACGCGATAATCACCTGGCGCGACCCCGTCGCCGGTGTAGTACAGGACATACATCTGTCCGGAGCCGTCGACCGCCACATCGAGGTAGGTGCCCGAGGACACCAGCGGTAATGTGAACTGCCCCTGTGCAGACGCGCCCAGGCGACGGCGCCCCGGTGCGAGCAGCGTCCGTCGGGTCAGCGCCGTCCCGAAGTATGCGACGGGGTTGCCGTTGAGGTCAAAGGCCGAGATCTGCCCGCCGGCTTCCAGCACCAGCACCGTGCCCGCATTGGTGACCGCTAGCGCGATCGGTGAATTCAGCAGACCCACCTGGGTGCCCGAGCCCGCGCTGTAGGCGGCCAGCACCGGGAGCGGCGGCGTTGCCACCGGTTTTAGCCAACCAAACCGGCCGCTGTCGGTGTGGATCGCCACCACGTGTCCAGAGGAGTGCAGCCCCGCCGCCGAAACGGGCAACAAAAACGTGCCATAGGACACCGTCGGGTCCCATGACGGCGCGCCCGTGGTCGAATCCAGGGACACCTTGCGGACGTGATAGGCCTGGGTGTTAGGGTCGGGCTCCAGCAGGACGCTGTTGCCCTCGTCGGTCCTCTGCACGAAGGGATCGAGCAATAGAAACGGAGGACGGGCGTACCCCTCGTGCGTCGCCACGCCCAACGAGATCGTCGCGCCGTTCTGCGCCAGCGGGACGGTCCGCACGTAGTAGAGATTGTTCTCCTCCCACACCACGCCCGCGACCCCCGCCAACGTCGAGACCGTCGCGCCGGTCACCTGCTGGATCCCCTTGCTCAGCACCGTGCCCGTGTCAGTGATCTGATCGGACCAGGTGTACCCGCCCGCGGCGCTGCTGTATCCAGTCGTATCTGAGCGCTCAAACACGGTCGTGGCGGTGATCGGAACCGGAATCTCGGTAATCGTGATGGACACCGCTGACGGCGGGTTGGTCGGATCATCGTTGGTGTATTTCGGGGAGACCCCGGTTCCGACCTGCTGCCCCGCAGCGTTTGTAAACACCACGCTCCACTGAATCGTCGACCCCCCGAACGGAGCGCTGGGGACTGCCACCATCACCGGCTCTGACTGAATGTGTCCGCCGCCGTTGATGGTTCCGTTGATCGGATCGTTCACCTTGGCACCATCGATGTTCGCCTGCAGCTGCCATGAGGTCGCCGACCTCGGGAACGTGGCGTCCGGAGGATCAACCGAACGATTGATCGTCACCGTCGCCGCATACGTCAAACTCACCTCATTCTCAATCACCCACGGCGACACGATCGTCTCGATACCCACCTCCGCCAACGTCACGATGTCGCCGGCGAGGGTAAGCACACCGATGAACTCACCAATGAGCGGAACCGCCTCGAGAACTTTGCCCAAGCTCTCCGATCCAACGATCGTGGTGGCCATTTGCGTCAGAATGTCCTGCGCGCCGCCCGCAGGGTTGAAGAGTACCTTCGGAATCACGCTCGCCAGACCAAGCAGGATGCTCCAGAGGTTCTCGGTGCTGCCACCATTGGCGTGGATGGACTCGTAGGTCGCGCCGCCGTCGATGATCGACATTGCCAACGCCTCAACGGCCGGCAGCACAAGGTGGTCGGCGGAGACTAGGGCGGCGTAGACGCCGGCGTCCGCTTCCTGGCCATCGAAGAAAGTCCGTAACTCGTCCCAGGTGGTGGCGATGTCAAAATCCGTCACCAACGCAAACACGCTCAGGCCGATCGTGAGGATGCCCGTGGTAATCGATGGGAACAGCACCTCGGCTTGGGGGGCGATCATTTGGTTGCCGTTGGAGTCGAGGTAAGCGTCGGCCGGGAAGTACTGGCGCCAGCTCCCGTCCACGAGGTTGCTGCCGAGTCCGCAGAACAGAAGCCGCGCGGTGTGCGCATTCTCCGGGAAGTTCAGCGTTACCGAGATGTCATTCGTGTTCCACAGAGGGATACCGAACAGGGTAAAGACCTGCGGCAGCAGTCCAAGCGACTGTGAGTACTGTGTGTCGGGCCATGACGCGCTCGGGTTGGCGGAGAGATTGGTGTTGTTCTGGCCGATGTATTGGACGTACACCCACACCCAACGGAGGAAGTTGTTGTAGAGCTGGAGCGGTACCTGGCCGTTGTTGTAGGCGCCCGTGACCTCGGTCTTGGTCCCGAACAAGAAGCCGGGGTTTTTGACCTGGATGTCGAGTCCCGCGCCCGCCGTAAGCGAGCCCGTGGACTGGGGCTGAGGCAGCATGCCCTGCGGCTGAACCCAGGTCTGTGTTGACGCCGAGGGGTCTTGGTCCAGCGGTTCATTGATCACGGCACCCAGGCTGGCGGTGTCCCGGACGCCCGTGATCCCCGCCACTACCGCCTGGCCCAGAAGCCCTTTGAACCCGCCGTTACCATTGTTACTGCCGTAATCGCTGAACTGCATCGTCGAGAAGCCGGTCTTTTTAGAGCCGATGACCTTGGGGGGCATGCCCCCGAAGATCGGAATCGCGATCTGGGCGGGAGCGCCGTTGACGTCTGTCGCCGGGACCGACTTTGCGATGGGCTGCGCATTGTGCTGCATCTGAGCGATGTAGTACCCCAGCCCACTGGTGGGATCACTCTGGCTCCCGGTCACCGCCGGGGTGGAGTTCAGCAACGACTTCGTCGCCGCGCCCGCAGTCGGGTCCAAGTTCGCGACATTCGGGTGCAACATGCACAACGCCACCGCCGTCTGATCGGAATCGACCACCTGCTCGAGCTGGCCCACCTCCTGCGCCGAGCGGACCTGCGAGGGTTTGATCCCCAGCGTCGATAGTCGACGCGACGAGCCCGCCACGTGGCGCAGCGACCCCGTCGCACGCTGGGAGGCCCTCGCCAGTCGGATCGTCGCCTTGCGCGGCACATGCCACGCGTGCGCGACCACGACCTCGCGCCGCCCCTTCTTTCCATGCACCGAGACCAACATCCCCCGATCAGCCGGCAGGCTCACCCCAGAGACATGATGGGACAGCCGCGACAGATCGACGGCCCGCCATATGCCCCCGCGACGCCTCAACGCCGCCCGCGACGCTTTGGTGTGCCGCGAGAGTGGAATTCGCTTCCCGTTGGCCACCAAGGTCAGCTTCGACACCCCTCGTAGATGCCCAAGCACGAAGTGCAAATCCGTCGACTCCACCCGCCGGGTCCGCTTCCTCGCAGCGGCTTGCGCCGCACCCGTCGTGGGCTGTGATGCCACGCCGAGGGCGACCGCCGATGCCAGGCCGGCCTTCAACACCCACCGCCGACCCACCTCGGTCGTCCACAGCTCCTCCAACAGCGACTGCGTCTCGCTGTCAAGTTGCTCGTCAGCGCGACCGCGTCCTTCGCTAAAGCTAGTCATCCCTCTACCCCTGATGTGGCTCCGCCGCCCAAGCCCCCCGGCCCGTTGACCCTTGGGCGACCTAGTATGCCCTTAGCGTGGGCGGACCCTACCACACAAACTCGGGATTTCTACGACCAGCACGCGCGGGGCCTGCAATGATCTCGGCCCAGGTCATACTTCGCGACCCAAAGGGAGCTCCGAAGTGCGTTTCGTCTCACCGATCTTCACCTTTGTGCGCAGCGCTCTGCCCGCTGCCCTTACGACCGCTGCGGCGGCCGCCGCCATAACGCTCGGTCCGATGGCCGCCGGGGCGGCCGGTGCTGCGCTGCCACCAAAGTGCACGACCGCCGGCCTGGTGATCTGGCTAGACACGCGGGCCAACGCCACGCTCGGACATGTCGACTACAACCTTCAGATGACGAACCTGTCCGGCCACGCGTGTGTGCTGCGAGGCTATCCGCGAGTCTCGGCTGTCGATCTCCGGGGCCGCCAGCTCGGCCTGGCAGCGCGCTGGGACACCACCAAAGCGGTGCGGTCGGTCCGCCTCGGCCGCGGGGCCACCGCCCGGGCCGTTGTGCGGATCACCGATGTCGGGGTCTTCCGACGATCGCGGTGTGGGCACACCGCCGCGGCGGGACTCCGCATCCAGCTGCCCCATGCAAAATCCTCCAAGCGCGTCCCGTTCCCGTTCACTGCCTGCTCCCGGCGTACTGTGCGCTACCTCTCGATCCAGGCCGTGCGGCCTGAATAGCCGACTGCACCGTAGCTCACGTACTCGAGGTCGCATCGCGACGAGGCGATCGCGCAGGTTCTTCACGATGCCGCCGGTGGGGATCGAACCCACGACCTTCGGATTAAAGTCCGCTGCTCTGCCAGCTGAGCTACGGCGGCGCGCCTTCATCATGGCAAGGGTCAGACCGCGTAAGCGACTGTCTCGACCTCGACGAGCATTCGCGGGTCGATCAGCGCGCTGACCTCGACCATCGTCATCAGCGGCCGGAGATCACCGAACACCTCGCCGTGGGCGCGTCCGACGTCGTCGGAGCGGCTGATGTCGGTGACGTAGACCCGGGTCGAGACGACGTCAGCGAGCGAGGCGCCCATGCGGCCGAGCTCGTGTTCGATCTTGCGCAAGATCTCGATCGTCTGCTCGTAGGGTCCGCCGCCGAGCACGACGCCGTCGGGGTCGACCGAGGTGGTCCCGCCGACGAGCACGAACGGACCGGCGCGCAGTACGCGGCTGAAGCCGTAGCGGCCTTCGAACGGCGACGGCGGATCGCCGCCGAGACGCTGGGCGCCGCTCAATGCCGGAAGTGCCGGCGGCCGGTGAACACCATCACCGCGCCCGCGGCGTCGACGGCTTGGACGACGTCGGGGTCGCGGACCGACCCGCCCGGCTGGATGATCGCCGTGACGCCCGCGTCGAGGCCGAGCTGCGGGCCGTCGGCAAACGGGAAATAGGCGTCGGAGGCCATCGCCGATCCGGTCAGCTCCGACAGGGCCTTCTCGATCGCGAGCCTCACCGAATCGACGCGGCTCATCTGGCCGGCGCCGATCCCAACCGTGGCCAGCTCGCGGCTGAGCACGATCGCGTTGGATCGGACGTGCTTGCAGACCCGCCAGGCGAACATCAGCTCGCTCCACTCGGCCTCCGTCGGCCGCCGCTGGGAGACGACCTGGATGTCCGCCCGGTCCTCGATGTCGATGTCGCGATCCTGGACGAGCATCCCGCCGACGACCTGACGCAGGGCCGGGTCGATCAGGTTCGGAGTGCGGCGCTCACGGTCGTCGAGCAACCGCACGTTCGGCTTCTCGGACAGCACCTCGAGCGCGTCGTCGTCGTAGCCCTTGGCGAACAACACCTCGATGAACTGGCCCACCAGCGTCTCGGCCAGCTCGCGGTCGACGCTGCGGTTCAGGCAGATCACGCCGCCGTAGGCCGACATCGGGTCGCAGGCGAACGCCCGTCGATAGGCCTCGAGCGGGGTGCTGCCGACCGCCACCCCACAGGGGTTGTTGTGCTTGACGATCACGCACGCCGGGATCTGGAACTCGCCCAGCAACAGCCGCGCCGAATCGAGGTCGAGCAGGTTGTTATAGGAGAGCGGCTTGCCGCCGAGCTGGGCGACCATCGACAGCACGTGCGTCCGCGCCCCGACCTGCGCGTAGTAGGCGGCGCGCTGGTGGGGGTTCTCGCCGTAGGGGAGTTCGAGCACACGCTCGAACGCGCGCACCATCAGCGGCGGGAAATCCTCGCGCTTCTCCTGGAACCAGCGGGCGATCGCGGTGTCGTAGCGGGCGGTGTATGCGAACGCCTCGGCCGCGAGGAACTCGCGGGTCGCCGGCGATAGCCGCCGGTCGGCCTCGCGCAGCTCGGCCAGCACCGCGTCGTAGCTCTCCGGGCTGACCACCGGCGCCACGAAATCCGAGTTCTTGGCGGCGGCGCGGATCATCGTCGGACCGCCGATGTCGATGTTCTCGATCACCTCGGACTCGGGCACGCCGCGAGCGTTGGCGGTGCGCTCGAACGGATACAGGTTCACGCACACCAGGTCGACGAACTCGACGTCCTGCTCCTGCGCGGCGGCCATGTGGCCGCTGTTGTCGCGCAGCGCCAGGATCCCGGTGTAGAGCTTGGGGTGAAGCGTCTTGACCCGGCCGTCCATGATCTCCGGAAAACCGGTGAAGTCGGAGATCGACCTGACCGGGATGCCGGCCTCCGCGAGCTGCTGGGCGGTGCCGCCGGTGGAGATGATCTCGATATCCAGGTCGGCCAGGCCGCGGGCGAACTCGACGATCCCGGTCTTGTCCGAGACCGACAGCAGCGCCCGGGCGACCCGCACCTCGGCAGGGGCCGTCGTCCCGAAGGCGCTCACCGCTGCGCGCTCCGCGTCATCACCGCCCGACTCTATCGATCGGATCCGGACCCGGCGGGGACGCTCCGGGTCGAGGCTGACCGCTCCGGCGGCGATCAGCGCAACGGCCTCCGGCAACAGCTCGTGCTCGATCGGATGCAGAGCCGCGAGCACCTCGTCGGCGTCGCCGGCGTCCGGCAGCTCGATCGCCCGCTGGAGGATCACCGGGCCGGTGTCGACGCCACCGTCGACGAAGTGCACGGTGACGCCGAACACCTTGACGCCGTAGTCGAGCGCCTGCTGCACCGCCTGCAGACCCGGGAACGCCGGGAGCAACGCTGGGTGCACGTTGATCACGCGCCCGGGGAACCGGGCCAGGAACTCGTCGCTGAGCAACTGCATGTAGCCGGCCAGCACGACCAGCTCGGCGCCGCGCTCGTCGAGCCAGTCGGCGATCGCGCGGTCGCGGCCGGACCGGTCGCCGTACTCGACGGCGGGAAACGACCGCGTCTGCAGTCCCGCGGCCTCGCGCACGTTCGCAGCGCGCGGGCGCCGGGCCTGTCGGAGGCGACCGCGACGATCTCGATCCCGTCGCGGCCATGGACGGCGTCGAGCAGCGCCTGCAGGTTGGTCCCTTCGCCGGAGGCGAGGACCGCGACGTTCATGCCGCACGCAGCTTCTCGCTCGGCGCCGTCGCGATCCGGGCCCGCGGCGCACACGTCACAGCAGTGATCCGGCGCAGGCCCGGCCGCGTGGTCGCCGAAGTGCGCCAGCAACGCCGCGCGGCGGCACTCGTCGCCGTCGACGTAGTCCCACACCGCCCAGAACTGGCGCCAGCGAGCGTGCTGCACCTCGCGGGCGGACTGGCGACAGGCCTCGAGCACGTCCGCGTCCCACTCCCCGATCAGGCGGCCCGCGCTGCGGTCCGGCGGCGAGGGATCGAGCAGGATCAGGCCGGCTCGGGCGAGGTGGCCGATGATCGACCGGATCGCCTCCTCGTCGGTGCGCTCGCCGGCGATCTCCGACAGCGCCACGTCGTAGCGGCCGTCGAGCCCGGCCCAGCGCAGGCGCTCTGACACCCACCGGAACGTCGAGTCCTCGACGCGCGTGCGCTGGATGAAGTACACGTGCAGACCCCGGTCCCGGCGCTGCGCGAACAGCAGGCACCGGGCCGGGCCGCCGTCGCGGCCGGCGCGCCCGGCCTCCTGGTAGTAGGCCTCGAGCGAGCCCGGGACCGTGGCGTGGCACACCGTCCGCACGTCGGCCTTGTCGATCCCCATCCCGAACGCGTTGGTGGCGACGATCACCTCGGCCTCGCCGGACATGAACCGGTCCTGGGCGCGCGAGCGCGAGGCGCGCTCGAGGCCCGCGTGGTAGGTGACGACGTCCGAGGCGAGGCTGTGCTCGAGAACCGACGCGATCACCTCGCTCTCCTCGCGGGTGCCGGTGTAGACGATCGCCGGCAGCGCGTCGTCCTGCGCCAGCGCCGCGGCGATGCTTCGCCGAGCGACCATCCGGATCGGGGCAGGGCGCGCACCTCGAAGGTCAGGTTCGGGCGGTCGAAGCCGGTGGTCACCACCAGCGGGTCGTCGAGCTCGAGTCGGCGGACGATGTCCTCGGCGACGCTCGGGGTCGCGGTCGCGGTGAGCGCGATCGTGGCCCGTGCACCGACCGCCCGGGCCGCCTGGGCCAGCGAGTAGTAGTCGGGCCTGAAGTCGTGGCCCCACTGCGACACGCAGTGCGCCTCGTCGACCACGAACAGGCCGACGCGGGCGTCGCGGATCCCCTGCACGAAGCGGGCCGAGGCAAACCGCTCGGGAGCGACGTACAGCAGCGCCAGCTCGCCGTCGATCGCGCGCCGGAGCGTCTGCGCGTTGGCGGTCGCGCCGCGCAGCCCGTTGATCAACCCGACGCTCCCCGGCGCCACGGCCTCGAGCGCCCGCGACCTGGTCGTGCATGAGCGACACCAATGGCGAGACGACGACGGTCAGGTCGTCCCGCATCAGCGCGGGCAGCTGGTAGCACAGCGACTTGCCCGAGCCGGTCGGCATCACCACCAGCGCGTCGCGATCGGCGAGCGCGGCGTCGATCGCCTCCGCCTGACCCGGCCGGAAGCGGTGCAGGCCGAAGATGCGCTGGAGCGACTCGACGGGGTCCATCGGGCACGCGACGATAGCGCCGCGGTCGGCCGTCGCGGACCCCGGTCAGGGGAGGTCAGGCGCGGACCAGCGGGAGCTCTGATTCGAGCGCGAACTTGCCGTTGGCCGATTCGGTCCCGGCCAGCGGATACTCGCCGCTGAAGCAGGCGTCGCAGTGGGTGTCGCGGGAGACGCCGACGGCCTCGTAGACGCCCCTCGAGCGACAGGTAGTGCAGCGAGTCGGCGCCGAGCTCGGCGCAGACCTCCTCGACCGTACGGTCGTGGGCGATCATCTCCTCGCGCGTGGACATGTCGATCCCGTAGTGACAGGGATGCTTGATCGGCGGTGCGGAGATCCGCAGATGCACCTCGGCGGCGCCGGCCTCGCGCAGCATCTGCACGATCTGGCGGGTGGTGTTGCCGCGCACGATCGAGTCGTCGACGACCACCAGGCGCTGGCCGGCCACGACCTCCGGGAGCGGGTTGAACTTCAGGCGCAATCCGTGGCGGCGCAGCTCCTGGCCGGGCTGGATGAACGTCCGCGCCACGTAGCGGTTCTTGATGAAGCCGTCGTCCTGGGGCAGGCCGGAGGCGCGCGCCAGTCCGCGGGCGGCGGCGTTACCGGAGTCCGGCACGGGGATCACCACGTCGGCTTCGACGGGCGCCTCGCGCCACAGGATCTCGCCCATCCGGGCGCGAGCCACCTGCAGCACCGTCCCCGCCATCTTCGAGTCCGGGCGCGCGAAATAGATGTACTCGAACACGCAGAACGCCTTGCGCTCGGACTGGGCGACCAGGCGCGTCTGGATCCCGCGATCGGTCAGCGTCACCACCTCGCCGGGGGCGACCTCGCGCAGGTACTTGGCGCCGATCAGATCGAACGCGCAGGACTCGCTGGCCACGCAGTAGGCCGCGCGGCCGGAGGCGGTGTCCTCGATCATCCCCAGCGCCAGCGGCCGCAGCCCGTGGGGGTCGCGGAACGCGACCACGGCGTCCTCGGTCATCGCCACGGTCGAGAACGCTCCCTTGAGCCGCGGCAACACGTCGGCGACCGCGTCCTCGATCCGTTCGGCCGGATGGGTGGCCAGCAGCGCAGCGATGATCTCCGAGTCCGACGTCGAGCGGAACGGCACGTCGCGCCCCCGCAACTCGGAGTGCAGCTCGACGGCGTTGATCAGGTTGCCGTTGTGGGCGAGCGCCAGCGTGCGGTGATCGTCGCGGACGATCGGCTGGGCGTTCTCCCATTCCGAGGAGCCGGTGGTCGAGTAGCGCACGTGGCCGATCGCCAGGTCGCCGACCAGCGAACGCAGCGTGTGCTCGTCGAACACCTGCGCCACGAGCCCTTGATCGCGGATCGCCATCAGGCTGCCGCCGCGCTGGGCGGTGGCGATTCCGGCCGATTCCTGGCCGCGGTGCTGGAGCGCGAACAGCGCGAAGTAGGCGAGTCTGGCGACGTCGTGCTCCGGCGCGTAGATGCCGAATACACCGCACTCGTCGCGAGGGCCGTCGCGATGATCGGTCACGGTTTCCATTCCCGCCTTCTCGGAGGCTAGCAGCGGTGCTCGATCCTCTGTGGCGGACATTTCGCCGTCGCTCGGGGACATCTCAGATCAGGTTTTCCAGGCCGCTGTCGTGAGCGTCGCGTAGCTCGGAGACGGGGATCTCGAACTGGCCTTCGATCGCCAGCGACGATCCTCCGACGCGGCCGATCACGACCAGGCCATCGAGCACCTCGGCCGGTCCTGAGACCACGAAGGCGCGGCCCGGGGCCTCGTCGAACGGCGCGAGCCCATCGGGCAGCGCGACGGTCGCGCCGAGCTCCCCGGCGATCGCGCACTCGGCCAGCGCCACCGCGACGCCGCCCTCGGCGATGTCGTGGGCGCTGGACACGGCGCCGCTGCGGACGAGCTCGCGGACGCGC
The DNA here is from genome assembly GCA_963831845.1 of uncultured Solirubrobacterales bacterium. Taxonomy (GTDB): domain Bacteria; phylum Actinomycetota; class Thermoleophilia; order Solirubrobacterales; family Solirubrobacteraceae; genus Palsa-465. Next base: position 48,880 of record CAWHRT010000047.1, on the reverse strand, counting down.
TGATGCGCCTGAGCCGCCGCCTGCTGATCGATCGCCGGTAGCGGGCCGGCGACCGCGTCGCCACGCAGCTTGGCCAGCTCGGAGCCGGCCGGCGAGGGCGCGAACTCCCCGACGAGGGCGATCGCGTCGCCCTCGCGCGCGAACCCGAGCCGTCCCGCTCGCGCCGCTTCGGGCAGGTGCCCGACCATCCCGATCACCGGCGTGGGGTAGATCGGTCCGGTCGGCGCCTCGTTGTAGAGCGAGACGTTGCCGCCGACGACCGGCACGCCGAGCGTCTCGCATGCCTCGGCCAGGCCCTCGACGGCCTCGACCAGCTGCCAGGCGACGTGCGGCTTCTCGGGATTGCCGAAGTTCAAGCAGTTCGTCAGCCCGAGCGGCTCGGCCCCCACGCAGGCCAGGTTGGCGGCGCACTCGTAGACCGCCTCGGCGGCGCCTCGGCGAGGATCGCAGGCCACCCGCCGGCCGTTGCCGTCGATCGAGACCGCGATCGCGGGGTGGTTGGGGGTGGGATGGGCGGGGTCTGATACGAGCGCCAGCACGGCGGCGTCGGCTTCGTCGGGGCGGCGCACGGTGCGGGATTGAACGACCGGGTCGTACTGCTCGAACACCGGGCGGCGCGAGGCGATGTTGGCCGACCGCAACAGGGCCAGCAGCAGCTCGTCGGCCGCCTCGGCGCCGCTCAGCACCGGCGTCGGCGGCGCGTACAGCGGCTCGGTGGGCGCGGCGGGCTCGAGGTCGTACAGCGGGCAGTCGTCGACGAGGATGGCCACTGGGAGGTCGGCGACCGTCGCGCCCGCGGTCAGCACCCGCAACCGGTCGCCGTCGGTGACGCTGCCGATCGGCGTCGCCAGCACCTCCCAGCGCTCACAGACGCCGAGCACCGCGCCGACCCGCTCGGGCGAGACCACGCACAGCATTCGCTCCTGGGACTCGGAGACCATGATCTCGAACGGCTCCATGTCGGGCTCGCGCAACGGGATCCGGCACAGGTCGATGTCGATCCCGACCTGGCCCTTGCTGGCCATCTCGGACACGGCCGACGTCAGGCCCGCGGCGCCGAGGTCCTGCAGCGAGGTCAGCAGCCCGCGGTCGAGCAGCTCCAGACAGCACTCCAGCAGCTTCTTCTCGGCGAACGGATCGCCGATCTGCACCGACGGGCGCTTGCCCTCGTCGCCCTCGCCGAGCTCGGCGCTGGCCAGCACCGAGGCGCCGCCGATCCCGTCGCGCCCGGTGAGCGCTCCCAGCAGCACGACGACGTTGCCGGCGCCCGCGGCGGCGGCGCGGATCAGCCGCTCCCGCGGGGCCAGCCCCAGGCACATCGCGTTGACCAGGCAGTTCTGCTCGTAGCTGTCCTCGAAGTAGATCTCGCCGCCGACCGTGGGGACGCCGATCGAGTTGCCGTAGTGCCCGATCCCGGCGACCGCGCGGTCGAGCAGGTATCGAGAGCGCTCGGAGCGCTCGGCCTCCCCGAAGCGCAGCGAGTCGAGCACCGCGATCGGGCGCGCCCCGATCGCGAACACGTCGCGGAGGATTCCCCCGACGCCGGTGGCCGCGCCCTGGAACGGCTCCACCGCGCTGGGGTGGTTGTGGGACTCGACCTTGAACGCGACCGCCTGGCCGCCGCCGACGTCGACCGCGCCGGCGTTCTCGCCGGGCCCCATCAGCACGTGGGGTCCCGTCGTCGGCAGCCGGCGCAACAGCCTGCGCGAGTGCTTGTAGGCGCAGTGCTCGGACCACATCAACGACAGCATCGCGAGCTCGACGTCGTTGGGCCGGCGGTCGAGCCGATCGAGGATCAGCTCGTACTCGTGGTCGGTGAGCCCTAGTTCTCTGTGCTTAGACTGCGGCTGGGTCGCCGACATACGCTCGCATCGATTCGAAGATCGTCAGACCGTCGGTGGAGCCGGTCAGGGGATCGACGGCGTGCTCGGGATGCGGCATCAGGCCGAGCACGTTTCCCCGCTCGTTGCGAACACCGGCGATGTCGCGGACCGAGCCGTTGGGGTTGTGGCCCGGCGCGTAGCGCAGCACCACCTGTCCCGAAGACTCCAGCCGGTCGAGCTCCTGCTCGGAGGCGTAGAAGCGTCCGCTGGTGTGCTTGACAGGAATCGACAGCCGCTGACCCGCGCTCGCACTCGCCGGTGAAGGCGGTGTCGGAGCGCACGACCTCGACGTCGACCTGGCGGAAGACGAACTTGAGCGACACGTTGGGCAGCAGCGCGCCCGGGAGCAGGCGCGCCTCGCACAGCACCTGGAAGCCGTTGCAGATGCCCAGTACCAGGCCGCCCTCGCGGGCGAACTCGGCGACCGACTCCATCACCGGCGCAAACCTGGCGATCGCCCCGACCCGCAGGTAGTCGCCGTAGGAGAAGCCGCCCGGCACGACCACGGCGTCGACGCCCTGCAGGTCGCGGTCGGCGTGCCACAGGATCACGGCCTCGCCCGCGCGTTGGGCGGCCTGCAGCGCGTCGACCTCGTCGCAGGAACCGGGGAAGCGGACCACGCCGAACTTCACGCTGAGGCCGCCTGCTCGTCGGCGGTCACGATCTCGTAGTCCTCGATCAGCGGGTTGGCGAGCAGCCGCTCGCACATCTCGGGCAGCTGCGAGGGGTCCTCGACGTCGAGCTCGATCAGGCGGCCGACGTGGACGTTCTGGACGCCGGCGAAGCCGAGTGCCGGAAGTGCCCGCTGCACTGCCTGGCCCTGCGGATCGAGGATCCCTTCCTTTGGGCGGACCAGAACCCGCGCTCTCATTAGCGGCTCCACTAGGCTCCGGTTCGCCGCAACCAGCCGTCGAACGACTCGCCCGTGATCCGTTCGTAGGCCTCGCGGTACTTCGCGCGGGTCTTGTCGACGACGTCGTCGGGGATCGGCGGGGCCGGAGGGTTGCGGTCCCAGCCGGTCGAGGAGGCCCAATCGCGGACGAACTGCTTGTCGAAGCTCGGCTGGCCGCGGCCGACCTCGTACTCGTCGGCGGGCCAGAAGCGCGAGGAGTCGGGCGTGCAGACCTCGTCGCCGACGGTCAGCGTGCCGTCCCTGTCGAGCCCGAGCTCGAACTTGGTGTCCGCGAGGATGATCCCCCGCGCGCGGGCGTGATCGGCCGCGAAGCGGTACAGCTCGAGCGAGACGTCGCGCACGCGCTCGGCCAGCCGGCGGTCGCCGATCAGCTCGGCGGCGCCATCGAAGTCGATCGCCTCGTCGTGGCCGACCTCGGCCTTGGTGGATGGCGTGAACAGCGGCTCGGGCAGCTGCTGGGACTCCTGCAGGCCCTCGGGAAGCTCGATCCCGCTGACCGCACCGGTCCGCTGGTAGTCCTTCCAGCCCGAGCCCGTGATGTAGCCGCGAACGACGCACTCGACGGGCAGCATCTCGAGCTTTTTGACCACCATTCCGCGGCCGCGGGCCTCGGCGGGGACGCCGTCGGTGACCGAGATCAGGTGGTTGGCGACGATCTCGCCGGTGCGCTCGAACCAGAACGTCGACAGGCCGGTGAGCACCGCTCCCTTGTCGGGGATCGCGGTCGGATGGACGACGTCGTAGGTCGAGATCCGGTCCGAGGCGACGATCAGCAGCGAGTCGTCAAGGTCATAGATCTCGCGGACCTTGCCCGACGCGAGCAGAGGCAGGTCGGCGAGGGCGGTCACTGGTGCTTCCCGCCGTACATACGGCCGCACCGAGAGACGTCGCGGGCGGGCGCCTGGCAAGGACGCAGGAGGCGTGGCGCAGCAGCGCTGCGCGAGCCGACGAGGACACAGCCAGGCGACGTCCGAGGCGTCTCGAATGCGGCGGTGTGTGCGGTGGGGAGCACCTAAAACGATCGTAGCGTGCGCCGCCGACGCGCCGGGCTTATTTGAGACCGGCGCGAATGTTGAAATCAGGTCAGCGCGGGCTCGGACACCGGCGCGATCGCGTCCAGGCGGCCGACGATCTCGTCGGCGTAGCGGACGAACGTTCCGTAGTCGAAGATCGCGTCGAGGTCGAGACCGGCGGCCGGCCGGCTCGTCGGCCAGCAGCTCGCGCAGCGGCACCCGCTCGGCGATCGCCCGCTGAGCCAGGCGCTGGACGATCCGGTAGGCGTCGTCGCGGCGCAGGCCGGTCTGGACCAGGGCCAGCAGCACCCGCTGGGAGAACAGGGCGCCGTAGGTGAGGTCGAGGTTGGAGCGCATCCGCTCGGCGTCGACCACCATCCCCTCGACCAGCCCGAGCACGCGGCGCTGGAGGTGGTCGAGCAGGATCGTCGAGTCGGGCAGGATCACTCGCTCGACCGACGAGTGCGAGATGTCGCGCTCGTGCCACAGGGCCACGTCCTCGAGGCCGGCCTGGGCGTTGCCGCGCAGCACCCGGGCCAGCCCGGTGACCTGCTCTGACTTGATCGGGTTGCGCTTGTGGGGCATCGCGCTCGAGCCCTTCTGGCCGGCGCCGAACGGCTCCTGGACCTCCCCCACCTCGGTCCGTGCCAGGTGGCGGATCTCGGTGGCGAATCGCTCCATGCCGGCGCCCGCCAGCGCGATCGCCTGCAGCAGCTCAGCGTGGCGGTCGCGCGCGACGACCTGGGTGGAGACGGGCTCGGGCTCGAGTCCCAGCCGCGCCAGCACCCGCGCCTCGAACTGCGGCGAGGTCGCCGAGTACGTGCCGACCGCGCCCGACAGCGCGCCGACGGTGGCCTGGGCGAACGCTCGCTCCAGCCGCTGCGCATTGCGGTCGGCCTCGAACGCGAACCCGGCGAGCTTGATCCCGAACGTGGTCGGCTCGGCGTGGATCCCGTGGGTCCGCCCGACGCACAACGTGTGCACGTGCTCGCGGGCCCTAGCGGCCAGCGCCTGCACCAGCCGCCGTGAGTCCGGCAGCACGAGCTCGCCGACCCGGCGCAGCTGCAGCGCCAGCCCGGTGTCGAGCACGTCGCTCGAGGTGAGGCCGTGGTGGATCCAGCGGCCGGCCGGCCCCGCCGATGCGGCCAGCACGTCGACGAACGCGGCCGTGTCGTGGTCGGTCACGCGCTCGCGCTCGGCGATCGCCTCGACGGTGAACGTCGCCGCGCCGATCGAGTCCAGCTCGGCCTCGGTGGGGCCCTCGAACTCCTCGGCGGCGGCTACCTCGACCTCGCGCATCGCCTCGAAGTGCGCGTGGTCGGACCAGATCTCGCCCAGTTCGGGCCGCGTGTAGCGCGCAATCACCTAACTGACGTTATCGGGCCTGTCGGCTCAGGCTTCGATGATGCGCGCGGCGAGCACCGCGGCGTTGCGCGCGTTGTCGACGCCGACGCAAGCGACCGGTACCCCGGGCGGCATCTGGGCGATCGACAGGAGCGCGTCGAGCCCGCCGGCAACCGAGGTGCGGCTGGTCAGCGGGACGCCGATCACCGGCAGCTCGGAGTGCGCGGCGACCACTCCCGGCAGCGCCGCCGACAGGCCCGCGCCGGCGATGATCACGCGCAGGCCCCGCATCTTCGCGTTGCGCGCGTAGTCGGCGACGGTATCCGGCTCGCGGTGGGCGGACATCACCCTCACCTCGCAGCTGATCCCGCGCTCCTGCAGCGTCCGCTCGGCCGGTTCCATCGCGGGGATGTCGCTCTTGGACCCCATCACGATGCCCACCCGCGGCGCGTCGACCTCGATCTCCTCGATGTCGGCCAGCGGCTCGACAGCGGTCTCCGGGCTCGGCTCGGTCACGAGGACACCGCCCGCAGCGCGATGTCGCGGCGCAGTTGCTTGCCGTCGAACTCGATCATGTCAGCGGCAGCATATGCCTCTCCACGGGCGTCGGCGGCGTTGTCGCCCAGTCGCGGTCACGCTGAGCACCCGCCCGCCGGCCGTCACCAGCGTCCCGTCGCCGTCGCGCGCGGTTCCCGCGTGGGTCACGTAGACGTCGTCGGGGACGCGGTCCAGGCCGGTGATCCGATCGCCGCTCGAGGAGCTCGCCGGATAACCCGCGCTGGCCATCACGACGGTCACCGCGATCTCGGGCGACCAATGCAGCGCGGCGCCCCGCAAGCCGCCGGGCGTGATCGCCGCCTCGATCAGCTCGAGCAGGTCCGAGCGCAGCCGGGGCAGGATCGCCTGGGTCTCGGGGTCGCCGAAGCGGACGTTGAACTCGAGCACCCGGGGGCCGTCGGCGGTCATCATCAGCCCGGCGTACAGGACCCCCTGGAACACGATCCCCCGCCGCCCCAGCTCCTCGAGCACGGGCTGGTGCACCGCCGCGCAGATCTCCGCCGCGCGCCGCGCGTCGACGCCCGGGACCGGCGAGTAGGAGCCCATGCCGCCGGTGTTGGGGCCCTGGTCGCCGTCGAAGATCCGCTTGTAGTCCTGGGCGGAGGCGAGCGGCAGCGCCGTCTCGCCGTCGCACAGCGCCAGCAGCGACAGCTCCTCGCCGACGAGGTGCTCCTCGACGACGACCTGCTCGGTGCCGAACCGTCGCTCCACCAGCAGATCGTCGATCGCCTGACGGGCCTGGCGCTCGTCCTCGGCGATGATCACCCCCTTGCCGGCCGCGAGGCCGTCGGCCTTGATCACGGTCGGGTAGCGCTCGATCGCGGCCAGCGCCGACTCCGGATCGGTGGCCACGGTGTAGGCGGCGGTCGGGACTCCGGCCGCCTGCATGACCTCCTTGCAGAAGGCCTTGGAGCCCTCCAGACGCGCGGCGGCGGCCCCGGGCCCGAAGCAGCGGATGCCGGCGTCGGCGAGCGCGTCGGCCAGGCCGGCCACCAGCGGCGCCTCCGGTCCGACCACGACCACGTCCGCCCGCTCGTCGGCGGCGATCCGGGTGATGCCCTCGATGTCCTCGGCGCCGACGTCGAGCACTCGCGCGTCCGCGGCGATGCCGGCGTTACCCGGCGCGCAGAGCAGCTCGGGCTCGCGCGGCGAGCGCGCCAGCGCGTGCACGATCGCGTGCTCGCGAGCACCGCCGCCGACCACCAGCACGCGCATCACCGCCCCCTCCCTCGAGCCGATGGCACTAGATCGAACCGATGAAGTCGTCGATCGGGATCGCGATCAGCGTCTCGTACTTGGCGGTCCCCCGGGAGCCCAGCTCGAGCGACACGCGCGCCATCGTCGTCTCGTCGGGAGCCTCGACGACGTTGACGAAATCGAACTGTCCGAGCGTCGCCCACTGCGCCTTGACGGTGGCGCCGAGCTGCTCGACCTCGCGGTTGACCTCGCGGATTCGGGACGGGTTGTTCTTGATCGTCTGAACCCCGTCGGGGCTCAGGGTCGAGAGCATGATGTATGTCGGCACTGCGACCTCCTTTTCGGTGGTGGCGCTGAGAGCGCAATGCACTTCTACCACGGGCGGCCCCGGGCCACCCGCAGGGAGGTAAGCTGCCCCCCGCGGGGGGTGCGGATCAGCTCAGCGAGGGGTGTTCGGTTTCCAGATGTCGGCGTTGCCCGAGACGAGTTTTGCCAGAGCCGGTGACCTGAGCATCGCCTACCAGGTGGTCGGCGAGGGCGACGTCGACGTGATCCTGATCCCGCAGTGGCTGTCGAACATCGAGCAGTACTGGGAGCACCCGACGGCCGCCTACTTCCTGCGCCGGCTCGCGTCGTTCAGCCGCCTGATCTTGTTCGACAAGCGCGGCAGTGGGCTGTCGGATGCGGTCCCCGACACGCAGACGCTCGAGGAGCGTATGGACGACGTGCTCGCCGTGATGGATGCGGTCGGGTCCGAGCGCGCTGTCCTGTTCGGTCCGTCGGAGGGCGGCCCGATGGCGGCGCTGTTCGCGGCCACCTATCCGGAGCGATGCGTGAGCCTGGTGCTGTACGGCGCCTGCGCCCGCTGGCTGGAGGCCGACGACTATCCCGAGGGGCGGCCGGCGGCGCTGGTCGCGGCCTACGGCCAGCGGTGGATCGACGGCTGGGGCTCCGGCGCGTCGCTGTCGGTGCTCGCGCCGACGCTCGCCCACGACGACGGTTTTCGCCGCTGGTGGGGCCGGTTCGAGCGCCATTCGGTGCGCCCCGGGATGGTCAAGCCGATCATCGAGACGATCAACGCGCTCGACATCCGCGCGGTGTTGCCCGCGATCAAGGTGCCCACGCTGATCATGCACCGCCGCGGCGACCGGCTGATCGACGTGGCCAACGCGCGCTATCTGGCCGGGCAGATCGAGGGCGCCCGGTACCTGGAGCTGCCGGGGGAGGATCACATCTGGTTCGCCGGCGACGCCGACGCGCTGCTCGACGAGATCGAGGAGTTCGTCACCGGCGCGCGCGGCACCCACGACCCCGACCGGGTGCTGGCGACCGTGATGTTCACCGACATCGTCCGCTCGACCGAGCATGCCGCGAGGCTCGGCGACCGCCGCTGGCACGACCTGATCTCCGACCACGATCAGCTCGTCGGGCGGCAGATCTCGGTGTACCGAGGGCGCACGATCCGCAGCACCGGCGACGGGGTGTTCGCATCGTTCGACGGGCCGGCCCGTGCGATCCGCTGCGCGCTGTCGCTGGTCGACGTGGCGCGCACGCTCGACGTCGACATCCGCGCCGGGCTGCACACCGGCGAGTGCGAGCTCGCCGGCGACGACCTGGCCGGGGTCACGGTCCACATCGGGGCGCGGATCGCCGACCTAGCGCAGGCCCGCCAGGTGCTGGTGTCGGGCACCGTGCGCGACCTCGTGGTCGGGTCGAACATCGGCTTTCAGTTCCACGGCACCGAGGCGCTGCAGGGCGTCCCGGGCGAGTGGCGCGTGTTCAAGGTCGACGGCGGCGGACGCGGCGTGGCGATCCGCTAGGGACCGCCACGCCACCTACATCTCGGGTCAGGCCGCCGCCGCTACCTCGGCGCGCTGGAGCACGATTTCGCCGTCGGCCGCGTCGACCTTGACCGTGTCGCCGGGCACGAACCGCCCCTCGAGCATCGCCAGCGCCAGCTGGTCGACCAGGCGCTTCTGGATCACCCGCTTGAGCGGCCGGGCGCCGTACGTGGGGTCGTAGCCCAGATTGCCCAGCAGCGTCCTCGCCGCGTCGGTCAGCTGGACCTCGATGTCGCGCTCGCGCACCCGCTGGATCAGGCGCTCGACCTGCAGGTCGACGATCTCGCCGATCTGCTCGCGCGACAGCGGCTCGAACTCGACGATGTCGTCGAGGCGGTTGATGAACTCGGGCCGGAAGTGGGCCTCGAGTCCGGCCTGGCCGCCGGGGATGTTCGAGGTCATGATCAGCACGGTGTTCTTGAACGACACCGTCCGCCCCTGCCCGTCGGTCAGGCGCCCGTCGTCCATCACCTGGAGCAGCGCGTTGAACACGTCGGGGTGAGCCTTCTCGATCTCGTCGAGCAACACGACCGAGTAGGGCCGGCGGCGGACCGCCTCGGTCAGCTGGCCGCCCTCCTCGTAGCCGACGTAGCCCGGAGGCGCACCGACCAGTCGCGACACGGAGTGCTTCTCCATGTACTCGGACATGTCGATCCGCACGATCGCGTCCTGGGTGTCGAACATGAACTCGGCCAAGGCCCGCGCCAGCTCGGTCTTGCCGACGCCGGTGGGGCCGAGGAACAGGAACGTGCCGATCGGACGGTCGGGGTCCTGCAGGCCGGCCCGCGAGCGCCGCAGCGCCGACGACACGGCCTCGACCGCCTCGTCCTGGCCGATGACGCGCCGGTGCAGCCGCTCTTCCATCTGCACGAGCTTCTCGATCTCGCCCTCCATCAGGCGTGTGACCGGGATCCCGGTCCACTTGGCGACGATCTCGGCGACGTCCTCGGAGTCGACGACGTCCTTCAGGAACTTGGCGGCGGGGGCGGCCCCCGAGGCCTCGGCCGACTCGGCGGCCTCCAGCTGCTTGGTCAGCTCGGGGATCGTCCCGTACTGGAGCTCGGCCGCGCGGCCCAGGTCGGCCTCGCGCTGAGCTCGCTCGAGTTCGGTCTTGGCCTGATCGAGCTGCTCCTGCAGCGCGGCCACGGCGCCGACGGTCTCCTTCTCGCGCTGCCACTCGGCGTGCATGCCCGCGGAGCGCTCGCGCTCCTCGGCGAGCGTGCGCTCGAGCTGCTCGCGGCGGGCGGTAGTGCCCGCGTCGTCGTCGTCGCCCAGCGACTGCAGCTCGATCTCCAGCTGCATGATGTGCCGGTCGACCTCGTCGATCTCGGTCGGCTTGGAGTCGATCTCCATCCGGATCCGCGAGGCGGCCTCGTCGACGAGGTCGATCGCCTTGTCGGGGAGGAACCGGTCGGCAATGTAACGGTGACTCAGCGTGGCCGCGGCGACCAGCGCGGAGTCCTGGATGCGTACGCCGTGGTGGACCTGGTAGCGCTCCTTGAGTCCGCGCAGGATCGCGATCGTGTCCTCGAGGCTCGGCTCGCCGACGTAGACGGGCTGGAAGCGGCGCTCCAGCGCGGGGTCCTTCTCGATGTGCTTGCGGTACTCGTCGAGCGTGGTCGCGCCGATCGCGCGCAGCTCGCCGCGAGCCAGCATCGGCTTGAGCATGTTGCCCGCGTCGATCGCGCCCTCGGCCGCGCCGGCGCCGACGATCGTGTGCAGCTCGTCGATGAACACGACGACCTGCCCCTTGGCGTCAGCGATCTCCTTCAGCACCGCCTTCAGACGGTCCTCGAACTCACCGCGGTACTTCGAGCCGGCGACCATCGCGCCGATGTCGAGCGAGATCAGCCGGCGATCGCGCAGGCCCTCGGGGACGTCGCCGTCGACGATCCGCTGGGCCAAGCCCTCGACGATCGCCGTCTTGCCGACGCCGGGCTCGCCGATCAGCACCGGGTTGTTCTTGGTCCGGCGGCTCAGGACCTGGATCACGCGGCGGATCTCGTCGTCGCGACCGATCACCGGGTCGAGCTTGCCCTGGGAGGCGGCGTCGGTGAGGTCGCGACCGAAGCGCTCGAGCGCCTGGAACTTGTCCTCGGGGTTCTGGTCGGTCACCTTGTGGCTGCCGCGAACTTCGCTCAGCGCCTTGAGCAGCTCGTCGCGCGAGGCGCCGACGCCGCGCAGCGCGTCACCGGCCTTGCCCGGGTGCGCCGCGATCGCGAGCATCAGATGCTCGGTGGAGACGTAGTCGTCCGACAGGTCGCGCATCTCGCTCTCGGCGGTGCGCAGGATCTGCACCAGCTCGCTCGAGCCGCCGGCGGGGTCGGGCTGCGCGGAGCCGCTCAGCGTCGGCAGCGCGTCGAGCGCGCCCGACAGCGACTGGCGAACCGACGCCGGGTCGACGCCGAGCTTGCGCAGCACCGGAACGACGATGCCGCCGTCCTGTTCGAGCAGCACCGCGAGCAGGTGCTCGGGCGTGGTCTGCGGGTTGCGGCGCCCGTCGGCAAGCTGCTGCGCGGCCTGGATCGCCTCCTGTGACTTGATCGTGAATCGGTCAGGTTGCATGGGGTGCCTTGGTCCTCGTGGCTCGGGTCTGAGAAATCTAAGTCGGTGTGACTTAGATTATGGCACGCCTGGCCAGAAATTCCAGGGGGAGTTTCCGGATCAGCTGCGGATCAGCTGAGCGACAGCGTCTTGCCCGAGGTGTGGCGCACGACGTGGGTCCCGGCGCCGTAGATCACGCCGGTAACCGTGATCTGCACCGAGCGGTGGTGAGACAGCTCCGAGTGGATCTCCGACAGCTCCTTGGCGGTGAGCGGGATCGTCGCCGTGACCTTGCCTGCCGCCGGCAGCGCCGCGATATGGGACGAGCTCTTCAGCGGCTTGGAGTGGCCGAGCTTGATCTGAGCCACGGCGCCGGCGCGGCAGGCCGCGGTGCAGGACACCGTGGCCAGGATCGCCTTGCGGTTGAGCACGTGCTGTGGCCGGGGCAACGACAACGACACGTTCGGAGGCGTCAGCGCCACCGCGGCTGCCGCGAAGCCCGACAGGTTCACGCTGCCCCATCCCGAGGCGCGGTCGTACCCCGAGCCGGCGGTACAGCAGCCCAGGGGCTTGTGGGTGCCCCGGATGTACGGGCCGACGTCGTTGCCGAACTGGAGCACGTCGGAGAACACGGCCCCGCGCAGCTTCGCGTTGTGGCCGAGCTGATAGAGCAGCGGGTTGGCGAGGCCGAGGTCGGGGCGGCCGTTGAGCCGCAGCTGCTGGTCGACGAGCGCGAGCCCGCCCGCCAGCAGCGGCGTTGCCGCGCTGGTGCCGCCGACCGTCTGCCAGGGATTCGGGGTGGCGTCGGTGACGCAGTCTCCGGTGGCCGAGCAAAACACCGCGTAGCCCGGGACGATGTCGGCGAGCATCGACACGTCGGGCACGGCGCGAGCGTTGTGCTTGACCGTCCCCTTCTGGTAGGTCGGCCGGTGAAACAGCGCGCTGGATCCGCCGCCCCCGGCTGCGCCCGGCTGCAGCGAGGTGTCGTTCCACACCACCTGATGCGTGATCCGGTTGGCGGAGTCGAGCTCCAGGTTGGTGCCGCCGACGCCGGTCACCCAGGGCGACGAGGCCGGGTAGTTGACCCCGAGGCGGTCGATCGGCAGGTCGTTGAGGCCGACGCAGTCCGCGGAGCCCTGGTCGCCGCTCGAGGAAAGGAACGTGATCCCGCTCGAGGCGGCCATCTGCAGCGCGCCCTCGACCGACCGGACGCCCTTGGAGCCGACGGCCAGGTTGACGTCGGCCTCGCACAGACCCAGCGACGCCGAGATCACCTGCGGCTTGAAGCCGTGGTTCTGGAGCGGAGCGGTCAGCGCCTTGAGCGTGTCGGCGGCGCTCGCCTTGGTCTCGTAGACGTCGATCGCCTCGAGGTCGGGCGCGGCGGCGTCGAGCACCTCGAGGTCGAGCGTCGACTCGCCGCCCGGGGCGAGCTGATGCTTGATCCCGACCCCGAAGCCGTTGAGCCGGGGCACGTCGAGGCCGAAGCACTGGGCGAACGCCCTGATGTCGGAGTCGCGGAAGCCGTCGATCTCGATCAGCGCGACCCGCTCGCCCTGCCCGCGGATGTTGGCGGCGTACAGCGACGACAAGCCGTAGGCGGTCTGGTACTGGTTGGGCACGAAGCCACCCGAGCCGACGCCGGCCGGGCAGCCCGCGGGGACGCCGGTCAACGGGAACGCCGAGCTCGGCTGCGCGGCCGCGGCGTGTGCGCGGGCGTGAGCGTGCGCGGGCGTGCTGGCGGCGACCGGGGCGGCCGCCCGCGAACTGAGCCGCCGGGTGTCGAGCCCGACCACGCCGGTCACCAGCCCGCGCAGGCCGGCGGGCACGCGCGCGGCGGAGGTGGGGGCGACGAATCGGGCCTCGCGCGCGGAGTGATAGGTGGCCAGCGGCGTGGAGAACAGCCGCGTGGCCAGCTTCGCGCTGACGGTCGCGTCGGCGAACAGCCCGGTCGCGTCGAGCTTGACGTCGGTGGCTCCAGCCGAGCGCAGGTACCGGGTGACGCGGTCGCGAGTGGCGGCATCGGCCCCGAACCGCCGAGCCAGCTCGGGGATCGACCGGTAGTGGCCGTAGGCGGGCGAGCCGGGGGTGGTCACCGAGCTGGCGAAGCGCTCCAGGCCGGCCAGATCGGCCTTCAGCGGGAGCACCAGCTGCAGCTGCGCAGCGGCCGGCGCGGCGCCCACACGGGTCGCGCGGGCGCTCGGTCCGGATGCGATCGCCGCCGGTGCGCAACACGCCAGCACAGCGGCCACGCACCCGCAGGTTGCCCAGAAACGCATGCTCCGGATCGTTGCACACGTGACGCCGCCAGCCGCCCGGACGGCGGCCGGGGCGCCGCGCAGGGGGTCACTCCCCCGGACGCTCGACCGGGATCTTGAAGCTCTTCATGTCGGCCACCCGGACGATCTCGCCCCCCTTGGCATACGGCACGACCTCGGCCCGCAGCTCGCGGCGGAGCTGCTCGAGCCGCTCGACCTCGGCCTTGAGCTCGGCCGCACGCTTCTCGAGCGCCTTGACCTTGCGGCTCATCGAATCGAGCTGGGTCTCCAGCTCGAGCACGCGCTCGACGCCCGCGAGGTTCATCCCGAGCTCAGCGGTCATCTCCTGGATGCGCCGGAGCTTCTCCACGTCCTTGTGGGAGTACAGGCGCGTGCCCTTGGGCGAGCGCTGTGGCTCGATCAGGCCGCGGGCCTCGTACATGCGGAGCGTCTGCGGGTGCATGTCGGCGAGCTCGGCCGCGACCGAAATCATGAACACGCCGCGGTCCGAGGAGACCTGGACGGTCGTGGTGGTGCGTGTCCGCCTGACCGCCATCACGCCTCCTTGCCGGCCGTGCTGCCGGCCCCCGCGTCCTCGAACAGCTTCGCCCGCGGGTCGCCGTTGATCACGTCGGAGAGCCGGTCGACGGCCTCCTCCTGCTCGGGCGAGAGCTTCGACGGGACGTCGATCAGGAAGCGGTAGCGGATATCGCCGTTGCCCTTGCCGCCGAGCCGGGCTGGGCCCTCGCCACGCAACCGCTGCACGGTCCCGTGCTTGGTGCCGGCGGCCACGCGCAGCCGCTTGGTGCCGTTCAGCGTGGGGACCTCGACGACCGCGCCGCGGATCGCCTCGGGGATCGTCAGCGGGACCTCGACCTCGAGGTTCTCGCCGACCCGCTTGAACACCGGCGAATCGGTCACGCGCGTGATCACGTACAGGTCGCCCGCCTCCGCGCCGCGGAGCCCCGCCTCGCCCTTGCCGGCGAGCCGGACCCGGCTGCCGTCGTGGACGCCGGCCGGGATGTTGGCCCGCAGCTTGCGAACGCTGCGCTGGGCACCGGTGCCGCCGCACGTGGGGCACGGATCCTCGATCACGGTGCCGGTGCCGTGGCAGTTCGAGCAGGGCTGGGTGATCGAGAAGATCCCCTGGCTCTGGGCCTCGACGCCGCGGCCCTCGCAGACCGGACAGACCTTGGGCGTGGTGCCGGGTTTGGCACCCGTGCCGCGACACGTCGGACAGGGCGTGGAGGTCGGCACCGCCAGCGACACCTGTGCGCCGTTGACGGCCTGGTCGAACGTCAGCGAGACCTCGGTCTCGAGGTCGCGCCCGGGCTGCGGGGGACGCCCGCTGCGCACGTCGCCGCGACCGCCGCGCCCGGTCTGGCCCGCGTTGCCGAACAGGTTCGAGAGCATGTCGCCGAAGTTGCCGGTGAACTGGCCCGGGTCAAAGCCGCCGCCGGGGGTCCCGCCACCGCCGAAGCCGAACGGGTTGGGCCGGTCATACGCCTTGCGCTTC
The DNA here is from genome assembly GCA_963831845.1 of uncultured Solirubrobacterales bacterium. GTDB lineage: Bacteria > Actinomycetota > Thermoleophilia > Solirubrobacterales > Solirubrobacteraceae > Palsa-465. The sequence continues at coordinate 33,816 of CAWHRT010000047.1, read as the reverse complement.
TCGGGATCCGAGAGCACGTCGTGGGCCTGAGAGATCTCCTTGAAGCGCTCCTCGGCCTTCTTGTCACCTGCGTTGCGGTCCGGGTGGTACTTGCGCGCGAGCTTGCGATAGGCCTTCTTGATCTCCTCGTCGGAGGCGTTCTTGCCCACCCCGAGCGTCTTGTAGTAGTCCGGTCTATCGGCCACCGTGCCGCTCCTTTCAGCCTGCCACGACCACGCGCGCAGGCCGGATCACGAACTCGCCCAGCATGTATCCGCGCTGGTAGACCTCGACGATCGTCCCCGGCTCGGCGCCCTCCACGGGCTGCTGGGCGATCGCCTCGTGGCGCTGGGGGTCGAACTGCTCGCCCTTGGGCGAGAACCGCTCGATCCCGGCGCGCGAGAGCCCGGCGACCACGTCGGCGTGCACGAGCTTGATCCCGGAGACGAGGTTCGCGGAGCCGTCCTCGGAATGCGTCTCGATCGCCTCAACCGCGCGGTCGAGGTTGTCGACCGCCGGCAGCAGCTCGCGCGCGAGCTTGGCGATGCCGCGCTCCTGCGCGGCCGCCGTCTCGCGGGCGGCCCGCTTGCGGTAGTTCTCGAAGTCCGCCTTGGAACGCTGCGCGAGCTCGAGGTACTGGTCGGCCTTCTCGGCCTTGGCCGCGAGCTGCTCGATGTCGAGCTCGTAGGCCCCCTCGGGGGTGGGCTCGGCCGCGTCCTGGATGCTGGGCGCGGCCTGGCCGTTCTCCTGGGGATCGTCGTCGGGCCCGGCGGGCGCCGGGGCGGCCTGCTGCGCCACCGGCGCCTCAGGCTCGCCCGGCGGGAACCCCGGGCCGTATGGCTTGCGGTTCGGGTCCATGGCTTACTTGCCCTCGTCGACAACCTCGGCGTCGACGACGTCCTCCTCGGACTCGGCGCCGGCACCGTTGGTCGAGGCGCTCGCGCCCTCGCCGTCCTGAGCGGACTGCTCCTGCGCGCGCTGGTACATCGCCTCCGAGATCTTGTGGAAGGCGGCGTTCAGCGCCTCGGTCTTGGAGTTGATATCCGCCGCGTCCTCCGAGGTCAGCGACTCGCGGACCTCCTTGATCGCGGCCTCGATCTCGTCCTTGGAGCTCGCGTCGACGGCGTCACCCAGCTCCTTGAGCTGGCGGTCGGCCTGGTAGGCGGCGTTCTCGCCGTTGTTGCGGGCCTCGGCCAGCTCGCGCTGACGACGGTCGTCCTCGGCGTGAGACTCGGCGTCGGACACCATCCGCTTGATCTCGTCATCGGACAGCCCGGAGCCGGCCCGGATCTCGATCTTCTGCTCCTTGCCGGTGCCGAGGTCCTTGGCGGAGACGTTGAGGATGCCGTTGGCGTCGATGTCGAACGCGACCTCGACCTGCGGGATGCCGCGCGGAGCCGGCGGGATGCCGGTCAGCTGGAACTTGCCCAGCGACTTGTTGTACGTGGCCATCTCGCGCTCGCCCTGCAGCACGTGGATCTCCACCGACGGCTGGTTGTCCTCGGCCGTCGAGAAGACCTCCGACTTGCGGGTCGGGATCGTGGTGTTGCGCTCGATCAGCTTGGTCATGACGCCGCCCTTGGTCTCGATCCCCAGCGTCAGCGGGGTCACGTCGAGCAGCAGCACGTCCTTGACGTCACCGGCCAGCACGCCGGCCTGGATCGCCGCGCCGACCGCGACCACCTCGTCGGGGTTGACGCCGCGGTGCGGGTCCTTGCCGGTCAGCTCCTTGACCTTCTCCTGGACGGAGGGCATGCGGGTCATGCCGCCCACGAGCACGACGTGGTCGATGGTCGAGGCTCCCTTGTCCTTAGCGTCGTCGAGCGCCTGGCGCACCGGCGCGACCGTGCGGTCGAGCAGCTCCGAGGTCAGCTCGGTGAGCTTGGCCCGGGTCAGCCGGGTGTCGAGGTGCTTGGGGCCGCTGGCGTCAGCGGTGATGAACGGCAGGTTGATCTGCGTCTCCTGCGTGGTGGAGAGCTCGATCTTGGCCTTCTCGGCGGCCTCGTAGAGGCGCTGGAGGGCCATCGGGTCGGCCGACAGGTCGATGCCCTGAGACTTCTTGAACTCCGAGACGAGCCAGTCGACGATCGCCTTGTCGAAGTTGTCGCCACCGAGGTGGTTGTCGCCCGAGGTCGCCTTGACCTCGAACACGCCGTCGCCGATCTCCAGCACCGACACGTCGAACGTGCCGCCGCCGAGGTCGAACACCAGGATCGTCTGGTCGGACTCCTTGTCGAGGCCGTACGCCAGCGAGGCCGCGGTCGGCTCGTTGATGATCCGCTTGACGTCGAGTCCGGCGATCCTGCCGGCGTCCTTGGTCGCCTGGCGCTGATCGTCGTTGAAGTACGCGGGGACGGTGATCACCGCGCTGTCGACGGTCTCGCCCAGGTACGCCTCGGCGTCGGTCTTCAGCTTCTGGAGGATCATCGCGCTGATCTCCGGCGGCGAGTACTCGTTGCCGCCGGCCTCGACGCGCGCGTCGCCGCCGGAACCGGAGACGACCTTGTACGGGACGATCGACTCCTCCTCGCGGACCTCGGCCTCCTTGCGGCCCATGAACCGCTTGATCGAGAAGACCGTGTTCTGGGGGTTGGTCACCGCCTGGCGCTTGGCCACGGTACCCACCAGGCGCTCGCCCGACTGCGCAAACGCCACTACCGACGGGGTCGTCCGACCGCCCTCGGCGTTCTCGATGACCGTCGGCTCGCCACCCTCGAGCACAGCCATGCACGAGTTAGTCGTTCCGAGGTCGATTCCAATCGTTTTTCCCATCTGTATTCTGCTCCCTTACGTTCGCGAAAATCTAAGCGAGAGCGTAGCAGATCTGTAGCGGGCGTCCGGAGGCGGGCCTGCGCCTCGCCCGGCGTGGGAGGCGTGCATTTCGCGTCAAATCCGCCCTCGGCGCGGGGGGGTTGCCGTGTGGAGCACGTATACGGTGCTCAGCGCGTCAAGGCTCGGGATTCTCGGCGGATTTGTCGCGTTATGCACGCTAGCGGCCGTTGGTCCCGGACCCCAGGAACTCCTCGGCGCTCGGGCACATCCGCCGCAGCGCGCAGTCGCGGCAGTTCGGCCGCCGCGCGTGACACGTCCGCCGCCCGTGGCGCAGCAGGTTCAGGTGCAGCTCGAGCTCCTCGCCCGGCGGCGTGATCGCGAGCATCGTGTCGTGGAGCTCCTCGAACGGAGCCCCGGGGCGGAACATGCCCAGGCGGCGTGCCGACGCGCGAGACGTGGGTGTCGACCGGGATGTCGCGCATCCCGAGCGCGAACAGCAGCACGCACGCGGCGGTCTTACGGCCGACCCCGGGCAGCGATGTGAGGTACGCCTGGGCCTCGGGGACGCTCAGCTCCGGCAGCCAGTCGAGCGACAGCTCCATGCCGGGGGCGGTGTCGGTGATCGCCCGCAGGATCGACTTGATCCGGGCCGACTTGACCTTCGAGATCCCGCCGGGCCGGATCGCCTCCTCGATCTCGTCGACCGGCGCGTCGCGGACGGCGGCCCAGGTGTCGTCCGGGAAGCGCTCGCGCAGCGCCAGGTAGGCGACGTCTCGGTTGCGGTCGTTGGTCGACTGCGACAGCACGGTCAGGATCAGCTCGGCGATCGGGTGCCGGTGCGGCTGCGCTTGCGGGATCCCGTAGACGAGCCGCAGCCGGTCGCGGATCGCGCGCACCCGGCGGGGAGGCGGCTGCTTCCAGTCGCTCTTGCGGGGACTCATTCGAGCGCCGCCCACCGCTCGCAGGCCCGCGCTCCCGCCTCGACGGCGTCGGGCAGCGCCGCGGCCACCGCGGCCGGCGAGAACCCCCCGTCGGCGAGGCCGGCCAGCAGCGTGCCGGTCAGCACGTCCCCGGCGCCGATCGTGCTGATCACGTCGGCCGGCACCCCCGGGACGTCGGCGCGCGCCTCGCCCCGCAGGATCGCCCCCTCGCGACCGAGCGTGATCACCGCGGTCCGGGCGCCGGCCTCGAACCAAGGCCGCCGCTGCGCGGTCCGGATCGGCCTCGCCGGTCATCAGCGCCGCCTCCTCCTCATTGGCGCGGATCAGCAGCGCGCCCGGCACGCACGCGTTCACGGCGTCCGCGGCGCTCGCGGGCGAGCCCCAGCGGTGCAGCCGGATGTTCGGATCGACGACCACCGGCCGCGCGGTCGCCCGCGCTGCCTCGACCGCCCGCATCGTGACCGAGCGCTCCTGCGCCCCGACCAGTGTGTTCGAGCTGACGAACAGCGCCGCGGACTCGACGACGGCGTCCGCCACGTCGTCGCCCACCGCGGCCACGACGGTCGGCAGCGGCTGCCCGTAGACCTCGTAGGTCGGCTCCCCGTCAGCGTCCACGCTGGCCACTGCCAGCGGCGTCTGGGAGCCGTCGATGAGCGCGAACCGCGACACGTCGACGCCCTCGTCGCGCAGCCGATCCCGCAGCCAGCGGCCCCAGCTGTCGTCGCCCGCGCCCCCGGCGAGCGCGACCGGCGCCCCGCAGCGGGCGGCCGCGACCGCGACGTTGGCGACGACGCCGCCCAAGTGGGGTGAGAACGAGTCAGCCTGCGCGAGATCGTCGATCGGGCGCTCGCAGATCAGGTCGACCAGAGCCTCGCCGAGACACAGGGTCCGGGCTCGATCGCCGGTCGTGCTCACGCGCGAGGACGTTATCCTCGGCCGGGGTTGAGCGTCGACGAGCATACGATCGAACTCGCCGGATCGCCCGCCTTCTACCGAACCGCCACTGGTCCCGGCGCCCCGGTCCTCTACGTGCACGGCGTGCCGACAAGCTCCGATGACTGGATCCCGTTCCTCGAGCGGACGGGAGGGATCGCTCCGGACCTGATCGGCTTCGGTCGCTCGGGCAAGGCCGGCAACCTCGACTACTCGGTCGGGGGGATCTCGGATTTCCTGGCTCGGCTGCTGGCCGAGCTCGACGTCGGCCCGGTACGGCTGGTCGTGCACGACTGGGGCGCGCCGATCGGCCTGGCGTTCGCCCAGCGCAGCCCGGAACGAGTCGAGCGGATCGTGATCATCGACGGCGTGCCGATGTTCCCCGCCGATGGCGTCCACTGGCACCTGGCCGCGCGACTGTGGGAGCGGCCGCTGATCGGCGAGCTGGTGATGGGCGCGATCACCAAGCGGATGCTCGCCCGGACCCTGCGCGACGGCGGCACGCGCCCGGACGCCTGGACGTCCGAGCGGGTCGCCGCGATCTGGGACCAGTTCGACCAGGGCACCCAGCGGGCGATCCTGAGGCTGACCCGGTCGGCGCACCCTGGACGAGCTCGCCGCGGCCGGTTCGGGGCTGGGCACGCTGACCGCGCCCGCGTTGGTGCTGTGGGGCGAACGGGACCCGTGGCTCGACACCAGCATCGGCACCACGTACGCCGAGGTGCTGCCCCGCGCCGAGCTCGAGCAGGTCCCCGACGCGGGTCACTGGCCGTGGATGGACCAGCCCCAGGTGGTCGATCGCGTGGCGACGTTCCTGGAGGCGCCGGCGTGAGCCCACCGCCCAGCACGGTCCTGGATCGCCGGCAGCTTCGCAGGCCGACGTTTGCCCGCGGCATCAGCCGACCCCCGTGGCTCGATCCGAAGCGGGCGGCCCCGACCGTGGTGGCGGCGCTGTTCGCGATCGCCTACGTGATCGTGTCGCCGCCGAGCCTCGACCTGGCGGCCCACCTGCTGCGGGCCAAGCTGTTCTCCGCCGAGGGATTCGGGGTGTGGAACAACTGGTGGTACGGGGGTCATCACGTCCCCGGCTACAGCGTGCTGTTCCCGCCGTTCGCGGCCGCGCTGACCCCACAGGTCGCGGCCGGGCTGGCGGCGTGCGCGAGCGCCGCGCTGTTTGAGATCCTGGCCCGCGACCAGTTCGGCGAGGACGCCTGGGTGGGCGCCCTGTGGTTCGGCGCCGGCACCGCCACGAACCTGTTCACCGGCCGGTTGACGTTCGCGTTCGGGCTGCTGCCCGCGATCGCCTGCGTGCTCGCGCTGAGCCGGCGAAGAACGGGCCCGGCGGTCGCGTTCGGAGTGCTGACCGCCCTGGCCAGCCCGGTGGCCGCGCTGTTCGCGGCGCTCGGGGCGGTCGCGTTCGCGATCGGCCGCTACGTCGACGAGCGGCGGCTCAGGGCGGCGCTGCCGGGGATCGCGGTGATCGCCGCCTCGCTGGTGCCCGTTGCGCTGCTGTCGCTCGCGTTTCCCGAAGGTGGCAGCGAGCCGTTCACGTGGGCCACGTTGTGGCCGATCCCGGCGATCTCGCTGGTCGCGCTGGTGGTGCTGATCCCGCAGCGAGAGGTGACGCTGATCGCGGGGATCGTGCTGTACGCGGTGGGATGCATCGCCGCCTTCAAGGTCGCCACTCCGGTGGGCAGCAACGCCGCCCGGCTGGGCCCGCTGATGATCGGGCCGCTGACGGCGCTGGTGTGGTACCGGCGCCACGTGGTGTTGCTGGCGATCGTGGCGATCCCGCTCGTGTACTTCCAGTGGCAGGCGCCGATCCGCGACGTCCGCGCCTCGGCCGGAGACCCGTCGGTCAAGGCCTCCTACTACCAGCCGCTGCTGCACTTCCTCGAGGCCCAGAGGGGCCCGCCGTTCAGGGTCGAGATCCCGTTCACGCGGTTCCACTGGGAGGCCTACGAGGTGGCGCCGCGGTTCCCGCTGGCGCGAGGCTGGGAGCGCCAGCTGGACATCAAGTACAACAGCCTCTTCTACGACCACACGCTGACTCCGGCGACCTACGACGCCTGGCTGCACAAGCTCGCGGTGCGGTTCGTGGCCGTCTCGGACGCCGACCTGGACTACTCGGCGCACGAGGAGACGGCGCTGATCGACCGGGGGCTGCCGTACCTGAAGCTGGTGTTCGAGAGCCGCGACTGGCACGTGTACGCGGTCCAGGACCCCACGCCGATCGCCCAGGGGGCAGCCTCCCTGCGCTCGTTGGGTCCGAGCTCGCTGACGCTTGCAGCCAGGCGCCCCGGCACCGTCCGCCTCCGGGTCCGGTTCACGCCCTATTGGGCGCTGGGCAAGGGATCGGGCTGCGTGGTCGACGACAACGGCTTCACGACGCTTCGGCTGCGCCGAGCTGGACCTGTAACACTTGTTACAAGGTTCTCGCTGGCGCGGATCGGGGCCACCTCGCCACGATGTAACTGAGTCTTAACGGGGTAGGTCTACCGATGAGGATCGCGAACGACTCGGTATGACGTATCGCACACTCGGCCAAACTTCCGTCGGCGGTAGCATCAGAGTTTCCGCCATGAGACGCCGTCTGCGAATGATCGAGTCCCGGGTTCTTCCTCACGGGTGGAAGGACTTGCTGCGGCAGCTCATGATGTTCGTCGGCGCGTACGTGCTCTACCAGCTGGTCCGCGGCCTGATCGACAGCGGCAGCGGCTACAAGCCGTTCGGCGACGCCACGCGGATCATCGACATCGAGCGGTTCCTGCACATCTTCGCCGAGCCCAGCATCCAGGCGTGGGCGCTGAACAAGCACCTGCTGATGGACGTGGCCGACTGGACGTACCTGAACGCCCACTATTTCGTCACGTTCGGCGCGTTGGTGTTCATCTACCTGCGGCGCAACGACTCGTTCTACTTCGTGCGCAACATGTTCGTGATGGCGATGGGGATCGCGCTGATCGGCTACTGGCTGTATCCGACGGCGCCGCCGCGGCTGCTGCCCGAATGGGGCTTCACCGACTCGATCTCCCAGTTCCTGGGCGGCTACGTGGACTACGGCCCGGGCAAGGGCCTGCTGAACTTCTACGCCGCCGTGCCCTCGATGCACGTCTGCTTCGCGGTGATGATCGGCCTGCCGATGATCCGGCTGGTCCGCCACTGGCCGGCCAAGGTGGCCTGGGGCCTGTACCCGCTGTGGATCACGTTCGTAGTCGTCGCCACCGGCAACCACTACTTCACCGACGTGTTCCTCGGCTGCGTCACCGCCGGGATCTCGGCGCTGCTGGCCAAGCAGCTGCTCGCCCGTGCCAGGCCCGATGTCTGGGCCTTCGGTCACGCTACGGCTTGAGCAGCGCTTCTGACTGGTCCGCCCGACTGCTGAGTACAGTCTCTCGGAGCACTAGAGTGCGCCCGGCCGCCGGGCAGCACCCGGTGCCTGCCTCCAATGCCTGACCAGCAGACCAAGCCACCCCGGGCGCGGGCGGACCGCTCTGATCGGCCTCGCGTCCGGTTCAACGGCGCGAACACCCCGGCGGTCGTCCGGGAGCGTCTGATCGAGTCGCGGCTGACTCCGAACGCGATCTCGCTAACGGGCTTCGCGCTCAACCTGGTCGCCGCCGGGCTGGTCGTGGGCCGCTACTTCTTCCTCGCCGGGATCGCGTTCATCGTCGGCTCGATCATGGACACTCTGGACGGCCGCTACTCGCGGATGTCGGGCAAGGGCACCCCGTTCGGGGCGTTCCTGGATTCGACCCTGGACCGTCTGGAGGAGGGGATCGTGCTGATCGCGGTCGGCGCCTACTTCGCCGCGCAGCACAACGAGGTGGCGGCAGCGGCGACGGTTGCGGCGGTGCTGGGATCGCTGATGGTGTCCTACACCCGCGCCCGCGCCGAGGCGCTCGGCGTGGAGTGCAAGGTGGGCCTGGCCACGCGCCCGGTCCGCGTGGTGATCCTGTCGGCGGGCCTAGTGTTCGCAAAGGGCGCGTCGATCGGCAATTTCGAACTGCTGGCGCCGGCCGTGTACGTGCTCGCGGCGCTCACAGTGTTCACGGTCCTGCAGCGGATCCTCCACGTCCGCAAGCAGCTCGCCACCGCGCCGCAGGGTCTGTAGCTACGGGCCCTTGGATGTAACAAACCGCCCCGCGCGGCCTACGTGTGAGCGGGACGGGTGCGCAGCGGTTCGCCGCTCAGAATCATCTTCGAAAAGGGAAAGCGTTCAGAACATTGAGCATTGCCAACGGCTCAACCAACGGCTCCGCCCGCCATCAGCAGGACAAGGTGCGGGTGGCCATCATCGGCGTGGGTAACTGCGCCAACTCGTTCGTGCAGGGCGTGCACTACTACCGCGACACCGACCCCAACGAGTCGGTACCGGGGCTGATGCACGTCGACCTGGGCGGCTACCACGTCTCAGACATCGAGTTCTCCGCCGCCTTCGACATCGACGCCGAGAAGGTCGGCAAGGACCTCTCCGAGGCGATCTGGTCCGGTCAGAACAACACGATCAAGTTCACCGACGAGATCCCCAAGCTGGGCGTCGAGGTCCAGCGCGGGATGACCCACGACGGCCTCGGCAAGTACCTCAAGGAGAAGATCACCAAGGCGCCCGGCCCCACTGCCGACATCGTCGAGATCCTCAAGGAGACCCGCACCGACGTGGTCGTCTCCTACCTGCCGGTCGGATCCGAGCAGGCCACCAAGTGGTACGTCGAGCAGATCCTCGAGGCGGGCTGCGGGTTCGTCAACTGCATCCCGGTGTTCATCGCCCGCGAGGACTACTGGAACAAGCGCTTCAAGAAGGCCGGCCTGCCGATTGTCGGCGACGACATCAAGTCGCAGGTCGGCGCCACGATCGTCCACCGCTCGCTGGCACGGCTGTTCCACGACCGCGGCGTCAAGCTGATGCGCACCTCGCAGCTCAACGTCGGCGGCAACATGGACTTCTACAACATGCTCGAGCGCGAGCGGCTGGAGTCCAAGAAGATCTCCAAGACCAACGCGGTGACCTCGATCATGGGCCACACGCTGCCGGCCGACGACGTCCACGTGGGCCCATCGGACTACGTGCCGTGGCTGACCGACCGCAAGTGGGCGCACATCCGGCTCGAGGGCCAGGCGTTCGGCGACGTGCCGCTGATGGCCGAGCTCAAGCTCGAGGTGTGGGACTCGCCGAACTCGGCGGGAATCGTCACCGACGCGGTCCGCTGCTGCAAGCTGGCGCTGAACCACGGCCTGTCGGGCCAGCTCGACGGCCCGAGCTCGTACCTGATGAAGTCGCCGATGCACCAGCGTCCGGACTCCGAGGCCCGCGATCTCACCGAGGAGTTCATCGAGAAGTACTCGCGCGAGCCGATCGCCAAGGCCAGCGCGGCCAAGAGCGCCAAGAGCGCCAAGACGGCAGCCAAGACTAGCGCGGCGCGCCCGGGCACGGTCGAGGCGCGCCGGGTCTATGCTCGGCCCGTGCCCGGGCTCGCGATCGCTCAGGTCACCCCGTTTGCGTGGGAGGCCGAGAACGAGGTACAGGAGTACGTCAGGCGCGTCTCCGAGGAGCTGGCCGGGCGCGGCCACCGCGTCCTGATCGTCGCACCCTCGACCTCCACCGAGCTGGTCCGCGACACCCGCCGGGCGATCCGATCCGAGCCCGACGGGTTGCTCGAGCGCGCCGCTGACGAGCCGCTGGTGCTGGGGGTCGGCGAGGTGCTTCCGTTCTCGCCCACGCGCCGCCGGGCGGCGTCGCTACCGGTGGACGTCGCGCGGACGATCGAGGAGGCGCTGAGCAGCCTGCGCCTCGACGTCGTCCAGGTCCACGAGCCGTTCGCGCCCAGCGCCTCCAGCGTCGCGCTGCGCCACTCCCGGGCCCTGAACGTCGGCAGCTTCCACTCCCCCACCGAGCGCGTGCTCTCCACGCAGCTGGCCCGCCCCCTGTCGCGACTGTTCTTCGGCCGGCTGGACGCCCGCACCGCCAGCTACGGCGCCACCCGCGAGCTGATGCAGCAGTTCTTCCCGGCCGACTACCGGGTGATCCTGCCCGGCACCGACGTGTCGGAGCGCCGCGACCACACGCCGGTCGAGATCCTCTTGATCGCCGACGAGGAACGGGCCGCGCTGAGACTGTTCCTGCGGGCGCTGCGCGGGATCCCGCTCGAGCTCGACTGGCACGCCACCGTGTGGTCGCGACGGCCGCTGGCGGGCTCGGCGACGCTCAGCCGGGCGCTGCGAGCCAGGATCGAGTTCATCGACGCCGAGCAGATCAGCGAGGCGGAGGCGCTGGCCGGCGCCGATGTGCTCGTGCTCGCGTCGGAGGGGATCCGGACGATTCCGGGCGCGCTCGTGCGTGCGCTCGCCGGGGGCGTGATCCCCGTGGCCTCACGACTGCCGGTGTACGAGGAGCTGTTGGCCGACGGCGAGTACGGCGACGGCTTCATCCCCGGGGACATCGAGACGCTGACCTCGCACCTGACCCGGCTCGTGTCCGCGCCTCCCCGCCGCGATCCGGCGCAGCTGAAGGAGCTGCGGTCGCAATTCTCGTGGAGCCGGGTTGCCGACGACCTCGAGGACGTGTACGGGACGCTCGTCGCACGGCGTCAGGACGACCGCGGCAACGCCCGCGTCCGCGACCGGCTGAGCTCCCGGCGGATGATCGACGTCGACCTGCACATGCACACCGACCACTCCTACGACTGCGCGACGCCCGTCGAGGTGTTGCTGGCCGAGGCTCGCGCCCGCGGGCTGGGCGCGATCGCGATCACCGACCACAACGAGGTCTCGGGCGCCCACGCGGCCCGCGAGCTCGCCGACGGAATCAACCTGATCGTCGGCGAGGAGGTCAAGACCGCCGACCAGGGCGAGGTGATCGGGCTGTTCATCGAGGAGAAGATCCCCCGAGGGATGACGCTCCAGGAGACGATCGCCGAGATCAAGCGCCAGGGCGGGCTCGTGTACGTCCCGCACCCGTTCGACCGGATGCACTCGGTGCCCGACTACGAGCACCTGCTCGACGTGCTCGAGGACGTCGACGCGATCGAGGTGTTCAACCCGCGGATCGCGATCTCGGAATTCAACGACGAGGCCGTGCGCTTCGCCGCCAAGTACCGGATCCCGGCCGGGGCCGGATCCGACGCGCACGTGCCCCAGGGCCTGGGCTCGGTGCGGATTCGGATGCGCGAGTTCGACGGGCCGGATGAGTTCCTGCAGTCGCTGCGTGACGCCGACATCGTCCGTAACCCGGCCAGCCTGCTCTACGTCCAGGCGCTGAAGTTCCTGCAGACAAAGGCCCTGCCCGAGTCCGCGCGCCGCGCCTCGCGCGACCGGCGCGTCCGCCGCGCCACCGGCCGCGGGCGGGTGGCCGACCGTGACCGCCGCAAGTCCTGATGCATTCGCAAGGACAAGCTCGCGAGCCGTCCAATCCGGGGGGGATGCCCGCCACCGACGACGAGATCCGCGAGAAGTATCTGGAGCGCGCGATCCGCGAGCTGAACACGTTCGCGCGCGAAGTTCAGTCCTGCACCGATTGCCCCCGCGGCCAGCTGATGCCGGTGCTGGGCTCCGGCCATCCCCAAGCCGACATCTTCCTGGTCAAGCACTCGGCGCGTCCGTCGGAGGTCGAGGAGGGCGTGGCCTTCTACGGCCGGACCGGCAACGCGCTGATGAAGTCGCTCAAGCGCCTGTCGATCGATCCGCTGGCGGTCTACGGGACGCTGTGCGTGAAGTGCCCGGTCCCCGACCCCGACCTGGCCGACCCCGGGTGCGTCGCCCGGCTGGCCGAGGAGCTCGCGATCGTCTCGCCGAAGCTCGTGGTGGTGATGGGGCCGGACGCGCTGGGCGTGGTCAACGAGCTCGACGTGCCACTGCGGCGAGACCTTCACCCGGTCGCCGGCGAGCTCCAGCGGCTGACCCCGACGATCGAGGCGCTGTACGTGCCCAACATCGACGACGCGCTCGACGAGGAGGGCGCCAAGCGCGAGTTCTGGTCGGCGTTCCGGGTGCTCGGGCAGTGGTGGGAGGACCTTCCGCCGTACTGAGCATCCTGGGGCTGACGCTTCGCACTAAGATCGGGCCCATGAGCCTCCAGGACAGTCAGCCGGGCCAGATTGCCGACCGCTGCGAGGAGTGCGGAGCGAAGCTGACCACGGCCGAGCAGCAGGCTGTGCTCGAGTCCGGCGGCCCCGCTCTGTGCTCGATCCACGCGGCCGAGGACGAGCCCGGGCTCGCGGCCGAAGAGGCCGCCTTCAGCGAAGAGCAGTAGACGCCGCGCCGCTCGGGCGCGTCAGGCGGACATCTCGAGGATGACCTTGCCGAGCTTGCCGCCGCCGCTGAAGCGGTCGTAGGCCTCCGTGGCCCGCTCGAGCGGGTACGCGTCGGCGATCGGCACCTGGATCGCGCCTGACTGAAATAACGGCAACACCGAGCGCTCGACCGCCCGCGCGGTCAGCGCCTTCTCCTCCAGCGGACGCGGGCGCAGCGTCGAGGAGTGAATCCGGGCGCGCTTGCCCATCATCATCCGCAGGTCGATCTCCGCCTTGGCGCCGGCCGCCGATCCCGATCACGGTGATCCGGCCCTGGAGGTTGAGCGCGGCGAGGTCGTCGGCCAGGTTGGGCCCGCCGACCAGCTCGAGGATCACGTCGAACGGTCCGCGCTGGGCGAACCCCTCGGGCTCGATCACCTCGGCGCCCAGCTCGGCGACCGCGGCGCGCGAGTCCGGGTTGCGGACGGTCGCGGTGACGCGCGCTCCGGCGACGCGGCCGAGCTGGATCCCGGCGGTCCCGACGCCGCCGGCGCCGCCGTGGACGAGCAACCGCTCGCCGGCCCGCAGGCCCGCCTGCGTGAACAGCGCGTCGTGGGCGGTGGTGAACATCTCGGGGACGCCACCGGCGTGGAGCCAGTCGAGGCTGTCGGGAACCGGCATCAGGATCCGCTCGTGGACGACGGCGAGCTCGGCCTGGCCGCCTCCGGCGACGATCGCCATCACCCGGTCGCCCTCCTGGAAGCGGTCGGCTCCGGGGCCGCGGGCGATCACCTCGCCGGCGAGCTCGAGTCCGGGGATGTCCTGCGGCGCGCCCGGCGGGGCGGGGTAGTGGCCGCGCAGCTGCATCATGTCGGCGCCGTTGAGCCCGGCCGCTCTGACCCGCACCAGGCACTCGCCCGCACCGGGCTCGGGGTCCGGGTGCTCCTCGACGCTCAGCTTGGTGTCGCGAATCGTGACCGCGCGCATGCCGGGGCGGAACCCTACACGGGGGTCGCGCTGAGCCGGTCCAGCACGGCCACGCACTCGATGTGAGGCGTCTGGGGGAACATGTCGACCGGCCGCACGCGCTTGAGCTCGTAACCGGCCTCGATCAGCTGGGCGGCGTTCGGAGCCAGCGTGGTGGGGTTGCAGGACACGTACACGATCCGCGCGGGCGCGGCTTCGATGATCCGGCGGACGATCTTCTGCCGACAGCCCGGCGCGCGGCGGGTCGACCACGACCAGGTCGGGGCGGCTGGCCTGGGCCACGAGCTCGCGCAGCGCCAGCCGCACGTCGCCGGCGAAGAAGCGGACGTTGTCGATCTCGTTGCGCGCGGCGTTGGCGATCGCGTCGGCGATCGCCTCCTCGACCAGCTCGAGCCCCCACACCTCGGCAACCCGGGGCGCCATCAGCAGGCCGATCGTGCCGATCCCGCAGTACAGGTCGTAGACCCGCTCGAACCCGCCCAGGCCGGCGTACTCGATCGCGAGCCCGTACAGGAGCTCGGCCATCTCGGTGTTGGTCTGGAAGAAGGCCTCGGGTGAGATCGCCAGGCTCATCCCGCCGATCTCCTCCTCCAGGCGGTCGACGCCCGACAACAGCTCCGTCTCGCCGCCCTGGGTGGTCTCGGCGACGCTGTCGATCCGTGTCCACAGCAGTCCGGACAGCGGCTCGGCGGCCGCCGCCAGCGACTCGCGGTCGAGCTCTCCCGGGCTGGTGACGAGCCGGGCCTGCAGCTGCCCGGTGCGCCGGCCCTCGCGGACGACGAGGTTGCGCAGGAAGCCCTCACCGGTGCGGCGGTCATACGCGGTCAGCCCCTGACGGCGGCACCACTGCACGATCCGCTCGCGGGCGGCGTTGCCGGCCTCCGAGGCGAGCTTGCAGTCGGACATCTCGAGGATCTCGTCCCAGCGGCCGGGGGCGTGGAAGCCGCAGACGAGCGCGCCGCCGGGCTCGGTGCCGAACGAGTACTCGAGCTTGTTGCGGTAGCGCCACGGTCTCCACCGCCGGCACGATCGGCTCGAGCTCGAACCCCTCGAGGTGCCCGATCCGGCGCAGCGCGTCGTCGACCTGCTGTCTGCTTGACCTCGAGCTGGCGCTCGTAGGGAAGCACCTGCCACGGCGCGCCGGGGTGGTCGGCGACCGGGTGCGATCCGATCCGCGCTGGGCTCGGACGATCTCGATCGTCCGCGCCTCGGCGTAGGCCCGCTTGGACTTCCCCACGACCGCTCGCACGCGGTCGCCGGGAACGGCCCCGGACACGAACACGACGTAGCCGTCGAGCCGTGCGACGCCGGCGCCGCCGAACGCGAGCGAGTCGATCGTCAGCTCGAGCTCGTCGCCGCGCGAGGGGCGGGTGCCGGTGGAAGGCTGCGTACTCATCGCACCTAGCATGGCAGCCGTGGCGCGAAGAGCCGGTCCGGGCTACTCGCCGAGCACGCGCTCGATCTCGTCGAGGACCGACTTGCGGTTGGCGTGGCGGCGCTCGTAGTCGCGCAGCGACCGCAGCCCCGCAGGGCTCAGCTCGCCCAGACGCTCGATCGCCTGTCGAGCGGTGAGCTCCTCGTAACCGTCGATCGTAACCTCGGGCCGGGCGTGCGCCGGTGCCGGAGATGATCTCAATGCGGGCATGGACTCCCTATCTGCCGATTCGCAGTCTTGAGGGTACCCGAGCCCGGACCCGCTCAGGCGCAGCTCAGCGTGCGATCAGCAGCTCCAGCAGCGCCTTCTGGGCGTGGCGGCGGTTCTCGGCCTGGTCCCAGATCCGCTGGCGGTTGCCGTACAGCACCTCGGCGGTGATCTCCTCCCCGGGGTGCGCCGGCAGGCAGTGCAGCGCGATCGCGTCCGGATTGGCCAGGTCGAGCAGCGCGTCGTCGAGCCGGTACGGGGCCAGCGCGTTGCGCCTCGCCTCAGCGGTCTGAGGGTCGTCGTTCATGCTCACCCAAACATCGGCGTAGACGGCGTCCGCTCCGCGCACCGCCTCCGCCGCGTCGTCGGTGAGCACCGCGTCGGCGACGGGCTCGAGCGCGTATCCGGCGGGCGAGGCGACCCGCACGTTGACGCCCGCGGTCGCGCCGAGCACGGCCAGCGACCGCGCCACGTTGTTGCCGTCGCCGACGTAGGCGACGGTCAGTCCCTCGAGCCGGCCGAAGTGCTCGCGCAGCGTCATCAGATCGGTGATCGCCTGGCACGGGTGGTGACCGTGGGTGAGCATGTTGATCACGGGCACCGATGCGTGATCGGCGAGCTCGGCCACCAGCTCGTCGGGGCCGGTGCGGATCCCGATCGCGGACGCGTGGCGGGACAGCACGTACGCGGTGTCGCGCACCGACTCGCCGCGCGTGAGCTGCAGATCCTCGGTGCGCAGCACCATCGGGTGGCCGCCGAGCTCGGCGATCCCGACCTCGAACGAGACCCGCGTGCGGGTCGAGGGCCGCTGGAAGATCAGCGCCACGGTGCGGCGCGCGAGCGCATCGGAGCTGTAAGGGGAGGCCTTGAGCTCGATCGCGCGCTCGATCAGTGCGTTGAGCTCGGCGGCGCTGAGCTCGGATCCGGTCAGGAAGTGGCGCGGCAAGGGCCTCAGGCGCGAGAGTGTACGTTGAGCGGGTGAGTCTCGGCGGCGAGCGGGAGATCGCCTGGCGCGTGCTGATCTGGAACCTCAAGCACGGCCGGGCCGTGCCGTCCGCCGGCCGCGACCTCACGTCCGACTTCACCGAGGCGCTGCGCGGCTGGGAGTGGGATCTGGCGCTGCTGCAGGAGGTGCCGCCGTGGTGGCCGCCCCGGCTGGCCGCGGCGCTCGATGCCGATCAGCGAATGGTCCTCACCTCGCGCAACTTCGGGCTGTGGCTGCGACGCCCGCTGGCGATCCGCTGGCCCGACGCGATCAAGTCAAACGGCGGCGGCGCCAACGCGATCCTGGTGCGGCGCACGGTCGGGCGGATCGCCGAGCACCGAACGCGTCGCCTGTGCTGGCTTCCCGAGCGCCGGTGGGTGCATGGCGTCAGGCTGCAGTCAGAGGCCGGCGAGACCTGGATCTGCAACCTGCACACCGCGTCTGACGCCGACCAGGGGCGCGTCGCCGCCGCCACCGCGCTGACGTGGGCCGGCGGCGGCCCCGTCGTCCTCGGCGGCGATTTCAACGTGCGCTCGCTGTCGCTGGAGGGCTACGAGCAGTCGCGGGCCACCATGTCGATCACGTCTACGTGCACGGCGTGGCCGGCGACCCGCAGTCTGCGGCGACGCTCGACAGCGGCGAGCTGTCCGATCACGCGCCGGTGGCCGTGACCGTCAGGCCAGCCGCGCGCGGCGGTCCTTGACGATCTGCACGATCTCCGGGCGCGGCCTTGGCGACCGAGCCGCTGTCGAACGGCGGCTCGGGGTCGTACTCGATCCCCAGTTGGATCGCCTGCGCGATCTCATCGCCGGCGATCTCAGCGGCCAGCATCAGCGCCATGTCGATCCCCGACGTGACTCCGGCGGCCGTGATCACCTTGCCCTGGCGCACGACGCGCCGGGAGACGGGCGCGGCGCCGTACCGGGCGAGGTCGTCGAGGGACAGCCAGTGGCTGGTGGCCTCCAGGCCCTCCAGGATCCCAGCGGCACCGAGCACGAGCGAGCCCGTGCACACCGACGTCGTCCAGCGCGAGTGCTCGTGGGCGTGGCGCAGCCAGGCCAGGACCGTCTCGTCGTCGGTCAGCGCGCGAGTTCCGTAGCCCCCGGGGAACACGATCACGTCGGGCTCGGCCAGCTCAGACAGCGCCGCGTCGGCGTGGAGGGCGAGCATCCGGTTCTCGGTGCGCTTGGGCCCCGGCTCGGCGGCGATGAACCGCACCTGGGCGTCGGGCAGCCGGGAGAGCACCTCATAGGGCCCGACCGCGTCCAACGCGGTGATCCGGTCGAAGATCGGGATCGCGACGTCCATCAGCCCCTCCCAGCCCGCAGACCGAACCCACGCAGCACCAACAGCGCCTTCTCGCCCAGCGAGCCGCGGTGTGGGAGCACCCCCAGCTGCGTGGCGGCGTCGTACAGGTCGAAGAAGGCGCGGACTCGGAACAGCCGCCCGCGCCGCAGCTCGCAGTAGCAGATGCAGTGCACGACGATGAACCGGTTCGTCGCGGGCAGGCCCTCCACCGAGCCGCGGTGGGTGGCCAGCACCTTCCCGGGCGCGGCCACGAACTTCCCGTTTGAGAGGCGCTCGCCGGTGCGCTCCAGCCGGGCGTCGGGGAACGCCAGCCACAGCCGCTCGGCGTGGTGGCCGAGCGCATCGGCGCCCACCAGCGGCTCGTCGGTCAGCGGGTCCTCGTAGTGGATGCCGGGAGCGCACAGGTCCTCGAACGCGTCGGGATCCTTGCCGGACCACGCCTCCTCCCAGCCGTCGATCAGCTCGTCAACGGTCATGAAGAGCTGTCCAGCACCGGCAGGCCCGCCTCGGGGGTCGACGCCTGCGCGTACAGCCGGCGCGGGATCCGCCCGGCGCCGTGCGCGAGCACGCCCGACTGGACGGCGAGCGCGATCGCTCGGGCCATTGCGGCCGGGTCGTGGGCGCGCGAGATCGCGCTGGCGCACAGGACCGCGTCGCAGCCGAGCTCCATCGCCAGGGCGGCGTCGGACGCGGTCCCCACCCCGGCGTCGAGCACCACCGGGACGCCGGACCGCTCCACCATGATCGAGATGTTGTAGGGGTTTCGGATCCCCATCCCGCTGCCGATCGGCGACCCCAGCGGCATCACCGCGGCGCAGCCGACGTCCTCCAGGCGCCGGGCCAGGATCGGGTCGTCGTTCGTGTAGGGGAGCACGACGAAGCCGTCGTCGACCAGCGCCTCGGCGGCCTCGAGCAGCTCGACCGCGTCGGGCAACAGCGTGCGGTCGTCGCCGATCACCTCGAGCTTGATCCAGTCGGTCTCGAACGCCTCGCGCGCGAGCTGGGCGGTGGTCATCGCGTCACGGGCGGTGAAGCAGCCGGCCGTGTTCGGCAGCACCTGTACGCCGGCGGCGTCGAGCACGTCCAGGATCGAACCGCGCGCGGCCGGGTCCAGCCGGCGCAGCGCGACCGTGCACAGCTCGGCGCCGGACTCGGTCAGCGCCTGGGAGAGCAGCTCGTGGCTGGTGAAGCCACCGGTTCCCAGGATCAGCCGTGACTCGAACTCCCGCCCCGCGATCGTCAGCACGTCGTCCATTGCATCAGCCTCCTTGAACCGCCACAACCACTTCCAGCTTCGCCCCGGAGCCGAGCTCGGTGCTGTCCCAGGCCGCGCGGCGCACGACCTCGCCGTCGAGCGCGACCGCGACTCCGCGCCCGTCGGGAGCCCCCGGCAGCGAGGCCACCACGTCGGCGACGGTCGCCCCGGCCTCGAGCTCGCGCGCCTCGCCATTGACCGTGAACCGCACGCTCATGCCCGCACCGCCACCTCGGCGAAGCGATCGGCCGCGAACCGGGCGGCATGCTCTGCGAGCGGCTCGCCCGCGAGCGTCCCCGCCACGACGTCGGCCGTGACCGGAGTCAGCAGCACCCCGTGGCGGTAGTGGCCGGTGGCCCATTGCAGGCCGTCGAGCGCGCCCGGGCCGAGCACGGGCGCGTTGTCGGGCGTGCCCGGCCGCAGCCCCGCGATCAGCTCGTCGATCACCCACTCGTCGATCCCCGGCACCAGCTCGATCGCATCGCGCAGCAGCTCGAAGATCGCCCCGGCGGTGATCGTCGTGTCGAACCCGCGCTCCTCCATGGTGGCACCGAGAACGTAGCGCCCGTCGCCGCGAGGGACGACGTAGCCCGGGCTCATCCTGAGCACGCGGGTGAGCAGCCCCGGCCCGCTGGGGTCGTGCATCTGAAGCGTCTGGCCCTTGACGGGACGCACCGGGACCGTGGCGTGCTCAGGGATGCCGGGCAGCCGACTCGACCACACACCGGCGGCGACCACCACCTGCTCGGCGACGACCTCGTCGCCGCCGGCCAGGCGCACGCCGGTGACGCGGTCGTGCGATACGAGCACCTCGGCGACCTCGGCGCCCGTGCGCAGCTCGCCGCCGGCGCGGCGCAGCGCCTCGGCGAGCGCGACCGTCAGCGCGCGCGGGTCGATCACGTGATCGTCGGGCACGTCGAGCGCGAGCCGGAGCGCGGGCGCCAGTCCCGGCTCCAGCCGGCGCGCCTCGCTGGCCCGCAGGCGCCTGACCGGGAGGCCGAGCTCGGTCCGCACCGCCAGCTCGCGGTCGAGCGCCTCGGCCTCGTCGCGGTCGCGGGCAGCCGCGAGCGTCCCGCAGCCCAGGTAGCCCGGGTCCAGCCCCGAGGCCTCCCGCAGCTCATCGACGAACGCCGGATAGTCGCGTGCGCTGGCCTGGGAGAGGCGCAGCAGCGGCTCCTCCTTGAGGCTGGCCTCGCTGATCGGCGCGATCATCCCGGCGGCCACGCGCGACGCTCCGGCGCCCGGCTGCGCACGCTCGAGCACGGTCACGCACAGTCCGCGCTGCGCCGCCCGCCAGGCGACCGACAGGCCGATCACGCCGCCACCGATGACGGCTACGTCAAATGGGCTGCTGCTGGTGCGCAAGATTCATACCTCCCTGCGCCGGCATTACCCGGTTCAGGTTCAGACGGTCGGCGAACTCGGGCGTCCGCCCTCTCAGCCCGGGTTGGTAGGGCTCCCGTTCCAGCCAATCCTAGCGCGGCACTCCTGCCAGACTTGCCTCGTGGACGACAGACGCGAGCGCCTGCGGACGGCACGCCTGTACCTGGTCTGTGACGACCGCGGCGACGAGTTCCTGAGTGCCGCGCTCGATGGCGGCGTAGACATCGTGCAGCTGCGGATCAAGGACGGCTCCGACGCCGAGATCCTCGGAGCCGCCCGGCGGTTCGCTCGGGCCTGCCGGCGCCGCGGGGCGTTGTTCATCCTCAACGACCGCCCCGACCTGGTCATGGCCGCCGCGGCCGACGGGGTACACGTCGGTCAGGACGACCTGAGCCCCGCGGCCGCACGCGAGCTCGTCGGCCGCGACCACCTGGTCGGGTTGTCGACGCACTCGCCCGAGCAGATCGATACCGCCGGCGGTGCTCCGGTCGACTACATCGGCGTCGGCCCCGTGCACGCCACCCCGACCAAGCCGGGACGCCCAGCGGTCGGCCTCGAGCTCGTGCGCTACGCGGCGACCGCCGCGCTGCACCCGTTCTTTGCGATCGGCGGCATCTCGTCGGGGAACGCGGCCGACGTGCGCGCCGCCGGGGCCAGCCGGATCGCGGTCGTGCGCGCGCTCACCGACGCCGCCGACCCCCGGGGCACGGCCGCCGAGCTCAGGCGCGTGATCGGTTACGACTCATGGGCGCAGGACGCAGTTGGCTCCTCGTAGCCGCAAGCGCGGGCAGCGCAAGAAGCCCTCCGCCTCCGTCGCGAGGAGCGCCCCGACGGCCGCCCCGGCCGCCGCTCCGCCGGCCGGCCGCGCGCCGCGCCGCAGTTCGGAGGAGCGCAACGCGGCCGTGCGGGCAGAGCTCGTCCCGCTCGCCCCCGGCGAGCGCCCGTGGCCGGTCAAGATCGCGGTGCTGATCGCGCTGATCGTCGGCGTCGCCGACCTCGTCGACGTGCTCGTGAGCGGCAGCCACTCGTTCGGCGGGACCCACACGTCGGTCGGCGGCGTGATCCTGTTCTCGTTCGTGATGATCATCTGCGCGCTGGGGATGTGGCAGATGCGCTACTGGGCCGTGCTCGGCTTCCAGGCGGTGCTCGCGATCGTGATCCTGATCTTCGCGCTGCTGCTGATCCGCGCCAGCAACCTTCTGGGCTTCGTCATCCCGATCGTGATCATCGGCGGCGGCGGGCTGCTGTTCTTCAAGCTCGTGCGAGTGCTCAGCCGGCTGCAGATGCCGGCGCCACCCGCTCGCTGAAGCCCGCCCGCGTCGGTGTGGCGGGGGGCGCGAGGGGCAGCGGACGCGGCCGCGAAACGTTCGGCTAGGGTAGATGTATATGGCGGAATCCTCTTATGACTGCGTGGTAATCGGCTCCGGGCCGGGCGGTTACGTGGCGGCGATTCGCGCGGCCCAGCTCGGGATGAAGACCGCGGTGGTCGAGAAGGACAGGGTCGGCGGGCGCTGCCTGAACTACGCCTGCATCCCGGCCAAGGCCGTGCTGCGCGTGGCCGACGTGCTGTCGGAGGTGCGCGACGCGGGTGACTTCGGAATCAAGGTCGCCGACCCCGAGGTCGACTTCGGGGCGGTCAGCGCCCGCCGCGAGAAGGTGGTCAAGACCCTTACGGGCGGCGTCGCCGGTCTGTTGCAGAAGAACAAGATCGACCTGATCGAGGGCGAGGCCTCGTTAGCCGGCAGCGGCTCGATCTCGGTCGGCGGCGACCAGATCGCGGCCAAGACGATCGTGCTGGCCACCGGCTCGGTCAAGCGCCCGATCCCGGGCACCGAGTTCGGCGGGCGCGTGATCGGGACCGAGGAGGCCTGGGCGCTGACCGAGCTCCCGGCGACGATGGCGGTGGTCGGCGCCGGGGCGTCGGGGTCGGAGATCGCATCCGGCTACGCCCGGCTCGGAGTCAAGGTGATGCTGTTCGAGGCGCTCGACCGCGTGCTCCCGACCGAGGACGCCGACATCTCAAAGGTCGCCGAGCGCGGCTTCAAGCGCCAGGGCATCGACGTCCACACCGAGCACGTTCGTAGGGGATGTGCAGTCCGGCGAGGACACCGTCACGTTTACCCACGGCGAGGCATCGGGCGAGGTCGAGTGGCTCGTGATCGCCGCCGGCCGCGGTCCCGACGTCGACGGACTCGGGCTCGACGCCGCTGGCGTCAAGCTTGAGGACAGCGGCCTGATCGAGGTCGACGGCGCGATGCGCACGAGCGCGGATGGGATCTACGCGATCGGCGACCTGGTCCACGGTCCGGCGCTGGCCCACAAGGCCTCCGACGAGGGCGTGATCGCGGTCGAGGACGCGGCCGGCCTCGACACCCACCCGATCGAGTACATCGACATCCCCCGGGCTACGTTCTGCGCGCCGAACGTCGCCAGCTTCGGCCTCACCGAGGAACAGGCGCGTGAGCAGGGGCACGACGTCACGGTCGGCAAGGTCCAGTACGGCGCCGTCGGCGCGGGAACCGTCTACGGCGACCGCACCGGCGTGATCAAGATCGTCGGCGAAAAGAAGTACGGGGAGCTGCTCGGCGGCCACATCGTGGGGTCCAAGGCGACCGAGCTGATCCAGGAACTCGTCAACACGAAGCTGCTCGAAGGCGGATACCCCGAGATCGCCCGCACCATCCACGGCCACCCGACACTGTCGGAGGGCGTGATGGAAGCGGCCCGCGCCGCCGACGGCTGGCTGATCCACGGCTGAGCTGGTCAGTGGCGCAGGCGCCGACCCCGGACCAGCCGACCTTCTACTACGACCTCGGTAGCCCCGCGTGCTATCTGCTCGCCGAGCGGGTCATGTCCGAGCTCGCGGTGGTGCCCGAGTGGGAGCCGGTGCTCGGCGCCGACCTCGGCGTGGCCGAGCCCGAGCCCGATCGGGCGGCGATCGAGCGCGCCGCCGCCGAACTCGGGATCCAGCCGCTGCGCTGGCCGCGGCGGTGGCCGCCCGACGCTCGGACGGCGATGCTCGCCGCGACCTACGCCAAGCACATCGGCCGCGCCGTGGCGTTCTCGCTGGCCTGCTTTCGCCAGGAGTTCGCCGGCGGCCGCGAGCTCGGCGACGAGAGCACCGTGCTGATCGCGGCGGCCGCCTGCGAGATGCACCCGACCGCCGTGCTCAAGGGCATCGGCCTGCGCTCGGTGACCGACGGCCTGGACCGGGCGCGAGCGCGCGCGGCGGCCGCCGGGGTGCGCGCGCTGCCCGCGATCCAGGTCGGTGACGACGTTCTGCACTCGATCGAGGACGCCGCCGCCGCGCTGGCCGAGCAGGAGGCGCTGCGGTGAGGGCCAACCGCGCCTACGAGCTGATCGTCTCGCGCGGCGGGCTGGAGCCCGCGTTCATGGCCGACCGGCGCCGGCTCGACCGGATCGAGGTCGTGTCGATCGACGACGGCGAGGTGGTTCTCTATTGGGACCTGCCGGCCAAGCACGCCGCGAAGCTGCTCAAGCTGCTGCGCGAGGACATCGTCAACCTCGATGCCGACGAGTTCATCCCCACGTGGGGCGGCCTGGACCTGGAGGACCTGTTCTGAGCACCCCCGGCGTCAGCGGCAGCAAGGGAGAGACGACGGTCCAGGAGCCGACCGCCGCCGAGCGCGCGATCGCGCGACGCGCCGCGGAGTCCCGGGCCACGGTGCCCGACCTCGAGCTCGGCGCCGACGTCGACATGGCCGCGTGCCTGGAGCTGTCGGCCGCGCACGGGTGGCCGCTGACCGCGATGCTGGCCCGGGCATGTGCGCTGGCGCTGCGCGCGGTCCCTCGCGCCAACGGCGCCTACCGCGACGGCCGCTACGAGCTGTACTCGCGCGTCAACGTCGGGATCGCGCTGGTCACCGAGGACGCCTATCTGATCCCGACCGTGTTCGACGCCGACCGCAAGCGGCTGCCGGAGCTGTCGGCCGAGGTCGAGCAGCTGACCGTCGCCGCGCTCGCCGGCGAGCTGTCGCCGCCGGCGTTCTCGGGCGCCACGTTCACGCTGTCGCATCCCGGCGAGCTGGGCGCTGCGTTCTCGTCGGTGGTGGTCAACCCCCCGCAGGCGGCGGCGCTCGCCGCGGGGTCGATCCGCCGCGTCCCGGTGATCCGCGACGGCGCAGTCGTCCCCGGAGACGTGATGACGGTGACGGTCGGCTGCGACCACCGAATCCTGTACGGCGCCCACGCGGCCCGGTTCCTGCGGGAGATCTGCTCGAGGCTTTCGGAGGGAAAGCTCTAAAGCGGGCAGACTTGCTCCCGTGAACGGAGCGAGCAGCGGCGGCACCAAGGCCGCAGAGCTAGCCGGACGACTCAGGCCGGTGATCGCCGACGCGCGCGTGCTCGCGGCGATCGCGTCGGTCCCGCGCGAGCTGTTCGTGCCGCGCCGCGAGCGCAAGCGCGCCTACGACAACGTGGCGCTCCCGATCGACTGCGGGCAGACGATCTCGCAGCCGTTGGTGGTCGCGCGGATGCTCGAGGTGCTGGCGCTGCGCGAGGACGACCGGGCGCTCGACGTCGGCACCGGCTCGGGCTACCACGCGGCGCTGCTGGCGCTGCTGTGCGAGCACGTGTGGACGATCGAGCGCCACGCGCAGCTCAGCACCGAGGCCGCCGAGGCGATCGGGCAGCTGGGGATCGCGAACGTCACGTTCGTGGTCGGGGACGGCTGGGCGGGCCTCCCCGAGCGGGCTCCGTTCGATGCGATCAACGTTGCCGCGGCCACCGGCGCGACGATCCCGGCGGCGCTCGAGGAGCAGCTCGCGCCCGGCGGACGGATGGTCGCGCCCGTGGGGACGACCGATCAGCACCTGATCCTCGCCCAGCGAAACCCCGAGGGGATCGTCCGCGCCAAGCTCGAGGCCGTGCGGTTCGTGCCGCTGGTGCGCGAGGAGCCGGACCGCTAGATCCGGTTCATGACCGCGTTGTTTCGCCGCGGCGCGCGGCGACCTGCTTAACGTCCCACTCGACGCCTTCGCGGGTTGGCTCGGGACGTTGATCACGTCCCACGTGGCGAACGTCCCACGGTGGCGCCCAGAACGCTCGAGTGGGACGTTATGCACGCGGTTTTGCCCGCCACGCGCCGCAGGCCCCTCACTAGACGCCGGAGGAGGCGGCGCGATCCTCCCCGGGGTCGCCGCCGAGCCGGCCGCGGATTACGTCGATCGCCACCGGGTTCTCATCGATCAGCACGAACCGCCGTCCCAGCTCGCGGCACACGGCGCCGAGCGTCCCCGACCCGGCGAACGGGTCCAGGCACCATCCCCCGGGGCGCGACGATGCCGCGACCATCCGCCGCAGCACGCCCTCGGGCTTCTGGGTCGGGTAGCCGGTCTTCTCGCGCCCGTTGGTGGGGACGATCGTGTGAAACCAGACGTCGGTGGGCCGCTTGCCGCGGGCGGCCTTCTCGGCGCTGACCAGGCCGGGCGCCATGTAGGGCTCGCGCTCGACCGCGTCGGCATCGAAGTGGTGGGCGCCGGGGGTGCGGACGTAGACCAGGATCGTGTCGTGCTTGGCGGGCCAGCGGCGGCGCGGCTTGGCGCCGTAGTCGTAGCTCCAGATCAGCTCGTTGAGGAACGCGTCGCGCCCGAACACCTCGTCGAGCAGCAGCTTGCAGTAGTGCGCCTCGCGGTAGTCGATGTGGAAGTACAGCGTCCCGTGCGCCGCCAGCAACTCGCGGGCCCGGCTCACCCGCGGCTCCAAGAACCCGAGATAGTCGGCGAACGCGTCGTCGTAGCTGAGCGTCCGCAGCAGCCGCGAGCGATAGCGCCGGCCGCCGAACCCGACCCGATCGCCGTCGGCGTTCCGCAGGACCTCGAGCGTCCGCCGGGCCTGGGCCCGGCCGGTGTTGAACGGAGGATCGAGGTAGACGAGGTCGAACCTGGACTCCGGTAGATCTCGCAGGACCCCGGAGTTCTCGCCGAAGATCGCCAGATCGTCGGTGAGCGCAATCTCGTCGCGGGCAGCCTGGATGCGCACTTCCCTACTGACGCTACAGTTCCGACCGGCCAGCAGGGCCTCGGGGCGATATAAGCCTCGGATGACGCCCCAGCCCGCAAAACTCGCTTCTAACCCTCCGTTGCGCCCTACTGCCGCTAGGATTCACGCCGCGTGCCCCTAGAACGCCTCAAGCGCCTGCGCGACATGATCCTGGGCCGTCGCATCGCCCGGTTCGCGATCTCCTCGATGGTTTCGGCGATCACGAGCGCGATCGTGTTCGCGGCCCTGTACGTCGTCGGGCTCTCGACGACGGTGTGCTCGATCACCGCGTTCGTCGCCGGCGCGGTCCCGAACTGGACGATGAACCGCCGCTGGACCTGGAAGGTCGAGGGCCGGGTGGCATTCGGGCGCGAGATCATCGCCTACATCGTGCTGTCGGGGTCGACGCTGATCGCGCTGTCGCTGGCCACTGCCTGGACCCACCGCCACGTCCAGGGGATCCCGGCCGGCCACGGAATTCGCGTGATCCTCGTGACCGGGTCCTACTTCGCCGTACTCGCCCTGCTGTACGGGGTCCGGTACTTCCTCTACGAGTTCTGGATCTTCTCGGGCCGCAGCCGCGTACGGGCGGCGTTGCGGTCCCGCCACCAGGTGTGGATGGCGGCCCGGGCGAACCGGACTCCGTAGCCGAAGTTCCCGCCCTTCTTGGTCTTGGTCGCGTGCAGGCCGCGATCGCGCATCGTGGTCGGCACCTCACCGAGCCGGTAGCCGTTCAGGGCGGCGCTGATCATCAGCTCCGAAGCCTGGTACTGGCGCTGCTCGAGCGTCACCGCGCCCGTCACCTCGGCCCGCATCGCGCGGATCCCGCAGGCGGGGTCGGTGACCCGGTGGCGGACCAGCACGCTGATCAGGGCACCGAATACGAGCACGCCGGCGTGGCGGACCTTGTCGGTGGTGAGCTCGGCGCCCAGCCGGCGCGAGCCTGACACGAAGTCGGCCTGCCCGTCGAGGATCGGCTGGACCACTCGGCCGAGCTCCTCGGGCTCGTACTGCCCGTCGGCGTCGATCGTGGCGATGATCTGGGCGCCGCGGGCGCGAGCCAGCCAGTACCCGAGGCGCAGGGCCGCGCCCTGGCCGCGGTTGACGGGGACGTCGCATACGAGTGCGCCGGCGGCCCGCGCCTGCTCGGCCGTGGCGTCCTTGGCGCCGTCGACGACGACGATCACCTCGGTGGCGAGGCCGGCGGCTTCGGAGGGAATCTCGGCGACGACCTCGGCGACCGTCGGCTCCTCGTTATAGGCCGGGATCACGATCGCCAGCGGCGCGCCCACCTTGGCGGGATGCGCCACCAGGAATGACCGGGCGGCGTCGCGCTCGCCGGGCTCGAGCCGAGCGACCTCGGCCTCGACCGCGAACTCCTCGGGCGGCGCGAGGCTCACTTGGCACCTCCGGCCGCGCCCGGGACGCCGACGGTGCCCGAACCCGCCTGCACGGCGTCGTGGTCGATCTGCGACCACTCCCGCCACACGCCGGCGAGGCCCTGCTCGAAGCTGAACTGCGGCGACCAGCCGCCCGCCCGGGCGTGGCTGTTGTCGACGATCACCGCCGGCATCTCTCCCTGCTTGGCGGGACCATGGCGGACCGAGACGTCGGCGCCGGTCACGTCGCGGACGGCGTCGACCACCTCGAGCACGGACAGCGACCGCCCGGCCCCGATCACGACGGGGCCGCTCCACTGCTCGTTGACGAGCGCGAGGCGCATCGCGGCGACGACGTCGTGGGCATGGACATAGTCGCGGACCTGCTGCCCGTCGCCGTAGATCTCAAACGTCCCGCCCAGTCGGATCGCTCGCATCAACCGGGCGACGATGCTGTCCTTGGCCTGCATCCCGGGTCCATATACGTTGGTCAGCCGCACCGCGGTGCAGCGCACGCCGTAGGACGCAGTGTAGGCGGACATCAGCATCTCTCCGGCGGCCTTGGTCGAGCCGTAGGGAGTGAGCGGCGCCAATCGGTCGGCCTCGGTGATCGCGGGGGAGTCCATCGGGCCGACGACCGCGTTGGTCGAGGCGAACGCCAGCGAGGTCACGCCCGCGGCGCGAGCCGCCTCGAGCAGCCCGGTGGTCCCGAGGACGTTGGTCCGGTAGGTCAGCTCGGGGTGCTCGAGCGAGCGCAGGACCGAGGTGATCGCGGCGAGGTGGACGACCGAGTCAAAACCGCCCTGCAACGCGGCGTCCAACACCTCGCGGTCAGCGATGTCGCCCTGGACGACGTCGACCGACGGGTCCGGGTGGGGCTGCAGGTCGACGACGCGCACCTGCGCGCCGGCGCCCGACAGCTCGGACACGACGTGCCGTCCGATGAACCCAGAACCTCCTGTGACCAGGACCCGGCGCCCGCTCAGGCCCTCCCCTGCCGCCGAGCTCACGTCTGGGCGAGCGTGCCGGCCTGGCTGGGGAGCTCGCTCGACGTCTCGCGCCAGCGCACGGTCGGCATCACGGCCTGCACGTCGACGCGGTCGCGGTGGCGCTCGACCACGTCGAACAGGTGGTCGATCAGCGTCGTCGACAGCAGCGTCGGCTTCAGGCCGAGGCCCTCGAGCGCCGTGTGGGTGACGTTGTAGTAGTGGTCGTAGAGCTCCACGCGGGGATTGTCGACGTGCTCGATCGCGGCCTCGCCCGGGAACTCACGGGCGATCGTCTCGGCGATCTCCTTGATCGACATCGATTCGGTCATCTGGTTGAAGACGCGGAACTCGCCGCGCTCGGCCGGGGTCTCGGACGCCAGCCGGATGCATTCGACGGTGTCGACGATGTTGATCAGGCCGCGGGTCTGGGAGCCGTTGCCGTAGACGGTCAGCGGGTGGCCGAGCACCGCCTGGATCGTCATCCGGTTCAGCACCGTGCCGAACACGCCGTCATAGTCGAAGCGGGTGGCCAGGCGCGGGTCGAGCTTGGTGTGCTCGGTGTCCGCGCCGTACACGACGCCCTGGTTGAGGTCTGTGGCGCGCATGCCCCAGATCCGACAGCCGAACTCGATGTTGGTGCTGTCGTGGACCTTGGAGCAGTGGTAGAAGGAGCCCGGGCGCTTGGGGAAGAGCATGCGGTCCTTGCGGCCCTTGTGCTCGACCTCGATCCACCCCTCCTCGATGTCGATGTTCGGGGTGCCGTACTCGCCCATCGTCCCCAGCTTGACCAGGTGGATGTCGATGTCGGTGTCGGCGATCGCGTACATCACGTTGAGGTTGCCGACGACGTTGTTGGTCTGTGTGTAGACCGCGTGCGCCTGGTCGATCATCGAGTACGGCGCGGCGCGCTGCTCGGCGAAGTGCACGACCGTGTCGGGCCGGAAGTCGCCGACCATCCCGTGCACGAATGCCGGGTCGCACAGGTCGCCCACGTAGGACTTGATCGTCTTGCCGCTGACCTCGCGCCAGGCGACGATGCGGTCCTCGAGCGTGGCGATCGGCACCAGGCTCTCGACGCCCATCTCCTCGTCGTAGCCCCGCCGGGCGAAGTTGTCGTTGACTGCTACGTCATGCCCAGCGGCGGAGAGATGGAGGGCCGTCGGCCACCCGAGATACCCATCACCACCAAGAACCAAGATTTGCATACGGACGCTCCAATGCCTCCACTCGACGTCAGGATCTTCAGCGCCCTCGGCCTATAGAGGCGGCGCGTAATTCGGGCCAGCCAGCGAGGGGCACCGGCTCGCGAGCGCACGAGAATAGCCGAGAAGGCAAACAGAAGTAGGCTAAGGCCTGCGTAAGGTTACGCGGTGCAATTGTGAAACGGTAGCCGCCGCCCCGGCGGCCACGGATTGCTACGGTCGCCCCGGTGGCCTCGACGGCGCGCAGATCGGCTCTGACCCGCCGCCGGCTGACGTTCGTCCTGGCCGTCGCGGCCATCGTCGCGGTGGTGGCGGTGGTCGTCGCGGTGACCGCCGGCCGAGGTCACAAGCAGGTGCCGCTGCCGGGGATCGGGCGCCCCGCCAAGGCCGGCGATCCGTTCGCGTACGTGAGCTCGCGCGAGGCCGACTTCCAGGCCCGCGCGATCGCCGGCGAGGCCCACGTGCTGTTCACCGCCAGCCCGGGCGGCGCGGTGGCCACGGCGGCTCGGGTGACCCGGCTGCGACCGCTGATCGACACCGCGACCGCCAACTCCGGGATCGATCCGAACATGCTCGAGGCGATCGTGTTCCTGGAGAGCGCCGGGCGCCCCGACGCGATGGCCGGCAACGACCCCGCCGCGGCCTCGGGACTGACCCAGATCCTGGCCCAGACCGGGCAGTCGCTGCTGCGGATGCACATCGATCTGGCCGCCAGCCGCAGGCTCACGGCGCAGATCAACCGTGCCTCGGGCAACGACCAGGGCGCGCTGGCGACGCGCCTGGAGCGCCGCCGGGCGGCGGTCGACGACCGCTTCAACCCGCCCAAGGCGCTCGCGGCGACCGTCCGCTACCTGCAGCTCGCCCAGCGGCGGTTCGGGCGCCCCGACCTCGCGATCGAGTCCTACCACATGGGGATCGGCAACCTCCAGCACGTGCTGGACCTCTACGACGGCGGTAAGCCGGTGTCCTACACCCAGCTGTACTTCGACACCGCCCCCGACCACCACGCCCCCGCGTTCAACCTGCTGGCGAGCTTCGGCGACGACTCCTCGCTGTACTACTGGCGGATCCTCGGCGCGGCGCAGATCATGCGCCTGTACCGGAGCGACCGCCCCGCGCTGCAGCGGCTCGCCTCGCTGCAGGTGGCCTCCGGATCATCGGCCGAGGTGCTGCACCCGCCCGACCGGACGCCCGCGTTCTCGGATCCCAACGCCCTGTATGCCGCCTACGCCAAGCACGAGCTGGTGCGGCTGCCGTCTAACGCCGGGGCGCTGGGGCTCGCCTACGGCGTCGGAATCGGCGCCGAGGCCAAGCAACTCAAGGTGCCGGCGGCGCTGTATCACGGGCTGCGTCCGGATGCGGTCGATCTACTGGTCGAGCTTGCGGCGCGGGTGCGGACGCTGTCGGGCGGCGCGCAGCCGCTGATCGTCTCCAGCGCGGTCACCGACGCGCGCTACCAGGAGGCGCTCGGGGGCGCGGACCGGACCGCCACCACCGGCTATTCGTTCACGATCGCCAGGCGTTATGTCAACCGCTCCCAGGCGGCGGCGTTCCAGGCGATGCTCGACCGGCTGCAATCGCTCAACTTGATCGCCTGGGAGCGCTTCACGGGCGTGATCGAGGTGACGGTGGCCTCGGACGCGTCGCACGCGATCGTCAACGGGCCGTAGCGACTCAATAGGGTGTCCGGCGTGCCCGAGCCGTTCCGCACTCCCGAGGAGCTGCTCGAGGGCCTGCCCGAGTTCCCGTTCGCGTCACGGTTCCGAGAGCACGACGGGCTGCGGCTGGCGCACCTGGACGAGGGCGCGGGACGCCCGGTGGTGTTTTTCCACGGGGAGCCGACGTGGTCGTTTCTGTGGCGCAAGCTGATCCCGCCGGTCCGGGACGCCGGCTTCCGGTGCGTCGCTCCTGATCTGCCGGGGTTCGGCCGCTCCGACAAGCCGACCGACATCGGCTGGTACAGCTACGACCGCCACGTCGCGGCGATGGCCGGGCTGCTGGAGGAGCTCGACCTGCGCGACGCGACCGTGGTCGTGCACGACTGGGGCGGCCCGATCGGGCTGCGGCTGGCCGTCGAGCATCCCGATCGCATCGCGCGGATCGTCGCGCTCGACACCGGCCTGTTCACCGGGCACCAGCGGATGAACGACGCCTGGCTCGCGTTCCGCGACTTCGTCGCGCGCACCGACGACCTACCGGTCGGGCTGCTGGTCCGCCGCGCCTGCCACACCGACCCCGGCGACGAGGTGATTGCCGCCTACGAGGCGCCGTTCCCGACGCCGGAGTCCAAGGCGGGGGCCCGGTCGTTCCCGCTGATCCTGCCGACGTCGCCGTCGATGCCGGGCGCCGAGGCGGGCCAGCGCGTGCTCGATGCGCTGCGGGCGGATGCGCGGCCGAAGCTGGTGATGTGGGCGGATTCAGATCCGGTGCTGCCGCTGGCCACCGGCCGGCAGTTCGCCGCCGCGCTGGGCGGCGGCGAGATCGACCACGTGATCGGCGATGCGGGGCACTTCCTGCAGGAGGACGCCGGTCGGCAGATCGGCGAGCTGATCGCCGACTGGCTGTCCTAGTGGGTCTCCCTGAAACGGAGACCCACTAGACCGTTTCCTTCTCGGGCTCCGTCGCCGAGGACGACCCCTGTGCGGCTTGCAGGTCGGGGGCGGCCGAGGCGAGACCCGCCTGCCCCTTGGCGATCGTCTCGGCCATCCGCGTCTCGTACGCCGCCCGGGCCAGGCGGTCGGGGCGGGCGAGCACCTGGTCGCCCTTGAGCATCCGGCCGGCGGCCTCGGCGACCGGCCGGGGGATCACCGCCGCCGTCCGGACCAACCGGGACAGCGAGCGCGGCACATAGACCTCGTAGCGGCCGGTCTGGAGCGCCTCGACGATCGCTTTGGCGACGTCCTCGGGCTCGACCGGCTTGAAGCTGCGGGTCTCGGGCAGGCCGGAGCCGAGCTCGGTGTTGACGACGACCGGCATCACCACGCTGAGGTCGACGTTGCTGCCGCGGAGCTCGGCGCGCAACGACTCGCTGAGGCCGACGACGGCGTGCTTGGTGGCGCAGTACGTGGCGCCGCCAGCAAAGCCCATCTTGCCCGCGGCGGAGGCGATCTGGACCAGGTGGCCGCGCCGGCGCGGAACGAAGCGCTCGAGCGCGAGCTTGGAGCCGAACAGCACGCCGGTGAGGTTGATGTCGACGAGCCGCGCGGTGGTCGCGTCGGTCTCATCGACGAAGCTGCCGATCGGCATGATCCCGGCGTTGTTGATCAGCACGTCGAGCGGGCCGAGCCGGCGCTCGACCTCGTCCAGGAAGCCGGCGAAGCTCGCGCGATCGGTCACGTCGAGCGGCAGCCCGATCGTCCCCGCCCCCAGCTGTTCGGCGGTCGTCTGAGCCAGCTGCTCGTCGATGTCGCCGATCGCGACCCTGGCTCCCTTCGCGATCAGTGCCGCCGCGGTCGCGCGGCCGATGCCGCGGGCGCCGCCGGTGATTGCGACCACGCGGCCCGCTAGCGAACGTGGGGCTTTCGCCATTGCTGAAGTCCTCCTACGAAGTCGTTTCCACCATGGAAGGTATCGAGTCCGACCCGGCTCGTGGCGACTGGCTGACTGGCCAGTCGATCGGTGTGCCGAAGCCGGAAAACCTCCAATGAAGAGGAGTCGGACGGGTGGGACGCATAGCTCGCGTGGTTAACGTCCCGCTCGAGAGCAACCGGGCCCAGCGAGGGACGTTAGTCACGTGGGGGGTGGCAAACGCCCCACGGTTGGCCGAAAGCGGGTCGAGTGGGACGTTGTGCATGCAGCTCAACTCCCCAACCGAGGCGGGTTCCCGGGACGAT
>CAWHRT010000046.1:0-39517 GCA_963831845.1 uncultured Solirubrobacterales bacterium | reverse complement strand
AACGTCGACGCCGAGGTTCAGCGGATGTTCAACTCGGGGGCGTCGCTCGGCCGCCCGGTCTACACGTTTCATGCGTGGTCGCTGATCTGGGGCACGATCCTGGTCGTGGGCGGGGCGGTGACGATCGGATTCGTCTGCTCGCTGTTCATCGCCGTGTTCATCGTCGAGTTCGCGCCCGATCCGATGCGCCGCGTACTGGAACCGGTGATCCGGCTGCTGGCCAGCGTCCCGTCGGTGATCTACGGCCTCGTCGGGGTGCTCGTACTCGTCCCGTTCATCGGCAACCACCTGATCACGCAAAGCAGCAAGGCGTCGGTGCGCGGGATCGTCACGCTCAACGGATACGGTCTGCTCACGGGCGTCGTGATCCTGACGATCATGATCGTGCCGGTGATGGTCGCGATCTTCTGCGACGGCCTCCGGGCCGTGCCGCGGGGCTGGATCGAAGCATCGCTCGGGCTCGGCGTCAACAAGTGGCGAACCGTGTGGAAGATCGGCGTCCGAGCGGCGCGGCCCGCGCTCGTGGCGGGGACGGTACTCGCCACCGCGCGAGCGCTCGGCGAGGCCGTAGCCGTCGCGATGGTCTGCGGGGTCGTGTCGTTTGCGCCCAATCCGGCCGACGGCTGGATCTTCTTCGTCGAGCCGACACGACCGCTAGCGGCGACGATCATCGCGTTCATCGACGACCTCAGCACGCCGGCGATGCGCCACACGCTGTACGCCCTCTCAGCGGTCCTGCTCCTGTCCGCGGCGACGTTGTCGCTCGCCGGCTGGGCGGCCAGCAGCCGATGAAGCGCTACGGAGGGCGGGCTTGAGCGCGCTCGACGTTCCCGCTCCTGGATCCGGACCGAGCACCGCCCGAGCGACCGGCAATCCGCGCGGACCCCGGCGCGCTCCCGACGGGGCGCGAGTAACGCAGTCGCCGCCGTGGCGGCTACGCGATCGCGTCGGCCTCGCGTTCGCCTGGCTGCTCGGGCTGCTGTTCTGCGCGGTCGCGATTGCGCTCGTCCTGTACTTCCTGGTCCAGGGACTCAGGTACGTCCGCCCATCGCTGTTCGTCACCAACCCTCGAGCCGGATTCACCGCAGGTGCCACCGGAGGCTTCCTGGACCCACTGCTCGGCACGATCCTGATAACCGCGCTGGCGATGGCGATCGCCCTGCCGGTCGGGATCGGCGTCGCCGTGTGGCTGAGCGAGTACGGCCGCCCCGCCGCGCTCGCGCGCGTAGCCGAGTCGACGATCGAGATGATCGCGGGCACGCCATCGATCGTGCTCGCGCTGTTCGGGATCTTGCTGTTTCAGAGCCCGGCGCTCGGATTCCTGAGCCGCAGCTCACAGGGCGTCGTGTTCGGCCGGTCGTTCTTCGCGGCGGGCGCGATGCTGTCGCTGGTCGGGCTACCCCTGGTCGTCGCCAACGTCCGCGAAGGGCTGCTGGCGATCCCGAACCACGTTCGCGAGGCGTCCTACGGCCTGGGCAAGACCAAGATCGCGACGACCCGGCGGGTCCTGCTTCGGCGGCGCGGCCGTCTGTGATGACCGGCGCAATGCTGGGCGCCGGACGTGTGATCGGCGATACGGCGATCATCGTCGTGCTGCTCGGAGGGACGCTCACGTTCAACTCGAGCGGCTCGGTGCCGCTGCTGTCGACCCTCCGGGGGACGGGCAGCACTCTCACCTACTACATCTTCTACAACGCTCCCAGCGGCGAGGGCAACCAGCCCACGAAGGCGTACGCGGCGGCGTTCGTGCTACTGGCGATCGTGCTCGCGCTGAACGTCGCGGTCGACGTCGCGACCAGGCGCTCGCGGAGGCTCAGATGGATAACGTGACGCCGCCGCCGATCCGTCGGCTCACGGGTGGCGAGGGGGTGACCGAGCGGCTGCCGCTGGCGATCACTGCCGACGCTGCCAACCTCGAACGGGAACGGCCGCGTGGCCGCGCCGGCCTCACGGTTCGTCGGTGTCGCGGGCCGGCGGGTGGCCGAGTCGACGCTCTCGATCGACCGCATGCAAGTCGAGGAGCTGTCGGTCTCCTACGGCCGCAAGCTGGCCGTCGAGAGCGTCTCGCTACCGATCCGACAGGGCGAGGTGCTGGCGCTGATCGGACCGTCGGGGTGCGGCAAGACCACGCTGCTGCGCTCACTGAACCGACTCACCGAGCTGAATCGCGATGTCACCCAGGGCGGACGGATCACACTCGACGACGTCGACATCGCGAGCCTCGACGCGACCGCTCTGCGGCGCCGCGTGACGATGGTCTTCCAGCAGCCGAACCCGTTCCCGATGAGCGTGTTCGACAACATCGCGTACGTCCTGCGCGAGCAGGCGGCGCGCCGCCCCAAGCGGGCGGCGCTGAAGGGCGCGGTCCGCGACGCGCTCGCCCGCGCCGGACTGCTCGACGAAATCGCCGATCTCGACCATCCGGCGCTGAAGCTGTCCGGCGGCCAGCAGCAGCGTCTGTGCATCGCCCGCGCGCTCGCGGCCGATCCCGAGGTACTGCTGCTCGACGAACCGTGCTCGGCGCTGGATCCACGGTCCACCCAGGTGATCGAGGACCTGATCGTGAAGTTGCGCGAGGACGTCGCCGTGGTGATCGTGACCCACAATCTCCAGCAGGCCAACCGGATCGCCGACTACGTCGGCTTCATGTACCTGGGACAGCTCGTCGAGTACGGGGGCGCGGCGCAACTGTTCGGAGCCCCACGCGAGCAACGGACGAGGGAGTACGTCAGTGGCGCGTTCGGCTGAGCGGACACTCGGGATCGTGGTCGGCGCAGTCGCGCTGAGCGTCGCCGCGAGCGGGTGCGTCTCCACCCAGCAGAAGGCGACGTGGAACCAGATCGCCAACGCGCGGATCCTGGCCAGCCAGAGCCCCACCGTCGTCAGGCGCGCCGGCCGCGGCGTGCGGGTCACACGAGTCGCGCTCCTGCACGACGGGCCTCGCGTGGCGCTCGTCGTGCGCTTGCGGAACACAACCACCCACCCGGTCAACGACATCCCGATCTCCGTCGGGACGATCGAAGGCCACGGCACGCCGACGTATCTGAACCGCGCCTCCAACCTCGACTACTTCCAGACGCACGTCGCCGAGATCCCGGCCCGCGCGACCGCGACCTGGGTGTTCACCGGACGCCGGCGGCACCGCCTCTCGGGCCGGCCGTTCGCAGTCGCGGGCACCGCGCCCCATCCACCGATCACCGTCGCCCGGACGATCCCCAACGTGGCCGTCGCGATCGCAGTGCGCCCAGGAGCGTCCGGCCGTAGACCGCTCCGAGTGACCGTCACCAACCACTCGTCGGTTCCACAGCCGGATCTGCACGTGTACGCCGTCGCGCTGGCCGCGGGGCGCTATGCAGCGGCGGGGACCACGAGCGTGAGCAACCTCGATACCGGCGACTCCAAGACCTTGAAACTCGAGCTGGTCGGTCGTCCTCGCGGCGCTCCCGTCCAGGTCCGCGCCCTTCCGACCCTGTTCCCGTAGGAGACGACACCGTGAGCACCGGGCAACCACATCCACCGTCGCAACCGCTCGTCCCACGGGCTGAGCCGAGCGGTTCCTCGCCCTACCAGCCCTGTGACCACTGCGGGGCGCCGCTGGACGAGCCCCAGCGTTACTGCCTGGCCTGCGGCTCCCGGCGCAAGCATGCCAACGATCCGGCCGCTCGATTCCTTTCGCAAGCGACCAAGCGGCGGCGTGCGCCGGCCGCCACGGGCGCTCCGTCGCCGGCGCGCGCGCGTCGGTCGGCGCCGTTGGCCATCGCCGCGTTGATCGCCGTCATCCCGCTGGCACTCGGCGCCGGCGTGCTGATCGGACGGTCGTCCTCGGGACAGGACGGCAAGCTGATCGCGGCGCTGCGCGCGCAGAAGGCGCCGGTGATCCAATACTCGGGCGGCGCTCCGGCCGCCGAGACCGCGACGACGCCCGCATCCGCGACACGCCAGGCGGTGGCTGCGGCACCCGCGGCGCCTGTCAGCACCTTCAAGCTGTCTCACGGGTACGCCGTCGAACTTCAGACGCTGCCTCACAGCACGACCCAGGCGACCGCGTCTAAGGCCGAGCGCGCGGCGACCGCCAAGGGCGCGCATGCGGTCGGCCTGATCTCGCAGTCTGACTTCACAATCACGCCGCGCCCGCCGGCGGGCGCCTACGTTGTGTACTCGGGCAGCTACACGACGCTTCAGGCCGCCCAGCAGGCACTCTCAAAGCTCAAGCACGCGTTCCCCGGCGCGAGCGTGATCACCGTCAGGTCGGTGGCCAGCGCGTCGTCGGCGAGCGGCGGCAAGGTGCTGACGAAGACCCACTTCGGGACCGCGCATCAGGTCACCGGCTACAAGCCGACGAAGAAGGCTCTGTCTCAGGGTGCGGCCGTTGCCAAGCAGGACAGCCACAACACCGGCAAGGCAGCGTCGGGCGTGGGCTTGCCCGATGTGGTGGCGGTGCCGTGAGCGTCGGCGAACCTGATCCGGCGCTGATCGCCGAGCGCGACCGCTTGACCGAGCGGTTCACGATCATGCAGACCGAGCTCGGCGGCCTCTTCTACGAGATGGCCATCCGCGATCACGTGCGGATGGATGTCCTGATCCCGAAAGCGGCGGCGCTGCAGCGCATCGACGCCGAGCTCGCCCAGGTGGAGCACCTGCTCGCCGAGGGCAGCACGAGCGTCGGCGGCCACTGTCCGACCTGCGGGACGGTATACGCACAGGGCGCCGCATTCTGCTCGCAGTGCGCGGAGTCGCTCGGGTGAAACGGGCGGCACGGACGCTCCGCGGCACACGCGTGGGCCTGTTCGGGCTCACGCTCGTAAGCGCGATCTCGGTAGCGGTCAGCGTCCTGATCGTCGTTTCTGCGCTCAACGAGACCGGCCCCGAGCGGGCCATCATCGCTGCCTTACACGAACGCAAGGTGATCCACGAGACCGCGCCCGCACGCGGGTCCGCGCCGGCGACCACCGCTCACGGCCGCCGCGGTCCCGGCGGTCGCGCCGGCGCCGACGCCGAGCCCGATTGCCGCCGCCGTATCCGACCCGGGTCAGGCGACGGCCTCGAACGCGACCCCGGCGACCGCGTCCTCAGACCCGGGCGATGGCTCCTCGAGCCCGACAGCGGGCGACACGGCCAACGCCGGAGGCGCCCCGAGCGGTGGCGACTCGAGCCCCGCGAGCTCCAGTCCGCCGTCGAAGATCAAGCATGTGTTCGTGATCATGCTCTCGACGCCGAGCTACGCGGCCGCATTCGGCGCCGGGTCGACCGCCGGCTACCTCAACACAAGGCTCCGCCCCCGGGGCGAGCTCCTGCGCAACTACCACACGCTCACGGGCGCGCCGCTGCCCGACTACATCGCGGCCGTCTCGGGCCAGCCGCCGAACCCGGACACCACGGCCGACTGCCCCAACTACGATGACTTCGCCGCTGGCGCCGCGCCGGCCAAGAACGGACTCGTCCCCGGCTCCGGGTGCGTATACCCCAACACCGCGCTGACGATCGGCGACCAGCTCGACAGCGCCGCCCTGCCGTGGCGCGCCTACGTCGAAGGGATGACCACGCCCTGCGAGCATCCCGACTCCGGCGCCCCCGAGACGACCGGCAGCTCTGGCTCCACGCCCACTCCGGGAGGCTCCGAGGTGCCGACGACCCCGGTCGCCTCCAGCCCCACGCCGACCACGGGCTACACGCCGGTTGCCAACCCATTTGTCTACTTTCACTCGCTGCTCGACCTCGGCGACTGCCAGAGCGACGATCTGCCCTACGACCGGCTGGCGAATTCGCTGCGGTCCGCGCACCGCACGCCGAGCCTCGCCTTCATCTCGCCAGATCCGTGCGACTCGGGCGCGGTCCTCACCTGCGCCGACGGCCGACCCGGGGGAATCGTCGCGGCCGATGCCTTCCTCCGGCGCGCCGTGCCGCCGATCCTCGCCTCGCCCGCCTACCGCACGAGCGGGATGCTGCTGGTCGTGTTCACCGTGCCTCCCCCGGCGATCGGCCAAACCACCGGCGGCCCCGTCCGCACGGGTGCGCTGGTGCTCTCGCCGTACGCGAAGCGCGGGTCAACTGACGGCCGCTCCTACAACCCCTATTCGGTCCTGCGCTCGGTTGAGCGCGTGTTCGGACAAGCGCCGCTCGGGCGCGCCAAGACCGCTAAGGCCTTTGGCCCCGCGGCGACCGCGTGACCCCGAGCCCAGGTTCCGATGCGAGCTAGCGGATCGCTGCGTGCCGCCGCGGTGACGGCGGTGGTCGGTGTCGTCGCACCATTCGCCATCGGCGTGGGTCTGGCTCGCGGCAGCGTGGTTACGTGGGCACAGGGAGGCTGGAGCTGGTTCGGCGACCTTCGCGCGGTGCACGCGGGAGGCCCGTCTGGGACCACCTACGTCGACTGGATCGACTGGTCCGGGGGCGTGACCGTCGGCGCGTATGACCCGGCGCTGGATCGCTGCGCGACGTTGTTGTCGGTCGCGTGTATCACGATGATCACAGCGACCCATCGATCCTTGTCGAGCCGACGGGCGACTAACGGTGTTCTGGTCGGCTCACGACGGCGCGCAGATGCACTACGCCAACTTGCGTTTTGGTTGCGCTTGCGTTCTGCTTGCGCTACGGTGTCGACATGGCGATCACCGACAGCTCCCGCGAGACCCTGTTCGCCGAGACATCGATCGAGCCGCTGCTCGACACGCTCGGCGCGCTCGGGTCGCTGGAGGCGCTGGGCCGGTCCGTCGAGGCGGCGCTGGCCGGCGATCCGCGCGCGGTCCACAGCTACCTCGCCCGCTATCGCGATCTGACGCAGAGCCTGCTGGAGGCCGCGGCCCAGGCGGTTCCAGGGGTGGTCAGCGCGATCGAGCTCCAGGATCAGTCAGGGGAGCAGGGGGGATTCATCGTCGCGGCCTTGGACGAGTCGGCCGCCGAGGCCCCGTTCTCGCGGTGGGCGGCCGCGCTCGGGTTCGGCGAAGGCGTTGCCATGCACGCGCTCGCATCGCTGCGCGAGCTGCTGCCCGACACGGCTCCCTTGACCCCGCCCGACGCCGCGCCCCCGCTGGCGATCTCAGGGGTCGCCGCGCGACGGTTCCTGCGTTCCGTCCGGCTCTGCCTCAATGGCGATGAGCCGCCACTCGAGCGCGTCCAACAGGTGTTCGGTCTCAACTACACCGAGCTCGGCGGGCTGTTCGGGGTAACCCGTCAGGCCGCCAAGGACTGGCTCGAGCGTGGGGTCCCCGCTGACCGCCAGGACAAGGTGGCGACCGTCGCCTCGACCGCGGACCTGCTGGAGCGCAAGCTCAAGCCAAATCGGATCCCGGGGATCGCCCGCCGGCCCGCCGACGCCTATCACGGCAGGACGATGCTCGACCTGATCGCCGAGGACCGCCACCGCGAACTGCTCGAGATCACGCGCGCCAGCTTCGACTGGACCACCGCCGCGTGACGCAGGCCAGCCGCCCGGGCGCCGAGCCCGTACACGGCCGTGTTGTCGAGCGCTCGGGCGAGTACAACCGGCTCGCCGAACCAGGCTGGCGCCGATCCGCTGGACTCGAGATACAGCCCAGACAAGGGGCGGGCGCTGGAACCCACCCAGCTCTTCCCCGTCCTGTACCTCAACGACACGATCACCACCGCTCGCCTGGGTCGCACAAGCGCGCGGACTGCCCTACGGACCCGAGGACCTCAACCCCGACCAGCAGCACGACCTCGTCGCCGTCCAAGTTCCTGAGCCAGCTACCTCGACGTGCATCACAGACCAGGGTCTCGCCGACGTCGAGCTGCTGCCCACCTATCCGCGTCACCGCGACGGCCGGCCTGTTGTCGTTTCCGAACCCAGTCAACGAGAAAGCGGCCCGAGTCGTGGCCGGGGTTGTTCTCGCGGCGGTTATCGTCGTGCTCGTCACCGACTGGTACTGGCTGCTGATCCCGGTCAGCTACGGATTCTGGGCCCGGGTCCTCAGTGGCCCAAGACTCAGCCCGCTCGGATGGGCGGCCCAGAACCTTGTCGCCCCGCGACTGGGAGTCCGCAAGCCCGTCCCCGGGCCGCCCAAGCGCTTCGCACAGGGGATCGGCGCCCTCGTATCCACCGCTGCGCTGGTGCTTGCGCTCTGCGTCGAT
The DNA here is from genome assembly GCA_963831845.1 of uncultured Solirubrobacterales bacterium. Taxonomy (GTDB): domain Bacteria; phylum Actinomycetota; class Thermoleophilia; order Solirubrobacterales; family Solirubrobacteraceae; genus Palsa-465. The sequence goes on along the minus strand of CAWHRT010000046.1, from coordinate 31,429 downwards.
GCGCACCTCGCTGCGGATCTTGCGCTCGTCGTGCTCGGTCTCGCGGCCGGCCTCGAGTCGATTCTTGGCTACTGCGTCGGGTGCAAGCTGTTCGGGGGGCTGATGCGGACCGGAGTCGTGCCCGAGAGCGTCTGCGCCGAGTGTGCGGACGTGACCCTACGGCTCGGGGCGCGACGACTCGGCTGAGCCCTGGAGCAGGGGTGCCCCGTGCGCGTGCGTGATCGACCACGCCGCGGGGTAGGAGCACGGTTATGGCCTCGACCCTCCGCTGGCCGGATGCGATCCTGGCCGGCCTCGCGTGTTCGATGCGATCGTCGGCCGGCCCGGCGCTGCTGGCCGCCCGGGGGCGAATCTCGGGCACGCCGCGGATCCTCGTCCTCCTGATGGCCGCCGGTGAGTTGACCGCCGACAAGCTGCCGGCGACGCCCGACCGCACCGATCCGCCCGGGGTCGCCGGGCGGGTTGCCTCGGGGGCCTATACGGGCCACCGCATTGCGGGCGTCCCCGGTGCGATCGCCGCGGCGGCCAGCGCTGCCGTCGGCACGTTCGCGACCCACCGGGCGCGCAAGCTCGCGGTCCAGACGACCGGACTGCCCGACCCGGTGGTCGCCGTCGGCGAGGATCTGCTCGCGCTCACCGCCGCGGCCGTCGCCACGCGGCCGCTCCCGACGCCACGGCGCCGGAGCGGTCGGCGCTGGAAAACATAATAAAGTCAATCAAGATTATGTAGAATAGCTGGGCCGTGCAGATGGCTGTGAGCGTTTGCACGGTCTCTCTCCTCACTGCCGCCGGCCGGGTCTGCCACCCCGGCCGGCAGCAGGCTTGAGCATGTAACGCGCGCAGCCGCGCGCCAGATTCCCAGGGCCGGGGGCGGTTTCGAGCCCACCGGCCGCGAGTAATGGCGGGCCGCGGGCGTTGTAGTCGCAGGGACCACTCGCTGGAGTCGAGGGTGGGCCGAATCGTATGTATCAAGTCGAAAGCGCGAGGATTCTGTTTGCGGGGGGCCGGCGGGCACGGTCGCTGCGGATCGGCGTCTCCCGGACGGTCCTGCTGCTCGGCCTGACGAGCCTGCTGACCGACATCTCTGCGGAGATGGTCTCGACCGTGCTGCCGCTGTACGTGTTCTTCGCGTTCGGCGCGGCCCCGCTCGTCGTGGGTCTGATCGATGGCATCTATCAGGGCGCCACGGCGATTCTCGGGGTGGGGGGCGGAGTGATTGCTGACCGCTTCCGCCGCCACAAGGATGTCGCGGCCACGGGCTACGGCATCTCGGCCGTCTGCAAGCTCGGTCTGGCAGTCGGCGCCGGGGCGGTCGGTGCCGTGGCCGCACTCGTGGTCATCGATCGGGCCGGCAAGGGACTGCGCACGGGGCCGCGCGACGCGATGATCTCGCTCTCGAGCACGTCGGCCGGGATGGCGACCGCGTTTGGAGTGCATCGCGCGCTCGACACGGTGGGGGCGATGGTGGGGCCGCTGATTGCGTTCGGGCTGCTACTGCTCGAGCCAGGGCAGTTCAGGCCGATCTTCATGGTCAGCTTCTGCTTTGCGATGCTCGGCTTGGCGGTGATCGTGTTGCTGGTCGAGCCCGTTCGCCGCACCCGCGACAGCGGCGCCGAGCGTCTGTCGCTCAGGTCCGCGAGCCAGGCGCTGAAGGCAGAGCCGTTTCGCCGGCTGTTCATCGCGGCAACGCTGCTGAGCCTGTCGACGATCAGCGACGGCCTGTTCTACCTCGGCCTCCAACGCCGGCTCGACTTTCAGGTCAGCGTGTTTCCGCTGCTGTTCGTGGGTACGGCGCTGGTGTACATGCTGCTGGCGGTCCCGGTCGGCAAGCTCGCTGACCGGGTCGGCAAGGCGCCGGTGCTGGTCGGCGGCTACCTGATGCTGGTGCCGGTCTACTGCGCGCTGCTCGTGACCTCGTTGCCGATCCTTGCACTGGCCGGCTGCCTGGTGGCGCTCGGCACCTGGTACGCCGCGACGGACGGCGTGCTCGCCGCATTCGCCAGCTCGAGGCTCAGCGAGGAGGCCCGCACGACCGGGTTGTCGGCGATGGGAGCGGCGACGGGCATCGCCGGGCTGGGTTCCTCGCTGCTGTTCGGTCTGCTGTGGACCGTCGCCGGGATCGGCACTACCGCGATCGTGTTCATCGGACTGCTGATCGCCTCCGCGCTGGCCGCGACGCTGCTGCTCCGCGATGCTCGACGGGATCCGCTCCATGCCTAGGCGGACTGTCGTGTTCCTGGTGATCGCGGCCGCGTGCCTGTTTGGAGGCGCGGCGGCGGTGGTCGCCGGGGCGATCGGCAAGACGTCGCAGAAGACGAACGCGAGGGTCGGGGTCGTCGGCACGGTGGTTGGCGCCACGCGGATCGAGGCGCAGGCCGACTCGGCCCAGTCAGCGCCCGTACGCGTCCCGGTCAGCTTCGGCGACGCTCAGACCGGCTCGACGCCCGTCGTGCCTCCTCACCCCGGCCCGCAGCGTCCTCAGACTCTGATCGTCCGGGCCCAGAACCCCACCGACATCGCGCTGAACGGAGCGGTGACGTCGATCCCGATCGGTGGAGGCACTCCACGCGTCGCGAAGGTGTTCTGCGAACGCCTCGACTTCAGTGGACCGCACGGCCTCTGCCTGACCACGCTCGGTGCGTCGTCGCAGGTCGCGATCCTCGACCGACAACTCCACACGCTGCACACGATCCACGTGCCGGGCGTCCCCAGCCGAGCCCGGGTCTCGCCCGACGGCCGCTACGGCGCGATCACGACGTTCGTTCTCGGTCACGCGTACGCCGCACCCGGGACGTTCTCGACCTATACCGCGCTGATCGATCTCGATCGCGGCAAGGTCATCGCCAACCTCGAGCAGTTCGCGACGACGCACGATGGGAAGGTGGTCCACGCCCCGGACATCAACTACTGGGGGGTGACGTTCGCCGGCGACGACCGACACTTCTTCGCGACCCTGGCCGCCAGTGGGCACACGTACCTGGTGTTCGGCGACATCGCTCGCCGGCAGATGCAGACGCTGCACGAGAACGTCGAGTGCCCGTCACTATCGCCCGACGGGACCCGAATCGCATTCAAGAAGCTCGTCGGCGGCCCGAAGACGTGGCGGCTGAGCGTGCTCGACTTGCGCACGATGCGCGAGCAGCCGCTGGCCGAGCGCCGCTCGATCGACGATCAGCTCGAGTGGCTCGACGACGATCATGTGCTCTATAGCGACGGCCCGGACGTGTGGAGCGCACGGGCAGACGGCCACGGGAGCCCGCAGCGTGTGCTCACGCACGCCGCCTCGCCTAGCGTGGTCTGGGGCTCCTAGGATCGCCCTGGACCACGGGCGGCGACGTGTTTAACGTCCCACCGGAGGCCTTCGCGGGTCAGCGTGGGACGTTGATCACCTCCCACGTGGCGAACGTCCCGCGCTGACGCCCAGAGCGCTCGGGTGGGACGTTGTACATGTCTTCGGGCTGCTCACTTCGCCCGAGCTCGCGCCAGCGAGCACAGTCGCGGCCGCGAACAGTTCGTCCGGCCGCATCAACGCCCGTGCCGACATCCGCTGTAGGCTGAAGAAGGCTTCGTTTCTGGGCCTGATATCCGTGGAAGCCTCATCGTCCGCAGGACCCGGCATTCACGACCCCGGGGGACCCCGCGGCGTGTACCTGCTCGACGCCGACCCGGACCTCGGCAGCGGCCTCAGCGGCGACGAGCTCTCCGAGGCCCGGCGCCAAGCCGTCGTGCCGGTGGTGGAGCTCGCCGCGGGACGGCGGACGGTCGACGAGCTGACCGACACCGACGGGGTCCACGGCCCTCCGCTCGGCTTCCTGCTGCTGGGCGGGTTGTTGACCATGGACGTCCGCCTGGCAGGCCGATGGTGCATCCGCCTGATCGTGCCCCGCGACCTGGTACTGATCGGCAGCCTGGAGGCCGAGTCGGTGCCCGCGCAGTGGGGCTGGACGGTGATCGAGCCCGCCAGGTTGGCGATACTCGACCAGCGGCTGCTGGTGATCGGGCAGCGGTGGCCGGGAGTGCTGTCGGCAATCCTCGAGCGGGCCGCCCTCCAGACCCAGCATGCGTTGCTGCAGCAGGCGATCAGCCAGCTGCCGCGGGTCGAGGACCGGCTGCTGGCGCTGCTGTGGTCGGTCGCCGATCGTCAGGGTGTGGTCCGCGCCGACGGCGTGTGGGTGCACCTGCCCGTGACCCACGACAAGCTCGCGCGGATGATCGGCGCGCGCCGGCCCACGGTCACGCTGGGGCTGCACGCGCTGGCCAACCGGCGGCTGCTTCGCCCCGACCGCGACGGCTGGGTGATCGACCGTGCGTCGCTGAAGGCCCTGTCGTCGACGCACCGCACGGCGCGCCGCTAGGGCGACGGTCGACCCGCGCGCTGGGAGATTCGTTGCAGCCCGCGCCCCTCCACAGGGGAGGACCGCCCCGCGTCGAACACACAGGGGCCGCCGATGACTCTGCGCACGAAAACCGCCAAGCGGATGCTCCTCAGCGCCGCCCTCGTGGGGGCCGGCACGCTCGCCGCGATCTCACCCGCGGAGGCGAAGTCGCCGGCGGCCCGCCAGTGCGCGCCGGTCCGGTTCGAGGTCGACTACCGCGGCACCCACCTCAACGCGTTCAGCGCGCTCCGCGCGACCAGCAACCTGTCGTGTTCGACCGCCCAGGCGATGCAGCGCTACAGCATCACCCACGAGCTGTACCGGGGCTTTCAGTGGCGCGGGCAGCAGTGGGGGTGGACCGTCTACTCCCGGGCGGACGGCCACACGGCGACGACGATGTGGACCGTGCGTCACCGCCAGCAGGTCTGGTCGACGACCCGCCTCGCGGTCTCGTAGCGGAGCCGGGCAAGAAGGTCATGCCGACCTTCGAGCTCCAGTTTGCGCCCGACCAGATCGAGTCGCTGGCGAGCCGGTTCGGCTACATGGACGAGAGCCGGCTGCTCGCGATCGGCGAGAAGGTCCGCGGCCGCGGCTACTACACCCGCGGCGAGTTCATCGAGGTGTGCGCTTGGAAGAGCGCGCGCAGCCGCCCGAAGATCGCCGCCAACTCCCGCGAGGCGATCGTGTCCGCGACCCGCATGGCGCTCGCCGCCGACGACGAGGGCCTGCGGATGCAGCACCTGCTCGCGTTGACCGGCGTCGGTGTGCCGACCGCGTCGACGCTGCTGTACTGCGCGTTCCCGGCGGACTATCCGATCCTCGACATCCGGGCGCTCGAGTCGCTCGGGGTCAAGCCTCGGTCCCAGTACCCGGTGAGCTTCTGGTTGCTGTACCTGGCGGCCTGCCGGGCCCTGGCGGCCAGTCGCGGCGTCTCGATCCGGACGCTCGACAAGGCGCTGTGGCAGCACTCCAAGGAGCGCTCCACGAGCCAGTAGGGTCTGGCGATGATCTTCCGGCAGTTGATCCACGACGATCTCGGCTGCGGTTCCTACCTCGTCGGCGATGAGCACGCGGGGGTGGCGGCGGTGGTCGATCCGAAGCTCGAGATCGAGGACTATCTGGCGCTGGCCCGGTACCTGGGCGTGGAGATCGAGCACATCCTCGAGACCCACAATCACGCCGACCACGTGTCCGGGCACGGCCGGCTGGCAGCGGCAACCGGGGCCACGATCCACATCCACCGCCTCGCCGAGCCCGACTACCAGCACGAGCCGTTCGACGACGGCTGGGAGCTCGAGCTCGGGACGGTCACGGTGCGGGCGCTGCACACGCCGGGTCACCGGCCCGAGCACACCGCGTTCGCGCTGATCGACAACGACCGCGGGCCGGACCCGTGGGCGGTGCTGAGCGGCGACACGCTGTTCGTGGGCGACATCGCCCGCCCCGACCTCGCGGTGGAGAAGGAGCAGGGCGCGCACGACATCTTCCACTCGCTGCACGACAAGCTGCTGACGCTGCCGGGCGAGTGCGAGGTGTGGCCGGGGCACCTCGGTGGGTCGCTGTGCGGCGGTCCCGGGATGAACATGAAGATCAGCTCGACGATCGCGTTCGAGTCGCGCCACAACGACCTGCTGCAGGTCTCAGACGTCGACGCGTTCGTGCGCGCGACGACCGCCGGCCTCGGTCCCCAGCCGCCCAACTTCAAGGCGATCGTGGCGATCAACCGGGGTCCGCTGGACAGCGGACAGCCGCACCCGAGCGAGCTCGCCGCGACCGAGGTGCAGCGCCGACAGGCCGCCGGCGCGCTCGTCGTCGACGTCCGCGGAGAGCTCGAGTTCGACGAGGCCCACATCCCCGGCGCGTTGTGCAACCCGGCGATCCGTGCGGGGTTCGGCACCAAGCTCGCGTGGATCGCCGACCGTGACCGCGAAATCGTGCTCGTCGGCGCCGACGATCGCGATGCGATCCGTGCGACGCAGCTGGCGATGGCGGTTGGGATCCGCGGCGGCGAGGGATACCTCGGCGGTGGGATGGTCAGCTGGACGCAGGCGGGGCTGCCCGTGACGGAGCTCGAGCGCGTCGACGTGGACGCCCTGCACCGGCGGCGCGACGAGCTTCAGGTGCTCGACGTCCGCGAGCTCCCCGAGTTCGAGGAGGGCCACATCCCCGGCTCGGTCAACGTCCCCTATCACGACGTGACCGGGATCCCCGGCGAGATCGACGCCGCCGGGCCGGTGGCGGTGATCTGCTCCTCCGGACAGCGGGCGGCCGTCGCCGCGTCACTGCTGCAGGCCTACGGCGCGCGGCAGGTGATCCACGTCGCGGGCGGTGGCGTCGGCACCTGGCGCGAGCGCGGGTGGGAGCTCGCGCACCGCGGATGACGCGGATCGAGCTCCCCGGATACCAGCTGGTCGGGATCCGCGCCGCGAACCCGAGCCCGTTCTCGCTGTCGGGGACCAACACGTGGATCGTCGGCCGCGACCCGGCTTGGCTGGTCGACCCCGGGCCGCGGCTGCCCGAGCACGTCGAAGCCGTGACCGCCGAGATCGAGCGCCGTGGAGGGCTCGGCGGGATCGCGCTCACCCACGACCACGCCGACCACTCCGAGGCGGTGCCCGCGATCCGCTCGCGGTTCCCCGCGGCCCGGTTCGGCGCCGCGCGCGGCGAGGTCGACGTGCGCCTGTCGGACGGCAGCGGGTTCGGTCCGCTGGAGGCCGTGGCCACGCCCGGGCACGCGCCCGACCACCTCGCGTACGTGACCGGCGACGTGGCGATGACCGGCGACGCCGTGCTGGGGGAGGGGAGCGTGTTCGTCGCCCCGGATCCTGGCGCGCTGGCCTCCTACCTGGCGGCGCTGCGCCGGCTGCGCGAGCGCGAGCTGTCGCTGATCTGCCCGGGGCACGGTCCGCCGGTCCACGACCCGGCCGCCAAGCTCGACCAGTACATCGACCACCGGCTCGAGCGCGAGCGGCGCCTGGTGGCCGCGCTCGCCGACGGCAAGCGGACCGTCGACGAGCTGCTCGACGAGGTGTGGGACGACGCGCCGGCGGTGCTTCGCCCGGCGGCGGCGGTGACGCTCGCCGCCCATCTCGACAAGCTCGACGACGAGGGCCGGCTGCCCGACGGAGTGGAGCGCCCCGAGCGACCCGCGTGGCTGACGGCCGCGAGCCCCTAGAGGCTCTCCCGAGCCCCTAGACGGGCTTGGGAGTCGAGGCCGCCGACAGCCGGGCCCGCGCGAGCTCCGTCGCCGCGGCCAGCGGCGTGGCCCCGAGCGCTTCGGCGTGATCGAAGATCTCGCTCAGCGTGTCGGCGATCCCGCGCACGCCCCGGCGCGCCGAGTCCGGGTCATAGCCGTTGCCGGTGAGCTCCTCGACGATGTTGATGATCCCGCCGGCGTTGACCACGAAGTCCGGGGCCCACAACACCCCGCCGGCGGCGAGCAGATCCGCAACGTAGTCGTCGGCCAGCTGGTTGTTGGCGGCGCCGGCGATCACCGCGCAGCGCAGCCGCGGGACGCTCTCGTCGTCGAATAGGCCACCCAGCGCGCACGGGACCAGCACATCGACGTCCGCGGTCAGCGCCCGCCCCGGCGTCGTCCACCGGGCCCCGAGCTGCTCGGCGAGCGCGCGCTTGGTCGCATCGACGTCGGCCAGCGTCAGCTTGGCGCCGGCGCGGGCGCAGCGCCTGGCGACCTTCGAGCCGACGTGCCCGAGTCCGATCACGCAGATCGTCCGGCCCCGCAGCGAAGCCGAGCCGAACGTTCGCTCACAGCACGCCCGGATCGCCGACTCGACGCCGAGCGCGGTGAACGGGCTCGGGTCGCCGGAGCCGCCACGGCTGCGCAGCAGCCCGGCGACGTGGCGCGTGCGCTCCGCGATCACGCCCATGTCGCGGCTGGAGGTGCCGACGTCCTCGGCGGTGATATAGCGACCCGCGAGTACCTCGACGGTGTCGCCGAAGTCCAGCAGCGCCGCGTGGCGGCGCGCCCGCGTCAGCGCGCCCGCGGGCGGGACCATGATCACGCCCTTGCCGCCGCCGAGCGGAAGGTTCGCGACCGCGGCCTTGAACGTCATCGCCCGGGAAAGCCGCAACGCGTCGCGCAGCGAGGCCCGGGAGTCCTCGTACCCCCACATCCGGCAACCCCCCAACGCCGGCCCGCGGACGGTCGAGTGCACCGCGGCGAACATGAACAGGCCCGAGCGCCGGCCCCGCCTGACCAGAACCTCCTCGTGGTCGAGCGGCTCGAGGTAGCGCTCGATCCGCTCCGCTGGCCCGGCCGTGGGCACTACCGGAGCTGGTCGATCGGGCAGTTGCCGATCGCGCTCGCGATCACGAGCCGACGGTGATGGGGGTCGGCGTCGGCGACGGGTTGCTCGTCACCGGCTCGACGGTCGTCGAAGCAGTGCCGTCGGCGCCGGGATCGGTCGTCTGGGCCGGCGTCTGCGAGCCGTTGGTCGCGGAGCCGTCGGTGGAGGAGGGATCCGTCGTCGTGGTCGGCTGGCCGGTGCCCGTGGGAGCCGAGTCGCCGGCGCCGGTGTCGCTGGAGGTCGTCGTCGTGGTCGTCGCCGAGTCGGTCAGGTTCAACGGGGTGACCGTCGTGCTGGTGGAGCGGGTCGAGCCGGTGGTGCTCGGGTTGTTGGCACCGCCGGACCGTGAGTGGCCGGTCGTCGCCGATGCCGGGGCCGTGCCGTGACGGTGGGCGGGACTGGCCCCCGGGGGCTTGGCGGCGCGGCGTCGCGCGGGCTTGACGTCGGTCGCCGCGGCGTTGTGGACGGCGATCGCGTGGGCGGGCTTCGCCGTGCCTGCCGACGTGGCCCGGGTGGCCGATTGCACGTCTGCCGGGCGCGCCGTGGCGGTGGCCTGCTGGCGTGTGGCCGGCGGCGCGGACGCCGCGGGCTTGGCGTGGTGACGGTGGTGCGCGGCCGGGCTCGCCGACACCTGGTGTTGGATCTCGACCGCGCCGCCGGCGGTCACCACGGCCGCCGCGATCAGCGTGGCCACGTGACCGGCGCCACCTGCGAACACACCCGCCGAGGCGAGCGCGCCGGTGCCCGCGGCTCCGCCGGCCGCGGCGCCACCGGCGGCCGCGCCACCGCTGCCACCGAAGCCGAGCACCTTGGCCAGCACGCCGACCGGGCCGAGCGTCGGCACCATCGCCGCGAACCGCCGGCTGACGCCGCGCAGCTCGCGATGGAAGTGTCGGCACCCGTTGCAGTCGCGCATGTGCCGGCGCGCGGTGCCGCCGGGACGGACGCCACGGTCGTGCGCGAGCGTCAGCTGCCCGCGGATCTCCGAGCAGGCGGTGTCGCGCGCCTCGGACGCCTGCGCCAGCGCGATCCTCGCGCGCACCAGCAGCGATTTCACCGCCGGCACCGTGACCCCGAGCGCCGCCGCCACGTCCGCGTAGGACATGCCGCCGAGCTCGCGCATCAGCAGCGCCGAGCGCTGCTGCTCGGGCAGTCGGCGCACGTCGGCCACCAGCCGCCGCAGCGACTCGCGCTGGTCGGCGGCGGCGATCGGGTCGTGCACGGGCGGGCGCACCATCTCCAGCAGCTCGGGGGGCGGCGGGGTGGGACGCCGAAGCTCGTCGATGCAGCGGTTGTGCGCGACGCGGTAGAGCCACGCCTTCAACACCAACTTGCCCTGGTTGGACCGCAACCCGGCGTAGGCGCGCACGAACACGTCCTGGAGCGCGTCCTCGGCGTCCGGGCGCGCGGGCAGCATCTGGCGCGTGTAGGCGAACAGACGCTGGCGATAGCGGTCGTGGATCACCCGGAAGGCTTCGTCGTGGCCGGCGCGGAACAGGGCCACGAGCTGGTCGTCGGATCTCAGGCGAAGCAGCGGAGGCGCGAGCGAGACTCGGGCCCGCGGGATTGCTGCCGGTGCTTGGAGAGCGGACGCTTCCACGTAGATCCTTCGGCGGTCACTCTAACGCTTGTCAAACTGGAAAGTTGCTGTAGCCGTCAGCTGGCGGCTGACCTTCGGTTTTGTGCTCGGTACCCTCGGGTCTGACGAAGCATGGATCCTGCCTCGGGTATCGGCATACCGGTCGCGTTCGCGGCCGGTCTCATCTCGTTTCTATCCCCGTGCGTGTTGCCGCTTGTACCCGGCTACATCTCGGCGGTGGCCGGCGTCGCGCCGTCCGAGATTCGCGCGCGCCGGGTGATCGGCCCGAGCCTCGCGTTCGTGGCCAGCTTCTCGGTGATCTTCATCGCGCTCGGCCTGCTCGGACAGCAGGCGTTGCACGGGGCCCTGACCGGTCCGGCGGCGCTCAAGATCAGCGGCGCGGTGATCGTGTTCATGGGCGTGCTGTTCGTGCTCGCGCCGTTCGTTCCGCGGCTGGCCCTCGAATGGCACATGGGGTCGCTGATGGAGCGCGCCGGACGCTCCGGTCCGGTCATCACCGGCGCGGCGTTCGCGCTGGCCTGGACGCCGTGCACCGGTCCGACCCTGGGCGCGATCGTCACGGCCGCCGGCGTCTCGGGTTCGGCCGCGCACGGCGCCTTCCTGCTCGCGGTGTACTGCGCCGGGCTCGGCGTCCCGTTCCTGATCACCGGGCTGGCGTTCGGCAAGGCGACCTCGGCGCTGACCGTCGTCAAGCGCCATTACCCGGTGGTGATCGGAGTCGGCGGCGCTGTCCTGATCGGGATGGGGGTGCTGATCTGGACCGGCGAGTTCACTCAGCTCAACATCACCGTCGACCACTGGCTGCAGTCGGTCGGTCTGCCGAACCTCAACTCCGACACCTGATCGGCGCCTGGCAACGGATCGCCCGCCGGCGCCGGCGAGCGGGGATACGCTCTCAGCCGCGATGAGTCCGAGCATCCCGCTGCCCCCGCCCGACGCACCGCTCACCGGGGGCTCCCCGTTTCCTCCGATCGCCGACTACGGGTTCCTGTCGGACTGCCACACCGGCGCGCTGGTGGCGCCCGACGGGAGCATCGAGTGGATGTGCCTGCCGCGGTTCGACTCGCCGAGCGTGTTCGGGGCGCTGCTCGACCGCCGCGCCGGGTCCTTCCGGGTCGGCCCCTACGGCCTGCTCGTGCCGCTGTCGGTTCGCTACGTGCCCGGGACGATGATCTTGGAGACCACGTGGATGGCGCCCGTCGGGCTGGCTGGTCGTGCGCGACGTGCTGACGATCGGACCGTGGCACGACCGCCACAGCGACGAGAGCTACCACACCCGGCCGCCGACCGATCACGACGCCGATCACATGCTGGTCCGCACGATCGAGTGCGTCCAGGGCACGGTCCAGGTCGAGGCGGTGTGCGAGCCGATGTTCGACTACGGCAGCTCGCCGGGCGAGTGGCGGATGCTCGACGACGACTGGAGCCGGGCCGAGGTCAGCGGCGGCGAGATGAAGCTCAGGCTGCAAGACGGATCTGCGACTCGGGATCGAGGGCAACCGGGCGCGGGCGCGCCACTCGCTGGTGGAGGGCGAGCGGCGCTACGTCGCGCTCGGCTGGACGCACGGGCTCGAGGGCCCGGCCGACGGCGAGGACGCGCACCAGCGCCTGCGGGTGACCGGCGAGTACTGGCGCAACTGGCTCGCCAACGGGCGCTTCCCCGATCACCGCTGGCGCACCCAGCTGCAGCGCTCGGCGCTGACGCTCAAGGGGCTGACCTACGTTCCGACCGGCGCGACCGTCGCCGCCGCCACGACCTCGCTGCCGGAGACGGTCGGCGGGGAGCGCAACTGGGACTACCGCTACTGCTGGATGCGCGACGCCACGTTCACGCTGTGGGCGCTGCACGCGCTCGGGTTCGACTGGGAGGCCGACGACTTCATGCAGTTCGTCGCCGACCTCGAGCGCGACGACGACGGCGCGCTGCAGATCATGTACGGGCTCGGCGGCGAGCGCGACCTCAACGAGCGCGAGCTCGACCACCTCACAGGCTACGAGGATTCGGTGCCGGTGCGCATCGGCAACGGAGCCTTCACCCAGCGCCAGAACGACGTGTTCGGCGCCGTGCTCGACTCCGTCTACCTGCACACCAAGATGGGCGGCCACATCCCGCAGCGCCTGTGGCCGGTGCTGCTGGACCAGGTGCGCTGCGCGATCGCCGTCTGGGACCAGCCCGACCAGGGGATCTGGGAGGCCCGCGGCGAGCCCAAGCACTACGTCTCCTCGAAGCTGATGTGCTGGGTCGCGGCCAACCGCGCCTCGCGGCTGGCCGAGCTGCAGGGCGAGCCGACGCTGTGTCAGGAGTGGAGCGCCGCGGCCGACCGGATCCGTGCGGACATCCTCGCGCGCGGCGTCTCCGACCGCGGCGTGTTCCGCCAGCACTACGACACCGACGCGCTCGACGCCTCGACGCTGCTGATCGGACTGCTGCGCTTCCTGCCCGCCGACGACGAGCGGGTCCGCGCGACCGTTCTGGCGATCGCCGACGAGCTGACCGAGAACGGGTTCGTGCTCCGCTACCGCGTCGAGGAGACCGACGACGGCCTGCACGGCGCGGAGGGGACGTTCCTGATCTGCTCGTTCTGGCTGGTCTCGGCGCTGTCGGAGATCGGCGAGAACGAGCGTGCCGCGGCGATGTGCGAGCGGCTGCTGCGCCACAGCTCGCCGCTGGGGCTGTACGCCGAGGAGCTCGACGCAGCCAGCGGGCGCCACCTCGGCAACTACCCGCAGGCGTTCACCCACCTGGGGCTGATCAACGCCGTGCTGCACGTGATCTCGGCCGAGGAGTCGCTGGCCTGAGCAACCGCGACGGCGAGCCCGAGTCAGGCTCGGCTGCTGTAGGCAGCGCGCAGCTCACGGCGCAGGAGCTTGCCGGCGCCGTTGCGCGGCAGGACGTCGACGAACTCGACCTCCTTGGGCAGCTTGTAGCGGCCCAGATCTGCACACGCCTCGAGGATCTCCTCGCTGCCCACCTCGTGTCCCGGCGTGAGCACGACCGCGGCGTGGACCGCTTCTCCCCAGAACTCGTCGGGAACGCCGAACACGCCGACCTCCCGGACCGCCGGATGGCGCATGATCGCCTCCTCCACCTCGCGCGGATAGATGTTCACCCCGCCAGAGATGATCTTGTCGTTCTTGCGGTCGACGATGTAGAGGTAGCCCTCGTCGTCCTGATAGGCCAAGTCGCCCGAGGCAAACCATCCCTCCCGCAGCGACTCGGTGGTCTCCCGCGGCTTGTTCCAATAGCCGTTGAACATGAGCGGCGACCGGATGTGGACCTCGCCGACCTCGCGCTCGGCGACCGGATGGCCCGCGTCGTCCAGCAGTCGCAGCTCCGCGCACGGGAACGGCAGCCCGACGGACTGCTGCTTGCGCAGGTGATGTTCGGGGCCGATGCTCGTGGTGATGCTGGTTTCGGTCGTCCCGTAGCACTCGTGCAACACGCCCCTCGCCGAAGTACTCGATGATCTGCTCCTTCGCCGTCTGGCTGAGCGGCGCAGCGTTGGAGATGATCGCGCGAAGGTGCTCCGGGCGGTTCGCTTCCAGGAAGTCGTCGCCGAGTGAGAACAGGCCCTGGAAGTGGCTCGGGACCATGAACACGTTGGTCATCGCGCCTTCCTTCAGGCGGCGCATCACCTGCTCGGGGTCGAAGCGCGGAAGGATCTCACAGAATCCGCCGAAGAAGACCGGAGCGGCGGCGAACGCGAACCCGGCGCCGTGGTACATGGGCGCTATGCCCAGCGCTCGATCCGAGGCCGAGTAGCACCCGAACACGACGGCCATCGCAAAGAACGTGAGCGTACGCGCCCGATGCGGGAGCACGACCCCCTTCGGCGTGCCCGTGGTCCCGGATGTGTAGGGGATGCAGAACGGGGTCCACTCCTCGATCGGCACATCGGGCGCAACCGCCCGGGACTGCCCCAGCCACTGCTCGTATTCGTCGCCGATCACGATGATCCGCTCGACCGTCTCGAGCTCGGCGTCCCGCATGACCTCCTCGGTGGCAGGGTGGGCGAACGCCACGCTCGCCTGGGAGTCATTGCAGATCAGCGCGGCCTCCCGCGGCGTCGCGCGCGAGTTGACCGTCACCACCGAGCAGCCGGCGGAGGCGATGCCGCAGACGATCTCGAGGAACTCGAGACAGTTGGGAGCGATCAGGGCGACCCTGTCACCAGGCGCGAGCCCCAGGTCGTGCACGGCAGCGTTGGCCACTCGGTCGATACGAGTCACCAATTCTCGATAGGTGAGAGTCCGTCCACCCTCAGCCAGCGCGATCTTGTCAGGTGTGCCAGTCGCCGAGGTACGAATCCCACTCGCGATGGTGATCGGAAGGTAGGTTTCGGGACGGTCCATGCCGACGGACTGCACCGCCGTCATACGCGACTCGGGGTGGCCAGCCTGGCCACGATTTCCGCCGCCGGCAATACCTCGTCGATCACCGCTGCGCCCTGTCCCATGGGCAGAAATCCTTGCACAATGTCGCCGTCGACCGCGCCCGCCCGGGCACGCCACAGATTTTCCGCCGCCTGCTGCATGCCTGGAGCGACGTCGGCGTCACGCCCTTCCCATGCCAGGGTGAATTCGTTGCGCAGGGCACGCGACGGCTTGCCGGTGCATGCGCGGGTGACGATCGTGTGGTTTTCGGTCGCGTCGACGACGGCCTGCTTGTAGGCCGGGTGTGCATCGGACTCGTCGGAGGCCAAAAAGCGCGTGCCCACAGACACGCCACTGGCACCGAGAGCCAACGCCGCAGCCACCGCCGCGCCGGTGGCAATGCCTCCGGCCATTAGCACCGGAACGTCGAGCTCGCGCAGCACCGCCTGGGCCAGCGGCAGCGTCGCGGTCTGCCCGACATGGCCGCCGGCTTCGCTGCCCTGAGCCACGACCGCATCGGCTCCAGCTGCCTGCACCTTGCGGGCCGCTCGGAGACTGCCGACGACTCCGACGAACTTCGCGCCGGCAGCGTGCACCTCGTCGATGATCTGGCGCGGGTCACCGAGCCCGCTCACGACCACCGGCACCCGCTCCCGCAGGCAGACATCGATCTCCGACCTGACCAGCTGACGATTGGCGAACCCCTCGTCTTTCTCGGCACTGTTCGGGAGCAGCACGTTTACCCCGAACGGGCGCTCGCCAGCCTGTTCCCGCACCTCGGCGATCTGCTGGCTCAGAATCTCTGGCTCCATCGTGCCGCCGGTGGCGATTACGCCCAGGCCGCCTGCGGCCGAGACTGCCCCGGCCAGCTTCGCGGTCGACACGTAGCCCATGCCGCCCTGAAAGATCGGACACTCGAGTCCAAACCGCTCGCACAGACGGTCGCTGTCCGCGGTCATGGCGCCGGCGCGACCTGGGCGTTACCGGCGCTGCGGCCGGCGGCGGCTGCGCCTTCGAGGTTGAACAGCCGCATCGCGTTGTCGCGCATCATCGCCTGCCATGACTCCGGCCGGAGTCCGAGTTCCTCGACCTCCTGCACCGCGCGCTCGGGATCGATTACGGGCCAGTCGGTCCCGAACAGGACCTTGTGCCTGCCCCAGCTGTTGGCGAAATGCACGAAGTTGGCGGGCCAGTGTTTAGGCGCGTAGGCATCCCCGGCCATGTATACGTTGTTGTGCTTGAAGCAGATCGCGATCATCTCTTCGGTCCACGGCCAACCGAGGTGGATCCCGATCAGCTTCAGGTCGGGAAAGTCGATCGCCACGCGGTCGAGCGTGATCGGCCGCCCGACGCTCGGGAGGACTCGGTCGCGCTGGTAATCGAGACAGTGACCGATCTGCATCATGATCGGGACATCCAGCTCACAGCACTTGGCGTAGAACGGGTAGTAGGCCGCACTGTCGGGCGCAAGCTCGAACCAGTGTGGGTACAGGTGGGCGCCGACGAACCCGAGCTCGGTCACCGCGTACTCAAACTCGCGCAGTCCTCGCATCACGCGCGAGGGGTCGATTCCCGCCAGCCCGTGAAACCGACCCGGGAAGCGGTCGCAGAAGGCGGCGACGTCCTCGTAGGGGATCGCATGCGAGTACTTGACTCGCATGTCGCCGGCGCGCACGGCGATCAGCAGCGAGCGCTCGATGCCGGCCCGGTCCATCTTCTCGACGTACTCCTCCATCGGCATGCCCCGGCGCATCGACTCGGGCATCCGGACCTTGTCCATGAAGAACTCGTCGACGCCGAACTGCCCGGCGGCGATTGCCTCCGGGGTGTGGACGTTGGTGACGATGTCGATTACGCCGCTACGCTCCATTCTGCTTCCCCTGTTCTCCGGTCGGGCGCTTGGCGTGAAGCGTCCGTTTGTCAAGTACGGCGACGGTCTCGCCTCGTTGGTTCTTGATCTCGTGGTGGACCGTCACCACCCCCCGCGTGTCGTCCTTGCGATCGAGCGCGGTGACCTCACCTTCGAGGTAAAGCGTGTCGCCGATGAACACCGGCTTGACGAAACGCACCCTGTCCATGCCGTAGAAGGCGAGGATGCGGCTGTCCTCGCTGCCGCCGATCAGCGAGTACTCCAACCCGGTCGCGAGCGACAGCGTGAGGCAGCCCTGCGCGATGCGACCACCGAAGGGTCCTCGCTGCGCGAACTCCTCATCGGTGTGCAGTGGATGCTGATCGCCGGACAAACCGGAGAACAGGCTGATGTCGGCCTCGGTCAGCGTACGACCCCGGGAACGGAATCGGTCACCGATCGTGAGGTCATCGAAGTAGTTGTTGAGCGTGGTCAGCATCTGACCGTCGGTCGGGACGGTCACGAGCGCACCGCCGAAGGCTGCGCCGCCAGCGCCTGCTCGAGCTCTGCGACGGTGACCACCGGGCCGAAGCTGTACTCGAAGTCGCGCAATGCGCCCTCGTGTAGCTCTGGCGTCACGGCCGCGGTCCCATCGGAGGGGACGACGACACGGATGTCCCTGAAGAACGCGTCGCGGACCGTGCTCTCGACGCAGACGTTGGTTGTGACGCCGCAGACGATGACGGTGTCGATCCCCAGCGCTCGAAGCTGCTGCTCGAGGTCGGTGTCATAGAACGCGGAGTAGCGAGTCTTGTCGATCACTCGATCGCCGGCGTCGGGCGCGAGCTCGTCGACGATGTCGGCGTCCCAGGTATCGCGGATCATCCCTCGCGCCTCGATGATCTGCGGAAAGACCTCGCTCAGCAGACCGGCATCCGAGTAGTCCTCGTTGAGTGTGTATCGGGTGAAGAACACGGGCACGCCCGACGAATGCGCCGAGTCGATCAGGCGCTTCACCGGACCGATCGCATCCCGACTGGTCGTCCAGTCCAGGCCGATCTTGTTCATGAATCCGTCTTGGTGGCAAAAGCCGTTTTGCATGTCGACCACGATCAGCGCGGTCCTGTCAGTCAACTTCATGGCTCACCTCGTGGGGTCTGGTGGTACACGGAAGTTCGGGATCGGAATGCCATCGTCTCCGGGAGGCTCGAAATACAGCTCGACCGCCAGCCCGTCCGTGATCGCATCCGGGGCGATGCCGGCCACGTTGCCGACGACGCGGACGCCTTCGTCGAGGTCGATCATCCCCACCACGTAGGGCACCTGATCGACGAGCGCCTCGAGCGTCGGGTGCGTGACGACCACCCAGCTGTACACCCGTCCGCGGCCGGTCGCGGTCACCCACTTCGTCGCTGTGCTCCGGCAGTAGGGACACATCGGTCCCGGAGGCCAGCGGGGCCTGTCGCAATCGGCACACGCCGGGATCAGGAACCGGCCCTCCCGGCAGCCGTCCCAGAACGGCTCGGTGTCGAAGTCGGGTAGCGGGCGCGGTAGTCCGTGCAGCACGTCGATCACCCCTTGCGCAGGATCACGGCCGCCGACAGCTGAGCGACCGAACTGCAGGACAGGATCAGTTCGGCATCGGGGACCTGCGCGGATGAGTCGCCCCGGAGCTGGCGAACGGCCTCGATCACGTGCGGGAGCCCGTGAATGTAGGCCTCGGAGTGGTTGCCCCCATGCGTATTGACCGGGAGCTCGCCGTCGAACTCGATGCGGCCGCCCTCGACGAACGCGCCGCCTTCGCCGCGCTCGCAGAAGCCGTACGCCTCCAGCGAGAAGATCACGAACGGCGTGAAGTGGTCATAGATCATGACCGCGTCGATGTCGCTTGGCCCGACTCCGGCGGAGCGGTACACATCGCGCGCCGTATAGACCGATTCGGGCACCGCGAGATCGTCGCGGAAGACGATTCCCTGGGCACGTGTGCCGCTGCCCTGAGCGGCGCCCATGATCCAGGCCGGAGGGCGGCGAAGGTCGCGGGCGCGGTCGGCCGCCGCCACGATCACAGCGCAGCCGCCATCGCTCTCGATGCAGCAGTCGAGCAGGTGCAGCGGATCCGCGATCATCCGCGAGGCTTGGTGATCCTCGAGCGTGATCGGCTTGCGCATCATCGCTCGCTCGTTCATCGAGCCATGCCGACGCAGCGCCACGGCGACATGTCCAAACTGTTCGCTCGTGGTCCCGTACTCGAGCATGTGGCGACGCGCGAACTGGCCGAACATGTGCGCCGGTGTGAGCATCCCCCACGGCATCTGGAAGGCCTGAAAGCCCGCGACCTCGTCGGACACCCACGTCGACGCCTGTCCGTACCGCACGCCCGAGCGTTCGTTGAGCGACCGGTAGCAGACGACGACGTTGGCGAGCCCGGCGGCGATCGCCGCGGCGGCGTGGACGACCACGCGTTGCCCCCGGTGCCGCCGTAGCCGGTGTGGCTCATCCAGCCGAGGTTCTTCAGGCCGAGATGCGAGGTCAGCGCGACCTCGTCGACGGCGTCCATGTCGAAGCGGACAAGGCCATCGATGTCATCAACGGTCAGGCCCGCGTCCTCTACCGCCGCGCGTATCGCCTCACAGGCGAGCGCCAGCTCGGTCTTACCCGAGCGTTTGGAGTACTCGGTCTCTCCGATGCCGACCACGGCGGCCTTGTCGCGGAGACCTTCGTAGCTGCTCATACCAGGACTCCCTCGGATCGGAGCGTCGCGAGCTCGGAGGCCGGACGCGCCAGCAGCTCGCGCAGGACCGCATCCGTGCTGTCGCCCAGGCACGGGGCGTGGCTGAGCTGGGGTCGCCGGCCATCGTATTGCCAGGGCAATGCCGGAATCGGCCTGACGCCCGCGACGGGATGATTGTCCTCGCGAATGAAGCCGCGGGCGGTCAGATGAGGGTCTTGCATCACCTCGGACATGTCGAGCACGGGCGCCGCCGCCACGCCGCTGGCCTGCAGCCGCGTCACCGCTTCGCGGCGGGTCCCGCCGGCCACCTCGCCCGGGTCGGTGCCCGCCGGCGCGGCGACAAATCCGCCCGGCTCGTCTGCCGGCAGGAACCGCACGGGGTGGGGCGCGATCGTCTCTCCCCGTGCGGCCAGCGGCACCAAGTCGGCCATGCAGGTGAGCAGCACGTCGAGCATGCTGACCTCGACGTGACAGCCCCGGCCGGTTTGGTGGCGCGCCGCCAGCGCCTGTTCGATCGCCAGCGCCATGTAGGTGCCAGTCAGCAGATCGGGGTAGATCGCCCCGGCCAGCCGCATGCCGTCGTCGTCGTCGCGGGTGACGCTGGCGAGCCCACTGAGCAGGATCACGCCGCTGTGCAGCGCGACGAAGTCGCCCCACGGCCCTCGACGACCGAAGCCGCTGATCGAGGCCAGGATGATGTCGTCACGGACGCCGGTGAGCGCCGCATGGGTGATTCCCATCGACCCGGCCGCGCGCCGGGACAGGTTCTCCAGCACGACGTCGACGGTTGCCGCCAGCTCGAACAGCAAGCGGCGACCCGACTCCGTGGCGAGGTTGAGCTGCACGCTTCGCTTGCCCTGGTTGATCTGGTTGAACATCGCGCTGGCGTCGTACGCCGGCTCACCGGTGAACGGTCCGAAGCCGCGCGAGATCAGCCGAGCCGAGCTCTCCACCAGGATCACCTCGGCGCCCAGGGCCGCGAGCAGCTGCCCGCAATAGGGACCCGAGACGATCTGTGAAAGGTCGAGCACCCGGACGCCCGCCAACGGAGCACGATCGTCCGTGAGCGAAGCCGGCGGCGCCATGGTTGCCGGCGCGCGATCGCGGACGACAGCCGGTCGGCTCGCCCGGCGGGCACCGTCGACCTCGATCGGATCGGCCGGGAACACGCCGTCCCCACGACGCTCGATCGACCCCATCTCCGCGATCTGCTCGCTCGAGATCACCGACTCCAGATCCAAGCCATAACAGCTGGGTATGCCTCGAGCCTGAGCCCGCTCGAGCACGTCGATGCCGCGCTGCCGTGTCGTCCATTCCCGCAAACGGGCGTGCAGCGTCTGGTAGTTCTCACCGCGCGACACCGCGGTCGCGTACTCGGGTGCGGCCGCCCAGGCGGGCGAGCCCATCATCTCGACGAGCTGACGCCAGTGGTTCTCGCTGAAGGCGACGATCACCACGCGCCCGTCGGCACACGGCAGGTACACGTTCGGTTCAAGTGCATGATGCGTCGTGCGTCGTCCGCTGACGCCGCCGCCGTAGGCGGTGATGCCCCATTCGAATGCCATCTGCGCCACGACCGCCTCGAGCACGACAACCTCGACGTGCCGCGGCGCCGGCCGACCGCTCAACCGCGGCATCAAGGCGCCGAACACGGCGGTCGCAGCGAGAAAGCCTCCGCCGCTCTCGGCCAGCGCCGCACGGCTCTGGACCGGCGGGTCGTCGGGGCGGGGGCACCTGTCGGGGAAGCCGGGGGTCGCGTCGGTCAGACCCGACAGCGCCGACAGGACGACGTCATCGGCGAGGAACTCCGCGTACGGGCCGGTGTGCCCGAACGGGGTGACGCATGCGACGGTCAGCCCGGGATGGCGCTCGAGCAGCGTCTCACAGTCCAGACCCAGCGGCTCACCTTGATCGTGCCGCCACGACGTCAGGTACAGCTCCGCGTCGTCCAGCATTCCCTCGAGGGCGACCCGATCGCGCCGATCCTCGAGGGCGAGATCGATCACCTCCTTGCCCGTGCCGAGAAACCGGTCGCGTTCGGCGTGCTGGGCCGCGAGCGGTGCCTCGGCGGGACGCTCGGGCAGGCGAACACGGGTCACGGATGCACCGGCGTCAGCCAGAGCTTCCCGCACAGCCGCGCCGGTGTCTGACCGGCGAGCTCGACCACCCGAACCCCGTCCAGCGGGCGCAGCTCAGCCACCTCCGCCTCCCAGGTAGGCACTGAGCACGCGCTGATCCTCGATCACGGCCTTCGGCGGCCCCTCGCACAGCACCGACCCGAAGTCGAGGACGGTCAGCTCGTCGCACACCGCCGACACGAGATCCATCTGATGCTCGACGAGAACGATCGTCATCCCCTGGCCGCGGAGGTCCCGCAGCAGGGCGCCCAGGCGCTCCCGGTCGGCCGTGTTGAGGCCCGCCGCGGGTTCGTCGAGCAGCAGCATCCGCGGGTCAGCGACCAGGGCGCGCGCCACCTCCACCAACCGCCGCCGGCCGTAGGGCAGGTCGGTGACCGGCGCGTTGGCGAAATTGCCGAGGTCGAGCTGGTCGATCACCTCGTCAGTCCGCTCCCCCGCGCGTCTGTAGCTCCGCTGCCTCAGCTTACGATCGCCGCGCAGCGTCGCTCCGGCGGCGACCTGAATGTTCTCGCGCGCGGTCATCGTCGAGAACAGCCGCATGGTCTGAAACGTCCTCACCACCCGTGCCTCGTGAACGATGCGGTGCAGCGACCACTTCGTCACGTTCTGACCGAACAGCCGGTACTCGCCACTGGAGGCACGGTCCACGCCGCTCAGCACGTTTAGCAGCGTCGTCTTGCCCGCGCCGTTGGGACCGATCACCCCCCTGATCTGACCCGGGGGCACACGCAGGGTCACACGATCGACCGCATGCACTCCGCCGAAGTGCTTGGCCACGTCGATCGTCTCCAGCGCGGGGTCGGTCACCGGTTCGCCTCGGGCCCGGCGCCGATCGTCGCCTCGGCCGGGGAATCGGATCCGTGTGTCCCGACTGCGACCTGCGCCGGCGCAGCACGTCGGCGCAGACGGGCGATCAGCCACAGCAGCATCCCTGCCAATCCGCGAGGAACGACTGCCATCGCGGCAATCACGACACTGCCCAACACGACGTACGCCCAGTCGCCGGTGCCCGGTAACAGCTGTACCAGCCAAACCACGATCGCCGCGCCGGCCACTGCCCCACCGAGGCTGCCCAGGCCGCCGATCACGACCATCAGGAAGATCTGGAACGAGATCAGCGGCTGGAACAGCGTCGGGTCGATGACGCTCGAGTTGGCCGCCAGGATGCCTCCGGCGACCGCTCCGAGGATTGCGCTCAGCGCGAATGCCTGGAGCTTGCGGAAGGTGTTGTTGACGCCGATCGTCGCTGCGGCCAACTCGTCGTCGCGCATCGCCGCGAGCTCGCTGCCGGGCCGACCGCGCAGGTACACAGCGCTGAGGGCGAAGCAGACGAACACGACGATCCAGATGAACCAGTAGGCGGAAATCGGGGTCGTGAACGTCTGGATGAACGAGATCGGCGGGATGCCGTAGATCCCGCCGAGCCCGCCGAGCTTCCCGCTCACCTCGAGCAACCCGAAGATGATGGCCCCGAACGCCAGCGTCGCCATCCCCAGGTAGTTCCCGCGCAGGCGGAGCGCCGCGAAGCCGACCACCAGCCCGAGCAGGAATGAAATTCCAACGCCGGCCAGAATCGCGACGATGAACGACACGCCGAGCTTGGTCGTGCCGTACGCAACCGCGTAGGCGCCGATCGCCATGAACCCGGCCTGGCCGAGCGCCAACTGGCCCGCACGTCCGACCACTACGGTCAAACCCATCGCCGAGATCGCGTCGATACCCACGGTCTGGCCGACGGTGAGCTGATAGTCGTTGCTGGCAAACAGCGCGAACAGGACCGCGCCCAGCACCACCAGCCCGCCGCTGCTCCACGTCGTGGCCTGCTCGTCGCGCAGGATCCGTCGCAGCCGAGCTTTCATGCCGTGCGCTCGCGTACGCCGAACAGGCCGTTCGGTCGAATCAGCAACACGACGATCAAGATCGCGAACACCAACGGATCGCGGTACTCGCTGGGTACCTTGGAGCCGACGATCGTCTCGAACAGACCGAGGATCAGCGCTCCGACCACTACCCCGGTTGTGCTGCTGAGCCCCCCGAGCGTCGCGGCCGTGAACGCCTTCAGCGTCAGCGACGGCCCAACGGTGCCCCCAGCCAACGTGATCGGCGCGATCAGCACGCCGGCCACCGCGGCCAACGCGAACGCCAGCGACGAGGCGAGAATCCGCATCCGGCTGACGTTGATGCCGAGCGCACCAGCAGCCATCGGGTCGGCCGCGGACGCCACCATCGCCTTGCCATACCGGTTGCGCGTCAAGAACAGCGCCAGCGCGGCCACGATCACCGCGACGACGCCCCAGATCACGAAGTCCTGTGAATCCACCCGCGCGGCGCCGATGCCCACGGTCCCCCCGACAATCGCCGGGAAAGGTTGCGCCGTCGCGCCCCATACCAGGATGTGCCCGCTGCTCAGCACCAGCAGCGCACCGACGGTGGCCACCACGGCGGCGTCCACGCCGCGGCGGAGTGGGTAGCGCACAACCAGGAAGTCGTAGAGGATGCCGGCCACCGCGCCGGCGCCGATGATCAGCACGAACACGAGCGACAGCGGCAGGCCGAGGTTGACGAGCGCCAGCGCCAGCAGACCGCCCGCGACCACCTTGTCGCCCTGGGCGAAATCCAGGATTCCGACGGTGCGGTAGATGAGGTTGAACCCGAGGGCGACCAGGGCATAGATCGCCCCCAGGGTGATTCCTTCGATGGCAAGTGCCGCGTACTGCATCAGGCGCCTCCAGACAGCCTCGTCGCCGATCGCGCTACTGCGCGCTCACCTCCTTGCCGTTCTTGTAGGTGATCTGCTGGAACGACGAGGCCGGCGGCCCGCCGCGATAGCTCGGGCTGTAGCTGTAGGGCCCGTTCACGCCGGTGTAGGTCAGACCGTTCATCGCCTGGGCGACGCTCGTGGCGTCGGTCTTGCAGCCGGCCTTCTTGATCGCGGCGGCGAGGATGTGGACAGCGTCATACGACGCGCCCGGCAGGTACGTCGCGTCCTGCTTGTACGCCGCCTTGTAACCGGTCAGGAACTTCTGCACCTGGGGCGTCGGGTTGACCGTGTTCAGCTGTGAGAACGACACAATCGTGTCCGCCGCCGGGCCGGCGTCGGCCGGGATGAACGGCAGCGAGAAAGCCACGTCGCCGACGGCGGGTCCCTTGTAGCCGGCGTTGCGGATCTGCTTGAGCACCTGCGCGTCGGCCGGCGTCGCGGCCCCCCAGATCATCAGCCCGTCCGGGTTGGCCTGCGCCACCTTCGAGGCCTGCGAGTTGAAGCTCACCGCGGTCGGGTCGTAGCTGTCGGCGTCTACGACCTGCCAGCCAGCGGCCTTGGCCAACGCGTTGAGCTGCTGGAAGCCGACCTGTGCATAGGGCACCGCCGCATACACGATCGCCACCTTGTGCGGTCCCGGGCCGAGCTTGTTCTTCATGTAGTTGAACACGAGCCGACCCTCGACGTCCTGCGGCGTCACCGATGAGGACACATACGTGCGGCCCTGCCACGGCTGCCGCTGAGCGGTCTGCACCATGAACCACACCTTCAGCGACTCGGCGATCGGCCCGTCGGCGAGCCCGGGAGGCGTGATCCCCGGACCGAGGATGTACGGCAGGTTGTCCTGCTGAGCGAGCTTGCGCAGCCCGGCGACCGACAGGTTCGCCTGTCCCTGGTCATCCGCGGTCGCGCCGAGCGCGATCTGGCGCCCGCAGACGCCGCCGCTGGCATTGATGTCTGTCACGGCCAGCTTTGCGCCGTTGAGCTCGGGCCCACCGGCGACGGCGTAGGCCCCCGACAGGGCGTTGAGGAAGCCGAATTTGATCGTGCCGCCGCCCGATGACGAGCTGCCGGACGACGAAGAGCTACCTCCGGAGCCTGAGCTGCTCGAGTTCGACGATCCGCAAGCGGCCACAGCAATCGCGGCCGCAACTGCGGTCAACACTCCGACCGCAGACCTGGTCCTGCCTGTCTTCAAAGAAGGCGACTTCATCAAGTCCTCCTCAAACAGGCGACGCATGGAGCCTGAGCGCCATCACGCCGCGATTGCCTCACTGCCGAGATAGATCCTGCGAACTAGATCTGCGGAGCGCAGCTCCTCGACGCTGCCCGTCAGGGCAACCCGTCCGTGCTGCAGGACGTAACCGCGACCGCAGAATTCGAATGCCAGGTGGGCGTTCTGCTCGATCAGCAGAATCGCCAGACCCGAGCCGCGGAGCCGGCTGAGTGCGCCGTAGACCTCGCCCGCGAGCTTGGGTGAGAGCCCCATCGACGGCTCGTCGAGGATCAGCAGCTTGGGCGCTCCCATCAGGGCGCGTCCGACCGCGAGCATCTGCTGCTGTCCGCCGCTCAGATCGCCGGCGCGCTGTCCCGGCCGACGCTTCAGATCCGGGAACAGCTCGTAGACACGTCCGAGCTCGGCTTCGAGCTGGTCGCGCTTGAGCCCTCGGGTGAACGCGCCGAGCTCGAGGTTCGTCCGTACCGACTGGCCGGGGAAGATATGCCGGCCCTCGAGCACGATGCCGATCCCGTGCGCCGCCACCTGATGCGAGCGCAGCGACGAGATGCGCTTGCCCGCGAACGTGACCGTGCCGGCCGCCGGCGAAAGGATGCCGACGATCAGCTTGGCCAGCGTGGTCTTGCCGGCGCCGTTGGCCCCGACGATCCCGACCGCTTCGCCGGCTTCGAGCGCGACGCTGACGCCGCGCACCGCCTCGATTCCGCGGTACGCGTAGGCCACATTGGTCACCTCGAGCAAGGGGCCGGACGTGCCGGAACCTTCGCTCGAAGTGGCGGCGCCACTCCCCACTCCACCTCTCATGCGCGGCACAATATACCGCTGCATACAAATGCGCACCGAAACTTGTGTCACCAAACTTACATGACTCGGCTCAGCGCTTATAAACCCGATCCATTCAAGGTTTCACGGTCGGCGCTACGCCAGAAAACGGCGGTATGCAATTGCGTGCGCTGCACCCGCTGGCAGCTTGTTGAACGAAACCGAGCCGATCGCCTTCGACGACGGCCGGGCCTGCGCTAGGCGCCGCGGCGGGCCAGCTCGCGCTTGGCGGTGTGGTGAAAGCGCCACGCCTTGCCGGCGTTCTCGCGGATGATCCCGGCCCGGGTGCGCGGGAGCTCGAATCCGCCGACCAGCCGGTGGGGGATCAGCGCCCAGCCGTCGTCGGTGGCCACCAGGTCGCCGCGGACCTGGAAGTTGCGCTGCCAGCTGAACTCGGGCGCGTGCTCGTGGGCGGTCAGGCACGCCAGGCCGGGCGCGAACGGGATTCCCGACGGCGCGCCGTCGATCCGGATCCAGCGGGCGGCGGCGTCGATCGCGACCGGGACGCGGACCGCGAACGGGAAGCCGTCGGGCGACACGATCGACAGCACCGCGGTGCGATACCGGGAGCCGAGCTCGGCGATCCGGTCGTCCCAGGCGCTGAACCCGCCGTCGGGCGCGGCGTGGAACCGGGACGGCTCCTCCGAGTGCCCGGAGCGGACCTCCTCCATGTGCGCGCCGTACAGCGCCGGCTCAGCGGCGATGTCACCGCGCGGCCACACGTAGACGCGCTCGGGCCGCACGTGGATGTAGAGGCGCGTGTAGTACCAGGCCATGAACCGCTTGAGCGCATCTGGCGGTGCCAGGCCCGAGGTCGCCGGGAGCTTCTCGATCGACTCGCGCTCGTAGCGGGCGCGGTTGGCCTCCAGGTCGTGGTCGTCGACCTCGGCGGTCCCCTGGACCAGCACCATCGACGGCTCGGCCAGGCCCGAGCCGGTGGGGTCGGAGAACAGCAGCGCCACCAGCGGGTTGGCCCGCGCGTCGTTGGCCTTCTTCGGCACTCCGAGCGCGGTGGTGACGTCGATGCACGGGTCGCCGGGCCGGTAGTACGGAGTCACCGGCCACGTGATCGGCTGCCCGTTGTGGGTGACGGTGGTCAGCTCGGTGGTGATGAAGCGATCGAAGACTGCCTGGACGTCGTCTGGCAGCGAGGCCGTCATGGGGCGTCGTACCCGTCGCTCGCCGGGCAGCAGGATTCGGGCGGTCTCGCCCTGTGTGACGACCCGCGGCTCGACCGGACGGACCTCGAGCCCCCGGGCGTAATCGATCAGCGTGTTGGCGGACGAAAAGCCCGATAGCTGCTCGAGGTGCTTGATCGTCGGGAACACCAGCGTCAGCTCGCCACGGTCGTAGTCCTCGAGCGCCGCCGTGGGGCCGTACCAGCGGGCGTCGACGATCTCGCCCCCATCGATCCTGGGGGCCGCGCCGTCGGGCGCCCGCGCCAGGTAGAACCAGGTGTCGAACCGGATCTTGGCCTGAGCCGGCGTGATCCAGCGCGAGAACGGGGTCAGCACCTCGGGCCGGTCGATCCGGACCCCGGCTTCCTCCTGTAGCTCGCGCAGGGCCGCCGCGCGCAGCGCGTCCTGGCCCTCACCCTCGCTGCGGTCGACGGCCCCGCCGGGGAACACCCAGGCGCCGCCCATGAACCGCGACTCTGGGTTGCGCCGGACGAGCAGCACCTCGAGATCGGACGCGTCGCCGCGGAGCAGGATCACGGTCGCCGCCGCCCGGGGAACCGTCACCTCCGGGCCGGTGTTGAGCGGCTGCTCCGGAGCGGGCTCGCGCCGTTGCATTCCGCGACCCTAGCGCGGGCGGCTGGCTCAGAGCCACCCTCACTATGGGCGAGGATCGCACCGCTCAGCCGAGTCGCTAGCCTTGCGATCCCGTGAAGTACATGTGCGAATCCTGCGGGTTCATCTACGACCCCGAAATCGGCGACCCGGACGGCGGGATTCCCGCCGGCACCGCGTTCGAGGACATCCCCGACACGTGGTTCTGTCCCGTGTGCGGGGCCCGTAAGCGCGACTTCGCACCCTACGAAGACTGAGTGCTCCCCACCGGGAAGCACTGAGCGCAACCGCCCCGTCGGAACGTAACTACGGAAGCCGGCCGCTCCAGCGCAGCGAGCCGATCCCGGCGCCGAGCAGCAGCGCCAGGCCGGCCGCGGCGAACGCAACCGTGATGTCGGTCTGCTGGGTCTTCGAGCCCAGCTGACTGCCCAGGCCCTTGTAGATCGAGACCAGCCGGCCGGCGTCCTCGGCATTGAACGAGCGGCCGTGGGACGTGCGCGCGATCTGCTGCATCAGCTGCGGGTCCGGAGGGACCGCGACCGGCGGGCCGAACGGGTCGGGGTTGGGCAGCGATCCGTTCTCGGTGCCGAGCGCGACGGTGTAGATCGCGATCTTGTCCTTGGCGGCCTTGGTAGCCACCGTGACCGGATCCTGCCCGGCGTTGGCGGCGCCGTCGGACAGCAGCACGATCGCCGCGTGGGCGTCGCCCGTGGGCTTGTGCAGGAGGTTGAGCGCGACCGACAGCGCGTCGCCGGTCGCGGTCGCGCCGTCAGCCGTCTGCGAGCCGATCGCCCGGCGCGCGGCCACGTGATCGGTAGTCGGCGCGACCACCTGGTCGGGCGCGCTCGAGAACGTGACCACGCCGACGCGCGCGCTCGAGGGGAGCTGGTCGACGAACGTGTTGGCGGCGTGCTCCGCGGCGGTCAGACGCGTGGGCTGCACGTCGTTGGCGTCCATCGAGCCCGAGCGGTCGAGCACCAGCACCACAGACGCCTCTCGAACCGGGACGCGCGTGGTGACGTGCGGGCGGGCCAGCGCCACTCCCAGCGCCGCGATCGAGGCCAGCGCCAGCGCAATCGGGATGTGCCGGCGCCAGTCGGGCCGCGTGCCCAGCGCCGCGAGCACCGTGGGCACGGCCGGGAACCGCAGCGCGTACCGTCGCGCGCGCCGGCGGGCGAGGTGCTGCGCGGCCAGCGCCAGCGGCACCACGAGCAGCGCCAACAGCCAGATCGGGGACGAGAAGCTCATCTGCGGGCGCGCGCCTTCTGCTTGAACGACAAGCCGGCGGCCAGCTCGAGCAGCCAGTCGCCCTCGGTGTCGAGCGCGACGTGCGTCACCTGCAGGCGCCGCAGCTCGGAGGCGAGGGCGTCGCGGCGCTCGCGCTCGAGCTCCTCGAAGCGCTGGCGCACGCGCGAGGACGAGGTGTCGACCTCGAGCCGCTGACCGGTCTCGGGGTCGACCAGCGCGATCCGGCCGACCGACGGCAACGCCGACTCGCGCGGATCATGAATCTCGACGGCCACGGCGGAGTGCCGCCCGGCGACCGCCGCGAGCGGCCGCGCCCAGTCGTCCTGGTCGCGGAAGTCCGAGACGACTGCGACCAGGCCCGGGCGCTTGGCCACGGCGTGCAGCCGCTGGAGCGCCGTCGCCAGCGACGAGGGATCGGTCTGGCCATCGTGGCCGACGCCGGCGGCGAGCATGTTGTGGACCGCGATCATCCCGGGCTTGGAGCCGCGGGGGTCGAGCACGATCGGCGCGCCGGCCCCGAACGCCACCACGCCGACGCTGCCGGCCCGCTTGATCGCCAGCCGGGCGAGCACCAGCGCCACGCCCTCGGCGACGTCGGCCTTCAACCGCTGGGCGGTGCCGAACGCCATCGACGGGGACAGGTCGAGCACGATCCAGGTCGTCAGCGACCGCTCCGGAACGTGCAGGCGCACGTGCGGCTGGCCGGTTCGCGCGGTCGCCGCGGCGTCGAGATGGCGCACGTCGTCGCCGGGCTCGTACGCGCGCAGCTGCGCGAGCTCGGTCCCGCGGCCCACGCCCACCGATCGCCACTCGCCCGGCATCCCGCGCGCGACCAGCCGCACGACCAGCAGGTCGATCGCGTCGACGAGCCCGTCGACGATCGGCCCCGGGCCCTGGCGGCCGGGCGGCGGGGCCAGCTCGGGACGAGCCGGCTTGGGCTTGCGCCGCTTGGGCTCGCTCGCCGGCGGCGTGACGACCGTGGTTGTCATGCCACCCGCGACATCCGCCTCAGGTGGTCCTCGCGCGGCTCGGGCACCGCGATCAGGACCTGTTCGACCACGTCATCGGCCGTGAGGCCGTCGCTGAGCGCGTGGTAGGACAGCACCAGCCGGTGGCGCAGGACGTCGGCGGCGAGGTCGCGCACGTCGTCGGCGGTCACGTAGCCGCGGCCGCGGAGCAGCGCCAGCACGCGGGCGGCCTGCGTCAGGCCGATCGGGCCGCGGGGGCTGGCCCCGTACTCGATCTGACCCTCGAGGTCGCCGAGGCCGTATCGCTCGGGGTTGCGGGTGGCGTCGGCGAGCGCGACCGCGTAGGCGATCACGTCGCGGTCGACCAGCACGGTGCGGGCGGCCTCCGAATAACGCTCGAGGTCTGACAGCGGCACGCGCTCGTGGACCTCGGCCTGGCCGCCGAGGCTGCGCCCGACGACCGCGGCCTCCTCGCCGACCGACGGGTAGTCGACGAGGATCTTCATCAGGAAGCGGTCGACCTGCGCCTCGGGCAGCGGGTAGGTCCCCTCGGACTCGATCGGGTTCTGCGTGGCCATCGCCAGGAACGGGCGGGGCACCGGGTAGGTGGTGCCGCCGATCGTCACCTGGTGCTCCTGCATCACCTCGAGCAGCGCCGACTGGACCTTCGCCGGGGCGCGGTTGATCTCGTCGGCGAGCAGGAAGTTGGCGAACACCGGGCCGAGCTCGGTGTCGAACTGGCCGCTGTCGGGCCGGTAGATCCGCGTGCCGACGAGGTCGGCCGGGACCAGGTCGGGGGTGAACTGGATGCGGCGGAAGCTCCCGCCCAGCACCTGGGAGAGCGTCTTCACGGTCAGCGTCTTGGCGAGGCCGGGCACACCCTCGAGCAGCACGTGCCCGCCGGCCAGCAGGCTGACGAGCAGGCGCTCGAGCATCGCGTCCTGGCCGACGATCACGCGCTTGACCTCGTGCAGGGCGTCCTGCAGGGCGGTGCGCGCCTCGTCGCGGGTCTCGGCCGGGTCGTCCGGCCGGGGAGTGAGAGAGTCGAGATCGGTCATTTACGTCCTTGGGTGAGGGTGATCAGATCAGGCGGCCGAACCAGCGCAGTGACATCGCGCTGCCCAGCAGCAGGAGCACCAGCGCGCCACCGGCGAACTCGTCGGTGATCTTCTGCTTGACGTGGCGGTGGCTGAGCTTGGCGCCAAGTTGGGTGTACAGGGCGTTGAGG
>CAWHRT010000045.1:0-18925 GCA_963831845.1 uncultured Solirubrobacterales bacterium | reverse complement strand
TCCACGGTCGCGGCCAGGAGCGTCCTCGTCGGCGCGGTGGTCGCGCTGGCCGGTTGCGCGAGCCTCGGCGCGCCCTCGGCACCGACGGGCACGACCGCGAGCGTCGCTCGAGCGCAGACAACCCACGAGTACCCGTCTCCGGTGCCGCGCCAGACCGCTGTCGGCGAGGCCGCCAGCGCGATCGCCGTGATTCGCACATTTGCCCGTGCCTACATCAACTGGAACGCCCAGACGGTCGCGGCCGAGATGCGGGCGCTCGCCGCGCGCAGCGTCGGCCAGGCACGCTCGGCGGTGCAGCTCGCGGCCGCCCAGACCGCCAACGACTACGAGCTGCGGCGCGGCGGGATCGCCAACAGCGGATCGGTAGAGGCGGTCGCCCCGCTCGCCGGGTCGAGCAATCGCTACGTCGTCGTGACCCGCGAGACGACGACGGCCACCGGGACCGATGCGTACCAGGGGTTGCGGCCTGCGTGGCACCTGACGATCGCCACGGTCACGTCGGCGCCCGGCGGGCGCTGGGTGCTCAGCGGCTGGCAGCCGGAGAGCTGACGGTGGTCATCTTGCGACGATGTTCAGCACCACCGCGATCGCGAAGCAGACCACCGCGATCGCCCGGATCGCGAAGCCCGCCCGATCGCTGGGGCGCCCGGTGACCATGCCGGCGATCGCGAAGATCATGCAGATCACCGCGACCGCCGCGAAGATCACCGCGAGCGCGCGCATGTGTCGTTTGTACCCCGTCTGAGGCGGCGGGGTCCGCATGAGCTGACGGCTCGCGGCGGTCGCCGTGAGCCGACGGCTCGCGCGAGGCGAGCGAGCCCGCGTGAGGCTGCCGTCCTATCCTCAGGGGCGGCGACGACCCATGCCCCAGTACATCTTCACCACATACAGACTCGCGAAGCGCTATCCGCCCGACCGGCAGGTGCTGTCCGACATCTCGCTGTCGTTCCTGCCCGGGGCGAAGATCGGGGTGCTCGGCTACAACGGCGCCGGGAAGTCGACCTTGCTGCGGATCATGGCCGGGATCGACACCGAGTTCGACGGGCAGGCGCAGCTGTCGCCGGGCGCATCGGTCGGGATGCTCGAGCAGGAGCCGCAGCTGGACCCGAGCAAGGACGTGCGCGGCAACGTCGAGGAGGGCGTGGCCGAGATCCGGGCGCTGCTGGATCGCTTCAACGAGCTCTCGATGAACTACTCCGACGAGACCGCGGACGAGTTCTCGCGGGTTCAGGAGCAGATCGACGCGGTCGACGGGTGGAACCTGGACACGACGCTCGAGATCGCGATGGATGCGCTGCGCTGCCCGCCGCCCGACGCGGACGTGGCGAAGCTGTCGGGCGGGGAGCGGCGCCGGGTGGCGCTGTGCCGGCTGCTGCTGCGCCAGCCCGACCTGTTGCTGCTCGACGAGCCGACGAACCACCTGGACGCCGAGTCGGTGGCGTGGTTGGAGCGCCACCTGCAGGACTACCGCGGCACGGTGGTGGCGATCACGCACGATCGGTACTTCCTCGACAACGTGGCCGGCTGGATCCTCGAGCTCGACCGCGGGCGCGGGATCCCGTACGAGGGCAACTACTCGGGTTGGCTCGAGCAGAAGCGGATGCGGCTGGAGACCGAGGCCAAGCAGGAGAGCGCGCGCCGGCGGACGATCGACCAGGAGCTCGAGTGGGTGCGCCTGAACGCCAGCGCGCGGCGCAACAAGCCCAAGGCCCGGCTGAACGCCTACGAGGCGCTGCTCGCCCAGGACCGCAACGTCAAGCTCGACCAGGTCCAGATTCACATCCCTGCCGGCCCGCGGCTCGGTGAGGTCGTGGTCGACGCCGAGGCCGTGCGCAAGGCCTACGGCGACCAGATGCTGATCGACGACCTCTCGTTCAAGCTCCCTCGCGGCGGGATCGTCGGCGTGATCGGGCCCAACGGGGCGGGCAAGACCACGCTGCTGCGGATGATCACCGGCCAAGAGCAGCCGGACACCGGCACGCTGCGGCTCGGCGACACCGTCGAGCTCGCCTACGTCGATCAGTCGCGCGACGCGCTCGACCCCGACAAGTCGGTGTGGGAGGAGATCTCGGGCGGCAGCGACCAGATCACCGTCGGCGAGCGCACGCTCAACAGCCGTGCCTACGTTGCCGGCTTCAACTTCAAGGGCACCGACCAGCAGACGAAGGTCGCCAAGCTGTCGGGCGGCGAGCGCAACCGGCTGCACCTGGCCAAGCTGCTGCGCACCGGTGGCAACCTGCTGCTGCTCGACGAGCCCACCAACGACCTCGACGTGGACACGTTGCGGGCGCTCGAGGAGGCGTTGCTCGCGTTCGCCGGGTGCGCGGTGGTCGTGTCCCACGACCGCTGGTTCTTGGACCGCATCGCCACCCACGTGCTCGCGTTCGAGGGCGACTCGCAGGTGCGCTGGTTCGAGGGCAACTTCGAGGCCTACGAGAGCTTCCGGCACGAACAGCTCGGCGCCGACGCCGACCGCCCGCACCGGATCACGTACAAGAAGCTGGTCCGGGGCTAGCTCCCCCGCCGTCGCCCAACCCTAGGCGCCCAGCGACTCCAGCGCTTCGCGCAGCTCCCCGGCGTTCTCGGCGACCGCATCGGCGCTGCGCAGCTGATCGGCGTCATACGGCCCGCTGGTGACCGCGACGCTCAGCACCTGGTCGGCGCGGGCGCACGCGATGTCCCTGGGCGTGTCGCCGATCACCACGGTCCGCTCGCGGGCATACGGGCGTCCGGTCGACCCGGCCCGCCGGCGCGCGATCGCCGGCAGCGCGGCGCGGTCCTCGTCGTCTGACCCGAACGCGCCCGGACCGCCGGCGAACCAGTGCCCGATCCCCGCGCGGGCGAGCTTCAGCCGCCCAACCGGCTCGTAGTTGCCGCTCAGCAGCCCGAGCACCAGCTCCTCACGGCCGGACAGCTCGTCGAGCAGCCCTGGGATCCCCGGGATCACGGTCTCCGATAGGTCCGGCGGACACAACCGGGCGTACGCTCGGCAGCACTCGTCCTGGACGTCGTCGGCGCGCTCGTCGATGCGCAGCGCGGACACGCCGGCGCCGATCAGGATCGCGCGAGCGATCTGCCCGTCGGTCTTCCCGGCGCGGTCCACGGTCGGCGGGCCGTCCCCGGCGTCGACCCCGTGAACGGTCATCAGCGCCTCGTGCATCGCGTCGCGGTGGGCCCGCGTCGCGCCGGCCACCAGCGTCCCGTCGATGTCGAACAGCAGCAGCACGCCCGCGACGCTAGCGACCGGCCACTCAGCGCTCGAACGACATGCCCGGTTCGAGCTGCTTGGCGAACGCGGCAATCAGCCTCGCTGCAGCCTCGACGTCGTACATCGAGACCATCTCGACCGGCGAGTGCATGTACCGGCTCGGCACCGACACCAAACCGGTGGGGACGCCAGCGCGGCTGAGGTGGATCGCGTCGGCGTCGGTCCCGGTGCCCCGGCCCAGCGACTCGACCGTGAACGGGATCTCCTCCCGCTTGCCGGCGTCGTAGAGCAGCTCGAACACCCGGGGGTGAAGCGTCGTTCCGCGCGCGACCACCGGACCGGAGCCCAGCGTGTGCTTGGTGATCTGCCCGAGCTCGACGCCGGGCTGATCGGTGGCGAACGTCAGGTCGACGACGATCGCGACGTCGGGCTCGTGTGCGAACGCGCTCGTACGCGACCCGGCGAACGTCGTCTCCTCCTGAACGACCGCGAACGCGAGCACGTCGCCCGGCGCGCCGCCGTCCTGCGCGATCAACCTCGCGGCCTGGGCGGCCACGTAGCAGCCGACGCGGTTATCGAGCGCTCGCGAGATCACCCGGTCGTGCCGCAGCTCCATCGGACCGACGTCGATCACCGCGACGTCGCCGATCCGTACCAGCTCGCGCGCCTCGTCGCCGTCCTTGGCGCCGATGTCGATGTGCAGGTCCTTGAGCTCGGGGGCCTTGCTGCGCTCGTCGTCCTTCATGAGGTGGACGGGTTTGCGCGCAATCACCCCGGTGACGGGCCCCTGGCGAGTCTCCAGGCGGATGCGCTGGCCGACGAGGACGACCGTGTCCCAGCCGCCGACCTGGCCGAAGCGCAGATAGCCGTCGTCGTCGATGTGCGACACGTGCAGACCGATCTCGTCGATGTGGCCGACGATCGCGAGCTTCGGTCCGCCGGCCGTTCCCGCGACCCTCGCGTACGAGGAGCCGACGTTGTCGGACCCGACCTCGGAAGCGAACGAGGCGCATCCCTCGCGCCACGCCGCGGCGGCAGCGGCCTCATGTCCCGAGGGGCCGGTCGCCGTGAGAAGCTTTGATAGGAGTTCCGGGACGGGCACGGCCGGGAAGGCTACTTCAGGAAGGCTTGCGGCAACTTCACCAGCAACCGACAGGTAACGTCTAACACATGGCCGATGAACCGGTATCCCCACAGGTCTCCGACTCGCTGTCGGAGATCCTCGACGAGTTGAGCGCGCGCGGCGAGGCCCGGCCGGGACGCTGCGTGGAGCTGTCAGAGGTCAGCGAGGTGGCCCAAGCCCACGATCTCTCCGAGGACGAGGTCCAAGAGCTCGGTGACGTGCTGGAGGAGCGCGGGTTCGACGTCCGCGACGATTGCGGGCGTACCACCACCGCGCAGACGACCTACAGCAACGACGACCTCGCCGACCGCACCACCGACGCGCTGTCGCTGTTCATGGCCGAGGTCCGCCGGCATCCGCTGCTGACCCGCGAAGAGGAGATCGAGCTCGCCCAGCGAATCGAGCGCGGCGACCTCGAGGCCAAGGAGCGGCTGGTCAACTCGAACCTTCGGCTGGTGATCTCCAACGCTCGCAAGTACGACGGCTTCGACCTGTCGCTGCTCGACCTGATCCAGGAGGGGATCCTCGGCCTGATCCGCGCCGCCGAGAAGTTCGACTACCGCAAGGGCTTCAAGTTCTCGACGTACGCCACGTTCTGGATCCGCGAGGCGATCCAGCGCGCGATCGCCAACCGCGCGCGGACGATCCGGATCCCGGTGCACATCGGCCAGCTCGAGCGCAAGATCGGACGCGCCCAGCGCGAGCTGGTCGCCGAGCACGGTCGCGAGCCCACTGACGCCGAGATCGCCGAGGCCGCCGAGATCAGCCTCGCCGACGTCCATCAGGCGCGCGAGGTGGCGCGGGTGGTAACCAGCCTCGACCGGCCGGTCGGCGAGGAGGAGGACACCACCCTGGGCGCGCTGATGCCCTCCGAGCGCCGCGGCCCGGAGGAGGAAGTGGAGATCGCGTTGCGTCAGGACGCGCTGCGCACCGCGCTCGACGGCCTGCCCGAGCCCGAGCGCCAGGTGCTCAAGCTCCGCTATGGGATCGACATCGAGCAGCCGACTGCGCTGCGCGAGACCGGCCGGCGACTCGGGATGTCATCGGACGCCGTTCGCAAGCTCGAGCGCAAGGCGCTCGCCGAGCTCGCCGAGAGCCGCGAGCTCGAAGGCCTCCGCCCGGCCGCCTAGTCGCCCGGGCGTTCTCTAGTCGCGCGGAGCGCGCTCTCGCGAGATCACGGTGATCCGCGCCGGCGGAGGCGCTGTCGGCTGGCCGTGGCCAGTCACCTGCCAGGCCAGCCATCGCGCGATGTTCAGGATCGCTGATGCCACCACGGGCGGTTGACTACCCGTGGCGAAGCGAGCGCTAACTAACCGTTAGCCGCCTACGGCTCGAGCAACTGGCGCAGCACGAACTGCAGGATCCCGCCGTGGCGGAAGTACCGCTGTTCCTTAGGCGTGTCGATCCGGACCGTGACGGCGAACTCCTTGTCGGCGGCCTTGACCGTCAGCTCGCGCGGGATCGAGTCCGCGCCGGCGATTCCCGCCACCGAGAACGTCTCGCGACCGGTCAGCCCGAGCGACTCCACCGACTCGCCGTCGGCGAACTGCAGCGGCAGTACGCCCATCCCGACCAGGTTGGACCGGTGGATGCGCTCGAAGCTCTCGGCGATCACCGCCCGCACGCCCAGCAGCCGTGTGCCCTTGGCCGCCCAGTCGCGCGACGAGCCCGACCCGTACTCCTTGCCGGCGAGCACGACCAATGGCGTGCCCTCCTCCATGTAACGCATCGCGGCGTCGTAGATCGACATCTGTTCATCGTCGGGCAGGTGCAGGGTGACCCCGCCCTCCGGCAAACGGTCCCGCCCACCCCCCAGCAGGTTGCGCAGGCGGATGTTGGCGAACGTGCCGCGCATCATCACCTCGTGGTTGCCGCGGCGCGACCCGTAGGAGTTGAAGTCGCGCGGCTGCACGCCGTGCTCGATCAGATACCGCCCCGCCGGGCCGTCGCGCTTGATCGACCCCGCGGGCGAGATGTGGTCGGTGGTCACGCTGTCGCCGAGGATCGCGAGCACGCGGGCGCCCTCGATGTCGACCAGCGGCTCTGGCTCGCGCGGCAGACCCTCGAAGAACGGGGGCCGGCGCACGTACGTCGACTGCTCGTCCCAGGCGAAGCTGTCGCCGGCGGGCACCTCGAGCGAGTTCCAGCGGTCGTCACCGTCGAACACCTCGCTGTAGCTCTTACGGAACATGTCGGACTGCACCGCGTCCAGGATCGTCTCGGCGACCTCGGCCGCGGTCGGCCAGATGTCCTTCAGATACACCGGGTTGCCGTGGTCATCGTCGCCCAGGGGCTCGTCGTAGAGGTCGATGTCCATCGTCCCGGCGAGCGCATAGGCGACGCACAGCGGCGGCGACGCGAGGTAGTTCATCTTTACGTCAGGGTTGATCCGGCCCTCGAAGTTGCGGTTGCCCGACAGCACCGAGACGACCGCCAGATCGCTGTCGGACACCGCCGCCGAGATCTCCTCGGGCAGCGGTCCGCTGTTGCCGATGCAGGTCGTGCAGCCGTAGCCGACCAGGTGGTAGCCGAGCGCCTCGAGGTACTCGGTCAGGCCGGCGCGGTCGAGGTACTCGGTCACGACCTTGGAGCCAGGAGCCAGCGATGTCTTCACCCACGGCTTGACCTTCAGCCCCTTCTGCACGGCGTTGCGCGCCAGGATTCCGGCGCCGAGCATCACCGACGGGTTCGAGGTGTTCGTGCAGCTCGTGATCGCCGCGATCACGACGTGGCCGTGGTCGAGCTCGGTCTCGGTCCCGTCAGCCATCGTCACCGGCACGTGTGTCTGCGGGCGATCGGCGACCGTCGCACCGCCGGCGCTGCCCGTCGGCTCGTGACCGGCGCCGTTGGGGACGTGCGTCGAAACCGGATCGCTGGCCGGGAAGCTGTCCGACACGGCCTCGTCCTCCTGGTCCTCGTCGGGCAGAAAGCCCTCGAGCGCCCTCCGGAAGCCCTGCTTTGACTCGGTCAGCGAGACGCGGTCCTGCGGGCGCTTGGGCCCGGCGATGCTCGGCACCACGGTCGCCAGGTCGAGCTCGAGCTCGTCGCTGAACGTGGGCTCGTCGGAGTCCTCGTCGTGCCACATGCCCTGCTCCTTCGCATAGGCCTCGACGAGCGCGATCTGCTCGGGCGAGCGCCCCGAGAACTCCAGGTACCGCAGCGTCTCGGCGTCGATCGGGAAGATCGCGCAGGTCGACCCGAACTCCGGCGACATGTTGCCGATCGTGGCCCGGTCGGCCAGCGGCAGGTTGGCCAGCCCCGCGCCGTGGAACTCCACGAATTTCCCGACCACTCCGTGGCTGCGGAGCATCTCGGTCACGGTCAGCACGAGGTCGGTGGCGGTCGCACCCTCCTGGAGCTCGCCGGTGAGCCTGAAGCCGATCACCTGCGGGATCAGCATCGACATCGGCTGGCCCAGCATCGCCGCCTCGGCCTCGATGCCACCCACGCCCCAGCCGAGCACGCCGAGCCCGTTGACCATCGTGGTGTGCGAGTCGGTGCCCACCAGCGTGTCGGGGTAGGCCTGGCTGGTCTGGTCGTTGACGAACACGACCCGGGCGAGGTACTCGAGGTTGACCTGATGGACGATCCCGGTGTCGGGCGGGACGACCGAGAAGTTGTGAAACGCGCCCTGGCCCCAGCGCAGGAACGCGTAGCGCTCGCGGTTTCGCTCGAACTCGAGCTCGGCGTTGCGCTGGAACGCCATGCGCGTGCCGAACACGTCGACCTGGACGGAGTGGTCGATCACCAGTTCGGCCGGCGCCAATGGGTTGATCTTGGCGGGGTCGCCGTCCATCTCGGCCATCGCGTCGCGCATCGCCGCCAGGTCGACGACCGCGGGCACCCCGGTGAAGTCCTGCATCAGCACCCGCGCGGGCGTGAACGCGATCTCGTCGCTCGGCGCGGCGCCGGCGTTCCACTTCGCGAGTGCCTCGATGTCCTGTGCCCGGATCGACTCCCCGTCCTCGTTGCGCAGGAGGTTCTCGAGCAGGATCTTCAGCGAGAACGGCAGCCGCGCGACGTCGTACTTGGCCTGGAGGGAGTCGAGGCGAAAGATCTCATACGAGCGATCCCCGACCTTCAAGGTCGCTCTGGAATCGAAGCTGTTGGTTGACAAGATTTCGGTCTCCTAGTCCGGTGTAAGTACCACTCTAGAGATGACCGGGCGAGGGCCTCCGCCCCGCTGTTGTCGGGGATCCGGGGTCTCCTACGTACGTCTTACAGACGTCTTCGCTGGGTCTTGCGCGCACCGCCCATCTTGTGTGCCGTGCCCGACTCAGTGGACCCCATCGGCACCGAAGGAGATCCCGATGACCGCCCTTGATCACAAGCTAGCCGCGCTGGCGCTGGCGACGTTCGGCGCGCTCGTGCTCGCCGGCGTGTACGCCGAGCGCCACCGCGCCCCGGACCAGTCCTAGCGATGACCACCAGCTCGATCCCATATCCCGCGCCGCGGGCACTCTCGCGAGCCCGCTCACGTCTGCGCCTACGCCCCGAACTGGGCGCGTTGATCGGTTTCGCGGCGGTGCTGAACCTGTGGGGGCTCAGCATCAACGGTTGGGCCAACACGTACTACAGCGCAGCGGTCCGCTCGATGACCACCAGCTGGCACAACTTCCTGTTCGCGTCGCTGGACCAGTCCGGGCTGATGACCGTCGACAAGCCGCCGCTGGGCCTGTGGGTCCAGGCGCTGTCGGCGCGGGTGTTCGGGTTCCACCCCCTGAGCCTGCTGATCCCGCAGGCGCTGATGGGGGTCGTGGCGGTGGCGCTGCTGTACGACCTGACCAGGAGGCGATTCGGCCGGCCGGCCGGGTTCGTCGCCGGGCTGGCGCTGGCGACGACGCCGGTGGTGGTCGCGGTCTCGCGCCATAACAACCCCGACGAGCTGCTGGTCCTGTGCTGCGTTGCCGCGCTGTGGTTCGCGGTGCGCGGCCTCGAGACCGGCCGGACCAAGTGGCTGGTGCTCAGCGGCGTCGCGGTCGGCCTCGGCTTCGAGACCAAGATGGCGGTCGCGCTGATGGTCGTTCCTGGGATCGCCGTCGCGTGGCTGTGGATCGCGCCGGCCGCACGCGGACGGCTCCACGCGCTGCGCCAGCTGCTGCTGGGCGGCGCGGCGCTGGTGGCGGTAGGAGGAGCGTGGCCGTTGCTGGTCACGCTCACGCCCGCGTCCGATCGGCCTTGGATCTCCGGGACCTCGGACAACAGTGTGTGGTCGCTGATCTTCAGCTACAACGGCGTCGGCCGCCTCTCGGGGCAGTCCGGAGGCCCGGGCGGAGGCGGAGGCGGAGGCGGCATGTTCGGCGGCTCGACCGGGCCGTTTCGACTACTGCAGTCGAGTCTCGGCGACCAGGCCGGGTGGCTGCTGGGGTTCGCCGTGGTGGCGGGTCTGGCGATCCTCGTGGTCTCGCGGCTGCGTCGCAGCGACCCACGGACCGGCTGGCTGATCGCGATCGGCGGCGCGTTTCTGACGACCGCGGTCGCGTTCAGCTTCGCGTCCGGGATCTTCCACCCCTACTACGTCTCGCTGCTGGCGCCGTTCACGGCGGCGCTGATCGGCGCCGGCGCGGGGATGATGCTCGACGACGGCCGCCGGGCGCGCGTGGTGGCGCCACTGGCGATCGTCGGTGGGATCGCCACCGAGCTGGTCGTGCTCGGCGAGCTCGACGGCCTGCTCGGCTGGGCCCGGTGGCTGGTGCTCGCCGTCGGCGTGGCGACCGCGGCGCTGCTGGCACTCCGCCTCTCGCGGCGGACGCGCGCGGTGCTCGTCGCGGTCGCGCTGGCCGCGCTGCTGGCGGCCCCTGCGACGTGGGCCACCGAGACGCTGGGACACGCCACCAGCGGCACGTTCCCGACCGGCGGCCCCGCCGCGGCGCAGCAGATCGCCAACGGCAGCGGTGGCCGCCCGGGCGGCGGGTTCGGCGGCGCCGGCGGCTTTCGGGGAGGGGCCGGCGGCGGCCGTGGGTCCGCCGCGGTGCCCGGCGGCAGCGCCGGCGGGTTCGCGCCGCCCACCGGTGGATTCGGAGCTGGAGCGGGCGGTGCGGCCGGGGCGGGCGGGGCAGCCGGGGCGGGCCGCGGAGCCGGACCAGTTGGCGCCCCCGGAGCCCGATCAGGTGGCGCTGCCGGAGCCGGCGGTGCAGCCGGCATGTTCGGCGGCGAGGACACCGCGCTCAAGGCCGCGATCAGCTACGCGAAGGCCCACGGCGGCGGCACGATCGGAGTCGAGAGCCAGAGCACAGCTTCGGCGGCGATCCTCAACAGCGACGCCGACGTGGCCGGCCTCGGCGGGTTCTCGGGGCGGGAGAGCACGGTGACGGCCTCGTGGCTGGCCTCCGAGGTCAGCTCCGGCCACCTGCGGTGGGTGCTGGTCGAGGGCAACGGCGGCATGCGACTTCCGGGCGACACGCGCTCGGGCAGCCAGTCCGCGTTCGGGGCCGTCCAGCAGGCGTGCCGCGCGGTGCCCTTGAACACCGGGAGCGGCACTGCCACCATGTATGACTGCTCGGGGCGCGCGTCGGCGATTCTGCAGGCTTCGGGGAGCAGCGGAAGCTGACGCGGCGCTCAAGTTTTCAAGCCCACCGACCGAAAGCAAAGTTGGTGCGTCTCTGGCTCGTCCTTGCTGCGCTGATGACCGCGACCGCCGCGGTATCGGCGTCCCCTGCGCTCGCCGACTCGACCAACAGCTCCAACTGGGCCGGGTACGCGGTCCATCGCCAAGGCGTCTCGTTCGGCTCGGTGACCGGCACGTGGAGGCAGCCCAAGGTCCACTGCACGCCCGGGACGCCGACGTACTCGGCCTTCTGGGTCGGCCTCGGCGGCTACAGCCTCAACGCTCCCGCGCTCGAGCAGACGGGAACCGAGGTCGACTGCAGCCCCAGCGGCAAGATTGTCTCGAGCGCTTGGTACGAGCTGGTGCCCGGCCCCTCGGTGCCGATCAGGCTCAATGTCCGGCCGGGCGATCGGATCCGCGCCACGGTCAAGGTCTCCGGCCACCGCGCCACGATCCGGCTCGACGATCTCACCCGCCATCGCGGGTTCCACAAGACGGTGTTCCCCGCCAAGATCGACGTCTCCTCGGCGGAGTGGATCGTCGAGGCTCCGTCGGAGTGCGTGACCGCCGGCTCCTGCCAGACGTTGCCACTGGCGAAGTTCGCACCGACGCGGTTCGGGGCCGCGTCGGTCCGCTCGACCAGCGGTCACATCGGGACAATCTCGGACCCCTCCTGGGCCTGGACGCGGATCACGCTGACCCCGCGGGGCCGCCACTTCTCGGTGCAAGGTCCCAGTCGGGCGTCCGCGGCCACCGCGCGACCCTCCTCGTTGCTGTCGGAGGGAAGCGCGTTCGCGGTCAACTACGCGGAAGGGCAGATGCCGGCCGGCCAGATCGCCCGCGCGCGAGCCGCGTTGCTAGGCGCCGGGCAGCTATACCACTGAGCGGCGTCCCGGACCGCTCGGGAGCACGTGCACAACGCCCCACTCGAGGCCTTGGCCGCGAACCTTGGGGCGTTGACACCGTCCCACGTGGCTAACGCCCCAAACTTCCTCCGGGAAGGCTCGACCGGGACGTTAACCAGGTAGTGGACAGGCCGGGCGGCGGTCGGCTACAGCCCGGGCGGGTGCCGCACCACGAACCCGCCCGTCGAGGCCATCGAGCGGGCCCAGCGGGTGCCGCCCTCGGCCAGTGCGACCGTATCGAAGCGCCAGCCGGCGACAGTCATCCAGGCGTGGCCGGCGTTCGCGTAGACCGTGATCCACTTGCCGGGTCCGGGCTCGCCCCAGCTCTCGAAGCCAGTCGAGTCAAGCGGCGAGGACAGCAGCCCGGCGGCGGCGAGCGCGTAGCTGACCGAGCCAGAGCAGTCGTAGCCGCTGGCCTGGAAGGAGCCGTGTCCGCCGCCCCAGATGTAGGGGAGGGTTGCGATCGCATTGCCGGCGGCCATCACCTGGCCGATCTGCGGCGGGGCGCCGGGCGGCGCCTGGACCATGCCGCCGGTGTTGATCGCGAGTCCGCTGACGACCGTGCTGTTGCTCCGGCTCTGGGTGACCGCGGCGCGGGCCGCCGCGGCGGCCTCGGCGGCGGCCTTGCGCTGCAGGGCGCCGAGCCGGTTGTTGACGTCGCGGAGCTTGGCCGAGTCGCGGGAGCGGGCGGACAGCTGGTCGCGCTGCTGGGTGAGCAGGGCTGCCTGTAGCGCGGCGACGTCGTTGCGTCGGGTCAGGATCTGGCTGGTCAGCGCGCGGTCGCGCTTCTCCAGCGCGGCGAGCCGAGTGACCTCCTTGGTGACCTCGGTGCGCGCCGCGCGAGTCGTGCCGACGACCTGGGCGTCCTGATGACCGACCCGCTGGAGGAAGTTCATCCGCTCGAGCAGATCCGAGAAGCCGTGGGCGTCGAGGATCACGCTCATCACGTCCGGCTGGGCGCCCTCGTACTTGGCGACGAGGTTGGCGGCCAGCGCGGTCGAGGCGCGGTGCAGACGATTCTCCAGTTCGACCAGGTGGTCCCGGGTCTGGATCAGCGACGTCTGAACGTCGCGCAATTGGTCCTCGCGGCTGTCGAGGTCGCGCTGGAGCGTGACCAGGCGGTCACGGGCGGCGGCGAGGCCGCCGGCGGTCCTATTGATCTGGCCGGTGTCGGCCGCGATCTGCGGAGCGCAGCGAGTCGGCGGCCGACTGGCTGGCGCTGATCTGGCTCTGGAGGTCGCCGGAGCTCGATCCGGTGCTGAGCATGAGCGCCGTGGCGGCTGCCGCGGCGGGAATGAGTGCCGCCACGGTGCGAGTCACCCGTGAGCGGCGAAGCGTGTGTGAGTTCAAGGCTGGGGCGAGGGTCGGGGAACGACAAAACGGCGACGCCGGCCTCCGCACAACGGGGGGCTGCGCCGCCTTTTTTCAATGGCCTCGGGGGCAGGCCGGGAGCACCCTAACACGCGCCGTCGCGGGCGTGTCGCGCCGCCCTGCCCTTGCAATAAATCCTGCAAAACCGGCGTTTGCACGATTTCGCTGCCGACGCCGAAGGCGTCGGCAACCGAGTGCCCCGGCGCCGATTGCTGCAATACTCGGCCGGTGCGTTCCTGGCGCAAGGCCCTCGGCATT
The DNA here is from genome assembly GCA_963831845.1 of uncultured Solirubrobacterales bacterium. Taxonomy (GTDB): domain Bacteria; phylum Actinomycetota; class Thermoleophilia; order Solirubrobacterales; family Solirubrobacteraceae; genus Palsa-465. Next base: position 5,513 of record CAWHRT010000045.1, on the reverse strand, counting down.
CTCGCTCTGATCGCCTCGCTTTCGCTAGTCGTCCCAGCCGCCGCGCTGGCGGGCGGAGGCGGCGGTGGCTCGGCCGGCGATCAGCAGTACGTCGACCCGCTTTCGGGGTCTACCCAGCCGAGCTCGCCCACCACCACTCACTCGCAACCACCGCCGACCACGACCTCGTCTGCGCCGGCCAGCACGGCGCCGTCGACGCCCTCCAGCTCGACGGGCTCGAGCTCGTCCACGAGCTCTGCGACGACGACGTCCGCATCGGTCACGAGCTCCGCCGCGACGACCGCGGGTACGACCTCCACCGCGACCGCGTCCACCCTGGCCGATCCGGCGTCGTCGGCGACGCTGCCCCGTACCGGTCTCGACGTGTGGCTCGCGGCCGTGATCGGGATCGCGCTGGTCGGCTCAGGGCTCCTGGTCCGGCGCGTTCTGCCTGACCGCCACCACTAGTGCCCCGTCCGCGCCGCGGCGCCGCGGACGCCTCGGCGCCTGACGCTCCGGACGCCCCGGACGCCCCGGACGCCCCGGTGGCGATCAACGCCCGCGCCGCCGTCCGCGCGCAGATCGGCGGGGTCGAGCGGCTGGCGCGGGAGATGGCGATCCGGCTGCCCGCGCTGCGACCCGACCGCTACCGGGTGATCCGCCCGCCGGCCGGGCTGGCCCATCGCGCCGGCCACGCCTGGGAGCAGCTGGCGCTGCCGGCGCTCGCGTCCCGTGCGGCGGCGCTGTACTCACCGGCGAACCTGGCCCCGATTGCGTTCCCGCGCAACGTCGTGGTGATCCACGACGTCGCCGCGCTCCGCCACCCGGAGGCCTACTCCCGGGCGTACGTCGAGTACCAGCGCCGGGTGCTGCCGCGCGCTCGCCCGCCGGGCCCGCCTGGTGATCACCGTGTCGGAGTTCTCGCGGGGCGAACTGATCGAGGTGCTCGGCGCCGACCCGGACCGCACCACCGTGATCCCCGAGGGCGTCGGGGAGCGCTTCCTCGCGCCCGCCGAGCCCTCCGGACCGACCGCGCCGCGGTACGGCCTCACCGGCTCCTACGTGCTGGTCGTCGGCACGTCCTCGGCCCGTAAGAACCTCGGGGCGCTCGAGCAGACCGCCCGGGCGCTGCGTGACCGCGGGATCGAGCTCGTCCAGGTCGGCTCCGATCGCGGCTACCTCAGAGGCGCGCAAGCCACCCACCGGCGGCTCGGCTACGTCCCGGATGCCGACCTGCCCGGCCTGTACGCCGGCGCCCGCGCGCTGGCGATGCCGTCGACGTACGAGGGCTTCGGGCTGCCCTGCCTGGAGGCGATGGCGTGCGGCACCCCGGTGGTCGCGGCCGAGCGGGGCGCGCTGCCCGAGACCTGTGGCGACGCCGCGCTGCTCGTCGATCCCGCGGATCCGGACGCGTTCGCGCAAGCGGTCCTGCAGGCAGCCTGCGACGACGCCACGAGCGAGCGCCTGGTCGCGGCCGGTCACCGCCGCGCCGCGAGCTTTCCCTGGAGCCGCACGGCGGCGCTGACCGACGCGGCGATCGGCGAGCTGGTCTGGGGCGTGTGATTCACTCGCCGAGATGCTGCGTGCGAGATGCCGCAACTGGGGGCGCCTGACCCTCTGCGCCCTGATGCTGCTGCTGGTCGTCCCGGCGGCCACGTCCGCGAGTGCCCGAAAGCCCGCCAAGCCCAAGCCGGTCCCGCCCGGGTTCGTGGGGATGGTGATCGACGGCCCGCTGTACCCGGTCACCGAGCCACCGCTCGACATGGCGACGCAGCTGGACTCGATGGTGGCCACCGGCGTGGAGACGATGCGGGCGACGTTCGACTGGGCCACCGCTCAGCCTTACCAGAACTTCAGCCAGGTGCCGGACACCGACCTCGAGCCAGTACACCGACGTCGGCGGCGTGCCGACGAACTTCACGCAGCTGGATCAGTTCGTGGGGCTCGCGGCGCAGCGGCGGATCACGATCCTCCCGACCGTCCTGGACGCGCCCAAGTGGGACCGCGTCCCGCGACGGCCGCAGCCTGATCGACCGGCCGCGCACGAACGGACCGTACGCCAACTTCCTCACGGCGCTCGTGCACCGCTACGGGCCGAACGGGAGCTACTGGACGGCAAATCCGGGCGTTCCGAAGGTGGCGATCCGGCAGTGGCAGATCTGGAACGAGCCGAACATCCGTGCGTTCTGGTCGGCGCAGCCGTATGCGAAGACATACGTCAGCCTCCTGAAGGCCGCGCACTCCGCGATCAAGGGTGCCGATCCCGGGGCGAAGGTCGTGCTCGCCGGGTTCCCCAACTACTCCTGGATCGCGCTCAAGCGGATCTACGCGGTCAAGGGCGCTCGCTCGCTGTTCGACGTCGTCGCGGTCCACCCGTACACCAAGCAGCCCAGCGGCGTGATCACGATCCTGACCAAGGTCAGGCAGACGATGGCGGCCGCCGGCGACGGCAGCAAGCCGATGATCGCCGACGAGATCAGCTGGCCGTCCTCGCAGGGCCAGACGCCCCACAACACCGGCTTCGACTTCGCCACGACACCCGCCGGTCAGGCGCGCAACATCGCGGCGATCCTGCCGATGCTCGGCTCCGAGCGGGTCAAGCTGCGCCTGCAGGCGTTCTACTACTACACCTGGATCGGCGCCGAGCAGCGCAACTCGCTGGCGTTCGACTTCGCCGGCCTGCTGCAGCTGACGTCGGGCAAGGTGTCCGAGAAGCCGGCCTTCAACGCGTTCCGACAGGCGGCGCTGGCGCTCGAGCGCTGCCGCCAGCGGGGCACGGTCGCGACGCGCTGCCTGAAACCCGCCTGAGACCGGCGGCGAACGCGGCGGAGTCGGGCGTGGCGGCGCCGGCCGGCGCGTGGATCCCGAACCAATCCTGGCCGTCGGCGCGGTTGCGCTCTGGCGTCACCCACGTGTAGACGATCGTCGCCGCGAGGCCGCAGCGGACCCGGCGCAGCGCGGCCAGCGTCCGCTCGAGATAGGCCGGGCGCATTGACTCCGGCAGGTAGTTGGGGTTGCTCGGCGGATGGGTCGTCCAGCCGAGCTCGGTGACGTACAGCGGCACGTCGCCGAGCCCGGCGGCGGCCATCACCTGCGCGCCTTGCGACGTTGGACAGCACGACCGCCGGGTCGACGCCGTACGGATGGATCGCGATTCCGTCGATGTGTCCGCGCAGATCGGGCGCCGCCGTCAGCATCGCCGGCATGAACGCGACCGGGTTGGTGAGGCCGCCGACGACCACCGGCGCGGTCGGCTCGAACCGAGGATCGCGTCGCGCGCGGCCTGGTACAGCGCCGCGTAGCGGGCGGCGTCGGGTTCCGGGAACCAGAACGTCGGGTTGTCGGGCTCGTTCCAGATCTCCCAGGTGGTGACCGGGTCGGCGGGCAGCTCCGGGTGCGCGCGCCAGAACGAGCCGCCACGCCCGTAGCGCGCGGCGAGCGCCCCGCGTACGCCGCGTAGTCGGCCGCCGAGCTGGGCGGCGAGTGATCGTCGCCGGGCACCGACTGGGCCCACGGCGCCGTGTAGTCGATGATCGGCAGCCACCGCAATCCGTGCTGGGCCAGCGCGGCGGCGATCGCGTCGTCGAAGCTCCAGTCGTAGTGGTGCACGCCGTCGACCGGGGCGGTCGGCTCGGTCGCCTCCCACAGCGCGTCGCTGCGAGCGACCGTCGCCCCGGTCGCCTGCAGCGCCCGCGAGCTGCTGGTCGATCTGCGCGGGGTGTAGGTCCGGTCGTTGAACAGCCGGTTGACGTTGACGCCGAACTGCTGGCGCGTCGGCGGCGGGGGGCCGGCGGGCCGGGGCCGTGGGCGCGCTGGCGGCCGGCGAGTGGACGTCGGCACGCTCGGGGTGCTCGTCGGCGTACCGCGCGGTCGCCCGAGCTCCAGACGACGAGGAGGAGCCGCGGTCCGATCCCGTCGCCAGCACCACCCCACGACCGCGGCCGCCGCCGCCAGCACCGCAACCGGACGAGCGGCGCCAGCGCCGCGCGGCGACGTGCGGATCAGGCTCGGTCATCGGCCCGCCGCACCGCGCCAGCGCGCCGAGCTGGCGGCGCTCGCGCGCCGCCGGGCGGCCGAGCGCCGCTTGACGACGATCCGCGAGGCGAACGTGATCATCTGCGCGGTGTCGTCGAGCCGCGCCCGCGCCGGGCCCAGGCGGCGCGCCACGACCTCGCGCCGGGCGCGGGCCAGCAGCTCGAACGGCTCGCCGCCGAACGCCCGCCCCGAGGAGTGGGCGCGGTGGTGGAGCACGCGCGCCGCCGGCCAGAACCACGTCTCGACCCCGGCCTGCGCCGCGCGCAGCCCGAGGTCGAGGTCCTCGCCGTACATGAACATCCGCTCGTCGAACGGGCCCAGCCGCCGCAGCGTGTCCGTGCGCGCGACCAGCGCGCACCGACTGCCCACCCGACGCCCGCGGGGCGCGGGCGCGCCATGGCGCCAGCTCGGTTCCCGGCGCCAGCGCCGGCGGCACGACCGCCCGCGCCACGTCCGCGAGGCTGCCCGGCAGCGGGTGGACCGTGTCCTGGCGCGACCCGTCGGGGTTGAGCACGAGCGGCGCGAGCAGCCGGTCGGGCCGCGCGCGGTCCAGCGCCTGCTCGGCCAGCTCGAACAGCGAGTCGTCGATCAGCTCGACGTCCGGGTTGAGCAGCGCGACGACCGGCTCGCTCACCTGCTCGACGCCGCGGTTGCAGCCCGTCCCGAAGCCGACGTTCCGATCGAGCGCCACCGTGCGTCACCGGGCAGCGACCTCGCGACCGCGACGGTGTCGTCGTCGGACGCGGAGTCGACGACGACGATCGCCGCCCGGCAGCTGGCGCCGCACCGAGACGAGCAGCCGCGGGAGCATCGCGGCGGAGTTGTGGGTGACGGTCACGACGGCGAGTCCGCGCGGCCGCCGGCCGCCGCGCCCGCAGCAACGGGGCCAGCGCGTCGGCGTACCCGCCCGGCGGTGCCACCGCCGAACCGCGCCCGCGCTCGCGCCCGGCCGGCGCCCACGCGCGGCGAGCGCCGGGGTCGGCTACGACGTCGACCAGAGCGATCGGCCGCCGCGCCCCGACGTCGCCGGGCGGATAGAAAAGACCGCACGACGGGTCCACGATCTCGGCGGGACCGGCGGCGTCGGGCACCGCCGGTCGTCCCGCGGTGAGTGCCTCGAGCACGGCGATCCCGAATGGCTCGGGCGGGGGCGCAGTGGAGCAGGCACGTCGCACGGGCGAGCTCGCCGAGCGTGGGTCGGCGACCGCCCCGCAGCTCGACCGAGCCGGCGAGGTCCGGGTCCGCGGCTGCGCCTTGCTGAGCGCGTCGGAGCAGCGCCGTCCCGTTGCCGATGGAGAGGGGAGCTCCAACGAATCGCAGCCGCAGCTCCGGTAGCGAAGCGCCGTGCGATCGCGACAGCCTCGAGCGCGAGCTCGGGACGTTTCCACGCGACCACCGCACCGAGCACGATCACCTCCGGCGGCTGCGCGGGCGAAATGCTCGCGAACCGGTCGACTCGACGCCAGGCGACACCACCCGCAGGCGTTCGCCGACCCGCT
>CAWHRT010000044.1:0-27842 GCA_963831845.1 uncultured Solirubrobacterales bacterium | reverse complement strand
GCGAGATACGCTATCGGAGTTGAATGCGGCTATTGATTTTTCCGCTCCGATCATCGATACGCTTCGACCAGGCGGTTCGACGACCGAGGTTTATTTGGCCTTTCTTCCGCTTTTGGCCAAACTCAATCGCCTTGCTGCTTCCGTGCACGAACGCGGGGCAGAGTTCGTCACTGCTGACCTGCAAAACCTCGAGCAGCTTAGCTGGGTCTTCACGGGCCTGCTCACCAGCCTCATTCTCGGCAGCTTTGGTCTCATCGCCCTCACACGATGGAACTACGGAATGCTTGTCGCCACGCATCATGAAGTCAGCGATCTCGCCGACGATCTTCACGTCCAGAATGTACGGTTCGATGCGGCCCTGAACAACATGTCCCAGGGGCTTTGTATGGGGACAGCCGATCTTACGCTTGTGGTTTGCAACGACCGCTTCAGAGAACTGTTTGGGCTACCAGAGCCAGTCACGCCCGGCACGTCCATTCAAGAATTGTATAAGTTAATCGCCGAGTCCGCGAGGGTTTCGCCGGAATTTGCCCAGCATCTCATGGCGAAGCAGGTCGGTCTGATAGCGGATGGAGCGTCCAAAAGAGTGCTGCACGAGGAAAACGGGCGGTCGCTGACACTCACGCACGAGCCGATGCACCACGGGGGCTGGGTCACAACCTATGAGGACATCACGGAACGCAGGATCGCGGAGGCCCGCATCACCTTCATGGCCAAGCATGATATCCTGACTGGTCTTCCCAACAGATACCTGTTTCGTGAGCATCTGTCGGAGGCAATTTCCGAGCTGGGAGAGTCTTTTAAGCAGGTTGCCGTATCTGTGTAGATCTCGATCGCTTCAAGCAGATTAATGACAGTTTAGGGCATTCTGCTGGTGATTCCCCTGCTTCGGATCGTAGCGGCTCGCCTCCGCCATTGCACTTCGGCAACCGACGTCGTAGCCCGCCTTGGGGGCGACGAGTTTGTAATCTTCTGCACCGCCGGTAACGCAGGACTTGCGTCGGCGGCGGTGGCCAGTCGCATTATCGATGCGCTGGGCGCTCCTTATGACCTTGGCGGCCAGCGCGCGGTCATCAGTGCGAGCGTCGGCATCGCAGAAACTTCGGATCCGTCGGAAGATCCGGATCTTCTTCTGAAGAACGCCGACCTGGCGCTTTACAAGGCCAAGTTCGACGGGAAGGCAAGGTTTCGTTTTTTCGAGACGTCGATGGCAACGGACCTGCTGCAACGCCGGCAGATCGAGTTGGACATGGGCTCGGCTCTCGAGGACGGCGCGTTTGTGGTCCATTTCCAGCCAGTCTTCAGCTTACGAGCGCTCAATTTGGTTGGATTTGAGGCTCTTTTACGTTGGCACCACCCTGAGCGCGGCCTGATCTCTCCAGCCGAGTTCATTCCGATTGCTGAGGACACGGGGCTTATCGTGCCGGTGGGAGCCTGGGTTCTGCATCAGGCCTGTGCGATAGCGGCAAAATGGTCGGAGCCCAAGGTGGTCGCGGTCAATCTCTCCGCCGCGCAATTTGGGCCCGACCTCGTAGTGACCGTAGCTGACGCCCTGAAGAGATCAGGCTTGACGCCCTCACTCCTGGAACTGGAGATAACAGAGACGGTGCTGCTTGAAGACAGTGAACGTGTTCTGATGATTATGCAGAGTTTGAAAGAGCTCGGGGTCCGGATGGTCCTCGACGACTTTGGTACCGGCTACTCCGCGTTGAGCTATCTGCGGATGTTTCCGTTTGACAAGATAAAGATCGATCGGTCGTTCGTGATGGATATGTGCGAGCGGGAGGATAGCAGGGCGATCGTCGCATCGGTCGTCCAGTTGGCTGCCGCTCTTGGAATGACGACCACCGCAGAGGGGATTGAATCAGCACCACAAGTCACTGCGCTCCGGGCAATGAGATGCGATGAGGTGCAGGGCTTTTTCTTCGGCCACCCCGAGCCATCGGAACACCTTCACCGATGGTTTGGCCGGAAGTTGGAGGTCGTCGGCGAGTGATCAGCGGCATTGCAAATCAGTTCGCTGCCGGGCGCGACATGACCACATGCAATCGGATCGCCGCCGAGGCCACTCGGCCGGGGTCAGCAGATGACGAAGGGCCGCCGCCGCGCCAGGTGGCGATCGGCCCGCGAGCGCATCGCTGATCGTGGTGCACGACTTTCATTCATGCGAAGCCTGAGAAAGCATCCTTTGTCGGAGCAATCTCAATTGCCCATCTGCGGCCGGATCCCACAAGCGAGGAGCACCGGACATGGCCGCGATCACTTACCCGATTATCTGGTTGATGGAGACGCTGCGTCAGTGGCGGATCAGCGAGAGGCAAAAGGCGGTCGAGGAGTTGACGTACGAAAACACCACACCCGATGACCATCACCACCTCGACACGTCCTTCTGGTTTTTCCCACCACCCTGCTGATCCAATGCCTTCCGGCGCGACCGCAGCATCGCGGCCGCGGCATCGATCACGCTTGCGCTACTCAGGCCGGCACCCTTCACGTCTCCGCGGAACGGCACCGGCTGGCCGAAGCCATCCCCAAATCGGCTGAATGCGCGTACTCGTCATCTACTGCCATCCGGTGGCGGAAAGCTTTGCTGCCGCCGCCCATCGCACCGTGCTTCAGTCCCTGGCCGACGCCGGGCATGAGGTGACGGACGTCGATCTTTATGCGGAAGACTTCGATCCTGTGATGCGCCGGCAGGAGCGATTGGACTACCTCAACACGGAGCGAAACGAACGGCTGGTGAAGCGCTACGACGACCAGCTCGTTTCGGCCGAGGCGATCGTGCTGGTCTATCCGGCGTGGTGGTACGGCATGCCGGCGATGCTGAAAGGCTACTTCGATCGCGTCTGGCTGCCGGGAGTGGCATTCGATGTCACGCCTGAGGGCAAGGTCAGCACCGAACGTCTGCAGCGCATCAGGCGTATCTTGGTGGTCACCACCTATGGTGGGTCATGGTGGATGGTGCGTCTCGGGCTCGGCGACCCGGCGCGCAAGCTGATCGGACGCGCAATTCGTGCGCTGTGCGCACGCGACTGCCGGGTGACATGGTGCGTGCACTACAGCATGGACCGCGCGACACCGGCACAGTTGCGACGGTCCCTCGGTCGGGTGCGCGTGGCAGCAAGGAAATTGGGCTGAACCTCTGGGAGGGCGATCGCCTGAACCTCTGTCATTGCGAGGAGCGCAGCGACGCGGCAATCTCCATTGTAGTGCGCACCTTGATGGGGATTGCTTCGTCACTTCGCTCCTCGCAATGACAAGGGGCGTGGTCATGCAATCGGGGGAACATCAATGAAACGACGCGACGTGCTTGCGGCCGCCAGCGCAGTATTGGTCTCCGTAAGCCTGCCCCGCCCGGCAATCGCGCAGGCCGCGGCCAAGACGCTGAAGTTCATCCCAGAAGGCAATCTGCAGAATCCCGACCCGATCTGGTCCACCACCACGGTGGCCCGAAATTTCGGCTACATGATCTGGGACACGCTGTACGGCTGGGACAGCAGCCTGGCACCGAAACCCCAAATGGCCGAGAGCCATGCGATCGAGGACGGCGGTCTGACCTGGCGGTTCCGCCTCCGCGACAGCCTGAAATTCCACGACGGCTCGCCGGTCCGCGCGGCAGACTGCGTCGCATCGATCCAGCGCTGGATGAAGCGCGACGGCTTCGCGCAGCGCATCGAGGCCTCGCTGAACGAACTCGCCGCCATCGACGACCGCAGCTTCGTGTTCCGCCTGAAGAAGCCGTTCCCGCTGCTCGCGCACGGGCTCGGCAAACCCACCGCCAATGTCTGCTTCATCATGCCGGAGCGGATCGCGAGGACCGACCCGTACAAGCAGATCGACGAATACATCGGCTCCGGCCCCTACGTGTTCAATCGCAACGAGTGGACCCCAGGCGCGCTCGCCACATTCAAACGCTTCGACGGCTACGTGCCGCGGCAGGAGCCTCCGAGCTTCGTCGCCGGCGGCAAGCAGGCGAACTTCGACCGTATCGAGTGGAACATCATCACCGACGCCGCCACGTCGTCCGCCGCCATCCAGTCGGGCGAGGAGGAGTGGTGGCAGACGCCCACCGTCGATCTGCTGGGGTTGCTGCGCAGGGCGCGCGGCGTGGTGGTGGAACGGCTCGACGACTTCGGCGTGGTGGGCTGCATGCGCTTCAACATGCTGCATCCGCCGTTCGACAATGTGAGGCTGCGTCGCGCTCTGCTGCCGGCGATCAATCAGGCGGATTTCATGAACGCCGCGATGGGCGGCGATCCGGAAATCAGCCGCATCGGCGTCGGCGTGTTCACGCCAGGCTCGCCGCTCGCCAACGATGCGGGGCTGGAGACGCTGACGGGTCCGCGCGATCTCGCGCTGGCGAAGAAGCTGGTGGCGGAAAGCGGTTACCATGGCGAGAAGATCGTGTTCATCACGCCCACCGACTATCCGGTTCTGAACGCGGAGAGCCTGGTGGGCGCCGATCTGCTCGGCAGGCTTGGCATGAATGTGGAACTGCAGAGCATGGACTGGGGCACCATGATCCAGCGCCGCAACAACAAGGACACCATCGACAAGGGCGGCTGGAGTGCATTCTGCACCGGATGGGAAGGCCTCAATCTGGTCGATCCGGGAGCGCACTATCCGATCGCCGGGACCGGCGAGAAGGGCTGGTTCGGCTGGTTCAGCAGTGAGAAGATGGAGGCGCTGCGCACCGCCTGGTTCGACGCCCCCGACTTCGCGACACAGAAAAAGGTGGCCGAGGAAATCCAGTTGGATGTGTGGCAGGAGGCGCCATACTATCCGCTCGGCCAGTGGCTGCAGCCGATCGCGCACCGCACGACGATCGAGGGCATCGTCAAGTCGCCATTCCCGCTATTCTGGAACGCGCGCAAGAGCGGTTAGGAAATCCAACAATCTGATCCGCTGACGCACTTGTTCTGATCCACCACAGGGATTCTTATTGTTTCGCACATCGAATCGTGCAAGCCTGCGCGTCAATACGGCCGTCCAAGGTGTTCCACAAGGGACGCACCGGTCGTGACAGTCGGAGGGGGAGAGGTCATGGCGCACGATCGACGGCTCGTGAAGGATGACGACGCGATCGAGAAACTTCGGAAAACCATTCCGGATTGGATCATGCGGCTGGAGCGGCCGGCAACACCTTCCGTCATTCCAAAATTCGGGCCGCTTGAGGGAATTCGTGCGGTCGGTACGGGGGTGTTTGTCGCGCAACCGTATATCGGCACCAAGCTGGCCGAATTCGGTGCCGAGGTCATACATATCGAACGGCCGGGCGGCGATACGTTTCGGTTTACCGCGCCGCAATTGACCCGTGGTCCGCGCCCCCATGGCTGCGACGAGGCGGAGGTCACCAAGAACAAGCTGTCGATGGGCGTCGACCTCAGGCAGGCGCGCGGGATCGAGTTGCTGATGGCGATGTGGAAGATCTCGGACGTGTGGATGGAAGCGTCGGCTCCCGGCACACTCGAGCGCGCCGGGATCAGCAACGAGCTGGCATTGGCGGTCAACCCCAGCCTGGTGATCGTGCGCGTCAGCACCTATGGACAGTATGGCAGGCAGGAGTATCTGGGGCGGCCCGGCTATGACGGGCTGGCGCAGGCCTTTGGTGGCATGATGCACATCACCGGCGACCCCAGCGGCCCGCCGCAGCGCGCCAAGACATTCACGGGCGATTTCATTACCGCGTTGACGGGATGGGCCTCAACCATGATGGCGTTGTGGGAGGTCAAGAAGACGGGACGCGGGCAGGTCATCGATCTCGCGCAATACGAGGCGGTGGCGCAGACGAACGGCAACACCCTGCCGCTGTACACCGGGGAGGGCGCCGTCTACGGTCACACCGGCAACCGCGCGCCGGGATTTCAGCCGTACGATACGTTTCAGTGCTCGGACGGCTGGGTGTTCATCGGGGCGGTCGGAGGAGCGATCTACGAGCGAATGCCGGTATTCCTCGGGCTCGATCCCGCTGAGTACAGTTATGATGCATGTTCGAAAGATACGGCCGCGGTGAATTCAGAGAAGGGGCGGGAACTGGATCGACGGTTGCGGGAATATTGCGCGGCGCGCACGCGACTTGAGGTCGAGAATGCACTGAACGCGGCCAAGATCGGCTGCGCACGGGTATTCAGCACGCGCGATCAATATGAAGACGAGCACTACGCCGCGCGTGAAATGACGGTGCCGGTTCTGGACCGGCAATCCGGCGTGCCGATCCGGGTTTACGGGGTGGTGCCGAAGATGTCGCTGACGCCCGGGCGGATCTGGCGCGGCGCGCCGTCGATCGGAGATGATACGACCGACATTCTTGCCAACATGCTTGGCCTGTCCGAACCGGAGATCGAAGGGCTGTACGCGGAAAAGATCGTGCACCGTACCGAACCGTTCACCACGCCCCAGGCCGACGCCGCCAATCCGTAGACGTCGGCCTCAAGCGAAACGAGCGAATCACCCCGGCACGATCAACCGCGACAATTCCTCCGCGGCCGACAGCATCGGATAGTGCCCGGTATCAAGTTCGTGCCAGGTGGCTCCGAGCTTCTCCGCGGCGCGACGCTGATGCGCCTCGCCGGGGTTCACCGCCTGGCGACACCAGATCACGCTCGCCTTCCAACTTTGTTGCCAGAAGTTTGGCAGCTTTACCCGATCGCGCATCGCCGCCACCGGATGCGGCGTGTGGCGCTCCAGCGCCCACGCCTTGGTTGCATCGTCGAGGCTCGCGAACATCCGCGACGCCGCGTCCTCGGGCGACGGACCGGTGGTCAGGTCGGTCGTTACCGCTGTCGGGCGGTTGACGATGTCGGGGATGCACTCGCCGTCGAACAGCGCCAGCGCATCGGCGAACACCAGCCGTCCTACGCGTTCGCGCGCGAGTTCCGCTGCCTTGCACACCACCATGCCGCCGCTGCTGGTGCCCACGAGCACGACATCGCGGAGATCCTCGAAGAACAGCAATTCGGCGATCTCCGCGCCGTGCGTTTCGGTGCTGATGCCGGGACGCAGCGCGTGGCGCCGTTCGGCGCAGCCGTCGAGCGAGGGCGCGAACACCTTGTGTCCCGCCGTTGCCAGTCGTGATGCGATTCGCTGCCAGATCCAGCCCCCTTGGTAGGCGCCGTGGATCAAGACGATATTTGTCATGTCGTTCTGCCTTTCAGGCCAGAGCCGGCGCGCGGTAGCGCTCATGCACGAACAGCACCGCGATGCCGCTGACGATGCCGGCGGCCATCACGTAGTAGCTCGGCGCGAGCACGTCCCCTGTCACGCGCACCAGGGCCGTCGCGATATACGGCGCGAAGCCGCCGAAGATCGCCACCGCGAAACCATAGCTGACCGATAGTGCGGTGTAGCGCACATTGGTCGGGAACATCTCCGACAGGATGGTCGAGATCACTCCGGTGTACAGCGTCAGCACCGCCTGCGCCGTTGCCTGCACCACCAGCAGGCCCCAGAAGGTGGGATAGGCCGCAAGGAACATGAACAGCGGATACGCCATGATGAACGCGAGCACCGAGCAGGCGAACAGCATCGGCTTGCGCCCGATCCGATCGGAGTAATGCCCGACGACCGGTGTCAGCACGAGATAGAGCGTTCCGGCAAGCGCCGTCGACCACAGCGCGCGGCTGAGATCGATCTTCAGCGTCTGCGAGGCGAAGCTCGGCAGGAACACCAGGAACACGTAGTTGATCACGCAGCCGATGATGGACAGCCCGAAGGCCGCGACGAACATGCCGCCATGCGTGTGGATCGCCTCCATGATCGGCATGCGCGTGATGGTCCGCGTCGCGACGGCGCGCTGGAACGCCGGCGTCTCGGCGACGCGCGTGCGCAGGTAATAGCCGATCGGGCCGAGCACGAAGCCGATCAGGAACGGCACCCGCCAGCCCCAGGTGAAGAAGTTGTCGGGACTGAGCGAAGAGCTCAGGATGGCTGCCGAGAAGGTCGCCCCCATGGCGCCGATCGCGGTCGCCGCCTGCTGGAAACTGCCGATCAGGCCACGGCGACCCGCTGGTGCATGCTCGACCAGAAACGCCGCCGCACCGCCCCACTCGCCACCGGTGGAGAAGCCTTGAAACATGCGGCACAGCACCAGCAGAATTGGCGCCCAGAGCCCGATTGCGGTGTAGGATGGAATGAGCCCGGTGATGCCGGTCGCACAGGCCATCATCCCGATGGTGACCACCAGCGCCTTGCGCCGTCCAAAGCGGTCGCCGTAGTAGCCGATGACGATGGCGCCGACCGGACGAAACAGGAACCCGACGGCAAAGGTCGCGAAGCTGGCGAGCAGCGAGGCCGCGGGATCGGTGGACGGGAAGAACGCGCGACCGATGGCGACCGCGAAGAATCCGTAGATGACGAAATCGAAGATCTCGAACGCCTGGCCGGCGGCACAGGCAGGTACCGCGCGGCGAATGGTTGCGGCGTCTTCCGCCGATGCCGGCGTCACGGTTGATTGGGCGGCATCCGGCATATCCCATTCCCCTCGTCACGATCGGCTCTTTCATGGCCGGTCCAACTGGCAAACTATCGGGCTGAACCGCAAAGGGAAACCCCGATCAGCGGTCCCGCCTTGGGCGGCGCCTTTCGACTCCCACACCGAATGTATCGGGTTGGCGGAGTCCAAAGGCGGACCCTAAGCAGCGCCGTTGATGCGGGTCCCGGGCAAAGCCACCGGGCGGCGGGTTTCAGAGCCTGCCCCGGCGAAGGCCAGGCGAAAACCGGGGCGGCGCCATCGCCGCGTCTTGCCTGCCGCGCCGATCCGTGCTCCACACCCGCGTCCCTGCCGGGAGGCGACGGCATCGCCCCCGGCTATGCCCGTATCCCGCGGGCCTCCAGCCATAGGGAGCATCCCATGCCGCTTTACGAATGTGTGCTGATCGCACGCAATGACGTCACACAGCAGCAGGTGGAAGGCGTCGCCGATGGCATCGCCAGCCAGCTCGAAACCGAGGGCGGCGCGGTCAAGAAGCGCGAGTACTGGGGCCTGCGCAGCCTGGCCTACCGGATCAAGAAGAACCGGAAGGGCCACTACATGCTGCTGGGGCTCGACGCGAAGCCCGCCTTCGTCACCGAGATGGAGCGCCAGCTCGGGCTGAACGAGGATATTCTCCGCTTCATGACGATCCGCGTGACGGAAGTCGAGGAAGCCCCCTCGGCCATTCTGTCGCGCAAGTCGGACGAGCGCGAGCGCAGCTTCCGCGGTCCCAAGCCCGCCGGCCGGTTCGACAGCGGCCGACGCCGCGGCTTCGACGAGCGCGAGGAATTCCGCGCCCGCGACGAGTTCCGCGAGGAATTAAGCGTCGGCGCCGAGGAGTAGGCCATGTCAGACACCACCGAAATCAACCCGGCCGCACGCCGCGCAGCCGTCGGAAGAATCCGGTTCGGGTCGCTCGCGGACGGCAAGCCGATGAGGCTCAGATCCACCTTCAGCATGTCGAAAGGCAGCCGGCCCAGGCGGGTGAGCGACGAGTAGCCCTCGCCGAAGTCGTCGAGCACGATTGTCATCCCCAGCTGCTTGAGCGCGTCGAGCGCGTTCGCCGCCCGGTCCGGAAGTGCGACGAGGGCGGTCTCGGTGAGCTCGACCGCGAGTTGTGACGGGGGGAAGCGATGCTTCTCGAGGATCTGCGAGAACGCCGCCGCCAAATCACGCTGGCCAAGGCTGACGGACGAGAGGTTGATAAAGATGGTGACCTCGCTGGCCACGTCTCCCCAGGCCGAAACGTCACCCAGAGAACGGTCAACCGCAAGCAGTGTCAGCTCCCAGATCGTCCGCTCGTCACGCTCGGCGACGGGGACGAACGTTTCCGGCTCGATTCGGCCTCGATCGGGGTGTTCCCACCTTGCCAGTGCTTCGAGGCCGACCACCCGACCGGTCCGAGCGTCTGCGATCGGCTGGTAGTGAAAGACCACCTCACCGAGCTGCATCGCCCGGCGAAGCTCGGCGCGCTGCAAGGCGTGGCGCGGGTCGCAATCCCCGAGCGCGCCGTGGGCGTAGAACCCGGTCACCAGCCCGAGCAGGAAGAAGACGGCCGGCTCGTCGATCTCCTCGACAGCACCCGGGTGGCCTTGCGTGAACGCCCACAAGAGCAGCACTCCGGAGGCCACGCTCGCGCCGAGAAGCCCGCCCCGGACTCCGTGCATCACCCCGAGAAGCGCGATCGGAACGACGGCCAGCAGCATGATGCCCGGGTCGGCCACCGCGAAGCGCAAGATCGAGATGCCGATGAGCATGCCGACCGCGGCCGCATTGAGCAGCACAGACCGCGACACAAGAACTCTGACGATCATCTGACCAGGCGGTCGCCTGCGCGTTCACGCCAGCCTAACCGCCGCGACGAGTACCGGACAACTCCCCACGAACAGCCCGCAGATCACACCGGCCAAGCGCCGCCGAAACACCCGCGGTACATGAGCACCCGAATCTCGCCCGTCGGGCGGTTCTTGTGCCTCAGCGACGGCTGGAGGCGGACGACGGATGCATCAGGTCCGTCCACAAGTCACTTCCGATGCCGCCGCTGGGGCTCGCACCCAGGACCTTCGGATTAACAGATGCTCCTTAGCAGGGCTTTTGCCTGCATCTACGGGCGTTTCGGTTCGCTGCGGTGGCCTGGCAGGAGCGGGTGCGTCGCGAGGGTGGGGGACGAGACCCGCATTCGTGTGCTCCCGCGGACATGGGAGGCAGCTCTGGATGAAGGTGAGCGAGGCGCTCGGGCGTGAGTTCACCGTCGCGGGACGATGAGGATCTTTCCCGATCGCTCCCCGCTCGCGGCGTACGCCACTGCTTCTTTGATCTCGCTGACGTCGTAGGTGGCGTGGATCGGCGCGTGGAGCGTTCCCTGGGTGATGAGTCGGGCAAGCTCGTCAACAAGAGCCCGGCGCTGTTCCTCGGGGGTACGCCGGAACCAGTTCACGAGCCAGAAGCCACGCAGGGTCAGGTCACGGAAGACGAAGGCATCCGGTTGCACCGCACACGGCTCGCCGCTCATCCGGCCGTAGCTGACCAGCGTCGCGCTCTCGCACAGGCAGTCGGCGAGGCGTCCGGTGGCGGCACCGCCCACCGCATCGATCCCGAGGCGGACCGCCCCTGCGCCGGTCGCCTCGACGACCCGCTCCGCGAGGTCCTCGCCATCGACGAGGACGACGTCGCCGCCGGTATCGCGAACGACCCCCGTCGCGTCCTGGCGGCGCACGACGTTGACAGTCCGGTAGCCGCGGTATCGCGCCAGCTGCGCCAGATACAGCCCCACCGCCGAGTTGGCCGCATTCTGGATCACCCAATCGCCCGGCCCCATGGTCACGAATTCGCTCAACAGCAGCGCCGCCGTCGGCGGGTTGATCGCCATCATCGACAGTTGCAACGGGTCCGCCTGATCCGGCAACGGCCGCAACTGCGCCGCCTCCGTCACGACATGGGTGGACCAGCTGCCGCAGCCAAGCGGCAGCAAGACCAACTCGCCGACCCCGACCCCACCGGTCTCTGAGCCAAGCTCAGACACCCGTCCGACTCCTTCGCGCCCTCCGATCGCCGGCAGCCGGGGCAACTGGCCGTATTCGCCGGTCAGGGTCAGGACATCCGCCGGATTGATCGGCGCCGCGACGACTTCGACCAACGCCTGCCCAACCCGGAGCCTCGGCACCTCGAACTCCACCGCCTCAATCACGTCCTGCGGAACCGGACCGCGCCGTTCGTATTGAGCCCTAAGCATCAGCCAGCCAGTCGCCCCGATTTATCCGGCCGGCGTGAACTGGCTCCGCGTCGAAGCCCGCCACCAGCACCTCCGCGCCATGCTTCTTCAAGAACGGCCTCAACCCGGGCAGATACTCATTGCGATACCGCTTAACGTCGTGGACCTCCTGCATCAGAACGAGATAGGCAGCCATGCGTCTCCTCCGCACCATGTCGGCACAAGCGGGCGCGACAGGTGAAGTCGACCTCGGCTTACGACCCTAGAGCGGGCATGGCTGCACTGCAAGCGCCGGCGCCAGCCGACGCCGCACCGGCGCCGGCGGTCGTGCCCGTCCTGCTCTGCTTCGACCACGAGCATCGCGAGCGCGACACCAATTGACCTGCTTCGCGCCGAGGCGATCGCGCGGCCCGACGGCCCCTCGAACCGAAAGCGATCGCGCTGCCGGCCGCCGAACCGGACTGGCGAAGCCGGCCGGAGCCGATCTGGCCGAAAGTGACACCGAGCGACGCCTGGCTTCGCAAATCGCGCTCCTGTTCCGTCTTTCGCTCCTGCGGGCGCGGGACTGCTATCGCGGCCCGGCCGCTCTTTGTGAAGCATGTGCCTCTCGGACGCCCAGGCGGCCGCGGCCGAGTCGGGCGAAAGTAGCGAAAAAAGCTCCTGCGCCGAGACCGCCGCAACGGTCACTGGTAACTCGTCGGGGCCTAGAGCTGCCCACAGTGCCGCCGGCAAGCCTGGTCCCGGCCCGCACCCGCCGGATAGGGGTTGCCAGTGTCATACGTGAGGCCGAAGACCGGAGGCTGACCGACTTCAAGGAACGCCTGGGGAGCCGGACATTGCGCACACTTAGTTCCGGTTCCGGCATGCGCTCGCCTGGGTAACGCCGGCGCGGTGTGAGCCGCGACGCCGACACGTTAAGCAGCACCGAGGCGCGTAAATCCGTGCTTTTCCATTCCCGCCCGTGGTTGCTGGCAGCGCACTACGGCCGGAGAGTAGTCTGCTGCGCGAGAGCCGAGACTCGCACCGGGGTCGCGCCGGCTCTCCGGAAGCACACACCGTCTAGGGGAGTAACGATGGCTCAACGCCACGGTGCGGGGGCCCGATAAGGCGCCCGTGCGATGTTACGCACGCGCGATCAAGAACGCATGCCAGCTCCAAGAACTGGCCCTGCCGATATTTCGAGGATCGTCTGGCGAATGAGCGCCGGTACCCAACTCGGCTTGGCTAGCCCGCCGGACTAGCGCGATGCCGCTCCGGGGGATCAGCCTGCTGGACCTGCTGGGCACCGTGCCGGGCGCGGGCCTGATCCCCAGCGACATCGCGGGCCAGCTCGAGAACCTCGCGGTCCTCGACCACACCTCCACCGCGAGCGCCGGAGCGTTCGTGCATTACGGCACGGTGCGGTCGGTGGCGGACATGGGGCTGCCAGCGCTGCAGTCGTGGCCGGTCGAGATCCCCGGGCTGAATGAGGGCCTTTCCTTCCAGCTCACGTTCACGCGGGCCGCCACGGCGACCTCGGGTTCGACGCTCGAGGGCGCGCCCACCGAGTGGCGGCTCGACCTGATGCTCAAGCAGGTCAGCATCGTCATCCCGGACCTCAAGCCGGCCAAACCCGCCGGCGGCAGCGGCGTCAACGCGCTGCACCTGGTGGCCGACGCGACGCGCTCGCGCGTGCGCATCTACGGCTCGGGCACGTTCAGGATCGCGAGCACGGCGACGAGCGGCGGCGTGGTCGCCCGCTTCGTCGACCAGCCCGACACGTTCGACCCGGCCGCGCCGACCGGCACCGTGCTGACGCTCGGCTTCGACCCGCCGAGCTTCTTCTTCGGCGATTCCCAGTTCGGCCTCACGATCGACCGCCTGACATACGACGACGACGAGAACTACACGCCGCCCGAGATCGAGGCGCGCGGCCACGACCCGTCTTGGCGTGGCATCTCGATCAAGGAGGCCACCTTCTTCCCGCCGCCCAACCTGCCCGTTCTGGGCGACGTGTCGGTGGGCGTGCGCGACGTCCTGCTGGGCTCGCCGTTCGGCATACAGGGCGAGGTGCGCCTGGAGTTCGGGCAGACGCCCGTGGACCCGGCGGATGTCACCTACCTGCAGCTGGTCGACGGGCGCTACCAGTCGATGGGCGCGGCGTCCGGCAACGCCGACGACGGCTACGAGATCGAGTTCCTGCCGCAACACCCCCGCCAGCGCCCAGACGCGAGTGCAGCTGGGGTCCGGTGCGATGGCCGACTGGTGGCTGCCGGCCCGCACCAACAACGAGGACTTCGTGTCGAACACGAACGACTCGGGACAGTTCGAGGCCGAGGACGGCAGCCTGATCACCTTCCGCACGCACGAGACCGCGCAGGACGGAAGCGACGCGCTGTCGCCGATGGTCGGCACGTTCTACAAGCACTCCGCGGCCGACTCGGGCCACGCGCCGCAGATCAAGGTGACGCTCGCCGGCAGCGACAAGCCGAACTGCGTGTCGCTGCGCGGCCCGGCGGAGAAACTCGCCGGCCTCGTGCTGACGGCCGACCCGGCAACCGATCCGAGCCTGGTGTGGAGCGTCGAGATGACAGACGACGTCCCCGGCGACACCGGCGCGACGTTCACGCTGCCCACGCTCGACGGGCCGAAGTTCCTGAACGTCGTGCTCACCGACAGCACAGGCCGCAAGCGGCGAGTGCAGGTCTACGTGTCGGTCGACGGGCCGCTCGTCGCGGGCTGCGCGCTGTCCGCCTTCGACGAGCACGGCAACCCGATGCCCCTGCACGGGCTCGACGCCACGTACAACCTCGACCCGTTTCACTCGTCTGACGCGTTCCTCGGCGCCGACACGCCGGCCACCGTCAGCGGCAGCACCGCGACGGTGCCGCAGGGCGAGCTGGCGCGCGTCACGTTGCAGGCATCCGGCAATCCGCAGGATCCGGACAACCCACCCCCGGCGGCCGGCGGCGCGCAGGAGCTCGTGCAGGTAGAGATGGTGTTCAACGACACCACCGAGCTGCGTTGGGGCGCGGCGAAGCCGGCCGACGCGAACGACTGGTCGCCGTCGGCGTTGACCGATTGGGCGGACAAGTTTCCCGGGGCGAAGTTCATCGTGATCGGTCGCTGCTGCGACCTGCCGGGCGACGACGCCAACGGCACCCAGATCAACAAGACGCTCGCGGATCGCCGCGCGAGCGAGGGCGCGGGCCTGCTGGCCGGCTATGACGTGCACGCTCGCGGCGAGCAGACCCCGTTCACCGACTCCGCGGACATCGCCGCGCAAAGCGCTCGCGACCAGCTGGAACGCGAACCAGTTCGACGGCAGCTGGCTGATCCACGACGAGCACCCCGACTACCCGAGCTGGGGCACCGGCGTACGCGACAGGGATCCGCGGCCGCACTATCGCCGCGTCGACATCTACGCCGTCGGCGGCACGCCGACGGCGGACGCCCCGACGGATCCCAACGACGCGGCCCAGGCAGACCCGGCGCAGCTGAACGCACTGATCCCCGGCGCGGACTCCACGAGCCCGGCGGCGCCCGCGCGGCGCGAGCCGACGCTGCCGTATCGCGTGCTGCTCGTGGTGCAGTGGGACAGCCCGACCGTCGTCGGCTGGGGCGACGCGATCCCCACGCTCGTCGAGCTGACGATCGCCTGGCAGCCGCACGCGGTGGCGCTGCCTGGCGCGCCGAGCGGCCCCGACAGCAACGTCGCACTGCAGCACACCACGCCGGGCGCGCCCGACATCTGGACGGTCAAGGGGCACCTCGCGCACGACGCGCGCACCGGCCAGACGCTGATCACGCTGAGCGTCGAGGAGGAGGGCGGCGACGACAGCGGCATCGCGGACTTCGAGAACAACGTCGCGGCGGGCGCGCTGGGGCTTGGCCCGGCACTGGTGGCCGGCATCTCGGCGGCGGGCGTGGACGGCGCGGCGGTGCGCATCGGCGCGCTGATCGCGGCCGGTGTCTTCCTGGGCGCGTTCGGCAAGAACGGCAAGGTCGTGATCCACAAGATCGAGCTGCAGGACCGCCAGGACACGTTCACCAGCTTCGACAACAGCCGCCAGCGCATCGTGCTCGACTACGTGGTGTCGATCGGCTTCGAGTTCCACGAGGGACCGATCGACCTCAAGACCAGCGATGACCATCCGCTGAAGATCAAGTACAAGAACGTCGGCCTCGAGTGGGACCACTCCAAGCAGGGCCTCGACGCGATCGGGCTGGTGTTCGACAACGTCTCGTTCGACATCCAGGATCCCGGCCACTGGACGCTCACCGGGCCGCTCGGCGAGCTGCTGCGCGTGGTCGCCTCGCGCTCCGGGTCGGGATCGAACTGGATGGAGGTGGACCTGCGCTTCGCGATCGACCTCGGCATCGTCACGATCACCGGGGCGACGATTCGCGCCAGTTTCGACGACTCGGGCAACCTCAGCGTCGAGCTGCGCGGACTGCAGGTCAAGGCCGACATCGCCGACGTCCTGAAGGGCACGGGCGGCGTGCGACTGATGCCCGGCGGCGGCATCGCGGCGAACGTGGACGTCCAGCTCGAGCCGATCACGATCGAGGTCGAAGCGCAGATCGTCATCGACATGCCCGAGGTCGCCCTGGAGATGGGCGTGCTCTTCGCCGTCGGCATCCCGCTCGCGAACAGCGGCCTCGGCCTCTACGGCTTCATCGGGCGCTTCGTCGTCAACGGCGCACGCACGCTGACCTCCACCAGCCCCGACCCGATCCAGAAGGAGATCGACTGGTACCACGCCACGCTCGATCAGAAATACGGCAAGCAGCAGGGCGCGTGGGGCCTGGGCCTGGGCGCGGTCATCGGCACACTGCCGGACACGGCGTACACGTTCAACGCGACGGGCAGCATCGCGCTCTCCTTCCCCGACCCGTCGGTGGTGCTGGCAATCGACGCCAAGTTCATCACCAAGCCGTCGCTGCCGTCCGAGGACGGCGCGGGCGGCTCTCCCACGACCGGCCTCTCGCTGCTGGGCCTCGTGGCGATCGACGAGACGGCGCTGAAGATCGGCATCCGCGGCGAGTACCTGATGCCACACGTGCTCGACGTCAAGGTGCCGATCAACGCGTACTTCCCGTTTCCCGGCAACCCGGACGCGCCGTACGTTCGCATCGGGGCCGATGACATCAACGGCCGCACCGGCCCGCCGATCACGCTGACGCTGCTGCCCGACTCGCTGAACGTCCAGGCCTGGTCATACATCATGATCGAGGCGCACGAGCTGCACGCGCTGGGCGGCGACACGTCACTCAACTTCGACGGTTTCGCCGTGGGCTTCGGCGCCGGCTTCGAGCTGAAGTACGGCAGCGACTCGGTCGGCCTCGACGTCTCAGCCAAGATGCTGCTGGGCTTCGGCACCAAGCCGATGATGCTGGTCGGCAAGATCTCGATCCACGGCTCGCTGAACTTCGTGGTCGTCTCGGTGTCGGTGGACGGGCAGATCACGCTCACGCTCACCGAGGACGAGCAATACCTGCAAGGGCACTTCTGCGGCTCGGTCGACTGCTTCTTCTTCTCGATCAGCGGTTGCGTGGACGTCTCGTGGGGCACGCTGCCGGCCACTCCCATCCCCCCGCCCGACCACCCACTCACCGGCGTCGATCTCACCGACCGGCGCGCGGTCGTCACCGGCGCCGGCAAGCTGGACGGATCGAGCAACCCGGTGCCCGTCGTCTGGCCCGACACCGTGCCGGTGCTGCACTTCTCGCACTACGTCGACACCCAACTGGGCGCCGGCTCCGCGTTCTCTCCCGGCCAGGCCGCCACCGCGCCGCCGTGGAGCGGCTCGAACGAGCTGAAGTACTGCTTCCGGATCACTGCGGTGGACCTGCTGGATTCGGGCGGTAACCCCGTGCCCGGACCGCTGGACTCGGGCTGGTGGCTGCCGACCTTCCGGCCGGGCGTGTCGACGGGCACCAGCCCCGCCGCCTCGTCGGAGGAGGGGCGCGATCTCGGGCTGCTGGCATGGAACCCGGCGCCGTGGGCGCGCAACCTGATCACCGGGGGCGCCGGGCTGCCGGCGGATCCGGCGGCGACGCTCGGATCGGTCTGCGACCCGACGCCCACCCCGACGCGCGTGTGCATGTATGGCGAGGACGCGGTAGGCGAGGGTCCCGGGCTCGTGGTCATGGCGGCGCACGAGCCCACGCCCGGACCGTTCCCCAGCTATGCCGAGCTGCACGGCGACGGCACGGTTCCGCCGCTCGGCCTGGACAAACTGCTGGCCCTCGTCTCGGACCTGGGCGCCGAGCTGTGGCCGGGCGACGTCGAGAATCTCGCCGCACCGCCGTCGGACGGCTCGGTTACCGCCGCGTTCCGCCTGCCGCTGATCGCGCGCTACGGCGAGCCGCTGCTGACGGTGCCGTGGATCGGCCGGTACTCCACGCCGCTGGTGGATCCCGAGCTCACGCTGGCCGTGTGCCTCTCGCGCAAGACCGGCGAGGGCGGCTATGACTGCAGCGACCTCGCCGAGCTCAAGCGCGAAGGACGGCCGACCAAGCAGCTCACCTGGCAGTCGGTCAGCTACACGTCGGCCAAGGGCAGCCTGGTGCAGGTCGAGACCGGTGGCGGGCTGCTCGTGGGCGTCGGTCTCAGCGCGCAGCTGCCGCACGCCGTCGAGAGCGTCGACCTGTCGTTCAGCGCCGTGCGCGCGGGGCTGCGCGTCACGGGGCTCGACGCGCTGGGCGACGTGCTCGACGACTTCATCACCCCCGACGGCGCCGACTCGGCAACGCTCAGCGGCGAGGGCATCGTGACCGTGCGCATCGCGCCGCAGAAGCAGCCGGACAAACGCGCCGCGCTCACCAAGCTCTGCTACTCGGAGCGGCCGCACCCGGCGACGTTCGCCGCCGCGTTCGAGATGGAGCGGGTCGGCAACGCGCCCAGCTACACGTCGGTGAACGCCCGCGCGGGATACCCGGTCGTCGAAGGCAGGCACACCGAGGACGGGGACTGGATTCCGTGGACGCCGAAGTTGGGCGACGTCGCGCGCGGCACAGGCGGCGAGTGCGTCTACGTGGAGTACGACCCGCCCGACAGCGGCCCGTGGTGGGGCTTCCGCGTCACCTCGATGGTGCGATTCCCGATCCTGATGGTGAACACCTGCGGCGTCACCTGGACGGCCGCGGCCGCGGCGGCCGCCGACGCCGAGAACCGCGCGACGATCGTCACCGCCATCAACACTCAGGCCAACCCGGGCGGCGACCCGCTGCCCGCGCAGCACCCGATCCTGCAGCCCGACAGCGACTACGAGATTCGCGTGCAGGGCCTCTGGCAGGGCTGGCAGAGCACCCACCAGGGCGACGCCCCGCCGCCACCCAGCGACACCGCGTGGCAGGCACTGCCCGACCAGACCTACCATTTCCACACCGCGGCGGAGCCCGCGGACCCGCCGGTGACGGCGGTCAACTTCGCCGACGAGTCGACGTTCGACCCGCGCGCCACCGCCCGCTACCTGATCGGGTTCGACCCGGACGGCAGCGGGCCGCCGCACTTCCTCGACGACCCGATCCGCGCGAACTTCAGCGTCGATCACCTGCCCCAGCTGCTCGGCCTGTACGGTCGCGACCTGCAGTTGAAGCTGCGCAAGACCAGCCAGCCCCCCGGCGCGCTGGCCGGCGGCGGGCACCCGCCCGACGAGCCCCACACGACGAAGTGGGGGCAGCTCCAACCGGACCTGATGAGCGTGGCCGACAGGCGCATGACCCAGGCGATGGACGACGCCCCGTGCCTCGGCACCGCGCCGCTGGGCGGAGCGACGGCGTCGATCGACGCCGACCTCGCGCCGAGCTCCGACTACGACCTGCTGCTCGTCGCGTCGCCGACGGCCACGCCCGACTCCGACGACATACTCGTCGCGCGCAACCACTTCCGCACCTCGCGCTACCGCAACCCCGGCGAGATGCTGACCGCGCTCGGGCTCACCTCCACCGACGCCTTCCCGATCCTGCCGCACGACGCGCTGCTCGACGTTTCGCACTCTCTGCCGTCGAGCGCGGTGGCGCCGGCCGACGACGCGCTGGAGGCGACGCTCTCCGCCGTCGATCTCGACCCGTGGCCGCTGCCGCCCGAGCCCCGCACCGTGGCGATCTGGCAACCGGACGGCATGGGCGGGTGGCTGCTGGCGGGCGTGATGCTCGAGACCGACGAGGCCGCTGCTGCGGCCGGTCGACCTCTCGACAGTCCAGGCGAGCGTCGGCACCACCGCCTTTGCCGGAGTGCGCAGCAACACCGCAGGCACGCGCGTGATGCTCGCGGCCGTCGGCGGGCCGGCCGCCGTGAACACCGGCGACACGCTGATCCTCACGCTCGTGGCCAGCGGCTCGACGTGGCTGGGCATCCGCCGGCTCGAGACCGAGCCGCGCCTGTCCTACCAGGAGACCAAGTGAGCGCGCTCGCCCCCAGGAACCTGCTCGCCGCGCAGGCGCTCGACAGTGACGGCGACCCGCAGCTCGCCAAAGGCGTTCACCTCAGGGTGATGCCGAGCGCCGATCTCGGTCTGCCGGCGGCCCCGTTTCTCGTGTACCGCATGCGGCTGGGCTTCGGCGCGCAGGACGCGCAGCTGCGCACCGACATCGTCTGGCGCGACAGCCATGGGACGGCGCTCACCGAACCGTTCTCCGTGATGCCCGACAACCCGGTGACCGGCTACCTGCCGCCGGCGACCGGCGGCGTCTGCTGCTGGATCGAGGTGCTGGCGAAGCCCGACACCGGCTTCTCGCAGGTGCCCCTCACCAATGCGCCCGCGTTGAAGCAGGAGGTCGTCAAGTGGACCCGGCCGGGCAGCGGGCTGCAGGTGCGCGCGATGGTGGCGACGCCGCTGGGCGACGCGCCGGTTGCCGAGGTCAGCCGCCCGGCGTACCAGCTGTCGGCGTCGCGGATCGAGCGCGTGGTCGTCAGCGGACGCGGCACGGTCACGGGCGTGCGCTGGCTGGACGCCAAGACGCTCACTCCGTCGCCCGCCGACCTGTGGCGGGTCCTCGCGCTGCCGGCGGCTTCCGGCGCGCGCTATGCCGGAGTCGCCCAGGCCAAGCAGAAGGCCATCGACCGCGTGAAGCGAGGCGCGCCGCTGCGGCAGGCGCTCTACGAGGACGCCGCTGCGCTCGATGCGGGAGCGACGCCCGCCGCCACACCCGCGCACGAGGCCACGCGGCTCTCCGGCCGCACGCCGACCGTCGACGCCTGGCTCGACCAGCTGATCAACGACACGTCCGCGCCGCAGCAGGATCTGCAGACGGCCCCGGCGCCGCTCATCGACCCCAACAGTGGGCAGAGCGGCCAGGTCTCGATCTACGTGCTGGGCGCGACGCTCGCCGCGTCGCTTGACCCGGGCATCGGCCGCTGGCTTGGCTTCGTGGACGTCGACGACGGGCTGCAGGGGGCGACCCCCGGCGAGGTCGTGGCGTACGTGATCCGCGGCTTCTGGTGCGGCAACGCCGAGCGGCTTGCGGTGCCCGGCGTCGGCATGGCCTCGCACGTCACGTCGCGCGCGGCCGCCCGTTTTGGCAGCGACGATTCGCGCTTCGCCTGCGTCGGCTTCGGCAGCCTGAAAGGCGCGCGTAAGCTGCCCGTGCCGCTCGAGATCGGCGGGCTCAGCGTTCGCGCGCGCGACGGCAAGGCGCTGCGCGTGGGCGACGACCTGCCGGCGGGCGCGCCCGACGGTGTGCTCGAGTTGCAGAGCAACGTCGACGGCGTCGTCGTGACCCTGCCATACACGGTCAGCGCGGTGCGCGTGACCGCCGGCTCGCTGCCGCGCGGCGCGTTCGCCATGATCGCGCTCGACGAGAAAGGCGAAAAGCTCGCGGGGCGCAAGTCCACCGGCGCCGGGCTAGCGACCGTACAGGTCGACGCCGAGGGGATCGCGCAGGTCGTCGTGGAGGCGGCCGACAAGGGAGCGAAGGGATTGGCGCTCGTCGAGGTCTGCCTGCCCGCAGAGCCGACGGTTCCCAGCTGCGGCAAGGACCCGCTGTGGGATCTGACCACGGTCGCGTGCGCGACGATCCAACACCCGCCCGACCATCCGCCGCCGCCTGCGCTCGACACGCCCGTGAACGGCCCGTGGGTGCCGGCGGTGCCGCCCGACGCTCTGCGCGAGGTCGACACCGAGGTCGGCGGGCTGGTGCCTGGCGCGCTTCTGGCGTGGGCGCGCCGCGACGGCCTGACGATCACCTCGCTGAACCCGCTGGACCCGGACGGCAACCCGCTGCCGGTGGCGGTGGCCCCCACGCCGTCGTCCAGCGCCCCCGGCGAAGGCGAGCTTCACGACAACACGGCGCCGCCGCAGGCCGTCGCGTACCGCGCCGCGCAGGCCGACTGGTTCGGCCGCTGGAGCGGCTGGGCCGAGGTCACGGCCGCCGCCGGAGTGCGCCCGCTGCCGCCGCGCCCCGTCGTCACGGCCTTCTACACCCCGGCGACGTATGGCACGCCCGTGCCCAGCGGCACGCTCGCCGGCAGCGTGCTCGTGCAGGTGCCGTATCCCCACGTCGAGTCGCTCTCGCCCGGCTCCAGGCTGCTCGACCACCTGCTGGTCACCGTCGACGGCGTGACCAGCACCTTGCCGGCGCCGACGGGCACGCCGCCCGACGACGTCGCGGTCACCGTCGCCGGCCCGGCCCTCGTGCGCTGCGAGCGGCGCACGATCGCGATCACGGCGCGCTGGGTCGACACCGCGGGCGTGCAGTCGGTCGAGTCCGAATCGTTCGGCTTGTTGTGCTTGGATCCGCGGCCGCCGGATCACGTCACCCTGCCGAACACGCTGCAGTACTCCTCGCGGCCCGACGTCAGCGGGAAGGCGCGCGTGATGCTCTCCTGGGCCACGAGCTCCGGGCAGACCAGGTTCCGCATCTTCTACACCGACGAGACGATGCTGCAGGCCAAGCTGGGGACGGTGGCCGCCGACACCGGCGACCCGCGGCGCGCGCAGGCGCAGGCGATCCTGGCGTCGCTGACCGACGGCATGAGCGCGCCGGACCGCGCGGCGGTCTTCCGCGCGCAAGCGACGTTCTTCACACGCGAGTGGTGGGACCAGCTCAACGACAAGCCCGTGGAGGCGAGCGGGCCCACGGCGTCGTTCGAGCACGAACTCTCCGGCGCGCTCCGCGTGCTGAGCTTCTACCGCGTGGTCGCGATCAGCCAGTCGAATGTGGAGGTCGACTTCCCCGACAGCCCGATGGCGGCCTTCGGCATCCCCAACTCGCAGCCGCCGTCGAAGCCGGTGCTGCGCGCGAACCTCGATCCTGACGCTCCGGCCGGGCAGGCGCGGCTGCACGTGCGTGTGCCGCCTGGATCGCTGCCCGCCGCCGGGTACCGGCTGCGCCGCAGCTCCACGACCTCGGCCGATCCGCTGCACATGGCCGTTGCGGTCACGGGCACAGTGGACGCGCCGGCCTCGGGCTCCGCGGGCCAGGACTTCGACGTGGTCGACCTCGGCCCCACGGCGGTCTCGGACGCACCGCTGCGCTACTGGGTGAAGTACACCTGGCGCGTCGAGGTGCAGGGAGCGGCAGAGCCGGGCGGCGGCCCGCCCGGCGACTGGAGCCAGGCGAGCGATCCGGCGACGACGATGCTCGTGCCGCCGGACGCGCCCCTCGGCGCCACCAACGTCGTTGCGAGCTCGGCCGGCAGCGGCGCGGTGGCGCTCAGCTGGCAGCACCCCGACGCGCTGCTCGGCGGCTCAGCCGGCCATTACTCGTTGGAGGTCTTTCGCACGCTGCCGGGCGAGCACGGCAAGCTGGCCTTCTCGATCTTGGCCGACGCGCCCCAGGCCGACGGCGGCCGCGCGCCCGACCGCACCGGAAGCTTCACGTGGACCGATCCCGGGCCGGTGCCCGCCGGCACCACGTACCAGGTGGTGGTGATCGACCCGATCGGGCGGCGCAGCGCGCCGAGCGCAGCGGCGACGGTGTAGCGATGGCCACGCTCAGCCCCGCACCGAGCTCGCTGGGCCTGTGGTCGCCGCAGCTGGCGCCGTGGTTCTCGACCGACGTGTCGCTGCCGGCCGCAGACGACTCGCTGGCGGTGCACCTCACCGGCCTGACGTCGGATTGGCTACCTCCTGCGCGCGGCATCCTGTCGCTGTTCGTCGCCTCCACCCCGCGCCCCGCAGGCATCGCCGCGCTGCGCAAGCCCGATGGCTCGCAAGCGTTCGACAGCAACTCGCTGGTCGCCGTCTTCCGGCTGCTGAGCGAGGTCGAGGAGCGGCTGCACGCGCTGAGCGCCGCCATCCCGTCGGCCTCCGGATCGACCGGCACGTCGACCGTGCCGACCCGCCCGCGCGTGCGCTGGCTGGCGATGGAGCTGGCCTCCACCACGACGATCGCCACGCTCGCCAACGCCGTGGCGCCGGCAGCCACCGGCAGCGACAGCGACAAGGCGGCCACGCTCGGCCTGAAGATCTCGGGCGGAAACCTGGCCAACGGCGACTCACCCGATGCGCGACATGAAGGCGCCGAAGTTCTCGTCGGGAACCGCGCAGGAGAAGCTGCTCGCGGGCTCCGCACTGGGCGACGTGCACCTCTGGGCGTTCGACTCGCTGGGTCACGCGCTCGATCCGGGTGCGGTGGCGAGCTGGTGGTCGTACCTCGCGGGCACGGCCTTCGACAACCTCTGGGTCGACGACGTCGGCTCGTCGCCGCGAACCGCCAGCGCGGCCGCCGCGCTCACCGCGGCGCTCGTCAACCCGCACGGCGGGCCGCTGGCCGATCCGCTGCTGTCGCGATTGAACCTGGGCAACGCCGCGGGCACGGGCGTCGTGCGCACGCGGTCCACCGGCACCGGCGCCTTCACGGTCGGCTTCACGGCCGCGCCGACCGGCAACACGCCTGACGGCGCGCCGGTGCCGCTGGTCGCGCTGCTGCCGGAGGGCCGCTACGACTCGACCGTCTCGGTGTGGCCGAACGGGGCCGTCGACACGAAGCTCGCGCGCGACCAGGTGCGCGTGGCCGCCGTCGACGTGGAGGCCCACCTCGTCGGCCAGACCCGTGTGAGCCCGGGCGGGGACGCGAGCGCGCCGCCGGCCGTGCGCGCGGCCGACCAGGCGCGGCCGTCCACGCGCGTGCAGGTGTCGCGCACCGCCACACCCACCCTGCTGCCGACCGCCGACGAAGTCGCCGCGGCGGCGACCGCCTCGCTCGCGGGTGGCGGCACGGTCGGCGTCGTGGCCGACGTGCTCGACCGCGACTGGGGGCCGATCGCGCTGGCCGACCACCCGCTGCCCAACGTCGCCCCGCCCACCCAGCTGCTCGAGACCGGCGCGTCGCTGGTGGTGACCGCGCTCACCGGCGGCGGCCCGGTGCCCACCGGCGGCGGCGTGATCGCCGGTCAGAGCGTGCTGATCGACCTGCAGGTGGGCGCCGCGCAGGCCGGCGCCTGGGTGCGCGTCTGGGCGCAGGGCTTCGATTCGCAGAAGGGCATCCACTACAAGCTCGACGGCGGCGCCGGGCGCGTGCGGGCCGACGGCCACGCCCTGCTGGTGAGCCCGCTGGCCGACGGCGCGCTCGACGCCGAGGCGCAGCTGGGCTTCGACGTGCTCGTCGCGACCGCGCAGGGCTCGCGCCTGTTCGCCGACCAGCGCAGCTCGCGGCCCACTCCGATCGGCGGCAGCCCCGTGGCCATCGGCTCGGCCGGCGCCGAGGTCGCCGTCTGCGAGACCGGCCAGAGCTTCACCGGCACGCCGCCGGCCGGCAGCATCCCGCCCGGCTCGCACGCTGGTGGCGCGTTCCACGCCCCCGGCCCTGGTGGATCACACGACGATCGCGGCCACGTCCTTTTCATCCACCGCGCTGGTCAACACTCTGCCCTCCGGAGCGCGCGTGCAGCTGACCGCGCCGGCGTTCCACAGCGAACCCGACGGCGACACGATGGCGCTCACCACGCTGGGCGGCGCGGCGGTCGCGCGCCAGGTGCGCAACGGCCTGGCGCGGCTGGGACCGGCCGGCGCCCCGCTGCCCACGATGGAGCGGCTGGAGGTGGCGACCGCCCGCGTCGGCACGAGCGCGGCGGCCGGCGCCGTGGGCTCCGCCCCGGCGCTCGGCCGCTTTCACGAGCTGCTGCCGCACCAGCTCGGCCACCCGGGCGCGCCCGCGACCGTCGAGCTGCATGGCGCCGGCGCGGCGCTCAACGGGCCGGCCGCGCGTGCAACTGGCCGAGTACGTGCGCGGCCGCACGGCCGGCGACACCGCGTCGCTCGCGCAGGCCGCGTTCAGCACGCCGTTCACGAATCCAGCCGATCCGGCAAAGCCCAGCGCCTGGGCCGCCGTGCTCGCCACGGTGGCGGCGGAGGTCGAGGCCGAGGACGGCGTGGCCGAGCTGGTCTCCGCCGGTGGCTACGGGTTCGGTGGCACGGTCGACGACATCCGCAACGCGCTGTCGGGGATCTCGGCCATCCCCGGCGGCCTCGGCGGCCAGGCTGCCAGCGTCGTGCGCGCGATCGACCGCCGCATCCTCGCCGCCGCACGCGGCCTGCGCGAGGGCGCCACCTCGATGCTCGCGGCCATCCAGCGCGCCGAGGACTTCATCTACCTCGAGACCCCGGCGATCGACAACCTCGGCTTCGGCGCCACCAACGACACGATCAACGTGTTTTCGGCGCTGCAGCAGCGCATGACCGACCGGCCGGGCCTGCAGGTGGCCGTCTGCCTGCCGGTGCACGCGATGCCCGGCACGCCGAACGGCATGATCGCGGTGCGCGACGGCCTGCTGCTGGCGACCGTCAAGGCTTTGGGCGCCGACGCCGCACGCCTGACGCGGCTGGCGATCTTCTCGCCGTCGGCCGGGCCAGGCCGCACGCTGCGGCTGGCTTCGACGACATTGATCGTGGACGACGCCTACGCGCTCACCGGCACAACGCACTTCTGGCGCCGCGGCTTCAGCTTCGACTCGTCCGTGGCGGCGGCGGTCTTCGACGAGACGCTCGACGACGGCGCCCCCGCCGAGGTCCGCAAGTTCCGCCGCGCGCTGTTGTCGGGCCGGCTCGGGTTGGACCCGAAGCTCCTCCCCGACGATCCCTCCGAGCTAATCGCCGCCGTCCGCACCCTCGCGAGCCGCGGCGGCGGCGCACGTTTGGCGTTCTCGACCACCCCGGCTCCGGACCCCGCGCCCACCTCCACCGACAACGACATCTGGGACCGCGACGGCAGCCTTCAGGCCGGCTTCAACCCGGTTTCGTGGATCACGGCGCTGTCCGCGTCGGTGCAGACGCAGCTGACGCAGGATGTGACGCCGGCGCCGTAGGCGCGCGCGAGAAACCGGCGGGAAACGACCGTCTCGCTAGTCGGTACCAGTGCTCCTGACTGGCCGCTCGGTCACCATCACTTCCGCTCCTGCCGGTGGGAACGCCGCGCCATGGCATGCGCGACGAAGGGCTCGTCCGTCGGTACGTCCAGGTTCGCTTGCCGCGTGCCCCTCGCGTCGCGGTCGCCACCAATGAGTTTCCGACGTCGGCGGAGTCCGTATCGACGTCAACGATCCCGGAAAGGCAACCGCGCATGACCTCACTGGTCCTGAAGATGTCCGTCTCGCTCGACGGGTACGTCGCAGCGGCCGACGGGAGCTCTGATTGGGAGGCCGCCGGACGCTCGCCCGACGGCGCCGAATGGGTCCTGGACACCGTGAGCAACGCCGGCGCGCACCTCGTGGGCGCTGTGACCTACGCGAGCTGGGCCGGCGTTCTGGCCCGATGCATCCGGGCCGTTCGCGGCGCCGATGAACGAGATCCCCAAGGTGGTCGTTCTCGAATTCTCTCGCGTCCGCCGACTGGGGCGAGACGACGATCGCCACCGGAGACCTGGTCGACGCCGTCACGCGTCTCAAGCGGGATCGCGCAGGCGGATACCTGCTCGCGCTGGGCGGCGTCCGGTTCGCTCGATCGCTCGTCGAGACCGGGCTGATCGACGAGTACCGCCTCGTTGTCCACCCGGTCGTCCTCGGTGCAGGCGAGCGGCTGTTCACCGCACCCCTCACCATCGAGCCCGTGAGCACCACCGCCTTCAGCCGCGGAGCCGTCGCCCACGTCTTCACAGCGCACCCGTGATCGAGCCCAACCGACAACCGCAGAGCCGACGCTGTCACCTCACACCAAGCGTGATCCCCACCTGCGGAGCGCCAGCCTGGTTCCAAACCGGTGTCTGGTTCCGGCCGGCGGACCAACGCCCGGGATCTGA
>CAWHRT010000043.1:0-393574 GCA_963831845.1 uncultured Solirubrobacterales bacterium | reverse complement strand
GTCAGTCGTCGTCGTCGACCCAGTCGACGGCAAGGGCCACGGCCTTCTTCCACTTGCGGTAGCCCTTCTCGCGCAGCTCGGGATCCATCGCCGGCAGCCACTCGGCGGCCCGGTGCCAGTTCTGCCGGAGGCTGTCCAGGTCGGGCCAGAACCCGACCGCGAGCCCAGCGGCGTAGGCGGCGCCGAGCGACACGGTCTCGGCCACGATCGGCCGCACCACCGGTACGTCCAGCACGTCGGCCAGCGACTGCATCAGCAGGTTGTTGGCGGTCATGCCGCCGTCGACCCGAAGCTCCGCCAGCCCGCGTCCGTAGTCGGTCCGCATCGCCTCGACCACCTCGCGGGTCTGCCAGGCGGTCGCCTCGAGCACCGCGCGAGCCAGGTGGCCCTTGTTGATGTAGCCGGTCAGGCCGGCGATCACGCCTCGCGCGTCGCTGCGCCAGTGCGGGGCGAACAGGCCCGAGAACGCGGGGACGAAGTAGCAGCCGCCGTTGTCCTGCACGGTCAGCGCCAGCGTCTCGATCTCCGAGGCGCTGCCGATCAGCCCGATGTTGTCGCGGAACCACTGCACCAGGGCGCCGGTGATCGCGATCGATCCCTCCAGCGCATAGGTCGGCTTCCCCGAGCCCAGGTCGTAGCCCAGCGTGGTCAGCAGGCCCGCCTCAGAGCGGGCCGGCTGCTCGCCGGTGTTGAGCAGGAAGAAGCTCCCGGTTCCGTAGGTGCACTTGGCGTCGCCGGGGTCAAAGCAGGTCTGGCCGACCAGCGCGGCGTGCTGGTCGCCCAGCAGTGAGGCGACCGGAACTCCGGCCAGCGGCTCGCCGGCCTCGCCGTAGATCTCCGACGAGGGCCGGATCTCGGGGAGCATCGCGCGAGGCACGCCGAGGGCATCGAGCAGCTCGTCGTCCCACTGGCGCGTGTGGAGGTCCATCAGCATCGTGCGGCTGGCGTTGGTCACGTCGGTGACGTGGCGGCCGCACAGGTTCCAGATCAGCCACGAGTCGATCGTGCCGAACAGGACCTCGCCCTCCTCGGCGCGCTCGCGCAGCTCCGGGACCTGGTCGAGCAGCCACCTGACCTTCGGCCCGGAGAAGTAGGTGGCGATCGGCAGGCCGGTCTTCTCGCGGAAGCGTTCCTGGCCGCCGTCGCGGGACAGCTCGCGGCAGAGCTGGTCGGTGCGCGTGTCCTCCCAGTTGATCGCGTTGTGCACCGGGGTTCCGGTGCGGCGGTCCCATAGCACGGCGGTCTCGCGCTGGTTGGCGATCCCGAGCGCGCTCAGGTCCGAGGGCTCGAGCTCGGCCGTAGCCAGTGCCTCGGTCACGACCTCGAGCACGTTGCTCCAGATCTCCTGCGGATCGTGCTCCACCCACCCCGGTCGCGGGAAGTAGTGATGGTGCTCCTTCTGGGCCACCGAGACGATGCGCGCGCGCCGGTCGAACACCAGACATCTCGACGAAGCCGTTCCCTGATCGATCGCGGCGACGTAGCGCGCTGGCGTCACATGTCAATTCCTACCATGGAATCGCGCCCAGCTCCCTGGAAACAGCGCGCGCACCGGTGACCACGAAGCCCACCAGCTCGGCCCGCGGGCGCCCGTTCTCGCACAGCCGATCGATCGGCCCGGAGATCCCCATCGCCCCGACGGTGACCCGGCGGCGGTCCTCGATCGGAGCGGCGATCGACGCCGTTTCGGGAAACAGCTCCCCGACCTCGCCGGCCCAGCCGCGCTCAGAGATCTCGTCGAGCTCGCGGCGCAGACGGTAGACGTCGGTCACGGTCGCGGGGGTAAAGCTGGCGAGCTGGTCGCCGCTGCCGATGATCTCGGCGGCCAGGTAGCGGTGTCTGGACAGCAGCGCCTTGCCGAGCGCGGTCGCGTAGGCCGGCACCAGCGAGCCCACCTCCAGCGCCTGCCGGCTGTCGTCGGGACGGAACACGTGGTGGACGATCAGCACCTGGTTCTCGTGCAGGGTCCCGATTCGCACGCTTTCGCCGCTCTGGGTGGCGAGCGCGTCGGCCCAATTGAGCGCGCGCGTGCGCAGCTCGTTGCCGTCCAGGTAGCTCGACCCCATGTGCAGTAGCGCCGCGCCCAGCTGGTACTTGCCCGAGTCGCTGTCCTGCTCGACGAAGCCGACGTACTGGAGCGTCCGCAGGATTCCGTGGACGGTCCCCTTCGGCAGCCCCAGCTCGCCCGCCAGCTCGGCGACTCCGAGGCGTCGCGAGCGCCCCGACAGCAGCCGCAGGATGGCCGCCGCGCGCTCGATTGATTGGATCCGACCTGGCAAAGAATCCGCGCTCAGTTAGCCGGCCGCGAGCCCTACCGCTCTCGCTCGAACGATGTTTGACATTGTCGAACCGTTTCCGTTATTGTCGCAAAACAAAGCTCGTGGGTGGAGAGCGATGGTTCAAGAAAAAGGGCGCTTGCAGGCCATTAGTTGTGCTGGCTCGGTCACTTGCGACGGTTGTCACCGCCGGTGATCGCCGAACTGAACCGTCCGGTTGTGTCGCGCGCTCCGGTTGCCCTCATGCCACGGGTGATCCCTTCCGCTCGAATTTCCCCCTAGGAGTGGCATGAAGAAACTCATCAACGCGCCCGACGACGTCGTCACCGATGCGTTGCATGGCATCGAGGCGGCCCACCCGGACCGCTTCAAGGTCAGCTACGACCCGGCGTTGATCGTCCGCATCGACGCGCCGGTGCAGGGCAAGGTAGGCCTGATCTCCGGCGGCGGCTCGGGCCACGAGCCGATGCACGGCGGCTTCGTCGGCCCCGGAATGCTCGACGCGGCCGCACCCGGCGAGGTGTTCACGTCGCCCACGCCCGACCAGATGGCAGCGGCCACGAAGGCGGTCGACGGCGGCGCCGGCGTGATCCACATCGTCAAGAACTACACCGGCGACGTCATGAACTTCGAGATGGCGGCCGAGCTGACCGGCGCCGAGGGCATCGAGGTCGAGACCGTGCTCACCAACGACGACGTCGCGGTCGAGGACTCGCTCTACACCGCGGGCCGGCGCGGCGTCGGGATCACCGTAATCCTCGAGAAGATCTGCGGCGGCGCCGCCGACGACGGCAAGTCGCTGCAGGAGGTCGCCGAGCTGGGCCGCCGGGTCAACGCCAACGGGCGCTCGATGGGCATGGCGCTGACGCCGTGCATCACGCCGGCCGCCGGCACCCCGAGCTTCGAGCTCGCCGACGACGAGGTCGAGATCGGGATCGGGATCCATGGCGAGCCGGGACGCTTCCGGGAGAAGATCGGGCCGGCCTCGCAGGTCGCCGAGCGACTGATGACGCCGATCGTCGAGGACCTGCCGTTCTCCTCGGGCGACCGGGTGCTCGTGTTCATGAACGGGATGGGCGGCACGCCGCTGATCGAGCTGTACCTGATGTACGGCGAGGTCGCCAAGCTCGCGCAGCAGCATGGGCTGACGATCGAGCGCAACCTGATCGGCAACTACATCACCTCGCTGGAGATGCAGGGCTGCTCGATCACGCTGCTCAAGCTCGACGACGAGATGATCAAGTACTGGGATGCGCCGGTGAATACGCCGGGCATGCGCTGGGGCGCTTAGCCTTGGCGATCACCCGGGACACGGTCCAGGACTGGATGAACCGCTTCGCGCAATCCATGCAGGAACATCGCGCGGAGCTCGTCGCGCTCGACACCGCGATCGGCGACGGCGATCACGGCACCAACATGGACCGCGGGATGCGTAAGGCGATCGAGAAGCTCGACGCCCAGGAGCAGCCCGACGTCGGAGCGGTGCTCAAGACCGTGGCGATGGCGCTGGTGTCGAGCGTCGGCGGCGCCGCCGGCCCGCTGTACGGGACGTTGCTGCTGCAGATGGGCACGGCGCTGGCGGGCAAGGAGGAGGTCGATCTCGAGACCTACGCCGCGGCCTGGCGTAAGGGAGCCGAGGGGCGTACAGGCGCGCGGTAAGGCGCAGCTCGGCGACAAGACGATGCTCGATGCGCTTATCCCCGGAGTCGAGGCGCTGGAGAAGGCGTCCGACCTCGACGCCGGGTTGCAGGAGGCGGCGCAGGCCGCGCAGGACGGAATGCGGGAAGACGATCCCGCTGGTCGCACGTAAGGGACGGGCCAGCTACCTCGGGGAGCGCAGCCGCGATCACCAGGATCCGGGAGCGACTTCTACCACCTACCTCTATCAGACCGCCGCCGAAGCGCTGTCGGGTTGAAAAGGAGAGATTGAATGGCGGATTACGTCGCAGCACTCGACCAGGGAACCACCAGCACCCGGTGCATGCTGTTCGACCACGGCGGCAACGTCGTATCGGTCGAGCAGCTCGAGCACGAGCAGATCTATCCCAAGGCGGGCTGGGTTGAGCACGACGCCAACGAGGTGTGGCAGCGCTCACAGGACGTGATCGAAGGCGCCCTGAAGAAGGCCGGCGGCGACGTCGGTTCGGTCGCCGCCCTCGGGATCACCAACCAGCGCGAGACCGCGGTGGTGTGGGACCGCAACACCGGCGAGCCGGTCCACAACGCGATCGTGTGGCAGGACACCCGCACGGACAAGATCGTCGATGAGCTCTCCGCGGACGGCGGTCAGGACCGCTTCCGCGAGAAGAACGGGCTTCCGATCGCGACCTACTTCTCGGGTCCGAAGGTGCGCTGGATCCTCGAGAACGTCGACGGCGCCCGCGAGCGCGCCGACGCCGGAGATCTGATCTTCGGCAACATGGACACGTGGTGCATCTGGAACCTCACCGGGGGTCCCAACGGCGGGCTGCACATCACCGACGTGTCCAACGCCAGCCGCACGATGCTGATGGACCTGGCGACGCTCGACTGGGACGACGAGCTGTGCAGCATCATCGGCGTACCCAAGTCGATGCTGCCCGAGATCCGTCCGTCGAGCGCGGTCTACGGCGAGGTCAAGGGCACCGCGCTGGCCGGCGTTCCGGTGGCCGGCGACCTCGGCGACCAGCAGGCGGCCACGTTCGGCCAGACCTGCTTCTCGCCCGGGCGAGGCCAAGAACACGTACGGCACGGGCAACTTCCTGCTGCTCAACACCGGCACGGAGGCCGTGCAGTCCAAGAACGGCCTGATCACCACGGTCGGCTACAAGATCGGCGACCAGGACGCGGTCTACTGCCTGGAGGGCTCGATCGCGATCACCGGCGCGCTGGTCCAGTGGCTGCGCGACAACCTCAAGCTGATCAGCAGCGCGCCCGAGGTCGAGGAGCTCGCCAAGACGGTCGAGGACAACGGCGGCTGCTACATCGTGCCGGCGTTCTCGGGCCTGTTCGCCCCGTACTGGAAGGGCGACGCCCGCGGCGTGTTCGCGGGGCTGACCCGCTACGTCAACCGCGGCCACATCGCCCGCGCGACGCTCGAGGCGACGGCATTCCAGAGCCGCGAGGTGTCCGACGCGATGAACGCGGACTCGGGCGTCGAGCTCGAGTCGCTCAAGGTCGACGGCGGGATGGTCGTCAACGAGACCCTGATGCAGTTCCAGGCCGACATCCTCGGCGTGCCGGTGATCCGGCCGAAGGTCGCCGAGACGACGGCGCTGGGCGCCTGCTACGCGGCCGGGCTGGCGACCGGCTTCTGGAGCACGGAGGAAGAACTGCGCGAGAACTGGGTCGAGGACAAGCGCTGGGAGCCCAAGATGTCCCAGGAGGACCGCGAGAAGGCGTTCCACTTCTGGAAGAAGGCCGTCACGCGGACCTTCGACTGGGCCGAGTAGGCGGCCGCCGAACACTGACCATGCCCGCTGCGTGGGACCGCCTCGAGCGGCCCCCGCGGCGGCCGTGAGTCGGCCGGGCCGTGCAAATTCTCCACCACGGCGAACATCGTGCGGCAGTAAACTCAACCGATGCTGAGCACCGACGTCCTGGTGATCGGGGGCGGCGCCACCGGCGCGGGCGTCGCGTGGGACGCGGCGTTGCGCGGCTTGGACGTCGTGCTCGCCGACCGCCACGATCTCGGGTCCGGGACCAGCGGTCGCTTCCACGGGTTGGTGCACTCCGGCGGCCGCTACGCGGTCAAGGATCCCAACGCCGCCAAGGAGTGCGCCCACGAGAACGGGATCGTCCGGGCGATCGCCGCAGACTGCGTCGAGGACACCGGCGGGCTGTTCGTGACG
This sequence comes from uncultured Solirubrobacterales bacterium, assembly GCA_963831845.1. Lineage (GTDB taxonomy): Bacteria > Actinomycetota > Thermoleophilia > Solirubrobacterales > Solirubrobacteraceae > Palsa-465. The sequence continues at coordinate 387,468 of CAWHRT010000043.1, read as the reverse complement.
ACGCCGTTCGACGACCCGGCCTACGCCGACCAGTTCGCGGCCGGCTGCAAGGCCACCGGCGTCCCCTGCGAGGAGATCGACGCCGCGGAGGCCAAGCGCCAGGAGCCGCGGCTGCACCCGGGGATCTCCCGCGCGTTCCGCGTGCCCGACGCGAGCATCGACGTGTGGAAGCTCGTGTGGGGGCTGGCGCGCGGCGCCCAGGAGCGCGGAGCTCGGGTTCTGCCCTACCACGAGGCGGTGGCGATCCACCGCGAGGGCGATCGCGTCACCGGCGCGCGCCTGCGCAGTAACACCACCGGCGATGAGCTCGACGTCGCCGCCCGGATCACGGTCAGCGCCTCGGGCGCATGGGCCGGCCGGATCGCCGAGTTCGCCGGAATCGAAGGCGTCCACGTGATGCCCGGCCGGGGAATCATGATCGCGATGAACCACCGCCTGGTGAACACCGTGGTCAACCGCTGCCAGATGCCCACCGACGGCGACATCATCGTCCCCGTGCGGACGGTCAGCGTGATCGGGACGACCGATGTCCACACCGATGATCCCGACGACCACACCGTGCTGCAGGACGAGGTCGACGCGATGCTCGAGGACGGCGAGCGGCTCGTCCCGAGCTTCAAGCAGGCCCGCGCGCTGCGCGTGTGGACCGGGGTGAGGCCGCTGTTCGAGGACCGCAAGGAGGACGACTCGGGATCGACCCGCGACGTGACCCGCGCGCACGCGCTGCTCGACCATCGCCAGCGCGACGGTGTCGACGGCTTCCTGACGATCACCGGCGGCAAGCTGACCACCTACCGGCTGATGGCCGAGGAGACGGTCAACGCGGTCTGCCGACAGCTCGGCGAGGACCGCGAGTGCACGACCGCGACCGAGCGCGTGTCGGGCGCGGAGGACGGCGCGTACCTGCACGTCGGCCAGCGCCTGCAGCGTCGTGAGCAGACGCTCCAGGACGACCAGCTGATCTGCGAGTGCGAGCTCGTTCCCCGCCAGCGCCTGGAGGACACGATCCGGCAGCGGGCCAGCACGAACCTCGACGACATCCGCCGGCTCCTGCGGCTGGGGATGGGCCCTTGTCAGGGCGGCTTTTGCATCTACCGCGCCACTGGGATCCTGCACGCGCTCGACGGGATCGACGGCGAGCAGGCGTCCGCTTCGCTGGTCGACTTCATGCGCGAGCGGTGGAAGGGCGTCTGGCCGGTCCTGTACGGCGACCAGCTCCGCCAGATGCGTCTCGACGACTGGATCTTCCAGGGCGTGCTCGACGTCGGACACCTGCCGTGATCGGCGGCGGCCTGCACTACGACGTGGTCGTGATCGGGGCGGGCGTCGCCGGGCTGACGGCGGCGACGCGCCTGGCCGAGTCCGGTGCGCGCGTGTGCGTGCTGGCCAAGGGCGTCGGCTCGACGCATCTGGCGCCCGGCACCGTCGACGTGCTCGGCTATGACCCCGAGCGGGTCGAGGACCCGGCGGCCGCGCTGCCCGAGTTCGTGGCCAAGCATCCCGAGCACCCCTACGGCCTGATCGGGGTGGACCGGATCGCGCCGGCGCTCGAGTGGTTCAAGGCCAAGATCGACGCCGGTCCGCAGCCGTCCTACGCGTACGTCGGAGACCTGTCGCGCAACCATCTGCTGCCCACCGCGGTGGGCGCCGTGCGCCCGTCCGCGCTGGTGCCCGAGACGGTGGCGGCCGGAGATCTCGGCGATCGCACGCCGGTGTGCGTCGTCGGCGTGCCGGTGCTCCGCGACTTCCACGCCTCGCTGTGCGCCGCCAACCTGCAGCGCGCCGGGGTGCAGGCGCGCGGAATTGCGCTCGACGTCGACGTCGGCCGCGCCGAGGCGAACTCGCTGGGGCTGGCCCGACGGTTCGACGACTCGGCGTTCCGCTGCGCGTTCGCCGCCCGGCTGGTGTCGCTGTTGCGCGCCGAGGAGCGGGTGGGGATGCCGGCGATCGTCGGCCTCAAGGATCCGCATGGCGCTTGGTCAGAGCTGCAGGAGCGGCTGGGCCACCCGGTGTTCGAGATCCCGACGCTGCCGCCGTCGGCGCCCGGGATCCGCGTCTACAACGCATTGAACGCGGCCCTGCGCGCGGCCGGCGGCCGGATCGTGCTCGGCGCGGAGGTGGTCGGGAGCGAACGCGAGGGCGAGCGCGTGACCCAGGTCCGCAGCCACGCCAGCGGCCACGACCACGTGTACCACGCCAACTGGATCGTGCTCGCCACCGGCGGGTTCGCCTCCGGCGCGCTTTCGCTCGGCTCGGACTGGCAGGCGCGCGAGACCGTGCTCGGGCTGAAGCTGGCCGGCGTCCCGCCGGCGGGCGAGCCGCGTTTCGACGGCGATTACTTCGCCGAGCAGCCGATCGCCCGGGCCGGCGTCGCGGTGGGCCCCACGCTGGTCGCTGAGGGAACCGAGAACGTGCTCGTCGCCGGCGCTTCGCTGGCGGGCGCCGAGCCCTGGCGAGAGGGATCGGGCGACGGGATCGCCCTCGCCAGCGGGCATTTCGTCGCGCAATCCGTAAGCGAGCGAGAAGGAGCGGCGACGACGGCATGAGCGTTGACCCGATGCACGAGCTGCTGCGCGAGTCGCTGGATCACTGCGTCAAGTGCACGATCTGCGAGACGGTGTGTCCGGTCTCGAACGTGACGCCCTTGTTCCCCGGCCCCAAGTACGCCGGCCCGCAGGCCGAGCGCTACCGGATCCAGGGCGAGGTCTCGCTGGACACCTCGGTCGACTACTGCTCGGGTTGCGGCCTGTGCACCCAGGCCTGCCCGCAGGGCGTCAAGATCGCCGAGCTCAACGCCCACGCGCGCCATCAGCTCAAGGAGCGCGACGGCGTCAAGCTGCGCGACCGGATCGTCGCCCGCCCGACCGTGGTCGGCCGGCTGGGGACCCCGGTGGCGCCGCTGGCCAACCTCACGCTCAAGCTCAAGCCCGCGCGGATCCTGATCGAGCAGACCCTCGGGCTGCACCGCGACGCGCCCTTGCCCGCGTTTGCCGGCCACCGCTTTGCCACCTGGGCGCGCAAGCGCGAGGCGCCGGCGACCGGCACGAAGATCGTGTTCTTCCACGGCTGCGGCACCGACTACTACGAGCCCGAGGTCGGTCAGAAGGTGGTCGAGGTACTCGAGCACAATGGCTTCCGGGTGGAGGTGCCCAAGCAGGACTGCTGCGGGCTGCCGCTGCAGTCCAACGGCTTGTTCGACGACGCCCGCAAGTACGTGCTGCGGCTGGCTCGGTCGCTGGCGGCGGCGGCCCGGGACGGGTCGATCATCGTCGGCAACGCCACCAGCTGCACGGTCATGCTCAAGCGCGAGGCGCGCGAGATCCTCGGCCTGGAGGACGATCCCGACCTCGCGCTGGTCAGCCGCCAGACCTACGACCTGTGCGAGCTGCTGCTCGAGCTGCACGACGCGGGGCAGCTCAAGACCGACTTCCAGCCGGTCTCAGAGACAGTCGCCTACCACGCCCCCTGCCAGCAGCAGGGGCACTGGATCGGCAAGCCCGCGGTCGATCTGCTGCGGCTGATCCCGGAGCTCGACGTCCGCGAGCTCGACGCCCGCTGCTGCGGGATCGCCGGGACCTATGGGCTCAAGAAGGAGAAGTACGAGATCGGTATGGCCGCGGGCGCCGACCTGTTCGGGCAGGTGGCGGCGTCCGGGGCGGGGCTTGTGGCGTGTGACAGCGAGACCTGCCGCTGGCAGATCGACCACGGCACCGGGCACAAGTCGATTCACCCGGTCGAGCTGCTGCATCGGGCCTACGGGCTCTGAGCACAGTGGGTCAAATCAGGGACGCGGCCCCGTGGTAGGGATCGTCGTCGTCTCGCACTCCGCTGAGCTGGCCCGCGGCGTCGTCGCGCTCGCGCGCGAGATGGGCGGCGAGGACCTCGCGCTCGAGGAGGCCGGCGGGCTCGAGGACGGGTCGATCGGCACCGACGCCGAGCGCGTGCGCGCGGCGATCGAGCGGGCGATGTCCGATGACGGCGTGCTCGTGCTCATGGACCTGGGCAGCGCGCTGATGAGCACCGAGATGGCGATCGAGCTGATGGAGGGTGACGGGCGCGTGGTGATGAGTGAGGCCCCGCTGGTCGAGGGCGCGGTGGCGGCCGCCGCGGCGGCCCGGGGCGGCGCGCCGCTCGAGCAGGTCCAGGCCGAGGCTCAGGGCGCGCTGCAGATGAAGGCCGCCCAGCTCGGGGGCGACGAGCCGGCCGCGGATGCGGGCGGCCCGACGACGGACGTGGAGCTCGCACCCGCAGATGCGCAGGCGCGAATCCCCGTACTCAACGCGATCGGTCTGCACGCCCGGCCGGCCGCGCTGGTGGTCGAGCTGGCGGCGCACTTCGACGCCGACCTACGGCTGGCCAAGGCCGGCGGCTCCGCGGCCCCGGTCAGCGCCCGCAGCCTGACCGGGTTGATGACGCTGGCCGCGCGCAGGGGCGACGAGCTGGTCGCCACCGCCGCCGGCCCGCAGGCGTCCGACGCCGTGTCCGCGCTGGAGGAGCTCGCGGCCGGCGGCTTCGGCGAGGGCGTGGCCGACGGCGCGGCTCCGGCGGCCACCGATGCCCGCCCGACCGGCCCGGGCCGCCGGCGACCGTGGCGGCGCCCGTGCCGGCCGAGGCTCCCGCGCCCGGAACCACGCTGACCGGGATCGCGGCCTCGACGGGGATCGTGCTCGGCCCGGTGCGCCACCTCGACCGCCCGTCGGGCCCGCCGCCCGAGCGCGAGTCAGACGGCGAGGACGCCGAGCTCGCCCGCCTGGACACCGCGCGCGCGCAGGCACGCGAGGCGATCGAGCGCGACCGCGACCACGTGTCCGGGCGCGGGGCCTCGAGCGAGGCCGAGATCTTCAACGCGCACCGCGCGCTGCTCGACGACGACGCGCTGCTGGCGCGTGCCCGGGAGCTGATCGCCTCCGGCGCCGCCGCCGAGACCGCCTGGCACGACGCCGCCGGCGAGACCGCCGAGCAGCTGCGCGCGCTCGACGATCCGCTGCTGGCCGGGCGCGCCGTCGATGTCGAGGACGTCGGCGCGCGGGTGGTGGCGGCGCTGACCGGCGCCAGCCCCGCGCTGGCGCTCGAGGGCGTGATCGTCGGCGACGAGCTCACCCCGCGCGAGACCGCCGCGCTCGATCCCCAGCTGGTCAAGGCGATCGCGACCGCACGCGGGACCCCGACGGCGCACGCGGCGATCCTGGCCCGGGCGCTCGGACTGCCCGCCGTGGTCGGCCTCGGCCCCGCGGTGCTGGCGATCCCGGAGGGCACCCCGGTGCTGCTCGACGGCGACGAGGGCACGGTGCTGGTGGCGCCAGACGAGCAGGTCGAGGCCGACGCCCGGGAGCGGGCTGCCCGGGCCGCCGCGCGGCGGCGCGCCGCGCGGGAGCACGCGAGCGAGCCCGCGGTGATGCGCGACGGCACGGTGATCGAGGTCGCGGCCAACATCGGCGGCAGCGGCGAGGCGGCGAGAGCGGTGGAGCTGGGCGCCGACGGGGTCGGGCTGTTGCGGACCGAGTTCCTGTTCCTGGAGCGCCCCGAGATCCCGTCCGAGGACGAACAGGTGCAGACGCTCGCCGGGATCGCCGCCGAGCTGGGCGACCGCCCGTTGATCGTGCGCACGCTCGACATCGGCGCCGACAAGCCGCTGCAGGCGGTGCCGATGGAACCCGAGGCCAACCCGTTCCTCGGCCGCCGCGGACTGCGCCTCGGGCTCGAGCGCCCGGAGCTGCTCGAGGTGCAGCTGCGGGCGATCTGCCGGGTGGCGGCGCAGCGCCCGCTGCGGGTGATGTTCCCGATGGTCGCCGCCCTCGAGGAACTCGACGCGGCCCTGGAGGTGCTCGAGCGTTCGCGCGCGGACACCGGCGGCAACGCACAGCTCGAGGTCGGGATCATGGTCGAGATCCCCGCGGCGGCGCTGCTCGCCGAGCAGTTCGCGGCCCGCGTGGACTTCTTCTCGGTGGGAACCAACGACCTGACGCAATACGCGATGGCCGCCGAGCGCGGCAACGAGCACGTGGCCGGGCTGCTCGCCGGACCGCAGCCGGCGGTGCTCCGGCTGATCCGCGAGACGACCGCCGGGGCGGCGGCGCACTCGCGCTGGGTTGGGGTCTGCGGCGAGTTGGCCGGCGACCCCGCCGCGGCGGTGCTGCTGGTGGGCCTGGGGGTTCGCGAGCTCAGCATGGCCGCGCCACTGATCGCCGAGGTCAAGCAGACGCTCCGCTCGCTGACGCTCGAACAGGCCGCCGCGGCGGCCACTCAGGCGCTCGGCGAGCCAGACGCCGCGGCCGCGCGGCTGCACGCAGCCGTCCTGGTGTGAGGCGCGACCGTTGGTACGATCGAGCACTGTGGAGGCCGGCGCGCTGAGAGGGACCCGGAGAGGCAGCATGCGCGCCAGCGCACTGATCCTGATCGGCACCTGCACCAGGATTGTCGCCACACCCGTGGTGATGGCGTTGCTGCTGACCCGTTCCTACACGGCTGCCGCGATCCTGTTCCTGGTGGCGTCAGCGACCGATTGGTTCGACGGTCGGCTCGCTCGGCGCTGGGGCGTCAGCTCGAAGCTGGGGTCGTTCCTCGACACGACCGCGGACAAGCTGCTCGTCACCGGCACGCTGATCGCGCTGGTCGCCGTCGACCGCGCCTCGCCGTGGGTGGCCCTGGTGATGATCGGGCGTGAGATGACCGTGCTCGGGCTGCGGGCCGCCGTTGCCGCGTCGGGTCAGCACCTGGAGGCGTCGATGCTCGGCAAGTGGAAGGCGACCCTGCAGTTCGTCGCGCTTGCGCTGGCGATACTGCGCCCCGACGTGATCATCGCCGGCGCGTACCTCGACCAGTGGGTACTGGTGATCGCGGCGGTGGTCACGGCCTGGTCCGGAGTCGACTACTTCCTGCGCTTCTCCTCCTCGCTTCGCAGCGGTACGTGAGCCGCGTCTTCGTCACGGGTGGCAGCGGCGTCGTCGGCCGCGCGCTCGTGGAGCGCCTGGTTGCGCACGGCGACGAGGTGATCGGGCTCGCCAGGTCGTCGGAGAGCGCCGCCACGCTCGAGTCCCTGGGCGCCAGTGTCGTACTCGGCGAGCTGCTGGACGAGGACGTCCTCGCCGGGGCGATGGCGGGGTGCGCGGTGACCTACAACGTGGCCGGCATCAACGAGCTGTGCATGGCGAACCCCGACCCGATGCGCCGGGCCAACGTCGACGGCGCGGTCACGGCGATCCGCGCCGCGGCGCGCGCCGGTGTCCCGCGGGTCGTCCACACGTCCTCCGCGGCCACGATCGGCGAGCCGCCTGGCACGGTCGGCCGCGAGGACACGACGCACCGCGGGTGGTACCTGTCCGACTACGAGCGGACCAAGACCGAGGGCGAGCACGCCGCGTTTGCGGCCGGACGCGAGACCGGGATCGAGGTGGTGTGCGTCAACCCGTCGTCGGTCCAGGGTCCGGGCCGCGCCGGAGGCACGGCGCGCTTCCTGATCGCGTTCCTGGACGGCCGGCTGAAGGCGTTCGTGCAGACCAACGTCAGCCTCGTCGACATCGCCGACTGCGCCGAGGGCCACTTGCTCGCCGCGCAGCACGGGGTGGCCGGCGAGCGCTACCTGCTCAACGGGATCCAGATGCCGCTCACCGACGCGTTGACGCTCGCCGGCGACGTGGCCGGCGTCAAGCACCGCCCTCGGCTGGTGCCCCGCCCGGCGGCGGTGGCCGGCGCCTATGTGGTCGAGCACGCCTTCCGGCTGGCCCGCAAGCGCCCCCCGGTGTGCCGCGAGATGGTCAAGACGCTGCTGCACGGCCACCGCTACGACGGCTCGCGAGCCGAGCGCGAGCTTGGCCTCAGCTACAGCGCACCGCGGGACACGCTGCGGCGGACGGTCGAGTGGGCCCGGGCCAACGGACTGCTGCGAGCCTAACCCCAGAGGCGCTGCGTCGCGAGCTCGGCGCCTTCGCTCATCGATTTGAACTTCGCCCACACCACGCTCGGCACGACGATCTGCAGCCCGGCGACCGTGCCAAAGCCGCAGTCGGTGCCTGCCATCACGTTTTCCCGGCCCGCGACCTGCGCGTACTGCGTCAGACGCTGCGCGATTGCCTCCGGGTGTTCGACCACGTTGGTGGTCGAGTCCAGCACGCCTGGGATCACGTATTTGTCGTCCGGCAGCTTCACGTCTTCGAACACCGTCCACTCGTGGGCGTGACGGCCGTTGGATGCCATCAGCATCAGGCCGGCGGGCTTGGCCTGGAGAATCAGGTCGATGATGTCCTTTAGCTCCACGTCCGAGGTTCGTGGCATCTCGCCGTTGCCCCAGCAGATATGAATCCTGGTGGCCTCAGCGGGGATGTTGACGAGCGCTTGATTGAGGGCCTCGACGCTCATCTGGAGCTGCTTGCGGAAGTTCTCGAGCGACCCCGCGCCGGGGGCGGTCATCGCGAAGTCGGGGCAGTCGAGCTGCAGGATGAAGCCCGCTTCGTGGATCGCCTCGTACTCCTCGCGCATCGCGTTCGAGAGCGCCTCGAGGTACTCCTCCTGGCTCGAGTAGTACCGGTTCGGTGAGAACACGGCGATCACGCCCGGGGATGCCGCGCTCATGAAGGTGCCGGCCGGCGCCTCGCCGTCGAGCGCCGCCTGCAGGTTCTCGATGTCGGTCTTGACGGCATCCTGGCCCACGTAGGAGACCGGTCCATCGCAGGTCGTGAACCTGATCTCGGAGACCGACTCCATCGTCGCGGCCATGTGGTCGGCGAAGTCGGGGAATTCCTCGAGGTTCATCACGGAGGCCGCCACCGTCTCGATCGAACCCTCGCCGCCGAAGCCGGTGAGCCGGTCCTTGACGTACGTGGCGTAACTGGGCTTGCTCACCTCTCCGTCGTTGACCACGTCGACCCCGGCGACCACCTGCTTGCGAACGGTTTCCTTCACCGCCGAACGGACGCCGGCTTCGAACTGCTCGGCGTCGACCGGCTCGCCCGACTCCTGCGCGAACACCATCGGCAGCAAGCTCGCCGGGCGCGGCAGGCTGCCGGCGTGGGTCGTCAGGATCCTGTCCGTGCTGCGCTGCATGACTACCTCCCTCGAGACACTAGGTCCAGGGCAGGCCCGAACGCGTGTCCCAGTATTGATCGGCCGACTCGGTCATCGATGCCAGCTCCCGCTCGAGCGACTCGTCCCAGGCGATGTCGAGCGCGGCTAGGTTGCTGTGCAGCTGCTCCACCGTGCTCGCGCCGCTCAGCACCGTGTCGACCCAGGGCCGCGCGAGTACGCCCGCGAGCGCCACCGCGTCCTCGGTCGCGCCGAGGCGCCGAGCGGCCTCGTGCAGCGCCTCGACGTCGCCGCGGGCGGTGAGTCGGCCGTTGGCCAGCGCCTCCTTGATGATTACGCCCATCCCCGCCTCGTGGGCGGCCTCCAGCGCCTCGCTGGCCGAGCGCTCGAGCAGGTTCCAGCTGGTCTGGACGGTGTCGTAGCCGCCGACCTCAATCGCCCGCAGGATCGTCGCGCTCTGTTCGGTGCCCGAGGTGCTGAGCCCGACCGCCACCCCGGCTGAGCGCAGCTCGTCGAGCTCGCGGCGGATGTCGGGGTCGTCGAGCACGCCGCTCGACAGCGTCGCCGAATGGATCTGGTAGAGCGTCAGGTGCTCGCCCAGGTGCTCGCGGGTCTCGGCGAGCTGCCGGCGCAGGTTGTCGGCGGTCAGCTCCTTGACCTCGGGCGGGTCGGCGTCGACCTGCCAGCCGGCGGTGTAGCGGTATCCCCACTTCGAGCTGATCGTCAGCGCGCCGGGCGCCACCGAGCGGTCGCGGAGCCACTGGCCGAGAAACTCCTCGGCGCGGCCGTAGGAGCGCGCGGCGTCGAAGTGGCGCACGCCCGCCGCGTAGGCGGCGTCGAGGACCTCGTGGGTCCGCGCCGCCATCGCCTCGACCGTGTGGTCGGGGAAGTCTTCGCCGTGGCCGAGCGTGAGGTAGCCCGGCCGGCCGAGGGCGGCGAGCCCCAGCGAGATCGGGGTGGTGGTGATCGAGGTGGCGCCTAGTGTCCGAAGCTTCACGGGACCGTTATACCCGGTGGCGGCACCCAACCACCGAATACCCGCTCGAGCTCGAGCGCGACCGCGATCGACACGTGATCCCGGCCGGCCCCGGCTGCGACCTGCACTCCCAGCGGCAGCCCGCGCGACGAAAGCCCCAGCGGCACCTCGGTGACAGGAACGCCGGCGAGGTTGAACACGGCTGCGGAGGCGAGCAGCCAGGGCCGTCCGACGGTGGTGCCGTGCCGCGGGACCGTGCGCGGGTACGCGGGGTGGAGCAGCACGCCGTCGCCGATCGCCTCGGTGAGCTCGGCGGCCAGGCTTACGCCCGCCGCCAGGAGCTTGCGTTGCGAGCTCCGGGTGCTCGACGGCAGCAGCTCGGTCGCGAGCGTGAGCCTGGTCGGCACCGTGTGCGGGCTGCCGCGCCGGACCAGCGTGCGCAGCGTCGGGGTCGCCGCCCCCGCCTCCTCGAGCAGCCCCACGATCGTCTGCCCGGCGCCGGCCTGCAGCGTGGCCAGGAACGGGAACGCCGCCCGCCGCCACGAGCGCAGCGCGACCGGGACGATCTCGGCCCCGGCGGCGGCCAGCGCGCCGACCGCCCGCTCCCGCGCATCGCGCAGCGCCCGGGTCATCGGAAACAGCGTCGCCTCCTCGACCGTCACCACCCGCAGCCCCTGCAGGGACACGGCCGCCGGGTCCCCGAGCATGCCGGGCTTGACCAGCGGGTCCTCGCCGTCGGGACCGGCCATGATCGACAGCAACGGCAGCAAGTCCTCGGCGCGCCGGGTCAGGGGGCCCGTGCCGAGCATCCATGCGGCCTCGCCGGAGGTGGGCGGATAGTGGTCGGTGTTCGGGACCAGCCCGGGCGAGGGCTTGTGGCCGAACACGCCGCAGAAGAACGCCGGCACCCGGATCGACCCGCCGATGTCCGAGCCCACGCCGAACGGCGATCCACCGCTGCCGACCGCGGCGCCTTCGCCGCCGGAGGAGCCGCCGGCGGCGCGGGCGCCGTCGTAGGGGTTGCGGGTGGACCCGTACAGGCGGTTGAACGACTCGATCCACAAGGACAGCTCGGAGGTGTTGGTCACCCCCAGCGGGATCGCGCCCGCGTCGATCAGCCGCTGCACCGGGGGTGCACTGCGAGGCGAGCGGTACTCGCGCCTGGCCACCAAGCCCCCGGACTGGGGCATTCCGGCGAGCGCGATCGACTCCTTGACGGTGAACGGGACCCCGAGCAGGGGCGGCAACTGCTCCCCGGGGCCGGCCGCAGCGAGCCTTTGGTCCGCCTCGGTGGCTTCGGCGAGCGCTGCCGTGAACCGCTCGGCGACGATCGCGTTGATCCGGGGCGCGACCGCGTGATGGCGGTCGATGTGGGCCTGGACAACCTGAATCGCGCTCACCTCGCGGCGGCGGATCGCCGCGGCCAGCTGCGAGGCCGAGCGCACCGTGAGCCCGGTCACGTCCCGGCTCACGAAGGCCAGAGTAGCTTCATCACGGTCTGTACGAACCGCTCGTAGCGGTCCGGCGAGTAGCGCTCGGGGTCGGTCAGCACCATCCGCCCGGCCTGCTCGCCGAGGTCGCAGATCGCACGGGCGGCAAGCTCGACGTCGAGCTCGGCGGGGAGCTCGCCGCCCTTGACCGCCCACCGCACCAGCTGCTCGATCCGTCCCAGGATCAGCGCCCGGTGGGTCTCGACGTGCTCGCGCACGATCGCCGGAGTGCCGTCGATCGGCAGCAGGATGATCCGCCACGTGTCGGGGCGCGCGGTGACCGCGTCGAGGAATCGCCGCACGCTTCCGGCCAGCACCTCCACCGGATCGCCGTCGCCGAGGTCGTCGGGGACCACGTGCGCGAGCTGTTCGAGCGAGTAGCGCTCCTCGCGCTCGATCAGCGCGTGCAGGAGGCGGCCGAGGTTCGGGAAGTGGTCGTAGACGACCGGCCGGGTGACGCCGGCGGTGCGGGCGATCGCCTCGATCGAGACGCCGCCGTACCCCTGTTCGATGATCACGCTCGAGCGCGGCGTCGACGAGCTGCTCGCGCCGCTGCTCGGGCGGCATCCTCGGCGCGTAACGCCGGGTGGCCTTAGTGGGCATTCGTGAGCGGGGGCCGAGGATCATCGCGCGCGCAGGCTACCGCAGCTCAGCGGCGGCGGGCCGCCGGCGGCCCTCGAGCACCTGCTGCAGGACGTCGTCGCTCCAGTCGTGCGTGCGCAGCAGCCGGTAGCGCTCGGCGGCGATCCGCATGTAGGCCTCGGTCGGCGTCTGGCCGCGAGATCAGGTCGGCCTCGCGCAGCATCGCCACCACCGGGCGGTACTCGGTCTCCAGCCACAGCGCGGCGGTGGTCTCGCGGTCGAGCAGCTCGCCGCGGTCGCTGCATCGCCCGAAATCCCCAGGCCTCGACGCTCTCGGCCAGCAACGTGTAGTCCCACGGGTCAGACAGCGAGATCTCAGCGCGGGCGTCGTCGGGGAGCGGCACCCGCTCGAAGAACACGCGCTCGTGGCTCTTGAGCGGGCAGGTCGGTGAGCGTGATCGCGCGGCTCGGCGTCGACGCGGGTGACCACCTCGGTCACGTACGCGTCGATGTCGGTGCGGCCCGAGCGCGCGGGATACCGACACGCGGTGGTGGCCGTCGCGGACGAAGTAGATCTCGCCGACCCTGACCAGGTCGACCGGCGGCATCGACTCGCCGCGGCGCATCGCGGTCGCGATCTGCTCCCAGCGGTTGCGCGAGCCGGGCCGAGGTGGGGCGGAAGCTCCGGTCGAAGTCGCGCCCGCGGTCGACCGCTGCCGACGATCAGCGTCGAGCGGCACGACGTTGAGCCCGACGCTGCGCTCGCTGACGAACCCGAGCGCCTCGACAACCTCCTCGTACGGCAGGATCACGCCTACGTCATCGGGAAGTCCGCGAAGCCGCGACGACCAGCCTCGAGAACGTCGCGTCGCCGGCGAGCGCGCAGGAAGTCGTGCTGCGCGTCGACGCCGGCCAAGCCGGTGGAGCGCGGCGTCGGCATATGTGACTGAGATTAGCTGGGGCTGGAACCGGCTCAGGCGGCTGCTCGCCGCCCTCGCCGCCGGCGGCCGTTTCGGCCTGGCTCTCGGCTGACGCGCCCGGAGGCGCGGCCGCCGCCGCGGGCTGGGCCGAGGACGCGCCGTTACCGCGCCGTCGCGCGCGAGCAGGCTGCGTCCTGACTCGCTGTCGAACAGCTGCAGATGGCGCGAGTCGAACCACAGCTCGGCGTCCTGGCCCTCCTGGACCTCGCTCTCGGCGCCCAGTCGAGCCGTGATCTGGACCCCCCCGCCGCGCTGCAGCTCGCCGCCGCCGGCGTCCTGGGCCAGCTCCTCGAGCTCGGTCGAGGAGACGCGCTCGGACTCGACCACGAAATACGCGTAGAACTCCGAGCCCATCGACTCGAGCACGTCGATCTTGGCGTTGAACGTGACCCCGGCCGAGCGGTCGGGGATCAGCGCGGCGTCCTCGAAGTGCTCGGGACGCAGGCCGGCGATCACCCCGCCCCGGCCCCCGCCGGGCCCGGACTCCAGCCGCCGCCGGAGCTCGTCGGGGATCTGCACGTCGCCGATCGGCAGGTGGACCGTCGTCGCCGTGGAGCTCGCCGGCGAGGAAGTTCATCGACGGCGAGCCGATGAAGCCGGCCACGAACAGGTTGTTCGGGTGCGCGTACAGCTCGCCGGGAGGACCCACCTGCTGCAGGGTCCCGGCGCGCATCACCGCGATCCGGTCGCCGAGCGTCAGCGCCTCGGTCTGGTCGTGGGTGACGTAGATCGTGGTCGTCTCGAGCTGCTGCTGGATCCGCGCGATCTCGGTGCGCATCTGCACGCGCAGCTTCGCGTCGAGGTTCGACAGCGGCTCATCCATCAGGAACACGCTGGGGTTGCGGACGATCGCGCGGCCCATCGCCACGCGCTGGCGCTGTCCGCCCGAGAGGTTGGCCGGCTTGCGCTCGAGGTGCTGCTCGAGGTCGAGGATCCGCGCCGCCTCGTTGACCTTCTGGTCGATCTCCGCCTCGGGCGTCTTGGCCAGCTTCAGCGCGAAGCCCATGTTCTCGCGCACGGTCATGTGCGGATACAGCGCGTAGTTCTGGAACACCATCGCGATGTCGCGGTCCTTGGGCGCGCGATCGTTGACCACCTGGCCGCCGATCTTCAGCTCGCCGTCAGAGATGTCCTCGAGGCCGGCGACCATCCGCAGCGCGGTCGACTTGCCGCAACCCGACGGGCCGACGAGGATCATCAACTCGCCGTCGGGGACGTCGAGGTTGAAGTGCTTGACGGCCTCGAAGCCATCGGCGTACCGCTTGGTTACGTCATCGAACTCGATCTCGGCCATTCGCTAAAGCTCCTTTTCGGTGTCGCGCTCATCCCTTGACCGCGCCCGCGGTCAGGCCGGCGACGATCCGGCGCTGGAAAACCAGGACCAGCAGCATCACCGGGATCGTGACGACCACCGCGGCAGCCGCGATGTCGCCGTAGGGCACGGTGAACTGCGAGACGCCCGGGAACGACGAGATCGCCGCGGGCACGGTCTGTGCCCTCGACGTCGAGGTCAGCGAGATCGCGAACACGAAGTCGTTCCAGCAGATGATGAACACGATGATGAAGGTGGTGACGATGCCCGGGGTGGCGAGCGGCACGATCACCTTCCGGAACGCCTGGAACGGCGTCGCCCCGTCGACCTGTGCGGCCTGTTCGAGCTCCCACGGGATCTCTCTGAAGAACGCCGACAGCGTGTAGATCGACAGCGGCAGCGCGAACGTCATGTACGGGATGATCAGCCCGGGCCAGGTGTCGTAGAGCCCGATCTGGCGCCACAGGTTGTACAACGGGCCGACCAGCGAGATCTGCGGGAACATCGCCACGCCCAGCGCGACCGCCAGGATCACGCGCTTGCCCCGGAAGTCCAGGCGCGCGATCGCGTACGCGGCCGACGACGCGAGGGCCACCGCCAGCACCGTGGCGATCAGGCCGATCCCGATCGAGTTGCGCAGGGCGGATGTGAACGTCCCCAGCTTGAAGATGTCGGAGTAGTTCGAGAGCGTCCAAGCGTGCGGGATGAAGCTGCCGTCGGTGGCGGTGGCGGGCGTCTTGAGCGACAGCATCACGATCCACACCACCGGCACCAGCGACGACACGAAGATGATGATGATCGCCAGCGACCAGCCGCTGATCTCTTTATGGCGTTTGCTCATTCTGGATCAGTCCCCGGTGCTGCGCCGGCGCCGAACAGCTTGATGAACACGAAGGCGATCAGCGCCACCATGATGAAAAGGAGCACGGACACCGCCGACCCCAGCCCGAGGTTGAGCCGGTCCAGCAGCGTGTTGTAGTTGAGCATCGAGATCGACTCGGTGCCCTGGGCGCCCTGGTTGAAGATGTAGATCGTGTCGAAGATCCTGAACGCGTCGAGCGTTCGGAACAGCAGCGCGACCAGGATCGCCGGCTTCATCAAAGGCAGCGTGATCTTGTAGAACCGCTGCCAGGCGTTGGCCCCGTCGACCTTCGCCGCCTCCAGCAGTTCGTCGGGCACTAGCGCCAGTCCCGCCAACAGCAGCAGCGCCATGAACGGCGTGTTCTTCCACACCTCCGTGATGATGATCGCGACGTAGGTCCCGAACGGGTGGCTGAGCGGGTCGCCCGACAGCCCCAGCAGCTTCGGGATCCAGCCGCTCTGCAGCGACCAGGCGAGCTCCCACGAGTAGGCGGCGACGACGGCGACGATGCCATACGGGATCAACGCGACCGCGCGCACCAGCCCGCGGGCGAACAGGATCCTGTACATGACGAGCGCCACGCACATCCCGATCACGAACTGGATCGAGACGCTGACGACCGTGATGATCACCGTGTGCAGGACGTCCTGCCAAAAGATCGGAGCCGACAGCGCATGGCCGTAGTTCGCCAGGCCGATGAACTTGTTCGCGTCGGGGAACCGCAGGTCGGCGCGCTGCAGCGACAGGATCACCGCGTCGACGATCGGGTAAGCCACCACCGCGAGCATCACGATCAGCGCGGGCGCGACCAGCCACGCGGCCAGGCGACGCTCGGCACGGACGCGCTCGCTCACATGCGCGCGCCGTGGCTTCTCCGGAGCCTGTGGCGGTGCTGAGACGGTCTCGGTGGTCACAGCAGAGCCGCCGATGAGAGGGACAGCTTGAGCTTGTTCTGCAGCTGGCTGACCAGCGTGCTCGGATCGATGCTCGACGTGGGCGAGAGCGTCTTCTGGATCGCCAGCGTGACGTCGGCGTAGGCGGCCGTCTGCGGGCGCAGACCGTAGGTCTGCAGCTGCTGCTTGATCAGCTCGTGGAACGGATATGCCTTCGCGAACGCCGGCTGGTCGTAGATGCTGGCGGCGACCGGGGCGAGGCCTCCCTTGACCGCGTTACGTGTCTGGTTGGCCGGCTGGATCAGGCACTGGGCCGCCTGGAAGGCCAGGTCGGGGTGCTTGGAGTGCGACGAGATGCCGAGGTTGTAGCCGCCGATCGACACCCTCGGGGTCTTCCCCGGGGTGACCTGCGGGAACGGCGCGTAACCCATGTTCTTGGCCACCGCGGGGTTCGTCGCCTTCGCCGACTGCCACACGAACGGGTAGTTGATCTCGAACGCCGCCTTGCCTTGGTCGAAGGCCGTGTCGGACTGGCCTTCCATCGTCACGTTCAGCGACGGGTCGGCCGCGACGGAGTTCGCCAACCGGCGCATGATCGTGGCGCCGACGACGGCCGGCTTACCGATCACGACCTTGTTGTCACCGGTGATGATCTAGCCCGCCGGCGGAGTTGACCATCGAGTTGAACCACACCGTCAGTCCCTCGTACTGCGCGCCCTGCTCCTCGATGTAGTGCGGCTTGCCCTGCTTGGCCAGCTGCTCGGCGTCGTCGATCATCTGGTTCCAGGTCTTGGGCGGGTGCGGAACGAGGTCCTTGCGGTACCAGAGCAGCTGCGTGTTCGAGTTCAGCGGGACCGCCCACAGCCTGCCGTTGATCGTCGCCGTCTGGACCGGCCCCTTCAGGTCCTGAGTGCGGATCTGCTGGGCCAGTTGCGAGGGCACCGGGACGATCCACTTCGCGGTCGCGAACTCAGCGGTCCAGTCGACGTCCATCGCGAGGATGTCGATCGACGAGTCGTTCGCCGCCAGACGGCGGACCAGCGACACCCGCTGCTGGTCAGACGACGTCGAGAGGAAGTTGATCTTGATGTCGTACTTGCCGCCCGAGGCCTTGCTGCAGTTCGTCGCGGCGGTCTGGAACGACCCCGACGGCTCCGGGAACACGTACCAGTTGAGCGTCACCGGTCCACTGCCGGAAGATGATCCACAGCCGACGATGAAAGCGATCGTTGCGATTGCCGCCACAGCGGCAAGGATGTCCCGTCTCACCAACCCAGCCTCTCCTCTTGCGTCTGCCGTGGCTACTACCCGCGTCTCGGATACTTGTAAACGCAACCTAAGGGAGCCTTCGGGAATCTCCGCACAAAGCGCACACTCGCCAGTCGAACGGAGTCGAGATGCCGCGGAGGCGGTCGCCAGTTCTCGTGCCACTCACGCTTCAGGTGGCGCCCGATCACCAGCGCGGCGACCGGTCCCGCGCCGGCCGCCTTCAGCGCCGCCGCCGCGCTCTGGGCGTTCGCCCCCGTAGTCCAGGTGTCGTCGATCAGCAGGACCGGCTGTCCGCTCAGGCCGCGGGTCGCGGCGAACTTCCCAGGGTCGTGGGCGCGAGGCCCGACCGGGCGGTCCGTGCGGCGCAGCAGCCGCTGGTGGCGATCGCGCGTCGGACCGGCCAGCTCGCCCACGATCGCGCGCAGCGGATGCGTCTCGTCGCGGTCCGGGTCGCTCGAGGGCACGGTCGTGACGAGCTCGAACCGGTCGACGCCGGCCGGGCCCCTTGTGACCGCTCCGGCGGCTGCGGCCGCTCCGGCCGCTGCGGCCGCTGCGGCCGCTGCGGCCGCTGCGGCCGCTGCCAGGCACCGCTCATGCGCGGCGAGGTGCCGCCACAAGACCGCCGCCAGCTGCACGGTCAGCCGCCGTGCGGCCCGGCCGCCGTCGCGCTTGTACGCGGCCAGCGCGTGGTGCAGCTGCTCGTGGGCAACGCTGTATGAGATCGGCGCCATCGCGTCGATCGCCTGCTCGGCGCTCGCGCACGCGTAGCACCGGGCGTACCCGCGGGTGAACGTGAAGCAGATCTCGCATACGTCGGGGCCGCGCCGCGGGCCGAGCATGAAGTTCTCGTACGGCGCGGTCAGCTCGGCGACCGTTGCCATCGGCTCTCTCTCGGGTTATGGGGTCAGGAGGGCGGCTCTGGCAGCCGGCGGCTCAGGCGACGAGCGGGTCAGGCCACGAGGGGTCAGGCCGAGCGGGTCCGGCAGGCGGGTCAGGCCACGAGCGGGTCCGGCCACGAGCGGGTCAGGCCACGAGCGGGTCAGGCGATTCGAGGCGCTCGATCACCCCGACGATCTCGCCGGCGCCGCCGAACACGTGCACGCCGCCACGGCCAGCACAGTCCCGCGCCCACCCATGCGTTAGTAACGACTCGTGCAGCAGCACCGGCCGGCCGTGCGCGAGCGCGGCTCGCACCTGCGTCCGCGCCCCGCTGTGCTGCGACGCCTCGATCACCACCGTGGCCAGCGCCAGCCCGGACATCACCGCGTTGCGCATCGGGAAGCCGTGCCGGCTGGCCGGCGCGTCCGGCCAGAACTGCGAGACCACGGCGCCGTCGGCGGCGATCCGCTGCTGGAGCCCGCGGTTCTCGGCCGGGTAACAACGGTCCAGGCCCGTGCCGATCACCGCGATCGTACGGCCGCCGCAATCGAGCGCCGCCGTGTGCGCGGTCGTGTCGATCCCAGCCGCAAGCCCTGACACCACGACACATCCCGCGTCGACGAGCTCCAACGCAGTTGACCGCGCACGCGCAAGCCCGTCCGTCGATGCCCGCCGCGACCCGATCACCGCGACCGAGCGACCGTCTTCGGGCTCCAGCCGCCCGGCGACGAACACGATCGGAGGCCGGTCGTAGACGCCGCGCAGATTCTCCGGGTACTCGTCGTCGAGCACCGTCTTGAGCCGCATCCCGCGCCGTTCCCACGACGCGATCGCCGCTCGCGCTTCGGCGAGCTCGTCGCCCGAGAACAGGCCGCGCTCCTGCTCGAGCACCGCGATCGCGCTCCCCTGGTCCTCGACCAGGTAGGCGTACTCGTGCCAGGGTCGCGTCGCGGTTCGCAGCAGCGCCACCAGCGCTGCCCTCTCGTCGGGCGAGGTCATCGGGCGAGGCTAGCTTCGAGAACAGACGTCTGAAGGTGTCGAACAGCCGCATGTACTACAGAGCCTGCGGGCGGCGGGATTCGCCCCCCCACCGCAGTCGAGGACGAGTCGAGTCTCAGGTTTGCCCGTCGCCGAGGCGCCCGGCCGGAGCATCGGACGCCGCCTCGGCGTCCTCCCGGCCGGATGCCTGGGCGAGCGCTGGCTGCAGCGCGCCGGTGGCGAGGCTCACCGCAAGCGTGCCCGCGCGGGGATTGGTCAGCAACTCGACGGTCGGTTTGACGGCAGGACGGGTTGACCCGCCAGAAACGCCGGCGACGGCCAACAGGCTGGCGGTGAACCCGGGCGGGATCACGACGGCGGTGTACTCCTTGCCG
This sequence comes from uncultured Solirubrobacterales bacterium, assembly GCA_963831845.1. Taxonomy (GTDB): domain Bacteria; phylum Actinomycetota; class Thermoleophilia; order Solirubrobacterales; family Solirubrobacteraceae; genus Palsa-465. The sequence continues at coordinate 367,834 of CAWHRT010000043.1, read as the reverse complement.
ACGTCCATCTGAGCGTGTGTCCACCGAGCGGACCTTGAACGGGTCGGTCCAGCGTCACGGAGAGCCGGGGTTCGGTGGCTCGGGGCCGGTCATCGATTAGCGTGGGGCTGGTCGTGTGGGCGGCGCACGGCGATGAAATCTTCTCGCAGGGCGGACGCAGTGGGTCAACCGAATCGGGCCGGTAATGCTGCCTGGGCACCCTCCGTACGGTGGGCTAGGCTCGCGGCCATGACCGCGTCCATTGTCCAAGCCGAGCCGCCGCCGCTCGGCCGGCGAATCGTGCGCCTGTTTCGCCCCCATCGAGGCGCGCTGGCGCTGATCGTCGTGACCATCCTGATCACGTCGGCGCTGAGCGTGATCAGCGCGCTGCTGGTCCGCCAGGTGTTCGACAAGGCCCTGTTCGTCCAGGGCGGCCCCGATCTCCATGCGCTGTACCCGCTGGTGGCGGCGCTGATCGCGATCCCGATCATCAACGGGGTCCTGAACATCGGTCAGGTGTATCTGACCGAAGTCGTGGGCAATCGGGTACTGCAGGAGCTCCGCGACCGCCTGTTCGAACACCTCGAGAGTCTGTCGTTGGCGTTCTACACCGCCACCCGCAGCGGAGAGGTTCAGTCGAGGCTGGCCAACGACGTCGGCGGTGTGCAGACGACGATCACGTCGACCGCCTCCTCGGTTGTCAGCAACGTGGTCACACTGGTGTCGTCGGTCGTGGCGATGCTCCTGCTCTCGCCGCTGCTGACCGTCATCTCGTTGGCGGTCACTCCGGCGTTCGTGCTGTTCAGCCGACGGGTGGGACGCGCGCGGCGAAGAGCACGCCGCGACGCGCAGGCCTCGCTGGCGTCGATGGGGTCGATCACCCAGGAGACGCTGTCGGTGTCAGGAATCCTCCTGGCCAAGGTGTTCGGCCGCCAGGCCCACGAGGTCGACCGCTACCGCGTCGAGAACGCTAACCAGGCCGAGCTGCAGGTCCGTCAGGCGATGACCGGTCGCTCGTTCTTCGCGGTCACTCAGGCCTTCTTCGGGATCAGCCCGGCACTCGTGTATCTCGTGGCCGGTCTCCAGGGCACGCACGGCGATCTGTCGGCGGGGACGCTGGTGGCCTTCACGACCCTGCAGAGCCGGCTGCTGATACCGATCAACCAGCTGCTGCAGGTCTCGGTCGACGTGCAGTCATCGATGGCGCTGTTCGCCCGGATCTTCGAGCTGATCGACCTCCGGCCGCGGATCACCGACCGCAATGACGCGCTGAGTCTTGACGTGCGCGAGGTCCGGGGAGAGGTGGCGCTCGAGGAGGTGTCGTTTCGTTACGGCGGCGGCGAGGACGGCGGGCCGCCGGTATCCGAGGAGGCGCTGCGCGACGTGTCGATGCTGGTCTCGCCCGGGCAGCTCGCGGCGCTCGTCGGGCCCTCCGGGGCCGGCAAGACGACGATCTCGTATCTGGTGCCGAGGCTCTACGACGTCGAGCGCGGAGCGGTCAAGATCGATGGTCACGACGTGCGCGATCTGACGGCCGCGACGATCGCGGGCGCGGTCGGGGTGGTGACCCAGGAGAGCTACCTGTTCGGTGGCACGGTCCGTGAGAACATCAGTTATGGACGGCCGGACGCGACCGACGAACAGGTCGTGGCCGCCGCGAAGGCCGCGTTCATCCACGACCGCATCATGGCCTTGGAGGACGGCTATGACACGGTTGTCGGCGAACGTGGCTACCGGTTCTCGGGTGGAGAGCGCCAGCGCCTGGCCATCGCCCGGGTGATCCTCGAGGACCCGCCGATCCTGATCCTGGATGAGGCCACTTCGGCGCTGGATACGGAGAGCGAGCGCGTCGTACAACAGGCATTGGAGGCGCTGATGCGGCGCCGCACCACGATCGCGATCGCGCACCGGCTGTCGACGATCCGCAACGCCGACGTGATCTTCACGATCGAGGGCGGAATGATCGTCGAGCGCGGAACCCACGACGAGCTCCTCGCCCGCGGCGGTCTGTATGCGCGCCTCTACGAGGAGCAGTTCGGCGACGGAACGGTCGAGGCCCATTGCAGCGACGGCGTGATCCTGGCCAACGGCCGGGCCTGTCGGCCCTCCAGCCAGCGCTCGCGGACCGGGTCGGACGTCCCGGCCCGCCGTCCGGCTGAGCCGGAGGTGGTCGCCGACCTGCCCGCGGATCTCCGCACGGCACTCGCGACTTGACGAGCCGGCCGATGCGGCGGTTCAGCGCCGCGCGACGTGCGCGGCCGACGCGATCGCCAGCATCTGCTTGTTGGTGAGGATGTTCTGCAGCGTGTTGACGACCCAGTAGACCGCCGGGCCGTCGTGCCAGGCGACGATCCGCAATCGCTGGCCCTCGAAGTACAGCTGCATCGTCCGACCGGCGCGCTGGATCGTCTGATCGGGGTGGTCAAGGATCGGCGGGTCCTGCCAGGTCGTCCCCTGGAGGTCGTAGAACTGGCCGAGCCCGCCTTCGGCGACCACGACGACGTAGGCGGGATGGTGGTGCAATCGGTAGAAGCGGGTCTGGTCGATCGGCGCCGTGGGGCTCGTGACCCGCTTGCCCGGGTAGTAGACCTTGAACGGGACGGTCGCCGCGAGTCCGCGCTCCTGGGCGAGCTCCGCGGAGACGGCATCCGCGAGCGGCACCTTCGCTCTGCGTGATCCAGCGCCACCGGACCCAGAGCCCCCGGAGGTCTGGATGTGGCCCGTTCTGGCGCCTCCGTGCAGGAACTGATTGACGACTCCGGCGATCTGCGCCTTGGACGCCGTCACGTACGAGGGTCCGATCGAGGCGTTGAATTGGACCTGTTTGACCGGGTGGCCGGCCGACTGGACCAGCAGCTCGATCAGCTTCAGGACGTCGTCGGACGAGCGGATGTCCGTGCTCGAGTACTTGCCGAAGATCCGCTCGAGCGGGTGCAGCCGCGCCACGAGTCCCGAGGCCCCAACCTGGTTCTTGATCTGCCTGAGGAAGTCCTGCTGGCGGGCGGAGCGGACGAGGTCGGTGTCGGCGTGCCGGTAGCGGACGTAGTGCAGGGCGTCGTCGCCGCACAACCGCTGGTAGCCGGGCTGGATGTTGATCTCGTCGTACTGCTCGGACGGCGGCAGCCCGGCGTTGGAGTGGTCATAGCGGCGATCGACCTGGACATAGACGCAGTTGAGGTAGTTGACGAGCGCCTTGAAGCCGGCGAAGTTCACGTCGATCACGTGATTGATCGGTATGCCGAGGGCCTGCTTGACCGTCTTGGTCGCCAGCTTCACGCCCCCGAGCGTGTACGCGGCGTTGATCTTCTGCGTGGTCGGTCGGCCGTGATCGGGGTGGATCGTGACCTTCAGGTCACGCGGGATCGAGAGCATCGTCGTCTCGGGCTGATTCGGATCGAGACGGAGGAGCAGCATCGTGTCCGAGTGCGCCGGTGCGTTCGCGTCATTCGACGTTCGCGCCCGCTTGTCCGAGCCGATCAGCAGCAGCGTCTGCGGCCCGCCCGCATCGGCGTTGGCGAGCACGTTGCCCAGCTTCAGCTGCGGGTTCTGCTTGAGCGCGTCAGTGAACGTCTTGACTTCAAGCAGCGTGCCGGTGGCCACCGTGGCGGCCGTCGCCGCGACCACCACCAGGCAGCCCAACAGCATGCGGACCAGCAGCCGCCAACGTGGGCGCGGCTGCCTTCGCCCCGCTCTGACTCCCGAATTGAGCGTCGCCATACAACGCCGGTTCAGCGGCGGTGAAGCGCAGGAACGAGAGAGTTAGCCGACGCGCTCGGCCGGCTCTTCAGCCGGCTTGGTGCTCTCGGCGCTCGTCTGGTTCAGGACGCTCGCGTGGGGCTCCTGCTCCTCGCCGCCGATCGCAGACTTGAAGTCGCGCAGGCCCTTGCCTAGCGAACGGCCCACCTCGGGCAGACGCTTCGGGCCGAGCACGAGCAGTGCGATCACGAGGACGAACAGAAGATGTGTTGGCTGAAGGATGTCGCCGATCACCCGAGACAGCTTAGCCGGTACCGACTCTGGGCGCGAACGATTCTCGGAGGATTCGTGTTAGCCCTCTGTAGGTCTGGTCGGAGCCCGGTCCGGGTCGACCGCCAGGACCAGGGCAGACGTCGCCGCTCCGAGCGGTCACGTCGGGGATGCCGAAGCGCGCCGCCCTCGAGGTCGCGCTCGGACTCGATCAGCTCGCCAGGCGGCGGGATCCGCCCGCAGGTCCTCGTAACGAGACGAGAACTGGTCGAAGAACAGCCGCCGTTCTAGGGCGTCGGCTGCATCGTCAATTAGCTGAGTCATGGAGCGGCCTGTGGTTTCGGACAGCCTCGCGAAGCGTCCCTGGTCTGCTCGCTCACCCTGATCGTGGTGCTCATTTAGTCTACACCCGAAGCGCCTGATTCATCTACACGTCTGAGCCGTCTGCGTCAATGGCACGGACGCCTCGCGTTCCGGGGACCGACCCTGACCGGGATCCGACGGGACGTCGCCGGGTGGAACGGATAGTTGACCTCGCGCAGCGTCGAGACTGAGAACCAGTAGTGGACAACCCCGCGGCCGGTCCCGAAGCAGTAGCTGGTGCGGAAGTTCCCGGCCCGGTCCACGTCGGGGATCCCGGCCGTCTGGGAGATGTGGATCCCGCGGATCCCGATCCTGAGGCGCAGCAACTGCGACACGGCTTGCGGGTTGGACGGGATGTATCCGCCGAGGATCTGGCCGCTGATCACGATCTTGTTGCCCCAGCGGACGCGGGCAGGCTTGATCTTCACCGCGAGCTTGGACGGCACGACCAGCCTCGCCTGGCCCGATAGGGCGGCCTCCGTTGACGGGCGTGCCGTCGTACACCGCCTCGACGAGTCGCGACGGCCCGGCGGGCAGATTCGCCCCCCAGCCACCGTTCGCAGCCGTCACCGCGACCGCGGCCTGCGTGAACTGACCTTGGCCGTCATCGGGGGCGGTTAGCACGCGCACGGTCTGTCCCGCCAGGGGAGCGCCGCTCGGGGTTCCCAGCCACCCGTTGACCGTCGTACCGGCGCCGTAGCGCACCCGCCGGGTGCTGCTGTTGACGATCCGAGGAGGCAGGACGACGTGGACCAGCTTCTTGCGCTTAACCCGGACCTCCTTCCCGTGCCGGCGGACCGTCTTCCAGACCGTGACACGACGCCGGACGATCCTTGGGTGGCAGCGCATCACCTTGACGACCTTCGTGTGGCCGCGGCGGTGGCCGGGCACTCGCACGCGTCGTTGGACCCGCGCGCACCGCAGCTTGTTGACGACGTTGACGAACGAGATCCCGGCGAGCGTAGGCTCGCCGATCTTCAAGCGTCGTGTGGGCTGCAGTCGTCGCCCAGCCCATGGGTTCCGTCCTGGCCCGTCGACGGCGTTGGCCGCCGTGCACCAGATCGAATGCGTGCCGATCCCGGCGACCGGGACCCGCACGCTGGGGCGCTGCGCGCCGTGCTCGAGATACCGCTTGTTCGCTCCGCCGTCCACGCGGCAGTCGATCTCCGTGATCCCTGACCTGCTGCCGCCCGCGGTGGCGGTCACCGACTGGTTTGCGCCCGTCGCCGGTACGTCGCGCGGCGCCGACAGCGACACCGACGGATGGCTGTTGTCGACGTAGACCGTCTTCGTGAACGCATTGCCGGTGCAGGCGCCCGCCGCGTCGCAGCCCCCGATCGTCAGCGGCATCGCACCCGATCCATAGTCGGCGGTCTGCACCATCGGATTCGCGGTCGCTCCTGCGCACTGATGCCAGGTGCCGCTGTTCCTCGCCACTGCCGAGCCGGCGCCCAGCGCCAACGGCTGTCCGTTGAACGATGCGGACAGGCTGCATACGCCCGGATGGCGAATCGCCGGCGAACGGGACAGTCCACGCACCGCGGACGTAGCCCTTCGCCTGCCATAGACCAGAGGGCGACACGAGCCATGGTCCCTGCTCCTCCGTTACTGCGAGGGCAACCCCGCCGACGTTGAGGTCCGCGGGTTGAGTGCATGACGCCACGCCGCAGCTCACGAACCAGCCGACGGTCCGATCGTTGAACGAAGCCTGGCAGCAGCCGTACGTGGCCGAATGTGTCGGTGAGCTGCGCACTTCGACCGGCTAGCCCTGGACCGCCGTTCCAGAAGAACTCACCCCACCACCCGTGTCCATCCCCGACGTTGCCGCTGGAATCATCGCTACGGTGTAGATGTGGGTGATGCTCAGGCCCGTCGGGGCTGTGGCGGTCCAACTCGCGCCCTGGCCGTTCGGAGCGCCCGGGTCGCCACCGTTTCGCCTGAAGGTTCATGTTCGCGTCGCCGCCGCCACCGCAGTGCGAATGTTGAAAGCAGTCGTATGGGGCGCGACGGCAGGTCCAACGAATGGCCCGGTGCTCGGGCTCCACGGCCCGCAGACGTAGACGTTGTAGCCGGCTCCGAAGGCGGTCGCCGACCAGCCGAGCAGCGATCCCGATAGCGACCGCGAGGCAGGACCGCCAGCAGCTTCATCGCTTGACCTTCTGGCTCCCGCCGAGGGGCAAACGATCAGCACATTCGCGCTCTGCGACCTGGTGGATGCCCCGTTAGGTGGCGAGCCCGTCAATCTCGGAGATTTCCGCCGCGAGGATTGAAGAACGTCGTCACGTATCCGTCCAGCGATGCGCTGCCGCCAGGCCCACCCGGGCCGAAATTTCGCTCGGAGTCACCGACGCCATGCAGTTGCTCGGAAACGCGTGTGTGCTGCCAGGAGACATCCGCACCGACAGCTACTGTTAGTGACGCGGATGTCGCTGGTTGACGCCTGAACGCGCCACCCGTCAGACCAGGTCAGAGTTGCCCAGGCGCGGACACTGGCCGCGACGCTCGACGGGTTCAGCTTGCTCGCCGTTACCGAGCGATTCTTGAGCTGGCGAGTCCCGACGGAGTCCGCCGGCAAGTTGAGGGCGGCGTAGCTGGTCCCGCCGAGCGCCACGAAGAGGGCGATGAGGGCGATGACGTTATGGCGGATGAGGTGCAGCAAACGAGTCAGCATTTGATCCTTTCGCCGGCTAACAGTTGCAATGACCTGGGCCGAGTAAGGCGCTGTTGCCGGTAGGGCCGGCGGGCGCTTTTGCCTTGCTGCTTTGACCTCCGGAGTGGCTGGAAGTTGCGCTCCCGCTTGAGGTGGTGCTGCCACTCGTTGGTTGGGTTGGCTCGGATACGACGCTGCCGGACGATGAGCTTGGGGCATCGACGGACTGGGTCGGGGCCGAGCTGGAGACCGGAGCGGATTGTGCGGAGCTGACGGTCGACGTGGAGCTGGGCGCCGACTGTGTGGAAACGGGGTACGTGGGCGCTGACCTGTGCACGGGTGTCGCGTGGTGGGTCGGCTTGGGCGCGGACGTGTGGTCTGGACGGTGCCGCGCGGGCCTGGCGGCGACGCGCTGGATTACCTTCCGCGGCGCGTGCGCGGTCGTCGCTACCAGATACTTCCCCCAGCTTGCGAGCCGTACGTGCTGCGCACTTAGGCTCCCCGAGACTGAGTTGGAGATCGCCTCCTGAGCCGGTGGCGACGACGACCGGCCGCCCAGCCCGACGACTGCGACCGTGACAGCTGCAACGGCAGCAACCAGCGCCGCGGCGATCAGCGCGACCGCGCGGCGTGGCCGGCGCCTGGTCGTAGGCGTCGGCTCGTGGTCGGCATCGCGGTCCTCTTGATCACGCGCGCCGACGTCGGGACCTTGCAGCACCGCGTGGATCTCCGCGGAATCCTCGCCCCAGAACGCATCCGGGCCGGGCGGGGGAGCGACCGAGATCTCGTGGACATCCGCCGCGACCGCGTCAGCCTCGGGTTCCTCAGCGGCATCTCGGCCGAACGGCACCAGCTCGTCGCGCGGGCCGAGCCAGTCGCGCGGGAATGGCACGACGTTGCTCACGGTCCCGGTCTGTGGGGCTCCTTCTTGGCTTTTGGGACCGTCGGTCTCCACCGCGCGAGGGCCTTTCCTGCCTCATTTGCAGAGCTTTTCTGCCAGCCGGGGCTGGCTCCGTCCTCCGTGGGCGGTAGTATATCCTCTGAATTGGTTCCAGTTTGTCTCAATTAGCAAAAGAGGTAGCTTCACTTGAGCAGTAGTGATCCGGAAGAGTCGTTCCTGACGGTTGCCGACGTTGCGGAGAAGCTGCAGCTCAATCAGCAGACCGTCCGCAACTGGATCGACCAAGGTTCGCTGCCGGCGATCAGGGTTGGGCGGCGGGTGCGGATCAAGCGCTCTGACTTCGACCGGATCCTCGATGAGGGGTACACGGGCGCGAGCGGGCCGGGCGCCCAGGACGGCGGGCCCACGGCGGAGGACTTCTGGGGTGGCGACGCCGTAGCCGTTGCTGATCCGGGCGCCGCGGCGCGGGACGGAGACTGAGGTTGAGCTTCGGCGCCGATCTCGATCACCAGCGGGCGCAGATCATGCGGGCCGTCCGCCAGGCGGGCAACAACTGGGCCGAGGCGATGCGCGCGCACAAGCTTGCGCCGCCTGATGCCGGCTTCGCCGCGCGACTACGGGCGCTCGCGGAGGCGGCGACCGGCGAGCAGGTTGCGTGGGAGCACGCGCACGCGGCCGGGCTCCTGTGGCGGCCGATTCCCGGTGCGGAGAACGCCGAGCCGCCCTACGAGCTCAGGCCAGGTACCGGCCGGCGCGGACCGGCGGACCTGTGGTCCCGCTTCGACACGTCGGTGTCGGCGCTCAATCGGGCGATAACCGGCTCGGACGCGGCAGCGGTCGCGGATGCATTCGGGGAGCTGTCGACAGCAGCAGCGGAGCTTGGTGACGCCATCGCTCGCGAGGACGAAGCAGCGAGCGCTCGCCGTGCCGGCGGCGCCGTGGCGTAGCCGGATCGATTCGGCTCGGCCGTCGGCTGGTTAACGTCCCAATCGAGCCGTCTGACAGGCACCGTGGGGTGTTAATCACGTGGGACGTGGTCAACTGCCCAAACATCCGCGGGAACCGGTCGGTTGGGGCGTTAGACATGCGCTTCGTCCTGGCTGGCTAGCCAGCCAGGCGGGTCTCGTATACCAGGCAGAGGGGTCTCGTATACCAGGCAGAGGGGTCTCGTATAGATAGGCGGGCCCGCCCGACGGAGGACGGAGGAGCCCGAGCGGTTGGGCGCTCAGCCGACTCCCAGCCTCCCGTAACCCCCGGCTCGCATCATCCTCACCAAACCACCACCGAATATTTACGACGGCTGAAATTGGGAATGTAAGCCTGGACCCGGAATAGACGAAAACCAAGAAGGAGGACGAGATGCCTCAGATCATCGTCGTGGCGGATCGCCCGAACGGCCGGGGGGAGGGGCCCGTGATGCTCAACGAGCGGGTGAACGCTGCGGACTTCGAGAGCAAGCACTTTGCGGCGCTGCTGGTGGAGCGCCTCGGCTGGGCGGTGACCGACGCGAGCGCCGCCGAGCAGGACCGCCCGCGGCAGACACCCAACGGTGCTAGCGCTGCTCGGCCAGGGTCGTGACCACGGCCTCGTAGACGCCCGCCCCGTAGCTCTCGGAGGCGACCCGAATCCCGGGCCGACCGGCCAGCGAGGACTCCAGCGTCGGGTCGCGCTCGAGCGCGTTGGCAACCAGCCAGAACGTCTCCACCACCGACGCGGCGTCCATGTCCTCGCGCGAGTCGCCGACAGCGATGCAGTCCGCGGGCGTGTACATGCGCGCCTGCATGTGGCGCGCGACCGCGCGCGCCTTGGACGCGCCCGCTGGGATCAGGTGGTACGCGTGCACGACGGGCACGTCGGGGAACCTGGCTGCGTGCTCGCGGATCACGCCGTTGTCGACCAGGCGCAACCACCCGAACCCGGCTGAGTCGAGCACGCCCGCAACCTCGTCGAGGTCGACCGCACCCCGGAACAGGTGCGAGATCTCCCGCCCCCTCGACCAGGGGGTGTGGTACTCGAGCCGTCCGGGGTAGCGCTCGAGCAGCAGCGCCGGCGCGCCCGACGCCTCGATCTGATCGAAGATCGACCCGCGCTGCACCGACGGCTCGAGTCCGTCGGTGAGCCATTGCAGCTCGCCGTCGATCACCAGCCCGCAGCCGAGCTCGAAGATGTACGACGCCGACCCGATCAGGCGGGCGCACTCGAACACGCTCTGCTGGCGGCGCCCGGAGAACAGCACGACCTCCACGTCAGCCCGCCAGCACGCCTGCAGCGCCCGCACCCCGTCGAGCGCGAACGCTCCGTCGGCACCCCGCAGCAGCGACGCCCCGCTGCCCAGCAAGGTCCCGTCCAGATCCACGTACACGCACCTCATGGCGGGCGCGACCGTAGCAGCCATACTCAGATCCGATGGCCGTCAGACCAAACACCGAACCGTGGGAGTCGCTGCTGGAAACCGGACGCGAGGACGAGCGCCTCGTGCACGAAGACCTGTACGAGGCGCGAGCCCCGAGACTTGTGCCGGTCCCCGAAGAGCTCGGTCCGACGGTACGCAAAGCGTTGGACGACGCAGGGCTGCACCACTTGTATTCACATCAGGCCGACGCCCTGTACTCCGCGTTCGAAGGCCCGACGATGATCACGACCGGCACCGCCTCGGGCAAGTCGCTGTGCTTTCAGCTGCCGACGCTCGAGGTCCTGACCGCCGATCGCCGCGCCCGCGCGCTGTATCTGTACCCGACCAAGTCGCTGGCCCAGGACCAGGCCCGGGCGATTCACGGCTTCGGGCTGCACAAGCACATCCGCCCGGCGATCTACGACGGCGACACCCCGCGCGCCGAGCGGGCCGCGATCCGCAAGCGCAGCAACCTGGTCCTCACCAACCCCGACATGCTCCACGTCGGGATCCTCCCCAATCACCCCGCCTGGGACGAGCTGCTCTCAAACCTCGCGTTCGTCGTCGTCGACGAGGCGCATGTGTACCGCGGAGTGTTCGGCTCTCACGTCGGCAACGTGCTGCGCCGGCTCCGGCGCCTGGCCGCGATCCACGGCTCGGCGCCGCGGTTCGTCCTGGCCAGCGCGACGATCGCCAACCCGCTCGAGCTGGCCCAGCGCCTGACCGGGCTGGACGACTACAACCTGATCGATCGCGACGCCGCCCCCAAGGCCGAGCGCCGCGTGGCGATCTGGAACCCGCCGCTGCTGGACGAGAGCCTGGGCGTGCGCGGCTCGGCGCTCGCCGAGGCGGCGGAGCTGTTCTCCGAGCTGATCGCCTCGGGCGCACGCACGATCTGCTTCATGAAGTCCCGCAAGGGCGTCGAGCTGATCCTCCGCCACGCCCGCGACCGCCTCGACGACGAGCTCGCCGAGCGGATCGCCCCGTACCGCGCCGGCTACACGCCCGCCCAGCGCCAGGACATCCAGCGCCGGCTGACCCAGGGCGAGCTGCTCGGGGTGGTCGCCACCGACGCGCTCGAGCTGGGGATCGACATCGGCGAGCTCGACGCCGCGATCTGCGTCACGTTCCCCGGCACGGTCGCGAGCCTGCGGCAGATGTGGGGCCGGGCCGGCCGTCGCGGCCGTGGGCTCGCGGTGTACATCGCCGGCGAGGACGCGCTGGACCAGTTCTTCTGCCGCCACCCCGACGAGTTTCTCGGCCGCCCGGTGGAGAGCGCGATCCTCGATCCGGGCAGCCCCGAGATCTACGGCGAGCACCTCCTGTGCGCCGCCCACGAGGCGCCGCTGACCGATGCCGACGAGCCGTTCCTGGGACCGCAGTGGCGCGAGTTCGCCACCGACCTGGCCGACGCCGGCTACCTGCGCGAGCGGGCCGGCGGCTTCGTCCCCAAGCGCGCCGACGACTATCCGGCCGCGCGCGTTGCGCTGCGCTCGGCGTCGGCCGACAGCTTCGCGCTGATCGAGGCCGGCACCGGCGAGGTCCTGGGCACGATCGAGGCCGGACGCGCGTACGCGACCGTGCACGAGGGCGCCGTCTACCTGCACCTGGGGCGCTCGTATGAGGTGCTCGAGCTCGACCTGGCGGCGCGGCGGGCGCTGCTCGAGCCGTTCGGTGGCAACTACTTCACGCAGGCCAAGAGCGAGAGCATGACCTACATCGAGGCCGTCGAGGAGCAGCACAAGCTGCTCGGGGTGACCCTGTCGTTCGGCCGGGTCGTGTACTCCGAGACCGTGCTCGGCTACCAGCGCAAGGGCCTGCAGGACCACGAGGTGATCGACTTCCAGTCGCTCGAGCTGCCGACGGTCGAGTTCCCGACGCGGGCTCTGTGGTACGAGCTCGACGAGCTGATCGCGTCCGAGCCGTTCCCGCCCGGGGACTTGCTGGGGGCGCTGCATGCGCTCGAGCACGCGCAGATCGCGGTCCTGCCGCTGATCGCGATGTGCGACCGCTGGGACATCGGCGGGCTGTCGACCAACCTGCACCCGCAGACCGGCGGCCCGAGCATCTTCATCTACGACGGGCACCCCGGCGGCGTCGGGATCACCCGCCGCGGCTATGACCAGTTCGAGCGGCTCGTCGGCGACGCGGCGCGGCTGATCGGCGAGTGCCCGTGCAAATCCGGCTGTCCGTCGTGCGTGCAGTCGCCCAAATGCGGCAACCTCAACGAGCCGCTGTCCAAGCACGGCGCACTCGAGCTGCTCGCCCGCCTGCAGGCCCGCCGCCCTACTTGACGGCCAGCGTCGCGCTCCCGGTCAGCGCCGCCGGGTGACAGTTCGGACCTATTTCGAGACCCGGCGGGCGATCGACTTCGGGCGCACGTACGCGGACAGCTGCGCGGTCCCGGGCGAGAGCTCGCTCCAGGCGCAGTCGAACGTGAGCGTGGCCAGCGCCCCGGTGGGGAACTTCTGCTGGATCGCCGCGAGGTCGGATCCCTCGGGGACGCGGGCTCCGTTGCCGACGAGCCGCAGCACCACCAGCTGCATCGCCGGGTTGTGGCCGATCACCATCACCGAGCCAGTCTGCTCGGGTACGCGCCGCAGGCGCTCGAGCACGTCCTTGGCGCTGGCCGCGTAGAGCTCGGACTCGATCGAGGTCTCACCGCCCGGGTCGACGCCCTCGAGCGTCTCGCGCGTGCGGCGCGAAGTCGAGCAGATCACCAGCTCCGGAGCGATGTGCTGGTCGCGGAGATGCTGATTGAGCACGCCGGCCGCACGCCGACCGCGTGGGGCGAGCGGACGGTCGTGATCATCGAGGCCGGGGTCGTCCCAGCTCGACTTGGCGTGCCGCAGTACGAACAGTCGCTTGGGATCCGGCATCGATCTCGATTGTGACGGGCGCGGCGGCGAACGCTTCGGTGCCGTCGCAAGCCGCTAGCATCGCTCGGCCGCGGCGAGATAGCTCAGTTGGTAGAGCACACGACTGAAAATCGTGGTGTCCCCAGTTCGAATCTGGGTCTCGCCATCGCCTGAAAGGCGGGCTTATTCCAGATGTTCGAGGTCGACCGGCGCCAGGTCCCGGACTTGATCCTTGGCCAGGTTGATGCGCACGCCATCGTCGACGCGAGTCACGGCGCTGATCGGAATCGCCACCTGCTTGGCTCCCCAGAGATGGCCCTCCTCGAGCAGGAAGTGGGTCACATGACGGTCCGTGGGATCGACGACCAGGCCGCGAACGTGTCCGACCGGACCGTCGGTGGCGTGGACGTGCTCGCCGCGGCGGACCTCGACCTCACCCACGGGCACACCGTCCCCCTTCGCCACCTGCCACTTGTGGCCGCGTCCCATCCCCGCGCCCTTTCCCAGGGTGCCCATCCCCACGCCGCCAAGTCCGCCCACACCGCCCATCGGGCCCAGGCCGAGTCCGAAGTAAGGAAGCGAGTACATCTCGTCGTCCTCGAATCCCCACGCGCCGTGGGCACCGGGTAGCAACCGCTTCTCGTCGACGTCTTCGAGCGTCCGGAATTGCGCCTTCGTGCAGCTGAGTCGGATCTCCGTGGCGGTCGAGGAGGTGACGTGGTGGACCGGGACCAGACGAGCGGTCCCCCGATGTTTCGGGGCTACGACGACATGGGTGATCGCGCGCGCCACCGGATCGATGACCACCCGCTTGAGCTCCCCGCAGTGGCCGTCGCTGCAAGTGACGTCGCTTCCGATGATGAAATCCGCCGCTTCGCCCAAGAACCTCTGCCTCTCGTGCCGAGACTACCGGCCCTCGAAATGTCGTTCAAGCCCCGGCTGGGCGTTCCTGGCCGCCCGAAGTTGCACGGACCGGTCACCTCTAGCGATGAGTCGGCGGGTCTGCGACGATCAACATCACATGACCGATACGACGCCCCTCATCACCGGCGTGGACTTCGTCTGCATCCCGGCGCAGGACTTCGACGCGATGACCGCCTTCTACGGCGAGACGCTCGGCCTACCGTTCGTCAAGCGCTACGGGAGCCGGCCGGGCGCCGAGTACCAGGCCGGCAACCTCACGCTGGCCATCATGCGCACCGAAGACTTCGGCGGCAGATTCTCGCCCAACGCGATGCCGATCGCTCTGCAGGTCGACGACGTGGCCGTCGCCCGGGAGCGGCTTGAGGCAAAGGGCGTGCGCTTCGTCAGCGACACGTTTGACTCCGGCGTCTGCTGGCAGGCGATCTGCCTGGACCCAGACGGCAACCCGCTGTCGCTACACCACCGCTACGCACCGAAGGACGAACGCCCCGCCGCGTCGTAGCCGGAACCACGATCTGGCCGCTGACAAGCCCGAAAGCCGAGGTCTGTCGATGAACGAAAGCCCAGTACTCGTCCATGTGTGGGAGGTCGATCCCGCAGAGCAAGCCGTCGCCGTGCGGCGTCTCAATGAGATGTTCGGCGAGATCGTCAACGATCCCGGGTTCGTGTCGGCACGCGTGCTCGAGTCCGCCGAGCAAACCTCGATCGCGGTCATCGTGGAGATGCGAAGCGTGGAAGACCGTCAGCGTCTTGAGCAGCTGCCCGATGTTCACGAAACCCTTCACGACCTGCCCGGCACGGCGAATCTCGTCATCACGCTCTACCACGACGTCGCGTCCTACAGCCCTTAGCGGCCGGCACACGAGACGGTCGAGTGCAGCCAGGGTCACCTACTGGCGATGAGTTCTGCGTGGCACGGTGGTCATACGCAATATGTGTCGACGGGCGGGCAGTGGTGATGGTCCGCGGCTGCCCCCTACGCTGACGTGAGGAAAGGCCAAAGGAGGTAAACGATGCCCGACTACAAGATCGGAACCCGTGAGCAGTGGCAGGCGGCTCGCGATGAGCTTGCACAGCTCGAGGCAGAGCACGCCAAGCTCGGCGATGAGGTGACCGAGCGGCGGCGTCAGCTTCCCTGGGTTGCGGTGGAGAAGGAGTACCAGTTCGACACCGAGGACGGGAAGAAGACGCTCGCCGAGCTGTTCGACGGCCGCTCGCAGCTGCTGGCGTACAACATCATGTTCGGTCCCGATTACGAGATCGGAGCGTGCCCCGGGTGCTCGAACCTGGGGGATGAGCTCGACGCCACGCGCGTGCATCTCAACCACCGCGATGTGACGCTGATCTGCTTCTCGCGCGCGCCGATTGATCGGCTGATGGCCTACAAGCAGCGGATGGGCTGGCAGTTCCCCTACGTCTCGACCTATGCGACGGAGTTCCCGTTTGACTTTGGGATCGCGCTCACGCCCGAGCAGGCGCAGGAGATCCCCGAGGTCAACCAGATGATCGACAACCCACCCGGCTGGCTCGAGGACTGGGGGCGACAGGTCGGAGCAAAGCTCGAGGACGGGCTACGCGAAGGCCCGAGCTTCATCGCCTTCGCCCGCGAGAACGGAACCGTGTACCACACCTACACCGCGATGGCACCCGATCGGTTCGTCGCCCCATACCACTCGTTCCTGCTCGAGCGAACGCCGAAGGCCCAGCCCAGCGACCCGCGCGCCTGGCGCAAGGACGAGTACCCGAACTAGCTGTGCGTTCATACCGGTCGACGGCGTCTACGGTGCTGCCCTGTAGAGCGTGACGTTGCGATCGAGCCGGCGGCCCGCGAACCCGCGCGGCCTGCCGCCCTGTGCGTCGAGGTAGGAGAGCTGCCGCGAGATCGTGCCGAGGTCGCCCGGAAACACGTGATCGAGCATCCACGTCTGAATCGCGACACCGCCGCCGGTCGTGCCGAGTACCCGCAACGCGCGGGACTGCTGCGGGTAGTCGATCAGCGAGGCCGTGCCGATCAGCCAGTAGCCGCCCGACGGCGTCGGCCGCGCCTGCACCTGGTTTCGGTGTGTGTGTCCGGCGATCGCCGCGATCACCCGCGGATGCTGATCGAGCAACGTCAGCAGTCTGCTCGCCGCCGTCGGAACCGACGAGCGGCTGGTGCGAGGCCACGATCACCCAGCGGTCGCCCGCGGCCTCGAGCTCGCGCGCCAGCCATGCTGGCTGGCCGGAAACCACGAGCCCACCCGACCCGCCTCCACGTCGCGCGAGGTCGAGCACGATCAGCCGCAGCCGCGAGCCGACGTCGGCGCGATAGTCGAGCCGGTCGCCGCGGGCGCCCACCCGGGTGGCCGTGCGCAGCCGCGCCACGACCTCGGGCGCCTCGAGCTCGCGCCGCGACGGGTCGGCGGGCACCCGCACCTTCGGGCCCGCCAGCGCCTGGGCGAGGAAGCTCGAGACGAGCCCGGGTGTCGGCGGCCCGTCCGGTGAGCCGCCTGCGGTCAGCGACGTCCCGGGCGGCAGCGTCAGTCCTGGTGGTAGCTCCCACAGCGCCTGATTGCCGAGCGCCAGCGACCGCGTCTGGTCGGTCGGCGCGATCTCGCCGGCAACGAGGATGTCGTGGTCGCCCAGCACCGGGTACCACGGCCGTCCCAGACCGAGGCTGCCGAAGGGGCGCGCCGCGCGACCGAGCAGGGCGGGGTGCTGCGGCGCATCGAGATCGGGGCGGTAGTAGAACGGATCCGGGTCGACCGCCGACTGCACCCCGAAGTAGCCGCGGGAGCCGCTGCCGGGCCTCACCGCTCCACCCCGGAGGACGGCGACGGCGTGCGCGAGTTCGTTGCTCTGGTCGTTGTCGATCAGGTCGCCGCCCTCGATCACGGCGTCCGGGCGCAGCCGCCGGATCGAGCGCGCGGCGCCGGCCAGCACCTGCGCGGTAAGGGCCTCCTGGGGACGGAAGGTCGACTCAAACGGCGCCCCGAGGCGATCGAGGAACGTCACCCGTGCCGGTGAGGACGCGTCGAGCACGTGGGCGTCGGTGACGTGCGCGAGGGTTGCGAGCAGCTCGGTCGGCTCGCCGCGCGCGCCGAGCTCGGTGCGCGCGATCAGCGCCTCGCCGGGACCGGGGCTCAGGCTTCCGGTGCCGCCAGGGTCGGCCCAGGTTGCGGCCAGCGTCGACCCGGACGGCGCCGCAGCGCCCGCCCCGTTGCTGCCACAGCCGGCGGCGAGGAGCGCCGCCGCCGCCAGCAGCTCGCCGAGCGCCTGGCGCCTGGTGATCAGGGTCATGTCGACCTGAGCCCCGCGATCACGGTCTCGCGTGTCGTCTGCCGGGCGACCCAAAGGACCGCAACCCCGCCGGCGAGCACGAGGCCCGCGAGCACCGCGGCGATCTCGGGCGCCGTCGCGCCGAGCGGCAGCGTCGCGTAGCCGGCGGCGAGGCGGCCGAGCGCGGGTCCGAGCACGAGCCGCTCGAGCACGATGCCGATCACCGCGGCGGGGATCACGAGCGCCGCCACCGCACCGACGAGCAGCCGCCGGACCGCGGCATCCCCCGCTCCGAACGCGCGCAGGATCGAGACGGTGCGCCGGCGTTCGCTGACCGTCAGCACGCACGCCTGCACCAGCGCGTAGAAGCAGACGAGGCCGTCGACGATCGCGATCGCGCGCAGGATCGAGCGCAGCGTGTCGACGAGCGGCACGCCGCGGGCGGTGGCGCCGCTGCTGGGGGCGGCGGTCGTGCCGAGCCTCGCATTGACGGCCGAGACGCTCGCGCCGGGACGGACGCGGACCGCGAGTTGCTCGGGCGCGCCCGGATCGGCGGCGAGCAGCGCGCCGCGGGCACGTACGCGACGCGGCCATCGTGATCGAGCGAGCTGACGACGCCAGCCACGCGGAGGCGCAGCTCATTGCCCGACGGAAGCTGGATCGCGAGCGTCGAGCCCGGGGCCAGGCCGAGGGCGCCGGCGAGGCCTACCCCGACCTCCGCCTCGTCGCGGCCTCGCAGCGCTGTTGCCCGCCGTCAGCGGCGGCGCCTCGAACGCGGTGTGATCGCCCGGGTAGGCGATCACGTCGATCGGCTCGTCGAGCGAGAACGAGTCGGCCGCGTCGGTCTCGTAACGCGGCGCAGCGCCCTGGACGCCCGGGATCGACCGCACCCGGGCGACGTCTGACGCCGGCAGGTTCGCGGTCAGCTGGTAGCGCTTGCCGAGCGCGCTGGGGTCGGTCTCGAGCGATGCGAGTGCGGACGCCAGCGCGAGTATCAGCAGGACGAACGCGGTCGAGGCGCCGAGCGTGATCGCGGTCGCGACCATCCGGGCGCGGCGGGCGCCGACGAGGCGCGCGCCCAGCAGCGAGAGCCCCGCGCGCGTCGAGGTGACTGGGGTAGCGCGGCGCCCGCCCCGGTGAAGCTCCGCGCCGTTGAGCAGTGACACCGGGTGGCGCCCCGCCGCTCGCCATGCCGGCCACGCCGCCGCGAGCACCGGGATCGAGATGCTCGCCAGCCACGCGGCGGCGAGCGCCGGGATCAGAGCCGGCGCCGGGGGCGGGCTCGTTGAGCAGCGTCAGCAGCCGGGTCGTCGGTCCGTAGGTGGCGAGCGTTCCGCGCGACGGCGCCGATCGTGGCGGCGGGGACCGCGACGAACAGCGCCTCGATTGCCTGCGTGCTCGCGAGGTGGGTGCGCGAGGCGCCGACCGCGCGGCGGACGCCGATCGCACGCAGCCGCCGCTGCACCTCGGCGCGGGCGGAGGAGGCGAGCAGCACGCCTGCCGTCGCGAGCGCGATCACCGACAGCGCGACGAGCAGGTCGATCACGATCCCGGCCGCCTGGTCGAGCAGCACGCGCAGGCCCGAGCGCGTCACGAATCGCACCCCGTCGAGGCCGTAGCTGGTCGCCCTAGCCTGCACCAAGACCTCGTTGACGTTGCGGGGGTCGCGCAGCCAGATCTGAGCGAAGTTCACCCGCGGGTCGAGCCGGCCCCCTGACGTCCGCTCGAGAGCGGCACGCGAGAGATAGACACGCGGCGAGGCGAGCGGATAGGAGACATTGTCCGGGCTCTCCGCGAACCCGACCACGCGCTGTGGTCCCAGGTCGCCGATGTCGAGCGTGCCGCCCAGCCGAACGCCCCAGGCCGAGGCGAGGCCGCGCTCGACCACCACCTCGCCGGGGCGATCGGACACGTTGCGTCCGGCGACGATCGCGTACCCGTGGCGGCCGGGGCCGATCACTTCCACCGACGCGCTCGAGCTGTTGTGGCCGTTGGCGGCGATGTTGAGGTCGGTGAACTCCTGGCGGAGCGAGAACGCGGCGAGGTCCGGCAGCGCCTCGATCCGGTCGGCGACTCGGCCCGCCTGCTGCGGGTTGAAGCGGACGATCACGTCAGGGAGGTCGGCGGCACCGGCCGCACGGTCAAAGCCTCGGCCGAGACCGTCGGACACGACGACGGCGGCGGCCAGCATCGCCGACGCGAGCCCGATCCCGAGCCCCGTCAGCAACGACCGCCGGCGGCGTGCACGCAGCCCGAACCGCGCGGCTGCGAACGCGGCCCTCAGGCGGACTCCGTGAGGTCGAGCGCCCGCGGTGCGGGCTCGGACACATCGAGCCGACCTTCACGGAGGTGCAGCACACGGTCGGCAATCGCCGCCGCCTCGGGCTCGTGCGTGACGAGCACGACCGCCCTTGCGCCGAGGCCGCGCAGCAGCGCGAGCACCGCAGCGCCGTTCTCCTGGTCGAGGTTCCCGGTCGGTTCGTCGGCGAGCACAAGCTCGGGGTCGTTGACCAGGGCGCGCGCGATCGCGAGCCGCTGCTGCTCGCCCCCCGAGAGCTCGTGCGGGCGGCGCCCCGCTATCTCGGTCAGCCCGAGGTCGTCGATCAACCGCCGGGCGCGCCGCTCGCCGCCCTGCCCGGCACCCGGAAGGCGCGCCGGCAGCAGCACGTTCTCCTCGCCGCTCAGCTCCTCGATCAGGTGAAACGACTGAAACACGAAGCCCACGTGGCGCAGCCTCGCGCGCGCGAGCCCGCGTGGAGACATGCTCGTGAGCTCTTGGCCGGCGAGCACGATCTGGCCGGCATCGGGGAGGTCGAGCGCGCCAAGTAGGTTCAGCAGCGTCGACTTGCCGCTGCCCGAGCGACCGAGCACCGCGACCACCTCGTCAGCGTCGACATCGAGGCTGACATCGTCGAGCACCCTCCGGGCGGCACGTCCGGCGCCCACCGTCTTCGTGATCCCGCGGGCCTGCAGGACGGGCACCGTGGTTACGGTAGCGGTCGCCGGGTCTCGGTTCGCAGGTTCTGCCTCGCCCCAAACAGCGGTGGAGGGTCGCGGATCTGTTCAATCTCAGCGGCCTCGAAGCGACGGGCCCTGCGCGATCTTGCGTCTGGTGTGTTCGAGGATCGCGCGGACGATCCTCTGCCAGTCGGCGCGCGCGACCCCGTGGCCAGCTCCATCCAGTCGCAGTAGCTTGGCCTCGGAGATCTCGGCTGCCAGCGCTTCGCCGTGCTCGATCGGGAACATCGGATCCGCGCTGCCGTGGATTACGAGGGTGGGCGCGCCGATCGAGGCGAGCGGCTCGCGCTTTCGGTCGTCATCGGGGATCGAGTTGTGATTTTGCACCGCTGGGAAGTCCCGGGCGCGTTTGAGATCGCGGCGCACGAGGTCTCCAGCCGTCGTTTCATCGAACGGGCGGCGGCTCCCGGCGAGCATCCGCGTGTAGCCGACCAAGTACTCGATCATCGAGCCGACGTCTGACCAGTCCACTCGGGCGGTCGACACGAAGCGCCCGAACTCCTCGGTCGGCGGGGGAAGCGCCCGATCGCCCGGCGTCGCGGGAGAGGTGCTGATCAGGACAAGCGACAGGACGCGGTCGGGGTAGTCCAGCGCGAGCAGCTGCGCGAACGCCCCGCCCGCTGAGACGCCCACGATGTGAGCCGCGGGGATGCCATAGGCATCGAGAACACCCACGGCGTCGGCGACTAGGTCGGCGCCGGTGTAGTCGGAGTGGCCGTGCTGGTAGGTGACCGAGCGGCCGGTATCGCGGTGGTCGTAACGGATCACGAAGCGACGGCCAGCGGCGAGCATCCGGCAAAAGCCTTCCTCCCACCAGAGCATCGACGCGCCGGTACCCATGATCAGGAGGATCGGCGGGTCGGCCGGGTCGCCGAAGGAGTCCGTGCAAAGCTCCACACTGCTCGTGTCGATCATTCTCTCCGTCATGTTGCTCCTTCGCCGATGGGCTGGGCCGGGCCCTTGAGCACACCGCCCTTGCCTATCAGACCGGGCTGATCGCTAGAACTCACCGCTGGCCGCCGGACCGGCTCGGACGGCTCGCCGGCGTCCCGGTGAAACGCACAGCGTTGAGTGACTGGGTGGATTGAGGTGGCGCTTGCTATAGCCTCGGGCGGGTGTCGGGCGTTCGGTGCAGGTGGGGGTTGCTGGTCGCGGTGGGCGCGGTCTTCGTCGCCGCGTCGCCCGCGGTGGCGGCGGGGAGGTCGTGTGGGACGGTGCGGGTGTCGGCTCGCAGCACGTTGCGGATCATGTTCGGTCCCCCGGGGGCGCTGGCTCAGCGCCGCGACACGGCGTATGTCGTCAGCACGACGGCAAACAGCTGTGCGGGCGCGTGGCGGCTGCTGCAGACGGTCGTGCCGGCGGGCGACGAGCGCGCGGCGATTCGGGCTCGAGGCTTTCGCGTGGTGGGCTCGGACCGGTTTGCGCTGCCGGGCGGGGAGCGGTTTCACCGGGTGATCGTCGCCAGAGGTGGTGAGCGGGTGTCCTACGTCCGTGCCGGGGGTGACTGGGTGGACGGACTTGGGCTCGGCGGCGGGCTGGGTGGCGTGGCGCCGATCCGGTGCGCCCGGCGCTATCAGGTGCTCGGGCTGCGCGGCTCGGGGCAGAAGCTCGAGGGTCCGTTTGGGATGGCCAGCACCGTGGGCGCAGTCGCCGAGGCGATGGTCTCCGAGCTTGGTGCCGGTTCGGTTCGGGCGGTCTCGATCCCATATCCCGCGGCCAGCACCGGACTGCTGGCCCGAGGCGACATAGGCGCGTTCTTGGGGTCTTTGTACCGCGGTCAAGAACTGCTGTCGGCCGAGATTCACCGCATCACACGCCAGTGCCCGCGTGCTCGTATCGCCGTGGTCGGGTTCTCACAGGGCGCCGCCGCCGCGAGCGAGGTGCTGCGAAGCCTCCCACGCCATGAACGTGATCACGTTAACGTTGCTGTCCTGATCGCCGCCAGTACCTCCGCGGACATCTCGGATCCACAGCTCGTGCCCGTCGTGCTGCTTCGGCGTTCCGCTCTTGCGCGTGGTCGGACGGGACGCCGCCCGCCGCCTGCGCGGATGAGCCGGTCTCTGGTCCGGACCAGGCTGGCGCGGATGCGGATTTCCTATCCCTCGGCCGTGCTCAAGACGGCTCGAGCTCGGCGCGGATCTTCCGCGACATCGCTTCTGCCGCGCTGGGCGAGGCCGTGAGAGGGGGCTGCTGCGCCAGGTAGTCCACTCCTCGAAGTTCTCCCTCGTTCTTCTTCGGTACGAGCCAGAGATGGAAGTGGGCCACTCGGTCCATCAACGCCAGGTAGTAGACGCGCTCGACTCCTGTGGCAGCCTTGACCGCCGGAACGAGCCGATGGAGAATCGAACCTAGCTCGGCACTTTCGGTTGGCGTCATTTCACCGAAATCCAACAGATGCCGCCTAGCTTCGACGATGACCGTTCCTGCGCTGGATAACTTCAGCGGGGCGTGCTCGACGAGGAAGTGCTCACCTTCGACGATGTGGCCACCTGGAAGGGGGGCGTCCAGGCGCTCTGACCCCGTTTTCAGGCCGTCTTGGTGCCGGCAGATGTTGCAGTCCGAGCGGTGATAGTACGGAGGCGGACCGATCTCCACAGAGCCTTCACTGCTTACGGGCGCCTCGGGAAGAGTGAACATCGATCTCGTCCTTTATGTGCGGGTCGGCATCGGCCCGCAGTATCTGTCGCCCACACCCCCGTTCGCCTAGCAGGATTCCACGCCGAGCCATCGACGCTGCTTATAGGAGCCCCCACAGAAGCGACGAGAATTGCCAGCGTGTCCGCCCGCACCCCGTCCTCTCCCATCACGGGAGCCGCCAGCTTCCCAGGTCGGTAGCCGCTCGGCGGACCAGGGAACCGACCAGTGTCATCACGGGCGCGACCCGGTCACGGGAAGGGCAAGCTTTAGTTCATCGGAACGACCGAGGAGATCGACATGGAGCCAGCACTGTTCGAGCAGAAGGTCGTCGTGATCGGCGGAAGCGCTGGGATCGGCCTAGAGACCGCCCGACGCGCCCGGGCCGAAGGCGCCGACGTGATCCTGGCGGCTCGCAACCGCGAGCGCCTGGAGCGGGCTGGGCTGGAGCTCGGCGCGCAGAGCACCGTCGCGTTCGATGCCGGCGACCCCGCGTCGCTCGAGCGATTCTTCGCCGACCTGCCGACGCCGATCGACCATGTGATGGTCTCGGGCGGCGGCCCGCGCTACAAGCCTCCGCTCGAGATGAGCGCGGACGAGGCGCGCGTTGCGCTCACCGAGCACATGCTGCTCGCACTCGCGGTCGCCCGCCAAGCCGTGGGGAGGGTGAGATCAGGTGGCACGGTGCTGCTGATTGGCGGGACCGGCGGCCGGCGGATCAGTCCCGGCTCCGCGATCGTCTCTGCGGTCACCGCAGCCATGCCTGCGCTCACTGCCAGCCTGGCCCTCGACCTCGCGCCGATCCGGGTCAACCTGATCGCACCCGGGTTCGTCGACACTCCGCTGTCGGCTTCGCTTCTCGGCGACGATCTGGACAAGCGACGTGAGGAGTTGCGTGCGACGCTGCCAATCGGCCGCGTGGTCGGCCCGGCTGACGTGGCCGCGCTCGCCGTTGCGCTCATGATCAACACCGCCGTCACGGGCGCGACATACGACATCGACGGTGGGCAGCAGTTCGTCGCGTGAGCCCAGTGCCGAGCCACGAAAACCACCAGATCCGGCTGGCTGCGCGTCCATCCGGACTACCGACGGCGTCGGATTGGAAGCTGACCACAGAGCCGGTGCCGGTGCCCGGACCTAGCGAGTTCGTGGTCGCCGTCGAATATGTCTCGATCGATCCCGCGATGCGCAGGTGGATCGCGGAGACGGCGCTTGGCGAGCCGGTGGCGATCGGCGCCGTGATGGAAGCCGGTGCGATTGGGCGCGTGACAGCCTCGGAGCACGCCGGGTTCGCTGTCGGAGACCATGTCTACGGCGGGTTCGGCGTCCAGGAGTTCGCTCTCTCCGACGGGACCGGCGTGACAAAGCTCGACCCGTCGCTTGCGCCGCTGACTGCCTACCTAGGCGCCCTAGGCATCCCAGGACTAACCGCGTACTTCGGGATGCTCGATATCGGCCGTCCGAGCGATGGCGAGACAGTCGTCGTCTCTGGCGCGGCGGGCGGCGTCGGCAGCGTCGCGGGCCAGATCGCGAGGATCCAGGGCTGCCGGGCGATCGGGATCGCCGGCGGGCCGGAGAAGTGCCGCTGGATCGTCGATGAGCTCGGCTTCAACGAAGCGATCGACTACAAGACCGAGGATGTCGCCGGCAGGCTGGGGCAGCTTGCGCCAGATGGGATCGACGTTTTCCTCGACAACGTCGGCGGCGAAATTCTCGACGCGGTGCTCACCCAGCTGACACGCGGGGCGCGCGTGGTCCTCAGCGGCGGCCTCTCTCAGTACAACGCCGACCAGACCCGGGGACCCTCCAACTACCTGCTGCTGATCCGAGCGCGAGCTTCGATGACCGGGTTCATCACACCCGACTACGCCGATCAATATCCGCGGGCACGTTCAGAGCTCGCGGCCTGGCTGCGCGATGGTCGGCTGATCTCCCGTGAGCAGATCGTCGAGGGCGGTGTTGAGGCCTTTCCCGCGGCGCTGTTGAAGCTGTTCGCCGGAGAGAACCTCGGCAAGCTGATCATCGCGGTCGCACCAACAACCAGTTGACGCTGGCCGCGGGCGCGCGGCTGTCACATTCCCGCGGCGTGTCGTGTCATGCAAATAGACACTGAAGACGGATGCGACGCATCCATTCGCTAACGGAGACGCCACCAATGATCGCTGACAATCCCCACCACTCCAGGCGTTGGACGATCCTGGCGATCCTCGCGATCGCGCAGCTGATGGTCGTCCTAGACGCCACGATTGTGAATATCGCGCTGCCCTCGGCGCAGCAGACGCTGCACTTCGCGAACACCGAGCGGCAGTGGATCGTGACCGCCTATGCGCTGGCGTTCGGGAGCCTGCTTTTGCTGGGCGGCCGCATCTCGGACCTGTTCGGCCGCAAGTGGACTTTCGTCGCCGGCCTGGCCGGGTTCGCCGCCGCGTCGGCCGTCGGCGGGGCCGCACAGTCGTTCGGGATGCTCGCCGCCGCTCGCGCGCTTCAGGGCGCGTTCGGGGCGCTGCTCGCGCCGGCGGCGCTGTCGCTGATGACCACGACGTTCACCGACCTGGGCGAGCGCAATAGGGCGTTTGGCATCTGGGGCGCGATCGCCGGAAGCGGCGCCGCGATCGGGCTGATCCTCGGCGGCGTGCTGACGCAGACGCTCAGCTGGCGCTACAGCATGTACGTCAACCTCGTGTTCGCGACGATCGCGATCACCGGCGCGCTGACCCTGATCCACAATCAGGCCCCGGCCGTCAAGCCGAGGCTCGACATTCCGGGCGTGCTGACCGTCTCGGCCGGGCTGTTCTCGCTCGTGTACGGCTTCTCACACGCGCAGACGACGAGCTGGGGTAACCACGCCACGATCGGGTTTCTGGCCGCCGGCGTGGTGCTGCTGGCCGCGTTCGCCGCGATCCAGTCCCGGAGCAGCCACCCGCTGCTGCCGCTGCGGGTGGTGACCGATCGCAACCGTGGCGCGTCACTTTTGTCAATCGTCATCGGCGGCGCGGCGATCCTCTCACTACTGCTGTTCTTGACCTACTACCTGCAGCAGGTCCGCGGCTACTCGCCGATCACCACGGGGGTGGCGTTCCTGCCGATGGCCGCCTCGGTGATGATCGCGGCGATGATCGCCACGAACAAGCTCCGTCCCCGGGTCGGCCCGCGGCCGCTGGTCGTGGCCGGCATGCTGCTCGGTGGTGGCGGGATGCTCTACCTCACCCGGTTGGGTGTCGCCTCGAGCTACGCCACCGGCATTCTGCCAGCGCTGGTGATGCTCGGGGTCGGGTACGGACTGGTGATCTCCACCTCGATCAACAGCGCCACCCTCGGCGTCAGGCCCGCCGACGCGGGAGTCGCCTCCGCGACCGTCTCGGCCTCCCAGCAGGTCGGCGGCTCGCTCGGCACCGCGCTGCTCTCGACGATCGCCACCAGCGCGATCACCAGCTACATGACGGGCGCTCACACGCATCCGACCAGGTCGCTGATCGCTCACGCCACCGTGCACGGCGACACCACCGCGTTCGCCTGGGCCGCTGTGATGTTCGGGCTCGGCGCGGTGATTGCGGCTGCGCTGTTCGAGCGCGGCACAAGGGCGCTCACCGTCGACGCGAGCGCTGCGCAGGCGACGGCCCAGTGATCACTCGCTCCGGTGCGCGAGCGAACGGGCATCATTCACCGCGAAGGGGAGTGGGCGAGCGCGCCGCGCGACGTCGGCGCGCGCCCATGTAGATCAGGAAGCCGGCGCCGACGAGCGACAGACTGCCCGCAGCCAGCAACCCGATCGCGACCCAGTGCAACCAGGGGACTCGCGCGCCGACGCTCACCGCGACCGAGACATCGGGAGAGCCGTCGGCGTTCATCACCACTGCGGACCACCGGCCGCTCTCCACCGGCCAGGTTACGGTTTGCGCCCCCGGCCCGGACGCCTGTACTCGCCAGAACCCCTGGGCAGCCGGCGCACCGGGTTCCGCCACTCCCGGCACCGTGCGGGAGGTGACCCTGAACGGATCGGTGTCGAAGTCCGTGATCTCGGAATGCCGCACCCCGCCCAGGTAACGCCGCACGTCGCTGGCGCGCGCGATGCCAACGAACACTGCGCTTGCCGAGCTGGCCCGGATCCGCACGTTCCCGAAGTCTCCGATCCCGCCCGGTAGGTCCGGGCCGATATCGAGACTCTCCGAGGCAAGCGCGTAGGAAGGGGTCGAAATCCGGTGACTCTTGGTCGAGAAGTAGCCCGACCCGTCGCGTTGACCGAGCCCCCACACGGCGATCCCGCCCGCGGCCAGCATGGCGACCCCGAGCAGCGCGACGACGCTTCCGAGCACGATCAAGACCACCTGGCTTGCTCCGAGCCGTTGGGGCGCGCGGTCTGCCCCGGTCTCTTCTGTGGATGCCGTCGACATCGACGTCACCTAGGCCGTGACGCCGGCAGACCGCGGCTCCGCCGACTCGGGGGCGTCCGGTCCGGGTGGTGGACCGTCGTCCTCGGTGCCCACCCGCGGGATCCACTCAAGCCACTTGGGCAAATACCAGTTCCAGTCGCCCAACACCTTCATCGTCGCGGGCAGCAGCACACCACGCACGATCGTCGCATCGATCAGCACCGCCACGGCCAGGCCGACGCCCATCTCCTTGAGATCGATGAAGCTGAGCGTCACGAACACCAAGAACACGACCACCATCACCACCGCCGCGCTGGTGACTGTTCCGGCCGTCGTTGTAATCCCGTGCCGCACCGCGTCGGGGGTGCTCATCCCGTTGCGATGAGCTTCGCGGACTCGGGACAGGATGAACACGTGGTAGTCCATCGACAACCCGAACAGGATCACGAACAGGAACAGCGGCAGCCACGAGGCGATTCCTCCGTTCGAGGTGAAGCCGAACAGGCTCTCTCCATGGCCGTCCTGGAACACCAGGACGAGCACGCCGTAGGCCGCTCCGACCGAGATCAGATTGAGCAGGATCGCCTTGATCGGGATCACGATCGAGCGGAACGTGAACAACAGCAGCAGGAACGTCAGCGAGAACACAAACCCGAAGATCAGCGGAAGCCGGCTGCCGAGCAAATCCCGGAAGTCCTTCGACGCCGCGGCCGAACCGGTGACGTTCACCGTCACACCGTCGACGTCACCGACCGTCGCGGGGATGATCCGGTCGCGGATCTGATTGAGCGCCGCCGTGGATTCCGCGTCGTTGCCGTTGCCGCTGGTCGGGATCGAGACCTCCGCCACGGTGCCGTCGCGACTGTAGGTCACCTCGGTTCCGCGCAGCACCCGCGGTGAATCCTCCGCGCGCTGAACGAGCTGTCCGATCGCCGCCGCGGCCTGACCGTTCTTGACGTCGTCGGCCTGCACCGCCACGTCGACGGTTACGCCCTCCTTGGGGAAGGCGGCCCGGAGCCGGTCATACGTCTTGACCACCGCGAGGTCCTGAGGCAGATCGTCGACACTCGAAACGACGATGTTCATGCTGAGCGCGGGGATCGCGAGCGCCACCAGGGCGCCGCCGGCGAGAACGATCGAGAGCCACGGACGGCGCATCACCCGGCTCACCGTCCCCGCCCAGAAGCGTGACTCGCCCGTGCCCGTGCGCGTGCTCAGCCACGGGATCCGGCCCTTATTGACGCGGTCGCCGAGCCACGCCAGCAGCGCCGCCAGTACCGTCACCGACGCGAACATCGCGATCGCGACAACGAGGATCGTCCCCTCGGCGAACGAGAAGAACGTCTTGTCGCCGCTGAGGAACATGCCCGACATCGCTGCGATCACGGTCAATCCCGACACCAGGACAGCGCGTCCGGACGTGGCGGCCGCTACCTCCAGCGCGGTGCGCGGGTCACGCCCCGCCCGGCGCTCCTCGCGCTCGCGCCTGAGGTAGAAGAGCGAGTAGTCGATGCTGACCGCCAGTCCGATCAGCAAGATGACCGAGGACAGATTGCCGTCGATCGGTGTGATCTGACTGGGGATCGCGACCAGCCCCAGCGTCGCGGCGACGGTGGTGATTCCCAACAGCAACGGGATCAGCGCCGCCACGATCGATCCGAACACGACCACCAGGATCAGGAACGTGACCGGGAAGGACAGCAGCTCGGCCTTCTGCAGATCCGACTGCATCGTGTCATTGAGCTCCTTGTTCGAGCTGACGTCTCCGAACTGGTCGACCTGGAGCGTCGGATGCGCTGCCTTGACGGCCGCCACGGCATCCTTCGAAGGCCCCAGTCGTTCCTCGGCCTGCTCCGAATCGCCGGTGATCTCGAAGTCGACCAGCGCCGAGTGACCGTCGGCCGACACCGCGGCGTCGCCCGTCAGCGGTGAGACGACGTTGACCACGTGGTCTGCGTTGGCCAGCCGGTTGGTCGACTGCACGACCGCACTGCGGAACTGGGGATCGCGGATCGTGAACCGGTTGCTCTGGATCAAGACGTGCTCCGCGTTCGGTCGCAGCCCAGCGCTCTCCAACGTTTGCTCGGCCCGCCCCGCTTCGCCGGAGAACTGATCGGCCCCGTGGATCTTGTTCTGTCCGATCATGTTCCCGACCAGGACAGCGAGCACCACGAAGATCAGCCACCCCCAGATCGCGGTTTTGCGGTGGGTGGCGCTCCAGTGACCCATGCGAGCCGCGACGTTCTTCACGCGAGGGGCCCGTTCGTTGGAATGTGCCGACTGCGCGTCGGGGCGTGCGGCCTGGTCGTCTTGGATGACCCGCGTCTTCATCAACCCGCTCCCGGTCTCGTTGAAGGACCTACTCAGCGTCGCGCGCGACGCCGCGGGGCGAAAGGCGGGAAACTGGCCGGTTGGGGGCCGGTTTTCTTGTATTTGCCGGCTTCAGGACCGCAGGAACAACAGGACCGCGAGCACCCGCCGCGACTCGCTTCCCGTCGACGGCAGCCCCAGCTTGGAGAAGATGCTCGACACGTACTTCTCCGCGGCGCGCAAGCTGATCACTAGCTCGTCGGCGATCCCCTGATTGGAGCTGCCCGTGGCCATGAGCTCGAGCACCTCGCGCTCGCGGGGCGTCAGCGCGTCGAGTGGGTCGTCGCTGCGCCGCCTCGAAAGCAGCGTCGAGACGATCGTCGGATCGATCACGGAGCCACCGCTGCCGACGCGTCGCACCGCCGCAAGGAACTCCTTTACGTCCCCGATCCGGTCCTTGAGCAGGTAGCCCACGCCCTCGGCGGAATCCGACAGGAGCTTCATCGCGAGTCCCACCTCCATGTATTGCGACAGGACCAGGACTCCGACCGAGGGATGGCGAGCTCGGATATCGAGCGCGGCGACGAGCCCCTCGTCGCGGTGGGTGGGTGGCAGCCGGATGTCCACGATCGCGACGTCGAGCGGATAGCTGTCGACCTTGAGCCGAAGCTCGTCGGCGGTCCCGCATTGGGCGATCACGTCGAACCCGGCGTCGTTCAGCAGCCGGGCGATGCCCTCGCGAAGCAGCACGCTGTCCTCCGCGATCGCTACCCGCACGGCATCTCAGCCCGGATGCGAGTGCCCTTCCCGGGAGGAGTCCAGATGCGCAGCCGCCCCCCGAGCGCCTCGACGCGATCCGCGAGACCGCGCAGCCCGGATCCACGCTCGGTGTCGGCGCCGCCGACGCCGTCGTCTGTCACCTCGACGACGATATCCCCGCTCTGGCGGCTCACTTCGACCGTCGCCGAGGTCGCGCGAGCGTGCTTGGCGACGTTGGCGAGACTCTCGCAGACGACGTAGTAGGAGGCCATCTCGAGTCCCTCGGGGAGCCGGTCCTCGAGCGCCACCGTCAGCTGGACCGGGACCGGTGCGCGGGCCGCGAGCGACTCGAGCGCCACGGCCAGGCCGTGCCCCGTGACAACCGCCGGATGCAGGCCACGCGCGACATCGCGCAGATCATCGAGCGAGAGTGCGATCTGGCGGCGGGCTCGGCCGAGGCGGCGCTTGCTGTCCGGATCGGCATCGAGACGCTCCTCGAGCAGGCCGAGCTCGAGTCGGAGTGCGATCAGCCGCTGCTGGGCGCCGTCGTGGAGGTTGCGCTCCAGGCGCTGCCGTTCCTGCTGTCCGGCCTCAAGCACGCGCTGGCGCGATCCGTGAAGCTCGTCGAGGCGAGCCCGCAGCTCCGCGTGCAGCCGCGCGTTCTCGAGCGCGATCGCGGCGGCCGCGCTCACCGCATCGAGCAGCTGCGGTTCATCCTCCAGCGACGGGTCGTGGATCAGAGCTGCCATCCGCTCTCCGTCTCTGTCGATCAGAGTGACGGCCCGGCCGGAGTCGGAGTCAGGGAGCTCCATTTCGCGTCCGTCGACGTCCGCCCAGCTCTCGAACTGCGGGAGCCAGTAGGCGAGGGTCAGCGACGGGTCCCGCAGGGCTCCCGCAAGTGCTTGCCGGAGATCGGCCGGAGCCGGGTCCGCGCGCAGATGCACCAGCAGATCGCCGACCGGAGTGCTCGTCAGGCGCTCGCTCAGCAGTCCGATCAGGAACGCTGCCGGCGCGATCCCGAGCACCGCGAAGGTGGCTCGGCGGAGCGTCTCGAAACCGGGCAGGTCAAAGGCGCCCGCGACGAGCAGACCGGCGACCATCACCAGCGCGAGCGCAAACGAATCGACCAACAGCGCGATCGAGCGCCGCGGCGGGCGGATCGACGTGCGCCTGCGGACGGCGAGCATCCCAAGACCCGCCAGCGCGAACGCGCTCAGCCCGAGCAGCTCGACATCCTCGACGATCTGTGCCGCTCCGGACTCGTCGACCACCGACAGCACGTTCGTCGTCTCGCCGGCGCCAAGCAGCATCTTCACGAGCTGCAGGCCCACCGCCGCCGCGTACGCGGCCACGACCACCAGCCGCTCTCGGCGCAGCATCAGCCGGCCGCTCGGGTACGCCAGGAACAGGTGAAGGAAGAGTGCCACCGGAAGCAAATCGAACGCCAGCCCGAGCGTGTATGGGATGCCGGCGCTCGACCACTGCAGGCTCGAAAGGAAGATCGCGAAGCCCGCTGCCACCATCAACGGGCCAAAACGGCTGTCCGGGCGCCGCGCCCACGCGATCACTCCCGCGAGGATGTAGGGCAACGTGATCCAATCCAGCAGCGCAGCCTGTAGCCCCGGTTCGGCAATGCGGCTGTCAGCAAGCGCCATGAGCACTGTGCCCGCTGCAGCGGTACATCCAGCGAGCACGATCAGCCAGCGAACGAAGAGCCGTGGAGGGCGGACAAACTCTGAATCCGCTCCCACGGCAACTGCGGGACCGGTCATCTCGCTCTACACCTCAGGTCTGGTGTTGTCCTAAGCTCGCCAATCTTCTCGCAGAACGGCGAGCCACTGCAAGCCATCAAGCGGCCGCACCCGCCAGACCTGGAGTCGGGTCGAGGTCGAGCTCGAGGTCGATTACGCCGCCGTCGCGCCCGCAGGCGCGGAACTCGAGGCGTCGCAGTAGCGCCCGCGCGGACCGGTTCTCCCACAGTGCCGTTGCCGTGAGCAGCGCGAAGCCGTTCGCGCGGGCGCGCCTTACCACGCGCCTGGCCAGCGCGGTGCCGATTCCCATTCCCTGCAGCTCGTCGGCAACTTCGACCGCTACCGCCGCGACGCCGGCTCGACCGGCTTCTTGGACGTAGCGTCCCACGCCGACGATCGAGCCGTCGCGCCGATCGACCGCAGCGAACGCCTCGTGATGGAGGTGATCGATATCGGTGAAGTAGGTGAGTTCGCGAGGCGTCAGTTCGGGCTTCGGTGACAGGAATCGCCGATAGCGCGACTCGGGAGTCAACCGGTCGAACAGCGCCGCCAGGCCGGCCCGGTCATCGGTGTTGAGAGGCCTGACCAGAAGCCGCGTACCGTCGGCCAGAACCAGCCCGTCGTCCGCAGGGCATGAGGCGCTGGCGGCCTCCGTGGCGAGTCGATCACCTTGGGCAGCGCGGTGTAGCTCGGCGATGTGTTCCTGAGCACGGATGTAGTTGAGCTGAGGGTTCATCGGTTCTCTTGGAAAGGCGGTTTGGCGATGGGTCCAAGCTAGGCGTAAGGCGCCTTCTTGCCATCTGGCAGTTGCCTGATCTTTCGCCTTAGCCGGCTGACGCGGAGCGTTGGCCCGTTGAGGGTCGCCGGGGGATAATCGTTCGTGTGGTTGGCCGCGTTTCAAGCCCTCGGTTTGTTGGGCGCCGTGATGAGCTGGCGGCGCTGGAGGCTGCGCTCGCGCGCAGCCGGGAAGGCGTCGGCTCCGTCGTGCTCGTCGCGGGAGAGGCGGGCATGGGGAAGAGCCGCCTGATCTCGGAGGTCGCCGGTCAGGCCGAGCGCCATGGGATGACCGTCGCCGTCGGCGAGTGCATACCGCTCGGTGAGCGAGAGCTGCCGTACGCGCCGATCGTTGGCGCCTTGCGCTCGCTGGCGAGTCGGGTGGACGATGGCGAGCTTGAGGCCATGCGCCATCCCGGCCGGGAGGAGCTCGCGGGGTTGATGCCCGACGACTCCCGCACCGGCGAGGGTGTCGTGGACATGGCTGCGGGAACGGGCTCGCAGCTGCGCTTGTTCGAGCACCTGGTGGCACTGCTGGTCTCCGCAGCGCGCGTTCGCCCGTTGGTTCTCGTCGTGGAGGACTTCCACTGGGCCGACCGCTCCACGCGTGACTTCCTGTCGTTCCTTGTCCGGGCGGCGCGGCGCGAACCGATCGCGTTGATGATCAGCTACCGCAGCGACGAGCTGCAGCGCCATCATCCGTTCCGGCCGTTCGTGCTCGAGCTCGAGCGGAGCGACACCGCGACCAGGGTCGAGCTGGGATCGTTCACCTCCGCTGAGTTGCGCGAGCAGGTGACCGCGATCCTCGATCAGTCGCCGCCGCAGTCGCTGGTCGACCGTCTGCTCGAGCGGTCGGAGGGAAACCCTTTCTTCGCCGAGGAGCTGCTGGCGTCATCGCGCCGGACGAATGAGCCGCTGCCGTCAGCCCTGCGCGACATCCTGCTGGCGCGGGTGGTGGCACAGCCAGACGCCGTTCGCGACGTGCTGCGAATCGCGGCCGTGGCGGGGCGAACGGTCGATCACGCACTGCTGGCTGCGACCGCCGACCTGTCCGAGGCTGACCTCAATGTTGCGTTGCGCGATGCCGTCGAGGCTTACCTGCTCGTTTCTGAGTCCTCGATGGCGGGCTACTCGTTCCGACATGCGCTGGTGAGAGAGGCGATCTATTCCGACCTCCTGCCGGGCGAGCGCCGAAGTCTCCATCTCAGGCTGGCCCGAGCGATCAGCGACCAGTCTGGTTCCGCGGGTGCGAAATCGGCGGTTGCTGCGGAGCTTGCCCACCATTGGTACGCCGCGGGCGAGCTGGCGGCCGCTCTGCCCGCATCGGTCGCCGCCGGGGCCGCGGCCGAGAACGTGTGCGCGTCCAGCGAGGCGTGGCTGCACTACGAACGCGCGCTTGAGATCTGGGACGCCGTCGATCCCGCGCCGGGCGAACTCCCCGTCGAACGGCTCGAGATCTTGCGGCGGGCGGCCGTCGCGGCGCTGCGCATCGGGGAGAAAGACCGAGCCATTGCCCTGGCGCGCGAGGTGGTCACGCGAATCGACGAGCGCGCCGAGCCGGTCCAGGCTGCGCTGGCACACGAGCGGCTCGGCCGATACCTGTGGATGGCGGGCCACGATCAGGACGCACTGCCCGCGTACAGTCGGGCGGTCGAACTCATCCCCGAAGCTCCGCCGTCTGAGGAGCGAGCGCTGGTGTTGGCCGCGGAGGGCCAGGTGTTGATGCTCTGTAACCGCCCTGAGGAATCGGGTGTCCGCTGCGCAGAGGCGCTCGCGATCGCTCGCACGGTGGGTGCCGAGGCGGTGGAGGCGCACGTGCTCAACACGATGTGCGGAAATCTGAGCGCGGTCGGCGATCTCGAGCGAGCTGTGACCGCCGCGAGCCAGGCGTTGGCAATCGCCCGCCGCCTGCGCCTTGTCGATGAGATGCAGCGCAGCTACACGAACTGCAGCGACGCGCTCGACGAGGCCGGACACGTCGACGAGTCGATCGCGATGGCCTGGGAAGGGATCGAATCGGCGCGAGAGATCGGTGCCGATCGCCAATGGGGCGATTTCCTTCGCGGCGAGGTGGCCGGGCGCTTGATGCAAACCGGGCGCTGGAGCGAGGCCGAGGACCTATTGGATGAAGTGGTTGATCGATCTCCGACCGGAGTGACCGCGGTGATGGCCTATCGACACCTCGGGCTGCTCAGGGCCGAGCAGGGACAATTCGACGCCGCGGGGCGGGTCCTTGACCAGGCCGAGCCGCAATTGCGCCGTTCGATCGGATCGATGGCACTCGGGCCGCAGGCGGCCGCGCGGATCACGCTCGAGCTATGGGCTGGCCGTCCGAAAGCTGCCGCTGCGGTCGCGTCGGATTGCCTGGACCGGGTGAGGGATACGGAGTCGCTGTTCTTCACGGCGAGGGTGTACGAACTCGGAGCGCGTGCATGCGCCGACCTCGCCGCTCGTGCGCCCGGCAACGAGCAGGTGCGCAAGCAGCAAGCGGCGAGCGTGGAGCAGCTGCTCGAGCGGCTGGATCGGCTGATCGGACGACTCACAGACCTGCCACCGCCGGTTCGCGCCAGCCGCGCCGGCTGCGCGGCCGAGCAGTCACGGATCGGTCATGTCGGTGACGCCTCCCTTTGGGCGGACACTGCGCGGCAGTGGGAGGCCCGAGGGAACCGGTATAACGCTGCCTACGCTCAGTGGCGAGAAGCTGAGTCGCTGCTCGGCACCAACACGGACCGCGCCGGCGCGGTGGCGCTGGTGCAAGCGGCGCACGAAGTCGCTGACGAGCTCGGCGCGCGGCCCCTCCGAGAAGAGCTCGAAGCCTTGGCGCGCCGCGCCCGGATCGACCTCGGGGCGCGCCGAGTCTCTCCACCCGGCGCCGGATTCTCAGTTGCAGCAACTCGAGCTCACACCACGCGAGATCGAGGTTCTGGCCCTGCTCGGAGACGGGCTGACCAACCGCGAGATCGGCGGCGAGCTGTTCATCAGCGACAAGACCGCGAGCGTGCACGTATCGCGGATCCTCAGCAAGCTGGCGGTCCCGAACCGAGCGGCGGCCGCCGCGGCTGCTCAGCGGCTAGGCGTCACACGTGACCAGGCGCCCTCCGCCAACTAATGCAACAGTCCGTGCAGCTCGGCGGCGCTGATCACCTCGGCCTGCCCCGGGAACACCTTGCCGGTCAGGACCTCGTGGACCTCGGCGTCGGGGTCGGCGCAGAGGTCGGCGAGCACGATCAGCCGGTAGTCCCTGTCGTACGCGTCGCGGACGGTTGATAGGACCACGCCAGAGGTGGAGATGCCCGCAAGAACGAGCGTGTCGATCCCGCGCGCCTGCAGCTGCTCGTGCAGGTCGGTGCTGCCGAACGGTCCCACGCGGTTCTTGCGCACGACGATGTCGCCCGCCTCGGGCGCGATGTCAGCGTGGATCTGGGTGTTCGCGTGGTCGGCGTGGAAGTGCTCCAGCGCGGCGGCGCCGCCGACCCGCTTGCCCATCGGACCGGCGATCTCGCTCGCGTCGGCGAAGCCGACGCGCACGTAGCCGATCGTGCCGCCATGCGAGCGGATCAGATCGATCGCCTGACGGGCGCCGGCCAGCAGCTGCTCTGGGTTCTCGGCCATCGGGATGATCCCGTTCTGGTAGTCCATGATCAGTAGCGCGGTCTTGGACGGGTCGATCGGCTCAGGCGCTTCGGTGGTCATGGGGTTGCTCCTTGGGTTGTGGTGGGGTTGTGACCGCGCATCAGCGAGGCGACGGCTGCTACCGCCGACAGACCGGCGGCGGTTGCGAATACGACGACCAGGCCGTCGTGGAAGGGTGCGGCGATCAGGTGCGGGAAGAACGCCTGCCCGGTCAGAGCCTGACGGCCTGCCGGCGACAGGTAGTGAAGGGCATGGTGCTGGCTAAGCAGATGCTGGATCGGGTTGATCCCGAGCAGCGCGCCGAACATCGAGGAGACGGGCGGCAGTCCGGCCAGTTTCGCGGCGACGGCGTGGGGGACGCCCGCGTGCAACAGTCCGGCCTTCAACGTCGTCGGCAGGCTGGAGGCGAGCCCGGCGATCACCAGCGTGAAGAACACGCCGATGGAGATCGCGGTGCCGGAATTCTGGAAGGTCGAGCGCATCCCGGACGCGACGCCACGGTCCGCCGCCGGGACGCTGCCCATGATCGAGGACGAGTTGGGGGATGCGAACATCCCGGTCGCGGCGCCGATCAGCGCCAGCAGCAGCGCGAACCCGACGTACGGGAAGTTCACCGGTAACAGCATCAGGCCGATGAAGGCCGCGCCGGTCAGCGCCGCACCGGCGGTCGCCAGGCCGCGGGAGCCGAACCTGTCAGACAGGGTGCCGGAAATCGGTCCGGCGATCAGGAAGCCGACGGTCAGCGGGAGCATGTAGATCCCCGCCCAGAGGGGAGTCTGGGCGAAGCTGTAGCCGTGCAGTGGCAGCCAGATTCCTTGCAGCCAGATCACGATCATGAACTGGAGACCCCCGCGGGCCAGCGCCATCGTGAAGCCGGCCAGGTTGCCGGCCGAGAAGGCGCGGATCCGGAACAGCGCGAGGTTGACCATCGGTGCTTCGACGCGGCGCTCGATCAGAACGAAGACGATCAGCCCCAGCGTGCCGCCGATCAGGCCGGTCAGCACCCAGGGGTTGGTCCAGCCCATCACGTGGCCGCCGTAGGGCTGGATTCCGTAGGTTGACGCGACCAGGATCGCCGACAGGCCGACCGCGAACGTGACGTTGCCCCACCAGTCGATCCGGGCCCTGGAGGTACGCGGCGGGCGGGTTTCGCGCAGCTTCACGTAGGCCCAGACCGTGCCGTAGATCCCGACCGGCACGTTGACCCAGAAGATCGCGCGCCAGTCCACGCTGGCCAGCAAGCCGCCGGCGACCAAGCCGATGAACATCCCGGCCAGACCGGCGACCTGGTTGGTGCCGAGCGCGAACCCGCGCTGCTGCGCCGGAAACGCGTCGGTCAGGATCGCGGCGGAGTTGGCCTGCAGCATCGAGCCGCCGAAGGCCTGAGGAAAGCGCCACAGGATCAGCCATATCGCGCCGTTGGCGCCGTGCCAGGGGTCGAACGAGAGGGCGACGCTGGCGAGCGTGAACACCAGAAAGCCGCCGTTATAGATCCGCACCCGGCCGAACATGTCGCCCAGGCGACCAACGGTCACCACCAGCACCGCCTGGACCAGGCGGTAGCCCATCAGCATCCACAGCAGGAAGCCGATGTTCTGGGGCTCCAGCGGGTCGAGACGGATGCCTATGAAGATCGCCGGCAACGCGATCAGCACGATGCTGCCGTCGAGCTGGGACATGAACACGGCAGCTGTCGTGTTGGCAAGGGCGGTCCACTTGTAGTTCGGGGCCGGCGGGGCCGGCGTCTGGACCTTCGCTGCCGTGGCGGTCAATCAGAGTTCCTCTGCCAACCGCTCCAGGACCGGCATGACCTCGAGGAGCCGCGCGCGCTCCTCGGCGCTCAAGGCGCTGAGCGCGCGGGTGAACTGTTGGTCGCGGGCGCTGCGCCGCGCCTCCACGGTCGCATCACCCGCGCTGGTCAGCGACAGGATCACGCGGCGCCCGTCGGCGGGATCGGCGCTGCGCTCGATCAGCCCTTTGGCCTCCAGCGAAGCGACCGTGACACCGATCGACTGGGGGCTGATCTGCTCCAGCTTCGCGAGTGTCGCGGCGGTCGTCGGACCGCGGTGCTGCAGCCGGCTCAGCGCCGAGCTCTCCGACTGCCCGGGGCGTCAAGGATCGTCCGGACCTCTGATCCGCATGCCGCCTGTCGACGCAACCCCACGAGGCGCTGTCCCCTCTGGCATCGCTCGTTCGTCTCCAGGATGATCGACCATCCACCAAAGGAGGCGGAGATGAAGTACGCGATGCTGATCTACCCCAAGCCGGGCAGCCACGAGGGACTCGGAGAGGAGGAGGCCGAGGCGTTGACCGCCGAGTACATGGCGCTCCGTGAAGACTCGCGCTGCGTCGGTGGCGCCCACCTGCAGCCGGGCGAGACGGCGACCACGGTTCGCAACGGCGGCGCCGAGAATCTGATCACCGACGGACCGTACGCCGACGCCAAGGAGGTGCTCGGGGGCTACTACGTGCTCGAGGAGTCCGACCTGGACGCGGCGCTCGAGTTCGCACAGCGAATTCCAGCGGTGCGGCTCGGCGGCGTGGTCGAGGTCCGCCCGCTCGTCGAGATCGCCATGGAGACGGCTCACTGATCGCGGCGGCGCAACGCCACCACCACCTGGTAGGGATCGCCGATCAACATCTCGATCGCGATCAGCTCGAACATGTCGGTCCAGTGGCTACGGATGTAGGCCGGCGTGACGACGGTCTCACCGTATGTGACTTGGCCATCCGAAGTGCCGGAGGCAAGTGGCTGGGCGTCGTGTGGCTCGAACAGATACAGGGGCTCTCTGAGCCGACGCTCGGGCTGAGCTCCGAGCGACGCTCGCACGGGATGCAGCAGCGAGCAAAGCCACAGGTATTGGGGTGGACGTATCGTCAGGACCAGCAGTCCCCCCGGGGCTAGCGATGCGTGCAGCGCCTGGAGGCTGGCGCGGTGCGAGGGCTCGGAGAGGTGCGTGAAAACCGAGAATGCGTAGGCGAGGTCGAAGCACCCGTCAAACGGGATCCGCTCGGGAACGAAGTCGCACCGGGCAAGTACGGCCGGGACGCCGCAACGCCTGCAGGTGTCGAGAATCGGCTCCACCGGATCACAGCCGAACAGCGACCCGGGCGCGACATCACGTGCCAAGAACCGGGTCAGGCGTCCCCACCCGCAGCCGAAGTCGAGCACCCGACTCTGCTCCAGGGCGACGGTGGAATGTCGCGCGTACAGGTGTCCGAGCTTCTCGTAGAAGGCCAAGCTCTGCGACGCCAGCACAGACCCGCTGGCCCCGTTCCAGCTCGCCTGCAGCGAGGGATGGGGGACGTCCGGAAGCAGCTCCTTGATGGCCGGATAGAGGTCATATTCCTGAGTCAAGAGGGCGGCCCAGACCCCGCTGTCGACGCCGCGAAACAGCCCCAACGCCTCGGGGCCGGCGCCGACGCACGCGGCGTCGATCCGGTCGAGCTCCCCTCCCCAGAATGTCTCCAGCCACGAGTCATAGCGGTCCATGTGGGGGGGAGCGGGACCGGCCCGGCCGTTCTGCGGCGCGCGAAGCGACCGCGCGGCCTTACGGAGTCGTCGCAGTCCGGTAATCGCGTGTGAGGCGAGCGCGGCCGGACCGGTTGCACGGAGCGCGCCGCCGCTGGTGGGATCGGTGGATTTGCGCGTTTCCGCGATGACTTCAGGCTACCGGCCGCGACGGAGCCGGCACGTCGTCGGGCTGTTCTAAACAATTCAAGCGTCTGCTTGACAAGGTCTCATCGATCCTGTAAACTCAAGCAATCGCTTGATCTAGTAAACGTCCCTACGCTAACCACAATTTCTTGGAGCAAGACCAACATGAGCGCAACTGAGACCCAAGCAGTACCCGCCGGCACCTGGTCGGTCGACAAGGTCCACTCGAACGTCGGCTTTGCCGTCGACTACATGGCAGGCACCTTCAATGGCACGTTTGGCGATTTCGACGCCGTAGTCGCAGACGGTGTGCTCAAGGGCTCCGCCAAGGTCGCGTCGGTGCAGGTCAGGGACCCGAACCTCGAGGCGCACCTGCAGTCTCCCGACTTCTTCGACGCTGAGCGCCACCCGGAGCTCTCGTTCGAGTCAAGGTCGATCAAGCGCGACGGCGAGCGCGTTTGGTTCGACGGCGAGATCACAATCAAGGGCCACACCGAGCCGGCCGAGATCGCCGGTGTCATCTCCGACCCGATCAGCGACGCCTACGGCGGCGAGCGCTTCGGCCTGAGGCTGGAGGTCGTCGTCGACCGCGACAAGTTCGGCGTCAGCTGGAACAACCCCCTGCCGAGCGGGGAGCCGGCCCTCTCCAACGAGGTCAAGATCACCGCGGACCTCCAACTCTCTAAGCAGGCCTAGTCATGCGCGTTCTCGGCATCAGCGGCTCCGTCCGCGGCGACTCCTACAACACGAAGCTCCTGCGCCACGCCGGTGAACTGTTCGAGGCCGAGGGCGTGGAATTCAGCATCTACGACGGGTTGAAGGACGTCCCGCCGTATGACGAGGACGACGACGTGGAAGGCGCTCCCGAGGCTGTCTCGCGACTTCGCGAGGCAGTCCGGGGGGCGG
This sequence comes from uncultured Solirubrobacterales bacterium, assembly GCA_963831845.1. Taxonomy (GTDB): domain Bacteria; phylum Actinomycetota; class Thermoleophilia; order Solirubrobacterales; family Solirubrobacteraceae; genus Palsa-465. Next base: position 326,730 of record CAWHRT010000043.1, on the reverse strand, counting down.
ACGCGGTGTTTTTCACCACTCCGGAGTACAACTCGTCGATCCCGGGGGTACTCAAGAACGCGCTCGACTGGGTGTCGCGGCCGTTGGCCACGAACGCAATGCGCAACAAGCCGGTCGCGGTCATCGGCGCGAGCGCCGGGATGTTCGGCGCGGTCTGGGCACAGGCCGAGCTGCGCAAGGTGCTCGGTGCGATGGGCGCCCGCGTAGCCGAGGGCGAGGTCGCCGTCGGACGCGCGATGGATCGCTTCGACGCCAACGGCCGCCTGAGCGAGCCCAACCTCGAGGAAGAGGTGCGCGAGGTCGTTCGCACGCTGGTTGGAGAAGCTACGTCCGCCTACCTCGAGCCGCTCGCCGCCTGACGCGCGCGCCAGAGGGTAAGAAGGCGCATCGCATTCGGTGCGCCCTTACTGCGGACATTCTCCCGCCGCCACACCCAGGTGAGCGGCCCGCGGCCGCGACGGAGCCGGGACGTGGGCACAGTCAGCGGACGAGTGCGAAGAACGCCGTGAGCTCGGCTGCGAAGGTCTCGGGCTGCTCGAGTGCCGGGAAGTGGCCTCCGCGCTCGGGCTCGCCCCAGTGGCGGATGTCGGTGAAACGCGCGGCGGCTTCGTCGCGCGTCGGACGCTGCAGCTCGTGCCCGAAGCACGTGCAGCCGGTCGGCGCGTCTACGCGATCGCCCGGTTCGAGCGGCCCCTCGAGCCAGCGGGTCACGTCGTGCAGGCTTTCCCAGTACAGCCGCGCCGAGGACGCGGCGGTGCGCGGCAGCCAGTACAGCATCAGCATGTCGAGGATCCGGTTCTCAGGGATCGGCGTGCGCGGGTCCGTCCAGGAGTCGAGCTTCTCCCCGATCCAGGCCGCAAGCCCCGCGGGCGAGTCCGTCAGCGCGTAGCCGACCGTTTGCGGGCGCGTGCGCTGCTGAGTCGAGTAGCCGGCGTCGTCATCCGCTTGGCGCCCCGCGGCGGTGGTGGGTGCGAGCGGCGGCATCAGGTGGATGCCGGCGACGTGTTCGCGGTCCTGCTGGCCGAGGCTCGCACTGACGCTCGTGCCCCAGTCGGTGCCTTGAGCCCCGTAGCGGGCGTAGCCGAGGCGCGCCATCAGCGCCGCCCAGGCGCGAGCGATTCGGGCGACGCCCCAGCCGGGCTCGGTCGGCTTGCCGCTCCACCCGTAGCCCGGCAGCGAGGGCACGACGCAGTGAAAGCCCGCCTCGGTGAGCAGCGGGAGCACGTCCAGGTACTCCACGACGCTGCCCGGCCAGCCGTGCGTGAGGACGAGCGGGAAGGCGTCGGTATGCCGCGAGCGCGCGTGCAGGAAATGGATCCGCAGGCCGTCGATCGTGGTGGTGAACTGAGGCACGGCGTTGAGGCGCTGCTCGGTCGCCCGCCAGTCGTAGTCCTGTGCCCAGCGCGCGCACCGTTGCTGGAGGCGCTCGAGCGCGACGCCCTGCCGCGGGTCGGTCGCTGGCTCCGGCCAGCGCGTCGCCCGCAGCCGCGCGCGAAGGTCCTCGAGCTCGGCGTCGGGAACAGTCAGGGTGAACGGCTCGATCATCGCCGCGATGCCGGCCCGCTCACGCCGGCCCGTCGAGGGCCTCCCGGGCGGAGAACACCCGCTCAGTGAGACGACTGTTTCTACGCTCGGCGGCCCGCGCGCGTGCGGCCTGGCGGACCAGGTGGTCACGCTCGGCGACGTTCGTGGCCCGGCGGGCGGCCTCAGCGTAGGCCGTGGCGGCGGCAGGGAGGTCGCCGCTGAGCTCGTGCAGGTGGCCGCGGACGGCGTGCCAGCGGTGCCGGTCGCCGATCACCTCGCGTAGCCGATCGGTCTCGCGCAGCCCGGCGGCGGCGCCGAGGACGTGGCCGACCGCGACCGCGCGCCCGAGCACCGCGGCGGGGTCCTGGCCCACCGGGTCGTCGGTCAGGGCGACGAGGTCGTCGTACCAGGCGAGGATCTGCGGCCAGTCGGTCTCCTCGGCGCTTGCCGCGTCGTCGTGCAAGGCGGCGATGGCGGCCTCGACCTGGTAGCGGCCGGGGCGCCGTTGCACCGTCTGCATGGTCAGCGCCGACTGCAGGACGCGCACGCCCTCGGCGATCTCCCGGGTATCCCACAGGCCGCGGTCCTGTCGGTCGAGCGTGATGATGCGACCGTCTGAGTCGAGTCTCGCCGGGAGGCGGGCGTGGTTGAGGAGCATCAGCGCGAGCAGCCCGCGAGCCTCCGGTTCCTCGGTGGCGAGGGTGAGTTGGCGGGCGAGCCGGATCGCCTCGCCGGCCAGGTCGACCCGGCCCGCGTGGCCTGCGGTGTAGACGAGGTAGAGCACGCGCAGCACTACGGCGAGGTCGCCGGGCTGGTCGAGACGACGCCCCTGGAGGGCGCGCTTGGCGCGGCTGATCCGCTGCGCCATCGTCGCCTCCGGCACGTAGAAGGCGTCAGCGATCTCCCGGGTGGTGAGGCCGCCGACGGCGCGCAGGGTCAGTGCCACCTGCGAGGCGGGGGCGAGGTCGGGGTGGCAACAGCAGAAGAGCAGGAAGAGGGTGTCGTCGCCCTCCTCGGGGGCGGCCGGCCGCGGCTCGGCGTACGTCGCCTCCTCGCGGCGGTGACGGGCGGCCTCGCTGCGGCGGGCGTCGACGAGCCGACGGGTCGCGACCGTAGCCAGCCACGCGCGCGGGTCGCGCGGCGGGTGCTCGGGCCACACCCGTAGCGCCTCCAGCAGCGCCTCCTGCAACGCGTCCTCGGCGGCATCGAAGTCCTCGCCCCGCCGGACCAGGCCCGCGAGCACCCGAGGAATTAGGTCCCGCCCGAACCCGCGCAGCGCGCCCTCGTCCAACCGTCGCGTCGACTCGTCGATCACGCCGGGTCAGTCGTCCGAGGGCGCCCCGGACATGACCTCCCGGACGTCGATCCACTCGTACAGCGGCTCCCCGCCCGGGCCGGGCTCGGAGGAGACGTAGGCCGCGAGCTCGACCGCGCGCTCGTGCGACTCGACGTCGACCATGTACCAGCCCGCCACGAGATCGCTGGTCTCGGGCAGCGGGCCGTCCGTGGTGACAGGCGCAGCGTCCGGGCCGCCGTAGCGCACCCAGGTGCGCGCCGGCGTGAGCGCCTGCGCGTCGACGTACTCGCCGTTCTCCTCGAGCAGCTCGCTGATGTGCCTGAGGAAGGCAATGTGCGCCTCGGCGTCCTCCGGGGCCCACTGGTCCATCGGGGGGAAGGGACGGTGCGGCTCCGGGCCGCCGCGGTAGTGCTTGAGGAGCAGGTACTTCGGCATGGTGGTCTCCTGGTGTCGTGGGCCGCGCCTGTCGTGGCCCTTCACCTGGTGAGCGGAGCCGGTCAGAGCTTCTCGACATGGAATCACTCGTCTAGCGCCGACACCGTCGCGGAGGGTGTTCGCCGCCCGGGGCGGCGGCCCTGAGCGATCGCTTCAACCTCAGCCGCTGCTCACGGTGGTTGCTCGCGACCGTGAGCGCGTGATTTCAAGGCATCTCGCGATCAGTTTGCCGGCGTGTCGCCCGGGGTCTGGCCCGGCTGCCGCTCGGCCGTCTGCTGCTCGGCCGGCTGCCGCTCGGCCGGCTGCTGCTGGGCCGCCTGCTGATTGGCCGGCGCCTCGCGATGAGCGCCCGGCTCCTTGAGCGCTTCGGCCCCTCGCTTGGCCTTGTCGGACAGCGAACCCTCGCCCTTGGCGATGTCAGCCAGCTCGCTGGCATCCTCCTGGGCGGACTTCATCCCGCCGCGCTTGTTGAACAAGTCGCTCGCGCTCTGGGCAAGCTTCTTGAAGTCGACCATGGACCCGCCTTCTGTTTGAGGTGTCGCTCGCGCCCCGGTGGCACCGAGACGCCTCATGGCTGAGCTTATCCTCGCGCGTTCGGGTGTCAAACGGCCCGGTCACGTATCGTCGGGTGCGATGAGTGGCAACCGGGACTCCGTTGTGGTCGTCGGCGACGTGTACACGCTGGCCGGGCGCCGCGATGATGTGATCGCGCTCCTGCGCGACACCCAGGAGCGCATTCGCCCGCAGCCCGGATGCGTCAGCTTCTCGTTCGCCGAGGTGGTCGGCGACCCGGGTCACTACCTGGTGGTGGAGGAGTGGAGCGACGACGCGGCGCTGCGGACGCACTTCAGGTCAGATGCGTTCACGTCGTATCAGGAGAACGTGGGCGAGCTGCTCGCCCGCCCTTCGGAGGTCCGGATCCACCGGGTGTCGGAGACGACGCGCCCAGTCGACTCCGGGCCGTTGGATCCACGCAGAGCGGACTAGGCGGATGAAGATCGGGATCATCGGCGCCGGCAAGATCGGCGGGACGCTGGCCGGGCTGTTCGCACAGGCCGGTCACGAGGTGGCCATCAGCAACTCTCGCGGGCCTGACACGCTCGCGGACGTGGTCGAGGAGATCGGGGGCGGCGTGCAGGCGATGACCGTCGCCGATGCGGCGGCGTTCGGTGACGTGGTCGTGGTGTCGATCCCGTTGAACGCCTTCCGGGACGTGCCGGTGCGGCAGACCGCCGGCAAGATCGTGGTCGACGCCAACAACTACTACGCGAGCCGCGACGGCCACATCCCCGAGCTCGACGACGGCAGCACCACGTCGACGGAGCTGCTCCAGGCCCACCTTCCCGACTCCCGCGTGGTCAAGGCGTTCAATGCGATCATGTGGAAGCACCTGGGCAACGACGGGCACCCCGCCGGCGATCCCGATCGGCTCGGGATCCCGATTTCAGGCGACGACGAGGACGCGAAGCGGACCGTCTCCGAGCTGATCGACCAGATCGGCTTTGACCCGATCGACGCGGGCACGCTCGCCGAGGGCGGTCGGAAGCACCAGCCCGGCGCCCCCGGATACACGATGGGCACGCCGACGTCCGAGCTGCGCTCGCTACTGGGCGACTGACCCCGCCGCGGGTACCGGCGTCAGGTACAGCCGCGCGATCGCGGGGACCTCGTCCATGATCTCCGCGCGCGCCCGCGCGAGCGAGGCCGCCACGTCGGCCCCGCTGAGCCCGGCCGACAGCTCGACGTCGGCCGCCGCCAGCACCTGGGCGGGGCCGAGGTAGACGGCCTCGAGGTTGGGCACCGCGCTGATCGCGTCGTGGGCGACCAATCGCGACCGCAGCCGCTCGACGTAGCGGTCGGGGACGGACTGGTTGCTGAGCAGTCGGCGGTTGTGCGAGGTCAGCCGCAGCGCCACGTAGCAGAGCAGGCAGCCGATGATGATCGAGCCCAGCGCGTCCGGGACGCTCGAGCCCGTGACTCGGTGCAGCACGATCGCGACCAGCGCCAGCGCGGCTCCGAGGACGTCGATCGAGTCCTCGAGGTACACGGTCAGCACGGTCGGGTCCTCGGACTCGCGCAGGTACTGCCCGACGGGGAGCTGCCGGCGTGCGGCCTGCACGCCGAGCTGACGGCGGGCCACGGTGCGGCTGATGCCGTCGAGCGTGAGTGCGATCCCCAGCACCGCCACCCCCGCCCAGAATGCCTCAAGCTGCCGCGGGTGCAGTAGCGCGTGGACGCCGTCCCAGATCGAGACCACACCTCCGACTACGAACATCCCGATCGCGGCCAGTAGCGCCCAGTAGTAGCGCTCGGGCCCGTAGCCGAACGGGTGCGACGAGTCCGCGGGCATGCCGCTGCGGCGGATTGCGATGAACAGCAGCACCTCGTTGCCGGTGTCGGCGACCGTGTGGAGCGTCTCGGCGAGCAGCGCCGGAGAGCCGGTGAGCACCGCCGCGGTGCCTTTGGCCACCGCGATCGCCACGTTCGCCAGGAACGCGACGAAGACGCTGCCGAAGCTCTCGTCGCGCGAGGTCGCACTCACGCCGTCACTGTGTCACGAGACCGCTATACAAGGCATGGTCCGCCAAACGAAGCTGAGGAGCTCTGATGCCCAACCCCGATGATCGATTCGTGTCCAGCGCGCTGCGGTGGGGAAGACGGCTGGCACCGGTGGCGGTCGTGGTCGCGCTTTGCGCCGGCGCGGTCGCGCTCGCCGTGCAGGGCGGCGGCACCGTGCAGTATCGGGGCGCCGGCGGCGCGTACTTCACCTCGGTGCGCCCGACTGGGGTCGGGCTTCCGCAGATCGGCGAGTCCGGGACGGTCGGCGCCGGCGAACTGGCGGCGTCGTTGCGCAAGTACCACGACTCCGGCGCCTATGGGCGCGACCTCAGCTCGGTCGACGGTGCCGCTCAGACCTATCTCGCGCTGCGCCTGAAGCAGGCCAAGGCTCCGAAGGGCAAGCGCGTCAAGCTGACCGGGAAGCCGGCGATCGTGCTCGACATCGACGAGACGTCGCTGTCGAACTACGACGGGCTGGAGCACTCCGGATTCACCGCGGCCGGCCTCGCGGCGAGCTCGGTCGTGACGCGGACTCCGATCAAGCCGACGCTGAGCCTGTACCGGTACGCGCGCAGCCACGGGGTGGCTGTGTTCTTCGTCACCGGCCGCCCGTCGCTGATCGACTCGATCACCAAGGCCAACCTCCGGGCCGCCGGCTACACGAAGGGGTGGGTCGCGCTGCTCGAGCGTCCGGCCGGCACCAAGACCGAGGCGTTCAAGGCGGGAGCGCGGAAGAAGATCGAGCGCCAGGGCTTCGACATCGTCGCCAACGTCGGCGATCAGGAGTCAGACCTCGACGGCGGGCACGCCGACCGCGCGTTCAAGCTGCCCGATCCGTTCTACTTCATCCCCGACTGAGCCCGAGAGGCCGGCGATGGCAGCGCCGATCCGGATCCTGCTGATCTCGGGCAGCCTCCGGGACATGTCGGGCAACACCGCGGTCCTGCGCACCGCGATCGCGCTCGGCGACGAACGCTCCCGGCTGTCCCTGTACGAGGGGATGGCGGGCCTGCCCCAGTTCAACCCCGACGACGATCCCGACGGCGGCCCGGTACCCGCCCCGGTGGCCGAGCTCCGAACGGCGTTGGACGAGGCCGACGGGGTGTTGCTGTGCACGCCCGAATACGCCGGTGCGCTTCCGGGATCGTTCAAGAACCTGCTCGACTGGACGATCGGCGGCGCGTCGACGTACGGCAAGCCGGTGGCGTGGATCAACGCGTCGAGCCGTCCCGAGGCCGGCGTGAACGCGCACCACTCGCTGCGGCTCGTGCTCGACTACGCCTCCTGCGACATCGTCGAGGACGCCTGTCGGCGGATCGTCGTCCCCCGCGACGCGGTCGGCGGCGACGGGCTGATCGCCGACCCCGGCATCCGCGAGCAGATCGCGGCGGTGGTGCGGGTAATGGTCGACCACTGCGCGGATCCGGCACGCGACGGCTTCTCGCCGTCGGCGCGGCCGACCCCGCAGCAGGCGCTGGAGCGGGCCGACGCGGAGTTCTTCGCCGCGTTGCTGGCCGCCGACCGGACGGCGCTCGACGGGCTGCTGCACGAGGAGTTCACGATCGTCGACGTGGCCGCCGGCGCCGTGCACCCACGGGCCGACTTCCTCGAGGCGGTCGCCGGTGGAGCGGTGGCGTTTAAGTCGATCGAGAGCCACCCGGGGGAGGCGATCGTCCGTGTGTACGGCGGCGACACCGGGATCGTCGTCGGCCACACGTCGATGTCTTTCGCCGGCCCCGACGGCGCTGCGGTCGCGGTGGAGAGCCGCTACACGCACGTGTTCCGCCACGACGGACGGCGGTGGCGGCTGGTGGCGGCCCAGGGAACGCCGATCGCCGGTCTGTGAAGATGCCGCTGGAGCACCTAGGAGCAATCTTGCGCACAGGAGGAATCGGATGACGGTGTCGGTGATCGGCGTAGTAGGCGCCGGGTTCATGGGATCGGGGATCGCGGAGTCGGCCGCGGCCGCGGGCAAGCACGTGATCGTCTACGAGCCCGACGACGGGCCGTTCGAGCGCTCACGCGAGAGCCTCGGGGTCTCTGTCGGCAGGGCGGTGTCGCGCGGCAAGCTCGATCACGACGAGGGCGAGCAACTCGTCGATCGCGTGCTCTACACCACGCGCTTCGAGGACCTGGGCGGCGCCGATGCGGTGATCGAGGCGATCACCGAGGACGTGAAGATCAAGTCGCAGGTGTTCGCGCGGCTGGGCGAGGAGTTGCCCGAGCTGCAGTTCCTGGCGTCCAACACCTCGTCGATCCCGATCGCCGAGCTCGCCGCCCACACACCCCGTCCGGAGCGAGTATTGGGGCTTCACTTCTTCTCGCCGGTGCCGGTGATGAAGCTGGTCGAGGTTGTGACCGCGATCGACACCGGGGCCGACACGATCGAGGCCGCCGAGACGTTTGCCGCCGACATCGGCAAGCACCCGATCCGCACCAAGGACCGGTCGGGGTTCATCGTCAACATGCTGCTGGTCCCGTACCTGATGGCGGCGGTGCGGATGTACGAGGACGGGTTCGCCAGCCGCGAGGACATCGACACGGGCATGAAGCTCGGTTGCGGGCACCCGATGGGCCCGCTGACGTTGTGTGACTTCATCGGCCTCGACGTCCTCTACGCGGTGTGCGACTCGCTGTACGAGGAGTTCAAACGCCCCGAGTACGCGCCCCCGCCGCTGATGAAGCGGATGGTCGTCTCGGGTCACCACGGTCGCAAGACCGGACGCGGGTTCTACGAGTACCCGCCGGTCGCCCAGACCGCCGACGCCACGGCCTGAGCGCCGGCGCCCGTCAGTGGGCGCCCGAGACGCCGTGCTCGTGGTGCCCGCCGCCGTGCATCTCGCACGCGTGCTGATGGCCAGCAGCGCCGCGCCGCAGCGTCAGCCCGAACAGCACCGCGAAGATCGCCGCGCCCAGGACGTTCAAGAACAGCTTGTAGTCGACCTTGACCGAGCTGAAGATGTCCTCGCGCGGCGGCCTGACCTCGGGGATCAGGTGCAGGACGCTGAACAGGCCGTCGACCGCCAGCGCCGCCAGCACCATCGTCACGAACATCAGCGCGACGATCCGGACGGTGAAGCGCCCGCCGTAGTACTTGCGGTAGATCAGCACGATCGGGATCACGATCAGGTCGGCGAACAGGAAGGCGATCACGCCGGCGAAACTGATTCCGCCGGACCACAGCACGGCCGCCAGCGGGACGTTGCCGATCGAGCAGACGAAGCTCAGCACGGCGATGATCGGGCCGACGATCACGTTCTCGGCCAGCTTCAGACCACTGGGCGCGTTCTCGATGAACAACCCGTTGAAGAAGTCGTTGCCCAGCAGCCCGATGAAGCCGGCCAGCAGGAACCCGATCGCGATCTCCTTCCACAGCATCGACCAGTCGCTGCGGAAGTTCTGGGCGACGTCGGTCCACGCGTCCACCGACGTGATCCGCTCGCGGAAGCGCAGCTGCCTGTGCGCGTCGGGGTGCTCGTGACCGGCGTCCGCCTGCCGGGCGTGCTCGCGCGCCTGAGCCTCCAGCCGTCGCGACACGAACAGCCGCAGCAGCACGGTCATCAGCACGATCAGCACCAGGCCACCGACGAACATCGCAAACGTGAACTGCCAGCCAATCAGGACCCAGATCACGACGCCCAGCTCGATCACCAGGTTCGTCGAAGCGAACTGGAACGCCAGCGCGGAGGCAGCCGACGCGCCCTTGGAGAACAGCGACTTGGCGATCGCGATCGCCGCATAGGAGCACGAGGACGAGGCCGCGCCCAGGCCGGTCGCGATCGCCACCGGGCGCACCCCGTCGCCACCCATCGCGCTTTCGATCCGGGCCTTAGGCACCCACGCCTGGACGACGGCCGAGATCGCAAATCCGAGCACCAGCGCCCACCACACCTGCCACGCCATCAGGAAGGCGTTGCTCAGTCCGTCGCCGATCGTGTCGAAGATGCTGGCCATCGTTCTCGTTACCTGGTAGGGGTATTCGGGGCACGATCCTAGCACATACCACCGGGGGGTATCTGCTAAGCTGTCCGCCATGACCGAGACGACGACTCCCATTCGGGGCTACAGCGCCAGCAAGGAGCAGCTGCAGAAGCGGCTCGCGCGGATCGAGGGACAGGTTCGCGGGATCTCGAAGATGGTCGACGACGACCGCTACTGCATCGACATCCTCACCCAGATCACGGCTGTCCAGGCGGCTCTGGACAAGGTTGCGCTGGGCTTGCTGGACGGCCACGCGCATACCTGTGTGATCGGCGCTGATCCCGAGCAGCGCGACGAGCGAACCGAAGAGATGATGGCCGCCGTGGGGCGGCTGCTGCGCCGCGGCTGAGCACCAGCCGCAGCACCAGGTAGCGGCCGACCGTGCCGGCGGCGCTCGCGACCACCAGCACCGAGGTCTCCAGTGCCCGCGAGGCGCCGTGGTCCAGCGCGGTCAGCGCGGCGAGTGCGCCGTCGGTCAGCGCCAGCGCCAGCGCGAATGCCGCCAGTCCAGCGGCGTGCTGGGCGAGCAGCCGATCGGTGCCGCGTTGGCCGAACGTGACGAGGCGGTTGGCCTGCGTGTTCGCGACGGCCGTGACCGCCAGCGCGATCCCATTGGCCCACACCGGGGCCAGCGCCGAGCGCAGCAACAGATACAGCGCGGCATAGGCGAGCGTCGAGGCGACCCCCACGAGCGCGAAGCGGGCGAACCTCGACCGCAGCGCCAGGCGCGCGACCCCACGGAGATCCGCGAGCGCGGTCGGGACGATCTCGACGCTCGAGGCGGGGTCGTCGACCCAGTCGACCGCGACCTCGTGGATGCGCAGCCCCCGTCGCTGGGCGAGGACGAGCAGCTCGGTGTCGAAGAACCAGGCGTCGTCGCGCACCTGCGGGAGCAGGGTGCGCGCGGCGTGCGCGGAGATCGCCTTGAAGCCGCACTGGGCATCGGAGAAGCGGGCGCGCAGGAGGATCCGCAGGAGGCGGTTATAGGAGCGCGAGATCAGCTCGCGCTTGGGGCCGCGGACCACGCGCGAGCCCGGCGCCAGGCGGGTGCCGATCGCGACGTCGCTGTGGCCGGAGACGACCCCGGCGATCAGCGGCAGCAGCGCGCGGAGGTCGGTCGACAGGTCGACGTCCATGTAGCAGCGCACGTCGGCGTCGCTGCGCGACCAGGCGGCGCGCAAGGCACGCCCGCGGCCCTTGGCCGCGAGCCGGAGCACCTCGGTGTGCGGCAGCTCGAGCGCCAGCGCGGCGGCGATCGCCGGTGTCGCGTCGGTGCTGGCGTTGTCGGCGATCACGATCCGCCACGCGAACGGGAGCTGATCGTCGAGGAAGCGGTGCAGCCGGCGGATCGACCGCTCGAGCGATCCCTGCTCGTTGTAGACCGGCACGACCACGTCGATCAGTGGTCCGGTCGAGCGGTCGCGGGCGCCGTCTTCGCTGCTGGTGGGGGCGGTGAGCATCGCGATCACGAGCATCGAGCGCGATCCGAAGCCCGCGCGATGAATCGCCTAAGAGAAGTGTCGGAGGAGGAGGGTCAGGCTGGCGCAGTGGAGTTGGGGTGGACGTGAAACGTCCCCATGTGGGACGTTTCACGTCCACCCCCCCCGGGTCAGTCGCGGTTCGGCAGCCCCGCGTCGAGTACCTGCGCGCCCGCGGGGTCGTCGAGCTCGAGCTCGAGCGTGGTCATCACCCGCGCCAGCATCAGGTAGTTGCCCACCGTCAGCAGCAGCTCGACGATCTCCCGCGGGTTCAGGTGCCGACGCACCGCGTCGAACGTCTCGTCGCTTACGCGCGGCGTCGCCACGACCTCGGCGGTGAACGCCACGACCGCGCGCTCGACCTCGCCGAGCGCCTCCAAGCCGGCCGCATCGCCGAGCTCGACGGCGGCGATCTGCGCGTCGGTGAGGCCGACCTCTCGCCCGATCTCGACGTGCTGGACCCACTCGTAGCGGGCCTCGGTGCTGGCGGCGACCTGGAGGATCGCGAGCTCCCTGAGCCTGGGGTCGAGCTCGAGCCGCCCCAGGATCGTTCCCCCGAACCGAAGGAACGGCCGCAACGCGGTCTCGGCGTGGGCCAGCATCCGGAAGATGTTGAGCGGCGGCAGCCCGGCCAGCGCCTCCCGAACCGGCTCGGGAGCCTGATCGGGGTCGGGGTAGGGCAGCCGGGCCACGGGGCCAGCAGCCTAGTGCTCGGAATCACAAATCGCGCCGCGGTGGCGTCCGACTCGATCTTCACCATGCCCGGCCTTGCCCGCACGCAAGTCACAGCCCCGGCCGAGCCCCTTACGCGCCTGGCAGCGCCGCGCGCTGTCAGAGATGTCGCAGTGGGCCGAGGGCACGTTTCTGCTCTCGGCGGCGCCCGGAGCGGGCAAGACGCGACCGGCGATCGAGTTCGCCCGCGAGCAGCTCGCAACCGGCGCGGTCAAGTCCGTGCTCGTGGCCTGCCCGACCGCGCCGCTGACGCGGCAGTGGGCGCGGGCCGCGGCCGGGCTCGGGATCGAGCTGGCGCCCGACGCCGACTCGCCGCGACCGCCCCGCGGCTTCCACGGCGTGGCGGTCACCTATGCCCGGATCGCCAAGTCGCCGCGACGATGGGCGGGTCGCGGCTCGGACCCGCCACTGGTGATCGCCGACGAGGCCCATCACCTCGGTGAGGACCTCACCTGGGGCGACTCGTTTCAGGCGGCGTTCGGCGGCTGTCCGAGGTGGCTGCTGCTGTCGGGCACGCCGTTTCGCTCGGACGCGACCGCGATCCCCGGCGTCCGCTACGACCGCTCCGGCGTCGCCGAGCCCGACCACACCTACACCTACGCCGAGGCTGTCCGCGAGGGGATCTGCCGGCCGGTCTGCTTCGTCGCCTACGACGGAACGCTGTCCTGGCGCAGCGGCGACGACGTGATCGAGTCGAGCTTCGAGACCGTGCTCAGCGCCCGCGAGGCCGGTCGCCGGTACCGGACCGCGATCTCGACCGAGCTGCCCGACGGGCTGCCGCGGATCCTAGGCGAGGCCGACGCCAAGCTCCGGTCGCTGCGCCGCGACGGGCACGGCGACGCGGGCGGGCTGGTGATCGCGGCCGACTCGAGCCACGCTCGCCGGATCGCCGCGCTGCTGCGCGAGTGCACCGGCCGCGCGCCGCTGGTCGTGCTCCACGCCGAGCCCCGAGCAGCTCAGAAGCTCGACGGCTTCACCCGCTCGCGCGACCCCTGGATCGTGGCCGTCAACATGGTCTCGGAGGGGGTCGACATCCCGCGGTTGCGGGTCGGCGTGTACGCGACCGCGGCCAAGACGCCGCTGGTGTTCCGTCAGATCGTAGGGCGGTTCGTGCGCACGATCCCCGGCCGCCCGCTGGAGCCGAGCTGGCTCTACGTCCCGGCAGATCCGGTGCTGCGCAACCACGCGGCCGATATCGAGGACGAGCTGCGCCACGCGCTGGCCCGGCCCGAGGACAACGGCGACGGGTCCGAGTTCGAGCCGGTGCAGCGAATCGCCACCGAGCGCTCCGAGGAGCCCGCGTTCGTCCCGCTCAGCGCCGACGTCACCCCGCAGATGTCGCTGTTTGCCCCGCCGCCGGGAGCCGCACACGCAGTCCCGGTCGTGCCGGTGCCGGTGGCGGCCGGCTTCGCGGAGGACGACGCCGACGAGCGGCCGGCGTTCGAGCGCCGGGCCGCGCTGCGCAGCGAGCGCCACCGGCTCGTCTCCGAGGTCACGCGGCGGGACCGGACCGACCATCGCGAGGTCAACGCGTGGCTGAACCACAGGCTCGGGATCAAGAGCGTCGAGAAGGCGACCGTCGAGGAGCTCGAGCGCTCCGTAGAGCTGCTCGTGAGCAGGCTGACCAAGCGTTAGGCCCGCGGCTACCCGCCCTTGATCGTCGGCCCGCCGCCGCCAGGGACCGGATCGTCGGCGATTGCACTATGCAACGATCCTGCCCGCCACGCACGGCGGCGACGAGGAGAGGAGATGCTGATGGCACCGGACGCGCAGGGGAGCCTGCAATGAATGACTCGCGGTTCACCCCGCCCGACGCGAGCATCGCTCCGCGATACACGGGGGTCCGCACGTTTGCCCGGCTACGCAACGTCGAGCTCCCCTACGACGGCGTCGACGCCGCGGTGATCGGAGTCCCGTTCGACACCGCGACGAGCTTCCGCTCGGGCGCGCGGTTCGGCCCCGAGGCGATCCGGTCGGCCTCGGCCATGCTGCGCCCGTACCACCCGGTGCTCAAAGTCGACGTGTTCGGCACGCTGGCGGTCGCCGACGGCGGCGACGTCGGGATCACGCCCGGCAACGCGCTGCGCACGACCGAGCAGATCGACGCCGCGCTGCAGCCGTTGCTGCGCGCCGGGATCGTCCCGGTCGTGCTCGGCGGCGATCACTCGGTCGTGCTCGGCGAGCTGCGCGCCCAGGCGGCCGTGCACGGGCCCGTCGGCCTGGTGCTGCTCGACGCCCATGCCGACACCTGGGATCAGTACTACGGCGAGCGCTACTTCCACGGCACCCCGTTCCGGCGGGCGCTCGAGGAGGGCCTGATCGACCCGTCGCGGTCGCTATTGGCCGGGATGCGCGGCTCGCTGTACGGCGAGGAAGACCTGACGATGCCGACCGAGATGGGCTTTCAGATGATCTCCGGCGAGGAGCTGGTGAACCTTTCGCCCCTTCAGTACGGCGATCGGGTCCGCGCGCGGATCGGTGACGGGCCGGTGTACATGTCGTTCGACATCGACGTGTTCGACCCGGCGTTCGCTCCCGGCACCGGAACGCCCGAGGTCGCCGGGCTGCAGCCGCGCGAGGCATTCGGCTTCCTGCGCGCGCTGGCCGGGATCGAGTTCACCGGCTTCGACGTCGTCGAGGTCGCGCCGGCATACGACTCCCCCGGGCAGCTGACCGCGCTGCTCGCGGCCTCGGTGGCATTCGACCAACTCGCGCTGCTCGCGGTCGCGCGCGCCGGCCGGCGGAGGTAGCACCATGATGTCGAGTCGCTTCGACAACGCTTCACTCTCGGCACCGCGGATCCTCCTCGGGCTCGCGGCGCTCGCACTGACGACGCTCGCACTCGCGACGCTGGTATTCGCCGCGAGCGCCGCAGCGGCGCCCGGACTGACCGTGCGGGGCAGTGTCCAGCAGGTCGACGTGGTCGGTGCCGCCCCGCATCAGAAGGTCGCTCTGCTCGACCGCCGCGGCCGGGTGGTCCAGACGCGCCGTGCGGCGTCGCTCGGAGGCATCGTGTACCGCGGGGTGAAGCCCGGACCGGGCTACCGGGTCCGACCCGCGGGCGGCAAGCGCAGCCGTGCGGTGACCGTCATGCCCGAACCGCTCCGCGCCTCCCAGCGCGAAGATCTACGACCAGCGGATCCCGACCTCGGGCTACGGATACTTGACCACGCGCGACGGCACCAAGCTCGCGATCGATGTGCGCCTGCCCGCCGGCCCCGGGCCGTACCCCACGCTGTTCGAGTACGCCGGCTACGGCTATGCGGATCCGGCGGGGGCGGAGAAGGGCATCAGCCAGATCGCGACGCTGCTCGGGTTCGCGGTCGTCGACGTGAACATGCGCGGAACCGGCTGCTCGGGCGGCGCGTTCAACTACTTCGAGCCGCTGCAGAACCTGGACGGCTACGACGTGATCGAGACCGTCGCTCACCAGCCGTGGGTACTGCACCACAAGGTCGGAATGATGGGGATCTCCTACGGCGGCATCAGCCAGCTGTTCACCGCGGCGACCGACCCGCCCGATCTGGCCGCGATCACGCCGCTGTCGGTGATCGACAACACCGCCACGACGCTATATCCCGGCGGGATCCTGAACACCGGGTTCGCGCTGTCGTGGGCTGCGGACCGCGACGACGACGCGCTCCCGGCCGCGCCGAACAAGGGCGAGGCGTGGGCGCTGAAGCGGATCCAGGACGGAGACGCGACCTGCAAGGCCAACCAGGTGCTCCACCAGGAGGCCGTCAGTGACGTGGGCAAGGTCCGCGCCAACGCGCACTACGTGCCGGCGGTCGCCGACCCGGTGTCGCCGGTCACGTTCGTGCACAAGATCAAGGTGCCGGTCTACCTGGCCTGCCAGTTCACCGACGAGCAGACCGGCGGCCACTGCCCCGACCTCGCCGAGCACTTCACCGGCACCGCCCACAAGTGGTTCACGTTCACCAACGGCGTCCACGCAGATTCGCTCGATCCGGACACGTTCACCCGGTGGTACGACTTCCTGGAGCTGTTCGTGGCGCACCAGCGTCCGAGCCTGTCGCCGGGGGTCAAGCTGCTGGCGCCGACGATCTACACAACCGCGCTGGGGATCGGCGGCGTCGGCCTCCCGAACGACCCGATCCAGACCCAGCCCACGTACGCCGCAGCGCTGAACGAGTTCGAGAAGCTGCCGCAGGTGCGGGTGCTGTTCGACAACGGCGCGGGCGCTGCGCCGGGAACGCCGGTGCCCGGGTTCGAGCACTCTTTCTCACGCTTCCCGGCCCCGGGAACCGAGGCCCGCTCCTGGTACCTGGGACCGAACGGCACGCTCGGCGCCACCCCGCCGGCGAAGCCCGGGCACGGCACGTTCAACTTCAACAAGCGAGCGGTTCCCGCGACCGACTTCACCGGCAACACCGGCCCCGGCGGACTGTGGGGCGCTACCCCGGACTATCGCTGGGCTCAGAACCCCCCGGGCACGTCGCTCTCGTACGTCAGTGCGCCGCTAAAGACAAATACCGTCGTGTTCGGGGCCGGTGCTCTGCAGGCGTGGGTCAAGGCCTCGACGCCCGACGTCGACCTCCAGGTCACCGTCTCCGAGGTCAGGCCCGACGGGAAGGAGACGTTCGTCCAGAACGGCTGGCTGCGCGCCAGCGAGCGCAAGCTGGACCCGCGCCAGAGCACGCTGCTCGAACCCGTTCCGACGCTTCGTGCGCGCGACGTCGCCCCGCTGCCGAAGGGCCGCTTCACGATGCTCACGGTGCCGCTCTACTACGAGGGCCACGCCTACCGGGCGGGGTCGCGGATCCGGATCACGATCGCGGCCCCGAACGGCAGCCAGCCGGTGTGGAGCTTCGCCGAGACCAGGCCAAAGGGCCGGGCGACGGTGTCGGTCGCGTTCTCGCGCAAGCAGCCCTCGCGCGTCGTGCTGCCCGTCGTGCCCGGTGTTGCGGTGCCAACCTCGCTGCCCCCGTGCCCGGGGCTGCGCGGTGAGCCGTGCCGCCCGTACCAGCCCACGTGACCCGCGTTCGCGTCGCGAAACGCGGCTAGCCGCGCTCGGTGACCGTGCCGAGCCGCGCGCCCGCCCACGAGCGCCGCTCGGTTGCCAGCCATGCGGCCAGCGCGAGCGCCGCGGTCAGGGCTCCGAGCACGCAGACGCCGGCCCAGCCGTCGCTGCCGTAGAGCGCCGCTGCCGCCGCCGACAGCGACGCGCCGCCCACGAAGTAGGCGACCATGTACGCCGTGGTCAGCCGGCTGCGGGCGTCCGGGCGCAGCGAGTAAATCGCGGTCTGGTTTGAGATCTGCAGCCCCTGCACGCCGAGATCGAGCGCGACGATGCCGGCGATCAGCGCGGGGATTGAGTGGCCCCCGAGCGCCAGCAGGCCCCAGCTGGCCAGCAGCACGACGAGCGTGGCCGAGGTGGCCAGCTTGCCGTGACCCCGGTCGGCCAACCGCCCGGCGACCGGCGCGATCAGGGCGCCGGCGAGTCCGGCGAGCCCGAACAGGCCGATCACGGTGTTGCCGTAGTGATAAGGCGCGCCGGAGAGCAGGAACGCGATCGACGTCCACAGCACGCTGAAGCAGCCCATCCCAGCGGCGCCGAGCACCATCCGCTGGCGCAACAGCGGCTCCTCGCGCACCAGGTCCAGCACCGAGCGAAGCAGCGACCGGTACGGCAGGTCCTCGGTCGGCGCAACGCGCGGCAGCGCGTACCGAAGCACCACCGCCAACGCGAGCATCAGCCCGGCGGCGATCACGTACACCGACCTCCATCCGAGCAGCCCCGCGAGGATGCCGCTCGCGGTCCGCGCGGTCAGGACTCCGATCAGCAGGCCGCTCATCACGGTTCCGACCACCGTTCCGCGCTCGCGCTCGGCCGCCAGCGACGATGACATCGGCACGACGATCTGGGCGACCGCCGAGGTCAGCCCGACGACCGCGAGCGCGAGCGCGAACACCCCGAATCCAGGAGCGAGCGCGGCGGCGCCCTGGCCGACGCCAGAGACGATCAGCATCACCACGATCAGCCGCCGGCGCTCGAGCAGGTCGCCCAGCGGCACGAGGAACGCGAGCCCGAACGCGTAGCCGACCTGCGACGCCGTCACCAGCAGGCCCGCGGTGCCGTTGGAGACCCCGAACGTGCCGCCGATCGTGTGCAGCAGCGGCTGCGCGTAGTACAGGTTCGCCGCCGCTGCCCCGCAGGTGAAGGCCAGCAAAAGGACCAGTCGCTTGCTGATCGCCGCATCGGATGGCTGCGCGATGGGTTGATGCATTGGCAGCTCTAGACATAGCAGCGCCCGGCCCACAGCACCGCCGCCCTCGGCGGCGCTCCCCGTTAGGCTGGGCGCCTCACTGCAGGGGGCGCCGGTAAGCCAAGGATGCTCAGCAACAGGAGACGGATGCTCACACACCGCACCACAAGACTGAAATCGGCCCTGATCGCGCTCGGCGTGGCCTTCGCCGCGAGCGCGCTGATGGCCTCGGCCGCCGCCGCCGCCAAGCCCGCGGCCGACTGCCAGCCGTACGGCAAGTCGCCGTGTCTGCTGCCGTTCCCCAACAACCTGTTCACCAAGCGCGACGGCTCCACGCCGACCGGCCTGCGGGTTCACCTGCCCGCCAAGGCGATGCCGGTCAACACCAAGGGCCAGCGGATCTCGGTGGCCCAGTACGACCGCAACGACGGCTTCAGCCCCGGCAGCGCGGTGATCGTCCACGTTCCCGGGCTCGACAACACGGCCGCGTTCACGCGGACCGGAGCGGCGGCGCTGGCGAACATGTCGCGCTACGCCGGCAAGCGCCAGCCGATCGTGATCATCGACGAGCAGACCGGGCGCCGCCAGCTGATCTGGTCAGAGCTCGACGCCAACGCGCCAAACCGCGCCGACACCAACCTCTTGATCCACCCGGGCAAGAACTTCACCGAGGGCCACACCTACGTGGTCGCGCTCCGCGGCCTGCGCAAGGCCAACGGCAAGCTGATCGCCGCGCCCCGCTGGTTTGCGCGGCTGCGCGACGGCGGACCGCTGCCCAAGGGCCTGCGCTCGCAGCGCGCGCGCTACGACCGCATCTTTCAGGCGCTCAAGCGCGCCAAGATCGGCCGCTCGAACCTCTATGAGGCATGGGACTTCACGGTCGCCTCGACCAAGAGCCTGACCTCCCGGATGCTCTCGATCCGCAACCAGGCGTTCGCCCAGCTCGGCGACTCCAACCTCGCCGACGTCAAGGTCCAGGGCAAGCCGCCCAAGTATGCGGTCACCAGCGTGTCGCAGCTCACCCCGCAGCTGCGGTCGGTCAAGGGCAGCTTCCAGGTCCCGTGCTATCTGACCACCTGCGGCCCGACCGCGACCACCGGCTTTCACTACTCGTCGCGCAAGCCCGACGCGCTGCCGACGCAGATCCCCGGCAACGTCGCGACCGCTCAGTTCGAATGCATCGTCCCGTCATCGGCGGGTCAACCAACACCCGCGCGGATCTCGCTCTACGGCCACGGGCTGCTGGGAAGCCTCGACGAGGTCGAGGCCGGGAACGTGCAGGCGATGGCGACCGAGCACAACATGGTGTTCTGCGCCACCGACCAGTGGGGGCTGGCAGAGGGGGACACGCCGTTCGACATCACCGCGCTGAATAACCTCAACAACTTCCCCGCGGTCGTCGACCGCCTCCAGCAGGGCGTGCTGAACACGCTGTATCTGGGGCGGCTGCTGCTCAACCCGCAAGGGTTCGCGGCCAACCCCGCGTTCCGATCCGAGCTCGACACCTCGCACCTGTACTACGACGGCAACAGCCAGGGCGGGATCATGGGCGGGATGACCACCGCGGTGGCGCCGGACTTCCGCCACGCGGTGCTCGGCGTGACGGGGATCGACTACGCGAACCTGCTCGTCCAGCGCAGCACGGACTTCACGCCGTTCGGACAGATCCTGTTCGCCAGCTACACCGACAAGTCGATGAGCCCGGTGATCCTCGACGTGATGCAGCAGTTGTGGGACCGCGGCGATCCGGACGGCTACGCGCAGCAGATGACGTCCAAGCCGCTGCCCGACACCCCGTCGCACACCGTGCTGATGCAGGTGGCCTACGGCGACCACCAGGTCAGCATGTACTCGGCGGCGACCGAGGCCCGGACGATCGGTGCGTCGGCGCACGAGCCAGCACTCGATCTCAACACCGACCGCTCCCGTGACCGCAACCTGTTCTTCGGGATCCCGGCGATCAAGCGCTACCCGTTCGGCGGGTCGGCGATCGTGATCTGGGACAGCGGCCCGGGCCGGGTGCAGCCGCCGCCGCTGACCAACCAGCCGCCGGTCGACAACGAGACGACCAACCGGGATCCGCACTCGGACGTGCGCAACACCAAGGCCGCACGGACACAGAAGTCGGACTTCCTGGCGCCCAACGGCAAGGTCGTCGACGTCTGCGGAGGCAAGCCCTGCCACACGGACGTGTACACGCCCTGACAGCATCGGCGGCGGCCCTCGTGGCCGCCGCCATCTGTCTGTTTGCGCCGGTGGGAGCCCGCGCGGTCACGTACGGGATCTCGGACGCGCAGGGGTTGTTCGCCACCTGCCCGACCAACGACGACCCGTGCTCGAACCCCGGCGGGGTCGGCGGCTTCTGGCGAAACGCGGCGTTCCGGGCGCTGACCACGACCGCGGCGCGTCCGGTGACCGGCGTCCGGCTGTCGGTCAAGTACAACGCGGTCTCGGCGTGGGACGGCGGCTCTGGCTGCACGCTGTCGAACCCGTTCCTGCACGGCTACCTTGACCAGGGCGGGCGGCCCCACCCGGTGGCGCAGTCCTGGCATGACCTCCTGTACGGGCTGCGCGCCGCGCACGCCGACGGTTTGACGCCGATGGTCGTGATCGTCGGCTACGGTGCGGGCGACTCGGCCAAGCAGTACGACGGCAGCGGCTCGCGGGGGGATCCCGGGCGAGCCCGACCCGACCACGACCGCGGGGTGGTGGAACTACTACTGCGGGGTCACCGGGATCCTCAACGGGATCGCCGCCCACCTCCCCGCTGCGCAGTGGCCGCACCAGTGGGAGGCCTGGAACGAGCCCAACGGCGGTTGTGCGTACCTGAACAACGACTGCTCGGCGCAGACCACTTGCGCGCTGCTCAACGAGCCGGCCACCAACCTTGATCGCGAGCACGGCAACTACACCTGCTCGGCGACCGGCCGCGAGAACTCGAGCTGCGCTCCGGGCTCGGCCGCCGGCGGCGCCGCCAAGGCCGCCTGTCTGTGGATCGACGCCGAGGCCGCGATCTCCCGCGCCCCCGGGCACGCCGGCGACACCGTGGCGGCCGGCACGTTCAGCTGGCCGTCGATCGGATACCTCGAGCCGTACCTCGGGCTGCTGGCCAGCCAGGGCCATATGCCGACCACCTACTCGGTCCACGACTACGGTGACCCGGCCGCGTCGGGCTGGCTGGGCTACACGCGGACCGACGAGCTGACCGCGTTCGACGCCGCGCTCGCGCGGACCACGGCGGCAGCGCACGCCCCGGCCTCACAGCTGTGGGTGACCGAGTCCGGGGTCAACCTGACCGACCGCGACCTCGGCTACGCCGACGCTCACTCGGTCCCCTGCACCGGTGCCCCCGGCTCGACGCTTCCGTTTACGCTCGGCGCATGCCTGGACGGGGACGCGAACGCTCAGGCGGCATCCGCGCAAGCGTTCTTCGACCTCCCGTCGGTGACCGGCGGCCCGCCGGTGACCGCGGTCTACTGGTACCAGTTCGCCGCCGCGCCAGGCGGATGGGACTCGGGCCTGCTGGACTCACGTGGCCGGGCCAGGCCGGCGTACTGCGTGTGGACGCTTCAGCCGGTGACGGCCTGCCCGGGCGACCCGCGAGCCACTCGGTGAACGCGTGAACGCGCGCGTCGCGCTCGCGACGTGCGCCGAGCTCCCGCGGCTGGGGGAGGACGAGCCCTTGCTGCTGCAGGCGCTGCGCGACCGCGGAGTCGCCGCCGAGCCGGCCGTGTGGGATGACGGCGACGTGGACTGGGGCGCATTCGAGCTCGTCGTTGTCCGCTCGACCTGGGACTACGCGCCCCGGCGCGATCAGTTCGTGGCGTGGGCGCGGTCGCTCCCGCGGGTGCTCAACCCGGCCGAGGTGATCGCCTGGAACACCGACAAGCGCTACCTGGGCGAGCTGCCCGGCGCCGTGCCCACCACGTACGTGGCCCCCGCCGAGGAGTGGGATCCGCCGGCGGGCGAGTACGTGGTCAAGCCCACGATCTCGGCGGGGTCGATCGACACTGCCCGCTACCGCCCGGGCGACGAGGACCGAGCGCGCAAGCACGTCGCCAAGCTGCTGGCGGCCGGGCGCCACGCGATGGTGCAGCCCTACCTCAGCGCGGTCGACGAGGCCGGCGAGTCCGCGCTGCTGTTCTTCGGCGGCAGGTACTCGCACGCGATCCGCAAGGGCCAGATGCTGCATGCCGGACGGGGCCCGCGGACGGGCCTGTACGTCGAGGAGGACATCCGTCCCCGCGACCCCAGCGCCGCCGAGCGCGAGACGGCCGAGCGGGTACTCGACGCGATCCCGTGGTCCCGCGAGGAGCTCCTGTACGCGCGCGTGGACCTGATCCCGGGACCGGACGGGGCGCCCCGGCTGGTCGAGCTCGAGCTCGCCGAGCCGTCGCTGTTTCTGTCGTATTCGCCCGGCGCTCCGGAGCGGCTGGCCGAGCTGGTCGAGGGCCGGCTCTAGGTCCCGTCGACTGGGGGCCCGCGGACTTCAGCCCCGAGCCGCACAGCGGCACGACGACGGTGGCGGACGCGAGCGAGCGGGCCTCGTCCCAGGCCGGGCCGTCCGCCGTCGATGCCCCGCAGCGCCGGGTGGCGCTGCGACGTCAGCGCGGCCGCCCACACGAGCGCCGCCGTCGGCTCGACGAACAGACCGCGGCGTCCGAGCTGGGCCTGCGCCGGAGCGATCGCCTCCTCGGGCACGGTCACCACGCAGCCGCCCGTGTGGCGCACCGCGGCCAGGATCTGAGCGCCGCGCGGCGGGTGCGGGATCGCGATCCCCTCCGCTGCCGTGTCGCCGGCCTCGACCTCGATCGGCTCGTCGGAGCCCTCGGCCCACGCCCGCGCCAGCGGCGCGCAGCGCTCGCTCTGGACCGCGATCAGCGCCGGCTCGCGTCGCACCAGCCCGGCCTGCAGGAGCTCGGCGAAGCCGCGAGCGATCCCGAGCAGCAAGGTGCCATTGCCGGCGGGGACGATCACCGCGTCCGGTGCGTTGCCGGCCTGCTCCCAGATCTCGTAGGCGATCGTCTTGGTCCCTTCCAGGAAGTACGGGTCGTAGACGTGCGAGGCGTACGTCGCCCCGGTGCGCTCCACGGCAGCGGCCGCCGCCTGCGCCGTGGCGGTGCGGTCGCCGGCGACGACCTCGAGCTGCGCCCCGTAGGCGAGGATCTGCCGGCGCTTGCCCGGTGACGCCGACTCGGGCACGAACACGGTGCAGTCGATGCCCGCGCGCGCCGCGTACGCCGCAATCGCGCTCCCCGCGTTGCCGCTGCTGTCGGCGATCACCGAGTCGGCGCCGCGCTCGAGCGCCGAGGCGATCATCACCGCGGCGCCACGGTCCTTGAACGACCCGGTCGGGAGCAGGAACTCGAGCTTGGCCATCACCCCGGCCAGCTCAGGGTCGACGTCGACCAGCGGGGTCTGGCCCTCGCTCAGCGTGACCCGCGCCGCGGCGCTCTCCGATACCGGGATGCAGTCGCGGTAGCGCCACATCCCGGCGAGGCCCGGCGCGCTCGGTCGCAGATCGCGCAGGGCGCCGGCGGGTGCCAGCGGCAGGTCGCGAAGCTCGGGCGGCACGCGTAAAGCTTGCCAGCGAGAATGCCGCCATGCCGCCCCGACCCTCCGAGCGCATCCGGATCGGCGTAGTCGGGTGTGGGCTGATCGCTCAGGTCATGCATCTTCCGCACCTGGCGCAGCTATCGGACCGCTTCGAGCTCGTCTCGGTCTGCGACCTGTCGCAGACGAGAGCTCGCGGCTGCGCCGAGCGCTACGGCGCCCGCTCGTCTCACCAGCGCTGGGAGGAGCTGCTGGCGCAGCCACTCGACGCAGTGCTGGTCGCGACCACCGGCGATCACGCGCCGGTCGCGATCGCCGCCGCTCAGGCCGGGCTGCACGTGTTCGTGGAGAAGTCGATGGCGCTTTGCAGCCGTGACGCCGAGCGGATGATCGCGGCGGCGCAGCGGGCCGGCGTGACGCTGATGGTCGGCACGATGAAGCGGTATGACCCGGCGTACGAGCGCCTCGCGGAGCTGCTGCCATCGGTCTCCGACCTGCGGCTGATCACGGTCACGACGCTGGAGGCGCCGATTCGGCCCTACGTGGCCCACCTGCCGCTGATCCGCGGCGACGACGACATCTCCGCCGAGCTCGAGGCGCTCGAGCGCTCCGAGCGCGAGCCGATCGACGCGGCGGTCGGCGACGCCGACGAGCAGACCCGCGGGGTCTACCGCGAGGTCCTGCTCAACACGCTGGTGCACGAGCTCAACATGCTCGGCGGCCTGTTCGGCGCGCCCACCGAGATCCGCTCGGCGTCGCTGGCGCCCGAGTGCGTGGGGATCAACATGCGCTTCGGCGAGGCGGAGTGCCACCTGTCGTGGGTGCTGCTGCCGGGCATCACCAGCTACCGCCAGGAGCTCGCTTGTTACGCCCCCGACCAGCGTCTGATGCTCGAGTTCCCGTCGCCGTTTCTGGCCAACATGCCCAGCCGGCTGCTCGCCGAGGGAGGCGAGCCCGGGACCGCCCACAGCTGGCGGCGCGCGGAGATCGTCTCCTTCGACGAGGCGTTCCGGCGCGAGCTGGTCGAGTTCGGCGACTGCATCGCCACCGGCCGCCAGCCTCGCACGTCGGGCGCCGACGGGCTGCGCGACATGCGCGCAGCCGAGGCGATCGCCCGCGTCAGCGCCGCCGCGGTCAGCCGCGGGCGACGGTCTTCAGGAACGGCATCAGGTGCTTGAAGAACACGTTGTCCGGGAAGGCGCCAGCCGGGTCGTTGTGGGCGTAGGTCCGCTGCCGGTTGACCAGCGTCAGGTTGCGCGTCGGGATGCCCGACTGCTTGGCCAGCGCCTGCGCCGCCTGCAGCACCCGCGGCCCGCCCAGGGCGGCGCCGAAGGCGTAGATCCTCAGGCTTCTGGGCAGCCGCCGGCCCATCGTCGCCCGCACGTCCAGGACCTTCTGCGCGGGGTTGGCGAGGCCGTTGCCGACCGCGCCGGTGTCGTCGGTCAGCCGCTGCGGGAAGTACCACTCGGTGCCGTCGACGTTGTTGAGCCCGAACCCCGAGAACATCATCGCGAAGCGCCGGATCGGGGTCAGCGCGCCGGTGCCGTCCCAGCCGTGCAGCCCGTTGGTCGTCTTCGCGCTCAAGCCCTTGCCGAGGTGGCCCTGCGCCGCGGCCAGCGAGGCGGGCGAGGTGCCGACGTTGAGCGCGTAGCCGTACTGGCCGAGGTTCGTCGCGGGCACCGGGGGCTTGAGGTCCGCCGGCAGCAGCGGGAACTGCTGGCCGAGCGAGCGCGCGTCGGGGTCGATCAGCGCGCCCAGCGAGCCGGTCGCGTTGAACAGTCCGGCGAACGGCGCCGCGATGCCGCCGAATGACAGCCACGGCGTGGCGCTGGGGGCGTTGAGCGCTGCCAGCGCCGAGCTCGCCTGCGAGGCCGACTCCGCCGGGCCGCTGCCACCGTCGATGTAGATCAGCCCCGCGAGGTCGCGCGCGCCGGCGCGGCCGTTGAAGTTCCAGGTCGCGTACGCGGTCACCACCGAGCCGCCCAGCGAGTGGCCACCGAGCACGACCTTGCCGCCGAGCTTCCGGGCGGCGCCGATCACGCGGTGCAGGTCGCCGACCGCGACGCTCATCCCCCAGCGCTTGGCGTACTGCACGGTCGAGTCGGGGATCGACTTGAAGTGGCGCTTGATGCTCGGGTTCGACAGGTAGCCGAGGTAGTAGTCGAACAGCGCGCTGCTCTTGACCTTGCCGCGCTTGGCCAGGTTGAGCTCGGACTGATCCTCGAGCAGGTTTTCGCGCCGCTCGACCGACCACACCTGCCAGCCCTTGGTCGAGGACACGATCCACTTGGCCAGCGGCACGAAGTAGGCGCCTCCGGCCGACGTGCCCGGCTCGATCACGAGCACGTTCTTGGCCGTCCGCGGTCCGACCTTTATCACCCCGACCTTGTCGTAGCGGGCCGGGTGTCCCGGGGGACGCGACGCCCTTCATCCAGGTCACGCCGAGCGCGCTGGCCGCCGTGGGCAACGTCAGCGCGGCGACGCAGCAAGCCGCGATCGCGAACGGGAGCAGCCGCCCCGGGCGAATAGGTGTGGACCGCATCTCTCTCCTCCTCCTTGCGTGTGCGTGCCCGCTGACCGACGCGAGCATCCATCCATGGGTTCGTGACCGCCGACACGATAGAGCTTCCTGGCGAGATATCGCCTCATGCGGGCGCCGCGCCACACCGGCAAGACGTACGCTGTCCCGCGGTCAAGATGCGCGCGCTCGTCTCCTCCGCCACGCCCCCCCTTGCCGAGCTGGCGAGGGTGCCGGACCCGTCGCCGCGGCACGACCAGGCGCTGGTCGAGGTGCGAGCGATCAGCCTCAACCGGGGCGAGATCGCGCCGTCTGGAGTCGATGCGCCCGGGGACCGTCACCGGGTGGGATCTGGCCGGGGTGGTGCGGCGGGCCGCCGAAGACGGCAGCGGACCAGCGCAGGGAGCACGCGTGGTCGGCCTCGTGGGATCGGGTGCCTGGGCCGAGCTGGTGGCGGTCGGGACCGACTGGCTGGCCGAGATCCCCGAAGCGGTCTCGTTCGAGCAGGCGGCGACACTGCCCGTCGCCGGCTTGACCGCGCTGCGGGCCCTCGAACACGGCGGCTTCGTGGTCGGCAAGCGCGTGCTGGTGACTGGGGCCAGCGGCGGCGTTGGCCGATTCGCGGTCCAACTGGCCAAGCTCGGGGGTGCGCACGTGACCGGGATCGCACGGCGACACGACGGGCTGGCCGAGCTCGGGGCCGACGAGCTTTTCGCGGAGCTCGAGGCCGACGGCCCGACGTTCGAGGTGATCCTCGACGCGCTCGGGGGCCAGGTGCTGGGGAACGCGCTTCAGCGCGTCGCGCCGAACGGGATCGTGATCAGCTTCGCGTCGACGATCGCCGAACCGGTCTCGTACCCGGCTCGCGAGCTGTTCTCGCGGGCGCCGGGAGCGCGCCTGTACGGGCTGTACATCTTCAGCGAACTGCAGCACACGCGGTCGGGGAGCACCGACCTGCGCCGGCTCGCGGATCTGATCGCCGAGGGACGACTGGACCCTCAGATCGCGCTGACCGCGTCCTGGATCGAGGCCGGCGATGCGATCGAGGCGCTGCTCGGCCGCCGCGTGAACGGCAAGGCCGTACTGGTGATCGATTAGGCCAACGCGCTTGACGTATCGCGTTACCACCGTGTACGGTCACGGTGGTGACGGTGGGTAGGAGGGAGGTAGCAGAGGCCGGCGGCCCCGTACAGCTGGGGCTGAGTTCGCTCGTGTGCCCCGACGAGCGTCAGGTCGGCGGCCGCCGGCCTGCCCCCGGCGATCTCGCATTGGTCCAGGCGTTTGTCAACACCAGCTGGAACCTGGACGACGGCAACCGGGAGCGGTTCACAAGCCCCGAAGCGATCCGCGCGTGGCTCGCCGAGCGCGGGCTGCTCGAGCCCGGCACCGAGCTCGGCGAGCGGGACCTGACCCGGGTGTTGGACGTGCGCACCGGCCTGCGCGCGATGTTGTTCGTCAACAACGGCGCCCCGGTCGACCCCGAGGCGATCGACCGCCTCGACGACGCCCTGCGGGTGCCCGGGCCGACCGTGCACCTGCACCCATCGCAGCGGCCGGACTTCCGGATCCGGCGCGACGGCCTCGACCAGGCGCTGGCCCTGATCGCCACGGTCGTGGCCGTCGCCCAGCTCGATGGTCGCTGGCCGCGGCTGAAGGCCTGCGGCGGCATCGACTGCGGCTGGGCGTTCTACGACCACAGCCGCAACCAGGGATCGAGCTGGTGCGCGATGTCAGTTTGCGGGGCCCGGGCCAAGGCGCGCGAGTACCGAAGGAGGCAGCGACGCGGCGACTGACGATCCTGGGCGCCCTCGCGGCCGCGCTGCTGGCCGCGGGCTGTGGCTCGAGCTCGAGCTCGAGCTCGGCTCGAGTGCCGAGCGCGTCGAGCGCCCGGGCGCCAAGCAGGCCGCCTCACCGGTGTGCCTACCCAAGGCCGTCGATGCGGTCGCACGCTACCTCGACGTCGCGCCCGGGAGCATTTCGCTGACCAAGCAGACCGGCAACAACGCGATGCCGCAGTGCTCGCTGAGGGCGCACCCCGCCCATGCGCCCGCGCATCCACCTGATCGCGAACGTCTACGACGGCCCGCAGCCCTACTTCGTGCTCGAGCGCACGGCTGTCGAGGCGGGCCAGCAGTTCACCAACCAGCGCATGATCGCCGCCCCGGTCTCGGTCACCGGGCTCGGGCTCGACGCCGACTGGTTCCCGGCCGAGAAGCAGCTGATGTCCACCGACGGCAAGCGGCTGATCACGGTGACGGTCGATTGGCATGGCGTCCCCGCCGCTCGGCAGCGCGCGATCGCCAGAGCCGCGCTCGCGCCCTACCTACAACCCAAACGGCAGCCCGGCAAAGGCGCGCCTGGATGAGCCGCCCATCGGTGGCGGCTCAGTCGCGGCTGCGAGTCAGCTACTTTCCAGAGTCGCTATGGACAGCCACAGGCGACGTGTTTGGGCTTGATTAGGACGCGCCCCGCGAACCTCTCAGGCACGTCGCGTGATCTAGATTTCCTTGAACCACGACCCTCGGAGGAGGAGGATCTATGAGGAAGTACAAGGGAGCGGCGTGGACAGCTGTTCTCGCTATCGGCACGGCCTTGGTATTGGCCGCGTGCGGTAGCTCCGGATCCAGTTCGTCGTCATCTGCCTCGGGCGGTGGCACATCGTCGTCGTCGTCGTCGTCGGCGGCAGCGGCGGCACCGTCACGCTGATGATGGGCACTGCGCCCGACTCGCTTGACCCGGGCTTCGGCTACACCACCCAGGCCGCCGAGCCCGACTGGATCGCGTACACCGGCCTGGTGACCTACGCCCACCAGAGCGGCACCGCCGGCGGTCAGGTGATCCCCGGCCTCGCCACCGCGCTGCCGAAGATCACCGACGACGGCAAGACCTACACGGTCACGCTGCGCAAGGGACTCGTGTACTCCAACGGCAAGCCGGTCAAGGCGAGCGACTTCGCCTGGACGGCCGAGCGCGCGATCAAGATCCCGTGGGGCGGCTCCGGCCAGTTCATCACGGCGCAGATCAAGGGCGCGACCGCCTACGCCAACGGCAAGGCCAAGACGATCTCCGGGATCACCGCCGACGACTCGACCGGGCAGATCACGATCCACCTGAACACGGCGTACGGCGCGTTCGACAACGTGCTCGCGTTCCCCGCGCTGGGGCTGGTCCCGAGCGGTACGCCGATGAAGAACATGCCCAACAGCCCCCCGCCGGGCGTCGGGCCGTACATGATCACCAACATCGTCCCGAACCAGTCGTACTCGCTGGTCCGCAACCCCAAGTGGACCTCGATGAACATCCCCGGCATCCCCGCCGGCCACGTCGACGTCAACGTGAAGATCTCGTCCAACGTGGACTCCAACGCGGAGTCGGTGCTCAACAACACCGCCGACGTGTTCGACTGGGCCGACACGATCCCCGGCAGCCTGCTGCCGCAGATCAGTCGCAGGCCTCTGACCGGTTCTCGAAGAAGACGGACTTCAACTCGACGTACTACGTCTTCATGAACACCAAGGCCAAGCCGTTCTCGAGCCAGCTGGCGAGGGAGGCCGTGGTCACCGGGCTCAACCAGAACGCCATGAACCGCCTCGGCTCCGGGACGCTGCTGCCGGGGTGCTTCTTCCTGCCGCCGCACATGATCGGCCACCCGTCGGGCAAGTGCCCGTACGGCAACCCGGGCAACGGCGACCTGGCCAAGGCCAAGCAGCTGGTCCAGCAGTCCGGGCATGGCGGGCACGCCGGTCACGGTCTGGAGCGAGACGCGCTCGCCGCGCCAGCAGTGGATGACGTACTACACGCAGTTCCTGAACCAGATCGGGTTCAAGGCCACCCAGAAGGTGATCGCCGACGCGAACTACTTCCCGACGATCGGCAACCTGAAGCTCAACCCGCAGACGGGCTTCGCCGACTGGAACCAGGACTTCCCGAACCCGATCGACTTCTACCTGCTGCTCAGCTCGAAGGCGATCCTGCCGACCAACAACCAGAACTTCGGGCAGGTCGATGACCCGAAGATCGACGCGACGATCGACAAGCTCGGGACGGTGCCGACGAGCAAGCTGAACTCCATCGCCAGCCAGTGGCAGGCGCTCGACACCTACACGGCTCAGAAGGCCTACATCGGTGTGTACGGCTACCAGACGTTCCCTGAGTTCACCTCGGACCGGATGAACTACCAGGCGATCGTGTTCCACCCGTTGTACGGGTTCGACTGGACCTCGTTCCAGCTCAAGTAGCAAGCACTAGGGGTGGGCCGGGACGGGTAGGCTGTCCCGGCCCCCTCCTTAGCTATGGCGACCACCGCATCCGGCACCGAGTTCTCCGGCGATGTCCCCGCCGCCCTTCAGGCTGAAGGCGAAAAGCTTCCGCCCGGGCTCGGACCGTGGACGCTCGCGTGGCGCCGCCTGCGCCGCAACCACACGGCGCCTGTTCTTCGGCGGCCTGTTCATCCTGATCGTGGTCCTGTGCCTGCTGGCACCGGTCTACGCCAAGCACGTCGCCCATCAGGGCCCGTCGTTCGAGAACATCACCGGGACCGTCAAGGTCCACGGTAAGAACGTCGACATCGTCAGCCCGACGGGGATCCCGGTCGGGCCGACGTGGCACAGCAAGTACTTCCTTGGGTCCGACGCCAACGGCCGCGACGTCGCCGTCCGGCTGCTCTACGGCGGGCGCAACTCGCTGGAGATCGGGTTCGTGGCGATGCTGATCACGATGATCCTGGCGCTGATCCTGGGGATCACCGCCGGGTTCTTCCGCGGCGTGACCGACGGGTTCATCTCGCGATTGCTCGACGTGATCTGGGCGTTCCCGGCGGTCCTGCTCGGGATCACGCTGGGCACCGCGCTGGCCGTCGGCGGCCTGGGGCCGCTGAAGGGCAACACGCTGCTGCTTCCGGCGATCGTCGTCGGGATCGTCTACATCCCGTACGTCGCCAAGCCGGTGCGAGGCCAGGTGCTGACGATGCGCGAGCGCGAGTTCATCGACGCCGCGCGCCAGCAGGGCCTCAGCAACTGGCGGATCATGTTCTCCGAGATCCTCCCGAACCTGTCCTCGACGATCGTGGTCTTCATTCCGCTGATCCTCGCCAACGCGATTCTGCTCGAGGCCGCGCTGTCGTACCTCGGCGCGGGCGTGCAGCCGCCGAACCCGTCGTGGGGGACGATGATCGCCGACGGGATCATGACGATCCCGGCCGCGTTCCACGACGTGCTGGTGCCGGGGATCATGCTCGTGCTCACCGTGCTGTCGATCAACGTGTTCGGCGACGGCCTGCGCGACGCGCTCGACCCGCGGGCCAAGGTCCGGATCGCTCACTGAGGTAAGCCGGGATGGCACGGTTCGCAATCCGCCGGATACTCGCGATGATCGTCGTCCTGTTCGTGATCTCCGTGATCACGTTCCTGATCCTCGAGGCGCTGCCCAACGGCGATCCTGCGCTGCGCCTCGCCGGCCGCCTGGCGACCGCGACGCAGATCCACCAGATCCGCGTCAAGTACGGATTCGACAAGCCGCTCTACGTCCAGTACGCCAAGACGATGGGCAACATCTTCACCGGCCAGGCCTACTCCTACACGCAGGGCTTCAACGTGCTCGACGAGGTCAAGGCCGGCCTCCCGGCGACCGTCTCGCTGGCCGTCGGAGCCGGGGTCTTGTGGCTGTTCACGTCGATCGTCGTCGGCACGCTCGCCGCCATCAGGGCCGGGCGCTACACCGACCGGATGCTCACGGTGGTGTCGATGCTCGGCGTCTCGTTCCCACCGTTCTTCCTCGGGGCCGTGCTGCTCTACTACCTGGGCTACAAGGCGCAGATCTTCCCGCTGGGCGGATACGTGAAGCTGACCAGTGACCCGTGGCAGTGGTTCGTGCACCTGATCCTGCCGTGGTTCACGCTGTCGGTGCTGTTCGTCGGCTTCTACTCGCGGGTGCTGCGCTCGACGATCCTCGACACGATCAACGAGGACTACGTGCGCACGGCGAAGGCCAAGGGCCTGTCCGAGCGCCAGGTCCTGCTTACGCACACGCTGCGCAACAGCCTGATCCCGATCATCTCGCTGTGGGGACTGGACTTCGCGCAGGTGATCGGCGGCGGCGCGATCCTCACCGAGTCGGTCTACAACCTCCACGGGATCGGCCAGCTGGCCGCCGACTCGATCCGGCGCCTCGACATCACGGTGATCCTCGTGGTCGCGATGCTCGGTGCGTTCGCGGTCGTGATCCTGGCCGCGATCATCGACATCTTCTACGCGTACCTTGACCCGCGGATCAGACTGTCCTGATGGCTGAAGAGATCACATCTGGGCCCGCTACGCGGGTGATGCCCGATGGACAACTGCTCCAGGTCAAGGACCTCAGGGTCTCGTTCGCGACCGAGGAGGGCATGGTCCACGCCGTCGACGGCGTCTCGTTCGAGGTCAACGGCGGCGAGGTCGTGGCGGTCGTCGGCGAGTCCGGTTCGGGCAAGTCGGTCACGGCGATGACGCTGATGGGCCTCACCCGGGGGCCCAACGCGCGCTTCGAGGGTCAGGCGATGTTCGACGGCCACGACCTGGTAACGATGCCCGACAACGATCTGCGTAAGGTCCGCGGCGCCGGGATCGCGATGGTCTTCCAGGACCCGATGAGCTCGCTGGATCCCGTGTACCGGATCGGTGACCAGATCGTCGAGCAGATCCGGGTCCACGAGCGCCACATGTCCAAGGCCCAGGCGATGGACCGCGCTGTGGAGCTGATGGAGCGCGTGGGGATCCCGCGGGCCCGCGACCGACTGAAGTCCTTCCCCCACGAGTTTTCGGGCGGCATGCGCCAGCGCGTGATGATCGCGATGGCGCTGTCGTGCTCGCCGCGGTTG
Source organism: uncultured Solirubrobacterales bacterium (assembly GCA_963831845.1). Lineage (GTDB taxonomy): Bacteria > Actinomycetota > Thermoleophilia > Solirubrobacterales > Solirubrobacteraceae > Palsa-465. The sequence continues at coordinate 293,573 of CAWHRT010000043.1, read as the reverse complement.
CTGATCGCCGACGAGCCGACCACCGCGCTCGACGTGACGATCCAGGCCCAGATCCTCGACGAGCTGCGCCAGTTGCGCTCGGACACAGGCGCCGGGATCATCCTCGTGACCCACGACCTTGGGGTCGTCGCCGACATCGCCGATCGGATCGTCGTGATGTACGCCGGGCGGGTGATCGAGCAGGGTACGCTCGACGAGATCTTCTACGACCCGCAGCATCCGTACACCTGGGGGCTCCTCGGTTCGATCGCGCGCCTGGACCGCGATCGCTCCACGCGGTTGCCGGCGATCCCGGGAACGCCACCTTCGCTACTGGCGCCGCCCGAGGGCTGCCACTTCCGCCCGCGCTGCCCGCACGTGTTTGACCGCTGCACCGAGATCCCGCAGCTGCAGGCCCGACTGCCCGAGGCTCCCGAGCACCTGGATCGGTGCTGGCTCGAGGTCGAGCGCAAGCGCTCGCTGCGCCAGGTGGGCGATCAGATCGGGTTGCGCAGCGAGGAGACCGTGATCTCGTGAGCGTGGACGGCGAGACCACCGGCGAGGGCGCGACCACCGACCACGGGGCGGCCACCGATCAGGGCGCGACCCAGGAGCCCGTCGCCGAAGAGCAGGCGTCGCACCCGGGCAACGGCACCGCGCTGCTCGAGGTCGACCACCTGCAGGTCTACTTCCCGATCAAGTCGGGGGTCGTGGTCGACCGCAAGGTCGCCCAGGTCCACGCGGTCGACGACGTCTCGTTCGAGCTTCGGGAGGGCGAGACGCTCGGCATCGTCGGCGAGTCGGGCTGCGGCAAGACCACGCTGATCAGAACCCTGGTCCGGCTGCTGAGCCCCACCGGGGGCACGATCCGCTTCCGCGGCGCCGACATCACCAAGGCCGGGCGTAAGGAGCTCGAGCCGATCCGCCGGCAGATGCAGATGGTCTTCCAGGACCCGCAGGCGTCGTTGAACCCGCGCAAGCGGGTCGCTCAGATCCTGGCCACGCCGCTGCGGATCCGCGGCGTCGACAAGGACGACCAGCAGGAGGAGATCCGCAAGCTGCTCGATCGCGTCGGGCTGCACCCGGAGCACATCAACCGGTTCCCGCACGAGTTCTCCGGCGGCCAGCGCCAGCGGATCGGGATCGCCCGGGCGCTGGCGGTCAACCCGCAGCTGATGATGCTCGACGAGCCGGTCTCGGCGCTGGACGTCTCGATCCAGGCGCAGGTGATCAACCTGCTGGACGAGCTGCAGGACGAAATGCAGCTGTCCTACGTGTTCGTCGCTCACGACCTCAGCGTCGTGCGCCACGTGTCGGACCGGATCGTGGTCATGTACCTCGGCAAGCTGATGGAGGTCTCGCCGGCCGAGGAGCTCTACTACAAGCCGATCCACCCCTACACCTCGGCGCTGTTGTCGGCGATCCCGCTGCCGGACCCCAACGAGAACCGCGCGCGCGAGCGGGTGTTCGTCACCGGCGAGCCGCCCAACCCGATCCGCCCGCCGCCCGGCTGCCGCTTCCACACCCGCTGCCCGCGAGCCACGGAGGTGTGCCGTACGGTCGAGCCGCAGCTGACCGAGTACGCCAACGGGCACCTGGCGGCCTGCCACCACCCGCAGCACGTCACGTCGGACGAGATCGCGGCGGCGACCAGGTCGCCGTCCAGCCCGATCAGCTCGGGCGACGCCACGCCGGATCTGGTCGACTGAGACGCCGTACGGCGCCCGTCAAGGCGGTAAGGGGTCGCCCCGGCCCCGGTAAGGCATCGCCGGCCCCGATCGGCTGCGAACTCCCGATGTGCGAAGGAAGGTCGCAGTCCATGCTGCTCTCAGTGGTTTTCGTCAAAAGGAGCGAGCATGACTTCCAACATCTCAGCGGCCCTCGCATCGGCCCGTGCTGAGGATGCTCAGCGGCTTGCCAGCGAGCACCTCACCCGGGACGCAGCCCGAGTTCGTTCAGGATCCCGCCGGTCGACGTCGCTATGGCGATACTTCCGTCATGCGCAGCAGACTCACCAGCAGTCACCTCGTCGGTCGCGTCGGGGAGCAGGCGGAGCTCGAGGCGATCTTGCGCGACGCCGGGGAGCAGCGTCCGGCATTGGTGCTACTCGGCGGTGAATCGGGCGTCGGCAAGACCCGCCTGGTAAGGGAGTTCGAGCAGCGCCACGCCGAGGACGCGATCGTCCTCCGGGGCGAGGCCGTCGAGCAGGGCGATGCCGAACTTCCCTACGCGCCCCTGCTGGGGGCGCTGCGACCGCTGGTTCGCGCCGGCCACCCGGTGCTCGACGAGCTGGGCAAGAGCAGCCGGTCGCAGCTGGCGGCGCTGGTGCCCGGCCTGGATGACCAGGTCCAGGTCTCCGAGCGACACGATCCCGCGGCTCAGCTGCGCCTGTTCGAGGCGGTGCTCGAGCTGCTGGACCTACTGGGAGAGACCCAGCCCGCGGTGCTGATCCTCGAGGACATGCACTGGGCCGACCGCTCCACGCGGACGTTCGTGGCGTTCCTGGCCCGGAGCCTGCGCGAGGAGCGGGTGATGATGCTCCTGACCTACCGCAGCGACGAGCTGCACCGCCGCCACGCTTTGCGCCCGCTGCTGTCCGAGCTCGAGCGCCTGCCCAGCGCGCGCCGGCTCGAACTGTTCCCGTTCGACCGCGCCGAGCTGGCCGAGGCGCTCGCCGACATCCTCGGCGACACGCCCACCCAGGAGCTCGTCGACCGGTTGTTCGCCCGCAGCGAGGGCAACCCGCTGTACACCGAGGAGCTGCTGGCCGCCGGGCTCGACGGGCGCGGCACCACCCCCCAGAGCCTGCGCGACGCGTTCATGCTGCGGATCGAGCGGCTGTCCGAGGCGGGCCAGCGGGCCGCGCGCGCGATCGCGGTCGGTCGCGCGCTCGACGAGGACACGATCGCGGAGGTAACCGAGATCGAGCACGAAGCACTCCACATCGCGTTGCGCGAGGCGGTCGCCGAGCAGGTGCTCGAGGCCGGCGACGACACGCGCCTGTACTTCCGCCACGCGCTGCTCCGCGAGGCCCTGTACGACGATCTGCTGCCGGGCGAGCGCGTCGAGCTGCACCTCGCGCTGGCCCACCTGTACGAGCGGCGCTCAAACGGCGCCGAGTGGGGGGTCGAGCTCGCGACCACGATCGCCAACCACTACGCGGCTGGGGGCGACCAGCCCGCCGCGCTGCGCGCCACCGTGCGGGCCGCGCTCGCCGCGAGTGACGTCCACGCCTACGGTGACACGGCCAGCCTCGCCGAGCGCGCGCTCGAACTGTGGCCGCGGGTCGCCGATCCCCAGGACCTGGTGCCGCTCGACCACGTCGAACTGCTCGCGCTGGCCGCCTCCGGGCACTCGATCGCCGGCGATCGGACGCGCGCCGAGGTGCTGTTGCAGAGCGGCCTGCACGAGCTCTCCGAGCACGGCGACCCCCGGCGCCGCTCGGACCTGCTGGCGCGGTTGTCCCGGACCCAGTGGTCGCTCAACCGCGGACTCGAGAGCGTCGAGACCGCCCAGCGGGCGCTCGCGCTGCTGCCGCCCGGCGAGGAGAGCCGCGACCGGGCGCTGCTGCTCGCGTGGCTGGCGCGCACCCGGTTCCTGCGTGGGCGCTTCCGCGACTCGATCCAGGACGGCGAAGAGGCGCTGGCGGCGGCGGTCGCGGCGGGCGACCTGCAGGCCGAGAGCGAAGTTCTCAACACCCTGGGGATGGCCGAAATCGCACTCGGGCGCGTCGAACAGGGGATCGCGCGGATGCGTCGCACGATCCAGATCGCGCGCGACAACGACGATCTCGACAGCCTCAGCTACGCGTATGCGAACTTGGCCGACATGCTCAACCTGACCGGGCGCACGCGCGACGCGCTGGAGATGGCCCACGAGGGGCTGCGCGCGACCCCGGGGCGGATGACTCGCAACCACGACTGGATGATGCTGACGATCTCCGAGCTGGCGTTCGACGCCGGCGAGTGGGCCGAGGCCACGGCGCACCTGGCGATCCCGCGCACGCAGCTCGCGGGCACGCTGCTGATCTTCCGCCAGATCCGGGAGGCCGACCTCGCGCTCGGCCAGGGCGACGACGAGCGCGCGGCCAACGCCCTGGCCGACATCGAGCCGCTCGTCGCGGAGTCATCCGAGCCCCAGTGGATCGGCGTGCTCGGAGCGCTGCTGGGCGAGCTGCGGCGCCGGCGGCGGGACCTGCTCGGGGCCAGGGAGGCGGTGGCCCAGGCGCTCGATCGCCTCGAGGTGTGCACCGACGACGTGATGCGGATCGCGCGCGTCAGCGCCTGTGGCGCCAGGATCGAGGCCGACATCGCCCAGCAGGCCCGCGACCTGCGCGAGCGCTCGCAGGAGCGCGACGCGATTGCCCGGGCCCGGATCCACGAGCAGCGCCTTCGGGGAGCCGCCCAGGACGGCGGTCCGGTCGAACGTGCCTACCGGGCGGTCGGCACCGCCGAGCTGGCTCGCGCCCGGGGCCGCAACGACCCGAAGCTGTGGGCCAAAGCGGCGAAGGAATGGGAGGCGATCGATCGCCCCTATCCGATCGCCCTGGCCACGTTCAAGCAGGTCGAGGCACTGATCGAGGCGGGCGACCGCGCCGCCGCCACGGAGCCGGCGCGGGCGGTGCTGGAGCGGGCCCGCGGGCTCGGTGCGGGGCGGATCGTGGAGGAGCTGACCGCGCTCGCGGACCGAGCGCGGATCGATCTTTCAGACGGCGCGGGCGAGGCGCCGGACCACAACGGCGACGGCGCCGCGTCCGACGCGGCGGAGGATCCGTTTGGGCTCACCAACCGCGAGCGTCAGGTGCTGGCGCTGATCGCCGAGGGCGCCACCAACCGGCAGATCGGGGCCGCGCTGTTCATGGCCGAGAAGACCGCGAGCGTCCACGTCTCACGGATCCTGCGCAAGCTGGGAGTCTCCAGCCGCACGCAGGCCGCCGCCGTGGCCCACCGCCTGCACCTATCGGGCTGAGGAGTCCTGCCGGGACCGCTCGCGGTCGCCGGCCGATGCGAGCAGCGACTCGATCGTCGCCCGGTGCAGCGGGCGGGCGATCAGCTCGTCGACGCCGTCGCCAGGCGCCCCGCGCTCGTCGCCGGGCGCCCTGCGCTCGTCGCCGGGCGGCGTCAGCATCGCGACGTACGGCGCTGGGCTGTCCTCGTCGGTGTGGATCTGCCAGGCCAGCTCGTCGCCGCCCGAGACGGGCAGCAGCCGGTCGGCGATCACCAGCTCGGGCCGGTCGCGACGGTAGGCCTCCCAGGCGCTCGCGCCGTCCTGAGCGGCGACGGAGTCGTGTCCGAGGTCCTGAACCGCGTTGGCGACCAGGAACCGTACGGCCGGGTCGCGGTGGGCGACGAGCACGTGCAGGCGCTTGCCGGGGTCGGGCTCGAGCCGACCGACGCGGAGCTCGCGAGTCGGCCTCGAACTCCTCCTGAAACGCGCGTACGACCTCGGGGTCGAACTGGGTGCCGGCGCCGCGTTCGAGCTCGGCCAGCGCGGCCTCCGGGTCACGTTTGGCGCGGTGGGCCCGCTTGGCGGTCATATCCTCGAACGCCCCGCACACGAACGCGATCCGCGCAGCCAGCGGGATCGCGTTCCCGGCCAGGCCGTCTGGGTAGCCCGCGCCGTCCCAGCGCTCGTGGCTGGAGCGGACCAGCGCGCCGACGCGATCCATCTCGAAGTTGTTGGACAGCAGTCGTTCGCCGACGATCGTGTGCGCGCGGATGAAGCTCCACTCGTCGGCGCGCAGGCCGCCCGGGCGGTTGAGCACCGCGGCCGGGATCGCGATGTTGCCGACGTCGCGAAGGTGCACGGCGGCCTCGAGATCGACGAGCTCCTCGTCGCTCAGGCCCAGTCGCTCGCCAACGGCGACCGCGAGCGTCGCGGCGTCGTACCCCGGCGCTGCCAGCGCGAGCGCGTCGATCGGCTGCTCGGGCAGGCGCACCTCGGACTGCCGGGCGACGGCGTCCCGTGCCGCCTGGGCGCGGTTGCAGGCGAGCTCGATCAAATGGGCCGGTGTGCTCGCGTCGGTCCCGAGCGTCGCGCGGCCGATCGAGCACGAGATCGCGAAACCCTCGCCCGAACCGGTGAGCGCCGCCTCGACCCGAGCCTGCAGTTCGCCGTGATCGCCTGTGCCCGCGAGCACCGCAAGCTTCGCCCCCTGCAACCGGTAGGCCGTTCCGTGGCCCCGAACCGCCCCCCTGAGCTTGCGTCCCAGCCAGGCCAGCAGGGCGTCGCCGCTCGCCTTGCCGTAAGCCTCGTCGTAGCGCTGCAGCCCCTGTAGCGCGTACACGTACAGCGTCGACGGCGCGCCCTCCGTGGCGCTGCCCAGTGCCGTCTGGAGGTCGGCCTCGAGCATGTCCGCGCTCGGAAGCCCAGTCATCGGATCGAGCGACGCGCCGCCCCCGGCGCGCCTGCGCGATCCGCTCGCGGCTGCGGCGATGCTCGCCGCGACCATTGTCGCGGTGCCCCCGAGCACGCCGCCGCCGACCAGCACCACCAGCCACAGCCCCCAGCCGGTGAACGCCCCGATTGCCCCCATCGCCAGTCCGGCCAGCACGACCGCTGTCGCGGCCGTGGCCCCCAACACGGTGCGGCGAGAAAGGCCCATATCTCATACCTCGGCACGCGCGGCCGGGGGCTTGAGTGCGCTTGGTCACACCAGTCCCGGGGGGCACCGGTTCGCGGATGGCAGGCGAAACCGCGTGCACAACGTCCCGCTCGAGCGCTATGGGCGCGAGCGTGGGACGTTGGCCACGTGGGGCGCGATCAACGTCCCAAGCCAACCCGCGGAGGCCTCGGGTGGGGCGTTAAGCACGTCGCCGCGTGAGGCCCCTGGCGAGGACGAAGCATGGCGGTCATCCGGGGCCGCGATGCGTGCGCCTCATTTGCGCACGGCGCACTAGGCTGAGGCGGATGCGATTGCCGGCCGAATGGGAGCCGCACGAGCGCACGCTGATGGGCTGGCCGTGCCGGCTGGCGCTGTGGCGCGAGCAGATCGAACAGGCGCGCGCGGACTACGCCGAGGTCGCCAACGCGATCGCCCGGTTTGAGCCGGTGACGATGATCGCGGCCGACGCGAACGACGCCGAGCTGGCCCGGGCGCGGTGCGACGCCGGCGTCGACGTGGTCGAGCTCCCGCTCGACGACTCGTGGCTGCGCGACTGCGGCCCGATCTACGTCTACGGCGAGGACGGCACCCGCCGCGCGGTCCATTTCCGCTTCAACGCCTGGGGCGAGCGGTACCCGCCGTGGGATCGCGACGCCGAGGTCGGCGGGGCGATCGCTCGGCGGTTGGGCGACACGGTCACCCCCGCGCCGATCGTGCTCGAGGGAGGCTCGATCCTCGGCGACGGCGACGGCACGCTGCTGACGACCGAGCAGTGTCTGCTCGCGCCCAGCCGCAACCCATCGCTGTCGCGCGAGCAGATCGAGGACGAGCTGCGCCGCTCGCTTGGCGTGCGACGGATCGTGTGGCTGGGGAAGGGCCTGGTCGAGGACCGCGACACCGACGGTCACGTCGACCTGATCGCGTCCTACGCCCGGCCCGGTCAGGTGCTGCTGCAGACGGTGGCGCCCGGCAATCCGAACTTCGGCAACTGCGCCGAGAACGCCTCGCGCCTGCGGGCCGCCGGGATCGACGTGGTCGAGCTGCCGTTCCTGCCCTACGTCGAGGTGGCCGGCGAGACCGTCGCCGTCACGTACCTGAACCTGTACCTGTGCAACGGCGCCGCGATCGTGCCGGTGTGTGGCGACCCGACCGAGGCCGACGCCCTGACGCTGATCGCCGACGCGTTCCCGGACCGCGAGGTCGTGCCGGTCCCCGGCGCGGTGCTGGCGTTCGGCGGCGGGGGTCCGCACTGCATCACCCAGCAGGTGCCGCTGCGCCGCCAGGCAGACGGCTGATGAGCGCCCGGCTGATCACGTCGGGTCCGCCTCCCGAGTCCCCGGCCCGGACCCGGCCGCCGGCGCGGGAGCCGCTGCGGCTCGGCCTCGTCCAGGAGCGCTGGCACCCAGACCCGGCCGTGCACGAGGCGGCGCTCGCCGACGGGATCCGCACCGCGTCCGGCGCCGGGGCGCGGATCGTATGCCTGCAGGAGCTGACGCTGTCGCGCTACTTCGCGATCACCCCGGACGGACCGGTCGCGGCCGGGGCCCGCCCCGAGGAGCTCGAGGACGGGCCGACGATGGCGTTCGCGGCGAGGATGGCGGGGGAGACCGGCGCCTACGTGCACGCGTCGCTGTACGAGCGAGCCGACGCCGACGATGGCCTGGGCTACAACACGGCGATCGTGGTCGCGCCCGACGGGCGGCTGGTGTCGCGGACCCGCAAGCTGCACATCCCGATCACGGCCGGCTACTACGAGGACCGCTACTTCCGGCCCGGCCCGGCCGACGGCGAGCCGTTCCCATTGGTCGACCTGCCCACCGGCGACGGGACCGCCCACCTGGGCTGCCCCACCTGTTGGGACCAGTGGTTCCCCGAGCTCGCGCGGGCGTACTCGCTGGAGGGCGCCGAGGTGCTGATCTACCCGACCGCGATCGGCTCCGAGCCCGATCACCCCGGGTTCGACACGCAGCCGCTGTGGCAGCAGGTGATCGTCGGCAACGGCGTGGCCAACGGGACGTTCATGGTGGCGATCAACCGGATCGGCGTCGAGGAGCCGCTGACGTTCTACGGCTCGAGCTTCATCTCGGACCCGTACGGCCGCGTGCTCGTGCAGGCGCCGCGAGACGAGCCGGCCGTGCTGGTCGCCGACCTCGATCTCGACCAGCGCCGGGACTGGCTCGAGCTGTTCCCGTTCCTGACCACGCGACGCCCCGACGCGTACGGGTCGCTGACCCGCTAGTGGGGTCTCACTAGCGCTTCTGGTCGCGCAGCTCGCGCCAGGCGGTGCGCGCCTGGCGCAGCGCCCGCAGGACCTGCTTGCGCGCCTCCTCGGCGGTCCTCGCCGCCTCCTGGATCTGCGCCTGGGTGCGGCGCCCCTGGGCCAGGAGGTTGAACGACCACAGTCCGGTCTCGAGCAGCCGGGCCGCCCGTTCGATGTCGGACTTGACCGCGTCGCGCAGCGCCTTGCCGCGCAGCCCCGCCTCGATGTGGCGCACGCGCGAGTCGAACATCACCTGGCCGAGACCCGCCAGCGCCCGCCCGGCGATCATCGGCTCGGGCGATTCGGGGTCCACGTCGGCCCGCCGGGCCAGCTCCTCGGCGGCCACGACCGCTACGCGGTTCTGGAGGTCGAGCAACGCCGCCCGCAGCGACGGCGTCGAGTCGAGCATCGCGGCGAACATCGGGATCAGCTCATTGAGCTCGTCGGGCGCCTCGTCGAATCGGTAGAGGTCGTGCTCGAGCGATCGCAGCGCGGCCTCGGTCACCGACTCGCCCGGCTCGCGTTCGCGCAGCGCCTGCGCCAGGCGCTCGATCGCCTCGTCGGCGGTGTCGAGCACCATCGACTCCTTGGTCGGGAAGTAGTTGTAAACCGTCTTCTCCGACACGCCCACGATGTCGGCCACCTCGGACACCTTGACGTTGTCGAAGCCGCGCGCCGCGAACAGGGCCGTGGCGATGTCGGAGATCCGCTGCCGAGTGAGCCGCCGCTTGCGCTCGCGCAGGCCCTCGCCGGCGCGCTGGCGCCGCTCCCACTGCTCCTGCTGCCGCGCGAGCGCGGCCCATCAGCTCCGCCATCTCCGGGCCCAGCTCGTCCACGAGGATCCGGTGGACGCGCTCGTCGCCGAAATCTCCGCCGACGTCGTCTTCCATCACGACACAGGATAGCGGTGCAATGTACAGTTGCAGAAATATTTCAGTTACTGTACGCTTTCCTCCCGATGACCAAGAACACGAACGCATCCGCGATCGAAGCCGTCGGCCTGCGCAAGCGGTTCGGCGCGTTCGTCGCGGTCGACCAACTCGACCTCCGTGTCGAGCCCCGCACGGTGGTGTCGCTGCTCGGTCCCAACGGCGCCGGCAAGACGACCACGGTGCGGATGCTGGCGACGCTGTTGCGGCCCGACGGCGGCTACGCCCGAGTGGGCGGGCACGACGTGATCGAGGAGCCCGCGCGCGTGCGCGAGCTGATCTCGCTGACCGGGCAGTTCGCCGCACTGGACAAGAACCTGACCGCGCGGGAGAACCTGGTGCTGATGGCGCGCCTGCGTGGACGCAGCGCCACCGCAGCCGCTCGCGTCGCCGACGAGCTGATCGAGCGCTTCGACGCCGACGGCTTCCGCAATCGGCTGGTCAAGAACCTGTCGGGCGGTGAGCGGCGCCGGATCGACCTGGCCGCGGGGCTGATCGACCGGCCCTACGTGCTCGTGCTCGACGAGCCGTCGGCGGGGCTTGATCCCCGCAGCCGCCAGGTCGTGTGGTCCACGATCCGCGAGCTCGTGGCCGAAGGGGTCACGCTGCTGCTCACCACGCAGTACCTGGAGGAGGCAGACGCGCTGGCCGATCGCGTGGTCCTGATCGACCGCGGGCGCGAGGTCGCGTCGGGCACGCCGGCTCAGCTCAAGTCGCAGGTGGGCGAGCAGCGGGTCGACGTGATCGCCGCCGACGGCGTCGCGTTCGAGCGGCTCCTGCCCCTGCTCGGCGGCCGCTTCGAGATCACGCCGGTGGCCGAGCAGCGGACCATCTCCGTGGCCGCACCGGACGAGGCCGCAGACCTGGCCAGCGTCGCCGGCGTGATCCGCGACGCGCGGATCGCGGTCGACGAGATCGCGCTGCGCCGGCCCACGCTCGACGACGCGTTCCTGGCGCTGACCGGCCGGCCGGCCGGCGACCACGCCGACGCCGAGGCGGCCGAGCGAGAGGTGGCACTGGTATGAGCGCGATCGCCGCCACGGTCCAGCGCCCGGCCGAGTCGCCGCTGCGCTGGGGCCGCGACACCCTGCTGCTGACCGCTCGGAGCCTGCGCTCGATCCCGCGCGTCCCCGAGCGGCTGCTCGACGTGACGATCCAGCCGATCGTGTTCATCCTGCTGTTCCTGTACGTGTTCGGCTCGGCGATCCACGTACCCGGGCTCAGCTACACCGACTACATGTTCCCGGGGATCATCGGCCAGTCGCTCGCGTTCGGCGTGATCGGCGCCGGGGTCGCCACCTCCAATGACATGGCCGACGGCGTGATCGACCGCTTCCGGTCGATGCCGATCAGCCGGCTGTCGATCATCTCCAGCCAGGTGCTCGGCCAGTTCTGCGAACAGCTGCTGGGGATGGTGATCGTCGTCGGCCTCGGGCTCGCCCTGGGCTGGGATCCGCACCTGACCCCGGCACACGCGCTCGAGCTGGCCGCGCTGCTCGTGCTCGGGATGCTCGCGTTCACCTGGATGGGCGTGCTGATGGGGATGCTGGTGCGCTCCTCGGACGCGATGCAGGGCCTCGGCTTCATCGTGATCTTCCCGCTCACCTTCCTGGCCGGGACGTTCGTGCCGATCTCGGGGATGGCGGCGGTGCCGCGCGCGATCGCCGAGTGGGATCCGATCTCGACGCTCGTGGCGAGCGTGCGCAACCTCACCGAGGGCTATCAGTCGACCGGCTCGTGGCCGCTCGAGCACCCCGAGCTGGCGATGGTCTTCTGGTGCCTGCTGATAATCGGGATCTGCGTGCCGCTGGCGCTGCGGCGCTTCAACCGGACGCTGGCCGGTTAGCCGGCCACCGCGACCGCGACGTCCTGGCCGTTGGCGGTCAGCTTGACGTCGATGTTGCCGCGGGTGGCCCTGGAGTACGGGCACACCTGGTGGGCGGCGGCCACGATCCGCGCTGCCTGCTCGGCGTCCGCCACCTGCGGCAATGTCACGTTCAGCTCCACCGCGACGTTGAACCCACGATCCTCCGTGGTGATCAAGCTCACGTGACTGTCGATCGAGACATCCCCGACCTCGGCGTGCTCGCGGCGCCCGACGACGCCGATCGCGCCCTCGAAGCAGGCCGCGTAACCGACCGCGAACAGCTGCTCGGGGTTGGTGCCGCCGCCCTCGCCGCCCATCTCGGTGGGCGTGCGCAGCTGCACGTCGAGCACCCCGTCGGTGGTCGCACCATGGCCTTCGGCCCGTCCACCCGTGACCGTCGCCTCCGCCGTGTAGACCGTCTTTGCCATGAGCGCTCCTTTCCTGCTTTCTTGCCTGACAACTTGAGTTCGCAACATAGCCGATGCCGCTGCGCAACCGCGTCACCCCGCTGGGCGAGCTGATCGCCACCCCCGAACGGGGACTGGTGTACGCCAACCGCGGCTGCCTGCACGACGCCGGCGGCGCGGTCCGTCGCGCTTTCAACGGACGACGGTGGATCGCCTGCCAGCTGCAGTTCCGCGGCTGGAAGCGCGAGCCGCTGATCGCGCCGGGTCGCTTCACGCCCCTGTTCTTCCTCGACGAGGCGACCGGCTTCGCGGCCGGGCATCGGCCATGCGCGCTCTGCCGGCGCGCCGACTACGACCAGCTCACCGAGCTGTGGGCCGAGATCCATCCCGGACAGCACGGCGCCGACGCGATCGATAAGCAACTGCACGCCGAGCGGATCGAGGCCGGCACGCGCGAGCGGCGCCTGCACCGGATTGCCTTCGGGGCGCTGCCCAAACGGCGCGTTCGTGCTCGACGAGGGCCAGCCCCGACTGGTGCTCGGCGACGAGCTGCTCGAGTGGTCGCCGGGCGGCTACGGCGATCGCAAGCGGCGGCCGTCGCGCGGGCGGGCCGACGTGATCACGCCGCCGTCGCTGCTCGAGCTGCTGCGCACCGAGCGGACACCGCTCGTGCCGCTGCTGCATCCGTCCGCCACCGCGTAACGTGTCGGCGATGGCGACGGAGCGCGTCCAGCCGGTGTTCGACGGTCACAACGACGCGCTCACGCGCGAGGATCACGACCGGCTGGTCGAGGGCCGGGAGGGCGGCCATCTGGACCTGCCCCGGATGCGCGCGGGTGGCATGCGCGGCGGGATCTTCGCCGTTTTCACGCCGTCGGCCGACGAGGGCGAAGCGCTCGAGCACGAGGTCGCGGCCGCCGAGGCGACCGCCGCGGCCGGGCGGCTGCTGGCGCTCGAGCGTGCCGGGCACGTCCGTATCGCCCGCGCGATCTCCGATCTCGACGCCGCTCGCGACGGCGACGGGCCTCCGGTCACGGTCCTGCATCTCGAGGGCGCTGAGGCGATCGACCCCGGACTCGAGGCCCTGGAGCTGTGGTACGGAGCGGGGCTGCGGTCGCTCGGCCCAGTGTGGAGCCGCCCCAACGCCTTCGGCTACGGCGTTCCGTTCATCTTCCCCTCCTCCCCCGACACGGGTCCCGGGCTGACCGACGCCGGCCGAGCGCTAGCGGCGCGCTGCGCACAGCTCGGGATCCTGGTCGACGTCAGTCACCTCAACGAGGCCGGGTTCTGGGACCTCGCGCGGATGGAGCTCGGCCCGGTCGTGGCCACGCACTCCGGCGCGCACGCGCTGTCGCGGGCGTCGCGCAACCTGACCGACCCCCAACTCGACGCGATCGGGGACTCCGGCGGGCTGGTCGGGATCGTGTTCGGCTGCCCGTTCCTGCGCGCCGACGGCGCCGAGGACGAGGACACCCCGCTCGAGCTGATCGCGGCTCACGCCCGCTACGTCGCCGATCGCATCGGCGTCGACCACGTGGCGCTCGGGTCCGACTACGACGGGGTGACGATCCCCGCGTCGCTCGGCGATGTCGCCGGCACCCCGCGGTTGCTGAGCGCCCTGTCGAACGCGGGGTTCACCGCCGCCGAGATCTCCGCGATCGCGTGGGACAACTGGCGGCGGGTGCTCGACGCCTGGTGGACCTAGGCGTCGCGTCGGCCGGTCAGGCGGGATCCGCGCCGCCGCTGGCGATCGGCAGCGTGTAGAAGATCGCGACGGAGGCGCAGATGATCAGCGTGATGTCGGCCGACACGGGCGCCAGCGCGGTGGCGAGCACGTACGGGAGCAGGCCGACGACGCCGCGGAACAGAATCTGGCGCCGCCGCGCCTCGGGGATCGGTTCGCTGAGCAGGTGGGCCTTGTGGAACAGGATGTGGCGGTTGAGCGTCGCGAACGCGATCGACATCAGCAGGAACAGACCGGCGTAGATCGCCGCCGCCAGCGACTGGCCCTGGTCGGCCCGCAGGTACTCGGCCATCAACGACGTGCCGAACGGCAGCAGGCCGATGCACAGCAGCAGCAGCAGGTTCAGCAACAGGATCGTGCGATCGGTCTGGGCGAGGCGGCTGATCATCCAGTGGTGGTTGACCCAGATGATCCCGATCGTCACGAACGAGACCACGTAGGCGGCGTATTGGGGCCACTGCCTGGCCAGCTCGTGGCCGAGCGAGCCGGTGTCCGGGGCGGGCACGTGGATGTCGAGCACGAGCAGCGTGATCGCCACGGCGATCACGCCGTCCGAGAACGACTCGAGCCTGCCCATGCTCACGCCTGCGGGTTTCGCCATGCCGGCGCGCGGTCCTGTCCCGGCCGGCCGCGGTGGCGCCGGGCGGCGGCTGGCGCTCAGGCGACGCTGCGGGCGCGGCCCGGCCGGCGCTGATCCAGGGCCAGCCGGTAGCCGGCCGACAGCCGGTCGAGCGAGGCCTCCCAGGTGCGCTCCCGCACCGCTGCCAGCGCGGTCGCGGCTAGCCGCTCGCGCCGGTGCTGGTCGTCGACGATCGAGAGCATCGCCTCGGCGATCGCCCGGGCGTCGGCGGCGGTCAGCAGACCGGTCTCGCCGTGGTCGATCAGCGACACCGGGCCGCCCTCGGCGACGGCGACAACCGGGAGCCCGCTGGCCTGCGCCTCGAGGATCACCTGGCCGAACGTGTCGGTGCGGCTGGCGAACGCGAACAGATCGGCGCTCGCGTAGGCGCGCGCCAGGTCCTCGCCGCCGAGCCAGCCCAGGAACGTCGCGTGGTCTCCCAGCCGCGCACGGAGCTGCTCCTGCTCGGGGCCGCCGCCGGCGAGCACCAGGTGCAGCCGGGGGTCGCGGCTCCGGGCCGCGAGGAACGCATCGGCGAGCAGGTCGACGCCCTTCTCCTTGGTCAGCCGGCCCGCATACAGGACGTTGATCTCGCCCGGGAGCAGGCCCGGGGTCCGCAGCTCCGGGTCGAAGCGCTGGATGTCGACGCCGCGGTCCCAGCGCCGGACGCGGTCGGGCGCGACCCCGAGCTGGGCGAGGCGCTCGTCCGAGGCGGTGCTGGGCGAGAGGACCACGTCGCAGGCCCCGTAGAAGCGGCCCAGGGCGATCGCCGCCATCGCCTCCAGGTGGGCCTTCCCGGTGCGCAGGCCGGTGTAGGCGGCCAGCTCGGTGTGGTAGCTGCCGACCACCGGCAGCTCCAGCACCCGCGCCAGCAGCCAGGCCCCGAGTCCGGCCGGTCCCGGCGCGCACAGATGGACGAGGTCATAGCGTCCCTCGGCGACCGCGTCGACGATCGCCGGGCACGCTGGGGACCCCGATCTTCAGCCCGCGGTAGAAGGGCACGTCGATCTCAGCCACCGCGCTCAGCCGCCGGTCGACGTCGGCGTCGGTGCCGATCACCTCGACGTCGAAGCCGCGGACGCCGCGCTCGCGGATCTGCTGGAGCGTGTGGGTGACACCGTGCATCCCGCCGACACCGTCGGCGATCAGCGCGACCCGCGGACGGTCGCCGTCGCTGCGCGCCAGCTTGGCCTTCTCGCGGCCGAGGAACGCCGACGCGGCCGCGTACGGGATCGCCGGCATGCAGGCGTCGAACAGCGACAGCGCCCCGCGCGCCGAGGTCGACCTGCCCGCTGTCGGTCATCGACACGATCGCGTCGACCGCGCCGGCGAGCTTGCGCTCGTGGATGCGCCGCGCGCGCCGGTAGAGGTCGGCGTGGCTGAGCTCGCTGTCCTGCAGCATCGCGATCAGCCTTCGCTCGTCGATCCCCAGGTCCATCGACTGCAGCCAGGCGCGCAGCAACGCGATCGCGTCGGCGGGCCCCAGGTCGGGGCCGGAGGCGCCGTGGCGGACGTCTCCCTCCTTGAGCACGCGTTCGACGATCGACAGCACGGACGCCGGGTCGGGGCGCGTGGCGCCGTCGCTGCCCAGCGACCGGATCGCCAGCGCCATCGCCGCGTGGGTCCACTTCGCGGCGCTGCCCTGGTCCCCGTGGGCTCCGGCGTCGCCGGCGCGGACGTGGGCGAGGAACTCCTCGGGGGTGGCGGCGGCGGGCGTCTCGGTGAACGTCCGCCCGATGTCGATTCCGGCGTGGTCATCGGACCCGCCGATGGCGGTGCCCCCGTGGGTCTCGATGTACACGAACGCCGGCAGGTTCAGTTCTTTGGCCCTGGAGCCGTTGCGGGTCTCCCAGATCGGGAACAGCTGCGCCAGGCGGCGGCGGTGGCGCGGGGTCAGCGGTTCCTGCACCGCGTAGAACGGATGCGCGAGCGCCGCGGTGATCTCCCGGGAGTGCAGGTACGCCGCGCACGCCTCGACGTCGTCGTTGTGGGCCTGCAGCCACTCGTGGTCGTCGGGCGTGATCCCGTAGCAGAGCACGTGAACGGCCTGGGGCTCGCCCTTGAACCACACGGTGAGCTCCTCGGAGATGAACGTGTCGGGCAGGTGCTCCAGGGCCCTGGCGCCCTCGATCGTGTCGTGGTCGGTGATCGTCACGAAGTCCATTCCGCGACGCTTGGCCAGGTCGTAGACCTCGCTCGGGTCGGTGGCGCATTCGGGGATGTGGAGCGATCGCTGGACTCCCAGCTTCGACAGCTCGGATGCCGTCGAGTGCACGTGCATGTCGGCGCGGCTCGTTTCGTTCATGGGTCACAACTTGACCGCGGGGCCCGCGCGCACTGTGAAGAAGGGGCTTCAGTCCTGTGACGATTCCGTGAACGCTGCATGGAGCGCCGGTGGCTGCGAGAACCTAGTGTGGTGGTATCGAGCAGCGCGACCTCGATCGGCGCCGGACGGGGACCGGTGGTGCTCGAGCGTGGCGCGATCCGCGTCGAGCTCGCGCTGGACCCGTTCGGGCTGACGATCCGCCGCGCCGGCCGGCGGCTGATGCGGTCCGGAAGCCTGTGGGTGGCCGACGGCACCGTGCACGACCACTTCATCCAGTTCACCGAGGGGGTGGTGGCTCGCGAGGAGCTGGCGCCCGTCGAGCGCGCCTACCGCGCCGAGGTCCTCGACAGCTTCGGCGACGGCGTCGCCGTGGCGCTGACGCTCGGCGGCGGCCGTCGGGCGCGCCTGTGGGTGGGCGTGCCCGAGGACCACGTCGTACAGCTCGAGTTCGAGGCGGAGGGGCCGCCGCTGCGCGCCGCGCTCGACTGGGACCGGCGCTCCGACGAGCGGTTGGTGGGCCTGGGCGCGCGCCACTTCACCGCGCTCGATCAGACTGGGCGGGTGATCCAGCTCGGCGCCGATCGCCGCTACACCGGCCCCGACTGCCCGCCCGAGATGCTCGCCGACGGCGGCATCCCGCAGGGGGACTGCGCGCCGGTGCCGTGGCTCCTGTCCAGTCGGGGTTACGCCGTCTGGGTCCAGACCGACGCCAACGGCACGCGTTTCGATCTGGCCGGCGAGCGATTGTCGGTCTCCACCCGGGCGTCCGCCGGGCCACTGCGCGTGAAGTTGCTGTGCGCGCCGACGGCCGCCGCCCGGCTGCGCCAGTTCTGCCGGCGGACCGGGTTTCCGGCGCTGCTGCCCGAGTGGGGCTACGGCTTCTGGAAGAGCCGCGACGTCTACGAGCACCAGGACGATGCGCTCGAGGACGTCCACGGCTTCCGCGAGCACCGGATTCCGCTCGACGCGATCGTGCTCGACTCGCCGTGGGCCACCCAATACAACACCTGGGAGTTCAACCCCCATCAGTTTCCCGACGCGCATGGGATGGTCGCCGAGCTGCGCGCGGCCGGGATCCGCACGGTCGTGTGGGCGACCCCGTGGGTCAATATCGACTCCCGCGACGGCCAGGTCGCCCCCCAGCCCGAGTCAGAGCGCCTGCACCGAGCTCCCGCGTCCAACTACGCGGACGGCGCCGCCGCCGGCCACTTCGTGCACGACGGCGACGAGCCGTTCGTGACGCAGTGGTGGATGGGTCGTGGATCGCCGGTCGACTTCACCAGCCCCGACGCGGAGCGGTGGTGGCGCGAGCAGGTTGGGCGGCTGCTCGAGCTCGGAGTGGAGGGGATCAAGTCAGACGACGGCGAGGGCTACTACATCCCCGAGCACGTGCGGCTGGCCGACGGGCGCAGCGGCGCCGAGGGCGCGTGGGCGCTGGGCGGCCTCGCCCGTCAGTCGATGCAGCAGGCGCTCGACGACGTGCACCCGGGCGCCGGCGTGCTGTTCTGCCGCAGCGGCTGGGCCGGCCAGCAGGCCTCCGGGATCACCTGGGGCGGAGACCAGGCCTCCGACTTCTGGTCACTGCGCGCGCTCGTCGTGGCGACGCTGTCGGCGGCCTGCAGCGGCATCTCGAACTGGTCGCACGACGTCGGCGGCTACCTCGGCCATCGCCTCGTCGAACGCGCGCCGCCGGAGCTGCTGCTGCGGTGGTTGCAGTTCGGCTGCTTCACGCCCCTGATGCACGCGCACGCGCGGATGCCGCAGGAGCCCTGGCACTACAGCGAGCGCGTGCTCGAGCTGTACCGCGGCTACGTGCTGGCCCACGAGCAGCTCGTCCCTTACGTCCGCGCGGCGGCCGCGACCGCGTCGCGCTCGGGGCTTCCGATCATCCGCCCGCTGTGCCTGGTCGACCCGTCGGACCCGCGTGGTTGGTCGATCTCCGACGCCTACGGGTACGGGCCGGCGCTGTGGGTGGCGCCGGTACTCGACGACGGCGCACGCGAGCGCGAGGTCGCGCTCCCGCGGGGAGCGTGGATCGAGACGTGGTCGGGGTCGGTCGTCCGGGGTGGCGCCGAGATCGTGGTCGAGGCGCCGCTGGCAGCGAATCCCGGTGTGGGTGCGCCGGGGGTCGATCGTGGTCACGTATCCGGCCGCGCACGTTGCGGCGGGGCTCGGGGACGTGCCGGAGTCAGAGCGGCCGCTGGTGGCCACCCTGTGGGGCCGGCCCCGGCTTGGTCACACCGGCGTGCGGCTGGCCGACGGCACCCGGATCTCGTGGCGGGCGGGACGGTGGTCGGTGCGAATCCCGGAGGGCGGGGACCCTGGGCGGGAGATCGAGTTCCGGGAGCTCGGGGTGTAGCCGTTCAGCGACCTGCCGTCCGGCGGAGCTGACGTGACCAGACCGAGCAGGAATCGAGAAACGCCGGTCCCGAGCCGCGCTTAGCATGACCGAAGCCTCAGTGATCGAGCGCAACCGGCTCGATCTGACCCACGACTTCAGGAGTGACCATGACCGGCTCTTTGACCCAGGGAATCAAGACCGTGCTGCATCCGGTGTCCGACCCCGCGGCGGCCAAGGCGGTGTACGCCGCGCTGCTCGGCGAAGCGCCGCAGACCGACGAGTCCTACTACGTCGGCTTCGAGGCCGCCGGCCAGCAAATCGGGCTGGTGCCGCGCGGCGGACCGCAGGGCATGACCTCGCCGGTCGCCTACTGGCACGTGCCGGACATCGAGGCGAAGCTGGCCGAGGTCGACCGCCGCGGGAGCGACCGTTAAGGAGCCCGCACACGACGTCGGCGGCGGCCGCCTGGTGGCCACCGTCACCGACCCCGATGGCAACGTCCTCGGGCTGCTTCAGGATCGATGAGCGCGGCCACGAGGACGGACACGCGGTCGCCTGCGCCGGACGTTGCCGACAGCCACGATCTGATCCGCGTGCACGGGGCGCGCGTGAACAACCTGCGGGACGTCAGCGTCGAGATCCCGAAGCGTCGGCTGACGGTGTTCACCGGCGTCTCCGGCTCGGGCAAGAGCTCGCTGGTGTTCGACACGATCGCCGCGGAGTCGCAGCGGCTGATCAACGAGACCTACAGCGCCTTCGTGCAGGGCTTCATGCCGACGCTCGCGCGGCCGGAGGTCGACGTACTCGAGGGGCTGACGACCGCGATCATCGTCGACCAGCAGCGGATGGGCGGCGACATCCGGTCCACGGTCGGCACCGCCACCGACGCGAACGCGATGCTGCGGATCCTGTTCAGCCGGCTCGGGCGGCCGCACATCGGCTCGCCCAACGCGTTCTCGTTCAACGTCCCCTCGGTGCGGGCGAGCGGGGCGATCACGGTACAGCGCGGTGACGGCAAGACCGTGAAGAAGACCTTCAGCCGCACCGGCGGCATGTGTCCGCGCTGCGAAGGCCTCGGCACGGTCTCCGACATCGATCTCACCCAGCTCTTCGACGACTCCAAGTCGCTCGCCGAGGGCGCGATCAGCGTCCCCGGCTACAAGTCGGGCGGATGGAACTATCGCCTTTACGCCGCGTCGGGCTTCTTTGACGCGGACAAGCCGATCCGTAAGTTCACCAAGACCGAGCGGCACGACTTTCTCCACCGCGAGCCGACCAGGATGAAGATCGCGGGCATCAACATGACCTACGAGGGGTTGATCCCGCGGATCCAAAAGTCGATCCTCTCCAAGGACCGCGAGGCGCTGCAGCCGCACATCCGGGAGTTCGTGGACCGGGCCGTCACGTTCACCGCCTGCCCGGACTGCGGGGGAACCCGGCTCAGCGAAGGGGCTCGATCGTCGAAGATCGAGCGGATCAACATCGCCGACGCCTGCGCGATGCAGATCAGCGACCTCGCCGAATGGGTGCGGGGTCTGGACGAACCGTCCGTCGGGCCGCTGCTGGGGTCGCTCCAGCAGACCCTCGACTCGTTCGTCGAGATCGGGCTCGGCTACCTCAGCCTCGACCGCGCGTCGGGCACGCTCTCGGGCGGGGAGGCGCAGCGCACCAAGATGATCCGTCACCTCGGCTCCTCGCTCACCGACGTCACCTACGTCTTCGACGAGCCGACGATCGGACTGCACCCCCACGACATCCAGCGGATGAACGAGCTGTTGCTGCGGCTGCGGGACAAGGGCAACACGATGCTGGTGGTCGAGCACAAGCCGGAGGCGATCGCGATCGCCGACCACGTCGTCGACCTCGGCCCGGGAGCCGGTAGGGCCGGCGGCGAGGTGGTGTTCGAGGGCACGGTCGAGGAGCTGCAGACCAGCGGGACCCTCACCGGGCGGCATCTGGACGACCGCGCCTCGTTGAAGCCGGCGGTGCGGGCGCCGTCGGGGGTCCTCGAGGTGCGCGGCGCGCGGACCCACAACCTGCGGGACGTCGACGTCGACATCCCGCTCGGGGTGCTGGTCGTCGTGACTGGTGTCGCCGGCTCGGGCAAGAGCTCGCTGATCCACGGTTCGGTGTCCGGGCGCGACGGAGTCGTGTCGGTAGACCAGACCCCGATCCGCGGCTCGCGGCGGAGCAACCCGGCGACCTACACCGGACTGCTCGACCCGATCCGCAAGGCGTTCGCGAAGGCAAATGGCGTGAAGCCGGCGCTGTTCAGCTCCAACTCCGAGGGCGCCTGCCCTAACTGCAACGGCGCCGGCGTGATCTACACCGACCTGGCGATGATGGCCGGCGTCGCCACGATCTGCGAGGAGTGCGAGGGCAAGCGCTTCCAGGCCGAGGTGCTCGAGTACAAGTTCGGCGGCAAGGACATCAGCGAGGTGCTCGCGATGCCGGTGAGCGAGGCCACGGAGTTCTTCGGCGCCGGCGACGCGCGCACGCCGGCCGCGCACGCGATCCTCGGCCGGCTCGCCGATGTCGGCCTGGGATATCTCAGCCTCGGCCAGCCGCTCACCACGCTGTCGGGCGGCGAGCGCCAGCGGCTCAAGCTGGCCACCCACATGGCCGGGTCCGCCGGCGTCTACGTTCTCGACGAGGCGACCACCGGCCTTCACCTCGCTGACGTCGAGCAGCTACTCGGGCGGCTCGACCGGCTCGTCGACTCCGGCAAGTCGGTCATCGTGATCGAGCACCACCAGGCGGTCATGGCGCACGCCGACTGGATCATCGACCTCGGCCCAGGCGCCGGCCACGACGGCGGCCAGGTTGTGTTCGAGGGCACACCCGCCGAGCTCGTCGCCGACCGCTCCACCCTCACCGGCGAACACCTCGCCGACTACGTCGGCGGCTGACCGACGCCTCTCGGGTGAGCGGATCGCGGGCGAAATCGCGTGCACAACGTCCCACTGGAGTGGTCTGGGCGCGAGTGTGGGGCGTTGGCCACGTGGGGCGTGATCAACGTCCCACGCTGACCCGCGAAGGCCTCGGGTGGGGCGTTAAGCACGTCGGCGCCCGAGGTCCGGGGCGCCTCGAGCTCCGGGGGCGACCGCTTCGCCCGAGCTGGTTGACGTCGATGTGCGCCAGCTCGCCCGACTGAGGCCCGCAGAGCGCGACGAGGTGTCAGGAGCCCCGGTCGGCGTCGCACGCCTCGGCGGCGCGCGGGGCGAAGCGACCGAACACCCGTCCGAGCACCTCCAGCTCGTCGGGCGCCAGGTGGTCGAAGAACCGGCTCTGGACCGACGCGAAGTGCGACGCCTGGGCATCGCGCGCGAGCGCCAGCCCCGCGTCGGTGAGGTGCGCCTCGACCGCGCGGGCATCGGCGTCGCACGGACGGCGCTGCACGAGCTCGCGACGCTCGAGCACGTCGACGATGCGAGACACCCGGCTGAGGCTGAGGCCGGCTTCGGCGGCCAGCGCGGACAGGCGCAGGTGCCGTCGGTCGGCGGCCGCCAGGCGCCCCAGCAGCTCGAGGCTGCTCAGGCCCAGGCCGTATTCGGACTCGAGCTCTGAGTCCAGCTCGCGGACCAGCCGCTTATGGGTCTCCAGCAGCCCGATCCACGCGTCGGCGTGGGCGTCGGACCAGCGCGACAGGCCGTCGTCGCCGACGACGTAAGCGCACGATCTCGCAGCGGTTGGCGGGTTCACGGACATCCTTGCTCTAGCAAGTTTAGCGCTTGCCCTCCCACGCGTCGGTCAGCAGCTCCCGGAGCAGCTCGGGATCGACGACCGCCAGGTCGACCCGGGTCGCCGCCAGCCGCTTGCCCCACCACACCTCCTGACAGAGCTGCGGATGGTCGGCGACGGCGGTCCGGATCCCCGGCTCGTCGAGCATCACGTTCATGTGCTCGGGGTCCCACAGGGTCGCGAAGATCCGCTTGGAGACGCGGAACGAGGGGCGCCCGTGATGATCCTGCTCGACCGTTTCGGGCAGGCCGAGCGCGAGCTCGCGCGCTTGCTGTGAGGAGACCGGCACCGGCGCCGATTCTGACACCGCGGGGAGCCCGATCCAGCCGTCCGTGGGTATCCTGCGCCCGTGCACTTCGACCGGTTGACCGCGCCCGAGCAGCGCGTCCTCGGTTGCCTGATCGAGAAGCGCTGGACCACGCCGGACCAGTACCCGCTGTCGGTCAACGCGCTGCGCCTGGCCTGTAACCAGTCGACTAACAGAGATCCGGTCACCACGTACGACGAGGTGACCGTCCGCGCGGCCGCCGACCGCCTGTGCCGCTACGGGCTGGCGCGCCTGGCCAGCGGCCACAGCAGTCGGGCTACGAAGTACCGGCATCTCGCCGAGGAGGGGCTCGGCCTCGGGCGCGAGGAGCTGTCCGTGCTCGCGGTGCTGCTGCTGCGCGGCGCCCAGACGCCCGGCGAGCTCAAGGCGCGCAGCGAGCGGATGGCAGCGCTGGGTTCGCTCGACGACGTCGATCGGGTGCTCGCCGTGCTCACCGAGCGCGGCTACGTCCGCCGGCTTGACCGGCGGCCCGGCCAGAAGGAGGACCGCTTCGAGCAGCTGCTCGGCGGCGGCGGCCAGGAGGATGGCGCTGGCGGTGATGCTGCCCCGGCCCCGGTGGTCGCGACGCCGCCTGTCGCGACGCCGCCGGTCGCGACGCCGCCGGTCGCGACGCCGCCGGTCGCGGTTCGCGACGCAGACCTCGAGTCGCGTGTGGCCGCGCTGGAGGCCGAGGTCGCCACGCTGCGGGCCGAGCTCGCGCGCCTGCGTGGCGACGAGCCGGCCGAGTCGCAGGTCGGCGGCGCCGCACCGATCAGTTAGGCCGTCCGGGCCATCGCTAGCCTGGGGGCGAGTGCGGAGATTCATGCCATGCGGGGCGGCCGCGTCGGTCCTGCTGATATTGGCGCTCGCAGGCTGCGGCGGAGGGGGGTCGAGCGGCCACAGCTCGAGCACCGCGACAGCGTCAGGCAAGGCCAAGAAGGTCGCCGAGAAGACCCGGAAGGCGACCACCCGGACTGTCCCGAAGCTGATCCCGCCGACCAACCCGCAGCCGCGGACCGTCCACGTGCCGGTGCTCACCTGGCACCGCGTCGTCCCGATGCCGGCCGTCGGCGAGCCGGACCTGATCGTCGACCCGTCGGTGTTCAACGCCGAGCTCAAGGCCCTGCACGACAACGGTTATCACCCGATCCACCAGGCTCAGCTGTTCGATGCCCTCTACAAGGGCGCCCCGCTGCCCCCCAAGCCGGTGATCATCTCGGTCGACGACGGCTACGTGGACGACGTCCGCGCGATCCTGCCCGCGCTCAAGCGGTGGCACATGGTCGCGACGTTCTTCATCATCACCGGCCGCACTCACGAGCCCGGCTTCGTCACCGCCGGCCAGATTCGCGAGCTCGACCGCGCGGGCATGGATGTCGGCGACCACACCACCCACCACGTCGACCTGCGCACGCTGTCGCCCGAGGAGCTCATGGCCGAGACCGCCGGGTCCAGGCACATGCTGCAGAAGATCCTCGGGCACCCCACCTACTGGTTCGCGTACCCGGCCGGCGAGTTCAACGACCAGGTGGTCGCGGCCGTCCGGGCCGCGGGGTTCACGATGGCCTACACCACCGAGGGCGGCACCGCCGAGAGCACCGACGCGCCCTTGACGATGCCCCGCCTGCACGTCAGCCGCGACACCACCCCGAGCGGGCTGATCGAGGAGCTCGGGGGGCAATAGCCCTCGCCCGGGGTTCCGCCCGGGCCTCAGCCGGGTAGACAGCAGAGCGCCGGACGGCGCCGAGGACGCCGCCGGTGCGTATTGCGCGACAACGGAGGTGGAAGGTGCAACGGTTGCTCTCACTGGTCGGGATCGGCGCGGCGTCGGTCATCCTGCTCGCGGTGGGGGGTGGCGTCGCCCAGGCGGCCCCGACCGGCTCGTACGTGCTCACCGCGGCGTCGACCGCCGGCAGCTACGCGCCGACGTTCACCGGCAACGGGCTGCTCGGTGTTCGCGTGCCGCCGTCGGGCCAGGGGTATGCGCCGGGCACCGTCCCCGCCCAGTCGGAGCTGGCCGGGTTCTACGCCCAGCCCCCGGGCGACGTGCAGCAACGCGCCAACATCCCAACCTGGTCGACGCTCGCGTTCTCCGACGGCGGCGAGCAGTTCTCGGCCTCGAGCGCGGGGACCACCGGCTGGCGCCAGTCGATCGACCTGCACACGGGCGTGGTCACCACCACCGCGCGCTGGAAGGCGTCCAACGGCCACACCACGCTGCTCACCTACCAGGTGCTGACCGACCGCGCCCGGCCCAACATCGGGATCGTCACGCTGCAGATGACGCCACTGTGGTCGGGCACGGCCACGGTCACCGACGCGATCGACGGCACGCCTGCCGACCTCAGCTCAGAGGTCACCAAGGGCTGGGCCCCGGACGCTCCCCAGGATTGGGTCGAGGTCCAGGCGCAGGGGACTGGAATCCAGGCCGCGATCGCCAGCCAGCTGCGGACGAGCGCCAACATCGACCCCGACACGCTCACCACGACGCACGTCGACCAGTCGACGGCGCAGAGCGTCGGCCAGCGGCTGGAGTTCCCGGTGACGGCCGGCCGGACCTACCTGATCACCAAGTACGTCGCCGTCGACTCCTCCCAGACCGGACCCGATCCGGTGGCGGCCGTGCAGGACGAGGTGGCGAAGGCGGCCCGCGCGGGCCTGGTCTCGCTCCGGCGCGCCAGCGACGCCGCGTGGGCGGCCTTGTGGAACGGGCGGATCGACGTGGTCGGCAACAACTCGCTGGCCACTGACGTCAACGCCAGCGAGTTCTACTTGTGGTCGAGCACGCGGGCCGGGGTCGACTGGAGCGTGTCGCCGGCGGGCCTGTCGTCCAACGGCTACAACGGGCACATCTTCTGGGACGCGGAGACGTGGATGTATCCGTCGCTGCTGGCCCAGCATCCCGACGTCGCGGCGGGCATGAACAACTATCGGTTCGACCGCCTGACCGCCGCCGAGCAGCACGCCGCCGCTACCGGCTACCAGGGAGCGCGGTTCCCATGGGAGAGCGCGCTCGACGGCACCGAGCAGATCCCGCCGCCGGTGTCGGTCAACAGCGAGGGCCTGTTCGAGCAGCACATCACCGCCGATATCGCCGAGGCGCAGTGGCAGTACTACCTGGCGACCGGCGACAAGCAGTGGCTGGCGTCCCGTGGCTGGCCGGTGATCTCCGAAGCGGCGACATTCTGGGCGTCCCGGGCGACGCTCGGCAGCGACGGGCACTACCACCTGCTCGGGATCACCGGGCCCGACGAGGAGAACCCCGACGTCAACGACGAGGTCTACACCAACGTCGCCGCCCGGGCGACGCTCCAGGACGCGGTCCAGGCGGCCCGGACGCTGGGCAAGTCCGCTCCGGCCAACTGGTCGCAGATCGCCTCCGGGCTGATCGTGCTGAGCGGTGGGTCGCCGGAGATCCACCCCGAGTTCAGCGGCTACGGCGGCCAGCTGGTCAAGCAGGCCGACGTGACGCTGCTCCAGTACCCGTGGGCGTTCCCGATGTCGCCGCTGGTTGCCCAGAACGATCTCGACTACTACACGGTCCGCAGCGACCCCGGACGGCCCGTCGATGACCGACGCGATCGGCACGATCGACTCGGCCGCGCTGGGCACGCCCGGATGCTCCAGCTACGTCTATACCCAGCGCAGCCTGGAGCCGTTCATCCGCGACGTGTTCGATCAGTTCTCCGAGACGCGCAACGGGGGCGCGTTCACGTTCATGACCGGCATCGGAGGCTTCCTGCAGGAGTTCCTGTACGGCTACTCCGGGATGCGCTGGAACGGGTCGGCCGTCCAGCTGGCGCCGAGCCTGACCAGCCAGATCGGCGGCCTCGTGCTCAACAACCTGAACTGGCGCGGGCGCAGCTTCACGGTCACGATCGGACCGCGTAAGACCACGGTCGTCCTCAACCACGGCAGGGCGATGCCGGTCAACGTCCGCGGCCACGGCGCACGCTCCGGGCCGGCCACACGCTGACGATCGACACCCGCCGTCCGGACCTGACCAAGACCTCCGACGTGGTCAGGTGCGGCGCCGCCTCGGCCTCGAGCTCGCAGCCCGGCGCGCCGCCGCTGGCCGCCGTCGACGGCAGCCCGGCGACCGACTGGCAGCCGGAGTCGCTGCCCGCGACGCTGACGCTGCCGGTCAAGGGCAAGGCGCGCAGCTTGCACACGGCGACCCTCACCTGGGGCGAGAAGTTCCCGGGCGCGCCTGGCCCGAACATCCCGCCGCCCCCGGGGCCGGTCACGATCCTGCGCGCCACCACCTACGAGCTCCAGGTCTCGACCGATGGCAAGACCTGGCGGACGGTGGCGACGGTCAGCGGCCGCACCGACGGCACTGTCGACACGGTCACGTTCGCGGTCAACCCGGGCCCGTTTCATCCGAGCGCAGCTGACGGCGTCGAGCAGCAGCTCCGATCAGCCGATGCTGGACGAGCTGACCGCGGGCTGACCCTGGCTACAGGATCGAAATCTCGGAGTTGTCGCCGACCAGGAAGCGGTAGGCCCGAGGCTGGCGGTGGTCGCGGCCGATTCTGACGTTGCGGCCAAGCAGCGACGACTCCATCCGGCCGTTGAGGTCGTGGACCGCCGATCCGGACAGCAGGATCGAGTGCTCGACCTCGGCGTTCTCGATCGAGCAGCCCTCGCCGATCGCCGTGTACGGACCGACGTAGCAGTTGCTGAGCTGCGCACCGGCGCCGATGATCGCCGGTCCGCGGACGGCGCAGCGCTCCAGCCGGGCGCCCGCCTCGACCACGACGCGGCCGTCGACCTGGGAGTCGACGAGCTCGCCCTCGACGCGGCGCTGCACCGTGTCGAGCACGAGCCGGTTGGCGGCCAGCATGTCCTCCAGGCGTCCGGTGTCCTTCCACCAGCCCCGCACGATGTGGGGCTCGACGCGCCGGCCCTGGTCGACCAGGTGCTGGATCGCGTCGGTGATCTCGAGCTCGCCGCGGCCGGAGGGCTCGATCGCCCGGGCGGCGTCGTGCACGCAGTCGGTGAACATGTAGACGCCGACCAGCGCCAGGTCGCTCTTGGGCTCGGGCGGCTTCTCCACCAGTCGCACGACCGAGTCCCCCTGCAGCTCGGCGACCCCGTAGGACTGCGGATCCGGTACCTGGGTGAGCAGGATCAGCGCGTCGGGCTGGTTGGCGCGGAACGCCTCGACGAGGTCGTCGATGCCTCCCTGCAGCAGGTTGTCGCCGAGATACATCACGAACGGCGACTCCTGCAGGAACGACTCGGCGGTCAGCACCGCATGCGCCAATCCGAGCGGCGCCGACTGCGGGATGTAGGTGATCTTGACGCCGAACTGCGAGCCGTCCCCGGCGGCCGAGCGGACCTCGTCACCGGTCTCGGGGGCGATGATGATGCCGATCTCCTCGATGCCGGCCTTCGCCATCGCCTCGATCCCGTAGAACAGCACCGGCTTGTTCGCCACCGGGACCAGCTGCTTGGCGCTCGTGTAGGTGATCGGGCGCAGGCGCGTGCCCTTGCCCCCGGACAGGATCAGACCTTTGAGGGGTTGCATGGCTGCGTAGGGTAACCGCGCGCCGCTCCGCTTCGCGGTGCCGCCAACTAGTAGACGCCGCCGAGCTTGCGATGGTCCCAGCTGGCGACCCGCTGCGGGACGAACTGGAGCGCCACCCGCTTGGCGGCCTGGGCACGAACCGCGTCCATGAAGTCCTGGCCGGTCGCGTCGCCGCCGTAGCGCCGCATCAGCTCGGCGCCGAACTCGACGAGGAGCTCGGGATCGCGGTGGATCGTGGTGCGCGCCTCGATCATCACCCCGCGCAGCTCGTGGTACTGGTCGCCGTCCTCGATCTGCAGCGTGGCGCGCGGGTCGCGCTCGAGGTTTCTCACCTTCTGGGACTTCGCGTAGCTCCAGGCCCACACCTCGCCGTCGCGGACGACGTACCACAGCGGCATCTGGTGCGGCCAACCCCGGGGTCCGTTGGTGGCGCAGACCACGACCCGCCGTGAGGCCACGAACGCCGCCTGCTCGTCGGCGCTCATCGCGATCTGGGCGCGTCGGCTCACCTGGCGCCGCCGGCTCTCAGCCGGAGACGAGCTCGGCTGAGGCGCGCGCGGCCTCGGCCGCGGCGCGGACCGCCGCCCGCGCGTCCTCGGGCTCGAGCACGACCGCGTCGCCGGCCTCCTTGAGGACCTCGCGCACGAGCCAGTCGACGCCCGCGAAGCCGAGCTCGACGATCACCGCGCCGTCGTCGAGGTCGGCGACCACGGTCCGCTCCTCGCGTGCCCAGCGGGCGCGCTCGGGGGAGATCCACAGCCGCGCGCGGCGCGACGCGGGGACCTCGCCGGTCCGCGGCCAGCCGTCGACGTCTGCCGCCGGATCGACGTCGGGGCGCGGCTCGAAGTGCTCGTCGCTGACCGTGGCCGACTTGATCCGGTCAAGGCGGAAGTGCCGGACGTTCTCGCGCGACGGATCGAAGCTGGCCACGTACCAGCCCTCGCGGCCGTTGATCAACGCGTAGGGCTCGACCGTCCGCAGCGAGAACTCGTCCTCGTTCTCCTTGTAGTACTCGAACGACAGCAGCTGGCGCTGGGAGATCGCGCGCGACACGACCGCGGCGATCTCGGTGTCGTCGCCGGTGGGCGGGGCCATCTGCAGGCCCTCGTGGACGGGGTCCTCACCGAGCGCGGCCACGACCTTCTGGCGCACGGACGCCAGCGACCCCTGCGGGATGTGCTCTCCGATCAGGTCGATCGCCGCGATCAGCGCCTTGGCCTCGACCGGCAGCAGCCGGGCCGGCCGCGCGAACGAGTCTCCGTACGGCTCGGGGTCGACCTTGACCATCCCGTCGGACGCGATCTCGGCGTACAGCACGTAGGTCCCAGCGCCGAAGTTGACGACGTTGAGCACCGAGATGTCCTCGCGCAGCTCCTGGTCTGAGATCCCCAGCTCGCGGCACAGCTCGCCCGCGTCGAGCCCCCGGCCGGCGCGCCCGGCGGCGATCAGGATGCTGGCCAGCGTGACCAGGCGCGCGAAGCGCTCAGGACGGATCGCGCTGTCGGGGTGGTGGCCGTTGCCAGAGTCCGGATCCGAGCGATCCGGGCGCTCGGAGGCGTCCGGCGCCGGCGTGGTCACCGGCTTGGCGACCTGCGGCGCGCCGGTGTGGCGCTCGATCAGCAGCTCGACGCGCTCGCGGAGCTCGGACACGAGCTCGGGCGGCTCGAGGATCCGCGCGTGCTCGCCCAGGCCCAGCACCCAGGCGATCAGCTGGCGAGCGTTCGAGTACGGGGTGACGAACACCTGGTCGCCGTTGCCGTTGGGCGTGTGCATCTCGCCGTAGCGGCCGAAGTGACGCTCGATCTGCCAGGCGATCCGGCGCCCGATCCAGATCTCGGCGCTGCCGATCGACTCGCCGAACTGCCAGTGGATCCGGCTGGCGTAGGCGCGCGGATCGAAGTCGGCCGGGCGCTGGAAGTCGTGCTCGGCCTTGGTCGAGTAGCCGACCTTGCCGCGGATCCGTGACAGGCGGAACACGCGGATCGCGTCGCGCTCGTGCGAGCGACCCACGACGTAGAACTGACCGCCCTGGTAGAGCAGCTGGTAGGGGTCGACGCGGCGCGTGCCCAAATCGTCGCGCTGCATCGTGTAGTAGTCGAACACGACGGTCTTGCGGCGGAAGATCGCGGTCTCGATCTTGGCCAGCCGCTGGGAGACGTCGTGCCCTCCGGCCGAGCCGGTGATCCCCAGCGCGACCGTGCTCTGCTCGGGGGCGCTCAGCGGGCTGGGACGTCCCCAGGAGATCTGTTGGAGCGCGAGCCGCAGCGGCTCGGCGTAGGCGAACTCGCCGTCCAGCAGCTGCAGCGCGGTACGCAGCGCCGCCAGCTCCTCGTCGCTGAACTCGATCGGGGGCAGGTGGAAGTTCTCGGGCGGGAGCGAGTAGGTCTCCTGCTCGACGAGCCCGTCGACCGGCTTCTCGACCGCGAGCAGGATCCCCAGCGCCTCGAGCTCGGAGCGGTCGGCGTAGAACCGCCGCGCGAACGCGTCCTCGTTCATCGCGCTGTAGCCCTCGACGTCGCGGCGGATCTCCGGCGCGGTCACCGGACGGCGCTCGGCCATCAGATAGGAGATCAGCGACAGCTGACGGATCAGCTTTTCGGTGTCCTTGGCCATCAGAGCAAATGTAGTTCGGGCGGGTCTGCGCCGATACGGCAGAGGCCCCGAGGTGACGCTATTTGCGCGGAATTGGAGCTGAGCTGATGCGCGGCGTCACAGACGCGCCACCTGCCCCCGCCTGCGGCCCCTCGACTGAAAACTCCTCCGCAAGCAGGCCGAACATTACTCCGTCTAGCCATCCGCCTCGC
Source organism: uncultured Solirubrobacterales bacterium (assembly GCA_963831845.1). Lineage (GTDB taxonomy): Bacteria > Actinomycetota > Thermoleophilia > Solirubrobacterales > Solirubrobacteraceae > Palsa-465. The sequence continues at coordinate 262,112 of CAWHRT010000043.1, read as the reverse complement.
CGCCAGTAGGCGCGGCGGCGGATTCCCTCGCGGGTGAAACCGACGCGCTCGAACAGACGGTGAGCGGCGTGGTTGTCCCCGTAGCACTCGGTCTGCACCCGGTGCATCCCGTGATCCAGCAAGGCGTGGGCGCAGGCGAGCTCGATCGCGGCGCCGGCGATCCCCGACCGCCGCCGATCGGGCCGGATCATCACGCGCGATATGTCGCAGATGCGGCTGCGGGGATTGACCAGCGACAGCGCCAGCGCGCCGAGCGCTTCGCCGCCGTCGGACTCGATCCGCAGCAGCGCGGTCGAGTCCGGCGCGGGTCCGGGCGCATGCAGCAACGCGCGCAGCCGCTCGTCCTCCGCGGCCCCGAACGCGAGGAACGGCTCCACCTCGGGGTCGGCCGCGAGCTCGGACAGGAACGGGAGGTCGTCCTCGGTGGCGGGGGCCAGCGACAGCACGGCGCTGAGGTTACGCAACGGCGTTGAGCGACCGTAGTCGTTGTGTTACCGTAACTGAACTGTTACGAATCTGATCCGGGAAGGGGCGCTGATGAAGGCATACGAGGCGACGGCGACGATCGCGGCCGCTCCGCAGGTGGTGTGGAAGGTCCTGCTCGACGGACAGTCCTACACGCAGTGGGACTCTGGCGTGATCCGCCTCGAGGGCAGGATCGCCGAGGGCGAGCGGCTCAAGGTCACCTCGGAGGCCAATCCCGGCCGCGCGTTCCCGGTGCGCGTGACCGAGGTCGCGGCCCCGCGCTCGATGCGGTGGAGCGGCGGGATGCCGCTCGGACTGTTCAAGGGCGAGCGCACGTTCACGTTGACCCCGAGGGGCGACGACGGGACCGACTTCAAGCTGCGCGAGGAGTACAGCGGGCCGATGCTCGGGCTGATCTGGAAGTCGATGCCGGACCTCGGACCCTCGTTTCACAAGTTCGCCCACGGCCTCAAGCAGCGCGCCGAGCAGCGTGACTGATCCGCTCGCGAGGGTCGGCGGCGACCCGTTCGACGCCCTGGGCGACCCCAATCGCCGCGCGATCGTCGAGCTGCTCGGCGAAGGTGGCCGCTCGGTGCGGGAGCTCGCCGACGAGCTGCCGATCAGCCGTCCGGCCGTATCTCGGCATCTGCGGCTGCTCAAGAACGCGGGGTTGGTGATCGAGGAGCCGCAGGGCACCCGTCGCGTGTACCACCTCCACGAGCAGGGCGTCGAGGCGGTCCGCGCGTATCTCGCCGACGTCTGGGGCGAGGCCGGCCGGCGCTTCACGATCCTGGCCGAGAACACCGACCCGGGTTCCGGGGATGCCTGAGCCGATCAGGATGAGCTTCGAGGTCCAGTGCTCGCGGGCGCACGCGTTTGACACCTGGACCGCGCGGATCTCCACGTGGTGGCCGCGCAGCCACACGGTCTCTTCCGACCCCGACGCGACCGTCGTGCTCGAGCAGCGCCCGGGCGGCCGGATCTTCGAGCGGACCCCCGGAGGGGCGGAGCACGAGTGGGGCGAGGTGACTGAGTTTCACCCGCCGCACTCGCTGAGCTACCTGTGGCACATGAGGCGCGACCGCGCCGACGCCACCGAGGTCGAGATCAGCTTCCACGAGCTCGGTCGCGACCGCACCCGCGTCGACATCGAGCACCGCGGCTGGGAGCGGCTGGGCGACGGCGCCAACGCCTGGCGCGACCGCAACGTCGCCGCGTGGGGCAGCCTTCTGCCGCGCTACCAGGGGCAGTCGCGTCCGCCACGCGAGCCTGACCGCGGCATCGGCCGGAGCGGAGCTACCTGGAGTTCAGGTGGGCGCGCCTGCGGGTCCTGACCGAGCGCGAGCTCAATCGTGCCCTGCTCGCCCGGCAGCTGCTGCTCGAGCGGGCTCGGCTGAGCCTGCCGCGGGCGCTCGAGCGAGTGGGCGGGCTGCAGGCGCAGTACGCCCCGTCGATGTACATCGGCCTGTGGTCGCGGGTGGCGGGCTTTGAGCGCCGGCAGCTGACCCGCGCGCTGGAGCGCCGCTCGGTCGTGCAGGCGACGCTGATGCGCTCGACGATCCACCTCGTGTCGGCGCGGGACTTCTGGCCGCTGGCGACCGCGGTCCGCGACGGCCGCCGTCGCTGGTGGATCGTGACCCATCGCCAGACGCTGTCCGAGCCGGAGGTGGAGCGCGCGGCCGCGCGACTGCGGCGCGAGCTGCGCGGCGGGCCGCTGCGGCGCGCCGAGGTCCAGGCCGTGATCGGCGACTGCGAGCTCGGGGCGGCCGGAGCCTGGCTCGAGTTGGTGCGGGTGCCGCCGTCGGGGACGTGGGAGCGCCGGCGCGCCGACCTGTTCGGGTCGGCCGAGGAGTGGCTCGGACGTGCGGACGTGAGCCGGGCCGAGGCGCTGGAGCTGATCGTGCGCCGCTATCTGCGCGCGTTCGGGCCGGCGACGATCGCCGACATCGCCGGCTGGGCCGGGATCCCCGCCGGCGACGTCGAGCCCGCGCTGGCGACGCTGACGCTGCGCCGGTTCAGGTCAGAGCGCGACGAGGAGCTGCTCGACCTGCCGCGGATGCCGATCCCGGACGGCGCGCGCGTTCGCGCCGCCGCGGTTCCTGCCCACCTGGGACGCCAACCTGCTCGTCCACACCCGACGCACCGGGATCCTCCCCGAGCAGTACCGGCCGCTGATCTTCAACTCGAAGAATCCGCAGTCGGTACCCACGTTCCTGATCGACGGACGAGTTGCGGGAACGTGGCGGTTCGACGACGCCGCCGACCGGATCCGGATCGAGCCAGTTCGAGCCGATCCCGCGTGGAGCCCGTCGCGAGCTCGAGCGCGAGGCCGAAGCGCTGGCGAGGTTTCACCGGTAGCTGGCTGTAGTTCCCACGTGCTAACGCCCCACCCGCGGCCTTTGCGGGTCAGCGTGGGACGTTGATCGCGTCCTGCGTGGCGAACGTCCCACAGTGGCGCCCAAAGCGCTCGAATGGGACGTTATGCAGGCGTCCTACGGCTGGCAGTCATGCGAAGATCGCTGTCACCGATTCCATCCAGGTAAGGAGGGGCAATGATCATCAGCACGATGAACGAGCTGCCGGGCTACGAGATCACCGAGCTGATCGGCGAGGTGTTCGGTCTCACCGTCCGCTCGCGCAACGTCGGCTCGCAGATGGGCGCGTCGCTGAAGTCACTCGTCGGCGGTGAGCTGAAGGGGATGACGAAGATGCTCGCCGAGGGGCGTGAGCATGCCTGCCAGCGGCTGATCGAGGAGGCCGAGAGCAAGGGCGCCGACGCGATCGTGGCGTTCCGGTTCGACACGTCCGAGCTCGGCAGCACCTGGACTGAGATCTGCGCGTACGGGACCGCGGTGCGCGCCCGCGAAGTCGCTCTGACGTCCGCGCCGGACGGCGCCGATTACCGCAGCTACGCCGCTTCGCGGTCGGCCTGCGAGCGGTAGGCGAAGTACGCGCCGCCGCCGAGCGCCTTGTCGTAGGCGGACCAGAGCTCGCCGGCGGGGAGCTCCTTCTCGAGCCGGTCAAAGCTGCCCAACCGGCCGCCGAGGTTGTCGATCATGTGCACGAGCGTGGCCTCGCGGGTGCAGGGCACGACCGGGCTGCCGTGCTCGAGCGAGCCGTGGTGGCTGAGGATGATGTGCAGGACCGCCTGGGCGAGCTCCAGCGGGAACCCGTCGAGGTCCTCGATCGTGCGCCGGATCCGGTAGTAGCCGAGCGGGATCTCGCCGTACAGGCGACCGTCGTCTGACATCGAGATCGCGCCGTCGTCGAAGTCGTAGGCCTCGAGCTTGCCGATGTCGTGCAGCAGCGCGCCGGTGACCGCGACGTCGCGGTCGATCCCCGGGAACGTTGCCGAGATCGCGCTGACCGCCTGCGCGACCGTGAGTGAATGCTCGAGCAGCCCGTGACGGTAGGCCTGGTGGTAGCGCTTGGCGGCCGGGGCGTCGCGGTAGCTGGCCCAGATCGGCGAGCGCTCGCCGAATACGGCCGACAACAAGTCGCGCAGGTGCGGGTTCTGCACCGTCCCCAGCAGCGCTCGAAGGTCCGCCTCCATGTGCTCGGCATCCCGCGGCGGCCCGTCGATCAGGCCCTCGCGGTCGAACTCGTCCTCGGCGGCGAGCCGCACGCCGGCGATCGCCAGCTCCGGGCCGTACCGGGGATGCGCCAGGTAGCTGCCGGTCACGAACACGATCGCGCCGGGGCGGCAGATCTCGCGCACTTCGGCCAGCCCCTCGCGGATCACGGCAGGCACGCTTCCGGTCTTGTCGCCGAGCGTCAGCTTCAGGTACTCGCTGCCGTCGCGGCGGCGCCTGCACTCGGCGTCCCGCACGAGCAGTGCCTGTCCGATCTCACAACCGTCTGCGAACTGCCGGACCTCCATTGCGCCACGAAGATAGAGTGACGCGCGGACAGCAGACGATGCAGAGCACGGCGATAGTCACGGGGGGAACGGGCGGCCTCGGGTCCGCGGTAGTGGCCCAACTCCTGGACGACGGCTGGCGCGTCGTGGTCCCCTGGATCGTCGAGCGCGAACTCGAGCGGATCGGCGAGCGCGAGGGTCTGGAACTCGTCCGAGCCGACCTGTTCGACGGCGACGCGGTCACCGACGTGGTCGCGGTCGCGGCCCGCTCGCCGGAGGCGCCGCTGCGTGGCGTGGTCAACCTGGTCGGCGGGTTTGCGGCCGGCGGGCGCGTGCACGACACGCCGATCGACGAGTTCGAGAAGCAGTTCAGGCTCAACCTCAGGCCGACGTATCTGGTCACCCAGGCCGCGCTCCCGTACATGGTGCAGGGTGGCGCCGGGTCGATCGTGTGCGTGGGCACGCGCGCGGCGTTGCGGCCGTTCAGCGGCGCCGCCGGCTACATCTCCTCCAAGGCCGCGGTGATCGCGTTCGCCCAAGCCGTCGCGGTCGAGTACCGCGACGACGGGATCCGCTGCAACGTGATCCTGCCCAGCGTGATCGACACGCCCGCCAACCGCGCGTCGATGCCCAACGCCGAGCACGGCCGCTGGGTCAAGCCGGCCGAGATCGCCACGGTTGTGGCGCATCTGTTGACCGACGAGGCGCTGCCGACGAGCGGCGCGGCGATTCCGGTCTACGGCCGCGCCTGATCCGGACCAAGCGTCTCGAACCCGAGCCACTAGCCTGTCGCTTATGGAGCGTAAGTGGTGGACGCTGATCGTCGTCTGCGTCGGGACGTTCATGCTGTTGCTCGACATCACGATCGTGAATGTCGCGCTGCCGAATATCGCCGACGACCTGCACGCGAACTTCTCCGACATCCAGTGGGTCATCGATGCCTATGCGCTGACGCTCGCCTCGCTGCTGCTGACCACCGGCACGCTCGCCGACCTGTTCGGCCGGCGGCTGCTGTTCACGATCGGCCTGTTGCTGTTCGCGTTCACGTCGTTGCTGTGCGCGCTGTCGCCGAGCGTCCTGTTCTTGATCCTCGCGCGCGCCGGGCAGGGGATCGGCGGCGCGATCATGTTCGCGACCTCGCTGGCCCTGCTCGCCCAGGAGTTCCACGGCCGCGAGCGCGGCACCGCGCTGGGCATCTGGGGTGCGACGATCGGCGGCGCCACCGCCATCGGCCCGCTGCTCGGCGGAATCCTGACCGAGGGTTTTGGCTGGTCGTCGATCTTCTACATCAACGTGCCGATCGGCATCGTCGCCGCGTTCCTGACGATGACCAAGGTCGCGGAGTCGCGCAACCCGCAGGCGAGCCGGATCGACTGGATCGGGACCGTGACGTTCACGGCGGCGCTGTTCCTGCTCGTGCTCGGCCTGATCCGCGGCAACGCCGAGGGGTGGGGGAGCGCGATGATCGTCGGCCTGTTCGCCGCCTCGGCGGCGCTGCTGGTCGCGTTCGTGGTCGCTGAGCTCGTCCAGGCAGAGCCGATGTTCGATCTCGCCCTGTTCCGCAAGCCGACGTTCGCCGGCGCCTCGATCGCCGCGTTCACGGTGTCGTCGTCGATGTTCGCGATGTTCCTATACCTCACGCTGTACCTGCAGACGCTGCTGGGCCTCTCGCCGCTGCAGACCGGCCTGCGGTTTCTGCCGGTGACGGTCGTCGCGTTCGGCGTCTCGGCGGTGTCGGGCAACCTGTCCACGCGCGTCCCGGTCCGGCTGCTGCTGAGCGGCGGGCTCCTGCTCGTCGGCGTCGGTCTGCTGCTGATGCGCGGGCTCACCGCGAGCTCGCACTGGACCGCGCTGCTCGCCGGCTTCATCCTCGCCGGCGCCGGTGTCGGGCTGATCAACCCGGCGCTCGCCTCGACCGCAATCGGGGTGGTGCCTCCGCAGCGCAGCGGGATGGCCTCCGGCATCAACTCGACCTTCCGCCAGGTCGGGATCGCCACCGGGATCGCGGTGCTCGGCGCGATCTTCGAGAGCGCGATCTCGAGCAAGCTCGCGCCGCGTCTGGTGGGGACGCCGCTGGCCAGCCACGTCGACAGCATCGCCCACGCCGTGGCCGGCGGCGGCGCCGCCAGCGTGATCAGCTCGGTGCCGGGCCCGGCGCGGGAGCAAGCCACGCTCGCGGTCCACACGGCGTTTGCGAGCGCGATGAACGACATCCTGCTCGTCAGCGCGGTGATCGCGCTGACCGGCGCGGTCCTGTCGCTGGTGCTCGTGCGGGGTCGCGACTTCGCTGCCTACGGGGCGCGCGAGGCGGCCACCGCGGCCGCGGCGGGCTGAGCTCGGTCTAGAGGCCGACCGGGTGGCGGACGACGAAGCTCTTGATGTCGGGCTCGTCGGCCGAGCGGTTTGACCAGCGGGAGCCGGTCTCGGCCAGCGCGACCGTGTCGAATCGCAGCCCGGCGACGTACATGAACGTGTGGCCCGCAGCGGCGAACACCGTGATCCACTTGCCCGGCCCCGGCTGGCCCCAGTCCATCAGCTGACCCGAGGTCACGGTCGTGTTGAGCAGGCCCGCGGCCGCGAACACGAAGCTCAGCGAGCCCGAGCAGTCGTACGCGTTGTCCTCGAACGTGCCGTGACCGCCACCGAAGCGGTAGGGCAGGTGGGCGATCTGGTTTCCGGCGGAGATCACGTTCTGCACCGCCAGCGGTGCGTTGACGGGCGCGATCGCGAGGCCGTTGGGCGTCAGCGTGGCCCGGGCGCCGCCACCTGATAGGCCGCTCGCGGCGAGCTCCTTGCGGATCTGGGCGTCGGACACCGGCTGCGCGAGCTTCCCGCCCGACCCCGACCCCGACCCCACGTTGACGGTCGACGGCGTCTGCGGCTCGGAGGCCTGGGAGGACTGAGCGACGGCCCCGGCGACCGGCTGGATCGCCTGGGGATGGGAGTGCAGCGTCGGCGCCTGCTCCGCATCCGAGGCGGGCGCCGAGTGCTTCTGGACCGGGGCGTTGCTGGACGCGTCCTGCGGGCTCGACCCCGACTCGGCGGACTGGGCCTGTCCGCATCCAGCCGCCAGCAGCGCCACGGCGGCGAGACCTAGAACTTGCTTACGCACCGCCGCTCAGTATGACAATCGGGGCCAGCTGGCACGCAGATACAAACTAGTCATCGAAATGCCCAGCGAACACCGCGAACACCGCTCCCTGGGGGTCACGCGCGATCGCGATCGTGCCCCACGGACCCACTGCCATCGGCCCGGCGAGAACCTCGCCGCCCAGTTCCTTGATCTTCGAGGCCGACTGCTCGGCGTCCTGCGCACCGAAGTAGACCAGCCAGTAGGGAGGCTCCCCGGGCATCTGCGGACGGATCCCGCCGTTCATCGTGCCGGCCGCCGTCTTGATCATCAGGTAGGTCATGTCCATGCCTTCCACCGCCTCGGTGCTCCAGCCGAACAGCTGCGAGTAGAAGGACCCCGAGGCCTCGGGGTCGGGGCTGGCCAGCTCGTTCCACGAGATCGCGCCGGGCGCATTCACGATCGACGCGCCGATGTGCGTCTTGGGCTCCCACACCAGGAAGTACGCGCCCTGGGGGTCCTGGACGACGCCCATCCGCCCGACATCCATCACGTCGAACGCGTCGGCGTGGACGTTGGCGCCCAGCTGCTTCGCCTTGGCGAGCGCGTCGTCGGCGCTGTCGACGGTGATGTAGCAGTTCCACGCCGGCGGGGCTCCTGCCTCGCGCTGCTGCTCGGGTTGTGGCGAGATCGCCGCCGCATCCTTGCCGTCGATGCTCATCATCGAGTAGACGACGCCGTCACCGACGGGGTTGTCGGTCGCCTCCCAGCCGAACAGCTCGCCGTAGAAGCGCTTCGCACCGTCCTGGTCGGTGGTGGACAGATCGGCCCACGAGAAGGTGCCAGGTGTGTACGTCGTTCGTTCTCCCATCGGCCGACCCTACCAGCGCAAATCGGTCGTGAGAGGTAGGTTCTGTGAACCCACCGGCGACCCACAGATCAGCGAGGACAGATGCCCGGCTTCACCGTCAAGAACCTTCGGGACGTAGACAACTCCGCGGCCGACCGCGAACCCGGCCTCGAGGCCCGGTTCGCTCGCAAGCACCTCGACTCCGATCATCTCGGGGTCAGCTACTTCCGCTATGACCCGAACTTCCGCACGCCGTTCGGGCACCGCCACCGCGAGCAGGAGGAGGCGTACGTGGTCGTCGCCGGATCTGGCCGGGCGAAGCTCGACGACGAGGTGATCGAGCTGTCGGAGTGGGACGTGCTGCGCGTCTCGCCCGAGGTCGTGCGCTCGTTCGAGGGCGGCCCCGAGGGGCTCGCCCTGATCGCGGTCGGCAACGACCGTCCCGAGGGCGGCGACGGCGAGATGGTGCAGGAGTTCTGGACCGACTGATCAGGCGGCGTCCCACGGCGCCAGCGCCGCTCGCGCGCCGGCGCGATCCAGGCCGGCGCCGAGACAGCACAGCAGCGTGACCCGGGCGGCGGCCGGCGACAAAAACGGCGCGCAGATCGCGGCACTGGCGCGCAGGTCGCGCTCGGCGCCGGCGAACCCGTAGGTCGAGAACATCATCGAGGAGCGCTCCGGGCGGCAGGTGATCACCACCGGGACCCGATCGGCCGCGGCCTCGAGCTCCTCCATCACCCCGAGCGGGAGGTGGCCGGCCCCGAGCGCGACCAGCACGACGCCGTCGGCGCTGCGGGACGCGTGCCTGAGCATCGCCCCGTCGTCGCCGAGCCCGGTGGTGACCACGACCACGCGGTTGGCCAGCCGGCCCAGGTCGAGCGCGGCCGGGCGGATCGGCATCGCGTGCAGCCACACGCGCCGCTCGACCACGCGACCGAGCGGCCCGGCGGTCGGCGATCCGAACGCGGTTGGGCCGGTGCTGTCGACCTTGCGCGCCGTCATCGCGCCGTGGATCTCACCGCCGAACACGATCACCGCTCCGAGGCCCGCAGCCTGCGGGGCGGCAGCAACCGCAACGGCATCGAGCAGGTTGGCGGGGCCATCGGCGCCGGGCTGGCTGCCCGGCCGGTTAGCGCCCGTGAGCACGATCGGCGCCTCGCCGTCGTGAACCAGCGCGCACAGCACGGCCAGCTCCTCCATCGTGTCGGTGCCGGTGGTGATCACCACCCCCTCGCCGGCGTGCGCCGCATCGCGCGCGCGGTGGGCCAGCCGCAGCGAGTCAGACAGGGTCAGGTGCGCGCCCGGCACGGCCAGCACGGTCTCGGCCTGCAGCGGCGGGCCCGAGGCCAGCTGGGGGAGCTCGGCGATCAGCTGGGCGCCGTCGAGCGCGGGCACGGCGTGCTCGCCTCGCATCGAGATCGTCCCGCCCGCCGCCAGCAGCCGGACCGAACGCGGCGTGCCTGCGGCGGAAGCGCGGTGGCCCTCGACCCGTTGCATCGCGGTGTAGTTGACCACATAGCGGCCCGCTGGCGCGCTCGCGTTTACCATACGCCGCGCATGCGACTGCTGATCACAGGAGCAGGAGGAATGCTGGGGCAGGATCTAGTGGGTGAAGGAGTGGCCGCTGGCCACGAACTGACCGCGCTCACTCGCGGGGAGCTCGACGTCACCGATGCCGAGTCAGCACGCCGCGCGATCGTGTCGGCGGCTCCCGACGTGGTGATCAACTGCGCGGCCTGGACCGACGTCGACGGCGCTGAGAGCTCGGCCGACGCGGCGCTCGCGGTCAACGGCACCGGTGCGGGCAACGTCGCCGCCGCGGCGGCCGAGGCCGGCGCCTGGATGGTGCAGATCTCGACCGACTACGTGTTCGACGGGTCAAAGCCCGACCCGTACGTCGAGTCCGACCCGGTCGGCCCGCTCTCCCAGTACGGGATCTCGAAGCTCGCCGGCGAGCGAGCGGTCGCCGAGCGCGCGCCCGACCGCCACACGATCGTTCGTAGCTCGTGGCTGTTCGGGGTCGGAGGCAGCTGCTTCCCGGCGACGATCATGCGGCTTGCGGGCGAACGTGACGAGCTGACCGTCGTGGACGACCAGCGCGGCTGCCCGACGTTCACCGGGCATCTGGCGAGCGGATTGCTCGCCCTCGCGCAGCAGCCGGTGCCGGGGATCCTGCACGTGGCGGGCGGCGGCGACTGCACCTGGTTCGAGTTCGCGACCGAGATCGTGGAATCGGCGAAGCTCGAGTGCGAGGTGCTGCCCGGCAGCAGCGAGGACCTGGCGCGACCCGCGCCGCGCCCGGCCAACAGCGTGCTGGTCACCCAGCGCGGCGACGACGCCCCGCGACTGCCCGAGTGGCGCGACGGCCTGGCGGACTACATCACGGCGAAGGTGGGTGCGGCATGAGGTTGCTGGTCTGCGGCGGGGCAGGGTTCATCGGCTCGACATTCGTGCGCCTGCGGGTGCGGGAGCACGGCGACGACGTGACCGTGCTCGACAAGCTGACCTACGCGGGGCGCCGGGAGAATCTGACCGATGTGATCGACGACATCCGCTTCGTACCGGGCGCGATCGAGGATCCGGTCGCGGTCGCCGACGCGGTGTCGAGCTGTGACGCGATCGTCAACTTCGCGGCCGAGACGCACGTCGACCGCTCGATCTCCGGCCCCGAGGCGTTCATCGTCACCAACATGCAGGGGACCCACGTGCTGCTCGAGGCCGCCCGTGAGCGCGATCTGCGCTACGTGCAGGTGTCCACCGACGAGGTCTACGGGTCGATCGAGGAGGGGTCGTTCACCGAGTCCTCGCCGCTGCAGCCGTCGAGCCCGTACAGCGCCACCAAAACCGGTGCCGACCTGCTCGTGTCCAGCTACTTCCACACCTACGGTCTGGAGACGGTGATCTGCCGCGGGTCCAACAACTACGGACCCCGCCAGTACCCCGAGAAGCTGATCCCGCTGATGATCCTCAACGCGTTGGCGGGCGACAGCCTCCCGGTCTACGGCGACGGGCGCAACGTCCGCAACTGGCTGTTCGTCGAAGACTTCGGCCGCGGCATCGGCCAGGCCCTGGCCACCGGCAAGCCCGGCGAGGCGTACAACTGCGGCGGTCCCGACGAGTGCGAGAACATGGTCGTGGTCAAGCGGATCCTGGAGCTGACCGGCGCCGACGAGACGCTGATCGAGTACGTGACCGACCGTCCCGGGCACGACCGGCGCTACTCGCTGTCCTCGACCAAGCTCGAGGGCCTGGGCTGGAAGGCGCAGGTCCGGTTCGAGGAGGGCTTGCAGCGGACCGTCGACTGGTATCGCGACAACCCCTGGTGGTGGGAGCCGATCCGCTCGGGCTCGTACCGCGAGTACTACGAGCGCCATTACGGTCGCCAGCTGAAGGCCTGATCGGCGCGATGGGCAGGGACGCGCTGGGAGCGCTGGGAGCGCTCGAGCGCGAGGTGGTCGAGTGCCGTCGCTGCCCGCGGCTGGTGCAGTGGCGCGAGCAGGTCGCACGCGAGCGCCGGGCGGCGTACGCGTCGGAGGAGTATTGGGGCCGGCCGCTGCCCGGCTTCGGCGATCCGCGAGCGCGCATCCTGGTGCTGGGCCTGGCGCCCGCGGCGCACGGCGGCAACCGCACCGGGCGGATCTTCACCGGCGACCGTTCGGGCGACTGGCTATTCGGGTCGCTGTACCGCACCGGCTTCGCCAACCAGCCGATTTCGGTGTCCCGCGACGACGGTCTGGCGTTGCGCGGGTGCTACATCACCGCGGCGGTGCGGTGTGCGCCGCCGGCTAACCGGCCGCTCCCGTCCGAGCGCGACAACTGCATGCCCTACCTGGTGCGCGAGCTGTCGCTGCTGGGAGCGGTGCAGGTGGTCGTGTGCCTCGGCGGGTTCGCCTGGGAGGTGGCATTCCGGGTGCTCGCCGCGCTGGAGATCGCCGTCCCGCGACCGCGGCCCAAGTTCGGGCACGGCGCCGAGGTTACCGTCGACCGGTTCACGCTGGTGGGCTGTTACCACCCCAGCCAGCAGAACACGTTCACCGGGAAGCTGACCGAGGAGATGACCGACGACGTGTTCGCGCGGGCCCGGGAGCTGGCGGGCCTGCCCGAATCGAGCTGGGGCTGACGGGGCGAACAGATGACCGCAAGCGCGCGCCCCGAGCTGGCCGCGGTGTGGATCGCGGACCCCGCGGAGCAGTGGTCGGCGCTGGGGTTCGACGTCGCCGGCGGTCGGCTCGTGCTCGATGGGGTCGCCGTGCACCTGGATTCGCCCGGGCGCGGGATCGCCCGGTGGGCGCTGACCGGGATCGACGCGGCGATCAGCCGAGATCGACGGGCTGCCAACCGAGACCGCACCGGCGACCCCGGCCCCGACCCCGGCGACCCCCGCCCCGACGCCGGCGACGAGCACCCCAACGGCGCCGTCGGGATCGACCACGTCGTGGTCATCACCCCCGACTTCGACCGCACGGCCGCTGCGCTGGAGCGGGCGGCCCTGTCGCTGCGCCGGATCCGCGACGTGCCCGGCACCGAGCAGCGCGCCGCGTTCCGGCAGGGCTTTCGGCGCGTTGGCCCGGCGATCCTGGAGCTCGTCGAGGCGCCGGAGATGCGCCCCGGCGTGGCGCGGTTCTACGGCCTGGTGGTGATCGTCTCGGACCTCGACGCGCTCGCCGAACGCCTCGGCGATCGGCTCGGCGAGATCCGCGACGCGGTCCAGCCCGGCCGGCGGATCGCGACGCTCGCGCCCGACGCCGGACCGAGCCCGAGGCTCGCGTTCATGGACCCCGAACCCGGGCGCCGCTCCCACTGACCTCAGAGGGAGTGCCTCATGCTGGGGGCTCGAAAGCGCCGAGGCATGGCGGCAGGCCCGGGATGCGAATGACCGCGGCGGCCTGCGCCACCACGAGATCCCCGTCGACGGCGAGGATCTCCACCACCTCCTGCTCGACCGCACTGGTCGTCGAGCCGGAGTCGACGAGCAGCGTCACCACGGTGCCATGTGACCAGACAGTCGGGTGAGCCGGGTCGGCCACGACGTCGAGCGGGGACACCGCCTCCAGCGACCCCGGTTCCACGCGGCGCCGCCGGACGCCCGGGCCTGTCAGTTCGAAGCGGTGAGGCGCGAGCGCGAACTCGCTGTTCTGTGCGGAGGCAAAGCAGCCGGCCGTCCAGTCCTTGGCGATCTCGAGGAGGTATTCAATCTCCGCGATCCGCGGTGAGGACGTCGACATCGTCAGACTTCGGGACTGGTTGCGATCGCACACTGGATCAGCGGCTGAACGTACTTGCGGCCGCGGTGAAGCCGCGTCGTGATCGTCGCCTCGCGAGTTCGCAACCGAAATGCGGCCTGCCGATACGACAGGCCGACGACGTCGACGGCCAGGATCGCGTCTCGGTATAGCTTCGGAGCGCTCAAGATCGCCGCGATCAACTCGCGGGTATCGACGGGCGAGGCCTGGGCGACGTAACCATCCAAATCGCTGTTCGAGCAGCGGCACCGTCGAGGGACGGCGCATGGCCGCGCGGTATTGAGTGGCCTGGGTGTTGCGCAGGGCGCGCATCAGGTAGCCGCGCGGGTCGTCGCTGTGGAGCAACCGCGGACGTCTGAGCACTCCAGCGAACGTGTCCTGGACGAGATCCTCCGCATCCTCGTGGGACCCGCACAGCCTCCGCGCTACGCGGTAAAGCGCCTCCAAGTGATCGGGGAGCGAGCTCGGATCGAGCTCTCGAGGTGGGGACATGGCGACGATTTTCCGTCGCACGTCTGCGGAGGTCGCTAGAGAAGCGACCCCAGGGTTCCGGCCTGGGGACCCCAGTCCCCGGACTCATCCACCCTTAGACCAGCGCCTCGGGCAGCTCCTCGCGTGAGGCGAGGTCGAGCTTGCGATAGACGTTGCTCAGGTGCCATTCGACCGCCTTGACGGTGACGAACTGGCGCTGGGCGATCTCGCGGTTCGATAGGCCCGTCGCCGCGAGCGCCGCGACCCGGTCCTCGCTGGCCGTCAGCGATTCGCGCCCGGACAGCAGACGCCGTTCACGGCGGGGGCGCGCGCCCGCCGTGACGAGCTCTTCGTGCGCGCGATCGGCGAGTCCGCTGGCTCCCAGGCGCGAGGTCTCGTCGAGCGCGGCGCGCAGCACGTCGCGCGCCTCGGTGCGGATCCCCGCGCGCCGCAACGCCGCTCCCAGAGCGAGCAACGAGCGCGCGTGCTCGAGTCGACCCTCGGCATGCTCGAGTACCGCGACGGAGTCCCTCAGCGCTTGGACGCCTGCCGTGCCGCCGGTCACCAAGCCGAGCGTTCGCAGCGATATCCCCTCGGCCGCCGCGACGCGGAAACGGCGCGCATCCGCGAGCTCTTCTTCGGCCATCGTGCACGCCGCGTCACGACGGCCCAGCGCCGACAACGCCAGCGCCGCAGCCGAGCGCCAATCGCAGCAGTATGGGTTGGCGATCGTCGCGGACATCAGCCGACCCGCGGCCCTGGCTTCCCGAAGCGCAACGACCGGCTGTCCGCGAGCGAGATGGAAGTGCGCGAGGGAGGTGTGCAGCAGCGCAGCGGGCAGTGTCGGGGCCGCGCTGGCGGGCACGAGCTCGCGGTCGACAAGCTCGGCGGCCTCGTCCACTGCGCCGCGGGCTAGGAGCGCGTCGAGCAGGTGCGCGACGCACCAGGCGACGCCGGGCTGGCCGCTGCCTTCCTCGAAGACGCGTAGCGCCAGTCGCGCTTCCGCCTCGGCGCGGCGGATATCGCCCAACCGCAGCGAAGCTTTCGCGCACATCGTCGACTGCCAGGCGACTGCGAGCCGGTTCCCGTGACGGGTCGCGGCGGTGATCGAGTCGCGGTACACGGTTGCGGCCAGCGAGAGCGCGCCGGCGTAGATGAGGCCGTTGCCGATCGCACCAATCACGACGCTGTTCGGCGCGTCGAGGCGCCCGGTCTCGAGTGCTCGCTGAGCGACCGCGATCGCGGCGGTTGCCGGGGGACGCGACGCGGAGATCGCGACCACCAGCGGCGCGAGCGTCGTCGCGGCGAGCTGGACCCCGTCGTCGAATTGCGCGAACCGGCGCTCCCAATAGGGCGCGACGAGGTCGGTGCAGGTGAACTCATGGAATGCCATCGCGAGCATCTCGGCCTCGAGCGCCACGCTGAGCTCGTCGTCGCGGTCAGCGATGCCGCGCAGCTCCTCATGGAAGATCTCCACCGACCCGCGGAACTCGCCGCACGACGCGAGTGCGCGGCCGAGATCGAGGGCGATCCTGGAGCGCTCGGCGGGATCCTCGGTGAGCGCGGCCGCTGCGCGTAGGTGAGCCTCGAACCCGTCGCGGCGACGGTCGGCCGCCTCAGCGAGTCCCAGCTCGTGCAGCACGACACCGCGCTCATCCCCCTGGGGTGGCTCGTCGAGCGCCCGCCGCAGATAACCGATGGCGGCATCGGCCGCGCCACGCGCGGCGGCATCACGGGCGGCCGCGCGCAGCAGCGCCACGCGCGCCGGATCGCCCGCTGCGGGAAGCCGGAGCAGATGCCGCCCGACGCGCTCGCTCTCGGCTCCGCGTGCCTGCATCAGGGCAGCGGCGCGCGCGTGTAGCCGTTGTCGCTGCAAGCGGCGGGATCTGCTCGTACACTGCCCCGCGCACGACGGGGTGAACGAAGTCGAGCTCGACGGCGCCGTCCGCGCTGAGCACGCCCACGGCGACGAGCGCCTCTGCGGCGTCGCCGACCGTCTGCGGATCAAGCTCGGTCAAGGTGGCGACGTCGGCTAACGGTGCCGGCGGTCCGAGAACCGCGACGCCGCGGGCAACGGCGGTCGCATCGTCGGGGAGGAGCCGCAGCCGGCGCCGCACGGCGTGTCCCACCCGTTCGGAGCCGAACTCGAACACGCGAGCCGCCTCGCCAACGGTCCCGGTCACCCCCTCATCTACCAGCTCCGCCAGGAGTTCACCGAGCAGGAACGCATTGCCGCCAGTCGCCGCGTGGCAGGCGGCCGCGAACTCGTCCACAGCGTCGGGAAGGCGACGTTGGACCAGCACCGTCGCCGCGGCGGTCGACAGCGGCGCCGGCTGCACGACCTGGGCGGTGGTCGCGAGCACGTCGATGAGCGCCTGGTCGGCGCCGGGCTCAGCCGGGCGCGTGGTGCAGACGAGCAACACCGGCAGATCTTCGACACGCTCCGCGAGGAACACCAACCAGCGCAGCGACGCCGTGTCCGCCCAGTGGAGGTCGTCGGCGAGCAGCACCAGCGGCTCGCGTGCCGCGAGATTGGCAGTCAGCCAGTACAGGCCATGCAAGTGCGTGAACAGCCCACCCTCGGCGCTGGTCTCCCCGGGCTCCGCCGTGAATACCGACGCCGCGGACTCAGCCCCGTCACCGAGCAGGTCGGGCGACTCTTTCACGAGTCGCTCGAGCAGCTGCCGCACGACGCCGAAACCGAACGTGCGGTCGAGCTCCGACCCACGGGCTCGGAGGACGCGCAGGCCCTCAGCCGCGCCGAGTGACCCGGCCATGCGCAGCAGCTCGGTCTTGCCAACGCCCGCCTGCGCCTCGATCAGGAGCACGCCTCCACGTCCAGACCTGGCGCGCTCAAGGAGATCCTCGAACAGGCGCAGCTCCGCGTCGCGCTCCAACAGCGCGTCGGCGCCCACCAGGTGCCCACACATGACGCACAGAGTCTCACACCATGAGTCCCGAGACCGGCGGCGCCTGCCACTAACCTCAGAGGAGGTGCCTCTGTCGCAATTTAACGCCGCCACTCGCGACTGGTTCAACGGCGCGTTCGCCGAGCCGACTCCGGCCCAGGCCCAGGCCTGGCCGGCGATCGCCTCCGGCGAGCACGTGCTGATCTCCGCCCCCACCGGGTCGGGTAAGACGCTTGCCTCTTTCCTGTACGCGATCGACCGCCTCGCGAACGACGAGCGCGCGGACGCGGACCGCCGCATCGGCCTCGTCTACGTGTCGCCGCTGAAGGCGCTGTCGTACGACATCGATCGCAACCTGCGCACCCCGCTGCGCGGCATCGGCGCCGATCTGAAGGTCGCGGTCCGGACCGGAGACACCCCCCAGCGCGAGCGCCAGGCGATGCTCCGCGAGCCGCCGGACATCCTGATCACGACCCCGGAGTCGCTGTACCTGATGCTGACCGGGCGCGCCCAGGAGCTGTTCGCCGGGGCCCGCTGGTGCATCGTCGACGAGATCCACGCGGTCGCGGCGACCAAGCGCGGCGCCCACCTGGCGCTGACGCTCGAGCGCCTGACCGAGGCCGCCGGCGGCGAGGTCCAGCGGATCGGCCTGTCGGCCACCCAGAAGCCACTCGAGGAGATCGGCCGGTTCATGGTCGGGCCGACGCGCACGTGCCGGATCGTCGACACCGGGATGCGCAAGGAGCTCGACCTGAAGATCGAGGTCCCGGTCGAGTCGATGGTCGAGCCCGACGCCACCCCGGCCCCCGACCTCGACCCGCTGGTCGGCGGCTCGGAGGCCACGCGGCGGTCGATCTGGCCGGCGATCTATCCCGAGCTGCTGAAGCTGGTCGAGGCTCACCGCTCGACGATCCTGTTCGTGAACAACCGCCGGGCCGCCGAGCGCCTGGCGCTGCGGCTCAACGATCTCGCCGAGCGGGAGATCGCCCGCGCCCACCACGGCTCGCTGGCGCGCGAGGAGCGGACCGTGGTCGAGGAGATGCTCAAGGCCGGCGAGCTGCCCTGCCTGGTCGCCACCTCGTCGCTGGAGCTGGGGATCGACATGGGGGCGGTCGACCTCGTGATCCAGGTCGAGTCGCCCAAGTCGGTGGCCCGCGGGCTACAGCGGATCGGCCGCGCCGGCCACTCGGTCGGCGACGTCAGCCGCGGGAGGATCTTCCCGAAGTTCCGGGCCGACCTGCTCGAGTGCGCGGTCGTGGCCAAGCGGATGCGGCTCGGCGAGATCGAGACGACCGTGGTCCCCCGCAACGCGCTCGACGTGCTCGCCCAGCAGATCGTCGCGATCGCCGCCGCCGCGCCGGACGACTCGCCGGTCTCGGTCGACGACCTGCACGCGCTCGTGACCCGGACCCACTCGTACTCGGAGCTGAGCCGCAACGCGCTCGAGAACGTGCTCGACATGCTCGACGGTCGCTACCCCTCGTCGGAGTTCTCAGAGCTGCGCCCACGGATCGTGTGGGACAGGATCGCGGGCACGTTCCGGGCCCGCCCGGGAGCGCGTCAGCTGGCCGTCACCAACGCGGGCACGATCCCAGACCGCGGCCTGTACGCGGTGACGCTGCCCGACGGCCGGCGGGTCGGCGAGCTCGACGAGGAGATGGTCTACGAGGCGCGGCCGGGACAGACGTTCCTGCTCGGCGCCAGCACCTGGCGGATCGAGGAGATCGGCCGCGACCGGGTGATCGTCACCCCGGCGCCGGGCCTGCCCGGAGCGGTCCCGTTCTGGAAGGGCGACGGGATCGGCCGCCCGAAGGAGCTGGGCGCCGCGATCGGCGAGTTCGCCCGCTGGGCCGTCGACCAGGAGCCCGAGACGCTCGAGCGCGAGTACGACCTCGATCGGCGCGCCGCCGGCAACCTGGTCGAGTTCCTCCAGGAGCAGCAAGCCGCCACGCGGGTCGTGCCGTCGGACCGCGCGATCGTGATCGAGCGCTTCCGCGACGAGATCGGCGACTGGCGGCTATGCGTGCTGTCGCCATTCGGAGGACGCGTGCACTCCGCCTGGGCCCTGGCGCTGAGCGCCAGGATCCGCGAGCAGCTTGGCCTGGAGTCAGACGCGATCTGGTCCGACGACGGGATCATCGTCCACCTCCCCGACGCCGAGGAGCCGCCGGGCGCCGAGCTGGTGCTGATCGATCCCGACGAGGTCGAGGACCGGGTCGTGGCCGAGCTGTCGGCCAGCGCGCTGTTCGGCGCCCGCTTCCGGGAGAACGCCGGCCGGGCGCTGCTGATCCCCCGCGCGCGTCCGGGGAAGCGCACGCCCCTGTGGCAGCAGCGGCTCAAGTCCCAGTCGCTGCTCGAGGTGGCCAAGAAGTATGGGGAATTTCCGATCGTGCTCGAGACCTACCGCGAGTGCCTGCGCGACGTGCTCGACGTTCCGGGGCTGGTCGAGCTGCTGACGATGCTCCACCGCCGCGAGATTTCGCTGATCGAGGTGGAGACGCCGACCGCCTCGCCGTTCGCCTCCTCGCTGCTGTTCGACTACGTGGCGACCTACATGTACGAGGGCGACACGCCCAACGCCGAGCGCCGTGCCGCCGCGCTGTCGCTGGACCGCGACCTGCTGCGCGAGCTGCTCGGTCAGGAGGAGTTGCGCGACCTGATCGACCCGGCCGCGCTGACCCAGGTCGAGGACGACCTCCAGTTCCTGTCGGAGATCCGCCAGGCCGGGAGCCGCGATGCGCTCCACGACGTATTGCGGACGGTTGGCGACCTCACCGGCGCCGAGGCCGGGCTGCGGGTGCTCGCCGATCTCGACGCGGCAGCGATGCTCGAGGAGCTGCGCGCCGAGCGCCGCGCGATCACGATCCGCGTCGGCGGCGAGGAGCGCTGGATCGACGCCGCCGATGCCGGCCTGTACCGCGATGCGCTCGGGGTCGCCCCTCCGGGTGGTCTCCCGACCGCGTTCCTGGAAGACGTGCCCGACGCGCTCTCCCGTCTGGTCAGGCGCTACGCCGCCACCCACGGCCCGTTCGCGCTGGGCGAGCTTCGCGGGCGCTACGGCGTGGACCCGTCGGCCGTGCTGTCGGAGCTCGAGCGTGACGGCACGCTGGTGCGAGGCGAGCTTCGCCCCGGCGGCGCGGAGCGCGAGTGGTGCGACCCCGAGGTGCTCCGCCGGCTTCGGCGAGCGTCGCTGGCGGTGCTCCGCAAGGAGGTCGAGCCAGTCGACCAGCGCGCGCTCGCGCGCTTCCTCCCCGGCTGGCAGAACGTCGACCGTCACTCGGCGTCGGGCGCCGGCATCGACCGGCTGAGGGAGGCGTTGATCCCGCTGCAGGGACTGGCGCTGCCCGCGGACGCCTGGGAGCGCGACGTGCTCCCCCGCCGGGTCGGCGCATATTCGCCGTCGTGGATGGATCAGCTGTGCGCCAGCGGCGAGCTCGTGTGGATCGGAGCGGGCGCGCTCGGCCGCAACTCCGGCCGCGTGGCCCTGTACTTCCGGGAGGATCTCGCCGAGCTCGGGCCGCCCCAGCTGCGCGGCGCCAACCCGGGCAAGACCGATCTCGACCAGCACGACGCCGTCCGCGCGCGGCTGGCGGCGGGAGCTTGCTTCTTCACCGACCTGCTGGCCGACGTGGACCTCGCTCCCGAGGAGCTCCAGGAGGCCCTGTGGGATCTCGCCTGGGCGGGCGAGGCCACCAACGACGCATTTGCGCCGCTTCGAGCGCCCCGGCTGACGCTCGCCCGAGCGCAGCGCGACCGCGGGCGCGGTACCGCCCGCCGGGCCGGCCGCTTCGGCTCGCGCCGCCGCGGCGGAGCCGCCGCGCAGGTCCAGGGCCGGTGGTCGCTGACCGAGCCGCTGTTCCGCGAACAGGTCGACCCCAGTGCCCGCCGCCGCGCCCTGGCCGAGCTGCTGCTCGAGCGCTATGGCGTGCTCACTCGCGAGCAGGTGCTGGCCGAGGGGATCTCCGGCGGCTTCTCGGCGATCTACTCGGAGTTGTCCCAGTTGGAGACGCTCGGCGTGGCCCGCCGCGGCTACTTCGTCGAGGGCCTCGGCGGCGCGCAGTTTGCGCTGCCCGGCGCGGTCGAACGGCTGCGCGCCCAGAACCGTTCCGAGGAGCCGCCGACCGTGCTCGCCGCCGTCGACCCGGCCCAGCCCTACGGCGCCGCACTGCCCTGGCCGGCGCGCCCCGACGGCGAGGGCGCGCGGCGTCCCGCCCGGGTCGCGGGCGCCCAGGTCGTGCTGATCGACGGCCAGCCGATCGTGTACCTCGAGCGGGCCGGGCGTGCCCTGCAGACGCTGGTCGCAGCCGACGACCCGCGCCTCCCGGCGGCGCTGGCCGCGCTCGTCGAACGGGTGCGCAGCGGTCAGATCAAGCGGCTCGCGCTCGAGCGCGTCGACGGGGAGCCGGCGATGAACTCGGCGTTGGGGCCCGCGCTCGTCGCGCTCGGCTTCCAGGAGGGCCCGCGGCGGCTGACGTTGACCGCCTGATCGGCTCGCGGGGCGATGCCTGAAGGCGACACGATCGCGTACGCGGCGAATCGGATCCGGCCGGTGCTCGAGGGTCGGGTGCCCGAGTCGATCGCCACGCCGCAGCCGCGTCACGCCCGCGACCGCTGGCCCGAACGGCTCGGCGGCCGCCGGGTCAGTCAGGTCGGCACCCACGGCAAGCACCTGTTCCTGCACTTCGAGGGCGACCTGGTGCTGCACTCGCATCTGGCGATGACCGGAGCGTGGGCCGTCTACCCCGACGGCCGGCGCTGGCGGCGGTCGCCGCGACGGGCGTGGCTGGTGATGCGCTCGCAGGGATACGACGTCGTCGAGTTCGACGGGCCCACGCTCGAGCTGATGACCGAAGGCCGGACGCGGTTTGACCAGCGGCTCGCCGCCCTCGGCCCCGACGTACTCGCGGAGAGGTTCGACGCCCCGCGGTTCCTACGGATGATTCGCTCCGACGACCAGACGCGGACGACCGGCGACGCGCTGTTGGACCAGCGCAACGTGGCCGGGATCGGAAACATGTGGAAGGCCGAGGCGTGCTGGGAGGCGGCGGTCGACCCCTGGCGCCGGCTGTCGGAGGTCAGCGACGAGGAGCTGGTGGCGATCGTGGAGAAGGTGCGCCCGCGGATGGGCCTATCGGCGCGCGAGGGGCCGATGGCGATCGAGTCGCGCGTGTACCGGCTCGTGGGCCGTCCGTGCCCGCGCTGCGGCGAGCGAATCCTGTCGCGCGGCCAGGGCGACGCCAACCGCACGACATACTGGTGCCCGGGATGTCAGATGTGAGCGCACCGACGCGCCCGGCGGGCGCCCCCGCGCTGCGACGCGTCGGCCACAAGGGCGCCGACCTGATCGCCCCGGGCAACACGGTCGCGAGCTTCGACGCCGCGCTGCACGCCGGCGTCGACATGATCGAGTTCGACGTGCTGCCCGAGCGCGGTGGCGAGCGCCTGCTGCTCGCGCACGACTACGAGGACGCCGGGTCGCGTGTGCCCCACACGCTCGAGGAGGCCCTCGAGCACCTCGCCTCGCAGCAGTTCGACGGCGTCGAGCTGGACCTCGACCTGAAGCTGCCCGGATATGAGCCCCGGGTGCTGCAGGCGTTGCGCGATCGCGGGATGCTCGAGCGGTCGCTGATCTCGACCCAGTTCCGGTCAAGCCTCGAGGCGATCCGCGCGGCCGAGCCGGCGGTGCGGCTCGGCTGGTCGGTACCGAAGGTCAAACGCGATCCGTTCCGCTCACCGCTCATGGTCCCGGCGGCGCTGGTCGTGCTGCAGGTTGCGCGGGCTGTGTTTCCGAGCCGGGCGCACGAGGCGATCCGCGGCGGCCTCTGCGACGCGATCATGGCCCACTGGCGGCTGGTCACACCGCGGCTGGTCCGCCGCGTGCAGGACGCCGGCGGTGAGCTGTATGTGTGGACGGTCGACGAGCTGTCGCGGCTGTCCGAGCTCGAAGCGCTCGGGGTGACCGGCGTGATCACCAACGACCCGAGGTTGTTCGGGGCGCTGGCCGGCTGATCCCGGGAGATCCCTATCGGATCGTGCAGCTGGCAGCACTGAAGCCGTGCGGATCGCCGAAGTCGGCGTCGCGGTGGCCGCCGGTGGTGACCCGGTCGGTCTGGCCCAGCAGCTTGCCGCCGCGCCTCCACATGAACGTCGCGTTGCCGCGGAAGCGCCCGGCGTGCGGGTCGAACTTGAACGTGACTCCCTGTTGATGGACGCCCGTGCTCGGGCTGCCCAGCCGGATCAGGCGCCGAGTGCCCGGGTCCGGCTTGAAGCGCTTCGTCCGGGGGTTCCAGAAGTCGACGCTGATCGCGATCGAGATCGATGACGAGAACCCCAGTGCCGGCACCTGGCCGCGGATCCCGAGGGTGTCGGGGTGACGGTGGGTGTCGCAGACGTTGACCGTCGCCCACAGCTGCTTCGATCGCTTCGCGCCGCTGACCGCCTTGCGGATCTGGGAGCCCGACGGGGTCGCCGCCGACGCCTGCCCCACGAGGGGCACGGTCATCAGCGCCACAATGGTCAGGCACAACACGAAGCGAGACGGCACCGCGGCGACATTCTGACAGCCGGTCGCGTTGTGATCGATCCGCGGCCGCGACGTAGTGAGGATGTGATGGGGAGCACCGTCGGCGTCGACGTGGATATCGATCGCGAGGGCTGGCAACGGTTCGAGGACCTGTACAGGTCCAGTCGTGACGACGTGTTCGCGTACGTGGCGACGATGGTGGGCGACCGGGCGGCGGCCGAGGACGTGACCGAGCTCGCGTTCGAGCGCGCATACCGCCGCCGGCGAACGTTCGATCGCCGCCGCGGCGAGGAGCGTGCCTGGCTGTTCGGGATCGCTCGCAACGCGGCACTCGACGAGCTGCGGCGGCGCAAGCGCGTGGCCACGCTCGTCGCCGACCCCGAGGATCACGCGGCGCAGCCCGTCGACGACGGGGCCGAGGTGGCGCTGGCGCGGACCACCGTGCGCCAGGCGCTCGCCAAGCTGCCCACGCGTGAGCGCGAGCTGATCGCGCTGAAGTTCCACGCCGGCCTGTCCAACGCCGAGCTGGCCCGGGTGCTCGGCGTCAGCGAGTCCAACGCCGGCACGTTGCTGCACCGCACGATGGAGAAGCTGAGGAAGGCCTGCAATGCGACGTCCTGACGAGCAGCCGCTGCACCCCGAGGTCGTCGCCTCGCTCGAGGCGATCGACGCGACCCTGGCCGGAGAGCCGGTGGCACCGCTGCACGCGGACCTGGCCGAGCTGTCGCTGCTGCTGGCCGACGAGCGTCCGGCGATCGATCCCGTGTTCGCGCACGCGCTCGACGAACGGGTCGCGGCGCGATTCCCGGATCGGAAGGACCGCCGGCCGGCTTCGAGCGGCTGGCTGCAGCGGCGGTGGGCCTGGTTGGCGAGCGGTGCGGTCGCCACTGCGGCAGTGGCCGTGATCGTGGTCCTCATCGCCGGTAGCGGCGGCGGCAAGCCGATCGCCGAGGACCTCGGCGTCCCGGCGAGATCGTCACCGGCGCCGTCAAGCGCAGCCTCGTCCGCCGGTTCGTCTGCTGGTTCGTCCGCTGGTTCGTCCGCTGGCTCATCGGCCGCCCCGGTCCCCGGCCCGTCGACCGGCCACAAGCTCATCCAGTCCGCCCAGCTCGCGCTCACCACCCCGTCAGACCACGTCGACGACGTCGCCCAGGAGGTGTTCGACGTGGTCGGCCAGCAGAACGGGTTCGTCGTGCGCTCCTCGGTCACCCAGACCGGCGGCGCCGACGGCTCGGCCTCGCTCCGGCTGAGCGTCCCCAGCGCGTCGCTCCCCGAGACGATGTCCAAGCTCTCGCGGCTGCGCTACGCCCGCGTCAGCTCGCGCACCGACAACAGTCAGGACGTCAACGGCCAGTACGGCCAGGCCACCCGCCGCCTCGCCGACGCCAGGGCACTGCACACGGCGCTGCTCAAGCAGCTCGCCGGCGCGACCACGACCGAGCAGGTCGACAGCCTCCACGCCCAGATCCGCGACTCCGAGCGCGCGATCTCGCGCGAACGAGTCATCGCTGGCCGCGCTCAAGCACCGGATCGCCTACTCCAGCGTCTCGCTGACGATCGCCGCGCGCCCACGCCCGGCCGGGATGCCGACCGGTCACGGCGGCGGGCTCACGTTGGGACGGGCGGCGCGCGACGCCGGGCACGTGCTGACCGTCGCCGCCGGGGTCGCGCTGATCGGACTGGCCGCGCTGATCCCGGTCGCGCTCGTGGTCGCGCTGGCCTGGCTGATCGCCGGGCTGTTCACGCACCGCCGTCGCGAGCGCGCTCTGGACCTCGCGTAGGACCCACTAGTCCACCGCTCGCGCGTGTGGTTAGCTCTGGCCCATGGCGGCTCGAAGCGAGGACACGATGGAGCTGCTCCGCCACGTGCCGGTGTTCGCGGAGCTGGCCGAGGATGACCTCGGACGCGTCGCCGAGGTCGCAGTTCCCCGCCGCTTCGAGTCCGGCGAGGTCGTGTTCCGCGAGGGCGACCAGAGCAACACCTGCTACGTGGTCCGGACCGGCCAGGCCCGCGCCGTCCGCGAGCACGGCGACGGCCGTTCGATCACGCTCGCCAACTTCGGCCCCGGCGACATCTTCGGTGAGCTGGCGATGTTCGACGACGAGCGGCGGTCGGCAACCGTGGAGACGCTCGAGAACACCGAGGCGATCGCGATCTTGGGTGGCGACATGCGGCGGCTGCTCGGCGAGCACCCCGCGATCGCGATCAAGCTGCTGGCGGCGCTCGGGCGGCGCCTGCGCGAGTCCAACGAGCGGCTCGCGCGCCAGTCGTTCCAGACCGTCCAGAGCCGGGTGGCGGCGGTGCTCTCGCAGCTGGTCGCGGGGGCCCAGTCGGAGGACGCCGGCGACGGCGACGTGCTGATCACCTCGACGCAGGCGAGCCTCGCGCAGCTGGCCGGCTCCTCGCGGGAGTCCGCCAGCCGGTTCCTGGCGGTGCTCGAGCGGGCCGGGATAATCACCCAGGGTCGCGGCAAGCTGACCGTGCACGATCCCGCGGCCCTCGAACGTTACGTCTACTGATGCCCAAGCCAGAATTCTCCGCGGGAGGGGTCGTCGTGCGCGGCGACGAGATGATCGTGATCGTCCCGGTCAAGCGCGACGCCAACGGCGACCGCGTGCTGGGGCTGCCCAAGGGGCACCCCGACGGGGACGAGACGCCCGAGCAGGCCGCGACCCGCGAGGTGGCCGAGGAGACCGGCGTGACCGCCGAGCTGGTCGGGGATCTCGGCGAGACCCACTACGTCTACGAGCGCAAGGGCAAGCGCGTGGCCAAGCGGGTCGCGTTCTTCCTGTTCGAGTATCGCTCGGGAGCCCTCGAGGACCACGATCACGAGATCGAGGAGGCCCGCTGGATGCCGTTGGAGGAGGCGGCCCGGTCGCTGACGTACGTGGGCGAGCGGTCGGTTGTGAAGCGCGCGTTGTCGCGATTGGCAGCCGACCGGTAGGCTGGCGGACCGTGCGCGTCCTGAACTTCTATTCGTCGGTGTTTGCAGATCAATTGCGGCGCGGTCGCAAGACCGCGACGATCCGTCTCGGCGACAAGTCCCACAAGTACCGTAAGAACGACTGCGTGCTGGTGACGATCGGCTACCAGCACTCGCCACGCGAGAAGATCTTCAACGCCGTGATCGACCAGGTCGAGGTCAAGCGGGTCAAGGACCTGTCGCCCCGCGACATCGAGCACGACAACCCCGAGTTCCGCCGCGTCGATGAGATGGTGCACTTCCTCGAGCAGATCTACGGCCGCAAGGTCGCGATGGAGGACACCGTGACCGTGGTCCGCTTCTCGCAGATCATCGAGAACCCGCCCGAGCTGCGCGACCGCATCCACGGTCTCGGCGGGGCCCAGAACTAACGCTGCCCGGCGTACGCTCCCGGTCTCGGCAGTGATAGACATGTGCCGTGGCCCAGCAACGCGTGTCGATGGTGCTCCTTCACCTGGGGACGCCGCGCGACCAGGAGGCCCACGATCAGCTGGCTGCGGCGTTACCCGACGCGACGGTCGCGCCGCCCGATGAGGCCGGGGCGTTCGACGTCAGGCTCGACGCGCCCGACCTCGAGCACGCGCTCCAGCGCGTATGGGACGCGGTGGCCGCGTCCGCGACCGACGACCACATCGCGTTCCTCGAGCATCCCGACCTGCCCGAGCACTGGCGCCACCTGAGCCGGCGGCCGGTCGGCTAGCTGAGTTCCCGACCACGTCGCGCGGCCGATGAGCTAGCCATCCGGCGCTCCTTGGAGCCCCGGCCCTCGGGCGACGTGCTTAACGTCCCAACCGACGCCTTCGCGGGCTAGCGTGGGACGTTGATCACGCCCCACGTGGCGAACGTCCCACACTCGCGCCCAGGGCGCTCGAGTGGGACGTTGTGCATGCGATTTGGCCCGCCACGCCCCGCGACCCGCGCGACCCGCGCCCCGCGCCGCGCCCGCGCCCGCGCCCGCTCCTAGGGTCCTAGACCAACGAAGCAGGCCTGACGGCTGGCGCCGCGATCAGAACACCGGGCCCCACCAGCAGGGGTCGTTCCCGATCGTGCCTCGCCACCACGCGTGGTGCGGGGCTTCGCTCATGAAGTCCGTGGGATCGATCGCGAGCCCGCCGTCGTCGGGGACATTCGACTTGCTGAGCTTGCCGAACATCCGGTTGAGCACATCGTCCGGCGGAGCAGTGGCGTACTGGCTGTGTCCGGGATCTTCCGCAGTCGCGAACGTGATGTAGTTGTTGTCCACGGTTGCTTAAACCTGCCGACCCGACCGCGTTCGCTGGCACTCGCCGTGCCAGAGTGCCAATTTCTCCTTGATCCTCAAGCGCCACCGGCTATAGTGGCAGTTCGCTGGCACTCTGCAGACGAGAGTGCCAACGTCAACCAGCATCCCTTTCATCCGGAGGTTGCATTAGATGAAGCTCAAGCCCCTAGGCGATCGTTTGATCGTGCGGGCGATCGAGGAGGAGGAGACCACCGCGAGTGGGATCGTCCTGCCCGATACCGCCAAGGAGAAGCCCCAGAAGGGCAAGGTGCTCGCCGTCGGCGACGGCAAGGTCAACGAGGACACGGGCAAGCGTACGCCGCTTGACGTCGCCGAGGGCGACGAGGTGCTGTACAGCAAGTACGGCGGCACCGAGATCAAGGTCGACGGCGAGGAGCTGCTGGTTCTTCGCGAGGCCGACGTGCTGGCCAAGGTCCAGTCTTAACCCCTTTCCAGGAGAACCAGGTATATGGCACATAAGGAACTGAAGTACGAGGCGGATGCCCGCAAGGCGCTCGAGCAGGGCGTCGACGCGGTCGCAAACGCGGTCAAGGTAACCCTTGGCCCCAAGGGCCGCTACGTCGTCCTTGACAAGAAGTTCGGCGCGCCGACGATCACCAACGACGGCGTGACGATTGCGCGTGAGATCGAGGTCGAGGACGTCTTCCAGAACCAGGGCGCACAGCTCGTGCGTGAGGTCGCGACCGCGACCAACGACGTGGCCGGCGATGGCACCACGACGGCGACCGTGCTGGCGCAGTCGATCGTCCGTGAGGGCCTGAAGAACGTCGCCGCCGGCGCCAACCCGCTCGCGCTCAAGCGCGGGATCGAGAAGGCCGTCGACGACGTCGTCAAGAACATCGAGAACCAGTCCAAGGAGATCTCCGGCAAGGACCAGATCGCCCGCGTGGCGACGATCTCGGCCGGCGACGACGAGATCGGCGACGTGATCGCTGACGCGATCGAGAAGGTCGGCAAGGACGGCGTGGTCAACGTCGAGGAGGGCCAGACGTTCGGCATGGACCTCGAGTTCACCGAGGGCATGCAGTTCGACAAGGGCTACATCTCGCCCTACATGGTCACCGACCAGGACCGCATGGAGGCCACCCTCGAGGACCCCTACATCCTGATCGCCAACCAGAAGATCGGCTCTGTCCGTGACCTGCTGCCCGTGCTGGAGCAGACGATCCAGTCGGGCAAGCCGCTGCTGATCATCTCCGAGGACGTCGAGGGCGAGTCGCTCGCGACGCTCGTGGTCAACAAGCTCCGCGGCACGTTCACCGGCGTCGCGGTCAAGGCTCCCGGCTTCGGCGACCGCCGCAAGCGGATGCTCGAGGACATCGCGATCCTCACCGGTGGCGAGGTGATCACCGAGGAGATGGGCCTCAAGCTCGAGAACACCCAGCTCTCGCAGCTCGGCCGTGCCCGCCGCGTCGTCGTGGCCAAGGACACCACCACGATCGTCGACGGCAACGGCGGGAGCGACGCGATCAAGGGCCGCATCAACCAGATCAAGACCGAGATCGAGAACACCGACTCGGACTTCGACCGTGAGAAGCTCCAGGAGCGTCTCGCGAAGCTGTCTGGTGGAGTCGCGGTAGTCAAGGTCGGCGCTGCCACCGAGACCGAGATGAAGGAGAAGAAGCACCGCGTCGAGGACGCGCTGCAGGCCACCCGTGCCGCGCTGGAGGAGGGCATCGTGCCCGGCGGCGGCGTCGCGCTACTGGCGGCCCAGAAGGCGCTGAACATCGACGCGTTCGAGGACGCCGACGAGCGCACCGGCGCTCGCATCGTCGCCCGTGCGCTCGAGGAGCCGCTCCGTCAGATCGCGCACAACGCCGGGCTCGAGGGCTCGGTCGTGGTCAACGACGTCCGCAAGGCCAAGAAGGGCCAGGGTCTCAACGCCGCCAACGGCGAGATCGTCGACCTGGTCGGCGCGGGCATCATCGACCCCGCGATGGTCACGCGCTCCGCGCTGCAGAACGCCGCGTCGATCGCGAAGAACATCCTCACCACCGAGGCGATCGTCGCCGAGATCCCGGAGAAGGACGCCGGCGGTGCGGGTGGCGGCATGCCCGACATGAGCGGGATGATGTAGGACGCCACTGGCGTCGGCAGTACTTCCGAGGGCCCGGCGATCCGCCGGGCCCTCGGCTTTTAAGCGGCTGTCGCCTGCGGTGGTCGATTGGTAGGCGCACTGCCATCCTTGCCCGACACCGCGACTCCAGAACGCGATCAACGCCGAAGGTCAACGGGATCGTCGTCTCCGACCACGACCCCGACCTGATGAACGCGACCCTCGCCGCCGGCCGCCGACGGGCATCCCGGTGGTGCTGCTCAACGCCGGCTGCGACGACGCCGACATCGCCGCGAGCCAGGGCCATCACCTGCGTCGGCCAGCCCGAGCAGCTGGCCGGCACAGCAGGCCGGGCCAGCGGTTCGCCAAGCGAGAAGCGCGACCAACGTGCTGTGCGTGATCCACCAGTCCGGGCCAGAACCTGCTCGACCGCTGCGACGGCATCGCGCAGGGCCTCGGCGTCGGTCAGACGTGCACAGACCGGCGTCGCCCCCGTCGACGGGCCCGGCCTGCACCGAGCTGATCCTGTCCACGCCCAACGCCGCCTCCAACCCGCAGCAGGCGATCGGCCAGGTCACCTCGTACCTGCAGCCCGCACCCGGGGATCAACGCGGTGATGACGCTCAACAACGCGATCGCCGACTCGCGATCGTCGCCTAGTCATCCGGCCGGCAAGGCGAAGATCGCGACGTTCGACCTGAACAGCGACGTCGAGAACGACCTGCAGGCACGGCTGACCCTGGACTTCGCCGATCGACCAGCAGCAGTACCTCCAGGGCTACCTGCCGGTCGTGTTCCTGTACCTGTACAACAAGCACGACGGCAACGCGGTCGGCGGCGGCACGTACCGTGGCCAGCGGCCGCTGATCGTCGACAAGTACGAACATCAAGTCAAGGTCGCCGCGGCGATCGCCGCCGGGGACGACTGATGCTCAGCGTCGGACGTCGCGGTCGGCCCGGCACGCGGCTGAGCGCCCGGGACCGATCGAAGAACCCGATGCCGGCATGGCACCCTCAGGACGGCCGCGCCGACGCCGACCGGCCGTCGCCCGGGCCGACGGCGGCTGGCGCGGATCAGCGGCTCACCCGGGTCCTGCCGGCGTCCCGGCGCTCGGCGCGCTGATGGGCGCGATCGCCGTGTTCTTGATCTTCACGGTCACCGACGCCACCCCGCACCACCTGTGGCTCGACCCAGACCGGCCTGGCCGCCTGGAGCGCAGCAGGCGGCGTTCTTCGGGATCATGGCCGTGCCGGTCGGGCTGCTGATGATCGGCGGCGAGTTCGACCTGTCGACCGGCGGTGATGACCGGGCGTCACCGCGATCGTGATGGCGCTGCTGGTCGGCAACGTGCACTGGAACGCCTGGCTGGCGATCGTGGCCACGTTCGTCTTCGCCGCGCTGATCGGCCTGCTCAACGGGGTCGTCGTGGTCAAGACCGAAGCTGCCGAGCTTCATCGTCACGCTGGCCACGTTCTTCGTGCTCCGCGGCGTCAGCGTCGGCGGCGTGCTGCTGGTCAACCACGGCAGCACCCAGGTCGCGCTGACCGGCACCCGCACCCACCCGGGGCTGAGCACGCGCCAAGGACGTGTTCGGCAGCTCGTTCGCGCAGAGCGCCGCGCCTGCCGAGCGGCTACCAGACCGCGATCCTGTGGTTCATCGGCGTCACGGTCGTCGGCCGCCTGGGTGCTCTGCCCGGACCACGTTCGGCAACTGGATCTTCGCGGCCGGCGGCGACGCGAACGCCGCCCGCAACGTCGGCGTCCCGGTGCGGCCGCACGAAGATCCTGCTGTTCCTGACCACCTCGCTGGCCGCGGCGCTGGTCGGCGATCATCTCGTTCACCCAGGCCAACGTCCGCGGTGTCCGAGCAGGGCGTCGGCTACGAGTTCTACTACATCATCGCCGCGGTCGTCGGCGGCTGCCTGCTCACCGGCGGCTACGGATCGGCGGTCGGCGCCGCGCTGGGCGCCTGCATCATCGGCATGGCGTTCGCAGGGCGTGATCTACGCCGGCTGGGACAGCTCCTGGGACTTCACGTTCCTCGGCAGCGATCCTGTTCCTCGCCGTGGTCGTCAACACGCTCGATCTACCGGCGCAGCGCTGAGGGCGCGGCGATGAGCGGGACGTCCGAGTGGACGCGTCCGACGAGAGCCGCCCGCTGCTCGAGGCGCGACGACGTCGCCAAGTACTTCGGCAGCGTGCAACGCGCTGCAGGACATCATCGCTGACGGTCGCACGCCGGCGAGGTGACGCTGCGTGCTCGGCGACAACGGCGCGGGCAAGTCGACGCTGATCAAGATCCTGTCCGGCGTGTTCCAGCCCGACGAGGGCGAGCTCCTCGT
Source organism: uncultured Solirubrobacterales bacterium (assembly GCA_963831845.1). GTDB lineage: Bacteria > Actinomycetota > Thermoleophilia > Solirubrobacterales > Solirubrobacteraceae > Palsa-465. Next base: position 230,057 of record CAWHRT010000043.1, on the reverse strand, counting down.
CGACGGTACGAGCCGGTGAGGTTCGCCGGCCCGCGCGACGCCCGCTCGCTCGGGATCGCCACCGTGTTCCAGGACCTGGCCACGGTCCCGCTGATGTCGATCTGGCGCAACTTCTTCCTCGGCAAGGAGCCGACCAGGGGGTGCGGGCCGCTGCGGCGCCTGGACGTCCGGCGAGGCCCGGGACGATCATGCGCGAGGAGCTGGCGAAGATGGGCATCGACGTGCGCGACCCGGACCAGACCGTCGGCACGCTGTCCGGCGGCGAGCGCCAGGCCGTGGCGATCGCGCGCGCGGTGCTACTTCGGCGCCAGGGTGCTGATCCTCGACGAGCCGACCTCGGCGCTCGGCGTCCGGCAGTCCGGGATCGTGCTCAAGTACATCGTGCAGGCGCGTGAGCTGGGGCGCGGTTGGCAGGTGCACTGCCATCCTTGCCCGACACCGCGACCAGGAGGTACCGAATTGACTCGCTTGACCGTCGCCCAGGCGCTGGTGCGGTTCCTGTCGGCACAGCAGGTGCAGCGCGACGGCGCGCGCGCCGAGTTCTTCGCCGGGTGCTTCGGGATCTTCGGGCACGGCAACGTCGCGGGGATCGGGCAGGCGCTGCACCAGTACCGCGACCTGTTGCGCTACCACCCGGCGCGTAACGAGCAGGCGATGGTGCACGCGGCCGCCGGCTACGCCCGGCAGAAGAACCGCCTGGCCACGTTCGCCTGCACCAGCTCGGTCGGACCCGGCGCGACCAACATGGTCACGGGCGCGGCAGCGGCGACGATCAACCGTCTCCCGGTGCTGCTGCTCCCCGGCGACACGTTCGCCACCCGGGCGTCGCATCCGGTGCTGCAGCAGCTCGAGGTCCCGCACGACGCCTCGGTCTCGGTCAACGACTGCTTCCGGCCGGTGTCGCGCTTCTACGAGCGCGTCGAGCGGCCCGAGCAGCTGCTTGGGGCGGCGTTGGAGGCGATGCGGGTGCTCACCGACCCGGCCGAGACGGGCGCGGTCACGCTGGCGATGCCCGAGGACGTCCAAGCCGAGGCGTTCGAGGTCCCCGAAGCGTTCCTCGAGCCCCGGGTGTGGACGATCTACCGCCAGCCGCCGGCTCGGGAGGCGCTGGCCCGGGCCGTCGAGCTGATCCGGTCGTCGACCCGCCCACTGATCGTGGCCGGAGGCGGGGTGATCTACAGCGAGGCAACCGTGGCGTTGCGGGCGCTGGTCGACGCCACCGGGATCCCCGTGTGTGAGACCCAAGCCGGACGCGGCGCGCTGGTCTCAGACCACCAGCTGAGCCTCGGGGCGGTCGGCGCGACCGGGACTGCGGCGGCCAACCGGGTCGCACGCGAGGCCGATCTCGTGATCGGCGTCGGCACGCGCTGGAGCGATTTCACCACCGCCTCGAGGTCCGCCTTCCAGGACCCCAGCGTCAGGTTCGTCAACATCAACGTGGCCGCGTTCGACGCCGCCAAGCTCAGCGGGGTACCGGTGATCGGCGACGCCCGCGTGGTCCTCGACGAGCTGCGCAAGGAACTCCACGGCGAGCGGGTCGACCCGGAATGGGAGCTCCGGGCCACCGACCAGGCGCAAGCCTGGGCGGGCGAGGTGCGCCGACTGGTGTCCGAGCCGCCCGCCCCGGGCTCGCCCCCGTCGCAGGCAGCGATCATCGGCGCGATCAACGACGCCGCGGGCGAGCGCGGGGTCGTGGTGTGCGCCGCCGGATCCGCCCCCGGCGATCTGCACAAGCTCTGGCGCGCCCGCGACCCGGAGGGCAAGGGGTACCACGTGGAGTACGGGTACTCGTGCATGGGCTATGAGATACCGGGCGGGATCGGCGTCAAGCTCGCCGCGCCCGACCGCGAGGTGTTCGTGCTGATCGGCGACGGCTCCTACCTGATGCTCCCCGGCGAGCTGGTGACCGCGGTCGCCGAGCGGATCCCCTTGGTGGTGGTGCTGGTCGACAACCACGGCTATGCCTCGATCGGCGCACTCTCGCGCTCGGTCGGCTCGCACGGGTTCGGGACCCACTACCGGGCGCCCGACCACGGCGCACTGCCGCTGGACTCGGCCGACGGCTCGGCGCTCGAGGATCCGGCAGCGTCCTCGCCGCTGCCGCTCGACCTGGCCGCCAACGCCGAGAGCCTGGGGGCGCGGGTGATCCGCGCCCGCGACATCGACCAGCTGCGCGCCGGCCTGGCTGACGCCCAGGCGGCCGACGGGCCGGTCGTGATCTACATCGAGGCCGACCGCTACGCGGGCGTGGCCAGCAATGAGAGCTGGTGGGACGTGCCGGTCGCCGAGGTCTCAGACGAGCCCGAAGTGCGCGCCGCGCGAAAACGTTATGAGCGCGACCGCCAGGCCCAGCGCGACTACCTGGAGGCCCACGATGAATGACCTACTGGTCCACCCAGGGCCGCCGGCGCCCGACGGGACGATCATCAGCGTCACCCCGGAGTCGGCGGGCTGGACCTACGTCGGCTTCGAGATCCTGGCGCTGCGCGAGGGGACGCCGGCTCGGCGCGACACCGGCGACCGCGAGCTGTGTGCGGTGATCGTCAACGGGACCGTCGACGTCCGCTCGAGCCACGGCGAGTGGCTGGGCCTCGGTGGCCGCCTCGACCCGTGGTCGGGGATGCCCGACGCCGCGTACCTGCCACCCGGGACGAGCGTGTCGTTGCAGGGCGACGCCCAGGTGGCGCTGTGCTGGGCCCCGGCGCCCCGCGGGGGCGCGCCCGCGCGCGTGCTCGCGGGTAACGACATCGAGGCCGAGGTCCGCGGTCACGGTCCGCTCGAACGGAAGATCCATCCGATCCTGATGGGCGACGAGGAGGCCGAGTCGCTGCTGGTGGTCGAGGTCCTGACGCCTGCCGGCCACTGGTCCAGCTACCCGCCTCACAAGCACGATCGCGACGATCCCCCGACCGAGACGTTTCTGGAGGAGACCTACTACCACCGGATCTCGCCGGAGCGCGGGTTCGGGCTACAGCGCGTGTACACCGACGACCGCTCGCTCGACGAGTCGTTGGCGTTCGGCAACGGGGATTGCGTGCTCGTGCCCCGCGGGTACCACACGGTGTCGGCCCCGCCGGGCTACGACGTGTATTACTTGAACGCGATGGCCGGCCCCACCCGCCTGTGGGCCATCGCCAACGACCCCGATCACGCATGGACCCTGGATCCTTAATGTCGCTCTAGGAAAGCTGACCGATGACCGCCACCGCCACCCGCCTGCTAGACAACTACATCGCCGGCCGCTGGGTCCCCGCGGCGGCCGCCACCGACGTGCTCGACGTGACCAACCCGGCGAGCGGGGAGGTGCTGGCGCGCGTGCCGCTGTCGGGCTGGGCGGACCTCGACGACGCCGTCCGCGCCGCGCGCGAGGCGCTGCCGGAGTGGCGTGCGGTGTCGGCCATCGGCCGGGCTCGCAAGCTGTTCGAGCTGCGCGAGCGGCTGGTCGCGCGCAGCGAGGACCTGGCCCGGTCGGTGACCCTGGAGATGGGCAAGACGCTCGTCGACGCCAGCGCCGAGGTGGCGCGCATGATCGAGATGGTGGAGTGCGCCTGCGCGCTGCCGACGACCATGCAGGGCCGCAACCTCGAGGACGTCTCGCGCAACATCGACGCCGAGACGATCCGCCAGCCGGTCGGCGTGTGCGCGGCGATCGTGCCGTTCAACTTCCCGGCGATGGTGCCGTTCTGGTTCTTGCCGTTCGCGATCGGGTGCGGCAACGCGTTCGTGCTCAAGCCCTCCGAGCAGGTGCCGCTGACTCAGCAGATCGCGTTCGAGGAAATTCACGCGCTCGACCTGCCCCCGGGCGTGGTCAACCTGGTCAACGGCGGCCGCGAGGTGGTCGAGGGGATCCTCGATCACCCCGGGATCGACGCGGTCTCGTTCGTCGGCTCCGCACCGGTCGCGAAGATCGTCTACGAACGCGCGGCCAAGGCCGGCAAGCGCGTGCAGGCGCTCGGCGGGGCCAAGAACCACATGGTGGTGATGCCCGACGCGGTCGTCGACAAGACCGTCGACGGGATCATCGGCTCGGCATTCGGAGCCGCCGGTCAGCGGTGCATGGCGGGCTCGGTCGTGGTCACGGTCGGCGACGCCCACGAGCAGCTGATCGGGCCGCTGGTCGACGCCACCCGCGCCCTGCGTGTCGGCGACGGGCTGGAGGAGTCAAGTGACGTGGGCCCGGTGATCTCGTGCGCCGCGCGCGACCGGATCCGCGAGTGGATCGAGCGCGGCGCGGCCGACGGGGCGAAGCTGATCGTCGACGGCCGGCAGGTGCGGGGCACCAAGGAGGGCGGTTCATTCGTCGGCCCGACGATCGTCGAGGTCACCCCGGACATGGATCTGGCCAAGGAGGAGGTATTCGGCCCGGTGCTCGCCGTGATCCGCGCCAGCAGCCTCGACGAGGCGATCGAGATCGTCAACTCGAGCCGGTTCGGCAACGGCACCTCGATCTTCACCGAGTCCGGCGCCTCGGTGCGGCGCTACCGACACGAGGTGCAGGCCGGGATGGTCGGGGTCAACATCGGCGTCGCCGCGCCGGTGGCGTTCTTCCCGTTCTCGGGCTGGAAGGACTCGTTCCTCGGGGACCTCCACGCGCACGGGCCCGACGCGGTCGAGTTCTTCACCCGGAAGAAGACGATCACCAGCCGCTGGTTCTCCAGCGGCCAGGGCAGCGGCAGCTATTTCGTCGAGCGCTGACCGCGGTCAGTGCGAGAGGACGCCGTTGGGCTGGTGCGGCGTCGTCACGAACAGCGCGTGGGCGCATGAGCTCTTCAGCGCCGGGGGCGTCCGGTAGGGCGTCACCGCCCACCCGTTCTTAAGCTGGGTGAACAGCAGGATCGGGTAGGTCTGCTTCGTGACCTCGAATTGGGGTCGGTGCCCGATCTTGCCGACGTTCTCGCGGGTCAGCCAGGCGAGGATGCTCACGTACTCGACATTGGTCACGGGCGTACCGCAGGCCAGGATGTGCTTGTAGCCGCCCAGGTGGTTGATCGTCCCCGCCAGCAGTCCGATCTGCTTGGTCCGGGCGCGCTCGTGGAGCAGGTCGCCGTGCTCGAAGCGCAGCCGCGAGATCGCCGGCGAGATGCAGAATGCGGCCAGGACCACCACGGCGCCCCAGCCGATCCACCGGCCCACCGGCGGGTTGACCTGCGGGATCCCGTCCTTCAGCAGCCACCCGACGGCGACGCCGGCGATCACGACCGTCACGCCCTCGGCCTCGAACATGTAGCGAGGGACGGCCGGCCAGCCGTGCAGGGCGAACGCGATCTCGACGACGACCCACAGGACCACGGCGCCGGACAGCACGAGCACGGTTTTGTCCCTGCGGATCGCGGCCATGATCAGCCCGGCGAGCGCGGCCAGCTGCACCGGCAGGTACTGGAGCGTGGTGTAGCGGTTGATCGTGCCGGTGAACTTGTTGCCGTGCAGCTCGCGTGGCGACAGCAGCGCCAGCTGCGCTGAGACGAACGGGCGGTGGTTGGTGATCGTGGGCACGCCGAACCACAGCAGCGGGATCGCCAGGAAGCCGGCGTAGACCATCCAGCGCATCTCGGGGACCTTCCACCAGGCCCACAGGCCATAGAGCCCGACGAACGGCCACACCTCGGGGCGTCCCAACGCGCCCAGCACCAGCAGCCAGAACGCCCACCGAGGGCGGCGCGAGAGATGGCAGTCGATCGCCGCCAGGCACAGGCTGACGATCATCGGGTCCGACTGCACGCTGAGGATGTCGTGCATGTACTGGTCGATGCCGAGCAGCGCCACGCCCGCGAACAGGGCGGCGGCGATCGCCGGCAAGCGGCTCTCGCCCTGCTTGGTTGCAGTCAGGCGATAGGCCAGGCGCCCGGCGAAGATCGCCCCGGCCAGCGAGATCGCGACCGACGTCACCATCCACATCCACAACGCAAACCGGCCGGTCAGCGAGTACGGGACCGTGAACAGGTAGGGGAGGGGCTTCCACGACGGCGCGCCGCCGAGGTCGAGGCTGCCGCGGAGCGTCTCGTGGCCCCAGACGAGCCAGCCGTAGGGGTCATAGCCGGGCCGGGTGCCGCTGACGCGAACCAGCACCGCCGAGAAGATCAGCAGGCCGATCGCGACCCAGACCCAAGCGTACTTGCGCAGGATCCCCGGGTGGTCCTCGCCGGAGGCGCTGTGATGCCCGGCCAGCGGCGATGGCGCCCGCCCTGTCTCAGACGTCGTCGTCGTCATGGTCAGGCCAGCACCGTATCAGTCGGCTCCGGCGGTGCAGCCGCCACCGTGCGCTTTGACAAAGCCCTAACGGAACGGGATCAGCGCCACGTCGGCGCTGGCCGTGGCCCCGCCGCCGCTGAGCGTGATGTGAGCGCCCAGCTGGTGGCCCGACGCGTGGGCGAGCATCGACTGGCCCTGCTTGGTCAGCTGGAAGTTGACGTAGCCGAGCTCGTGGGCGCCGATGAACTCCGAGCCGGTGTGGGCGATCGTGGTCTTGCCGACCGTGACGGTCGCGGTCACGTGGCAGGGATCGTCGCTGATGCACTCGGCCAGCGTCCCGCCGTAGCCGGTCGAGGAGACGAAATCGGTCTCCCCGACGATCGCCAGCGTCGGCGCCTGGGTCACCGAGCGGTGGGGGCCGGGGCCGCTCGCCGAGAACGGCACCAGCGTCACTGGCATCGTCGCCCTAGCTCCCGATGCGTCCTCGATCGTGACGCTGACGCCCATCCGGTGGCTGCGCGAGCGGCTCAGCGCCTGGCGCGCGGACGGGGACAGGCGGAAGTAGACGATCCCGTTCTGGTTTGCCCCGACGTTCTCCTTGCCGCTGCGCGCGACCACCGTGTTGCCCTGCTTGACGGTCGTCACCAGCTGACACGGAGTGGTTCTGAAGCAGCCCACGGGCAGCCCCGCCAGCCCGTTGCCGGGCACGAACGCGCTCTGGCCGTAGATCGCCAGGTGCGCGCCGATCGTCACCGTGTTCGAGGTCGACAGCACCTGGCCCTTGGAGCCCAGCGGCTGCACGGCGAAGTAGGGGCTGCCGTTGTGGGCGGTGATCGTGGTCTCGAACGCCGTCCTGCGCGCCGTGCCGATCGTTCGCAGCTTCGACGGGGACGTGCCGCCCAACACCCGCCACGAGCTCACCGTGGTCGCGCCGTTCCAGCTGGCCCACAGCTTCACGGTCCCGTCGGAGCCGGCCGCGCCGGCCAGCGCCGGGGGCCTGCTCGGCTGTCCGCTCCAGTTGAACCGATACGCCCGGTAGCTGCCCGACGGCGCCGTGAAGTGCGCGTCGAACGTCGCCTGGCCCTTTGAGTTGAACTCGGTGAAGTAGGGCTGCTGGCCCCAGCCGACGAACATGTCGCCGCCCGACAGCGCCTGCTGTCCGCCCTCGAACGCGGACGCGATCGGCGGCGGGTGGTTGTAGGACCGGACCACGCCGGCGGTCATCTTCTTGGTGTTCAGCGAGAGCCTGAGGCCGCGCGAGTACTTTTCGACCCGAGGTGGGCCGCCGCCGTCGTCGAACAGCGTCATCGTCCCGTCGGGCTGCATCACCGCGTCGTGCTGGTACGCGAACGACGCGCCTCGGCCCATCTTGAAACTCGAGTTCTTGCCGCCCAGCGTCCACATGATCTGCCCGGTGACGCGGTTGACCTTGTAGATCGCCGAGGTGTTCCGGGCCGAGATCAGGAGGTTGCCGTCGCGGTCGAGCGAGATCGAGTTGAGGTGATAGGGATCGAGGATGTGGCCGGGCTGCTTGGCGCCCCACTTGCTCGACGTCGGACAGCGGGATGTGGTCGATCGCGTGCCAGTCGAACAGCACCAGGCCCGTGGCGATGTCGATCTCCTGGACCTCCGCGTCCATCACCTGGCGGTTCAGGCCGGGCAGCCTCACCGGCGAGGTCGCGATGACGTACGCGTCGCCCTGGGGCGTGATCTCGAACTCGTGCAGGTCCACCGACAGGCCATTGGCGGCGCGGACGGTCGCGATCTCCTGGTACTTGTCGTTGAAGATGATGCCCTCGCCGCGGCCGCTGCCCGACGAAGTGCTGCCCTGAAACCAGGTCAGCACCGGCTGTCCGTGGAGGTTCTGCACCCGGAAGTCGGTGATGATCTCCTTCTGGGACAGCGGGGTGGCGTCGAACCAGATCAGCTTGCCCTTTGGGTCGAGGATCATCGGGCCATCCTGGGTGGGCCCGAACTGCGGGGCCACGAAGATGTCTCCCTGAGACGCGGGCGCGGAGGCCTTGCTCACGGTCACGGCGGCCGGCTCCAGATCCGGACGGGAGCGGAAGTGCTGCAAGCCGCGGGCCCCGGCGGCGACCGTCGGGATCTTGCCCGGCGCCAGCTGACTGCCCGGATTGGAGATCCTGAAGCTGAACGTGCCGCTCGGCGCCCCCGCGATCGGGACGTGCGTGGCGACCGTCACGGTCTCGCCGGGCGTGAACGCCTTGGCGGGAAGAAAGCTCCCGCCCTGGCCGTCGGAGTCTCCCACCAGCCGCCCGGTGTGCGCGCCCGACTTCGAGCCGACCACGCTGATCGCGCCGATGCTCGACGCCGGCAGGCCCCGGAACGCGATCTGGGTGCCCGGCACCGTGTACTTGCTGCCCGGGAACGGATACACCGCGATCGGATCCGCGCCGACGGCAGGCTGCGGCGCAGCCGCCCATGGGACGGCTGCGATACCGATGGCGGCTACCGCCGCGAAGATGTATCTATGGAATCGGTGCTGCACCGTGGCAAACGAGGCCAGAACGACGTGTGCTCCCTTCTCAAGACCTCCCCGCAGGCAGCACCGCGACGATGCCCGGCGCGGATCCCTGCTTCTCAAGTCGGCGAACTTGTTACTGAACACACGATGGCACGCAGGGTTGCGCTCGTGCACTCAGGCAAGGGATTGTGCGCGACGCTTCGGACGCCTCAGCGGGCCGGTGCGGAGGGCTCCGCAGCCGCCGCCGACCGCTCCGGACCGGGCGCCGGAACCCCGGTCAGGTCCGCGTAGAGCGCGTTCGTGCTGCGCGCCACCTCGACCCAGTCGAAGCGCAGGACGTGCTCGCGCGCCTCGGCGACGAGCTGCGCCCGGGCCTCGTCGTCGGTCAGCACCTGCTCGAGGATGTCGCGCAGCGCCGCCGAGTCGCGCGACGGGAACCGCAGGCCGACCGTCCCGTCGCCGGGGACGACCTCCCGCAGCCCGCCGGTGTCGGCGACCACGCATAGGCATCCCGAGGCCATCGCCTCGAGCGCGACCAGCCCGAACGGCTCGTAGATCGACGGCACGATGCACATGTCGGCGACCCGGTAGAGCGAGTGCAGCATGTCGTCGCCGATCCAGCCGAGGAACGTCCCGTGCCGCGTGAGGCCCAGGCGGCGGGCCTGGCGCTTGAGCTCGGCCTCGGCGGTGCCGGTGCCAGCGACCACGAAGCGGACGCTGCCTACGCTCTTGGTCAGCGGCGCCAGCGCGTCGAGCGCGAGGTGAAAGCCCTTCTCGTACACCAGCCGGCCCACGAGCAGGACCAGCAACTGATCGGGCTCGGCGAACCGCCGGCGCAACGCGTCGAGGTCCGGGGCCACCGGCTCCAGGTCGAGCGGGTCGATCCCGTTGGGGATCACCGTGATCCGAGACGGGGCCACGCCGAACACCCGGGCCACGTGGCTGCGCATGTACCGCGAGCAGGTGATCACGCGATCGGCCCGCCGGACCATGTCGCGCTCGGCGGCGTGGATGTGCGACTGCGGATGGTTCTGGACCCAGCCCTGATGGCGACCCCATTCGGTCGCGTGGACGGTCGTCACCCACGGCCGCCCGAAGCGCCGCGCCGCGGCCTCGGCGGCGCCCGCCACCAGCCAGTCGTGCGAGTGCACCAGATCGAACTCCAGACGCTCGAGAAGCTCGTCGGCGAGCTCTCCCATGTCGGCGTTCATCGACTCCACCCACCGCACGAACGCGCTCGGGTCCTTAGGGAACTGCGGCTCGCGGACGCGGTGCACGACGACGCCGTGGCGCTCCTCGTCGACCGGCAGCCGGGCACCCCCGCGGGTGAGCACGTGCACCTCGGCGCCCTCCTGCACGAGATGCTCGGAGAGCTTGCGCACGTGTCGCGCCAGCCCGCCTTCGATTACCGGCGGGTACTCCCAGGAGATCAGCAGGGCGCGCATTCCGCGTCGCTGACCCTACCGTTTCAGGGGATCACACGAGCGCGCCCGAGACCGGCTGAAAGCTCGGCGGCCGGCGCTCCATGAAGCTCTGCACTCCCTCGACAAAGTCGGGCGCGGCGAACGACTCGAGCATCAGCCGGTTGGCGTCCTGCACGGTGTCCGCCAGCGTGCGGTCGTAGTCGCCGTACACCTGCCGCTTCATCGTGGCCATGCTCGCGGGCGAGCACTCGCGCGCGAGCTCACCGGCGTACGCGAGCGCCTCTTGCGCCGCCTGCCCGTCGGGGACGGCCCGGTTGACCAGGCCCAGCTCGGCGGCCTCGCCGCCCAGCACAACCCGGCCCGACAGCAGCAGATCGAGCGCCCGGGCCGGGCCCACGAGCCGCGGCAGCATCCACGAGATCCCGTGCTCGGCCACCAGCCCGCGACGCGAGAACGCGGTCGTGATCTTGGCGCTCTGCGCCGCGAACCGCAGGTCGCACATCACCGCCAGCACCAGCCCGATCCCCGCGCACGGGCCGTTGATCGCCGCGATCACCGGCTTGGGCAGCGATAGCGGGTAGGCGACCGGCCGGGTGTCGTCGGTCTGCGACCGGTCGACCTCGCCGCCCGAGATCGTCTTCAGGTCGTCCATGTCGGCGCCCGCGCAGAAGCCCCGGCCGGCGCCGGTGACGACGATTGCGCGGACGTCGTCGCGCGCCACGCACTCGTCGAGCAGATCGAAGTACCGGGTCTGCAGCGCCGGCGTCCACGCGTTGAGCCGGTCGGGGCGGTTCAGCGTCAGCAGCGCGACGTCGTCGGTGATCTCGCACAGCACGATCTCGCTCATCGATCCTCCTCGTGGTTAGACGGGGTGCATATCACGACAAATCCGTCGGCGATCGGGAGGCTTGCCGTGTGGTGCATCGTATGCGTGCTCCGTACGTCAAGCCTCGGCTGCGCGGTCGGATTTGTCGCGTTATGCACGCCCCGAGCTCGCTGGATCTCGTAAGGTCGCCGAATGGCAAACGATCAGGGACCGATCGAGCCGATCGCTCGCGCGGCGGATCCGATCGACCCGGGCGTCCGGATCGGGCACACGCACCTCCGCACCGCCGACATCGACCGGATCCGCGCGTTCTACGTCGACGTGCTCGGCTTCGACGTGGTCGCCGAGGCCCGCGACGTCCCCGGCTGGGGCACGACCGGCGACGTGCTGTTCGTGTCGGCCGGCGGCTATCACCACCACCTCGGTTTCAACACGTGGAAGTCCAAGGACGGCGGCCCGACGCCCGACGGCGTCGCCGGCCTACATCACGTGGCGCTGGCCTATCCGACTCGGCGGTCGCTGGCCGACGCCTACCGGCGGCTGAAGGACGCCGGGTGGCCGATCCGCCAGACCGCCGATCACGGTACTCACGAGGCGATCTACATCACCGACCCCGACGGCAACGACGTGGAGCTGATGTGGGACCGGCCGGCTGATCAATGGCCGCGTGACGAGCAGGGCCATCTGATCGGGCAGTTCGGCGACGAACTCGACCTCGACGAACTGCTGCGCGAGCTCCACCAGCTCACGTAGTACCCGCAGTCGGTTCCTTTACCGGGCGTCAGCGATCGGATAGGCTGGCACCTCGGCCGGACCCAAGGGAGTCCCGGGAGAGGGCGGATCTGAATGAAGCGCGGACGTTGGCTGGGTCTTACGTTGACATGCCTGGCGATCGGGGCTGGCCTGCTGCTCGCCTCCTCGGCCTCGGCCAAGCTGCTCAGCTCGAAGGTTCGTAACTGGCCCAACACGCCGCTGCACCACACGCTGAAGTCGAAGCTGAAGGGCAACAACGTCCCCAGCTTCGACGCGAACATCCGCGGCGACGTCGCGATCGCCGGGAACACGCTCGAGACCTGCCCCGAGAACGTCGCTCAGCCCCGCGCACCGGCGGGCTCCCCACCGGCATCCGCGGGCCGGAAGCGAGCCCTGCCTGAACGTCAACAACAACGACCACAACATGGTCTACGTGAACGTCGATCCCGGCGGCGGGCGCTTCAACTCGAGCTCGGCGACGCTGAACGTTCCCTCCGGTGCCCGGATCGCCAAGGCCTACCTGTACTGGGCCGCCGACCTGTCGCGGGGCGTTCAGCGCGACGTCAACGGGCCCGGCGACGACGCCCCGGCGGGCAACTCGCCCACGACCAACTCGCTGTACACGACCGCGGAGCTGAAGGTCGGGGGCGGGGCCTACGCGTCGATCGACGCCACCAACCCGACCCGCAACGGCCGCTGGGACTACATCAAGAGCTGGTACAGCCAGCCGGGCAACGCCGAGGGGTGGGCCTACCAGGTCCGGGCCGACGTCACCCCCGAGGTCAACGCCGGCCTGCAGGCGGCGCAGGCGCAGCGGGGCTCCGACCAATCGCTGAAGGTGACGGTCGCCGATGTCCAGGCCGGTAAGGGCTACAACCGCTACGGCGGCTGGAACCTGGTCGTGGTATGGACGACCCCGACCGCCCCGTGGCGCAACGTCACGCTGTTTGACGGATTCGACTTCGTGCAGGTCAAGGGCGGCGAGCAGCTGGTCGTCGGCCCGCTGAACTTCACCGGCTTCGAGACGCCCGAGAGCGGCAACGTCGACGCCCACGCGACCGTATGGGCAACCGAGGGCGACCGCGCGATCACCGGCGACTACCTGGCGCTGGGGAACCTGAGCGACAGCTGCACCGACCTGCCCAAGCAGCACGACGACGCCCACCCGGTCGCCAACTTCTTCAACAGCACGATCTCCAGCGGCGGCAACCCGGTCACCGGTCGAGATCCCGCTCGGGACAACCAGCTCGGGTTCGACCTGACGACGCTCTCGGTCCCCGAGGGCACGATCTCGAAACGGCGCCACCGGCGCGTCGGTGTGCCTGGGCACGATCGGAGACACGTACTTCTTCGGAGGTCTGGCCTTCACGACGCTGATCCGAGCGCCTAACCTGGCGATCGAGAAGACGCCGAGCCGCGGCTCGGCCGCGCCCGGGGACACCGTCGATTACACGACTACGGTCACGAACCCGTCGACGCGCGATCCGAGCGATCCACTGTTTGGCACCCCGGTCGATGCCGCCACCAACCTGACGGTCGCCGACCCGATCCCCTCCGGGCTGACCGACATCGCGCTGGTCGACGACGGCGGCGGCAAGTGCGCCTATGACGACGCCTCGCGAACGGTCGGGTGCAACGTGGGCACGCTTGCGCCCGACGCCACGTTCACGTTCACGTTCCGGGCCACCGTGTCGGCCGTGGCGCAGGGCGACGCGCCCGCGACGCTGACCAACACCGCCTGCTACCAGGCCAATTCCGAGGACCAGCCCGACGTCTCCTACACCGGCTGCGCGGACGCCCACGTCGTCGTCCCGCGCCGCGCCGCCGCCCCCGGCCGACCTGGGCGTGGTCAAGACCGTCTCGAAGAACATCGTCAAGCCCGGCGCGTCGCTCACCTGGCAAATCGTGGGCACCAACTACGGACCCGCCACCTCGACAAACTTCGTGCTCGCGGATCGGCTGCCCGCCGGCGTCCAGTTCGTGAGCGCCACGGCCAGCCCAGACATGACCTGCACGACGCCGCCCGTCGGCGAGACCGGCGCGGTCACATGCACGGCGCCGACCGTGCCGCCGGCGGCCGACCCGGACTCGCCCGACGCGGCCTCGCAGCGTGAGCTGACGATCGTCGCCACGGTCCCGCCGTCGACTCGCGAACGGCACGCTCCTGTTCAACGTGGCCACGGTCACCGGCGACCAGACCGAGCCGACCCCCGACCCGCACCCCAACCGCGACACCACCGGAGACGCTCGTGGTCGTGCCCCCAACGCCACCGGAGCCGCCCGAGCCGCCGATCCCGCCGTACCCGCCCGATCCCGTGTACCCGCCGCAGCCCACGGCCCGCCCACGCCGCCGGTGGTGCCGGTGCACCCGCCGAACATCCCGGCCGGGCCCGCCGGGACGCGGTTGAGGCTGATCAAGGCGGGCCCGGCGACCGCCCGCACCGGCGGCCGGATCAGATACACGCTGCGCGTGCGCAACCTCGGTGAGGCGGCCGCGCTGAAGGTGCGGGTCTGCGACCGGCTCCCGGCCGGAGTCTCGCTCGTGGCCGGCAGCGGCTTCCACCGCAGCGGCCGTTCGGTGTGCGCCGCCGTCGGAACGGTCAAGGTGCTGCGGGGTAGGACGCTTCACCTGTCGGTCCGCGTGACCGCGGCGGCGAGCGGCAGGCTGATCAACCGCGCGACCGCCACGAGCCGCAACGCGCCGACCCGGCGCGCCCGGGCCACGACCCGGGTGCTGGGTCCGCCGCCACCGCCGCCGCCGGTCACCGGCTAGCGGCAGTCACGCGCTAGCGGCCCAGCCGCTCGAGCACCGCGATCCCGTGCTCGCCGAGCACGTCGCCCAACCGCTGGCGGCCGCTGAACGTCCACTGCTCGCCGCGGAGCACGTCGCGCCACCGGCCCTGGGGCGCCGCCAGCGAGTCCTCGCCGGCGCCGTCTCGCGTGGTCACCGCGACCAGCACCTCGCCGCCGCGGGTGAATGCGCAGGTGCGCGCGCCGGCCTCGATCGGCTCATACGCTCCGGTCACGAACGCCTCGGGACGGCGGGTGCGCAGCGTCAACAGCCGCAAGATGAGAAACAGCTTCCGTGTCTCGTCCACCGCCGGCGAGCCGCCCATCAGCCGGGCCAGCATCGCCTGACACCAGCCCCAGTCGACGGGCCGGCGGTTGTCGGGGTCGACCAGCGCCCGGAACGGCAGCTCGTCGCCCTGGTAGAGATCGGGGATCCCGGGTGTGGTCAGCTTCAGCACGACCTGCCCGAGCACGGCGCGCTCGCCGGCGGTGGCGAGCCGCCGGACGAACGGCACGAACTGCTCTAGGAACGCCCGGTCTGAGTACAGCGCCGCGCAGAAGCGCCCGACCGCTCGCTCCCACTCGTGGTTCTGGTCGATCCAGCTGGTGTTGCGCTTGGCCTCGCGCAGCGCCTTCTCCATGTACTCCTGCACGCGCTCGAGCTCGATCGGCCAGGCCCCAGCGAGCGTCTGCAGCAGGAAGTAGCGCTCGACATCGTCGGGCGCGCCGCGCTCGCGATGGCGCTCGGTCAGCTCCATCAGGCGCTCGACCACCTGCTGCCACTCCTCGGCCATCGAGGCCAGCGCCGTCAGCCGTGCGCGAACGTCGGCCGAGCGCTTGGTGTCGTGCGTCTGCGTGGTCAGCAGGCTCTCGGGGAACCGCCGCGCGCGCTCCACGCAGGCCGCGTGGAAGTCCTCGACCTCGATCGAGAAGCGGCCGGGATCGCCGCCGACCTCGTTGAGCGCCAGCAGCCTGCCGTAGCGGTAGAAGGCGGTGTCCTCGACCCCCTTGGCCATGATCGGCGGCGTCGTCTGCTGAAAGCGGGTCACAAACGCGGCCGGCCCGTCGCGGTCCAGCAGCAGCGTCTCGGCGAGCGCTGACGCCATCCCAGCCTCGTCAACCGCGCGGCGGTCGGCATCGGCGACGAGGCGGCGCGCCGGATCGACGTAGGTGCGGTAGATCGGCAGCGACGCGAGCGCCCGCGCGAGCGCGTCACCGATTTCGGCGCCGGCGCCGGAATCCAGCTCGCGCGCCAGCCGCTCGAGCTCGGGCACGAACGTGGTGCGCACCTGCTCGAGCTTGGCGTCGTGGGCGACCCGCTCAAAGCTCCGCCGGTCGCCCGACACTCGTTCCCACAAGGCGGTCAGCCGCGCCTCGCCGGCGGGGTCGACGAACAGGGCGCAGGCGTCGTTGAGGAACTCATACCCGACCGTGCCCGACACCGGCCACTCGCGCAGCCGCTCGCGCGACTCGAGGATCTTCTCCACCCACACTCGCGCCACCCCGCGGTCGCGCAGGCGAGCCAGGTAGCCCGCCGGGTCGGCCAGGCCGTCGGGATGATCGATCCGCAGCCCGTCGACGAGCCCCTCGGCGACCAGCGCCAGCACGAGCGCGTGGGTGCGCTCGAACACCTCGGGATCCTCCTGGCGCACGCCCGCGAGATCCGAGATGTCGAAGAACCGCCGCGGCTCGGCGGTGACCGGGTCGACGTCGAAGAAGCGCTCGCGCAACTGCGGGTCGGCCCAGTAGCGGTTGGCCTCGTCGACCGCCATGTGGTTGGGGACGATGTCGAGGACGACGCCCATCCCGGCCTCGTGGACCGCGTCCGCCAGCGCCCTGAACTGATCGGCGCCGCCCAGGTCATCCGACAGTCGCGCCGGGTCGATCACGTCGTAGCCGTGCTGGGAGCCCGGTCGCGCCTGCATCGAGGGCGACAGGTACAGGTGCGAGACGCCGAGATCGCGCAGGTACGTCACCAGCTCCGCCGCCCGCGCGAATCCGAACTCGGGGGTCAGCTGGAGGCGGTAGGTCGCCCGGAGCTGCGCCACGGCCGCCAATCAGACCCGCCTGAGCACGACGATCGAGCGCGACGTCACCGCTACCCCGGTCTGGGCCTGAAAGCGCGCGCTGCCCGGCTCGGCGCCCGGGTCGGCGGTCGACAGCTCGAGCACCCAGTTGAGGCCGAACCGGCGGCGCGGGAGCTTGAACATCCGGTCCTCGCCGTAGGCGTTGAACAGGACCATGAACGAATCGTCCACGATCTCCTCACCGTACGGGCCCGGAGTGAGGATCTCGCGGCCGTTGAGGAACATCCCGAGCACCGGCTCGCCGTTCCAGTTGACGCGCGTCATCTTGCGCCCATCGGTGCGAAACCACCACACGTCGGCCAGCGGCGACTTCAGCTGCTTGCCGCGCAGGAAGGTCTCGCGGCGGAAGACGGGGTGCGCGCGGCGCAGCGCGATCAGCCGGCGGGTGAAGGCGTACAGCTCGGCGGACTGCGGAGTGTCCTCCCACAGGTACCAGGAGACTTCGTTGTCCTGGCACCAGGCGTTGTTGTTGCCGAACTGGGAGCGGCCGCGCTCGTCGCCGCCGAGCAGCATCGGGGTGCCCTGCGAGAGGATCAGCGTGGTCAGGAAGTTGCGCTGCTGGCGTGCGCGCAGCTCGAGAATCGCCGGGTCGTCGGTGGGTCCCTCGACGCCGTGATTCCACGAGCGGTTGTCGTCGGTCCCGTCGCGGTTGTCCTCGAGGTTGGCCTCGTTGTGCTTGTGGTTGTAGGAGACCAGATCGGCGAGCGTGAACCCGTCGTGGGCGGTCACGAAGTTGATCGACGCGAACGGATCGCGGCCGTCGGCCTCGTACAGGTCCGACGAACCCGACAGGCGCGAGGCGAACTCTCCGGGGCTGCACTGCGCGCGCCAGAAGTCGCGGATCGTGTCGCGGTATATCCCGTTCCACTCAGACCACAGCACCGGGAAGTTGCCGACCTGATACCCGCCGGGTCCGACGTCCCACGGCTCGGCGATCAGCTTCACCTGGGAGAGCACCGGGTCCTGCTGGATCACATCGAAGAACGCCGACAGCCGGTCGACGTCATAGAGCTCGCGCGCCAGCGCCGACGCCAGGTCGAAGCGGAACCCGTCGACGTGGCACTCGACGGCCCAGTAGCGCAGCGAGTCCATGATCAGCCGGAGCACGCTCGGGTGCACCGGGTTCAGCGAGTTGCCGGTCCCGGTGAAGTCCATGTAGAAACGCGGGTCGTCGGGCATCAGCCGGTAGTAGGAGCGGTTGTCGACGCCCTTGAACGACAGCATCGGGCCGAGGTGGTTGCCCTCGGCCGTGTGGTTGTAGACGACGTCGAGGATCACCTCGATCCCGGCCCGGTGGAGCGCCTTCACCATCCCCTTGAACTCGCGCACCTGCTCGCCGCGGCGACCGGTGGCGGCGTACTCGGAGTGCGGCGCGAGGTAGCCGATCGTGCTGTAGCCCCAGTAGTTGCGCAGGCCACGGCCGGCCAGAAACGACTCGTCGGCGATGTGGTGCACGGGCAGCAGCTCGACGGCGGTGACGCCGAGGTCGAGCAGATAGGCGATCGCCTCGTCTGACGCCAGCCCGGCGTAGGTTCCGCGCAGGTCCTCTCGGACGCCCGGGTGCTTCATCGTGAAGCCCTTGACGTGCGTCTCGTAGATCACGGTATCCGAGAACGAAACCCCCGGCGGGCGGTCGCCCTCCCAGATGAACGCGTCGTCGATCACGATCGACTTGGGGACCGCCGCGGCGTCGTCCTGATGGCGGGGTTCGAGATCCGCCTCGTCGGATCCGTCGACGATGTAGGGCAGCAGCCGCTCGCTGTCGCTCCAGTCGACCACCCCCTCGATCGCCTTCGCGTACGGGTCGATCAGCAGCTTGGAGGCGTTGAAGCGGTGGCCCTCGAGCGGGGCGTAGGGCCCGTGCACCCGGAACCCGTAGCGCTGGCCGGGGCTCACACCGGGCACGTAGCAGTGCCAGTTGAGCGCGCGGCGCTGGGTCATCTCGACGCGGCTCTCCTCGCCGTCCTCGTCGAACAGGCACAGCTCGATCCACTCGGCGTGCTCGGAGAAGATCGAGAAGTTGGTCCCGCCCCCGTCCCAGATGGCGCCGAGCGGGAACGGGCGGCCGGGCCAGGACTCCCTCATGCGATCAGCGCTCCCGAGATCGCGGCAAGCTCGGCCCGGCCATCAGCGATCCATGGCGGGTCGTGCGTGAACAGCTCCGCCTTGGTCCCGGCGCAGGGCACACCCCGTGGGCGCGCCGCGAAGTTGCAGAGGATCTCGAATGCGCCCCGGCGCACCCGCAGCCACCGGGCGGCCTCGTCGAACTCGATCTCGTCGGCGTCCCCCGGGGAAGCCGCCGCCGCGCCGACAGCAGCTCGGCGTACAGGCCGGCCAGCGCCGGGTCGCGACGGCGGGTGAGCTTGGAGCGCTCGAACGTGGCCAGACCCTGGGGGTCGGGCACCTCCTCGCCGAACTCGGCGAACGCGGCGAACTCGCGCCGCCGGCCCTCGCGCGTGGCGTCGGCGATCCGCTTGTCGATGTGGTCGGAGAAGAACTGAAACGGCGCCGGTTCGCCGTACTCCTCGCCCATGAACAGCAGCGGCACGAACGGCGACAGCAGCACGCAGAACGCGGCCAGCGGCCGCGCCGGCTCGGGCAGTCGGTCGCCGAACGCGCGGTTGCCGACCTGGTCGTGGTTCTGCGAGAACACCACGAACCGTCGCGGCGGCACGTCGTCGGCCGGCGCCCCGAACCGGCGCCGGCGGAACTCCGAGTAGTTGCCGTCGTGCACATAGGGCCGGTGAAACGCCTTGGCCAGCTGCGCCACGCGCCCGAACTCGGCGTAGTAGCCCTCGCGGTCGTCGGTCAGCAGCGTCCGCAGCGAGTGATGGAAGTCGTCGGCCCAGGCCGCGTCGCAGCCGTAGCCGCCCAGCTCGCGAGTGCGCATCACGCGCGGGTCGTTGAGGCCGCTCTCGGCGATCACCAGCGCATCGTCGCGGACCGCGTGCACCCGGCGGGCGATCGCGGCGACGATGTGCTCGGCGCTGGAGTCGTAGATCGAGTGGATCGCGTCGAGCCGCAGTCCGTCGATTCCGTAGTCGCGGACCCAGCCCTCGGCGCTCTGCAGGACCCATTCGCGCACGGGATCGCAGTCCTCGCCGTCGTAGTTGATCGCCTGACCCCAGGGGGTCTCGTACTTCGAGGTGAAGTAGGGGCCGAACCGGTCCAGCGCCTTGA
Organism: uncultured Solirubrobacterales bacterium; assembly: GCA_963831845.1. Lineage (GTDB taxonomy): Bacteria > Actinomycetota > Thermoleophilia > Solirubrobacterales > Solirubrobacteraceae > Palsa-465. Next base: position 210,323 of record CAWHRT010000043.1, on the reverse strand, counting down.
CGCCCGAGGCGCCGACGTGGTTGTAGACGACGTCGAGGATCACGCTCAGCTGGTGTTCGTGCGCGGCCGCGACCAGCCCGGCCAGCCCCTCGGGGCCGCCGTAGGCCGAGTGGGGCGCTGAGATGTAGACCCCGTCGTAGCCCCAACCGTGGTGGCCGGGGAACTCGGCCACCGGCATGATCTCGATCGCGGTGACGCCGATCGCCGCGAGCTCGCCGAGGTGCGCGGTGGCCGCCTCGAACGTCCCCTCCTCGGTGAACGTGCCCACGTGCAGTTCGTAGATCACGAGCTCGGCCGGCGACGGGATCGCCGACCGCTGGGCCGGGGTGATCGCCGGCACCGCCGACGGTCCGCGCAACCCTTTGGGCTGCGAGCGCGAGCACGGGTCGGGCAGCCGGCGGCCGTCGACGATCAACCAATACTCGTCGCCAGGCTCCGCCTCCACGATCGCCTCGTGGACGCCGAACCCGGCCGCGTTGAAGTCGTGGTCACGGCGGCCGACCCGCAGCACGATCGAGTCCGCCCGCGGGGCCCATACTCTGAACTCGACGGTGCCGTCGCCGAGGGGACGTGCCCCCAGTGGCCGCTCCCAGGGGAAAGCGGCCCGGTCTGGGGAGGTGATGCTCACTCCTGTTCCGGGACCAGCCAGATCGCGCCCAGCGGCGGCAACGTGACCTCCGCCGACATCGGCTGGTCGTGCCACGGCACCGGCTCGGCCTCGAGGCCGCCGAGGTTGCCGACGTCCGAGCCGCCGTAGAAGCTCGAGTCGGTATTCATCGCCTCGCGCCAGCGGCCGGCGCGGGGCAGCCCGAGGCGGTAGCCGGTCCGCGGCACGGGCGACAGGTTGGCGATGAACACCAGCACGCGCTCGTCGTCTTTGGAGGCGCGGGCGAACGCGATCACGTTGTTGTCGGGGTCGTTGGGCTCCAGCCACCGGAACCCCGAGGAGTCCGAGTCGCGCTCCCACAGCGCCGGCTCGTCGCGGTAGACGCGGTTGAGGTCGCGCACCACCGCCTGGATGCCCGCGTGCTCGGGCCGCTCCAGCAGGTGCCAGTCCAGCGACCGCTCGTGGCTCCACTCGCTCTCCTGCGCGAGCTCGGAGCCCATGAACAGGAGCTTCTTGCCCGGGTGCGCCCACATGTACGCGTACAGCGCCCGGAGGTTGGCCAGCTTCTGCCAGCGGTCGCCCGCCATCTTGGTGTACAGCGAGCCCTTGCCGTGCACGACCTCGTCGTGCGACAGCGGGAGGATGTAGTTCTCGCTGAACGCGTACAGCAGGCTGAACGTCAGCTCGTGGTGATGGTGGCGGCGGTAGATCGGGTCGTACTGGAAGTACTGGAGCGTGTCGTGCATCCAGCCCATGTTCCACTTGAAGCCGAACCCGAGGCCGCCGAGGTAGGTGGGGCGCGAGACCCCGGGCCACGCGGTCGACTCCTCGGCCGCGGACACGATCCCGGGCTCGCGGCCGTAGATCACCTCGTTGAGCTCCTTCAGGAACGAGACCGCGTCGAGGTCCTCGCGGCCGCCGAACTGGTTGGGGATCCACTCGCCCTCGCGGCGGGAGTAGTCGAGGTACAGCATCGAGGCCACCGCATCGACCCGGATCCCGTCGACGTGGTACTCGCGCAGCCAGAACAGCGCGTTGGAGATGAGGAAGTTGCGGACCTCGTGGCGACCGTAGTTGAACACCAGCGTGCCCCAGTCGGGGTGCGACCCGCGCCGCGGGTCGGCGTGCTCGTACAGCGCCGTGCCGTCGAACCGCGCGAGCGCGAACGCGTCACGGGGGAAGTGCGCCGGGACCCAGTCGAGGATCACGCCGAGGCCGTTGGAGTGCAGACGGTCGACGAACTGGCGCAGGTCGTCGGGGGAGCCATAGCGCGGCGAGGGCGCGAAGTAACCGGTCACCTGGTAGCCCCAGGAGCCCGAGAACGGGTGGTGCATCACCGGCAGCAGCTCGACGTGGGTGAAGCCCATGTCGCTGACGTACGCCGACAGCTCGTCGGCGAGCTCGAGATACGTCAGCGGGCGGTTGTCCTCCAGCGAGTTCAGCCGCCACGACCCGGCGTGGACCTCGTAGATCGACATCGGGCGCTCGAGCGCCTGGCTGTCGCGACGCGCGGCCAGCCACTGCTCGTCGCCGGCGCTCCAGCGGTGGCGTGGCTGGGTGACCACCGAGGCCGTCTTCGGAGGCATCTCGGCCTCCTGCGCGTACGGGTCGGCCTTCAGCGTGAGCTCGCCGTCGGCGGCGAGGATCTCGTACTTGTAGCGGGCGCCCGGAGCCGCGTCGGGAAGGAACATCTCCCAGATCCCCGTCGAGCCGAGCGTGCGCATCGCGTGCAGGCGCCCGTCCCAGGAGTTGAAGTCGCCGACCACGCTGACCGCCCGCGCCGACGGCGCCCACACCGAGAAGGCCGTGCCGGTCACGCCCTGATGCTCGCGAACGTGCGCGCCCAGGCGGTTGTAGAGCTCCTCGTGGCGACCTTCGGAGATCAGGTGCAGGTCGAGCTCGCCGAGCGTCGGCAGGAACGAGTACGGGTCGATGATCGTGTACGTGTCACCGCCCCCGTAGTCGATCTCGAGGCGGTAGCGCAGCGGCAGCTTCTGGCCCGAGGCGACGCCCTCGAAGACGCCGCCCGCATGAATCTGCTCGAGCTCGACGCTGGTGCCGTCGTCGAGCACCGCGGTGATCGCGCGGGCCGCGGGGCGCAGCGCCCGGATCACCACGCCGCCGTCCTGCGGGTGCGCGCCGAGGATCGAGTGCGGGTTCGCGTGCTCGCGGCGGACCAGCGAATCGAGCTCCCGCGTGGCGACGCCGGTCATCAGGGTCGAGACGGTCGACCGACCGGTGGTCAGTCCTCCAACAGCGTCGGCTGATCCCCGCGACCGGGATCGTGATCCAGTCCGGGCGGTTGTCGAGCTCGTAGCGCAACTCGTAGATCGCCTTCTCGAGCTCGTACACCGACAGCAGGTTCACGATCGCGGCCTCGCCGGCGGGCAGCAGCGTCGGGTCGACCTGCTCGAGGTAGTACGCCAGGAACGTCTCTCGAGCGCGCTGCTCGAAGTCCTCGGGCACGTGTTCGCCGCGCAACATCCCGGCGGCGGAGGTGACGTACGCGAACGACCGCAGCATGCCCGCCACGTCACGCAGTGCCGAGCGCTTCTGACGGCGCTCCGGCAGCGGCCGCGCCGGCTCGCCCTCGAAGTCGATGATCACCCAGCCGCGCGGCGTGTACAGAGTCTGGCCGAGGTGGTAGTCGCCGTGGGTCCGGATCACGCGGCCGGTGATCCCGACCTGGGCGCGGGCGGCCAGCCGCTCGCGGACGTCCTGGCCGCGGCCGATGATGGGGGCCAGGCGTTCGTCGTCGGGCAGGCGCACGAAGATCCGCTCGATGTCCTCGTCGACGGTCGCGGTCAGCAGCGACAAGGACTCCTGGCTGGGCTCCTCGGGGGAGAACGCCGGATCGCCGGCGTCCGAGGCCAGCGCGTTATGCATCTCGGCGGTCACCGTCCCGAGACTGCCGAGCCGGTCCAGGAAGCCGTCGGGATTGGAGCCGAGCTCCTCCAGCGCGAGCTCCCAGCCCCCACGCGCGTCGGGGAGGAACTCCTGGGCGACGCCGAGCGTGGTGGCCAGCGCCGAGCCGTCGTACTCATACCAACCCCGCAGTGGCGCGATGTTCGGGAACCCATGCTCGGTGAGGAACCGCAGCACCTCGAGCTCGGGGTTGACGCCCGGCTCGAGCTTGCGGAACACCTTCAGCACGAGCTCGTCGTCGAACACGATCGAGGAGTTGGACTGCTCGACGCCCATCAGGCGCGCGTTGGAATCCTCCGCCGAGGTCCGCATCCCGTCGGAGCGAGCGAACGTGAACCTGCCGTCGGCCGTCTCGATCTCGTCGGTCGTCTCCACGCGCCGCAGCAGCTCGCGCGCTTCCGACGGCTCCGACAGCGCGTCGTACACGGCCCATTCGTCGGTCTGGGCGATCGCGTGCCGCGTGTCGACGCGCCCCGCCGGCGCGAGCCCCAACGGCAGCTGGTAGAGCTCGTGCGTGCCGGTGGCAAACCGCGTCTGCACGAGCGCCAGCACGAGTAGCGGCTCCTCGCGCAGCGTCACGCTCTCGACAATCTCGATCCCGGCGACCGCGCGCGACTTGGACGCGTACCAACGCTGGTGCTGGATCCACTCGCGCAGGCTCTCGTCGTCGAGGCGCTGGCGGATCTCGTCGGATGAAATCTGCACCGGGTCAGTCACCGCCGCCGCCCTCCTCCTCGACCAGCTGGAACCAGAAGAAGCCGCGCGGGCCGAGGGTCAGCAGGTACGGAAGCTCGCCGATCCGGGGGAACCGCGAGCGGCCGAACAGCTCGACCGGATAGCGGCCCTTGTGCGCGCTGAGATCGAGCTCGACGGCCTGAGCGGAGCGGGCCACGTTGTGCACGCACAGCACGAGGTCGTCCTCGAACCGGCGCAGGTGGGCGAAGATCCGCGGGTTGGACGGCTCGATCGGCTCGTAGGTCCCGAAGCCGAACACCGGGTGCTCCTTGCGCAGCGCGATGAACCGGTGGATCCACCGCAGCAGTGAGGTAGCGGTGCGCAGCTGGGCCTCGACGTTGACCGCCTGGAAGCCGTACACGGGATCCATCAACGGCGGCGCGTACAGCTGCGCGAAGTCAGCGCGCGAAAAACCCCCATTGCGGTCCCCGGTCCACTGCATCGGCGTGCGCACGCCGTCGCGGTCTCCGAGGAATACGTTGTCGCCCATCGCGACCTCGTCGCCGTAGTAGAGAACCGGCGACCCCGGCAACGAGAACAGGATCGCGTGCATCAGCTCGATCTCATCGCGGCCGTTGTCGAGCAACGGTGCCAGGCGCCGGCGGATCCCGAGGTTGAGCTTCATCCGCGGGTCCTTGGCGTACTCGGTGTACATGTAGTCGCGTTCCTCGTCGGTGACCATCTCGAGCGTCAGCTCATCGTGGTTGCGCAGGAACAGGCCCCATTGCGCGGTGTCGGGGATGTGCGGGGTCTGTTCGAGGATCTCGTAGATCGGCACAGCCTCTTCGCGCCGAATCGCCATGAACATCCGGGGCATCACCGGGAAGTGGAAGGCCATCTGGCACTCGTCGCCCTCGCCGAAGTACTGGACGACGTCGGCGGGCCATTGGTTGGCCTCGGCGAGCAGCACCTTGTCGGGATAGTTCTCCTCGATCTCCTTGCGGACCCGCTTCAGGTAGGCGTGCGTCTCGGGGAGGTTCTCGCAGTTGGTGCCCTCGCGCTCGAACAGGTAGGGGACGGCGTCCAGCCGGAACCCGTCGAGCCCGAGGTCGAGCCAGAAGCGCAGCACGCCGAGCATCGCGTCCCGGACCTCTGGGTTGTCGTAGTTGAGGTCGGGCTGATGGGAGAAGAAGCGGTGCCAGTAGTAGGCGCCGGCGACCGGATCCCAGCTCCAGTTCGAGGTCTCGGTGTCGATGAAGATGATCCGCGCGTCCTGGTACTGGTCGTCGTTCTCGGACCACACGTACCAGTCGCGCTTGGGGGAGTTCGGATCGGAGCGCGACTCCTGAAACCAGGGGTGGTCGCTGGAGGTGTGGTTCATCACCAGATCGGCGATCACCCGGATTCGCCGGGCGTGTGCAGCATTGATCAGCTCCTCGACGTCGGCGACCGTTCCGTAGTCGGGGTGGACGTTGGTGAAGTCAGCGATGTCATAGCCGCCGTCGCGCAGCGGCGAGCGGTAGAAGGGAAGCAGCCAGATGCAGTCGATCCCCAGCCACTGCAGGTAGTCGAGCTTCTCGGTCAGCCCACGGAAGTCGCCCGAGCCGTCGCCGTTGGCGTCGAAGAAGCCGCGGATGTGGATCTCGTAGAACACGGCGCGCTTGAACCACAGCGGCTCGGCCTCGAACCACTGCCGGGCCTGTGCCTGGGCGGCAGCGGCCTGGTCCTGGGCGTCGGCGCGCTGCGCCGCCGGGCGCGCGGCGCCCGCCTCCGACCTCAGCAGGTGGGTGAGGGTGGGTGGTCCCGTCATCTGGTCCTCACGCGTCTACCCGATTCACCGGGGAGCACTAAACCTCCACCCGGATCACGTGTGCCTGGCGCATCCACGGCTCGAGCCGGATGTAGTTCTGGCCGATCCGCCACTGGAAGCGGTCGCCGGTCAGCAGGTCGTGGGCGGTGAAGCTCGGCGGCAGCCCCAGGTGGGCCGGGACGATCGCGAGGCCCTCCTGGGCCTGGTGGGGGTCGATGTTGACGACCGTGATCACGGTGTTGCCGTCGGACTGCTTGGCGTAGGCGATCAGCGACTCGTTGGCCGTCTCCAGGAACGTGATGTTGTCGAGCACCTGCAGCGCACGGGTTCTCGCGCCGGATCCGATTGAGCCGCTGGATCATCGGCAGCATCGGCCCGTCGAGCGTGCGGCGCTTGATCTCGTACTTCTCGGAGTGCAGGTACTCCTCCGAGCCCTCGCGCACCGGGACGTTCTCGTAGTTCTCAAAGCCCGAGTAGATCCCGTAGCTGGGGCTCAGCGTCGCCGCGAGCACCAGCCGCGCCTCGAACGCGTGCTGACCGCCGTGCTGGAGGTAGGCGTGGAGGATGTCGGGGGTGTTGACGAAGAAGTTGGGCCGGAAGTAGTCCTGCTCGCCCGAGTAGGCCAGCTCGGACACGTACTCGCTCAACTCCCAGCGCGAGTTCTTCCAGGTGAAGTACGTGTAGGACTGGCTGAAGCCGATCTTCGCCAGGTGGCGCATCACCGCGCGCCGGGTGAACGCCTCGGCCAGGAATACGACCTCGCGGTCGCGGGCGTGGACGTTCTCGATCAGCCACTGCCAGAACGCGTACGGCTTCGTATGGGGGTTGTCGACGCGGAACACCTTGACGCCGCAGTCGACCCACTGCAGCATGATCTCGAGCAGCGCCTGCCACAGGCCCCGCCAGTCGGGGGAGTCCCAATTGACGTTGTAGATGTCCTGATAGCGCTTGGGCGGGTTCTCGGCGTACTTCAGCGTGCCGTCGGGCCGGCGGTGAAACCACTCGGGGTGCTCGTGCAGCCACGGGTGGTCCGCCGAGCACTGGATCGCGAAGTCCAGCGCGATGTCGACCCCATGCTCGGCCGCGGTGGCGGTCAAGCTGCGCAGGTCGTCGATCGTCCCCAGCTCGCGGTGCACCGCATCGTGGCCGCCGGTGGCGTCGCCGATCGCCCACGGGGAGCCGGGGTCGTCGGGAGCCGCGACCAGCGCGTTGTCGCGGCCCTTGCGGTTGGTCAGCCCGATCGGGTGGATCGGCGGCAGGTACACGACGTCGAAGCCGAGCTCGGCGAGCCGCGGGACCTGCTGCTCGACGCCCTTGAGTCCGCCCCAAGAGCGCGGGAACAGCTCATACCAGGCGCCGAACCGGGCGCGCGGGCGGTCGACCTCGACGCGGATCGGCGCCGGCAGCGTCTCGTGGCCGTGGCGCTGCTGTCCGCGCTGCACTGCGGCGAGCAACTCGGGGCCGAGCGCGACGTCGTGCTTGGCGTTCTCTGGCACGTCCGCGTCGGCGAGCGTGCGGGCGGCGTGCTCGATCAGCCGGCGGTCCTCGCTGCTGGCCGCGCTCTCGGCGGCGTTGCCCAGTAGCAGCGCGCCCTCGGACATCTCGCCGGCGAGGTCGTGCTGGCCGCCGGCGACCTTGCGCTCGAGCTCGTCGCGCCAGGTCCCGAACACGTCGGTCCAGGCGTCGATCGTGTACTCCCAGGTCCCGAGCCGGTCGACCTCGAAGCTGCCGCCCCAGCGGACGCCGCCGAGGTGCTCGTCGGTCCGGCGCATCTCGGCCTCGCGCCAGTCGGGGTCGCCGGGGCCGCGGTAACGGACGACCGCGCGCAGGATGTCGTGGCCGTCGCGGAAGATGTCGGCGGAGCTGGCGACGGTGTCCCCGACGCAGCGCTTGGCCGGCGAAGCGGCCGTCGTCGACGGCGGGCTCGGGGTACTGGATCACGATTCGCGCAGCCGCCTGGCGGGGGGCGGGCGTGAGGCCCGTGGCTTGCGGTCGGGTAGCGGTTGAGGCCATGTGCCGAAAGTATCCGCTTCTCCGCGTCGGGTAAACAACGTCCCGTGAATGACCTCAGCCGTTCCGCCGGCGTCCAGCTGCATCTGACCTCGCTGCCTGGCGGGCGGCTGGGCGCGGACGCCTACCGGTTTGTCGACTGGATGGCGGCCGCGGGGCAGACGTGGTGGCAGGTGCTGCCGCTGGGGCCGCCTGACCGCTTCCGCTCGCCCTACAAGTCGCGATCGGCGTTCGCCGCCTGGGCGGGCCTGCTCGCCGACCCGCGCGCGCCGGTCTCGCGCTCGGAGCTGCTCGACTTCCGCGAGCGCCACGCCTACTGGGTCGAGGACTGGGAGCGCCTCGGTGGTCGGGGCGGGATCAGCGATCAGGTGCGCTTCGAGCGCGAGTGGTCCGCGTTGCGGTCCTACGCCGCCGACCGGGGCGTGCGGCTGTTCGGCGACGTGGCGATCTACGTGGCGCCGGGGAGCGTCGACCACCGGGCCCATCCCGAGCTGTTCCGCGACGGCGCGGTCGCAGGCGCCCCGCCCGACGCCTACTCGGAGACCGGGCAGCTGTGGGGCAACCCGCTGTACGACTGGCCGGCGATGCGCCGCCGGCGCTACCGCTGGTGGGTGGAGCGCCTGCGCCGGACGTTGTCGCTGTTCGACCTCGCGCGGATCGACCACTTCCGCGGGTTCGTGGCCTACTGGGCGGTGCCGGCCGGTGCACCGACGCGCGGTGGGCGGCCGCTGGCAGCGCGGGCCCGGGCCGCGCGGTGTTCGATGCGGCGGCCCGCGAGCTCGGGCGGCTGGCGCTGGTCGCCGAGGACCTCGGGGTGATCACCCCCGGGGTGGAGCGCCTGCGCGACGAGCTCGGGCTGCCGGGGATGATCGTGCTCCAGTTCGGCTTTGACCCCGGCGTGCGGGAGAGCCCGCATCACCCCGACAACCACGCCGAGAACCGGCTGGTGTACACCGGCACCCACGATCACGACACCGCCCGCGGGTGGTACGCGTCGCTCGCACGCCGACCGCCGTGCGCTGGTCGACGCCGCGCTCGCTTCGCGCGGGATCGCCGAGCGGCAACCGTGGTGGGCGCTGATCCGGCTCGCCTACTCGTCGCCGGCGCGGGTGGCGATGATCCAGGCCCAGGACGTGCTCGGGCTCGGCAGCGAGGCGCGGATGAACAACCCGGCGCGGCCGTCGGGCAACTGGCGCTGGCGGCTGAAGCCGCGGGCGCTGACGCCGGCGCTGGCTCGGAGGCTGCGCGAGGTCACCGAGGAGGCGGGTCGGCTCCCGACTGACTGAGATTGTGCGGGTATATGCCGCACAACTTCAGTCGGACCCGCCGGCTGCCCGCCGTGCGGCCCAGGCGGCCTGCACGCTCACCTTCGCATGGCGATACGCATAGGTAGCGTCGCCGCGGACCCGACCCCACCGGGTGGTCTCGTAGTACACCAGCGACGAGGGGCGCACTCGGATCTCCACCCCATCGCGCGCGAGCACCCCAAGCGCCCGCTCGGCGATCGCGACCTGGCCGAACGCGGTGGGGTGCACATGGTCGGCCATCACCAGGTTGCGGGCCCCGAAGCCGCTGAGGTCGAGCAGCAGCGCGCCGGCATCCGCCGCCGCTCGCACGATTGCAGCGTTGAGCTCGAGGACCCTGGCCCCGGCCCGTGGCCGACCGAGGTCGAGCGGCGCGGTCGCGGTCAGCACCCGGTCGCAGCGCTCGCCCAGGAACCCGAGCGCCCTGGGAGCACCCGGCCTCGAACGCGCCCTGGTCCCAGTCCAGCGCCCGCACGTCGTTGACGCCGATGTACAGGCACCCGAGGTCGTAGCGCGCGTCCGGCGCGGCGGTCCACTCGCTCCAGGCCGGGATCTGCCCGCCGACCACGTCGGTGACTCGGGCGCCGTCGACGGCGTAGTTGGTGAACGGCAGGCCGAGCGCCCGCGCCACCCACAACGCCCAGGACTGCAGCGCGACGCCCCACTGCAGCTCGCCGCCGCCGTTGGTGATCGAATCGCCGAACGCGAGCACGCCGAGGCGGCAGTTCGAAGCTGGGTTCGGCACGTCGCTCAACGTAGCGGCGATCACACGCACGCGCACCCGATCCCGGTGTGCTTGATAATCCGCCGCGTGAACGGTCGGCGGGCGACGCTCAACGATGGCACCAGTGACATCGCGCATGCGATCGGCGAGCTCGCGCAGCGGCTCCCGGACGCGCTCGCGCCGCTCGCGCGGCTGGCCTACAACTACCGCTGGTCCTGGACCCCCGGTGGCCCTGAGCTGTTCGCCTCGATTGACTCCCAGCGCTTCGAGCTGTGCGGCGAGAACCCGGTGCGGCTGCTTCAGGAGACCCCGGCCGAGACGCTGCGTGCCGCCGCCGCAGACCCCGAGCTGCTTCAGCGAGCGGCCGCGGTCGAGGCCCAGGTCACCGCCGCCCTGGAACGCTCCGCCAAGCCCCCGTTTCAGCGCAGTGCCCCGGTGGCGTTTCTGTGCGCCGAGTACGGGGTCCACACGAGCCTGCCGGTCTACTCCGGCGGGCTGGGCGCGCTCGCCGGCGACCTGCTCAAGGAGGCATCCGACCGCGCGCTGCCGTTCGTCGCGGTCGGCCTCATGTACCGCAAGGGGTACTTCCGCCAGCGCATCGACGGCGGCGGCTGGCAGCACGAGTACTGGGTCGACTCCGACCCACAGCGGCTCCCCGCGGCGCTGGTCACCGACGATGCCGGCGCGCCGCTGACGATCTCGCTGCCGATCTACGACGCCGACGTCGTGGCGCAGATCTGGCGCGTGGACGTCGGCCGCGTGCCGCTGTTCCTGCTCGACACCGACATCCCCCAGAACGGTCCGATGGAGCGCTGGATCACCGCGCGCCTGTACGTCGCCGACGAGCGCACCCGCCTCTCTCAGTACGTGCTGCTCGGGGTCGGTGGGATTCGCGCGCTGGGAGCGCTCGGGTTCGAGCCGTCGGTGATCCACCTCAACGAGGGCCACGCGGCGCTGGCTCCGCTGGAGCTCGCCTGCGAGTCCGTGCGCGCCGGCGAGCCGCTGGAGGATGCGCTCGAGTCCGCCCGGGGGCGGACCGTGTTCACCACCCACACGCCCGTCCCCGCCGGCAACGACAGCTACCCCGCGAGCGAGGTAGAGGCGGCGATCGGCCGGCTGATGGACGGCCTCTCGTGCCCGGTGTCGGAGGCGATCGCGCTCGGGCGCACCGACCCCGAGGACGCCGGCCAGCCGTTCGGGGTCACCCAGGCCGCGCTGCGGCTGAGCCGCGCGGCCAACGCCGTCAGCGCGCGCCATGGGCAGGTGGCGCGTGAGATGTGGCACTCCCTGTGGCCCGACCGGTCGGTCGAGGAGGTTCCGATCGGGCACGTCACCAACGGCGTGCACTTCCCCACCTGGGTCGGCGCGCCGATGCGCGAGCTGCTCGATCGCCACCTCGGCGCCGATTGGCTGGACCGCGCCGCGGACCCGCAGATCTGGACGGCGGTGGACGGGATCTCAGACCAGGAGCTGTGGGACGTGCGCGAGCGCCAGCGGGCCGAGCTCGTCTCGTTCGTGGCTCAGCGCAGCCTCACCGACCGCCTGGCCCGGGGCGACTCGCGCGAGTACGTCGAGGCCGCGGCGCGCTGCTTCGATCCGCACGTGCTGACGATCGGGTTCGCGCGGCGGGTGGCGACCTATAAGCGACTCGAGCTGCTGATGCGCGACCCCGACTGGACGCTGTCGCTGCTCGGGGGCGAGTGCCCGGTGCAGGTCGTGCTGGCCGGCAAGGCCCACCCGCGAGACGAGGAGGCCAAGCGCTCGCTGCAGGGGTTGTTCGGCCTCAAGCACGCCTCGATCATCGGCCAGCGGGTGGTGTTCCTCGACGACTACGACCTGGCCACCGGAGCCCGTCTGACGCGCGGCTGCGACGTATGGCTCAACCTGCCGCGACCGCCGCTGGAGGCCAGCGGCACCAGCGGGATGAAGGCGGCCATCAACGGCTCGCTGCAGCTAAGCGTGCTCGACGGCTGGTGGGCCGAGGCCTTCGACGGCGACAACGGCTGGGGGCTGCCGGGCGACGTCGACCCCGACCACAACGCTCAGGACACGCGCGACGCCGCCGCCCTTCACCGGGTGCTCGAGCACGAGGTGCTGCCGAGCTTCTACGAGCGCGATGAGCGCGATCTCCCCGTCCGCTGGATCGCGCGCATGCGCGCTTCGCTGCGGACGCTGGGCCCGCAGTTCTGCGCCACTCGAATGCTCGGCCAGTACGCCGCCGGGCCGTATCGAAGCTCTCACTGGGCTCCGGCGGAGTCCGGTAGTAGGAAAGGTGTGTGAACCCCGCTCTGGGGAAGATTTCGGGGTGTTGGGGCGTCGTTAAGCTGGAAGCAGAAACGTCCCCGCACTGATGTCTTTTTCCTCCTCTGACAAGAGCACGCTGAGCCCGCGAGAGCAGGCAGACCTGTCGGCGCTCGCCGACGGCACGATCGATCCCGCCCGCCGGGCGGAGGTCGAGGCCCGGATCGCGCAGTCCCCGGAGCTGACCGCGCTGTACGAGCGCGAGCGCCGCTTCGTGGAGCTGGTGCACCGCGCCAACCAGCAGACGCGAGCCCCGCTCGGCCTCCGCGAGCGGATCGAGGCACAGCGGCCCAGCCCGGGGAAGCGGGCTCGGCGCAGGTTCGGCTATGCCGGTGGTCTGGCCGCCGCCGTCGCCGCGGTCGTGCTGGCCCTCGTGCTGCTGCTGCCCGGCGGCAGCCCCGGAGCGCCTTCGGTCTCAGAGGCCGCCGGGCTGGCCACGCTGGGGGCGACTCAGGCGGCCCCGATGCCAGATCCGAGCAACCCGATCAAGCTCGGCACCGACGTCGAGGAGGTCTATTTCCCCAACTGGGAGAAGCGCTTCGACGCCACAGCCGTTGGCCAGCGCAGCGACGAGATCGCCGGCCGCCCGGCCACGACGGTCTTCTACCGCATGAACGGCAAGACGATCGCCTACACGATCGTCGGGCAGCCGGCGCTGTCGGGGTCGCCCTCGAAGGAGAGCTGGCTGCAGGGCACCGAGCTGTGGACGTTTGAGCACAACGGCCGCCAGATCGTCACCTGGAAGCGCGACGGTCGCACCTGCATCCTCTCGAGCTCTGACCTGGCCCCGAACCAGCTGCAGAAGCTCGCCGCGTGGACCGCTCCGGGAATCAAGTAGAACGCGACCGGCCGGGCTCGGACTGCTCGCTGTCGACCAGCGCTTTGGCCACACGCTGACGCGCCCGGTGCAGCCGCGTGGTGATCGTCGCCTCGCGGACGCGCAGCGCCTTGGCGGCTTCGCGGTAGGAGAGCCCGACGATGTCGATCGCTACCAGCGCATCGCGGAAGTCGTCGGGCAACGACGAGATCGCCGAGTACAGCTCCTCGGTCTCGATCCGCGACTCCGGCAGGGTCGCCGACGGATCGGCCATCACGTCCATGTCGTCGGGCATCGGCGTCGTCTGCGGGCGGCGGCCGGCGGTGCGGCGCTGGCTGAAGAAGGTGTTGCGCAGCACCCGCAGCAGATAACCCAGGTCGTCCTCGGAGCGCAGGATGCGGGGCTTGCGCAGCACTCGCGCGAACGTCTCCTGCACGAGGTCTTCGGCCTCCTCGCGCGATCCGCACAGGCTCCAGGCAGCTCGGTAGAGCCGATCGATGTGGTCGCCCAGGGCCTTCGGATCGAGCTGACGCTCGGGGGTCATCCTGTGTCGGAGCGCTCGGATAGCTCCGACAGCGGGCGAGGACCGGGACCGACGTACTTCGCGGTCGGCCGGATCAGCCGGCCCTCGCGCTTCTGCTCGAGGATGTGGGCCGACCAGCCAGCGGTGCGGGCGCAGGTAAACATCGGCGTGAACAGCTCCGGCGGGACGTCGGCGAAGTCGAGCACCACCGCCGACCAGAATTCGACGTTGGTGGCCAGCACGCGGTCGGGCTTGCGGGCCTGCAGCTCGGCCAGCGCGGCCTGCTCGAGCGCCTCCGCGACCTGCACCCGCGAGGCTCCGATCCGATGCGCGGTCCGGCGCAGCACTCTGGCGCGCGGGTCTTCGGCCCGGTACACGCGGTGGCCGAAGCCCATCAGCCGATCGCCGCGGTCGAGCACCGCCTTGACGTACCGGTCGGCGTCGCCCATCGCCTCGACGTCGTCGAGCATCTTCAACACGCGCGAGGGGGCGCCGCCGTGCAGCGGTCCCGACAGCGCGCCGACCGCGGCCGACAGCGCCGCGGCGACGTCGGCTCCGGTCGACGCGACCACCCGAGCGGTGAACGTCGACGCGTTCATGCCGTGCTCGGCCGCCGAGATCCAGTACGCGTCGATCGCCTCCACGTGCCGCGGGTCGGCCTCGCCGCGCCAGCGGATCAGGAACCGCTCGGGGATCGAACGCGCCTTGTCGACCTCGCGCTGGGACACGGGCGGCTGGCCGATGCCGCGCGCGGACTGGGCCACGAACGAGAGCGCCATCACCGATGCCCGCGCGAGGTTGTCGCGGGCCTCCTGGTCGGAGATGTCGATTAGCTGGCCAAAGCCCCACTGCGGCGCGAGCATCGCCAGCGCCGCCTGCACATCGACCCTGGGGTCGCCGGAGCGGACGGTCAGCGGATACGGCTCGGCCGGCGGCATTCCCGGCAGCAGCTGGCCGTCGACCAGTAGTCCCCATACCTGCTCGAACGGGACCGCGCCGACCAGCTCCTCGATGTCCACGCCGCGGTAGCGCAGCGCCCCGCCGGCCCGGTCCGGCTCGGCGATCTCGGTGGCGAAGGCGACGACGCCCTCGAGGCCGGACTGGACTTCGGAGACAGCGGTCATCAGGACCGTCAAGGCTAGCTAGCCGACTGGCACCCTGCCGATTTGCACAGCGCGACCGAGGCACTGGCAACTAGGCTTCGCTCCGTGTCTGACCTGCTGCTGCGCCCGGTCGCTGAGCTGGCGGAGCTGGTCCGCTCCGGTGAGCTGAGCGCGCGCGAGCTGGTCGAGCTCTCGCTGCGTCGGATCGAGGAGCTCGACCCGACGATCAACGCGTTCACCCACGTCGCCTCGGAGTCCGCGCTCGCGATCGCCGGCGAGATCGACCCGGGCGACCCGCGCCCGTTCGCGGGCGTTCCGATCGCGATCAAGGACAACCGGCCGGTCGAGGGCATGCCGTTGACGATGGGCAGCGACATCTACGGCGACCTGGTCCCGCGCCACGACGCGTTCCTGGTCAGGCGAGTGCGCGAAGCCGGGTTCGTGATCGTCGGCAAGACCTCGCTGCCCGAGGCCGGCCTGCTGCCGACCACCGAGCCGCGGCGGTTCGGCCCCACGCGCAACCCGTGGGACCTCGAGCGCACCCCCGGCGGCTCCAGCGGCGGCTCGGCGGCCGCGGTGGCGGCCGGGATGGTGCCGGTGGCGCACGGCAACGACGGCGGCGGCTCGATCCGGATCCCGGCCGCGTGCTGCGGGCTGGTCGGGCTCAAGCCGGCGCGCGGACGCGTCTCGGTCGGCCCCGACGTCGGCGACAGCTTCCTCGTGTCCGACGGCATGCTGACCCACACGGTCGCCGAGACCGCCCAGCTGCTCGACGTGCTGGCCGGCTACGAGATCGGCGACGCGACCTGGGCGCCGCCTCCACACGGAGCGTTCGCAGAGTCCGCCGCGCGCGCTCCGGGTCGTGGCAAGATCGCGCTCGCCCTCAACCCCGCGCTCCCGGGTGCCACGCTCGATCCCGTCTGCGAGCGGGCCGCACGCGACGCGGCGGCGCTGGCGGAGTCACTCGGCCACAGCGTGGAGGAGATCACGCCGCCGTGGGGCGGCCCTGAGCTGCTGCCGGATTTCACCCGGCTGTTCGGGCCGATGGCGGCCCTGACCGTGTGGCTCGGCGGCCGCCTGGCCGGACGCGAGCCAGGGCCCGACGACGTCGAGCCGCTGACCTGGGAGCTATACGAGCGGGCGCGCCATCACGACTCGATCGAATTCCTGGCGTCGCAGAGCCGAATACAGTCGACCGCGCGCACGCTGGTCGAGTTCCTGTCGCCCTACGACGCGGTGATCACGCCCGCGCTCGCCCAGCGCCAGCTGCTCACCGGCGAGGTGCACGGGCGCGGTCCCGACCCCTGGGACCACTTCCGCCGCTCGGGGCTGTTCACGCCGTTCACCGCGATCTGCAACGTGACCGGCTTGCCGGCGGCGTCGCTGCCGCTCTATCAAGGCGACGACGGTCTGCCCCTGGGCGTGCAGGTGATCGGTCGCCCCGCGGGCGAGGCGCCGCTGCTGGCGCTGGCGGCTCAGCTCGAGGCGGCGCTGCCGTGGTCAGGGCGCAGGCCGTCCGTTTTGGCGGCGGAACCTCCGGCGTGATCGCCGGCCGAGCGGCGCAGGATCGCCGCGCCCGCAGCGCAGGCCGCGATCGAGGCCAGCGCCGAGCAGAAGATCGCTGAGGCCTGGCCCTGGGTCAGCGTGTGGTCCGCGAGCCCGAGCGTGATCACGGCCGCGGGGACGCCGACCTGCGCACTGGCCAGCAGCCCAACGGCCCGCGGCGCCTTGATCGCGACGCTGACGAGCACGTGCACGGCGACCGTCAGCACCGCGAGCATGACCGCAAGCAGCACCGTGCGCCCGCTCGAGGTCAGCGCCCGCAGGTCGAGCTTGGCCCCCAGCAGCACGAAGAACAGCGGTACAAAGAACCCCTGGCCGAGTCCGAGCACCTCCTGGGAGAGGCGCTTGGGTCCGCCGATCGCGGCGACCACGAGCCCGGTCCCGAACCCGGCCACGAGCAGGCTCGCTCCGGTCTTATCGGCCAGGTAGGCGAGCGCGACAAGGATGATCAGCGCCACCCGGAGGTCGATCGCCCAGCCGCGCCGCTTGCCCTCCTTGCGGACCCGCTTGATCGCGTCTGAGTGTCGCAGCCGGTGGGCGATGAGGAACACGGCGGCAACAGCGGCTGCGACGATCAGCGCTCCCAGCGCGGCGTGACCGGCGTGTGACGGCCGGATCGCCAGCGGGACCGCGAGCGTGGCCAGCACGTCGGCGATCGTGATCCAGGCCATCGCCGCCAGCACTGCCGGCCCGCTCAGGCCGGTCTCGTCGATCACGGGGAGGGCGACAGCGGCCGAGGACGACACGATCACGACCGCGTACACGATCCCGGGGCCGCCGCCGGCGAGGTCGGCGCCGTAGCCGCTGAGCAAGGCCAGCGGGATCGCCACGGCGACCGCGGTCATGCCCTCGCGCGCGGCGCCGCGGATCCGGCGGTCGCGCAGCGGGACGTGCATCCCGACGGTGAACATCAGGGTCGCGAAGCCGATGTCGTAGAGCAGCGACAGGTCGCTCTTGGAGGGGTCGATGATCTGAAAGCCCGTCGTACCGAGGATCACTCCGGCCAGCAGCTCCCCGATCACGGCCGGCACCGCCCCGTGGGTGACAAGCGTCAGCGCCGGGCCAAGCAGCGCTGCAGCGAGAATCAGGGCGATCAGGCCGAGGTCCACAGCCCGCCGCCAGTGCCCAGCACGGCCCCGATCGGCTTCGGGGTCACGCCCAGCGACTCGGCATCCGCCGTGCCCCGCCGGGCGATCAGCGGCACCTCGAGCAGCTCCGCCTCGTCCCAGGTGGCGAACGCAGCCGGGCCGGTGAGCAGCTCGAGCGTGTTCAGGCTGCGGCGGACGAACGGAGCGGGGACCCTGAGGATCCGGCGGCGTCGCCCGAACGACCGCAGCGCGCAGGCGACGAACTGCTCGTAGCTGAGCGTCTGCGGCCCCGCCAGCTCATAGCGGGCGCCCACCGCCGCGTCGGCATGGGGGCCGCCGGGCAGCGCGGCGATCACGCAGTCGGCCACGTCCTCGGCCCAGATCGGCTGAAACGCCGCCCGGCCCGAGCCGGAGATCGGCATCGCCGGCAGCCACGACATCCGCGCCAGCAGCGCCAGGAACGGATCGCCGGGCGTGTAGACGATCGAGGGGGCGAACACCGTGTGCTCGAGCGGGGACTCGACCACGGCCCGCTCGGCCAGCGCCTTGGCGCGCATCAACCGCGCGCGGCTGCGGGTGCTCGCGGCCAGCGTCGAGAAGAACACGAACCGCCGGGCGCCAGCGCGCTCCGCGGCCTGGACCAGCCGCCACGTGGCGACGCCGTCGAGCTCCTCGATCGAGCCGACTGGCTGGTCGCGGATCGCCGACGCCAGGTGCACGACCGTGTCGACGCCCCGCAGCGCGTGGCGAAACGAGAGCGGGTCGCCGAGGTCGCCGAGCGCGATCTGGACGCGGACGCGCTCGGCACCGAGCCGCCGGGGATCGCGAACCAGGCAGCGGACCTCGACGCCGGCGGCGGTCAACCGGCGCAGCACCGGCAGCCCGATCGTTCCCGTGGCGCCTGTGAGCAGCAACACGGGTGGGAGCGTAAGCCCCTTTCTACGCCATCGGCAGCGACATCCCGACCGGCTTGGGCGCCGCGGCCGGGGCGGGGGCCTGCATCACCGGCAGCTCGATCGGCGACAGCGCGATCAGCCCGCGGGCGCCGTGACGCAGTGCCTGCGAGGCCGGGTCGTCGGGGTCGGCCAGCACCACCGGGATGCCGGCGTCGGACTGCTCGCGCAGCGACATCGTCAACGGCACCTTCGCCAGCAGCGGCACGTCGAGCTCCTCGGCCAGCAGCTGGCCGCCGCCCTCGCCGAACAGCTGGTATCGGTCGCCGGTCGGGGGTCACGAATCCGGACATGTTCTCGATCACGCCGGCGACCTCGAGCTTGAGCTTGGTCGCCATCTCGGCTGAGCGGCGCGCGACCTTCTGGGCCACCGGCTGCGGCGTGGTCACGATCACGAACTTGGCCTGGGGCAGGAGCTGGGCGAGCGTCATCGAAACGTCGCCCGTGCCGGGCGGGAGGTCGATCAGCAGGTAGTCGAGCTCGCCCCATTCGACGTCCTCGAGGAACTGCTGGAGCGCCTTGTGGAGCATCGGCCCGCGCCACACGACGGCGGCATCCTGCTCGATGAAGAAGCCGATCGACATCACCCTGATGCCGTCGTGGGCGGTCAGCGGGATCAGCTTGCGCTCGCCGTTGACGTGCGGGCGCTCGGCGCCCAGGCCCATCATCCGCGGCTGCGAGTAGCCCCACACGTCCGCGTCGAGCACGCCGACGCGCTTTCCGTCGGCCGTCAAGGCGGCGGCGAGGTTCGCCGTCACGCTCGACTTGCCGACGCCACCCTTGCCCGAGCCGACGCAGATCACGTTGCTGACCTGGGCCAGCGCGCCTTCGGGGAGCGCGCCGCGCCCAAGCTTGCGCCCGAGCGTGGCCTTCTCGTTGTCCGAGAGCACGTCGAAGCTCACGTTCACGCCGATCACGCCGTCGAGGCCGCTGATCGCGTCTGTCACGCCGGCCTGGAAGTGATCACGGATCGGACATCCGGGAGTGGTCAGCGAGACCTTGACGTCGACCACGCCATTCTCGTGGATGTCGATGGAGCGGACCATCTCGAGCTCGACGATGTCGCGGCGGAGCTCGGGATCGATGACGGACCGCAGCGAGTCGATTACTTGGTCTCTGGTGGGCATGAATTCATTGTGGCAGAAGGGTGTTTAAGGACCGACGGGGCGCCACTTCCGTGACGCCCCGGCGGTTGAGGGAGGAGAGGGTGCTACGTCCGCCGGCGAGGTTATGAGGCCGGCGAACCTCTCCCGCCACCGGCGCTCTCCGTCGCCGGGCGGGGTAAGTCGTTGACTACGAAGCCGAGTTCCCGATCAGCCCCTGTGCTTCAGACACTAGCTTGTCGACCCGCTTGGAGACTGCGCCGGACTGCTTCTCGAGATCCTTGCGGACGGACTGGACCTCGCGCTCGAACCGGCGGCGGTTCTCCCGAACGGTCTTCTCAACGTTACTACGCCGCTGGCGAACCTCGCGCTCGAAGCGCGAGCGGGTGCGGCGAACCTGGCGCTCGAAGCGGTTGCGCTCGGTAACGCCACGGCGCTCGTAGCGCTTGATCTCGCGCTCCAGGCCAGACCGGGTCGTGTACTTCGTGGCCAGGCCCTTGACGGTGCCGACCAGGTTGTCGCGGGCCATCAGGCTGGCGCCGATCGGGACCAGGACCGCGCGCTCGGCCACCGCCTGCGCCTGCCCGACGGGCGTCCGCGGCTGCTTGCGCCGGGTGCTCGTCGAGCTCGACCGGCGGGTGGTGCCGGAGGTTGACTTGCGGGTGGTGCCGGAGGTCGACTTGCGGGCGGTGCCGGAGGTCGACTTGCGAGCGGTCGTCTTGCGCGTTGCGGCGCCCGTCGTCCGACGGGCGGTGGTTCGCCTAGCGGCGGGCTTGCTTTCGCTGGTGGCGGCAGGCTGCGCGCCCTCGCCGCCAGGGTTGCTGGTGGTAGCCATGAGCGGATTGCTCCCTTAGTCACAGATTTTCAGTTTCGGCCGGCGTCCCTGCCCTACGACCGAACATGTGTTTGTAAACCATAGCCGATCCTCCGTTACAGTCCCGGTCGCTCGACCACCGGAAAACCCCATCGTGAGAACACCCCGGACTCGCTACGCCCACAGCGGCGATGCCAGCATCGCCTATCAGGTCGCGGGCGACGGGCCGAGCGATCTGGTCGTGACGGTGCACTCGGCGCCGACGCTCGAGCAGCAGATGGACGACTTCAACGCGGTGCTCGAGGCGGTCGGCTCCGACCGGACCGCGATCCGCCTCGGGCGAAATCGGTCGCCCCGGACCGCAGATCGCCCGGGGCCTCGGGCGGCGACATGCTTAACGCCCCACTCGAGGCCTTCGCGGGTTAGCTAGGGACGTTGATCACGTCCCTGGTGACGAACGTCCCACAGTGGCGGCCAGAGCGCTCGAGTGGGGCGTTGTGCACGCGATTTCGCCCGGCGGCTGAGGCGGTGCACGCGATTCCGCTCAGGCCGTGTAGCGCTGGGCCTCGCCGAGCTCGTGCGGCATCACGCGGGCGACCCAGGCGGAGGGATCAGACAGCTCCTTGAACGTCGGCAGCGACTCCGGATCGCTGAACATCTGCTGCAGCGCGTCGGGCCCGCGCTGGCGGACGATCGCGTCGCAGAAGAACTTGCCCTGCTCGTACTGGCGCAACTTCATGTCCAGCCCCAGCAGCTTGCCCACGAGCCGCGAGAGCCCGGTCTGCGAGCGCCGGCGTCGGTCCAGCGCGGCTCGGAGCTTGGGGAGCGACGGCAGCAGGTCGGGCGCGACCGCGTCCATCACGTGCTCGGCGTGGCCCTCGATCACCGCCATCACCGCTTGCACCCGGTCGAGCGTCTCGCGCTCGGGCTCGCTGGTCACGACCGAGATCAGGTCCCCGCGGCGCAGCGCTCCGGCCACCCGGCGGATCTGGTCGCCGGTGGGGAGGCGGAACTTATGCGGAGCCTCGATCCGCAGCTCGGCGGTGGCGAGCAGTTCGCGGATGAGCCCGGCCACGTGGGCATGCAGCCACGGGACCCCGCCGAACTGAACCGCGTGGGTCACCTCGTGGAGGGCGACCCAGGTCATGAACTCCTTCTCGTCGGCTCCGAACGCCCGCACCGCCTGGCCGAGGTTGGGGAGCACGAACAGGAGCCGCGGCGGGCGCTCCTGGACGGCCTCGTCCAGCAGCACCAGCTCGTACTGGCCGAGCACGCGCTGGGCCAGGTAGCCGACGACCACGCCGACCTCGGTGCTGACCACCAGCCCGGTCGCGATCTGTGCCGCCGGGCGCAGCGGTCCCAGGTTCTCGCCGGCACGCTGCAGCACCGGGTCCAGCAGCGCACGCATCGACTGCAGGTTGGCGCTCACCCACTCGCGCCGGCCGATGCCCTCCGGCGCGGGCAGCGGGCGCACCGGGTGCAGTCCCGTGTAGGCGGTCACGCGCAGCTCGGACTCGGCGGCCAGCGCGGCGAGGTCGGCCGTGGGAGCGGCGGCGTCGCCGTTGCCGGCGACGAACGTGGCGATCCGCTCGGCGATGATCCAGTCGATCATTTCGGGATCCTGGCCAGGCGCTGCAGCGTCTCAGGCGAGCGTGCGGCGACCACGGGCGCACTCGGGGCGACGTCGAGCGGAGCTGCCAGCGGCGGGTCGCAACCGGGGAACGCGACGAGCGCGCCGCCCTCGCGGGCGATCAGCTGGCCGGCCGCGGAGTCGACCCCGCGGGCGCGGCGCAGCGACACCATCCCGTCGAAGCGGGCGGCCGCGACCTGGCACAGCGTCGAGGCGATCGTGCCCAGCGCCCGCAGCCGGTAGGCGCTCGATACGAGCTCGTCGATCGACGCCGCCACCCAGCGGGGATCGGCCGCCTCGATCCCGAGCACCTCGATCCGGCCGTCCGAGCCCCGGCGCTCGGGCAGCTCCGGATCCAGGCGCGTTCCATTCAGCCACGCGCCCTCGCCGCGGCGGGCCGACCACTCCTCGCGAGGACCGAAGTCGTACACGTAGCCGAACGCCACGTCGGCCATCGTCGGGCCGTCGGCGACCGCGATCGAGATCGCGTAGTGCGAGATCCGGCGCTTGGCGTTCAGCGAGCCGTCGATCGGATCGACGATCACGATCACGCCCGGATCGCCGTAGTCGACCTCGCCCTGCTCCTCGGACACGACGCGAAAGCCGTGGCCGAGCTGATGCAGCGCGTCGAGCTCCTCGAACACCACCGCCTCGGCCGCGCGATCGATCACCAGCGTGCGATCGCCGCCGCTGCCGCGCGTGCCGGTCTCCTGGGCGCGCTCCTGCGTGCTCGGCGCGTCGGTGAGGATCTCCTCGAGCCCCGCCACCGCTCGCCTGCACACGCCCAGCCAATCTGCGTCAAGTGCCGAGCGGGTCGAGGTCATCGCGGAACCTATGCTGTCAGACGTGGCGCTCTCCCTTGATTCGCTGGTACCTGCGCAGCGCGAGGCCGTCACGTACGCGGGCGGCGCGCTGACCGTCGTCGGCGCCGCCGGGACCGGCAAGACGCGGGTGATCGCCAGCCGCTTCTGCTGGCTGGTGCAACACGGGGGCAAGCCCGAGAGGATCGGGGTGCTGGCGCCGTCGGCGGCCCGCGCCGACGCGCTGCGCGCGTCGCTGGAGGCCGCGCTCGAGGGGGGCTACGAGGAGCTGTTCGTGCTCACTGCCGACCAGCTCGCGGCGGTCACCCTCGGCGGGCCGGGGATCGACGCGACCGAATCGACGCTCGGCCCGGGCGACCGGCTCGCGATGCTGCTCGAGCGGATCGACGAGCTCTCGATCGAGCGCCACGACTTCGGGGGCAGCCCCAACGCGCTGTTCGCCGGGTTCGTGCGGCGGATCGACCGGCTCAAGGCCGAGCTGATCGGAGCCGAGGACTACGCCCGCTGGGCCGCGGGCGCTGGCCGACGGCGCCGGCGATCCGTCCGAGGCGGCGATCGCCGTCGAGTTCGCCGAGGTGTATCGCACCCACGAGCGGATGCTGGCCGAGCTGGGCGTCCGCGACGGCGGCGACCTGGTCCGCGATGCGTTGCGCCGGGTGCGCGAGCAGCCCGCGGTCGCGGGGCGCTTCGAGCACCTGCTGGTCGACGACGCGCAGGAGCTCGACCTGGGACCGGCGCGACTCGCGCTCGAGGTCGGCGGCTCGGGGCTGACCGCGGCCGGCGACCCGATCCACGCGCTGCGGCGCTTCCGCGGCGCCGGGGCGGTGCGGATGGCCGGCTTCGAGCGGGCGGCCGAGCGGGTGATCCGGCTCACGCACAGCCTCCGCTGTCCCGAGCGGGTGGTGCGGGCGGCGCGCCGCGATCCACGAGGTGCCGGTCGCAGCCGGCGGCCGGCGAGGGCGAGGTCGCGTTCTGGAGGTGTGCCAACGACCGCGCGCAGGCGCAGTCGGTGGCCGCCGAGATCGAGCGCTTGACGATGCGCGAGGGCGTGGCCCCGGGCGGGATCGTGGTGGTCGTGCCGACGATCTCGCGGGAGGGCCAGTCGGTCGCGGTGGCGCTCGAGGAGCGCGCGGTACCGCACCGTGTGGTCGGCGAGGCGGCGTTCTTCCAGCGCGCCGAGATCCGCGACGTGCTCGCCTGGCTGCGGCTGCTGGCCGATCCGTCAGACGCGCCGGCGGTCGTGCGCGCGCTGGCGCGTCCGCCGGTCGACCTGCGCTCGGTCGACATCGCCCGCTGCACCCAGATCGCGCGGCGGCGCAAGCTCGACATGGTCGCCGCGCTGGCCGCGGCGACCGAGTCGCCGCAGGTGCCGCCCGAGGCCCGCGAGCGGATCCACGCGTTCCTGAAGCTGTACCGCGCCGGCGCCGACCGCGATCGACACCACCCGTCCGGACCTGTACGTGCACCGACTGATCGACCGCCTCGGGCTGCGCCGCCAGCAGCTGTTCGCCGCGCAGGCCGACGTCGTCGAGCGGCTGCGCGCGCTGGCGCGGCTCGGCGAGCTGGCGTCGGCGTTCGTGCGCCGCTCGCCCCAGGCCACGCCGCGCGAGTTCGCCCGGTCGATCGCCGCGGTGGCCGACTACGGCCTGCGCGAGCAGGAGGAACCCGAGCTGTCGGCGTCCCGCGACGTGCAGGTGGTGGCGCTCGAGGCCGTCGGGTCGCTCGAGGCCGAGCACGTGTACCTGGTCGGGCTGCACGCGGGGCTGGCCGCGCCCGAGCCCGAGGCGATCCCCGACGCGCTGCTGGTAGAGCCGGTCCCGCCCGACACCGAGGAGGGACGGCGGCGGGCGCTGGCGCAGATGCTGTACGTGGCCTGCACCCGCGCTCGCGGGCGGCTGGTGTTCGCGTATCCGAGCGAGACCGACCGGGGCGCGGTGCTGCTGCCGCTGCCGCTGGTCGAGCGGTCGCGGGAGGCGCTCGGCGCCGACTGGGAGGACCGCCAGGAGGAGCTGTTCGGGCCGGCCGAGACGCTGCACTCGACCTACCGGATGCTGCGCGACGAGCTGCTGGAGTCGACGCTGCGGGTCGGCGGGCGGCTCAGCGAGCTGCGCTTCGACACCGACCTCGACGTGTCCCACGCGGTGGTTCGCTACCTGGAGCTGCTCAAGCTCGCGGCGCTGATCGCTCGGCCGGAGGGCCAGAGCGTGGCCGAGGCGTTGCGGGACGTGAACACGAGGATCCTGCAGGCGGTCACCGCCGAGCAGCGGGAGATCTTCACCTCGTCGATGCTCGACGAGTATCTGCTCGACGCCGAGCGCGACGCCCGCCGGCGCACCCAGGCGCTGGCCGCCCGCGACGAGCCGTCGCTCGAGCCGTTCCTGCCCAAGCGCGGCGACGGCGTGGTCCTGTCGGCGTCGGACATCGACACCTACCGGACGTGCCCGCTGAAGTACAAGTTCGCGCGCGTGTTCCGGATCCCCCAGGAGCCGACGATCCACCAGCGCTTCGGGATCCTCGTGCACCAGGTGCTGGAGCGGTTCCACGCGCTCGAGGGGTCGGGCGGGACGCTCGCCGAGCTGCTCGGGTTGCTCGACGCGGGCTGGCGTCGCGGTGGGTTCGGCGACTCCGAGCAGGAGCGCCAGCTCCGCGGCAAGGCCGCCGCCTCGCTGACGCGCTACCACGCGCGCTTCCAGTCCCAGGAGTCCGACGCCGATGTGGTTCGAGCGCTCGTTCACGTTCAAGCTCGGCCCGCACCTGCTGCGCGGGCGGGTCGACCGCGTCGACCTGCTGCCCGGCGGCGAGTACGAGCTGATCGACTACAAGACCGGGCGGCCGAAGAGCGCCGCCCAGCTGGCCGAGGACGTGCAGCTGTCGCTGTACGCGGTGGGCGCGCGGGAGGCGTGGAGCCTGGAGGCGTCGCAGCAGGCCTACTACTACGTGCTCGACGACGAGAAGGTGAGCGTCGACTCGGAGGGCGCGGACCGGTCGGAGTGGATCCGCGAGGTGGCCACCGAGGTCGCCGAGGGGATCCTCTCGCAGGGGTTCGAGCCGACGCCGTCGTTTGCCGCGTGCTCGATGTGCGACTACCGGCTGGTGTGCCCGGCGGCTGAGCGCTAGTCACCACGGATCACTTCGGGTCTCGGGCGGCGACGTGCTTAACGTCCCAATCGAGGCCTTCGCGGGCCAGCGTGGGACGTTGATCACGCCCCACGTGGCGAACGTCCCGCAGTGGCCCCCAGAGCGGTCCAGTGGGACGTTATGCACGCGATTTCGCCCGCCTCCCACGAGCGCAAGAACGTCCTCGGGTCCTGCAGCTAGACGCTCGGGTGCGGCGGGTCGTCGTTGCCGCGCTGGCGCAGGAACCGCTGGAGGTCGCGGGCGATCGACTCGCCGGAGGGGAGCGGGCCGGTCTGGTCGCCGCCCTCGGTCGCGGCGGCCTGCTCGAGGCGCTCGACGAACGCCTGCACGTCAGGGTCGCTCTGGACCGCGAGGTTGACCTGGCGCTCGTAGTCGCCGGCGGCGGTCTCGAGCTCGGAGGCGTCGACCGCGACGCCGACCAGGCCCTCGAGCTTTCGGACCAGCGCGAGCGCGGCCTTCGGGTTGGGGGAGGCGGCGATGTAGTGCGGGACGGCCGCCCACAGGCTGGCCGACGGCAGTCCGCCCTCCTGGCAGGCGGCGTGGAGGATCCCGACGATCCCGGTCGGGCCCTCGTACGAGGATTGGCTGAGCCCGAGCCGCGAGACCAGGCCAAGGTCGGAGGCGAGGCCGGTGACCGAGATCGGTCGTGTGTGCGGGACGTCGGCGAGCAGCGCGCCGAGCGTCACCACGAGCTGGGTGCCGAGCGCCTCGGCCAGCTCGACGATCACCCTGCGTGAACCCGCGCCAGCGCAGCGACGGCTCGTTGCCGACGAGCAGCACCAGGTCGCGCGGAGCGCGCGGAACCCGCGCCTCGTAGAGCTCGACCACCGGCCACACGATCTGGCGGGTGTCGCCGTTGACCAGCTTGATCCGCGGACGCGTGTCCTGGAAGTCGTAGAACTCCTCGGGATCGATCGTCGCGAACCGCCGCGCGCCGAGCGCGCTGCCGACGAAGGTGATCGCCGTCGACGCCGCGTCGGCGGCGTCGTTCCAGCCCTTGAATGCGCAGATCAGCGCGGGGGCTCGCAACCCGTCGGGTCGGTATTCCCATTCAAGCGGCTGCATCCGGATCACCGTACATCATGGCTGGATCGTGCCTTCCGACACCTCCAGCGTCTCAGTCAGCACGCTCCGGCCCGGCCAGGACGTGATCGGCGTGTTCGCCTGCACCCGCAAGGACCGTCTGACGACGCGCACCGGCGCGCCGTACCTCGCCGCTCGAGCTGCGCGACCGCACCGGCACGATCCAGGCGCGCGCGTTCCGCGACGCCGACGTGCTCGGCCGGGCGCTTCGAGCGCGGCGATCTGGTGCGCGTCGCGCGGCCGGTCGAGCGCTTCCGCGACGAGCTCGTGGTCGAGGTGCGCGCGATCGCGCGCGTCGAGCCCGACGGCGACGCGCCGACCCGGCGCGCGTTCCTGCCGAGCGCCTACCGCGACCTCGACGAGCTCGACGGCTTCCTCGAGCACCTCGCCGGCGAGGTCCACGACCCGCGGCTTCCGCTCGCTGCTCGACGCGCTGCTGGCCGACGCGAGCTGCGCGCCGCTGGCGCCGCGCCCCGTGCACGCGCGGCGGCCATCACGCCTACCTCGGCGGCCTGCTCGAGCACACGGTCGCGGTCGGCGACGCTCGCGCTACGAGGTGTGCCAGCTGCACCCGCGGCTGCGACTCCGACCTGCTGCATGACGCGCCGCGATCATCCACGACCTCGGCCGGACGCGCGAGTTCACCTACGGCGCCGAGATCGGCCTCACCGACGAGGGCCGGCTGCTCGGCCACCTGGTGATCGGCGAGCGGATGATCGTCCGAGCGCGCGCGGCACGCTCGACGAGCGAGCGCCGGCTCGCGCTGCTGCACTGCGTCCTCTGCCACCACGGGCCGCTCGACCGCTCCCGGACGGCCGGTTCGCCACCGCCGAGGCGATCGCGCTGTACCGGCTCAACGCGCTCGACGCCTCGGTCAAGGGAGCCTTCGAGCAAGGACTCTGACATCGCCCGTGCCTGGTCGGGTCCACTAGCGCCCGAGATCGACGTACGATCACCGGCGGCGCGGCACGGGCCTGGTGGCCCATCCAGTCTTCAAAACTGGCAGGGCCGGGCAGCCCCCGGCTTGGAAGGTTCGATTCCTTCGCCGCGTCGTCGATGTTTGCCGACGATCGGAGGCTTGGGTGAGCGCCGGACGGGAGCCGGACGTCGCCGGTCGGCTGCGCCGGCCGACGGTCGGTTTCGCGGCGATCTGCCTTGGCTATTTCGCGATCATTCTCGACGGGAGCGTGCTGAACGTAGCCGTGCCCGCGATTCGGGCTGATTTCCACGGCTCGCTCGCGGGCGCGCAATGGGTGCTGAACGCGTACACACTGACGCTCGCCGGGCTCTTGTTGACAGCAGGCGCGCTGGGTGATCGCGTCGGGTTGCGACGGATGTTCCTGGTCGGCGTGAGCCGTGTTCACTGCCGCATCCGCGGCCTGCGCTGCGGCACCATCGATCCTCGCCTTGATCGCCGCGCGCGTCGTCCAGGGCGTGGGTGCGGCGGCGCTGTTGCCCGCGACGCTTGCGCTGATCCCGTACCTGTTCAGGGACCGTGCGGGCCGAACGCGAGCTGCAGTCGTGTGGGTGGGGATCGGAGCGGGCGCGGTTGCTCTCGGGCCGCTGGTTGGCGGGCTGCTGATCGATGCGTTTGGATGGCGCAGCGTGTTCCTGATCAACCTGCCGGTCGGTGTCGTCAGCGTGCTGCTCGGACGGATCAGCATCTCCGAGACGCCGCGCCGTGCCCGCCGCGTCGATCGGTTCGGCCAGGTGACTGCGGTGATCGCCATGGGCCTCGTGACCGCGGCGGTCATCCACGGCGGCGAGTCGGGGTGGCAGTCCCCGGTCACGATCGGCATGCTGCTCGCTGGCCTGCTCGTGGGAGCTGCATTCTGGATCGCCGAGGGCCGGATCCGCGAGCCGATGCTGCCGCCCGCGTTCTTCGCCAACCGCGCTGCGCACGGTGGCCGTCGATCTGTGCGTCGCTGATGGGTTTCCTGTTCTACGGGACGCTCTTTCTGATGTCTCTGTACTTCCAGGAGCTGCGCGGCTGGAGTCCGGGATCGACGGGAGTCGCATTGCTGCCCCTGACCGTGGGGACGCTGGCCGGGCCATTTCTGATCTATCCGCGGCTGTCGCCGTAGGTTCGGCCATCCGGTGCTGCTGGTTGTCGGCTTCGTCTGCTGCGCTCTCGGCGTCGCCGTGCTCGCGCCGACCGACGCCCACAGTCGCGTACGGTCAGATCGCGTTCGGGCTGCTGCTGATCGGCCTCGCCAGCACCGTCTCGTTCTCGGCGCTGACATCGCTGCTGCTGGCGAGTGTCACCGAGGAGCAATCGGGTCTCGCCTCCGGCGTGCAGAACACCACACGGCAAGCGGGCGCGCTGATGTCGGTATCGATCCTCGGAGCCGTCCTCAACGCCCAAGCGATCGGCTCCCGCCTCCCAGCGGCGTTCGCCGTGCTCGGCGTCGTGGTGCTCCTTGCCATCGGCGTGTCGGCACTGTCGCTCAGCGGCGGCGTCCGGCACAAGCGAGCTAGCGGAACCGGACGTCGTGCTTGACGTGCGGTCCGCCGGTCACCGTCACGGTGAGCCTGTAGCGACCGCGCAGGTGCCTGCGGTGGTGCACCTTGATCGTCCGCTTGGCCGGACCGCTGCCCCACCCGACGATCCGCTGCCCGCGGCTGAGCGCGACGACCGCGCGGGCGTTACGGGGGAAGCTGGCCGGACTGCTTGCACACCACGCTGATGATCTGGTGCCGGCGGACTCTGATCGTGCAGGTGAGCTTGAGCTTTCTGGCGCGGTGGCCGCTGCCGTGCCCGCTCGCGCCACCCTGGCCGCCCGACCCACCGTGCGGTGGAGGCGGTGGAGGCGGACCGACCGGGTGCGAGGGCGGCCTGCCGCCGCACACGTTGAAGCTCGGCGGCGTCGAGTCGCCGTTGAGCTGGCCCATGTCGGTGACCAGATCATCGGCCTGCTGGGTCAGCGACTGGGCGATGATCGGGTTGATCGTGAAGCCCGTCCGGAATGCGGCGTTGTTGAGCAGTGCGTCGATCTGCGCCACCAGCGGCGTCCGGACCGCCTGGCAGGCGGCCAGCTGCGCATCCCAGGCGCGATAGGTGGCGTCGTCGCGCGAGCTGGTAGCGACCGCTCGGGTGCTCACCATCAGGCTGTCGCGGCCGAACTCTCCGAACGGCGCGTCGAGCTGCTTGTAGGCGGCCGACGAGCGCGTCGTAACCGGCCGGGTCGGCCTTGATCGTCGACGGCGTCGCCGCCGGGGTCATGATCTGGCTGATCGCCCGGCCGTCGTCGGCGTAGTCGTCCTTGAGCCCGAGCAGGGTCAGCAGCGTCGGGCGCGCGTCCGGGTGATCGGTCCACAGGCTCGCGTCGACGCCCAGGTTCTGCACTCCCGGTCCGACCCAGCCCTGCCAGGTGCTGGCGATGTCAGGCTGGTCGTCGCCGTGGTTCCAGGCGAACCCCGGGTTCTGCTTGAAGCAGCCCGGGTCGGGGTTCGCCCCGGCGGCGCACTCGTCCTCGAAGAAGAAGTCGTCGTTGCCGAACAGGGTGAACGTCGGCAGCCGCAACGGGTCGGCGTTCTGCATGTGCAGGATCTTCTCCTCCTGCTGGTCGGCGATGTTGTCGGTGATCGGCGCCGGCGCGTGGATCACCGGGTCCCACTCGCTCAGGCCCGACATCTCGCGCTCGAGCGTCCGCACGTTCGCGGCGTTGGGACCGGGCTGGCCCTTGACCAGGACCGTGGGCGCATCGTCGAAGTCCTCGTCGAACACGGTGTTATCGCCGGTGTTGCCCTGGACGAGGCCGTTGAGGTTGACGTCGGTCTCGCCGATGTTGTCGTAGTTGCATGGGGTCGTGACGCCGTCGCATCCGGGGTTGGTCGGCGCCGCGCCGGTGAAGTGGTCGCCCTCGTCGACGGTCACCAGGAACAACGTGTTCGCCTTGGTGATGCCCTCGTTGGCGAGCCGCTGGAAGAACGCGGCGAAGGCTGCGTTGTACTGCTTGAGCTGCTCGACGTCACCGGCCTGCCCTGGACCGAACGCGTTGCCGCCGTTCTGGTGGTAGTGGTCGTCGTGGACGTCTGACAGATACGTGTAGGTGACGGGAATCCCGGCCTCCTGGGCGGCCGCGGTCTCGGCCAGGGCGTTGTTGGCCTCCTGTCCGTCGAATCCGGGAAAGCCCGGGTGCCCGGTGCTGTCGAGCACCTTCGACGTGGTCGTCGTGCCGGCGGTGAAGCCGTCGGGCGGCGGCGTCACGTCGGCGTTGTGGTCGGCCTCGGCCGGGGGCGCCCACTCGCCCGCCTTGGGCGTGTTCGTCGCGTCCGGGGCGAAGATGTCGAAGATCGGCGCGGGCGCCGCATTGCCGCCCGTATACGAGCCGCCGGTGAGCACCGAGTTCACCTGGAAGGCGCCGAACAGGCCCTTGAAGCCGCCGTAGCCCGTGGGCTCGTCGGGGAGGTTGTCGGCCTCGCCGTGGGCACAGACGCCGTTGGCGGTGCTGTCGGTCAGCGAGCAGTGGATCGCGATCCCCTCGAGGTTCGTCGCGTTCTTGGGCAGCGCGCCGAAGTCGAACCCCGGGAACACGCTGGTGAGGTCGCTGGAGGTGTTCTCGAGCTCCATGTTGGCCGCGCCGAGGCCGGCGAAGTCGCACCCCGCGCGTGTGAACGGGACCCACGGCGCCGGTGTGTTCGCGCCGCCGGTGGTGTCGTTGTTGAACGTCGTGTCGTTGCCGGTCGAGACCGGGTCGGTCCAGTACTTGAACGCCGAGGTGAAGTCCGAGCCGCCGACGTTGCCGGTGGTCGGCGCGTTGGGGTCGAAGTACTGATAGCTGTTGGTGACCGTCAGGCCGTTGCGGTCGGGGTACAGCCCGGTCTCGGTCGACACGATCCCGCCGGCGGTGTGCGAGATCAGGATCGTGTGGTCGTTGGTCAGCAGCGTCCCGTTCGAGGTCAGGAAGCTACGCAGCGCCGGCATCTGCTCGAGATCCGACGGGACACCCTGGTTGTCGCGCTCGGAGTGCACGTTGTCGAACTGCAGCACCACGACATGCTGGACCCCGTTGCCGAGGCTGCATGCCGCCAAAGCGGTCCCGGGGGCCACGGCCGCCCGGCCGAAGCTCCCAATCGCCACCACCGCCACCGCGACCGCGAGCAACCACGCCCGGGTCCCCAACCGTGCACGAACCGACATACCTGGTGACACCTCCACCCCAGATTCCGAATTGACAGCTCGCGGTGTGCGAGCGCAGGCAACCTATGCCCGACGCGGGCGACAGGTGTCGCGCGATCGTGTACTTCCTGTGTCCAACCTGTGAGCCCGGGCCGGGCTCGTCCGCGCGTCGTCTAGTCGGTCGGGTCCACTAGGTGAAGCGTCTGATGAACGCCAGCGAGACCTCGGCGACCTCGCGCCACCCGTCGTCGATCGTGAGCGCGTGGCCGCGATCGTGGATCTCGGCGATCTCGGTGATCGCGGGGTTGTGGCGCTGCTTCTTATAGGCCGCGTTGGCGATCGCCCACGGGACCGTGTGATCCTTGGCGCCGGAGATCAGCAGCAGCGGCCCCCGCTCCTGGTTCTTAAGCTCGCACCTTGGCCTCGGTCCAGGGATTGAAATTCGCTGTCGCGGCCTGGAACAACGGGGCGCCGGGCGCGGCGACGTGGTAGGTGTCGTACAGCCGCTTGGCCTGCTCATCGTCCACCGCGTTGGCCCAGCCGTAGCGGAACTGGTCGAACGTGAGCGTGACCGCCTTGCCGTAGTTGGCGGGGTTGCCGAGCACCGCCATCGCCGACTTCAGCGACGAGGCCGGGAGCGGCAGCACTCCGCGGAACGGCGCCGGGTCGATCGCCACCGTGGCGAGCGACAGACCGCGGCCGGCGGCGATCTGAGCGAGCAGTCCGCCGAACGAGTGGCCGATCACCGCGGGCTTGGAGCTCAGCCTCCCGATCACCTCGGCGACGTGGTCGGCCACCTGGCCGACGGTCTTCTTGGCGAACACATCGGGGTTGGCGCGGGCCTCCTGCACCGTCTCGGGGTCATCGGGCCATCCAGGGGTAAGCGGCGCGTAGCCCGCCTCCGCGAACAGCTGCGCCCAGCGATCCCAGCTGCTCGGCAGCAGCCACAGTCCGTGGATGAACACCACCGGCGTCGAGCCCGACGCGTTGGCGGCATCGATCTGCTGGGTCTCTCGGTCGGTTATCGCCATGCTCAGTACCGTACCTGCGCCGAGCATCACCAGCGTCGGGCGGGCACCACGATCTCGCCGATCGACTCGGTCTGGCCACGGGAGTACTGGCGGGCGGTCACCGCCGCGGCGATCGCGTCGCGCTGATCCTGGTTGGTGCGGTCCGGCACGCCGGCCAACCTCATCGCGGCCAGCCCCTCGCGGCTCCAGGCCGCGCGCGACCGCCTCCCGCGGACGCCGTGCCACCGGGTCCACGAGGCGGTCGGGAACACCTCGATCGCCTCGACCCCGCGCGCGGTGATCGCTTCGAACAGCTCGAGGCCATGGATGATCCAGGCGAAGTAGGCGCTCGAGCGGACCGCGGCGGCGTCGGGCGTCCAGCGGATTGCGCACACCGAGCGCGCGAGCATCCGCTCGTCCTCACGCGCGGTGTGACCGTCGGGGGCGCACCGCCGCGGGCTGTCGATCCCGACCAGCGCCGGCCGCGCCGCATCGACGTGCGCGACGACGCCGGCCACGTCGAGGCCGCCGGCTAGCGTGACCACACCGCAGTCGTCGACCACCGCGATGTGCAAGCCCTTGCGTTTGCCGCCCACGTCGACGCCGAGCCAGGGAGTCATCGGCCAACGATCGCACGGGCGGCGCCGCCGCGCCGACCAGCCCGTAGCATCCGCGCGCAATGGCTTCACAACTCCCCATATCCCGTTCTGCGCTCGCGGTTCCCGGCCCGTCCAGCCGGACGCTGCGGGTGCTCGCGCTGGCGATCGCGCTGCTGACGTCGCTGGCCGTGTTCACCGCGACGGCCGACGCGGCGACGAAAAAGAAGAAGAAGCACAAGCCGCCGGTGGTCACGATCAAGACGCCGATCACGCGCGGGTCGCGTTACCTCGCGCTGGGCGACTCGGTGACGTTCGGTTACCAGGAGGACGGCGTCGTGCCGACGCCCAACTACCACGACGCGTCGAGCTTCGTCGGCTATCCCGAGCTGATCGGGCGGGCCCTGCACCTGAAGGTCGCCAACGCGGCCTGCTCGGGTGAGACGAGTTCGAGCCTGCTCGACCCCAACGCCCAGAGCAACGGCTGCGAGAACAGCCCGGGCAGCCCGCACTCGGGCTACCGCACGTCGTTCCCGCTGCATGTCAGTTACACGGGCTCGCAGGTCGACTTCGCGGTGTCCTACCTGACCGCCCACAAGGACGTGCGGCTGGTGACGCTGATGATCGGCGCCAACGACTTCTTCCTGTGCCAGGAGACGACCGTGGACGGTTGCGCCGGCCTGACCGAGCGGACGGCCGTGGCTAAGCGGGTCACCGCCAACATCAAGAGCATCCTCACGGCGGTTCGCAAGACGGCCCACTATCGCGGCCAGCTGGCGATCATCAACTACTACTCGCCGAACTACGCCTCCCCGGCCACCAACGTGGAGTCGCAGCTCCTCAACCAGGTCCAGGACGCGGCGGCCAAGCCGTTCCACGTGGTGCTGGCCAACGGCTTTGGCGAGTGGCGGGCGGCGACGGCGCGGTTCGCGGGCAACAGCTGCGAGGCGGGACTGCTCACGCAGCTCGGGATGCCCGGCCGGTGCGGCATCCACCCGAGCTACGCGGGTCAGGCGCTGCTGGCCCAGTCACTCGAGAAGGTCCTGCGCCTTCCCTGACGTCTGGCCACGAGCACTGACGACGGCGCGCGCGTGTACAACGTCCCACTCGAGCGCTCTGGGCGCCACCGTGGGACGTTCGCCACGTGGGACGTGATCAACGTCCCACGCTCGCCCGCGAAGGCCTCGGGTGGGGCGTTAAGCAGGTCGTCGCGGTGCTAGCTCAGCCAGCGGCGCAGCTCGGAGTAGACCAGCGGGTGGTGAAGCAGGTCGAAGTGGTTGAGCCCGGTCAGCTGCACTCCGTTGGCCGCCGCGAACGGGATGTGGCGCCCGCGTCCATCGCCGCGACCCGAGGCGCTGGCCACGCGCACCAGTAGGTCGCCGGCGACCGCGCCGAGCCGGCCGCCGGTAACCGCGGCCGCGACGAAGTAGTAGTTCGCGCCCGGGAGGAACGGGACCTCGCGGCACCGGTCGCTCAGGAACTCGTCCGCGTCGGCGTCGCGCCAGTCCTCCTCGGTGCAGGAGCCGAACCGCAGGTCCTTGATCCCGGCGCTGCGCGCGTTGACCAGCGTGCCGAGCGCGCGGGTCTCGGGCATCCGCTGCAGCGCCCACCCGAGGACGTTCGCGCCCTTCTCGATGTCGGCGCCGAGGTGAGGCGATCCCAGGCAGACGACCTGCCGGACGTACTCGGTCCATCCGAGCCCGGCGCAATCGCCGTAATGGCAGGCACTCCGGGCGACCAGACCGCCCATCGAGTGCCCGACCAGCGCGAGCTCGAGCACGCCGCCCGGCCACTGCGCGACCAGCTCGTCGAGCAGCCGGGCCAGCGCGCGGCCGTTGTCGGAAATGCGCAGGCCGGTGTTGTAGCGGAGCGTCACCGCCGAGACCCCGAGGTCGCGTTGCAGTCGCTCGGCGTAACCCCACGAGCGCTCGGTCTCGCCGAGACCGTGGATGAACACGACAATCCGCGGGCTGAGCGCCGCGCCGCCGCCGCGGCCGCGGATCTCCATCTCGAGCGCGAGCCCGTTGCCGCGATCGGCGATCCGATCCCCGTAGACCGCGTTCAGCGCCGCCAGCGCGACCGTGCCTCCGCGGGTCTCAGCCAGCGCCGGCCGGTCGCCGCCGAGGCGGCTGGCAGCGGCCGCTGCGCCCGCGCGGGAGGCCGCGCGCAGCCCCGTCCGGACCGAGGCGTACGCGGTGTGAGCGATGCCGTCGTGGATCGCGCGGACGGGACCGGCCGCCTGCCCGAGCGCGCCGAACGGCCGGTCGGCGATCGCCTCGTGCATCTCCTCGACCAGGCCGCTTGCGGCCGCGAGGGCCTCGCCGGCCAGGTCTCCGATCGCGACGACGTCGGCTGCGCGCACTACGGACGCGACGGTAGCGCGCCCGGCCGACGGGGCGACCTGCGAGGCTCCATCCCGATGCTCGGTTTGCCTGCGGGCTGGAGGGTCGCGTCGCTGACGGTGGCGCTGCTGGCGTTGCTCGTCACCGCGGTGCCGGCGAGCGCCCGCCGGGTGGTGATCGGGCGGTCGGCCGACGGGCGGGCGATCAGCGCGATCGTCCGGGGGCCGGACCACGCCAAGCGCAAGCTGCTGGTCGTGGGGTGCATCCACGGCAACGAGTGCGCGGGGGTGCGGATCATCTCGGCGCTGGCGCACTCGGGCGTCCACGGCGGGGTGCAGCTGTGGCTGGTGCCGAGAATGAACCCCGACGGATCCGCCGCCGACACCCGCCAGAACGCCCACGGGGTGGACCTCAACCGCAACTTTCCCTACCGCTGGCGCCCGGTGCCCGGGCCGATCTACTACTCCGGGCCGCGGCCGGCGTCCGAGCCCGAGACGCGGGTGGCGATGCGGCTGATCCGCCGGATCAAGCCCGCGGTGACGATCTGGTACCACCAGGCCGAGGACGTCGTCGACATGTCGGGCGGCGACCGCGGAGTGGCGCGCCGCTACGCGCGGGTCGCCCACATGCGCGCCACCTGCCTGGCGTTCCTCCCGGGCACCGCGACCTCGTGGTCTGACCACACGTTCCCGGGCACGACCGCGTTCGTGGTCGAGCTTCCGTCCGGCGCCGTCGATCCGTCGGCGCTGGCGAACCACCTGCGCGCGGTCCACGCGCTCGAGCGGGGCGAGCGGACCGGCTCGCGCACGAGCTGCGCGGGCTGAAACGGCCTGGAACAACCCCGCACTTGACATGTGACCATATGGTCACCTATCATCCCGGCCATGGACGAAGTGTTCAGAGCGCTGGCGGACCCGACCCGCCGAAGCCTGCTCGACGAGCTGTTCAAGGAGGACGGACAGACGCTGAGCGCGCTGGAGGCGCGACTGCCGATGACGCGCTTCGGCGTGATGAAGCACCTGAAGGTGCTCGAGGAGGCCGGCCTGGTGGTCGCCCGCCGACGCGGGCGCGAGAAGCTGCACTTCCTGAACTCCGTCCCGATCAGGCTCGTCCACGACCGGTGGGTGAGCAAGTACGCCGAGCCGTGGGCCGCGGGCCTCAGCGAGCTCAAGCACAACCTCGAGGAGAAGACCATGGAAAAGGTGTTCGAGATCTACATCAAGACGACGCCCGAGCGACTGTGGGAGGCGATCACAGACTCCGAGACGCGACAGAAGTACAGCTTCGGCCTGGGCGTCCGCTCAGACTGGACCAACGGTTCCCACTACGAGGGGATCGGCGATCCGTCGGCGCCGCCGATCGTCGAGGGCGAGAACCTCGAGGTCGACCCGCCGCGCAGGCTCGTTCAGAGCTTCAACGCGCTGTGGAGCGACGACGTCAAGGCCGAGGGCACCTCGCGCGTCACCTGGGAGATCGAGCAGGTCAAAGACTCCTGCCGGCTGCTGGTGATCCACGACCAGCTGCGCGAGGGCGCTCACGGCGAGGTCTACGGCGGCTGGCCACAGATCCTGTCGGGCCTGAAGACGCTGCTCGAGACCGGCGAGCTGCTGACGACCCCTGGCTCGCTGATTTACGAGCACGCGCCGCTCACGGCTTCGTAGGCGCGGCGATCGTGTCGAGCGGTGCGGGCGCCACCGCTCGACGCCGTCGCGGCGGCGGTCAGTTGGGTTGGGGGACGATCCGGATGTAGGGCTTGGGGGATTCCCACCCGTCGGGGTAGGTGTCGCGGGCTTCGTCGTCGGACACCGACCCGGCGATGATCACGTCGTCGCCTTGGTTCCATTGGGCGGGGGTGGCGACCTTGTGCTTGGCGGTGAGTTGCAGCGAGTCGATCACGCGCAGCACTTCGTCGAAGTTGCGTCCGGTGGTCATCGGGTAGGCGAGCAGCAGCTTGATCTTCTTGTCGGGGCCGATCACGAACACGTTGCGGACGGTCTGGTTGTCGGCGGGGGTGCGCGACAGCGGGTCGCCGCTGGTCTGGGCGGGGAGCATGTCGTAGAGCTTTGAGACGTTGAAGTCGGTGTCGGCGATCATCGGGTAGTTGGGCGCAGTGCCTTGGGTTTCCTCGATGTCCTTGGCCCAGTCGCTGTGGCGGCTGGCCGGGTCGACCGAGAGGCCGATGATCTTGACGCCGCGGCGGTCGAACTCCGGCTTGATGCGGGCCATGTAGCCCAGTTCGGTGGTGCAGACCGGCGTGAAGTCCTTGGGGTGGGAGAACAGGACCGCCCAGGAGTCCCCGATCCAGTCGTGGAAGTTGATCCTGCCTTCGGTCGTATCCGCGTCGAAGTCCGGCGCGGTGTCCCCGATTCGAATACTCATGTCTTTCGACCTCCTTTATGGGGTTTAGCAGAGCATAGGACGTTCGGCCGTCCGCGACAGGGCCGGCGACGAGCGATCGCCGGGGGCGACTCCGAGCCGGCCGCCGAGGCGGCCCGCCGGCCGGGATCGGGTCCGAGCTCGACCGAGCCGGCGGATCCCGCGGAATTCACCCTTGCAAACGAGTGAACGGTGAAGTACCCTACACCGGCCGCAACCGAAGGAACGCGTAATGGTCACCACTTTCACCGACACCCACACCGCATTCGCCGCGATGCCCGTCGCGTGGAAGTCCACGCGCGCGCTTGGCTACATCGCCGCGCAGAATCTCTCGCCAGCCCTCGCCGCGAGGTGCGCGCCCTGACCTAGGGCTCCCGCAACACCACGCCGAGCGAGGGCGACCCAATGCGGGTCGCCTTTTTTGATGTCTGAGGGGCGACCCATCCGGCCAACGGAGGTGACGCCCGACCACTCAGATCGAAACCGACAGAAGTCTCACGCCCGATAGCAGGACCTGTGTCCAACGCAGCTCGCGACGCCGTGCAGACGGTGAAAACCTCGCGTGCCATCACAGTGACACAGTGACAGTCGCCGCTGCGCGACGTTGACAGTCAACCTTACCAACGGTAGGAGCGACGCTCGACGACCACCCCCGGTCGCCGGCGCTCGCCCCTGCCCGGGCCTACGTGCCCGAGAAGCACCCGACAACACAACCACCAGGAGGAACCTCGCCATGGCGAGCAACTCGATACTGACGGGGACGGCATTGGAGCCGCCCCTGTGGGAACGGCTGCCGCTCCCATCCATCCCCCGGCGCAAGCGCGCCGTCAGGCGGATCAAGGGCGGCGAGGCGGAGGTCATGAGGCTGATCGGCGAGCGCCCGCCGTACGAGGGCGACGTCGAGCTGGGCCTGAGGCAGTCGCCCCCACGCCAGCCGTGGGTCTGATTCCCGCACCGGAGGCCGGCAGTCAGCCCGCCAGGCGCACGATCGCGACGATCCCAACGAGGACGATCAGCGCTCGCAGCGCCCCATCGGGCAGACGCCGGCCTCCGTGTGCGCCGACGTACCCGCCGATCACCGAGCCGGCGGCGATCAGCACTGCCACGTCCCAGGCCACGTGCGCGGCGATCACGAACACGATTCCGGCGACCAGGTTGACCAGGCCGGCGAGCACGACCTTCAGCGCATTGATCCGCTGCAGGTCCTCATTGAGCGACAGCCCCAGGATCGCCAGCAGCAGGATCCCCTGGGCGGCGCCGAAATAGCCGCCGTAGACGCCGGTCACGAACACCGCCGCGCTCGCCACCGGGCCGGCGTGCTCGCGCTTGTGCACGCCGCGCGCCGCCAGCGCCCGATTGATCCGCGGCTGCAGCACGATCAGCACGAGCGCGACCGCGATGAAGGCCGGGACGATTGCCTTGAACGCCGACGCCGGCAGGATCAGCAGCAGCGCAGCGCCGACGATCCCGCCCGACACCGACACGGCCGCGAGCCGCAGCGTGCGTCGGCGCTGCCCGCGCAGTTCGCCCCGGTAGCCGATCGCTCCGGAGGCCGATCCGGGCACCAGCCCGACCGTGTTGGAGACGTTGGCCACGACCGGGGCGTAGCCGAACGCGAGCAGCACCGGGAACGTGAACAGCGTCCCGCTCCCGACGGCCGAATTGAGCGTTCCCGCGACGCCGCCGGCGGCGAAGATCGCCAGTGCCTGCAGCGCGGTCAGCGCTCGGCCGTCCGTGTGCGGCGCATCGCCGAAATCAAACCAGATGAGAGAGAGCGGGGGCCCCAAGCTGGGCCCCCGCCCTACGCGACGAATGTCAAACTGTCGGCCCGCCGTTCCCGATCACCACGGAGGCCCACGTGAAGCTCAGCGCGCGTAACAAGCTCGACGGCACGGTCACCTCGATCCACCGGGGCGAGGCGATCGCCAACGTGGCGCTGGACGTCGGTGGCCAGCGCCTCGTGGCTTCGATCACCGTCGAGGCGGTGCAGGAACTAGGGCTGCAGGAAGGGTCCGCCGTGACCGCTGTCGTCAAGGCCTCGGACGTGATCCTCGCCGTCAACGACTGAGTTCTCGCCCTCGGGCGCCACCGCCGGCTGATCGGCGGTCTCCGACTCGCTGTTCTGCGCCTGGGTCGGGGTCGCGGCCGGCGCCGACGGCGTCATCCGCGAGATCACCGGCCCGCTCGAGCGGCCGGCCAGCCGTCGCTCGTCCTCGGGCGGGAAGCGGTCGGTCGCCTCCTCGGCCAGCGAGGACAGGGCCGTGGCGACGGTGCGCACGTCGTCGATCAGCCGCGAACGCTCGTGCCAGACCGCGTCGGTCTCGGTGTCGAGGTGACGCAGCTGCTGCTTGGCCTCCTCCTTCATCGAGATCGCGTTGGCGGCCGCGTCCGACAGGCACTTGTCCGCTTCGGCCTGGGCCTTGCGGGTCGTCTCGTTGGCCTGCTGGTGGGCGGTCTGCAGGATCGCCGCGGTCTGCTCGCCGATCTTCTGGATCTCGTCGGAGACGGCGGTGTTGGTGTTCACCGGGCCCTTCGCGCGCAACTCGTCGATCTCGCGTTCGAGCTCCGCCACGTACTCGTCGACGGCGGCGCGCTCATATCCGTGCCGGACGACCGGAAACGACGGTGCCGTCTCGTCCCACATCTCCTCAGCATCGTAGGGGAGCGGAACGTGCGCCTCGGTGTTGGCTTCCCACGAGGCACCGGGCTGGTCATCGAGCTCGTGCCGGTCCTCCGTCGACGACGGCGAGAACGAGCGGGCAAGGCGATCGCCGAGGTCGGCGAGTCGTGAACTGGGGGCCCGCCGCTTCTGGCGTTCCAGGGTGGCGCCG
Source organism: uncultured Solirubrobacterales bacterium (assembly GCA_963831845.1). Taxonomy (GTDB): domain Bacteria; phylum Actinomycetota; class Thermoleophilia; order Solirubrobacterales; family Solirubrobacteraceae; genus Palsa-465. The sequence continues at coordinate 169,054 of CAWHRT010000043.1, read as the reverse complement.
GGCCTGTCGAACTGAGTCATGGGCGTTCCTCCACGCGTGTTGAACACACGGGCTGTTCGGCGCCCTGGACGCGATCCCTATTGCCGGGGCGGACCTGGCAGGGATCCTGCAGCCGGCATCACGGCCTCAGCCGAGCGCCCCCAGCCCGGCCTGGGCCACCTCCATGTCCTGGGAGTAGTGGCCGCCGCTGACGCCGATCGCGCCCACCGTGGCCTCGCCGACGATCACCGGGTAGCCGCCGCCGAACACCACGAGCCGATCGATCCCGCCGACGGCACCGTCGGCGAGCGGCGGGTCATCCTTGATGAACTCGTGCCAGGCGTCGGTGGGCATCCCGAAGCCCGCCGCCGTGTGGGCCTTGTCCTGGGCGATCTGGACGCTCAGCAGCGCGGCGCCGTCCATCCGGCTGAACGCCTTCAGCACGCCGGACTCGTCGCACACCGCAATCACCATCGGGACTCCGATCTCGCTGGCCTTCGCCTCGGCGGCGGCGATCATCCGGTGCGCCAGGTCGGTGCTGACGCTCGATTTCTGCAGCAGGTCGCTCATATGCGACGACTCCTATCGGTGGTCGAGATGGACGCGGGGCTGATCATCTCAGCAACGGGCCGCTCCTCCACCGCCGGCTCGGCGCTGCTGGTGAGCACGACCGGCGGGCGCGTCACGATCACGACCAGCGTCGCCGCGCACAGGGCCGAGGCAACGGCCATCGGGACGCCGTCGCCGACGGCCTTGGCCGCCGCGCCCCCGACGCCGGAGCCGCCGATCTGGCCGGCCGCCCAGGCGAGGTTCATCAGCGCGGCGGCGAGGCCCTGGTTGAGCCCGCGGGCATCGGCGGCGTCGGACAGCATCGCCATCGCGGGGGCCCAGAACGCGGACAGCGCGCAGGAGATCGCCACGATCACGACCGCGAGCAGGACCGCCTGGCGGGGCAGCGTGAAGCACAGGAGCACGGCGGTCGCCGCGGCCAGTCCGAACCGGAGCGGCACCAGCCGCCCGCGGCGGTCCGAGAGGCCGCCGATCGCCGGGCTGAGCATCGCCTCGATCGCGGCCGCGACCAGGAACGTGGCCCCGATCGCCGCCGCCGAGGCGCCGAACTGGTGCAGGCGCAGCGGGCCGAGCACGTTGACCAGGCCCGAGGCCACCGCCGGCAGCGCCACCAGCCACATTCCGAGTGCGATCGGACGGTGCCGCAGCGCGGCGCAGCGCGTCGCGGACGCCCTGGTCGGTGCCGAACTGCGGCGAGGGCAGGCGGCGCGCCTGGACGATCAGCACCGCCGCGATCACGACCACGCCGCTGAACGTCGGCGCCCGCCCCACGGCCGTGGCGATCGTGCCGATCACCGGCCCGAACAGCGCGCCGCCGATTGCGGCGCCCAGCGCGTTTCCGATCAGCGCGCCGCGCCGAGCCGACCGGTGCCTCGGCCACGATCCAGGCCAGCCCACCGGCCCAGGAGCACGCGCCGCCGAGCGCCCTCGGCGAACCGCGCGGCGTCCAGCGCGGCCGCGTTGTCCAGAAACCCGAACGCGAGCGTCGACGCTGCCAGCAGCGTGAGGCCGGCAATCACCGCCACCTTCGGTCCGTAGCGAGCCGCCAGCATTCCACCGGGAATCGACCCGATCAGCGTTCCCGCCGGGTACGCCGCGGTCATCGCGCCGGCCGACAGCTTGGACAGGTGAAGCTGGTGGGCGAGGTCGGGCAGCAGCGGCGCGATCGCGGCGTAGAACATCGTGTCCACGAACACGATCGCCCCGATCACGAGCACCAGCCGGCGCTCGCCGGAGTTGGCGGGCGCGATCACCTCAGAGGTGCGTCGACCCACGCCGCGGTCCGATTCCACAGCTCCGCTCCGAGCGCGGCCGTGGCGGCGCTCCCGGGCTGCTTGGGGCGGTCGTCCTCGTAGTACTCGCCGGTCTGGGCCGCGACCTCGGGCGAGGTGGCGCAGTACACCGGCGTTCGCGCGCCCTCACCGGGCGAGCCCATCCGCAGCTTCATCAGCGAACGCACCGGCCACGGCACGCGCCGCCAGATGTCGGACGCAATCACGCCGGGGTGCAGCGCGTAGCTGGTGACCTGTGCCCGGTCCAGACGCCGGCCCAGCTCCTGCGCGTGAAGCAGGTTGGCCAGCTTGGAGACCGCGTACTCGGAGAATCCGGTTCGGCTTCGGGTGGGCCTGCGGACGGCGTCGAAGTCGATCCCGTCCACGCCGTAGTGCGCGTCGCTGGAAAGGTTGACGATCCGGGCCGGCGCGCTGTCGCGCAAACGGTCGAGCAGCAGGCTGGTGAGCAGGAAGGGGCCGACGTAGTTGGTCCCGAACGCCAGCTCGAAGCCGCTGTCGGTGACGCCCCGCCGGCCCGCCAGGCCGGCGTTGTTGATCAGCACGTGCAGCGGGCGCCCGGTGTCCAGGAAGGCGTGCGCGCAGCTGCGCACCGACGACGGGTCGGCGAGGTCGAGCTCCAGGAACTCCAGGCGCTCGTTGCCGGTCTCGGCCGCGATCGCGTCGATCGCCGGCCGCGTCCGGGACTCCGAGCGGCCGGTCATGAACACGGTCGCGCCGCGTGCGGCCAGCGCGGTCGCCGTCGCCCGCCCGATGCCGGTGTTGGCGCCGGTCACGAGGAACGTCTTGGACTCGAGATCGCGCACCGTCCGGAGCATACGTCGGGGCGTCCTCTGCAAGTTTTCGTGCAGAAGCCGATCGCACGCAGGAATTTCCGGCGCTGTGTCGATACTGCCGCATGCGATCGACCACCGCGCGCCGCCGCGCAGTCGCGATCGCAGCGGGCGTCATGGTGTGTTGCGCGCTGATTCCGGCCGCCGCGTCCGCCGCGATCACGCGCTCCAACTGGGATGCATCACAGCAGCGTCAGATCGTCCGCGCCGGCCTGATCGCGAACGTCGGCCGCTCGTTCCAGGGCTCGGCGGCGCTGTCGGCCGGTCAGGCCAACGCCGCGTTGCACGCGCTCGCCGGGCGGCTGGGGCTTCGCAGCACGTCGCGGGCGCGGCGCAGTCCGGTCACCGTGTTCGGTTTCGACGGGCTGCTCATAACCCAACTGGGCCTCGGCGACGTCGCCTCGCACGTGCAGCGCGTGGCCGCCAGCGCCGGGTTGCGTCCGCCGCCGTACTTCGGCTCCGAGGTGGTCGCCCGGTTCCTCGGCCTGCGCTACGACCACCCGTCCGGGACCGATCAGCTGGAGCTGTTCCCCGGCGATCCGATCACGCGCGCCGAGGCGGCCTGGTCGTTGGCGCGGGTGCTCGGGTTCGGCGACTGGAACGTGAGCTACGCGCGGCAGACGCTCGACGCGTTCGCGCTGCCCGCGCTGACCGACGACCAGCGCCAGGCGCTGACGATCGCGGTGTCGCGGATCGGCTACCCGTACGTGTGGGGAGGGACCACCGACGACACCTCCGACGGGCTCGCGCACGGCGGGTTTGACTGCTCGGGCTTCGTCTGGCGCGTGTTCAAGGGCTCCGGGCTGCCGTGGGGCACGGCGATCCGCGGGCGCACCGCTGCCCAGCAGGCCGGCGAGATATCCAAGCGCCGCCGGCTCGCGATCGGCGCGCTGGCGCCGGGTGACCTGCTGTTCTTCGGCACCGCGAGCTTGCACTCGACCGCCACCGAGTCCAACGTCACCCACGAGGGGATCTATCTCGGCGACAACTGGGTGATCCACGCCTCCGGGCAGGGGGTGTACGTGGAACCGCTCGCGGGCGGCTGGCTCGGCGACTCGTTCGCCTGGGGCCGTCGCGTGATCAGCTGATCGAATCGACTCGGCGCAGGACCGCCTCGACCGCCGCGATGTGGTCGTGCATCGCGCGTTGCGCGGCGCGCGGCTGGTGACGGCGGATCGTGCGCAGGATGTGCTCGTGCTGGGAGACGATCTCGTCGCCGTCGAGCGCATCGCCGATGTGGTCGATCAGCGACGGCTGCAGCACGTCGAGGATCCAGCCGGTGAACGTCACCATCAGGTCGTTGCCGGCGGTGATCGCGATCACGCGGTGAAAGCGTGTGTCGGCGAGCCGGAACTCCTCGGTGGCCGGGCCCCGGTCGCGGGCGTCGGCGATCGCCGCCTCGAGCGCGACGACGGTGGCGCCGTCGGCCCGGCACGCGGCCAGGCCGGCCAGCGGGACCTCGAGGAACGTCCGCGCCTCGAGCAATTCATACAGGGTCACGTTGTCTGACTCGAGCAGCGCCGCGATCGACTCGCTGAGGTGGCGGCCGATCCCGCCGTTGGGGGTGTTCTGCACGAAGATGCCGCCGCCGCGGCCCTTCTGCACGCGGATCAGGTGGCTTCCGGCGAGGATCCGCAGGCCCTCCCGGAGCGTGGGACGGCTGACACCGAACTCGTGCGCGAGCTCGTGCTCGGTGCCGACCCGATCGCCTGGTTGCAGGCGGCTGCGCTCGATATACGCGCGGAGCTCAGAAGCGATCTGCTCGCTCGCGTCCGGCCGGAGCCTGTTGAAGCGCGCTCCCGGAGGCGCCGCCTCCTGGCCCGAAGGCCGGCTCACGGCACCAGCACGGCGCGGCCGCGGATCGAGCCTGCCCGCAGCTCGTCGAGGACGTCGTTGACGGCCTCGAGCGGATGGGTCTGCACGACCAGCCGCACGCGCCCGGCGGCGTGTAGCTCGATCAGCTCCCACAGATCGATCCACCGGCCGACCAGGCTCGCGACCACCGATTGCTCCTGTCCGACCAGCGCCCCAGAGGGAACGGTCACGGTGCCGCCGAAGCCGATCACCGCGTAGGTGCCCGTCGGCGCCAGCATCTCCAGCGAGCCCGCGTGAGTGGCGTCGGTGCCGACGAAGTCGAGCACGACGTCGGCTCCGCGCCCGCCGGTCAGCTCACGAACGGCGTCCGCAGCGCCGCCGCCGCCGTCGATCGTCTCGTCGGCGCCCAGCTCACGGGCGAGCGCGAGCCGGTCCTCCTGTGTGTCAACCGCGATCACCTTGGCCGAGCCGAGCTCGCGCGCGAGCTGCAGCGCGATGTGCCCGACGCCGCCGATCCCGATCACGGCCGCGGTCGAGCCGGGCGTCATCAGGTGCGAGACCTTGCGGACCGCGTGGTAGGCGGTCAGCCCGGCGTCGGCGTGCGGCGCGACCATCGCGGGCTCGAGCCCCGAGGGGAGCTTGATCAGCGAGCGCTCGCGGACGAGGACGTATTCGGAGAAGCCGCCGTCGACCGACAGGCCCGTGAACTCGTGGCGCAGGCAGTGCATGTCGTCACCGCGGCGGCACGGCACGCACAGCCCGCAGCTGAACGGGGGATACAGGATCACGGGGTCACCCTCGGCGACCGTGCTGACCAGATCTCCGGCCTGCTCCACCCAGCCCGCGTTCTCGTGGCCCAGGACGCACGGCAGTGACACCCCGGCGGGCTCCATCAGCCCCTCGATCGCATGGACGTCGGTCGCGCACACGCCGGCTCCGCCGATCCGCACGAGCACGTCGTCCGGACGCCGGATCTCCGGGATCGGGCGCTCGATCAGCTCGAGCGGCTGATCGTATTCGCGTAACAGGGCTGCCCGCATCCCGCTCACCGGCCGACCATATGAACCCGGAGTTATGATTGTCAAATCATTTAGCGTTGCCGGCCCGAACGGCGGAGAGGGATGCCACGCGATGAGTCTGCTCGAGATGGACCCCTGGTCGGACAGCCTGTTCTCCGGGGAGTGGACCGAGTGCAGCGGCGAGATGGCGGGGGTGATCGAGCCGGCCACGGGTGACGAACTGGGGCGGATCGCGCTGGCCAATGCCGATGACGTGTGGACGGCCGCCCGAACCGCGGCGGCCGCGCAGCGCAGCGTGGGCCAAGACGCCGTATCAGGAGCGCGCGGCGATTCTGCGGCGGGCCGGCGACCTGCTGGTCGAGCACGCCGCCGGGATCGAGGACTGGATCATCCGCGAGGCGGGCTCGATCCCGGCCAACGCGCAGCTCGAGACGCACGTCGCCCAGCAGGAGTGCTACGAGGCATCGGCCTTGCCGTCGCATCCGATGGGGCAGATCCTGGCCACGGCCAAGCCGCGGCTGTCGCTGGCCCGGCGGATCCCGGCCGGCGTCGTCGGCGTGATCTCGCCGTTTAACTTCCCGCTGATCCTGTCGATCCGATCGGTCGCCCCGGCGCTCGCGCTCGGCAACTCGGTGCTGCTCAAGCCCGACCGGCGCACCGCGGTCTGCGCCGGCTTCACGATCGCCCGCATCTTCGAGGAGGCGGGGCTCCCGCCGGGCGTGCTGCACGTGCTGCCCGGCACCTCCGATGCCGGGATCTCGCTGGTCGAGGCGCCGGAGGTGTCGGTGGTCTCGTTCACCGGCTCGACCGCCGCCGGGCGCCGGGTGGCCGAGGTGGCCGGGCGCCGGCTGAAGCGCGTCCACCTCGAGCTGGGCGGCAACTCGGCGCTGGTGGTGCTCGACGACGCCGATCTGGAGCGCGCGATGAGCGCCGCGGCGTTCGGATCGTTCATCCACCAGGGGCAGGTGTGCATGACCACAGGGCGGCATCTCGTGCACGAGTCGCTGGCCGAGGAGTACGTCAGCCGGCTGGTGGCGAAGGCCAACCTGCTCCCGGTCGGCGATCCCGCGCGTGAACAGGTCGCGCTCGGTCCGATCATCGACGAGCGCCAGCGCGACCAGATCCACGAGCTGGTGACGGCGAGCCGGGACGCCGGCGCGACGATCGCTGCCGGCGGCACCTACGAAGACCTGTTCTACCGGCCCACGGTCGTCAGCGACGTCAGGCTCGACACGCCGGTGTGGTGCGAGGAGGTGTTCGGACCGGTGGCGCCGGTGATGCCGTTCTCATCGCTCGACGAAGCGGCGCAGATCGCCTCGGACACCGAGTACGGGCTGTCGCTGGGGATCATCACCCGCGACGTGATGAAGGGCTACGAGCTCGCCGACCGGGTCCCCTCGGGGCTGGTACACATCAACGACCAGACGGTCGACGACGAGGCGGTGGTTCCGTTCGGGGGCCTGGCGGCATCGGGAACCGGTGCCCGCCTGGGCGGCCTCGCGGCCAACATCGAGGCGTTCACCGAGGGTCAGTGGCTGACGATGCAGGGCCAGGTCAGCGACTACCCGTTCTGAGCGCCGTCTCGGCCGATCAGGCCGTGTTCGAGCAGGTCATACGAGCCGTCGGCGTCGGCGAGCATCTGCTCGGCGACCACCGCCGGGTCCTCGCCACGGGCGATCCGATGCAGGCCGCAGGTCAGGATCGCCGAGTTGATCGCGCACAGCGCCCGCGCAATCGCGTGCGAGGAGGCGTCGTCGTCGGGTAGCCCGCGTTCACGTGCGAGCTCGATCCCGACCGCGCGGGCGTGGCGCGCGAACACGACCTCGAGGTGGTCGCGCAGCGCCGGGCTGGACTCGACCACGCTCCAGAAGTCCGCGGGACTGGCCTCGCCGGGTGCGGCCGACTTGATGCGCTCCCAGAAGGCGCTCGTGTGGGCGCGGAACACCTCGACCGGGGCGGCGGTGGACCCTCGCTTGCGGACCGCGGTCACGAGCGCGGTGAGCACCTCCCGATCGCGGTCGAACAACATCTCCTCCTTGGTGTCGAAGTAGTTGAAGACCGTCTGACGGGCGACGCCGGCAGTGCGCGCGATCTGCTCGACGGTCACCGCCTCGAAGCCGTGCTCGGCGAACAGCTCGGTCGCGGCCTTGGCGATCGCCGCCCGGGTCCGCTGCTTCTTGCGGGCCCTGAGGCCGACCTCCGCGAGGGGGTCGACGGCGACTTCGCGACCGGTCATGTTTGAAGTTTAGTCTGGCCTGGGTACATTATTCGACTCAGTCCACTAATCTGAGGCAAGTCGTGAGTGATCGAGTTGGGGCACTAGCCACGTCCACTGGTTCTCAGGTCGCAGCGGTCTCAGGGCAGGCGATCGAGCTGCGCGGGCTCACCAAGTCCTGGCGCGGCCCGTCCGGCCCGGTGCGCGCTGTGCGGGGAATCGACGTGTCGATCGCCCGCGGCGAGACGGTCGCGCTGCTGGGCCCAAACGGCGCCGGCAAGTCGACCACGATCGACATGATCCTGGGGCTCGCCCGCCCCGACAGCGGCAGCGTGTCGGTGTTCGGCCGGGCCCCGCAGGAGTCGGTGAAGGCCGGACTCGTCGGAGGGATGCTGCAGACCGGCGAGCTGATCCGCAACTTGTCGGTGCGCGAGCTGCTGAACATGGTGGCCTCGCTGTACCCGCAACCGCTCGACGTCGACGAGGCGCTCGAGGTCGCCGGTCTCGAGCAGGCGGCGGCGCAGACGACCCAGAAGCTGTCGGGTGGCCAGACCCAGCGCGTTCGGTTCGCGGTCGCGATCGTCTCCAATCCGGCGCTGCTGATCCTCGACGAACCGACGGTGGCGATGGACGTGGAGGGCCGGCGCACGTTCTGGCAGGCGATGCGGCGCTACGCCGCCGGCGGCAAGACAGTGCTGTTCGCCACCCACTATCTCGAGGAGGCCGACGCGAACGCCGACCGCGCCGTGCTGATGGCCCACGGCCGCGTGGTCGCGGACGGGCCGACCACCGAGATCAAGGGCCGGGTCGGCACGCGGACGATTCGGGCGACGCTCCCCGGGGTGCCCCCCGCCGAGCTCGAACAGCTCCCCGGGGTCAGCTCCGCCGACCGCCACGGCGACGCGGCGAGCCTCGTGTGCCACGACTCCGATCAGGCGATCCGGGCGCTGCTGCACCGGTATCCGGCGGCCAAGGACATCGAGATCACCGGCGCCGGTCTCGAGGATGCGTTCCTGCGGCTGACCGGCGACCCCGACACCGAGGAGCCGTCGCTGGGCGAGACCGTGGAGTCGGCGCGGTGAGCGCTGTCGCCTACACCCGGTACGAGCTGCTGCGCACCGTTCGCGAGCGCCGGCTGCTGCTATTCGGGTTCGGGTTCCCGCTGATCCTGTACTTCGTGATCGCGATCCCCAACCGCCACATCAAGGATTTCTCGGGGACCGGCGTCAGCGCCGCGCTGTACTACATGGTCTCGCTGGCCTCGTTCGGGACGATGATGTCAATGGTCTCCACCGGCGGACGGATCGCCGGGGAGCGTCAGGTCGGCTGGACCCGGCAGCTGCGGATCACGCCGCTGAGCCCGCGGGCGTATCTGCGGGCCAAGGTCCTGACCGGCTACTCGATGGCGCTCCTCAGCCTGGTGGCGCTGTACATCTCGGGCGCGTTGCTCGGGGTCAGCCTGGCGGCCAGCAAGTGGCTTGAGATGACCGGTCTGATCATCGTCGGCCTGATCCCGTTCGCGGCGCTCGGGATCGCGCTCGGGCACATGCTCACCGTCGACGCGATCGGCCCGGCGATCGGCGGCACGGTGTCGCTGTTGGCGCTGATCGGCGGCACTTGGTTCCCGGTCACCAGCGGCTTGTTGCACGATCTCGGCCAGTTCCTGCCGTCCTACTGGCTCGTGCAGGCCGGGCGCGTCTCGCTCGGCGGGTCGGCGTGGGGAGCGAAGGGCTGGGCCGTGGTGCTCGGCTGGTCGCTGGTGCTGAGCGTGCTGGCGGCCTGGGCGTACGCGCGCGACACCGGCCGGGTGTGAGCGCGCACCAACTGAGGCACTAACCTCAGTGACATGGCCTACACCGCGCAGGAAGCGCGCCTCCAACTACTCGATGATCTCGCCGCCGGCGCCGACCAGCTGGCGCTGGGCCTGGCATCCGTGGGGGAGGCCTACGACGAGCTCGACGACCAGTCGGCCGACGCCGTCGAGGAGCAGCTGTTCAGGCCGCTGCAGGCCGCCTATGGCCGGGCCCGGCGGACCCACTCCGAGTTCGCCTCGCGCTACGGGCTGCCGCAGCGCACGTTCGAGCCGCGTTCGGCGGGCACCCACTCCAACGACCCGCGCGTGTACCTGGAGCGCACGGTCGAGGCCGCCGAGCAGGCCGATCATCTGATCGCCGAGTTGCAGGACTCGATGATGCCCGTCGAGGTCGGCGACACCGAGCTGCGCGCCGGGCTCTCGGACGTCCGGTCGCTGATCGCCGAGCTACCGGCTCGCGGGCGCCGGCTGTTGCACGTCGTCGGACGCTGATCGCGTCCCGGCCGCGGGCGGTTTACAAGCTCGCGACGGGGTAGGGCAACGGTATGTACATATCACCGATCGTGATGGAGGTCCCGCAACCCTCCGAGCCCGCCACTCCCGTAGTTCCGGATGCGCCGGTCACGCCGGCCGATCCCGACCCGGGCACGCCAGCCGATCCCGAGGAGCCGGCGGTCGTCCCCGACCCGCAGGAGCCGGCCACGCCGATCGTGCCCGAGCCTCGGCCCGACGAGACCCGCTCCGGGGTAGTTCCTCACCCGATGAGCTAGCCATCCGCCGCTCGTCGGCGCCGAAGATTGGTCCGCAGCCCGTTAACGTCCCACTCGAGGCCTTCGCGGGTTACCGTGGGACGTTGATCACGCCCCACGTGCCGAACGTCCCACGCTTGCGCCCAGAGGGCTCGAGTGGGACGTTGTACACGCGGTTTCGCCCCGCCATCTGCACTCCAGCTCACCTGACGACCACACGCTGCGCTCAGCCACAAGCCGCCGATCGCACGCCTCAACGCGCTGAACAGCGTCCTCGGGTCCGACACCTGCCTAGGGCGCCGACGCGCTCCGGATCAGCTCGGCGAGCTGGCCGGCGTTGCGCTGTGGGAGCAGGTGTCCGCGGTGTTCGAGCTCGACCAGCCGCGCGCCGCGGATCTGACGCGAAAGCGCCCGTGAGGCCGCGACCGGGACGATCCGGTCGGCGGTGCCGACCACGATCGTGGCCGGCGCCGAGATCTCGCCGAGCCGGGCGGTCAGCGCGGGCAGCCCGGACACCATCGCCCGCTGGTCGGACACGAACGCGCGCCACGCCGCCGGGGCCAGCGATCCGCGGCCGACCGAGACCAGATAGCGCTCGTCCAGCGCCAGCGTCCGGGTGATCAGCCGCCGCAGCGGCGGCGCCGCGAGCGCCAACCCGATCGACCCCAGCCCCACCGCCGCGGCGAGCTCGCCGAGAACCGGCGCCGCCAGCAGGCGATCGACCGGCTCGAGCGCCTCCGTATTCGCGGCCGGCGCCACCAGCACCAGTGCCCGCACCCGGTCGGGGTGAGCGACCGCCAGCCACGCCGCCACAGCCGCCCCCAGGCTGTGCCCGACGACCGTCGCGCCGTCGGCCCCGGCGCGATCGAGCGCAGCCAGCGCGGCGTCGGCGTTGCCCGGCAGGTCGGCCGGCGGCGTGTGCCCGTCCCAGCCCGGGCGGTCGATCGCGATCGCCTGCCGTCCCAGCCCGGGCGGTCGATCGCGATCGCCCCCGCATCGGCGCCGAGCGCGGCCGTGACCGGATCCCAGTCGCGGGCACTGCCGGGCTGACCGTGCAGCAGCAGGATCGGGCCGCCGGGCAAGCGCGCTATTGCGCCCCGGGTGGACCGCCCTGCGCGGACTCGCCGACGGCCTGCCCGTCGCGGCCGACGTAGCCGTCCGCGCCGCCGGCCACGAGCACGATCGCGTCCTCGCCGCCGACGTTACGAAGGCTCCGGTGCGTGCCGGGATCGACGCGCGCGACGCCACCCGCACCGAGCCGGTGAGAGGCGCCGTCCCCGAAGTTGATCGCGACCTCGCCGCGGTGGACGAAGTAGGTCTCCTCCTGGCGCTCGTGATAGTGCACGCCGGTCTCGTAACCCGGCGGCAGGACCAGCGCGTTGATGCCGAAGGCGGTCACCTCGAGCTCGCGCCGGACCTTGCGAAACCCGTATCCCTCGCCCATCGCCTCGAGGCTCGAGACCGCGTAACCGTCGCCGCGAGTGGATGCGCTCATCGCGCCCAATGCTATAGCCCGGGAGCGGGCATACTAGGCGGGTGTCGTCCGCGCTCCCGCCCGACGCGCTGGCCCCACTGCGCGCCAACCCCCGACGCGGGGCGATCCTGCTCGACATCGACGGCACGCTCGCCCCGATCGTCGAGCACGCCGCCGACGCGCACGTTCCCGAGGGGACCCGACAGATCCTGATCGAGGTCGCGCGGCGCTACGGCATCGTCGCCTGCGTCAGTGGCCGCCGTGCCTCGGAGGCGCGTGCGATGGTGTCGATCGGGACGATCTCCTACCTGGGCTCGCACGGAACCGAGCTGCTGCGGGCGGGTTGGACGGAGTCGGTGCTCGACCCGGGAATCACCGAATGGGTCCGGCGGATCCACGAGTTCGGTCGCGAGGCCGAGACCGCAGACCTGCGCCGCCGCCGCGTGCGCCTGGAGGACAAGGGCGCGATCGTCGCGTTCCACTGGCGCGGTGCCCCCGACGAGGAGGCCGCACGGGCCGCGGTCGACTCGCTGGCCGCCAAGGCGGAGGCGGCCGGACTGCAAACCCACTGGGGGCGCAAGGTGCTCGAGGTGCGGCCGCCGGTGAGGATGGACAAGGGCGTCGGGATCATCAACCTCCTCGAGGGGTCAGACGTCGACGCCGTCTTGTACGCGGGCGACGACACGACCGACCTCGACGCGTTCCGGGCGCTGACCCAGCTCAAGGCGGACGGGAAGATCTCCTACGCGATCCGGGTCGGCGTCAGGTCAGACGAGGGCCCCACCCAGATCACCGAGGAGGCGGACGTCGTGGTCGACGGTACGGAGGGCGTCCAGCATCTGCTGGCGTCGCTGGTCGCCGACTGACGTGCGATTCACAGACTTCCTGCGGATGACGGTGCTGCTGAGCGCGGCCGCGGCCACCGCGCTCGCCGCCGTGACCGTGGCCGCCGCGGCCAATGGCGCCGACTCGCTGGTGATCCCGGTGGCGGCTGGGTGGTGGGTGCTCGCCGCGCTGGTCGGGCTGTGGCTGGGCCGGCGCGCGGAGACGTCGTCGCCGATCGCGTCGCTGCTGGCCAGCGCCCGTACGCAGACCATGCTCCCCGACGCCAACGCGTGGCGCACGCTGCTCAACCGCCTGTGGCCGCTGCTGTTCTCGACCATCGGCGCGGGAGCGCTGGCGTTCGTGCTGCCGCAGGTGCCGACGATCGCATGCGGGTTCGCGATCATCTGGGCACTGGCTTGGCGGCGACAGTCATCGGCGGTGACCGCGATCGAGGAGCGCGACGGCGCGCGCTTCTACGTCGAGCGGACCTCGCCGCTGAAGGCGATCAGGCTCGTGCGCACGCCCGGATTCCGCTCCAACCTGTTCGAGCTCAACGGCGCGTCAGACCGGTCCCGTCGAGTCCGGCCGAGGGCGTAAGTGTGCCCCGCGCCGACGTGCTGGTCGTTTCCGTGGGCAGCACGCCCGGCTGGCGGGCGTCGGCCGCGGAGCTGACCGGGTCGCTGTCGCGGGCGGGCGCGCGCGTGGCCGCGATCGAAACCGGGAGGCTGCGCCGGGTGCGGACGTTCGCGCTGACCGATTTCGTCGAGGCCGGCGCGGCGTGCCGGGCGTGCCAGCGCGGGATCGCCGAGTCCGACCCGACGGCGGTGATCTACTGCTCGATGACCGCCGCGTTGCTGTGGCCGCGACCGGGGGCGATCTGGCTCGACGCGGTCGCGGCCGAGAACCGCCCCGGCCGCCACGGCCTCTGGCAGCGACCGGTGGAGCGCCGGCGGCTGCGGGAGGCGCCGCTGGTGCTGGCGATGAGCGAGCGCGCGCTGGTGCCCGCCGACCGCGCGCTGGTGTCCGGCGAGCCCGTCGTGCTACCGACCCCGGTGGATCCTTCGGGGCCTACGTCGGGCCGCCGCGACATCGACGCGCTCGCGTACGCGGGCAATCCGGAGAAGAAGCGCCTCGACCACATCCTGTCGGCGTGGCAGCGGGCGCGTCGTGGCGACGAGACGCTCGTGGTCGCCGGCATCGACGGGCTCCCGCCGGCCGCCGGGGTCCGTGCGGCAGGGCGCCTGGCGCCCGCTGAGTACCGAGCGCTGCTGCGCCGCGCCCGGGTGTTTGTCGCCGCCCCCCGCCGCGAGGACTACGGGATCGCCCCGCTGGAGGCGCTGGCCGACGGGTGCATGCTGGTCACCACGCCCGCCCCCGGCGCCTATCCGGCGCTCGACCTCGCGCGCCAGCTCGACCCCCGGCTGGTGGCCGACGATCTCGTGCCGGCGCTGCGGGTGGCGCTCGACCGTCCGGCCCCCGGCTACGCGTCCCGCGCGACCGAGCTGCTCGAGCCGTTCTCGCGCGCTGCGGTCGATGCAACCGTGACCGAGGCGGTGTTGCCGCGGTTACTGACAAGATTGGGTACGCAGTGACCGAGGCGTTCATTCCCAGCCCGTCCGCGAACGGATTCCACGTCGGGCCGCTCGAGGTGCACGTCTACGGGTTGATGTACGTGCTCGCGGTCGCCGGCGCGATCGTGACCACGCGTCGTCGCTGGCGCAAGGAGGGCGGGGACCCGGACCTCTGCTACGAGGTCGCGATGTGGGCGTTCCCGGCGGGGCTGATCGGCGCCCGCATCTACTTCCTGATCACCACGCCGAGCCAGATCCCGCCGCACTGGTGGGGGCCGTTCGCGATCTGGAAGGGCGGCCTGGGGGTCTGGGGCGGAATCGCCGGCGGCGCCGCCGTCGGGCTGTGGGTGCTTTACCGGCGGCTGGACCCCTACGACGTCCGCCGGTTCATGGACGCGGCCGCGCCCGGGCTGCTGGTCGCTCAGGCATTCGGTCGCGTCGGCAACTATTTCAACCAGGAGCTGTTCGGCGGGCCGACGACGCTGCCGTGGGGGCTGAAGATCGACCCCGAGCACCGCCCCCCGCACTACACCCAGTACGCGACCTTCCACCCCACGTTCCTGTACGAGATCATCTGGAACCTGTTGCTGGCGGCGTTCCTGGTGTGGCTCGGCCACCACCGCAGGATCCGCCCACCTGGGTTGTTCGCGCTGTACGTGGCCGGCTACTCGGGCTTCCGGGTGTTTGAGGAGACGCTGCGCGTCGACTACTCCATCCACATCTTCGGGCTGCGGCTGAACTTCTTCGTGGCCTCGATCCTGTGCATCGTCGGGCTGCTGTGGTTCGTCGCGATCCAGCGGGAGTGGACGATGCCCTCGTGGTTCCCGCGCCGCTCGCCACGCCCGCCGG
Organism: uncultured Solirubrobacterales bacterium; assembly: GCA_963831845.1. GTDB lineage: Bacteria > Actinomycetota > Thermoleophilia > Solirubrobacterales > Solirubrobacteraceae > Palsa-465. The sequence continues at coordinate 154,053 of CAWHRT010000043.1, read as the reverse complement.
CCCCCACCAAGCGGCCCGCCGCCAAGCGCCCGCCTCCAAGGCGCGCTCAGCGCCGCGCGTAGGTCGCCGGACGCCTCACTTCGACGATCGGTTGCGCGGGCGCAGCGCCGCGACGTCCGACCACGGCCCGGTGTTGACGACGTCTGACGCGGTCAGCCACGCCCGGCGCGCGGTCGCGATCCCATAGCGCGCGACCTCGAAGCCGCCGACGCGGTGGGCGTCGCAGTTGATCAGGATCGGTACTCCCGCGGCCGCCGCGGCCCGGGCGTTGAGCTCGTTGAGGTCGCGCCGGTCGGGGCTGGCGTTGATCTCGAGCATCGTGCCGGTCCGCGCCGCGGCCTCGATTACCTTCTCGGCGTCGAACGAGTACGGGCGGCGGCGCTCGATCTTGCGGCCCGACAGGTGGCCGATCGCGTCCACCAGCGGGTTCTCGACCGCGCTGATGATCCGCCGAGTCATCGTCTCGGAGTCCATCCGGAACGACGAGTGCACGCTGGCGATCACCCAGTCGAGCTGCGCCAGCACGTCGTCGTCGTAGTCGAGCGAGCCGTCGGGGAGGATGTTGACCTCCGACCCGGCGAGCAGCTCGATCCCATCCACCGATGCCGAACGGATCCGGGCGACGTGCTCGGTCAGCCGGGCGGGCGAGAGGTCGTCGCCGAACCCGAAGCTGGCGGAGTGGTCGGTGATCGCCAGGTATTCGTAGCCCGCCTCGCGTGCGGCCGCCGCCATCTCCTCGATCGACGCGGTCCCATCGGACGCGGTGGTGTGGCAGTGGAGGTCGCCGCGCAGGTCGCCGAGCTCGATCAGTTCGGGAAGCGTTCCCGCGGCGGCGGCCTCGAGCTCGCCGCGGTTCTCGCGGAGCTCGGGCTCGATGTACTCCAGGCCGAGCAGCGAGTAGACCTCCGTCTCGGTCGCGCAGCGATGGGTCTCGCCGGTGCTGTCGTCGAGCACGCCGTACTCGGAGACGTGCAGGCCCTTGCGGACGGCGGCGTCGCGCAGGGCCATGTTGTGCTCCTTGGAGCCGGTGAAGTGCTGGAGCAGGTTGCCGAACTGGTCGGGGGCGACGATCCGCAGGTCGATCTGGATTCCGGTGTGGGTCCGCAACCTCACGCCGGACTCGCCGGCGGTGCCGGCGCGCTCGACCAGATCGAGCTCCGCGGCCGCGCGCGACAGCGCGATCGGGTCGTGCGCGGTGGCGATCACGTCGAGGTCCTTGACGCTGTCGGTCATCCGCCGCGCCGACCCGGCGAGCTGCACCTGGCCGGACGCCGGGTGCTCGCGCAGCGCCTCGACGAACGGGTCGGCGATCGCCAGCGCGCGGTCGAGCACGAATCGCGTCCGGGGCTGTCCGGCGCCGACCGCGTCGAGCGCGGCGAGGATGCTCTCCTCGGCCTTGGGCCCGAACCCCTTCAGCTTGCGGATCTTCTGCTCCTGGGCGGCGGTGCGCAACGCGTCCAAGGAGTCGATCTGGAGCTCCTCGAACAGCCGCCGCGCCCGCTTGGGGCCGAGTCCCGGTAGTCGCGTCATCTCGACCAGTCCCGGCGGGAACTTCGCCCGCAGCTTCACCAGCGCGGGAATCTCGCCGGTCTCGGCCAGCGAGATCACCTTCTCCTGGATGATCGCGCCGATCCCGGGCAGCTCGGTGGCGCGGTCCTGGCGCGCCAGGCCGGTGATTGAGACGGGCGCCTCGCGGACCGCCTTGGCCGCGTTGCGGTAGGCCACGATCCGGTGGATAACGGCTCCGTCGAGCTCGTACAGATCGCCCAGCTCGTCCAGCGCCTCCGCGATCTCGAGGTTGGTCGGATCGGTCGTCTGCTTGGCGGGAATCTCTGCGGAGTCGGTCATCGGCGTGCGAGGATGTCGGTCTGGTCTTGAAGCGTAGTGCGCCCGATCCGCGACCGATCCGAGGTCCGCTGAGACCGCGCTATACTTTCTGAAGTAAGGTTCGAAACCGCGAGGAGCCCAAATGGCAGGCACCGTCTCAGAAGTCACCGACAACAACTTCCAGGCCGAGGTCATCGAGTCGGAGACCCCCGTGCTCGTGGACTTCTGGGCGCCGTGGTGTGGACCGTGCCGGATGGTTGCCCCGGTGGTCGAAGAGATCGCCAACGAGCGCGCCGACCAGCTGAAGGTCGTCAAGCTGAACATCGACGAGAACCAGAAGACCGCGATCGAGTTCAACGTCATGTCGATCCCGACGCTGATCCTGTTCCGCAACGGGCAGCCGGCCAAGACCGTGATCGGTGCGTACCCCAAGCGTAGGCTCGAGGCGGAGCTCGAGCCGGCGCTCGCCTAGAGCCAGAAGTACCACCACGCCGGCTCAGGCCAGCGCGACAACAACCCGAAGCTCGAGGCCGTCGATCAGCACCGGCTCGGCGGCCCCATCGAGCGACTCATAGCCGACCCGGACCGCGAGCGTCTCCGCAGCGATATACGCCTCGCGAGTCCGGGCGGCATCAATCAGCGCGCCGTCGCCGTCGAGCGTGAGCGCGATCCGGTCAGAGACCTCGAGCCCGGCATCGCGGCGCGCGGCCTGCACGGCGTGGACGATCTCCCTCGCCCACCCTTCGGCGCGCAGGTCGTCGTCGAGCTCGAGTTCGAGCGCGACCGCGTGCGATCCCTCCCGCTCGACCTCGTAGCCCTCGAGCGGCTTCATCGCCACCAGCAGGTCATCGGCGGTGAGCTCGTGGTCCTGGCCGCCGATCGTGATCGCCACCGTCCGGCCCTCACGCAGGGTCGCGCTGGCGTGGGCGGGGTGCAGTCCCGCCACAGCGGCCGCGACCAGCGGCATCTGCTTTCCGAACCTCGGGCCCAGCGTCCTGTAGTTGGGCTTGACCTCGACCTCGCCGAGCTCATCGACTGCGGAGACGAACCTCAGCTCGCGTACGTTGAGCTCGTCGCGGATGATCTCCGCGGTCCGCTCGATCGCGGCCCGCTCGAATCCGGTCGCGACCACGATCGCCTCGTGCAGCGGCTGGCGGACCTTGAGCTTGGCCTTGCTGCGCGCGGCTAGGCCGAGCCTGACCGTCTGCCGGGCCACGCTCATCACCTCCTCGAGCTCGGCGTCGCGCGGGCCGGCGACCGGGAAGTCGCAGATGTGCACGCTGGGCTCTGAGCCGTCGAGGTTGTCGTAGAGCTCGTCGGAGATGAACGGGCAGAACGGCGCCAGCAGCTTGGAGACGGTCAGCAGGCACTCGCGCAGCGTCGCGAACGCGGCGGGGTCGCCGTCCCAGAAGCGCCGACGCGAGCGGCGCACGTACCAGTTTGAGATCTCCTCGACGAACGTGGCGATCGCCCGCCCGGCGACGGTCGCGTCGAATTCATCCATGCGTTCGCGCACGATCTCGATCGTGGCCTGCATCCGCGACAGCGCCCAGCGATCGAGTTCGGTCGGCTCGACATCGTCCAGCGCGACCGGGGCGATCTCGTTGGCGTTGGCGTACAGCACGTAGAAGCCGTACGTGTTCCACAGCTGCAGCAGGAACTGCCTGACGGCTTCGCCGATCGTGTCCAGCGAGAAGCGGTAGCCGTCCCAGGGCTGCTTGGAGGTGAAGAAGTACCAGCGCAGCGCGTCGGCGCCGTAGCGGTTGATGACGTCCCACGGCTCGACGGTGTTGCCCAGCGACTTGGACATCTTGCGGCCGTCGTCGTCGAGGATCAGCCCGAGGCAGACGACGTTGCGATACGGGGACTGGTCGAACAGCAACGTCGAGATCGCGAGCAGCGAGTAGAACCATCCGCGCGTCTGATCGAGCGCCTCGCACACGAAGTCCGCGGGGAACCGGCGCTCGAACGCCTCGGTGCCGGCGTGCGGGGAGTGGTACTGGGCGAACGGCATCGAGCCCGAGTCAAACCAGACGTCGATCACCTCTGCAACGCGCTGCATCGTCTCCCCGCAGTCCGCGCACGGGAACGTCACCTCGTCGACGAACGGGCGATGCGGGTCGCTCAGCGCGACCCCCGACAGCTCCTGAAGCGTTGCGAACGAGCCGATCGCGCGGTCGTGGCCGTTGGCGCATCGCCACACCGGCAGTGGCGTGCCCCAGTAGCGCTCGCGCGACAGCGCCCAATCGACGTTGCCCTCCAGCCAGTTGCCGAAGCGCCCGTGCTTGACGTGCTCGGGGTGCCAGTTGACGGTCTCGTTGGCGGCCAGCAGCCGGTCCTTGCGCTCGCTGGTAGCGATGTACCAGGACGGCTTGGCGTAGTAGAGCAGCGGCGTGTGGCAGCGCCAGCAGTGCGGATAGGAGTGCTCGTAGGACTCCGAGCGCAGCAGCCGGCCTCGGGCGCGGAGGTCCTCGATCAGGTCCGGATCCGCGTCCTTGACCCAGCGTCCCTCGTACGGCCCGATCCGCTCGTCGTAGGTCCCGTCGAGCCTCACCGGGTTGATCACGTTGAGCCCTTGCTGCTCGCCCAGGCGGAAGTCGTCCTCCCCGAACGCGATCGCGGTGTGCACGAGGCCGGTGCCGTCCTGGGCGGTGACGAAGTCGGCGGGGAGCACCGTGTGTCCCTTCTCGCCGTACTCGCTGGCGGAGATGAACGCGAACGGAGGGTCGTAGGCGGCGCCGACGAGCTCGCTCCCCGGGAAGCGCTCGAGCACCTCGGCGCCCGGGCCGAGCACGCGCTCCACCAGCGACCCCGCGACGATCTCGACCGGTCCGCCGTCGACGCGGGCGCGCACGTAGGTGAGCTCGGGGTCGACCGCGACCGCGGCGTTGGATACGAGCGTCCAGGGAGTCGTGGTCCATACGATCAGCTCATCGCCCTGCTGGGCGGCGCCCCGCGGACCGATCACCGGCAGGCGCACGTACACGGACGGGTCGATCACGTCGCGATACACGTCGGGCTGCCCGAGCTCGTGGCTGGACAGCGCCGTCCCGCAGCGGGTGCAGTACGGAACCACCTTGAGCTTCTCGTACAGCAGCCCGCGGGCGTGGATCTGCTCGAGCGCCCACCACACCGACTCGATGTAGTCGGCGTCGAGCGTGCGGTAGGCATCGTCGAGGTCGATCCAGAACCCGATCCGCTCGGTCAGCCGGTTCCAGTCCTCGACGTGGCTGAGCACCTTCTCGCGGCAGCGGGCGTTGAACTCCGCGATCCCGTAGCGCTCGATGTCCTCCTTGGACTGCATCCCCAGCTCGGCCTCGACCGCCAGCTCGACCGGCAGCCCGTGGCAGTCCCAGCCGCCCTTGCGTTCGACGTAGTGGCCGCGCATCGTGCGGTACCGGGGGAAGATGTCCTTGAACACGCGAGACAGGACATGGTGGGTCGCCGGGGCGCCGTTGGCCGTTGGCGGCCCCTCGTAGAAGCCCCACGGCGGGGCGTCGCGCCGCCGGCGCAGCGACTCCGCGAACACGTCCCGCTCGCGCCAGCGCGCAAGCACGCGCTCCTCGAGCTCGGGGAACGAGGCGCGTGGATCAACCGGTCGGTGTGGAGCGGGCATGGGCGCAGGATTGTAGGAGGCGCCTGCTGGCACACCGGGGTTGGCATCGGTGGACTTGACCGGGCGATCCGCGTGGCCGTCAGCGCACGCCGACCGACGCGGCGCGGCGACGATCCGCCTGCGGCCGGGATGAGACGCCGCGAGCGCCCGCGCCTCCAGGCGAGAAACCAGCCCGTCGCGCGCGGCGAGCGGTCGGTCGCCAAGCCGGTACACGGTGCTGGCGCCGCCGTCCGGAACTGCGCCGCGGAAGTCGAACACGGCCACGTCGGGCGCCGCGCCCCTGACCGCGTAGATCATCCTGCCGATCGCGTCGAGCGACGGCCTGGTCGCGGTCACCACGATCGCGCTCGGTCCGAGCACGCGCAGCGCCCGGCGCATCCGCGAAGGCTCGATCACCGGCGACAGCGACATCGTCCTGAACCCGGCGCGTCTCAGCATCAGCTCGAGCGACTGGGCGTGTAGCGCCTCGAGGCTCAGCGCCGCGGTGTCGTCAACCACCAGGATCCCTTCGGTCCGGGTCGGCGGCGGGGTCAGCCGTCTGACCGCCGACATCCAGCCCGCCGCGTGGCGCCAGGCGAACTCGGACTCCGGCGTGGACCCGGCCAGCGTGTGGGTGGCGACCGCATCCAGCAGCACATCCTCGATCGTCCGTTCGACCGAGCGCAGCGTCAGGCTCTCCTCGAGCAGCCGGTCGGAGCGCTCCTCGTCGAAGTTCGCGAACGCTGCCGCCAGCCGCGCCGGCGACGGCGGACCCTCGCCTCGCTCCCGCGCCAGTGCGACCGCCGAGGACACATTGTGGGTCTCGGCAAGCGTCAGTCGCAGCGCTTCGATCTCGGCCAGCGCGTACTGGCGGTGGCCGCCGGGAGAGCGCACCGGCCGCGGAAACCCGTAGCGCCGCTCCCACGTCCGCAGCGTCGAGGTGCTGATCCCGAGCATCGCTGCCGCAGCATTTGTTCGGATTCCGGACATTTGCTCAGCGATTTATCGACCGCCAGGCACCGGGACGCAACACGCGCATGGAGTCGTGCAGGCGCAGTCAGGCGCGGCGGCCTGGCTACTCGAACACAAGCAGGGCGGCCGATCGCGGCCCGCAGGCCGCGATCCGGGCGGTGATGCGGATGCCGAACGTGTTGGCGGGACGGACCACGGTCCGGTGCACGGCTCCGTCGCCGCGGGCCGCCCAGGTGATCGCTGTCGCCAGGTTCGCGCCGTTGCCCTCGGCCTCGGCGGGGACCAGCAACCGGGTGATCGGCTGGTTGATCGCCTCGATTTCCAACGTGGCCAGCAGCCGCTCGGCAGCGGCCGAGACCGCGCACACCGACAGTGCGTCGTCGGTCACGACGAACGCGTCGCCGGCGGCGGGAGCGGCGTCGGACTCGGCCTGCAGGAGCAACCCCAGCCCGCAGTCGCCGCACACCCGCGTCGAGCTGATCACAGCGTCGGCGGCGGGCTCGGCTCCGCAATGGCTGCAGAACGTGACCGTCCGCGTCGGCGCGGTCTGCTCGCCGGTTTCAGGCAGCGGCGGAACCAGCGCCAGTGCCGGTCGGCCCCCTATGCCCCCTATATGTGTTGTACGCATCGAAATCCCTTTCGAACGAGTTCTCCGAACGCTAGGCCGTTCGGGACCTGACGTCCTGACCTATCCCGCCGTGATGGCGGGAGCTCGAAACATTGACAACGGCGTCTCCCTGTTCCTCCACCAGGTCGAGCAGGCGCCGCTGCGCCTCCCCGGCGCCTGGCGGCAGCACGTTCGTGGCGGTCGTGCGGACCCGAGTCGCGCGCTGCGGGCCTCGCCGGTACAACGCCACCGGCGTCGCCCCGACTGCGAGTCTGATCGCGTACGCCCACCGGGCGACCGTGTCGTCGTCGAGGTGGTTGCCCGCCACGACCACGAGATTCGGGCGATGCACCGCCACCGCGTCGCCGATGCCCGCCACTCCGCGAGCGGACAGGCTCAGCAGGTTGACGCCAGCGCGCACGCAGAGCAGCTCGACCGCGCGCAGATACGGCGCGTCGGGGTCGAGCTCGTCGCGCGTCGCGTCGCCGATCACGATCGAAATCGGGCGGACCGGAGGCGGGGCCAGGCGCGTCGCGCGCCGCAGCCACTCGGCGCCCCAATGGGCCGCGAACGCCCACGCGGCGGACTCGACCGTGTATCGGCGAGCCACCTCGTCGAGCGTTGGAAGCAGGACCTCCTCGACCGATCGCTCCACCGAGCGCAGCGCCAGCGCGGCTTCGATCGCCGTGTCAGCGCGCTCGCGCTCGTAGGAGACGAGCGCCCCGAGCAGGGAGTTCGTGTCCGCGACCAGTCCCTCGCGCGCCCGCGAGATCGCCGAGGAGATCGACAGGCCCTCCTGGAGGGCGTCCCTCAGCGCGGCAACTTCGCCGTGCGTGAACAGGCGGTGCTTGCCGGGCGAGCGCTGCGGCTTGGGGAAACCGAAGCGCCGTTCCCAGGCGCGCAACGTGTTGGGGCTGACGTTCAATAACGCCGCCGCCTCGCTGGTCTTCAGATAGCGCATGCGCAGGATCGGTCGTCTAGACGTTGCTATTTCGGACCATTCGTTGTGTTAGCGGAGAACCGAACATAGAATTGCACAGCTTTCCTGGAAGAAAGTGATCCAAAGTTTGTGCAAAGCGGCTGTCGGATGCGCGCCCCAACCTGTCCGACGGCCGATTCGTCTGCTCACAGCCGAGAGGAGGGATCCCGAAATGGCATACCGACGGGGTTAATCCATCGAAACATTGCGGGTAGCGCGAGTTTCGCGCTAACTTGGGCCGATGGTCGGCCTGGCCCGACGGGGTGCTCGCGGCCGGAAGGGCGAGCGCGTCGCAGCTTGCTTGGTTGTCGGAGCGCTGCTTGCCTCCGTTATAGCAACCGTTCTCTGGGCCCCTGCCGACAAGGTAAGCGCGCTAACCGTCATTCTGGGCGTCGCGGCGGTGATCGCGGGAGCGATGGTCGCCGGGGCCCGCGATGGCCTTTCGGTGTCGGCGTCGTTCATCGTGTACGCGCTCGCCGGCGTGTTTCTCGGAGCACGCTCGGCAATGGCGGCTGCGGTTGTGTGCGAGCTGACCGCGGCGGTGAGGCTGCAGACGCGCTGGCGGGCCGTCATCTTCAACAACCTGCCGGCGAGCGTGATTCCGGCCGCGGCGGCCGCGCTCGTGTTTCACGCGATCGCCAGCACTCCGAGCACGTCGGTGACGTTCTACGTCGCCGTCGCCGTCGCCTCGGTGATCGCGATCACACTGAGTTTCGCGATCGTCGCGGTCCTCGGGCGGGTGTTCTTCCCGGACCTGGAGCAGTTCGGGGTGGAGACGTTTGTCGAGGACCTCCCGAGCATCGCGCTCAACGTGCTGCTCGTCGTCGCGGGCGCGGGGATCACGCTCGAGATCGGCAACGCTGGGATCGCGTTCGCGCTGTCGGCGGTGTTCACGTTCTCGTACATGGCGCACCTGCTGCAGCGCGCCCGGCGCCGATCCGAGCAGTACGTGTCGCTGTCCTGGGGCGTGCTCGCCGGACTGATGCGCTCACTCGACACGCGCGACCAGCGCGCGGCGCGCCACGCCGCCGCGGTGGCGCGGTTCTCGCGCGACATGGCGCGCGAGGTCGGGATGACCGAGCGGGAGCAGGAGCTCGCCCACACGGCGGGGCTGCTGCACGACATCGGGCACTTCGCGCTGTCTGACCGGGTGGCCGAGCGCGGGCGAACGTTGACCGACGAGGACTGGATGGCGATCCAGCGACATCCCGACCTCGGCGCCGACATGCTCAAGGACCTCGGCATGTACGGTCCGGTCGCCGAGATCGTGTTGGCCCACCACGAGCGGGTGGATGGGCGCGGCTATCCGAACGGTCTGATCGACGGCGAGATCCCCGAGATCGCGAAGATCATCTCGGTCGCCGAGGTGTACGACACGCTGACCGCAAGTGACACCTACCGCACGCGGATGAGCTCGTTCGAGGCCGTTCGCGAGCTCCGTCGCGTGTCAGAGAGTCAACTCGAGGCTCGCTACGTGGAAGTGCTCGCGGGTCTGCTCAGCGGTGAGGGAGTCGAGTACCGGCACGCAGATCAAGCCGACTTCGACACCGAGCTGAATATGGAACGCCGAATATCGGAAGCCGGAACCGGCTGACCGAGTTGCGGCGGGGGAAAGCTCGAGCAAGCGGCCGTTAGCCGACCAGGCGCTCGCGGCTCTCCGACGGATCGCCGCCGCGCCGCAAAGTCACCAGGAACTGCTCGATCTGGTCGGCGCTGAAGCGGCGCTGACCGCCGGGTGTCCGGTAGGACTGTAGGTATCCCATGTCGGACCAGCGGCGGATCGTGCCAAGCGACACGCCGAGGGCCTTGGCGGCCTGCGACGTCGACAGTCCGAGGGGACTACTGCTGCGTGCTTCCATGTGAGTCAAGTTGAACCGTTTTGGCAAGGTTCGCGAGGGTCGTGCAACATTTGCACAACCTCGCTGCACCAACGCAATCGCGCATGGCGTAGTGCGTCGCGTTTCGGTAGAAGGTTTGCGATGCGGCTGAGGCTCTACCACCACCACGACGGAGCGCGGGTGGCGTATCGCGAAACCGGGGCAGGGCCCGGGCTGGCGCTGTTGCACTCGCTCGGGCTGTCGCATCGCGAGTGGGAGCCGATCGTGGCGCCGCTGTCGGCGCGGTTCCGCGTCGTGCTCCCGGACCTGCCGTTGCACGGTGACTCCGAGGACCGACCGCGCCACCCATACACGCCCGACTGGTTGGCGGAGGTGATGGCCGGCTTCTGTCGCGAGGCGGTAGGTCCGCGTCCGCTGATCGCCGGCCACGACATCGGCGCGGAGCTCGCGCTGCGGGCGATCGCCACCGGCCGGCTGACGCCGTCGCGGCTGGTGGTGATGCCCAACCGGCTGCACCGCCGCCAAGAGCACGCCGGCCAGCGCGCCAGCTGGCGGGCGGTGACCCGCGCGGCGGCGCTGCCCGGACTGGACCGGATGCTCGCCCATGGCGCCAAGCTCGTGTTCCGCCCGGCAGTGGGCGAGCGCCTGTCGGTGCAGCGCAATCCCGCGGCGCGCGATCTCGTCCGACACGCGTTCGCCGACGTCGGCGGCAACGGCAACCGCGCCCGCGCGTGGGCAAAGTTCGCGCGCCGCTGGCCGGCGGAGCCCCAGCGATGGCTGCTCGATGCCTACCCGCGGATCGACCTCCCGGTGTTGCTGCTGTGGGCCGACGAGGACACCGAGCACCCGATCGTCGCCGCGCAGGAGGCGCTCGACCTGCTGCCCGACGCGCAGCTGCGGATGCTCGCCCGGACCGGGTTCCTGATCGCCTACGACGATCCGGTCGGGGTCGCTCGCGAGCTGATCGCGTTCCTGGGCTGAGCCGGCGGCCGGTGTCGGCGGCAGCGCCGTCAGGCGTCCACCACGGCGCGGCTCGAGTGCAGCGAGGCGCCGGCCGAGGCGGCCACCACCAGCGCGATCCCGACGATGTCGCGCGGGCTCAGCCCCTGTCCGAGCACGATCAGGCCGGCCACGGCCGCGATCGCCGGCTCGAGGCTCATCAGCACGCCGAACAGCGACGCGGCGATCCGCCGCAGCGCCTCCTGCTCGAACGAGTAGGGGATCGCCGAGGACAGCAACCCCACGGCGGCGCCGATCGCCAGCGGCACCGGGTGCAGGAGCTCGGATCCGGCGGCGGCGATCCCGACCGGAAGCAGTGCGACCGAAGCGACGGTCATCGACAGCGCGACGCCGGTTCCACGCTCGAACACCCGGCCGACGCGGCCGTTGAGCAGGATGTAGCAGCCCCACAGGCACCCGGCGAACAGCGCCAGCGCGACACCGAGCCCGTCGAGCCCGTGGGCCCCCCCTCGGGCCAGCGCGAGGATCCCCAGCACCGCGAGCGCCACCCACGCCAGGTCAAGCCGCCGGCGCGATCCCGCCACCGCGACCGCGAGCGGCCCGACGAACTCGAGCGTCACCGCGGTCCCCAGCGGGATCCGGTGGATCGACTCGTAGAAGCTGAGGTTCATCGTCGCCAGCACCAACCCGAACACGACCGCCAGCAGCAGCTCGGTGCGCGGTCGCCCGCGCACGCGCGGAGGCCACACCGCGTTGAGCAGGATCGCCCCGAAGGCCACGCGGACGAGCACGGCGCCGGCCGGGCCGAGCCGGTCAAACAACGTCGCCGCGATCGCCGACCCGAACTGCACCGACGTCATCGCGGTCACCACCAGCGCGCCCGACGGAGCGCGGGACAGCAGGCCGGCGCCCGGCGGCTGGGTCTCGACGTACGCCACGGGCTGATCGTAGAGATCGGCCGCCGGTCGGCTGTGGCGGGTCAGACTGCCCGTCTGGCCGTCGATCCGGCCTCGCGCAGATCGGGGTCGATCATCACCCGCCGGCGGCGCAGCGGGCGCTCGCCGATCGCGGCCAGCACCATCCCCACCGCCTCCTCAGCCAGGCGCTCTGACTGCCAGTCGAACGTCGTCAGCGGCGGGGACATCAGCGCCGAGATCGGGTGGTTGTCGTAGCCGATCACCGACAGGTCGCCCGGGATCGTGAGTCCCAGCTCACGCGCGGCGGCGTACACGCCATAGGCGATCGAGTCCGAGAAGCAGAACGCGGCGCTGGGACGCTCGGTCGCCGACAGCACCTCCCGGGCCGCGGCGGTGGCCTCGTCGAGCTCATACTGCGCGCTGATCACCAACACGTCGAGCCCGAGCCGGTCGGCCTCGGCGCCGACGAACACCTCTGCCGGCCGGTCGTTGGTGGGCGAGCCGGGAGGGCGCAGGACCGCGATCCGCCGGTGGCCCAGCTGGTGCAGGTGCTCGAGCGCGCGGCTGACGCCGGCGCGGTTGTCGAACAGGACCGCGCCGGCGACGTCGGCGTCGGGGAGCGCGTCGCCGATCGACACGACCGCGACCGACTCCGCCAGCTCGGGCCAGAACTCGTCCGAGGGATCGACCGGGGAGACGATCAGCCCGTCGACCTGCTGGTCGCGCAGCTGCGCGCCGAGCATCCGCTGGCGCGCTGGATCACCGGCGGCGTCGACGATCAGCGCGTAGTGGTCGCGCTCGAGCAGCGCCCGCCCGCACTCGGCGACGAGCCGCTGCTGCCACAGGTCCTCGAGCGACGGCCCCAGGATCCCGACCATCCCGGTGCGGCCGCTGGCCAGTGCGCGGGCAATCGGGTTGGCCTCGTAGCCGAGCTCGTCGGCCACCTTGCGGACTCGCTCCTGGGTCTGGCCGGAGACCTGGATGCCGCGCAGCGCATAGGAAACAGCAGCCGGTGAGACCCCGGCCGCGTCTGCGACCTCACGAATGGTGACGCGCTTCGCGCCTGGGCTCACCGACGCAAGCTTAGTGCTCCCCACCGTGCCCGCCGGCAGCGGCCCGACGCAGTTTGCGCGCGACCCCGCTGCCGCGCCTGCAGACCGGTCGCCGCGATCCTCGAATTTCCGTCTGGCCATTGACAAACTTCTCCTGAATCGGTTCACTGAAACGATTCAATGAACCGGTTAAGCGACAGTGCTGCGATCGACGTGCATCAGCACCTGTGGCCGCCGCCCCTACTCGAGGCTCTGCGCGCGCGGCACCGGCCCCCGAGACTGCACGGCTGGACGCTCGAGCTCGAGGGCGAGCCGGTCTATCCGATCGACCCCCGTCACCACGATGTCGACGTGCGCGGCGAGCAGGTGATCGCGGACGGTCTCGACCGCGCCCTGATCTCGCTGTCGTCGCCGCTCGGAATCGAGCTGCTCCCGCCGGCCGAGGGCGCGGAGCTGCTCGACGCCTACCACGAGGGCACGGCGGCGCTGGGCGAGCCGTTCGGCGCCTGGGCGGCGGCGTCGCTCGCCGACCCCGACCCCGACGCGCTCGCCGCGCGCCTGGCCGAGGGGTTCGTGGGCCTGCAGCTGCCGGCCAACGCGCTCTCGCACGAGCTCGACTACGCGCGCGCAGCGCCGCTGCTCGAGGCGCTCGAGACGGCCGGCAGGCCGCTGCTGATCCATCCCGGTCCGGCGAGCGTCCCGCGCGACGTCCCGCCCTGGTGGCCGGCGATCGTCTCCTACGTGCAGCAGATGCACGAGGCCTGGTACGCGTTCGGAGCGTTCGGCCGCCGCCGGCACCCGCGGCTGCGGGTGTGCTTCGCGATGCTCGCAGGCCTGGCGCCCCTGCACGGCGAGCGATTCCACACGCGCGCGGGCCGGCGCACCGTGGTCGACGAAAACGTGTACCTCGACATCTCGTCATACGGCACGCGCGCGATCGACGCCACCGTCCGCGTGCTCGGGATCGACGCGCTCGTCGAGGGCTCCGACCGGCCCTACGCAGAACCCGTCTTGCCCGATCTCGGCGCGGCCGCCCAGGCCGCGATCCGCGGCGCCAACCCGGTCCGTCTTCTCGACCACAAGGAGGTGTCCAATGACCTTGCAGTCGCTTCCGGCGCGCAATCTTGATCGCGCCGAGCTGGAGCAGCTCGTCAACCGGCTCGCCGAGCATCCCGAGCGGTGGGACGGGCGCATGTCGTTCTCCGACGAGAAGCGACATTTCGTCTCGCTGTACCGCGACGACTACGTCGACGTGTGGCTGCTGTGCTGGACGCCGGTCAACGACACGGGCTGGCACGATCACGACATCTCGGCGGGCGCGGTGCGCGTCGTGCGCGGATCACTGCGCGAGTCCAGTCCGCGGATCGGAGGCGACCCCGCCGCCCGCACGGTGCCGACGGGCGCATCGTTCTCGTTCGGGCCCGACCACATCCACCGCCTCGTCGGCGACGACGCCGAGTCGGTGTCGATCCACGCGTACTCGCCGCCGCTGTGGCGGCTGGGCCAGTACGCGATCGGCGGCGACGGCGTGATGCGGCGCCGGTCGATCAGCTACGCGGACGAGCTCAGGCCGCTCGAGGACGCTGTGGCTGCGTGAGCCGGGCCACGATCGCCTCGAACACCCGGTCGGCGTGCTCGTGCAGCTGCTCGAGCGTCAGCAGCTGCACCGGATGCGGGATGTACACCATCCGGTAATCGGGCATCCCCAGCAGCCGCGCCTGCTCGAGCGCCTCGTCGACGAACGGCTCGGTGGCGACGGCCGCGGTGGCGATCCCCTCGCGCTCCAGGCGCACCATGTCGTGCACACTGCACGACGTGCAGGAGCCTCAGTCGGCCAGCGCCTCCACAGCGAGGTCGCCGCGGCCGGCGATCCGGCGGATGATCTCGGGGTCGGCGGGCTTGGAGAAGATCTCCTTGACCACGCGGAATGTCTGCGCTCCCTGCTCGTGCAGCCGCGTCTCGATCCGGTCGAGGAACTCGTCGCCGCGCCGCTTGTTGATGTCCAGCAGCGCGACGCGCGCGCCGCGCAGCGGCTTGCCGCGCGGGGCCAGCGGCTCGGGCTCCCGGCGCCGCTCGTCGAATGGGCTCACGTATTCCATGCAACCTCCTTGGAGACGATTTCGGCCTGCAGTCCCAGACACGGCCCGAACACCGCTGAGTAGCGGCCGGCCTCGCCGCCGGCCACGACCAGCACGATGTCGTCGGGGCTGTCCCATTTCGTGATCGGTGCAAGATCGGGCGCGGCGTGGACCTGGGGCGTGGTCTCGCCCCACCGGAGCTCGTGTGCGGGACGCCGCACCGCTTCGAACATCTGCTCGCGGATGCGCTGCTTGCTCCACCCGGCCGCGCCGAACAGCTCGGCGTGCTCGGGACAGATCACGAACAGCGAGGCGCCGCCCAGCGGCCACCAGTTGGGGCTCCAGGTCGCCGCCGCCGCCCACCCCAGGACGCTCGCGAGCTCGGCCGGGCTGCGGCTGCGGTGATCGGAGATCGACATCGGCGCGTCGCACGCGACCAGCGTCACGACGGACTGGTCGGCCCCGAACCCGCGCTCGACGTGCAGCGGCTCCCACGGGCTGACCGTCTCGTCCTCGGCCAGGCAGAAGCCGAGCTTGCCGGGATGGCCGAGCGTCGCGCGATCCATCCGGCCGGGAAAGCCGCCGCCGGTGAGGCTGACCATCAGCCGCAACGCGCGGCCGATCGTGAGGTTCGCCCGGTTGCCGGGACCGAGCGCGCCGATCGAGGTGTTGAGGCCGAGCGTCTCGCGTGCGGGCCCGTTGAGGATCACCAGTTGCCCGGCCGGCTGGGTGGTGACCGCCTGGCCGTTGAGGTTGAAGGCCGGCTCGAGCGCCGCGGCGGCGGCCGCGACCACAACCGGGAAGTACTCGGGCCGGCAGCCGGCCAGCACCGCGCAGGCGGCGAGTCGCTCGAGCGTCGCCTCGCCCATCGCCGGCGGGACCTCGCCGAGCGACGCCGACGGGTCGCGGCCGCCGAGCATCGCCTGCACTCGCTCGGGCGTGGGCGGGATCACCGGCAGCCCGTCGCTCCAGCCGCGGTCGAACATCTCCTCGAGCTCGTCATAGGACCCGGCGCCGTCGAGCGCAGCGAGCGTGTCGGGGTCGTACGTGTTCTTGGCGGCGCAGCCCGGCTTGCGCAGCGGCTGCTCGTCGGTGACCGACAGCAGCGGCCCGCCGGCCAGCCGGCCGACCTGCTCGAGCGCGGCGTCCAGCCCGTCGCGATCCCAGCCCACCACGCGCCGCACCAGCGTGCCGTCGTGGTCGACCACCACCGTCGTGGGCACGCTCTGGAGCTCGTAGGCGGCCGATACCGGGTACGGGCTGGGCTCGCTCAGCACGGTCCCGGCGAAGCCCGCCCGGCGCGCGGTGCGAGCGGCGACCTCGAGCGGATCCTCGAACACGGCGGCCACCGGCACCCCGGCCCGGTCCAGCAGCTTCGCCGGCTCGGCCAGCCGCCGCAGCGTCATCGCCGAAGTCGGGCACTCCTCGGCGACGAACACCAGCAGCGCCGGACCGTCCGTCAACAGCTCGGTGAGGCTCACCGAGCCTCCGGCGACCGACGCCAGCGCGAACTCCGGGGCGCAGATGGGCGCGTCGTCGATCACGGTTGCATTGTCGCGCGGCCGCGCCCGGCCACGATCCGACCGGACTGCAGGACCAGCCATACATTGTCGAGCCCGTTGAGCACTCGGATGTCGGCGAGCGGGTCGCCGTCGACGACCAGCAGATCGGCCACCGCCCCCGCGGTGACGGTGCCGACGTCCTCGAACCCGAGCGCCGCGGCCGAGCCCTTGGTCGCGGCCGCGATCCCCTCCAGCGGCGACAACCCGCCGTCGACCATCCGCACGAGCTCGATCGCGTTGTCGCCGGGCGGTCCGCTGTCGTGGCCCATCGCGAGCGTGACGCCCGCGTCGCGGGCAGCGACCAGCGTCTGGTAGGCCTCCTCGCGCTGGCGCTTGGCCTGCTCGACGAGCGCCGCGGGGAAAGTCCGAGGTGAAGCGATCGGCGAGATCGTGGAACGTCGTCAGCGTCGGGACCAGGACGATCCCGCGCGTGGCCATCGACTCCAGCAGCTCGGGCTCGCGGTGCAGCGACAGCCCGTGCTCGACCGTGTCGACGCCCTGCTCCACGGCGAGCCGAGCCCCGTCCAGGCCCTCGGCGTGGGCGGCGACGCGGATCCCGAGCCGGTGGGCCTCGTCGACGATCGCGTGCAACTCCTCAGCCGTCATCTGCGCGGGCTCGGGATCCTCGACCAGCACCGAGCGCGCCCCGGTCGCCATCAGCTTGACGAAGTCTGCGCCCCGGCGCAGCTGCTCGCGCACCGCCCGGCGCATGTCGTCGGGACCGTCGGCCTCGCGGTACATCGTGGTGAAGATCGCTCCGCCCGGAGCCGTCGCCGAGATGATCCGGCCGCACGAGAGGATCCGCGGGCCCTCGACGATCCCCAGGCGGACCGCCTCGCGCAGCACGATCGCCTCGTCGTCGTAGGCGCCGACGTCGCGGACCGAGGTGACGCCCGCGGCGAGCATCGCCGACGCTGCCTTGACCAGGATGAAGTAGCCGAGCTCGCGGGGGCGCGGGAGCTCGCCCTTGCGCGGCGGCGGCGGGCCGAACCCGGGGCTGCGGCTCTGGTCGCTGGAGACGTGGGCGTGGGCGTCGATCAGCCCGGGGAGGAGCGTCCGGCCGGCGAGGTCGATGGCGCCGTCGGGCGGGGCGGCGCCACTGTCGGCGGAGACCTCCGCGATCCGGCCATCCTCGATCCGCACGGTCGCGCGGTCGACCGCGGGCGCGCCCGTGCCGTCGATCAGGCGGGCGTTGCGCAGGACGGTCATGACCACATTCTGCATCTGTCGCGCTCGAGCAGCGGCGACCATCGCGGCGCCTCGGGCACAAGCGTTCCCCGGACGATCAGCTCCCGGACTCGTTGTACGTCGGGCGCCAGCGAACGGTCCTCGTGGATCTCGGGGACGACCTCGGCGACCTCGGCCAGCACGCCCTGCAGCGGTGCCAGCAGCGCGCGCCCGGCGAGGTCGTGTGCCTGGCGCAGGGTCACGAACTCGTAGGCGAGCGCGAGCTCGAGGTCGGACAGGATCTGCTCGAGCTGGCGCGCGGCGAGGATCGTGTGGGCCTGGAAGTCCTCCTGCCCGGTCGACGCGTCGGCGGCTCGGATCGAGCCCGGCGTGGCGAGGCTCGCGGCCTCGGCGGCGAGCCCGATCACCTGCTTGTGGAGGATCACCAGCCCCGATTGGCGCCCGGGGTCGCGCGACAGCTGCTCGGGCAGGCCGGAGAAGCGCGAGTCCAGCACGCGGTGCATCCGCTTCTCGACCAGGTTGAGGACCTGCGCGGCCGCGATCCCGACCGCGTCGAGCAGCGATGTCACCGCCTGGGCGTGGAAGTTGCCGGTCGGATACAGGCCCTCGGGCTCGCCGTCGCTCGCGGGCAGGAACACCGGGCTGTCGGCAACGGCGCGCAGCTCGCGATCCAGCTGCTCGCGCAGGCGGCCGATCAGGTCGAGCGCGGCACCGTGCACCTGAGGGATCACTCGTAGCGACACCGGAGCTTGTGCGGCCGAGTCCCAGCGCCCGCCGCCGGCCAGCAGCTCGCTCATCCGCCGGTGGACGCGGAGCTGGGCGGGGTCGCCCTTGAGCTCGCCGACGCGGACCGAGTAGGGCCGCGCCGAGGCGCCGATGATCGCCACCGCGAGCGTGCCGGCCAGCGTCGCGTGCTCGACCAGCGCCTCGGCCCTGAGCGCCAGCGGGATCGACAGCGCCGGGGCCACGGGCGCGCCGTTGATCAGCGCGATCCCCTCCTTGGCGCCGAGCTCGGGCGCGCTCGATCCCGCTCGATCTCAGTGCCGGCGCGGCCGGGACCGGGTCGCCGTCGACCAGCACCTCGCCCTCGCCCACGAACGTCTGGAACAGGTGCGCGAGCGGGACGGTCTCGCCGGGCGCGCCGCCGACGCCGGCGGGCACGACCGGCAGCCAGCCGTCGTTGAGCCGGTCGGCAATGAACCGGCAGAGGTCGGCGCTGACGCCGGGCAGACCGCTGAGGAACCCGGCGAGCCGCAGCAACATCGTCCCGCGGACGACCGGCTCGGCCAGCGGCGGCCCCACCGCGCCGGCGCGGGCGACCAGGATCGTGCGCTGGAACGCCGCCTGGTCCTCGGGCGCGACCGGGAGCGTGGCCAGCAGGCCGAGGCCGGTGTTGACGCCGTAGGCCAGCGTGGCCCTCGTCGACGTGCGCGAGCATCGCCGCGCGGCGGCGGTCGACCTCCGCCAGCAGCCCGGGTCGAGGTCGACGCGCTCGTGCTCGAACGCGATCCGGATGTAGGCGTCGAGGTCGAGCTGGTCGTGGCGGGTGAAGAGCACTGGTCGGTCGTGGGCGGCGCGCGAGAGCGGTGCATAACACGTCAAATCCGACGCGGGAGGGGAGGCGTGCCGCGCTGAGCACCGTATACGTGCCTCACACGGCAAGGCTCGGCGATCGCCGCGGATTTGTCGTGATATGCACGCTCCGCCCATCTGAAGCATTTCGATTGACATACTGGCCGCCGGGCTCCATCAGCTAAACACAACGTAAACTTGACTCTCCCTCTCCGGTATGACAGCTTCGCATCGCCCGTCGGCCGAACGCTGTTCCACCGGCGGATCATGGAGAGACAGTGTCGACCGTCCTTGGCCAGCAGCCCCCGCGAGGTTCCCGACGCCGTTCGGCCGGTGTGTCGGCCGTCCTGGACGTGCTCGACGCGCTCGATCGCCGCGGGCCGGTGACGCTCGCGCAGCTCTCGCGCGAGACCGGCGTGCCTAAGAGCACCTTGCATCGCGTGTGCTCGACGATGGGGGAGCGAGGCTGGATCAGCCGCGACTCGGGCAGCGGCAACATCGAGCTCGGGCCGCGCGTGGCGTGGCTGGTGCGCTCGACGCCCGCCTCGGCGCTGACCGCCGGGCTTCCACGGCGTCGCGCGCGGCCTGTTGGCGCGCCACAACGAGACCACCTGCCTGACGATGCTCGACGGCTCCGAGAGCGTGTTCATCGCCAAGCAGGAGACGACCCACCAGGTCCGCCTGGTGACGTCGGTGGGCAGCCGCCTGCCGGCGTTCGCCTCGGCCTCGGGCCGGGTGATGCTCGCCGACCTGCCCGAGAGCGATGTCGCGGCGATGTACCGTGGCTCGGAGCTCATCACCCCGACCGGGAGGCGTTTGGGCGGCCTCGCCGAGCTACTGGAGATCCTGCGTGCGGCGCGGCGCGGCGGCTACGCCGAGAACGTCGACGAGACGGCGCTCGGGCTGCACTGCATCGCGGTCCCGGTGGGCCCGCCCGGGCGGGTCGCCGGGGCGATCACGTTGTGCGTGCCCAGCGGGCGCATCGACGCCGCTCGCCGGCGCGAGATGATCAGCGACCTGGTGGCCGCGGCCGCCGAGCTCGCCCACACCGCCCGTGCCGATCAGACCTCAGTCGCGCCGACCCGCGCGACCACATCACCAGCCATTCGCCTCGACCGCCCGGGACCGGGCGCGGGGCATCGTGCGCAATCCGACCGAAAGGTGCCTACATGACCCGCCGCAACACTGAGCTCGACCGACTCAGGTCCGGGCGCAGCGAGCTCGAGAACCACTACATCGACGAGCTCGTCTCCGGGCGCCTGAACCGGCGCGACTTCCTGCGGCGAGGCAGCGCGATCGGCATGTCGGCCACCTTGCTCGGGACCGTGCTGGCCGCCTGCGGATCCGGAGGCACGTCCTCGTCGAGCTCGGGCACCGGCACGGGCGGCGGCACCGCGGTCAAGGGTGGGACGCTGCGGATCGCCGCGTCCACCCCTGCCGCGGCCATCAATCCGCTCACGATCTCCGACGCCGGCGGGCTGCTGATGCTCAACCAGACCGGCGAGTTTTTGATCTTCGACAGCAACCTGAAGCTGGCGCTGCAGCCGATGCTGGCGCTCAGCTGGAAGCCCAACAAGGACGGCAGCGTCTGGACGTTCAAGCTCCGCACGGGCGTCAAGTTCCACAACGGCCAGGAGATGACCGCCGACGACGTCGTCTACACGTTCAAGCAGCTGTCGGACCCGAAGAACGCGTCCAACGCGCTGTCCACGTTCACCAGCGTGCTGACCCCCTCGGGCGTCAAGAAGGTCAACGCCTCGACGGTCGAGTTCCACCTCGAGGCCCCCAACGGGAACTTCCCCTACCTGGTCTCGTCGGACAACTACAACGCGATCATCGTCCCCGCCGGCACCGACTTCGGCAAGTGGCAGAAGACGTTCATCGGCACCGGCGCGTTCAAGCTCGGCACCTACACCCAGAACGTCGGCGCGACGTTCGTCCCCAATCCGAACTACTGGGGCACCAAGCCGCTGCTGGCGAACACCTCGTTCAAGTTCTACTCCAGCCAGCAGCCGATGATCCTGGCGCTGCAGGGCAACGACGTCGACGTGATCGCCCAGTTCGCTCCCGCCGGCGCGACCTCGCTGCTGAACAACTCGACCTACAAGATCATCAAGCTCAAGTCGGCCAACCACCGCGAGCTCTCGATGCGCAACGACCAGCCGCCGTGGAACGACCCGCGGGTCAGGCAGGCGGTGGCGCTGTCGCTCGACCGGTCGGGGATGGTTGCAGCGCTGCTCAGCGGCGACGGCAGCGTCGCCAACGACTACCCGTTCGGTCCACGCTACCCATCCACCGACACGAGCGTCCCGCAGCGGACCCAGAACATCAGCCAGGCCAAGCAGCTGCTCCAGGCCGCCGGTCACACCAGCATCAACGTCACGCTGACGACCGAGCAGTACCAGGAGATCCCGCAGCTGGCCCAGGTTATCCAGCAGGACCTGAAGAAGATCGGGATCAACGTCAAGCTCAACGTCGAGCCGCAGTCCACCTACTACGGCAAAACCACCTTCGGCAACTCCCCCTGGCTCGACAGCACAATGAGCCTGGTCGACTACGGCGACCGCGGCGTGCCTAACGTCTACCTGGAGTCGCCGCTGACCTCGAATGGCCCGTGGAACGCGGCCCACTTCAAGAACAAGCAGTACGACTCGCTGGTCAAGCAGTACGTGGCCGCGCTCGACCTCCAGACGCAGAAGCAGATCGCCGGCCAGATCCAGCGGCTGCTGCTGAAGGAGACCCCGATCGTGATCCCGTACTGGGTCGACGGCCTGACCGCGTCGACGCAGGGCGTCAACGGGCTGAACCCGACGGCGATCGCCCAGCTGTACCTGAACACCGCATCCAAGAGCGGCGCGTAGGAGTAATCCGACGTGGAGATGACCAGGTTCATCCTGAAGCGGATCGGCCTTGCGCTGATCACGCTGTGGATCCTGAGCCTGATCGTGTTCTTCGCGGCCCAGGTGCTGCCGGGCGACCCCGCCCGCGCGATCCTCGGGCCATTGGCCGCGCCGCAGGCGGTCGCGGCGCTCAATCACCAGCTCGGACTCGACAAGTCGCTTGCCAGCCAATACTGGACGTGGATCAGCAACTTCGTCCAGGGCGACCCGGGTACGTCGTACCAGTACCAGGCGCCGATCGGCCCGATCCTGACCACCGCGCTCGGCAACTCGCTGAAGCTGGCGGCGCTGGCGTTCGTGATCGTGGTCCCGCTGGCGATCCTCAGCGGCATCATCGCCGCGCTCAACGTCGGGCGCCCGCTCGATCGGACGATCAGCGTGATCGGCCTGTCGGCCACGACCGTGCCCGAGTTCGTCTCCGGGATCATCCTGATCCTGGTGTTCGCGGTCGGGCTGGCGTGGCTGCCGGTGTCGGCCACGGCGCCGCCCGGCGCGGACTTCCCGACCCAAATCAAGTACCTGATCCTGCCCGCGATTCCACTGGTGCTGATCCTGTTCGGCTACATCATGCGGATGGCCCGGGCGGGGACGATCGAGGGCCTGGAGTCCGACTACGCCAGGACCGCGACGCTCAAGGGCCTGCCCCGCGGGGTGATGATCCGCCGCCACGTGCTGCGCAACTCGCTGCTGCCGACGATCACGGTGGTCGCCACACAGACCGGGTACCTGATCGGCGGCCTGGTCGTGGTCGAGACGCTGTTTCGCTACCAGGGGATCGGCTCGCTGATCGCGCAGGCCGCCACCAATAAGGACTTCCCGATGCTCGAGGCCGGCGTGCTGACGATCGGGATCGTCTACATGCTGGTGACGCTGATCGCCGACGTCACGTTCTCGCTGCTGAACCCGAGGATCCGCCTGAGGGCCGCCGAGTGAGCACGATCGACGTACCGATCGAGTCAGCCGGCGCGCTCCAGGCCGAGCGAGCGGAGCTGCGCGGCGAGCTGGTGCGCGAGCTGCTGGCCTCCAAGCTGTTCTTGATCGGCGCGTTCATCCTGCTGGTGTGGATCGTGTGCGCGATCTTCGGCACGACGATCGCCCCGCACAGTCCCTACGCGCAGAACCTCGAGGCGATCAACAAGGCGCCGTCGGGCGCGCACCTGTTCGGGACCGACCAGCTCGGGCGCGACATGTTCTCGCGGGTGATCGTCGGGTCGCGCGACATCATGATCATCGTCCCGCTGGCCACGATCCTGGGGACGGTCGCCGGCAGCGCGGTCGGCCTCGTGATGGGCTACTTCCGGGGCGCCACCGACGAGGTGATCAGCCGCTTCGTCGAGGCGTTCCTGGCGATCCCGCTGGTCGTCACCGGCGATCGTGGTGATCAGCGCCCTGGGGCGCTCCAACCTCGTGATCATCCTCGTGATCGGGATCGTGTTCACGCCGCTGATCGCCCGCACGGTCCGGGCGGCGGTGCTGCTCGAGCGCGAGCTCGACTACGTTTCGGCCGCCCGCCTTCGCGGCGAGCGCGCCCCCTACATCATGTTCGTCGAGATCCTCCCGAACGTGACCGCGCCGATCCTGGTCGAGTTCACGGTGCGGCTCGGATACGCCGTGTTCACGGTCGCGACGCTGTCGTTCCTCGGCTTCGGGATCTCGCCGCCCTCGCCCGACTGGGGGCTCGAGATCGCCACGCAACTACGGCCAGGTCGGAGCGGGCTTCTGGTGGGAGGTGCTGTTCGACGCGCTGGCGATCGCTTCGCTGGTGATCGCCGTCAACCTGATCTCCGACGCGTTCGAGCGGGTGCTCGAGCGATGAGCGCCGTGTCCGATGCCGCCGGCGGCGCCGGGGCCGTGGCTGCCGGCCACGCCGACGCGCTGGTCGTCGACGATCGTCAGCGTCAGCTATCGGGTGCGCTCCCGCCAGATGAACGTCGTCCGGGACGTCTCGTTCCGGGTGGGCCGGGGCGAGTCCTACGGCCTGGTCGGCGAGTCCGGCTGCGGCAAGTCGACGATCGCGCTCGCGGTCGTCCGCTATCTAGCCCGTAACGGCCGGGTGGCCGGAGGATCGATCTCGATCGACGGCAGGGATGTGCTCGCGATGGGCGCCGCCGAGCTGCAGGAGCTGCACGCGAGCACGGTGTCGATGGTCTACCAGGAGCCGGGCCGCGCGCTGAACCCGACGATCAAGGTCGGCCGCCAGGTGGCCGAGGTGTTCGAGATCGCCGGCCGCCCCAAGGGCGAGGCGCGGGACCGCTCGCTCGAGATGCTCGAGAAGGTCCGGATCTCCGATCCGGAGGGGGTGATGAATCGTTACCCGCACCAGCTGTCCGGCGGCATGTTGCAGCGGGTGGTGATCGCGATGGCGCTCGCCGCCGAACCGTCGCTGCTGGTCCTCGACGAACCCACCACCGCGCTGGACGCGACCGTCGAAGCCGAGGTGTTGGATCTGATCTCCGCGCTGCGGCGCGAGTTCGGGACCTCGGTGCTGTTCATCAGCCACAACCTCGGCGTGATCGCGAAGATGTGCGACCGCGTCGGGGTGCTGTACGCCGGCGAGCTGGTGGAGGAGGGTCCCGCCCGCCAGGTGTTCGACGACCCGCGCCACCCCTACACGGTCGGCCTGCTGCGGTGCATCCCGCGCCGCGACACGCTCAAGGGCCGCGAGATGCTCGACACGATCCCCGGCTTCCTCCCCGCCCCGGGGCTGGTGACGGAGGGCTGCATCTTCGCCGATCGCTGCGGCCTGGCTGAGGACCGCTGCCGCACCGAGTCGCCGCCCCCGTACGAGGCTGGCCCCGGCCGGCGCTCGCGCTGCCATTTCCACGATCGGGCGCAGACGCTCCCGCGGGTCGAGAAGGTCGCCCAGCAGCCGATCTCGGACGCCACCAAGGCCGGATCGGAGCTGATCTCGGCGTCGGGCGTGTCGAAGACGTTCCGCCTCGCCGGCGAGACGATCTACGGGCTCGTCGACGTCGACGTGGAGGTGCGCACCGGCGAGACGCTGGGTCTGGTGGGCGAGTCGGGCAGCGGCAAGACCACGCTCGCGCGCGTGCTGATGGGACTGACCGCGCCCGACAAGGGAGCAACGATCACGCTCGACGGCGAGGCGCTGCCGCCGACCACCGGCCAGCGCACGCACGACCAGCAGAAGGCGCTGCAGATCGTGTTCCAGAACCCCGACTCGGCGCTGAACCGCCGGCACTCGGTCAGGCGGCTGCTGTCGCGATCGCTGTCCAAGCTCGGCGGCTACCACGGCGAACAGCTCGAACAGCGGCTGAAGGCAGTTGCTCTCCGAGGTCAGGCTGTCGGAGCGCCACCTATCGATGCGTCCCGTCCAGCTGTCGGGCGGGCTCAAGCAGCGGGTGGCGATCGGGCGCGCGTTCGCGGGCGATCCGCGGGTCGTGATCTGCGACGAGCCGACGTCGGCGCTCGACGTGTCGGTACAGGCCGCGATCCTGAACCTGCTGACGGATCTCCAGCGCCGCGAGGACGTCGCCTACCTGTTCATCAGCCACGACCTGGGCGTGGTCCGCTACCTGTCTGACCGGATCGCGGTGCTGTACCTGGGCCGCGTGATGGAGGTCGGCCCGGCCGAGCGCGTGTTCAGTGGACCGCACCACCCGTATACCGAGGCGCTGCTGTCCGCGGTGCCGACGCTCGAGGCGCCCACGCGGGAGCGGATCCGCCTCGAGGGCGAGATCCCGAGCGCCGCCAAGCCGCCGAGCGGCTGCGTGTTCCACACCCGCTGCCCGCGCAAGATCGGCGCGATCTGCGAGACCACCGAGCCGCCGCTGGCCGAGGCCGAGGCCGGCCACGCGATCCGCTGTCACATCCCGCTCGACGAGCTCCAGCGCCTGCAGGGCTCCGAGGTGACCGTTGCCGGCGCGGGCGACTGAGTTCGCCTCCGCGTCCGGCTCCGTGGCCGGGGCACCGATCGGCGAGATCGAGACGCGGGCGGCGGTGCTGCGCGAGCCGGGCCGTCCGGTGGCGGTCGAGACCGTCGTGCTCGAGCCGCCGCGACGCGGTGAGGTGCGGGTGCGGGTGGCGGCGGCGGGGGTGTGCCATTCCGACGTGCACCTGGCCGACGGTCTGCTCGGCGACGGGCGCTGGCCGATGGTGCTCGGCCACGAGGGCGCCGGCGTAGTCGATGTGGTCGGCGAGGGTGTCACCGAGGTCGCGCCCGGCGACCACGTCGCGTTCTGCTTCGTGCCGTCCTGCGGCAGCTGCGGCCCGTGCCGCTCGGGGCGGCGGACGCTGTGCGAGGTGGCGCGCGTGAGCCTGCTCGCGGGGACGTTGCTGGACGGCACCTCGCGGCTGCGCGACCTCGACGGGACCGCGCTGCAGCACGGGTTGATGGTGGCCTGCTTCACCGAGTACGCGGTCGTGCCGGTCGCCGGCGTGGTGCCGCTGCCGAGATCGATCCCGCTGTGGCAGGCGGCGCTGCTGGGCTGCGGGGTCGTGACCGGGATCGGCGCGGTCAACCGCACGCGCCTGAGGGTTGGGTCGAGCGTGTGTGTGATCGGGTGCGGCGGCGTCGGCCTACAGGTGATCGCGGGCGCCCGGCTCGCGGGCGCGGGCACGATCATCGCGATCGATCTGGAGCCGGAAAAGCTCGAGCTCGCGCTGCGCCGTGGCGCCACGCACGCGGTCAACGCGGCCGCCCCGGACGCCGTCGAGCAGGTGCACGAGATCAGCGGCGGCGGCGTCGAGCATGCGTTCGAGGTCGTCGGCAGCGCCCGCACGATCCGACAGGCGTGGGACGCGCTCGCCCCCGGCGGAACCGCGACCGTGGTCGGCGTCTCGCCCAGAGGCGTCGAGGTCCCGCTGCCCGCGATCGAGTTTCTCAGCGAGAAGACGATCACCGGCAGCTACTACGGCTCCGGCGACGTCCACGCGGCGATCGCGGAGCTGTCGCAGCTGGTCGTCGACGGGCGCCTCGATCTCGCCGAGGTTGTCTCGGACCTGATCGGACTGGACGACGTCGAAGCAGCGCTGGAGCGACTGCGCCGCGGGCAGGGGGCGCGCTCGGTGATCGTGATCGACGAAGCGTTGGCGGGAGCGCCGCGATGACCCGCGACGACCTCGACGGCCGCGTCGCCGAGGCGTGGGGCGGCGACGCCGGCGCCAACGGCAGCCACGTCAACGTTGTCCTGGCCCGCCGGGGAACGCCTACGCATGCCGCGATGCTCGGCACGCTGACCACGCCCACCCCCGGCCACACCCCGATCATGGTCGTGGTGGGCGAGGACCAGCCCAGCTACGAGCCGGTGTGGCCGCCGACGCTGATGATCAACAAGGCCACCGCGACCGAGGATCTGCACGTGTCGCTGACGTGGGGGGCGGCGCAGCTCGGGATCGCCCAGGGCGTGCTCGACGCGGTGGCCGACGGCCTGCTCGAGCCCACCGACGACGTGCTCGTGTTCGTGTGCGTGTACGTCGACCCGGCCGGGACAGACGCGACCGCGATCCGCAAAGCCAACCGCGAGGCCACCCGCAAGGCGATCGGCGTGTGCGTCCACGGCCGCGATCCCGCGGCCGCACGGGCGCTCGTGGAGCGCCGCGACGAGGTGACCAGCCCGTTCTACACGGGCGAGTAGTACGATGCGCTGATGAAGATCACCGGGATCTCGACCGAGCGGCTGCGCCTCCCGCTCGATCCGCCGTTCTACGCCGCCTGGGACCCCGTGCCGCGGACCGCGTTCGAGGCCACGATCGTCCGCGTGCACACCGACGAGGGCGTGGAGGGGATCGGCAGCGGCGACACGATGGCCGCCTTCGCCGAGTTCGAGCACCTGTTCGTGGGCGAGGACCCGCTGGCGATCGCCCGCCACGTCCGCACGCTGGAGACGATCTCGTTTCACGCCGGCCGTTACTGGCCGCTCGAAGCGGCCCTGTGGGACCTGCTCGGACGCGTCGTCGGCCAGCCCGTCAGCGTGCTGCTGGGCGGCGCCTCACGCCGGGTCCCGGCCTACGCCTCGTGGGGCGAACAGCGCCCGCCCGCGCGCCGGGCAGCCGACGCGGTGACGCTCGCTGAGCAGGGCTTTCGCGCGGTCAAGCTGCGGATCGCCCGGGACCGGATCGACGAGGGCGTGGGGGTGGTCGCCGCCGTCCGCGACGCGGTCGGCGATCGGCTCGACCTGATCGTCGACCTCAACCAGTGGTGGCGGATGCCGGGCGACATCGAGCGCGGGCTCGGGCCGGTTGACGCCCGCGCGGCGATCGAGCGGCTGCGCGAGCACGGAGTGCTGTGGGTGGAGGAGCCGCTCGACGGCGACGACCGCGCGGGAATGCGCTCGCTGCGCCAGAGCACCGGCGTGCGGATCGGCGGCGGCGAGATGGCGCGGACGTTCGAAGACCTGCGCCTGGCGCTCGAGGACGACGCGCTTGACGTCTATCAGCCCGACGTCGTGCTCTCGCTGGGGATTTCGAGCGCGCGCACGTTCGCCGAGCTGGCCCTGCGCCGCAACCGCTGGTTCACCCCGCACACCTGGACCAACGGGATCGGCGTGCTCGCCAACCTGCACGTGTGCGCCGGGGTCGGCGGGGGCCCCTACCTCGAGTTCCCATTCGACCCGCCCGGGTGGACTCCCGAGCGCCGTGACTTCATGCTCGCCGAGCCGGTCGGGATCGACGAGGACGGCTGCGTCGCGGTCCCCGATG
Organism: uncultured Solirubrobacterales bacterium; assembly: GCA_963831845.1. Lineage (GTDB taxonomy): Bacteria > Actinomycetota > Thermoleophilia > Solirubrobacterales > Solirubrobacteraceae > Palsa-465. The sequence continues at coordinate 125,346 of CAWHRT010000043.1, read as the reverse complement.
CGCCGGGGCTCGGGATCGAGCTCGACGAGGAGTCGATCGCGTTCCACGCCATCGACCGCGGCGCGGTCCGGTCGTGAGGACCGAGGCCTTTATCGGCGGGAAGTTCGTCCCGGCCGCCGACGGACGCACGTTCGACGACGTGTCGCCGCGTGACGGGAGCGTGATCGCGGCCGTGGCGCGGGGCGGCGCCGAGGATGTCGACCGCGCGGTGCGGGCGGCGCGGATGGCGTTCGAGGCCGGGGGTTGGGCGCTGGCCGATCCGCGGGAGCGAAAGCGCGTGCTGCTGGCGCTCGCTGCGCTGATCGACGAGCACGCCGAGGAGCTCGCCCGGCTCGAGTCCGCCGACGTCGGTCACCCGATCGGCGACGCCCGCGGCGTCGACGTGGTCAACGCCCGCGACTGCTTTGCCTGGTACGCCGAGGCGATCGACAAGGTCTATGGCGAGATCGCGCCGACCGGCGCCGACGCGGTCGCGCTCGTCGGCCGCGAGCCGTTCGGCGTCGTCGGAGCGGTGGTGCCGTGGAACTATCCGATGATCATCACCGCGTGGAAGCTCGCGCCGGCGCTGGCCGCCGGCAACTCTGTGGTCCTCAAGCCCGCCGAGCAGTCGCCGCTGACGGCGCTGAGGATCGCCGAGCTGGCGGACGAGGCCGGCGTCCCCGCCGGAGTGCTCAACGTGGTTCCCGGCTACGGGGAGGAGGCCGGCGAGCCGCTCGGCCGCCACTCCGACGTCGACAAGCTCGCGTTCACCGGCTCGGTCGAGGTGGGGCACCGGTTCCTGGTCTACGCCGGAGAGTCCAACGGCAAGTCCGTGTCGCTGGAGCTCGGCGGCAAGAGCCCGCATGTGGTGCTCGCCGACGCCGCCGATCTCGACGCCGCGGCCGAGGCGATCGGCTGGGGGATCTTCTACAACGCGGGGCAGACCTGCCACGCCGGCTCCCGCGTGGTTGTCGCCGAGCAGCTGGCCGACGGGCTCGCCGAGCGGTTGGTGCGGTTCGCGGGCGAGTGGCACCCGGCCGATCCCGCCGACCCCGGCACCCGTCTCGGCGCGATGGTCAGCGAGGAGCACCTGGGCGGCGTGCTGGCGCGGGTCCAGCGAGCAGCTGACGGCGGCGCGCGGGTGCTGGTCGGCGGCGCCCGCGCGCAGCCGGTTGCGGGCGGCGCCTACATGAGCCCGACCGTGATCGAGGCGCCCGACCCGACCGACCCGATCGTCCAGGAGGAGGTGTTCGGCCCGGTGCTGACGATCCAGCACGCCGAGGACCTCGACCACGCCGTGGCGCTCGCCAACGGCACCGCGTACGGACTCGCGGCCGCCGTCTGGACCTCGGACGTATCGGCCGCCCATCGAGTTGCCCGGCGGCTGCGTGCCGGCACCGTGTGGGTCAACACGTTCGACATGTCGTCGTTGAGCACGCCGTTCGGCGGATTCAAGGGCTCGGGTCACGGTCGCGACCGCTCCCTGCACGCGCTGGATGCCTATACCCAGCTCAAGACCACCTGGATCTCGCTGTGAGCCGGATCGAGCGCGTCGGCTTCATCGGTCTCGGCAACATGGGCGGGCCGATGTGCGGGCATCTCGCCCGGGCCGGCCTGGAGGTGCGCGCGTTCGACCTCGACGAGGCCGCGCTCGGCCGAGCTGCGGACGCCGGCGCGAGCGCCGTCCGCTCCGCTGCCGACTGCACCGATGGCGCCGAGGCGCTGATCACGATGCTGCCGGCGCCGCCGCAGGTCGAGCAGGTGCTGCTCGGCGACGGCGGCGTGATCGCGGCGCTCGCTCCCGGCTCGGTCGCGATCGACATGAGCACCAGCTCGCGCGCGGTCGGGGAACGCGTTTGGGCCGCGGCGGCCGAGCGCGGGGTTGACGTGCTCGACGCTCCCGTGGCCGGTCAGTCGATCGGCGCCCGCGCCGGGACGCTGGCGGTGTACGTGGGCGGCGAGCGGCGGGTGTTCGAGCGCGCGCGCCCGCTGTTCGAGGTGATCGGCGACCCGGCGCGGATCTTCCACGTCGGGCGCAACGGGGCCGGGTACACGGTCAAGCTGCTGCTGAACCTGTTGTGGTTCATCCACTCGGTCGCCGCCGCCGAGGTGCTCAGCGTCGGGGTGCGGGCGGGCGTGTCGCTCGACCGGCTCTACGCGGCATTGGTCGGGTCGCCGGCGAACTCGAACTTCCTCGAGCGCGACCTGCGGATGGTGCTCGACGACGGCGACTACGACGAGGGGTTTCCGATGCGGCTCGTTACCAAGGACCTCGGCCTCGCGGTCGACCTCGCGCGCGACGTCAACATGCCGGTCGAGCTGACCGGGCTGGTCGAGCAGATCCAGCGCCGGGCCCGGGTCGCCTACGGCGACGACGCCGGCGAGATCAGCGTGGTGCGCCTGTACGAGGAGCTCGCCGGCTCGCCGCTGCGGCTCGGAAACGACGCGCTGGAGCCGTAGTGCCGGTGCGAGGGCCACGTTTGTTCCGAGTGCGCTAGCGTCGAGCTTGCTTAACCGCTTAAGGGCCCGTAGAACCCTGAGCAGCAGCCACGGAGCACAACTGACCCCAGCTCGATGATCGTCCTCGACGGCGCCACTCTCACTCCCGGCAAAATCGCCGCGGTCGCCCGTTTCGGGGAAGAGGTGGAGCTTTCAGACGGGGCCCGAGCCCGCAACGCGGCGGCCCGGGCGACGATCGAGACTCGGCTGTCGCGCGGCGGCGCGCTATATGGCGCGACCACTGGGGTCGGCGCCCTGCGCGACCGGACGATCACCGACGCCGACCGTGAGCGCTACCAGTGGAACCTGCTGCGCAGCCACGCGGTCAGTGCCGGGCGCCCGCTGGCCCCGGAGCTGGTCCGGGCCGGGATGGTGGTGCGCGCCAACCAGCTGGGGGCCGGGGGCGCCGGCGTCGCGCCCGAGCTGCTGGACGGCTTGGTCCTGGCCCTGAACCGCCAGATCACGCCGCTGACACGCGAGTTCGGCTCGCTGGGGACGGGCGACCTGCCCGCGCTGGCCGAGACCGCGCTGGCGCTGTTCGGAGAGGGGGAGGTGTGGCGTGGAGGCGAGCTGGTGCCGGCGGCGCCGCTGCTCAACGGCGTCCGCTTGGGACTCCGCGACGCGCTCGGATTCATGAGCTCCAACGCGTTCGCCACGGGATATGCCGCGTTGCTGACGGTCGACGGGCTCGAGCTCCACGACGACTGGCTGGCGGTTGCCGCGCTGTCGTTCGAGGCGCTCGAGGCCGACCCGATCGTGCTCGACGCGCGCGTGCAGGCGGCGGCCGGTGGCATCGGCCAGGCGGTCGTCGCGGCCCGGATGCGGGACCTGCTGGCGGGCGCCGCGCTGGCCCCCGAGGGTCCTGACCGGCTCGTCCAGGACCCGTACCCGTTCCGCGTGCTGCCGCAGGTCGACGGCGTCACCAACGAGGCGCTGGTGGCGCTCGAGCAGGTCGTCACCCGGGAGTGCAACTCGCGGCCGGAGAACGCCCTGATCGAGGATGGCGAGGCGCTGCCCAACGGGAACTTCCACGGCGCCGCGCTGGGGGCGGCGCTGGATGCGCTGCGGTCGGCGCTGGCGCAGTCGGCGTCGCTGATCGCCGCCCGGGTCAGCTCGCTGATCGACCCTCGGATGACCGGTCTGACACCGTTCTTGGCCGACGATCCGGGCGTCGACTCGGGCGTGATGATGCTCGAGTACACCGCCCATTCGGCGGCGGCGGAGGCGCGGTCACTGGCCACGCCGATGGCCACCCAGGCCGCCTGGGCGTCGCTCGGCGTGGAGTCGCACGCGAGCCTGGCCGGGACCGCCGCCCGCCGGACCGCCGACGCGATCGCGGCGATGCGCTTGCTCGTCGCCTCCGAGTTGGTGGTGGCGGTGCGGGCGCTGCGGCTCAAGCGGCGGATTCCGGCCGGCGCGGGGACCAGCCGCCTGTTCGAGCTCGCCGTGCGGGAGCTTCCGCCGGGGCTGGAGGACCGCGCGTTCGGGCGCGACGTTGAGCTCGCGCAGCCGGTGCTCCGGGCGTTCGGCGACGCCGATCGCAGGGCGAGGAGTAGCTTTCGACAGGCAGACTTGGAGTGGCGGCCCATAGCCGCCAAGCACCCCAAGCGCGCGGCGAAAGGACGATGATGGGCGTGCAGGAGCGACAGCAGCAGGAGCAGCTTTGGGGCGGGGAGACGACCAAGGCAGTGGCCAACTTCCCGGTCTCGGGCGAGACGGTCCCGGTCCCCGTGCTCCGCTGGCTCGGCCGCATCAAGGGCGCCGCCGCGCGGGTCAACTCCGAGCTGGGGCTGCTCGACGCCGAGCGCGCTAAGCGGATCGCCGCCGCGGCCGACCGCGTCGCCGACGGCGAGTTCGACGACCAGTTCCCGATCGACGTGTTCCAGACCGGCTCGGGGACCTCGTCGAACATGAACGCCAACGAGGTGATCGCCAACCTCGCCGGCGAGGGCGTGCACGCCAACGACGACGTGAACATGGGCCAGTCCTCCAACGACGTGTTCCCGTCGGCGGTGCATCTGGCGGCGCTCGACACGGCCACCCACGAGCTGCTGCCGGCGCTCGAGCGCCTGCAGGCCGCGCTCATCGTCAAGGCCGACGAGTTCCACGACGTGGTCAAGTCCGGCCGCACCCACCTGATGGACGCGGTGCCAGTCACGCTCGGCCAGGAGTTCGCCGGCTACGCCGCGCAGGTCCGGCTCGGCGCGCGGCGCGTTTCCAACGCGCTGCCCCAGGTGGCGCAGATCCCGCTGGGCGGCACCGCCACCGGCACCGGGCTGAACACCCATCCGGAGTTCGCGGCTCGCGTCCGGGCGCACCTGATCGAGGGCAGCGGGCTCGAGATCCGCGCGCCCGAGGACCCGTTCGAGGCGCAGGGCAACCGTGACGCGCTGGTCGAGCTGTCGGGCGCTCTGAAGGTGCTGGCCGTGTCGCTGACCAAGATCGCCAACGACTTGGCGCTGATGGGGTCGGGTCCGCGTGCCGGGATCGGTGAGATCTTCCTCCCGGAGCTGCAGAAGGGCTCCTCGATCATGCCCGGCAAGGTCAACCCGGTGATCCCCGAGGTCGTGATCCAGGTCGCGGCGCAGGTGATCGGAAACGACACCGCGATCACCGTCGCGGGCACGCAGGGCAACTTCGAGCTCAACGTCCGCGTCCCGCTGATGGCGCGCAACCTGCTCGAGTCGATCCGGTTGCTGACCACGACCAGCGCGATCTTCGCCGACAAGTGCGTCGAGGGCATCCGCGTCAACGAGGAGGGCTGCCTGCGCTCGGCCGAGTCCACGCTGGCGGCGGCGACCGCGCTGAACCCCTACATCGGGTACGACAAGGGCGCCGAGATCGTCAACGAGGCGGCCAACTCCGGCCGGCTGCTGCGCGAGGTGGCCTACGAGATGGGCGTCGACGAGGACACCTACAACGAGGCGATGGACCTGCGCAAGATGGCGCGGGGCAACACTTAGAGTCTCCCGCCCCCGATCCCGGGGGCGCACGACGCGTCAAGGAAAGGAACGCAATGGCCGACTACGAGGTCGTCAATCCCGCAACCGGCGAGACCGTCCGGGAATATCAGACGATCACCGACGACGAGCTGCGGGACGCGATCGGTCGGGCTGATCGGGCACACGCTGACTGGGCCGCGTCGTCGACGGTCGAGGACCGTGTGGCCCTGATCCGCCGGGTTGGGGAGATCTACAACGAGCGGCGCGAGGAGCTGGCGGAGATCATCGTCCGCGAGATGGGCAAGCCGATGCGCCAAGCGCTCGGTGAGGTCGCCTTCTCGGCGGCGATCTACACCTACTACGCCGACAACGGCCCGTCGCTGATGGCCGATGAGCCGATCGAGCTGCTGGCCGGCGCCGGCTCGGCGATGGTGCGGCGCAGCTCCTACGGACTGCTGCTGGGGATCATGCCGTGGAACTACCCGTACTACCAAGTGGCGAGGTTCGCCGGCCCCAACCTGATGATCGGTAACACGATCCTGCTCAAGCACGCTCCGCAGTGCCCGGAGTCGGCGCTGGCGATGGAGCGGATCTTCCACGAGGCGGGGGTCCCCGAGGACGCCTACGTCAACATCTTCGCCACCAACCAGCAGATCGAGTGGGTGATCGCCGACCCGCGCGTGCGCGGTGTCTCGCTGACCGGCTCCGAGCGCGCCGGGGCGGCCGTCGCCGAGATCGCTGGGCGCAACCTCAAGAAGGTCGTGCTCGAGCTGGGCGGCTCTGACCCGTTCATCGTGCTCGGCACCGACGACATGGGCGCGGTCGTCAAGCAGGCCGTCCGGGCCCGGCTGTCGAACTCCGGGCAGGCCTGTAACGCCGCCAAGCGCTTCATCGTCGTCGACGATCTCTACGACGAGTTCATGGAGCAGTTCACGGAGGCGCTGACCGCGGTGAAGCCGTCCGATCCCCATGCCAAGGGCACGATCGTCGGACCGCTGTCGTCTTCGACGGCCACCGACCGGCTGGCGGATCAGGTTAAGCGCGCGATCGACCAGGGAGCCACGCTGGTCGCCGGCGGCGGCCACGAAGGCAACTTCTTTGAGACGACGATCCTCACCGACATCCAGCCCGACAACGACGCCTACCGCGAGGAGTTCTTCGGGCCCGTGGCCTCCGTGTATCGCGTCGGCGACGAGGCCGCGGCGGTCAGCCTGGCCAACGACACCCCGTTCGGACTGGGTTCGTACGTGATGACCAACGACTCCGAACAGGCGATGCGCGTCGCCGACCAGATCGACGCCGGCATGGTGTTCGTCAACGGCTCCGGGCTCGAGGCCGCCGAGCTGCCGTTCGGCGGAGTCAAGCGCTCGGGGTTCGGGCGCGAGCTCGGCAGCCTCGGCGCCGACGAGTTCGTCAACAAGAAGGTGATCCGCCTGGCGGGCTAGCGGCCCGTGAAATCCGGATCGCGCTTGTCCACGAACGCGGCGACGCCCTCGGCGAAGTCGGTGGTCCGTCCGAGCTGGTGCTGGAGCTCGGCCTCGAGCTCCAGCTGAGCGTCGAGATCGCCGTAGATGAACCGGTTGAGTGCCTGTTTGGAGGCGGCGTAGGAGCGCGTCGGCCCAGCCGCCAGCCGCGACACCAGCTCGTCGGCGCGCTCGAGCAGCTCGGCGTCTGGGTGGACCCAGTTGACGAGCCCCCAGTCGAGCGCCTGCGCCGCCGGGACCCGCTCGCCGAGCAGCGCCATCTGCAACGCCCGCGCGCGCCCCACGGCTGGGGGCACGAACGCGGTCGAGCCGCCGTCGGGCATCAGCCCGATGTTGACGAACGCCAAGCCAAAGAACGCGGACTCGGCGGCCATTACCAGGTCGCAGGCGAGCGCGAGCGAGCAGCCGATGCCGACCGCCGGCCCATTTACCGCCGCGACGACCGGCTTTGGCAGGCGGCGGATGCCGATGATCGCCGGGTGGTAGACGTCGTGGAGCTCCTTATGGATGTCGGGCATGCCGTCGTCGGCGGGGTCAAAGCCGGCGCGTAGGTCGGCGCCCGACGAGAAACCCCGGCCGGCGCCGGTGATCAACACGGCGCGCACGGCATCGTCGGCAGCATCGCCCGAGACCACGTCGAGCAGCTCGTGCCCGAACTGGGTGGTCCACGCGTTCAGCGACTCGGGGCGGTTGAGCGTCAGCCGGCCGACCGGGCCGCGACGCTCCCAGATCAGCGTCTCGTGGGCCATCGAGGGTCCTAGGTGGCGCCGATCAGCGGCGTCGGCGGCGGCTGGTTGCGGGGCGGGGGATCGTCGCGAACCAGGTGGGGCACGGTGACCATCGAGTAGCCGCGCTGACGTAGACCCCGGATGATCTGGGGCAGCGCCTGGACGGTCTCGCTACGGTCGCCACCGCCGTCGTGCATCAGGATGATCCCGCCGGGGTGGGCCCCATTGAGCGCGGCCGACACGATCCTCGGCACGCCCGGACGGGCGTAATCGCTGGTGTCGACCGACCACATGACCATCAGCATGCCCTGGCGCTTGAGCATCGCGAGTGTCTTGTGGTTGAAGGCGCCGTAGGGCGGACGGAACAGGCGCGGGGCGGGGGCGCCTGCGGCCACGATCGCCTGCGACGCGTCGACCACCTGATCGCGCTGCTGTCCCGGGGCCAGCTGCGACAGGTTGGAGTGGTCCTCGGTGTGGTCCTCGATCGCCTCTCCGGCCTGCGCCAGCGCCGTCGTGTCGGCGCTGGACGCCTTGACCTCGCGACCCACCTCGAAGAAGGTCCCGTGGACGCGCATGCGCTTGAGCACGGCCAGGATCTGCGGCGTGTAGGGGCCGGGCCCGTCGTCGAACGTCAGCGCGATCTCTCGCTTGCGCGCGCGCCCGAGCGTGATGTACGGGGTGTAGGAGAGCGTGTGCCTGATCGCCGCATCGGTCTGGGCGGTGAACGACGGGTGGTGGACGACGACGGCCTTGTGGACCGGGGGTGCCGGGGGCCGCGAGTGGCCCGAGCTGGCGGTCTCGAGCACGACCAGGATGACCAGCGCGATCAGCCCCGAGAGCCCCGCCAGCGCTACGGCGCGGCGCCGCCGTATCTGCTGGCGGCGCTGCAGCTGGAGTTTGGTTTGCCGCCGGTTATCGATCTCCGACGTGGTCACGATCCGGCAGGGTACCTGTGAAGGTGGGCCGACCGGTAGGCCCAAGCCACGATATGGCGGTCTTGCAGGTCGTCTTGCACGGGCAGGTGGGTCGGGGCGAGTGTCGTGAGTGAAACTAACGAGTCGCGGCACTAGCGCAGAACGAACCCCGTCCCGAGCGGATCCGCGGGGTCCAGGACGAACCGATGCTCGCCGGTACGAAACGCCGTTCCCAGCACTTCGGTGAGCAGCCCGTCGGGCCCGCTCCCGATCGCTCGCGCGCGAAACGTGGTGCCGACGATCGAGTCCGCGCGCCACGTCTGTCCGTCTGCCAGCCGGCCCTCGTCGGCCAGCAGCGCGGTCCGCGCCGAGGTCGCCGATCCCGTCGGCGAGCGGTCCACTTCGCCGTCGGCGAAGATCGCCACGGTCCGCTGGTGCAGCGGCGCCCAGCTCGTCATAGAACACAGTCCCGTAGATGCCCGACAGGCGATCGTCGCCGGGGTGACGAGCGACCTCGGTGCGGTCGAGCTCGCGCTTGACCCGACGGCCCAGAGCGATCAGCTCGGGCAGGCGCTCCGGCGTCACCTGCAGCCCCCACCGCTCGGCCGGGGTGAACGCGTAGATCGCTCCGCCGAAGGCGACGTCGACTCGCTTGCCGGCCGCAGGCACGCCGCGGGCGACAACGTACGCCGGCACGTTGCGAAATGCCACGCCGCGCACCGCGCCGGCCTCGCATCGCACCCGCGCGACGACCCGACCCGACGGCACGTCGATCGTCACGTCGACGGTGCCGTCGTCGGGCGCGGACACGCGGCCGGACTCCACCGCCCACGCGCCCAGCGCAATCGTCCCGTGGCCGCAGGCCGTCGAGTAGCCGTCCTTGTGCCAGAACAGGACCCCGAGGTCGGCGCCGTCGTCGTCGGGGGCCACCGGGAAGCATCCGTACATGTCGGCGTGCCCGCGCGGCTCGTGGCACAGCAGCCGGCGCACCCGGTCCACCTCGTCGCTGCGCATCGCGAACTGACGGCGCGCCGCGACGGTCTCGCCGGGGATCTTCACCGTGCCCTCGCGGACGATCCGGAACGGCTCGCCGGCGGTGTGGTAGTCCGTGGTCTCGATCTCCATGCCCGCAGCTTCGCGAATAACCGAAGACGCCGCCAATTCCGAGTCCCGCACTCGGATTATGGTACGGTCGCTGAGTGCGCTCTGTGAGCCCAGGCTCTTCTCGCTTTCCGGGCGACGTTTCCGCTCAGAAGAGCAGAGAGGCGGTTGGCGATGGCCACCGCAACAAAGAAGGCTCGCACCAAGACCCACACCGGACGCGTCACCCTGGCTAGTCCGAGTCGGTGCCGATGGAGTTCGTCATCGTCGAGGACAACGCCGGCGACTTTCACTGGACGCTGCTCGACCGCGACGGCCTTAGCGTCGCGCGATCCCCGAGCTTCGCCTCATACGGGGACAGCGAGAACGCTGCCCGCCTCGTCCTCGCCAGCGCCGGTGCGGCGCAGCTGGAAGCCCGAGCGGCAACCGATGGCCCGGTCGACGTCGCCGCCAAAGCGCCGCGCAGATGACCTCTTATCGAAAGGGTCGGATATGACCCAGATTTGCTGCCCACACTGCCGGCTGCGTTTCACTCCAGCCGCGTCGGCGTACGTAGTGGCTTGCCCGGAATGCGGCGAGCCCCCTCAGCAAATCACGAACCTCGAGGGCACCGTAGGTTTCCGTCTCCTCGGACCTGAGGATCTCCCGATCGAGCTGCCCCAGGCAGCCGAGGTCTCAATGCCAGTGCCCGAGCCCCCGATACAACGATGACCGAACCCCGAGGCCCAGACCGGACGTCCTGACCGCTCCGGCGAACTCTGGGGGTCCGTCAAGCATCTTCGCCTTTCGTGTAACGCAGATGGGCCTCCTCGACGAGCTTGACCATCTGCCAGTAAGCGATCAGGTCTCGCTCTGCATCGCTCGTGCTCGCGAAGAAGCGGCGCGCGACCATATGCTCGCCGCGATCAGGTCCAGCCGCCTGCTCGGCGAGCCAGGCGCGGTCGATTCGGTCCTGCGCAATCAGACGTATCGCGGACTCGATCTCCGCCCCGGTGCAATCGCCAAGCCGCTTGTGCTCGCCACGAGCGATCTCGAGCAGCTCGTCTGGATCCACCTCGCCCATCACCACATAGTCCCATGCATCACCTCCCGCGACGTTCGTCAGCGCCGCGGAGCCGGTCCGTCGTAGGTGGCCCGGGGCCGGAACCGGAGGCGGTGCGGGTACTCCTCGATCGCGTGCGCCAGCAGGCCCGCGATCCGGGCGACAGTGAAGATCGTCGACGCCGACCCGGGCGCCAGCCCCATCGCGTAGACCAGCCCGGCGACGGCCAGGTCGACGTTGGGCGCCGGCAGGCCGAGCGCCGCGGCGGCCTCGACGAGAGCCGCGACGGTCCGAGCCGCACCATCGTCAGTCGCGGCCGGCCTGACGCGCGCGAGCAGGTGGTCCGCGCGCGGATCGCGGTCGCGGTAGACGCGATGGCCGAACCCGGCCGGCGGGCCGCCCGCCGCGACCACCCGCTCCACCGTGGCGAAGGCCGCCTCGGGCGCGGCGATCTGAGCGAGCATCGACTCGACGGCGAGCGGGGAGGCCCCGTGTAGCGCGCCCCCCAACGGTCCCAGGCCGGCCAGCACGACGCGGTAGGGGTCGGCCCAGGCCGACGCCGCCACCCGGGCGGCGAGCGTCGACGCGGCCAGCTCGTGGTCGGCGAGCAGGACCAGGCAGGCGTCCAGCGTCGCCAGCTGCACGGGCCGGGGCGGCCGCGCCTCCGGGCTCAGCGCCGCCCACAGCCGCGCGGCCGCGCTGCGGTCGCGTGTCGGCGCAGCGGCGGGCAGCCCGTCGAGGGCGCCGGCGAGGATCCGGCCCGCGGTCCGCCGCACCGCCACGGGCCGGCGATCGGAGCGCAGCGGGTCGGCCGCCCCCAGCGCCCCGATCACGACCGGGATCCGGTCGACCGCCGGGGTGTTCGCCGGCAGCACCCCCGCCAGCCGCCCCACGATCGCGGCGGATGCAGCGTCGAGCTCCCACGGCGCGCCCGCCGGGCCGCCCCACAGCAGCCCAGCCACCCGCTCGAACGTGGAGAAGCGCGCCAGCTCGGCCGCGTCCTGGCCGCGGTAGAACAGTCGTCCGTCGGGGTCGAGCAACGTCACCTGCGTCTCGACCACGACCTCGAGCGCGTCGGACCGGTCGCCGCTCCGTGCCCGGGTGGCGAGCTGCTGCACAGCCTCGCGCTCGAACAGCGATCGCCGGTGCGCGCTGGCGGGATGGCGCTCGAGCAGGCCGCGGCTGACGTACGCGTAGACGGTCTCGCGCTTGACGCCGAGCCGGTGGGCCACCTCGGCGGCCGACAGCAGCGCCGGATCGGACATCACCATATGTTGACGTGATCAACGTTGAAAGGCAAGGCCGCCTGTCCGACGCTCGTGACTCCTCAGACCACATCAAGGAGCGATGATGCAGAAGACCGACGAAGTACGAGACGGGCTCGAGGGCGTGCTCGCGTTCGCGTCCGAGATCGCCGAGCCCGACCGCGATGGCGGCGCGCTGCGCTACCGCGGCGTCGACGTAGAGGAGCTGGTCGGGGCACTGCCGTTCGAGGGCGTGTGGGGGCTGTTGGTCGATGGCCGTCCGGACCGGCCGCTCCAGCCCGCCGGACCGCACCCGCTGATCCTGCGTACCGGCGACACGCGGGTTGACGTGCAGTCGGCGATCGCCGCGCTGGCGCCCGAGTGGGGCTTGCGCCAGCTTGTCGACGTCAGCCCCGAAGTCGCTCGCGACCAGCTGGCGCGAGCGGCCTCGGCCACGCTCTCGTTCGTCGCCCAATCAGCGCGCGGGGGCGATGTGGCGCCGGTGCCCCAGTCTCGGATCGACGAGGGCCGGACGCTGGCCGAGCGGTTCCTGCTGCGCTGGCGGGGGGAGGCCGACCCCGACGAGGTGGCCGCGATCGACGCCTACTGGATCACCGCGGCTGAGCACGGGATGAACGCCTCGACGTTCACCGCCCGCGTGGTGGCCTCGACCGGGGCCGACGTGGCCGCGGCGCTGAGTGCCGCGGTGGGCGCGCTGTCGGGCCCGCTGCACGGCGGCGCGCCCGCGCGCGTGCTGAAGATGCTGGACGCCGTGCAGCGCACCGGTGACGCCGACGCTTACGTGGCCGAGCTGTTGGCCCGCGGCGAGCGGATCATGGGCTTCGGCCACCGGATCTACCGCGCCGAGGATCCGCGGGCTCGGGCCTTGCGGCGACTCGCCGAGCGCCTCGGATCTCCGCGCCTGGAAGTGGCTCGGGAACTCGAGCGGGCGGCGCTCGCCGCACTCGCCGAGCACAAGCCCGACCGCGTGCTGGCGACCAACGTCGAGTTCTGGTCGGCCGTCGTGCTCGACCACGCGCGCGTTCCCCAGTCGCTGTTCACGCCGCTGTTCGTGTGCGCCCGGACCGCCGGATGGTCGGCTCACATCCTCGAGCAGCGAAGCAAAGGGCGCTTGATCCGCCCGGCCTCGCTGTACGTCGGCCCCGGTCCGCGGGCGCTTTGCGACGTGATCGGTTGACGTGAACCGACGATCGTGGTTCCGGCGGTCGGGAGCGCGATACTTGACGTGTGGCCACTCGCGTCTCCAGCTCGATCTTCGTCGGACGCTCAGTCGAGCTCGCCGAGCTCGAGGCCGCGCTCGCCGACGCTGCGGCGGGTCGCCCGTGGCTGGCATTCGTCGCCGGCGACTCCGGCGTCGGCAAGACGCGGCTGCTGTCGGAGTTCGCTGCGCGCGCCCGCGCATCGGGCGCGCGCACGCTCAGCGGCGACTGCGTGCGGCTGGGCGAGGGCGAGCTCCCCTACGCCCCGCTGGTCGCCGCGCTGCGGACGCTCGCGCGCTCCGGCGACCCCGTGCTCGAGCAACTCCCCAACTCGGTCCGCGCCGAGCTCTCGACGCTGATCCCCGGTCTCTCGAGTGCGGTCCCGACACCGTCGACGGCGGATGATCCGTCGGCGCAGGCGCGGCTGTTCGAAGCGCTGCTGTGGCTGCTGGACCGGCTCAGCCAGGACGGACCGATGCTGCTCGAGATCGAGGACCTGCACTGGGCCGACCGCGCGACGCGCGCGTTCATCACGTTCATGGGCCGCAGCCTGTGCCGGGAACGGGTGCTGGTAGTCGCCACCTACCGGCCCGACGAGCTGCATCGCCGCCACCCGCTCCGCCCGGTGCTGGCCGAGCTCGAGCGTGACATCGGCTCGCGGCGCATCGAGCTGTCGCCGCTGACTCGCCACGAGCTGTACGAGCAGCTCTCAGACCTGCTCGGCGAGCCGCCCGACGGCGGGCTGGTCGACCGCGTGTTCGCGCGCTCGGAAGGCCACCCGCTGTTCGTGGAGGAGCTGATCGCCGCCGGACGCGACGGTCGCGGAGCGCTGCCCTCCACGCTGCGCGACGCGCTGATGGTGCGGATCGAGCGGCTGTCGCCCGCGGCGCAGCAGGTGCTGCGGGTGATCGCCGTCGGCCAGCGGCTCGACGACGAGCTGCTCGTCGACACCACCGGCCTGGAGCGGCTCGAGCTGCAGGCGGCGCTGCGCGAGGCCGTGATCAACTTCATCCTCGCCGTCACCCCCGAGGGTCGCTACCACTTCCGCCACGCACTGCTGCGCGAGGTGCTCGACGACGATCTGCTGCCGGGCGAGCGGACCGCGATCGACCTGCGCCTGGCGGCGGCGCTCGAGTCGCGCCTGGAGCGCGACGGCCCGAGCGTGTACGTGTCGGCCGCAATCGCCCACCACTATGCATCGGGCGGCGACGCGCCGGCGGCGCTGCGCGCCTCGGTGCGGGCCGCCGACGCGGCCGAGCGCGTTCATGCCTACGGCCAGGCCGCCCATCTGCTCGAGCGCGCGATCGCGCTGCTGGACCGGGTACCCGATGGCGAGGCGCTGGCCGGGGCCAGCCGGCCAGAGATCCTGCGGCGAGCCGCGCGCTATCACGGCCTGGAGGGCGACTCTCACCGCAAGGAGGCGCTGGCCCGCGCCGGCCTCGAGCTCGTCGACGAACGCGAGCAGCCGCATCTGACCGCGCGCCTGCTGGACTCGCTTAGCGAGGCGCAGTGGCAGCTCGGGTACGGGGAGGAATCGCTGGCGACGATCGAGCGCGCCGTGTCGGTGCTGCCGCCCGGGGAGATGTCGCCCGAGCGGGCCGGGCTGCTGGCCTCGCAGGCCAAGACGCTGATGCTCCGCGGCAAGCACGTGCACGCGATCGAGGTCGCCCGCGAGACGCTCGCGGCCGCCGACGTGCTCGACAACAACAGCGTGCGCGGGCGTGCGCTGAACGCGTTGGGGACGTCGTTGATGGCGATGGGCGAGGTGGAGCAGGGCGCGGCCGCGCTGCGCGAAGCGGTCGAGCTCGCCGACCGGTTCGGCTTCCCCGGACAGCAGAACTCCGCCTACATCAACCTCGCCGACGCGCTGCACCTGGCCGGGAGGTTGCGCGAAGCCAGGCAGGTGATCGACGAGGGGCTCGCGCGTGAGCTGCGGCCAAGCCGGGTGTGGCTGCTGATCCTCCGGGCCGAGCTCGCGATCGAGGCCGGCGAGTGGGACGAGGCGGCGACGATGCTCGACGCGATCGGCGAGCGACAGATCGGCAACACGCTGGTCAACCTCGACCTGCGGCGCGCCGAGCTCGCACTCGGTCGCGGCCAGCACGACCTGGCTCGCCACTGGCTCAAGGAGGCCGCGGACATCAACTCGGCGATGGACGAGCCACAGTGGACCGGCGTGCTCGGCGCGCTGACGGCCGAGCTCGAGCGCCGCGAGGGCGACCTGGAAGCGGCCCGGACGGCTGTCCAGCTGGCGCTGGACCGGATCGACACCCGGACCGACGACGCGGCCAGGCTGGCGCGGGTCAGCGCCAGCGGCGCGACCGTCGAGGCCGACGCCGCGCAGCGGGCCCGCGATCTCGGCGAGCCCGAAGCCGAGCGAGCCGCGCTGGCCGCGGTCGACGCTCACGTGGACCGCGCCGGCGCCTCGGCCGCCAACAACGGTCCGATCGAGGTTGCCCGGATGCTGGTCGCACGCGCCGAGCGCACCCGGGCGCTCGGCGAGGCGGACCCGTCGGCGTACGCGATCGCGGCGCGGGCCTGGAGCGAGCTCGAGCGTCCCTACCCGGCGGCGGTGGCGCGCCTACGCGAGGCCGAGGCGCACGCGCTGGCCGGCGATCGGGCGGCGGCTACCGTGGCCGCAGGCGACGCCCACGAGACCGCGAGCCGGATCGGGGCGGGGTGGCTGCGCGCCGAGGTGGAGGGCCTAGCGGCGCGGTCGCGGCTGCAGCTGCCGCTGGCCGAGGTGGAGGTCGAGCCCGAGTGCGACGAGCCGGTCGCCGAGGACCCGTTCGGTCTGACGCCGCGCGAGCGGCAGGTGCTGGAGCTGATCGCTCGCGGCGCGACCAACCGCGAGATCGGTGCTGAGCTGTTCATGGCCGAGAAGACCGCGAGCGTGCACGTGTCGCGGATCCTCAGCAAGCTCGACGTGCGTAGCCGGACCGAGGCCGCCGGCGTGGCCCACCGGCTGGGCCTCGCCGGGTGAGCCGCTGTCGGGGGCGTCAGTCGGTGGGGTCCTCGCCCGGTCGCTCTCCGATCTCTCTGCCCTGCGTCGGGTCCTCGTCCGGACGCTCGCCGACCTCGCGTCCCTCGGTCGAGTCCTCGTCGGGCAACGAGCCGATCTCGCGTCCCTGCGTCGCGTCCGGATCGGGCTGGTCCCCCTCGGTGGGGTCTTCGTCGGGGCGCGAACCCATCTCCCTGCCCTGCGTGGGATCTTCGCTGAACGACATCGCTGGCTCCTCTCGGTGACTGCGATGGGTGTAGCACCGGACGCCCTCTCGCGCAACGTCGACCCGTTCCCGGCTGGCTCGGCGACCGACGCCGCCGACGCGATCAGGCGCCGTCGGATCAGCTCGCGGGAGCTGACCGAGCTCGTGCTGGCCCGGATCGACGCGATCAACCCGTCGCTGAACGCGATCATCGAGCTGCGGCGCGAAGCGGCGCTGGGGGAGGCCAGCGCCGCCGATCGGGCGATCACCGGCGGACTGGAGCTGGGGCCGCTGCACGGGGTGCCGATCACGGTCAAGGACGCGTTCGACGTCGCCGGCATGCACACCACCTGGGGCAACCCGGCGTTCGCGGACTATGTGGCCCACCGCGACACCGAGGTCGTGCGCCGGCTGCGACGGGCCGGCGCGATTGTCATCGGCAAGACCAACGTCGCGTTCATGCTCGGCGATTTCGCCCAGACCGCGAACGAGCTGCACGGGACGACGAACAACCCGTGGGACCCTTCCCGCACTCCGGGCGGATCGTCCGGGGGCTCGGCCGCCGCCGTGGCCGCGGCGATGACGTTTCTCGACTATGGGTCCGACCTGGTCGGATCGATCCGGATCCCGGCGAGCTTCTGCGGCGTGTACGGGCACCGGCCGAGCGTGGATGTGGTCCCGCAGGCCGGGTTCCAGCCGCCCGGGCCCGCGGCCCCCGACAGCGAGATGCGGTACATGTCGGCGGTCGGCCCGTTCGCGCGGTCTGCGGCGGACCTGCGTACGGCGCTGCGGGCGACCGCGGGACCTCACGGCGCCGCTGCCCGGGCCTACGGCTGGCGCCAGCCTCCTCCCCGGCACGTGCGGCTCGCGGACTTCCGGGTCGGCGTCGTGCTCGACGATCCCATCGCGCCCGTGTGCAGCGACGTGGGCGGGCGGCTGTCAGACGCCGTCGACGCGCTGGCCCGGGCGGGGGCGACCGTGGTCCAGGGCTGGCCGCCGGGGATCGATCCGGCCGGCAGCGCCGAGTCCTTCGGGTTTCAGGTGGGGCTGTTCTTCGCCTTCCAGCAGGGCGGCCAGGACGATCTACCGCTCGCCGACGTGATCGAGCAGGAGCGCCGGCGGATGGCCGCCCGCTCTGCTTGGGCGGAGCACTTCGGCGCCGTTGACGTGTTCCTCTGCCCGACGAACTTCACGGCAGCGTTCCCGCACGACCCGCGGCCATTACAGCAGCGGACGATCGCCACGCCCGACGGCGAGCGTCCGTACTCGGAGCAGCCGTTCTGGACCGCCCATCCGTCGCTGGCCGGATTGCCGGCGCTGTCTGCGCCGGTCGGCCTCGCGGCGGGCGGCATGCCGGTCGGCGCGCAGATCGTCGGTCCGCTCTACGAGGACGACACGGCGATCACGTTCGCCGAGCTGCTGGCCGAGGTCGTCGGCGGCTATCAGTCCCCGCCGGATCCGCCCGCCGCCGCGGGGGATTGAGCCGTCCGGCCCGCCGGCGGATTTGGGTACAGTCACGCGATCGGGGGACGTGTGTCGACAGCGGGTCCTGTGGCGACGGCGATCGTGATCCTGGCACTGGCGGGGTGCGGTTCGGGCACGTCCGATCATCCGAGCCAGCCGACCTTGAGCGCCGCGGCGGTCACGACGACGGCCTCGGACGCGTCCGGATCGGCTCCGACCACTGGCGCCCCCCGCCGGCGCGCACATCCGCAGGCGGTCGAGCCGGTCGCCGGACAGGCCGGAGGTACCGGCTCGACGTCAGATCCTCCGCCGGCGCCCGCTGCTTCGACCACGCCCGATCCGAGCGGACCGGCGACGGTCACCTCGGGAGCCTCTCCGGGCGCCCCGAGCGACGCCGAGATCCGCGCCGAGGTCGACCAGTTCAAGCGGATCGTCGCCCGGTATCACCTCAACCGCATCAACTTCGCGCGGGACCTGCTGAGCCCGGACGAGCTGCCGCCGGGCGAGTACCACACGAGCATCGCCTCGGTCGAAACCCTGTACGGGCACCGCGACGCGTGCGGCACGATCCTCCGCGCCGACGGCCTCGGGGTCGCCCACAAGACGCTGCCCTGCGGTACCGAGGTGATCTTCGTCTACCACGGGCGTGCGATCAGGGTCCCGGTGCAGGACCGCGGGCCGTACATCCCGGGCCGCGAATGGGACCTGTCTGGAGCCGCCGCGGAGGCCCTTCACTTCCCCGGCCTCGGCCCGGTGCAATGGCGGCTGGGATGACCTGAGACCAGCCGATCCGAGCCGTCGCATGTCCGTGATCAGACGTCCGCCGCTCCGAACGCGACGGCGGTGTGTTCCAGCTTGCAAGCGGCGCCCGGTTCCTGCGGGCCGCGAGTGCCGCGCCTGTCAATATCCCCGTCCACCTTGAGGGCCATGAAGCGATGCCTCCCCGTTGTGCTGCTGATGCTTGCACTGGCAGTTCCCGCTGCCGCTGACGCGACGACCTACGGCGCCCAGGTCGGCGTCGACTTCCTCAACCAGTCCCGGGGGGTGTCGACCGCAGAGCAGGTGGTGACCTCGCTCAAGGCGCTGCATGCAGCCGGGGGTCAGATCGGCCGCGCCGACTCCGACTGGGCGGGGACCGAGCCTCGCGGCCCCGTCCATGGGCGCCACCGGTACCACTGGGACTACGACGACATGATCGCCGGCGAGATGGCGAAGGCGCATCTGCGCTGGGAGCCGACGCTGGAGCTGGCCCCGAAGTGGGCGCAGGCGCATCGTCCGAACGTGCTCCGGCTGAAGGGCGGGAAGTTCGTCACGCCGCTGCCGCCGGGCAAGAACTCCACTTTCGCCACGTACGCGACCGCGTTCATGAAGCGCTACGGCGCCCACGGATCGTTCTGGAAGACGCACCGGAAGCTGCCGTACCTGCCGGTGCGCTTCGTCGAGGTGTGGAACGAGCCCGACAACACACACTTCTGGGGTCCGCGGATCAACCTCCACGACTACGCGCAGATGTATGAGGCGGTCCGCACCGCCGTGCATCGCGTCAACCCCGGCGCGCGCGTGGTCACCGGCGGGCTGGCCTGGACCCAGAGCTCGATGCCCCGGCTGCTCAAGGCGTTCAACCGCCAGCGGATCGACGCCGTGGCCGTCCACCTGTATTCGCACACGCCCACGGGCACGCTTGCGCTGGCCCGGTTCGCGATTGCCCAGATGAACAAGTTCCACCGCGGTTCGACACCGCTGGTCGTCAACGAGTACGGCTGGACCTCGCGTCGCGGCACCTGGGGGTTCACCAAACGCCGGAACGTGAGCCGCTACGCCTACGAGGCGTTGGTCGGGCTCTCGAGGCTGCGCATAGCCCAGATCCTGCCGTTCGAGTGGACCGACCCGTCGTGGGGCCTGAGCGACGGCACGTACGCGCGGGCCGTGGGGCTGATCACCCAGCGAGGCCGCTGAACCGGCGGCCGGACGGGTTTCTAGGGCTCCCACCGGCGCGCGAGCTCGCGCACCCATGTTTCGGCGTCAGCCGGGTCCGCCGGCGGCCCGTCGACGACCACCAGCTCTGTGACGCCGAGGCGTTCGAGCTCGGCGGCGTCAGACGGCGTACATCCGGCCATCGCTACCGCCACCGACAGCTCCTGAAACCGCCGGCCGGCCTCGTCGCAGCGTTCGCGTAGCGCCGCGAGCCGTTCGGACACGTGCTCGATCCCCTCGAGATTGAAGCCGTACCAGCCGTCGCCGAGCTCGGCGACGCGCGCCAGCGCGCGGTCGCTGTTGCCACCGAACACCACCGGCAGGCGCCGCCCGCGCACGGGCTTGGGGTACACGCGGATCGAATCAAAGCTGACGAACTGCCCCGCGAACGACGCGTGGTCGCTGCCCCACAACTCCCGCATCGCCCCGACGTATTCGTCGGTGCGGGCGCCGCGCCGCGCGAACGGGACCCCCAACGCCGCGAACTCCTCCGCCGACCAGCCGACGCCGACCCCGAGCGTGAACCGGCCGCCCGACATCACGTCCAACGAGGCCGCCTGCTTGGCCACGATCACCGGGTTGTGTTCCGGGACCAGCAGGACTCCAGTGGCCAGCCCGATCCGTCGCGAGGCCGCCGCTGCAAAGCTCAGGCACACGAACGGATCGAGCCAGTCGGCGTCGGCGGGAACAGCGATCTCGCCGCTGTCGCTGTAGGGGTAGCGGGACGTGGGCCGGTCGACCATCACCACGTGCTCGCCGGCCCACAGCGTGGCAAAGCCGGCCTCGTCCGCCCCTCGCGCGACGGCCGCGACGACCTCCGGGCGCGCGCCGGCACCGATGCCCAGCGCATGCAGTCCGACCCGCATGGGCCAAACCTACCTGCAGGGCGGTCAGCCGTAGGACCTGAGGGGGGCGCGGGGTGTGCGGATGGGGGGCGCGGGTGTGCGGATCGCGGGCGAGACCGCGTGGACAACGTCCCACCCGAGCGGTGTGGGCGCCGCTGTGGGACGTTCGCCACGTGGGACGTGATCAAGATCCCGAGCCAACCCGCGAACGGCCTCGAGTGGGGCGTTAACCACGTCGCCGCCGAGGCCCGGGGCGATCGAGATCCAGACCACGTCGCCGCCGAGGCCCGGGGCGATCGAGATCCAGGCGACCGACTAGCCCGAGCTCGTTGACGTGGATGTGCGACAGCTCGCCCGGCTGGATTCCCCAGAGCTGCGATGAGCCATACGACCTGCCGGTCGCTAGTGACCGCTAGTTATGTCGCTCGATCGAATCGCCGATCAGCCAGATCGTCGGCGGCCACAGGCCCACGAACAGCGCCCGCCGCTCGGCGTTCCCGCGCTCGTCCTGGTCGACGGTCTTGGCTCGGATCCACAGTCCGATGCATAGGCCAACCGAGGACAGGGAGAGGATCTGGAGGTGCCAGGAGCGGATCCCAGCGTTGCTCAGCAACTTGACCAGCATCAATCCGATGCTACCCGGTCGGCGAGCAATCCCTAACAGGTTGTTCAGATAAATCTGTGGGTACAGTCAAAGGTATGCCTCGACGCCCCAGCTTCGCTCGACGGTGGCGCACCGCGCTGACCTGGCCGTTCGGCGTGGCGCTGACCTCGTGGGATTACATGTGGCGCACGACGCCGCTGCATCGCCGTGAACAGCCCGTCCCGGCCGCGGCGGCCGACCGCGAGCTGCTCGAACTGCCCGCCGGCGTAAGTGGGGCCGGTGTGGCGGGCTACCGCGACGGCCACGGGCCGCTGTTTCACCGGCGCTATCGCACGCTGATCCGTGGGTCCGACTGCTCCCCGGAGGAGCTGATGGCCAGGATCACCGCCGACCTCAACGGGCCGGCCCCGAGCACGTTCGCGCGCTTTGTGAAGGTGCTGGGCGAGCGGGGTGAGCTGTGCCTCGGCGACGAGTACGTGGTGCGGATGCCCGGTCCGTGGGACGGACCCGTCCGCGTGATCGACGTGCGCTCGCGCTCGTTTCGCCTGGCGACCCTCGAGGGGCACCTGGAGGCGGGCCAGATCGAGTTCCGTTCTGGTCCCGACGCGCCGGGCAGGCTCAGGTTCGAGATCGAGTCGTGGGCGCGCAGCGGCGACGCCGTCTCCAACCTGCTCTACCACCGCCTGCGAATGGCCAAGGAGGTGCAGGCGCACATGTGGATCTCGTTCCTGGAGGGGGTCGTCGGGTTATCGGGCGGGCGAATGACCGGCGGCGTTGATCTCGACACGGACCGGTTGGAGGACGTCGCCGATGTCCGATGAGGAGCTGCTGGGACCCCCGCGGGTCCGGCGCCGGCTGGCCGAGCTCGCTGCCAGAGACCTCAACTTCGACCTCGCTGCACTCGCCGGCGCCGGTCCCGCCGGCGGATGGCAGATCACCGACGTGCGCCAGCCGCTCCCGGCCGAGGCGCCCGGGATGCCCGTCGAGGGGGGCAGCTGGGAGATCGCCCGGCGGCTGATGCGAGGCTACGAGTTCGCCGATCCGTCGATCGTCAGGGCCTACTACGACTCCGCGGTGCCGCTAGAGCGGCGCGACATGCTGCTTCGCGCTCCGGGCACTCGGGCTGGTGTCGCTGTACGTCGGCGTTCGCGTGGGGGAGGTCTACGAGCGCACGCTCGACGTCGACGGCCGCGAGGCACACACGTGGGGCTGGAACTACCGAACGCTTGAGGGCCACGTCGAGATGGGTCAGATGGCCTGGGAGGTGTGGAAGTGGCTCGCCACCGGCGAGGTCGAGTTCCGTGTGCACGCGATCTCCCGCGACGCCCACATCCCGAACCTCGTGCTCCGGCTCGGGTATCGGCTGGTCCGCAGGCACGAACGGCGGCTGTTCCTCGACAGCACCAGCCGGCGGATGCGCACGTTCGTGCAGGTCGCCCTCGACGAGGAGGCCGCGGCGGAGCCGATCCGCCGCGCCGCCGACGACGCTGACCGCGCGGTCGTCGATGCAGACCGGCGCCGCGCACGGGCAGCTGGCCCGCAACAGCGAATCTCAGGAGAGGTAGGAGAGCGTGCGGTTGGTGATCGCCGCGGCGAGCCGGAGCTGCTCCTCGGCGGGGCGGCCGGGGTCGATCTCCAGCCGCGAGCGCACGCGGTCGATCAGGCCGGCGCGCTTGGCGGCGGCGATTCCGGCGCTGACCCGGGCCGCGTCCCACACGACCTGCGGCTCCACGCTCCAGATCGTCTCGAACACGCGGTCCTCGTCGGAGCGCGGCCGCGTCGGAGGAGGCTCCCACGCCGCCAGACAGACCGCATGATCCTCGGCGCAGCACACGACGGTCCACTCGCGGGCCATCGGGTGGTTGCGCTCGATCGGCACCTCGGCCGGGCCGTGGCGCGGCGTCCGCAGCCGGTCGAAGTCCGCGAACGTGACGGCGAGCTCGGCGCCGCGAGCCAGCTCCCGCCAGCGGGCCTGCTCCTGTCGGTAGAAGCGCTCGCTCTGAAACGACGCGAACAGCACGGGGCGGTCCGCCCGCGAGAGGCTCTCGTCCTCGATCGCGCGGGTCAGCGCCAGCAGGATCGGCTTGCGCAACGGGCGCGGCTCCAGGTCAGGGCGGTGGCGGCGCAGCGACGCGTACACCGACGGCGTCGGCGAGGCCACCGCCTCCTTCACGCGCTCGATCGCGGCCGTCAGCGACAGTCCCGCGGATCGCTCGGAGGCCACGCGGCGCACCAGCGCCACCTCGGCGTCGCTGTAGCGACGATGGCCGCTCGGCAGCCGCTCCGGCGAGGGGAAGCCGTAGCGACGCTCCCACATCCGCAGCGTCCCCTCGGGGACGCCTGTGCGCTCCACGAACTGGCCGATCGTCAGCCCGTCCACCACCGTTCCTCCCTATACATCACGTTGAGCTTTTCCAGCGAAAGTGTACGGGTCTGGGTCGCGGCGGTCGAGGGCAGCACGTCCGTACCGGTTGTGGCGCCATCGCCACGAGTCGACTCCGAGCTGCCGCTGGGCCGTGGTCGAGTCGGCGCGTATCGGCGCCGCACCTTGAGCGGATCTTCGACTACCGGCTGCGGGCTGTCGCGCGTCTGTTGGGCTGAGACCGCGGAGCCGGTATAACACTGTTTGATGGAGGGGCCATCAGCCGGGACGGCGTTCCGCCTGATCGTGGCGTTCGCCGCCGCCGCGCTCGTCCTCGCCTGCTCAGCCGCCTCGGCGCTAGCGGTCGGTGCGGCTGCTCCGCGGGTGCCAGGCAACGAGCCGACGGGGACCCTGTACCTGCTGCAGGGCGCGACCGGTTCGCTCGAGCGGGTGCACGGACAACTGCGGTTGTCGCTCGCCGCTCCCAACCACACCGTGACCACGTTCGAGGATCGCCCAGCGCGCCTCGGCGGCGCGGAGCCGCTGCGGGCGTTCGTCCGCGGCTGGCGACGCTCGTTCGGGCACACGCCTCCGAATGCGGCGCTGATGATCGACCGTGCGCCCGCCAGTCACAACGTCGCGCTACTCGAGTTGCGAGCTCCGCGTTACGACAGCAGGCATCAGATGCTGTCGTTCGCCGTGAGACGGCTGAAGGTCACGTGGAACGTCCATCTGCGGACGTTCGCACGCCAGGCCGACCGGACCGTGCCCGCACATTTTCGGCGCTCGACCCTGTTCATCGACAGCGGTCCGTCGGTGTTCGGCTACCAGGTCCAGTTCAACCTGATCGGGCCGCCCATCTCGGGCGCCACCGCCCAGTTCTCGCTGAGCCTGCAGAACTCTCAGTTCATGGACGGAGGGTCGCTGATGCAGCCCTTGCAGTTCGGCCAGACGACGCTTCCGTCGATCTCGGTGAATATCTCAAACCAGCAGACGGCCTTTGCCTTCCCGTACGGACTGGAGCTGATCGGAACGTTCGACATCGGGCTGCCGAGCTCCGGCTCCACCGTGAAGGCCACCGTGGTGCTGCCGCAGAACTACCAACTGATGTTGCAGAGCGAGGCCGGAGACGTGACGGTCCACTCGTCGGGGTCGGTTTCGATACCGGCGCCCCCGCCGCCGTAGCTCGTGTGACGTTCCGCGACGCGATCCAGGCTCCCGACCTGCCCGGGCTCGAGGCCCAGCAGCTCCCGCAGGACGGCGAGCTGCTGCTGTCGGGCGCGCTCGTCGAGCTCGACGGCGGCGGGTCGGTCGGCGCCCGCCGGGTGCGGGTGCGGGAGTCCGAGCTGCGTGGGGTGACGCTCGACCCCGGCAACGTGCCGGGGCTCGAGCTCACCGACGCGGTCCTGCGCGACTGCAGCCTGTCCAACGTCGACGCCCGCGAGGGCCGGATCCGGCGGGTGCAGCTTCGACACTGCCGGCTGGTCGGCTTCTCGTGCGCGCTCGGCGAGCTTCAGGACGTGCGGCTGATCGACTGCTCACTGGAGCTGGCGTCGCTCGCGTCCGCACGTCTGCGCAACGTCTCGTTCGAGCGTGTCAACCTCGCCGAGGCGTCGTTCATCGAGGCGCAGCTCGAGGCCGTCGAGTTCGTCGACTGCCGGCTCGCCGGCGCCGACTTCCGAGGCGCGCGCATACGGGCGTCCGCGATCCGCGGCGCCTCGCTGGACGGGGTGCTGGGCGTGGAATCGCTGCGCGGGCTGCGGATGCCGTGGGGCGACGCGATCGCCTCGGCCGGCGCGATGGCCGCGGCACTGGGGATCGTGATCGACGACGACTAGTACCACTGGCATCTACCGCCCCGGCCGCACCGATGGACGTTTTAGCTGAGCTGCTCGGCCAGTCCGATGATGATGCCCTCAGGGCCACGCAGGAAGCAGAGCCGGTAGATGTCCTCGTACTGCGCGATCTCGCCGACGAGTTCGGCACCGTGGCTGCGCAGGCGGGCAACGACGTCGTCGATGTCGTCGACAGCGAACATGATGCGGCGTATGCCCAGCGTGTTCGCCGGCGCGCTTTCCGGCTCGGCTCTGACCGCCGGCGGCGTGTGGAACTTCGTCAGCTCAAGCCGGCTGTGGCCGTCCGGGGTCCGCATCATGGCGATGTCGGCACGGACGTCGTTGAGCCCGACGACGCGGTC
The DNA here is from genome assembly GCA_963831845.1 of uncultured Solirubrobacterales bacterium. Classification (GTDB taxonomy): domain Bacteria; phylum Actinomycetota; class Thermoleophilia; order Solirubrobacterales; family Solirubrobacteraceae; genus Palsa-465. The sequence continues at coordinate 99,541 of CAWHRT010000043.1, read as the reverse complement.
CACCCAACGCCCCTCGACCGTTGTCTCGCCTTCCAGCTCCATACCGAGTTCGGCGAAGAACGCTTTGGCAGCCTCGAGGTCGTCGACAACGATGAGAACGTTGTCCATCCGCTGAATCGTCATATCCCCGGAGCATAGGGTCGGATGACCCAAGGCCAGATCGCCAAGACCGGCTCCACCCTCGCGCGGCGCTTGCTGGTCGAGGCCGCCTGGCACTGACGGCCACGACCGTCGATCGGACCGATCCTGCAAGCCCGCCAAGCCCGGCCAGCCCGGAGCGACGTGCTCGCGATCTCCAACAATGCCCGACACCGCCTCCATCGCGTGCGTCGGGCCGTCAGCGCGGTCGGGCACGCGCGAAACAACTATGAGCGACAGCCCGTGCTGTGACGCTCGTTCCTAGACCCGCGCACCCCCGGCAGCGGATAACGCCCTGGGGTCGCAATCCCCGCATCTCAGACTGGCAACGCCGTCAACGAGCCCGACGCCCCGCCCTCCCGATCCCCCCAAACGTCCTGACCGCCGCGGCGACGTGGTTAACGCCCCAATCGGCGCGTTCGCGGGTTAGCCTGGGGCGTTGATCACGCCCCACGTGGCGAACGTCCCACACTCGTGCCCGGAGCGCTCGAGTGGGACGTTGTCCACGCGGTTTCGTCCGCTCGGGACACTGTGCCCACGGCGGCTACGTCGCCACGGTCTCGGCGCCGAGCTCCTCGGACATGGCGACATCGATCGAGTAGTCGATCGGCACCACGATCAGCGACGGCAGGTCGAGCGTCAGCGCCTCGGGCGAGCAGCCGCGAGAACTCCTCAGCGCTCGAGCACCGCCACGCCGGCATCCCGAACGATTCGGCCAGCCGGACGAAGTCGGGGTTGCCGAACGCGACGTCGAAGTGGCGGCCGAACTTCTTGTCCTGCTTCCAGGCGATCGAGCCGAACTCGTGGTTCTCCCAGATCACGTTGACCACCGGGGTGCGCAGCCGGACCGCGGTCTCGAGCTCCTGGCAGTTCATCAGGAACCCGCCGTCGCCGCTGACGGCGACCACCTTGCGCTCCGGGTGCACGAGCTTGGCGGCGATCGCGGTCGGCAGGCCGAACCCCATGCCGGCGAGGCCGTTGGCGATCAGCACGGTTCCGGGCTCGTGAGCGGGGAACATCCGCCCGATCCACAGCTTGTGCAGCCCCACGTCTGACACCAGCATGTCCTCGCGGTCCGAGCGCATCGCGGATGTCCCACAGGACCCGCGGCGGCCGGATCGGGAAGTGGTTGTCGTCGCGGGCGTCGTGCAGCGCGCGCATGACCACGTCGTGCAGCCGGCTCGACCCGGACTCGAGCGTCGCCGGGCGCTCACAGCAGGCGGCCAGCCTGGCCAGCACGTGGGCGATGTCGCCGATCAGCTCGACCTCGGGCAGGTAGAACTCGTCGATCTCGGCGGCGACGCTGTCGATCACCACGATCCGCTTGTCGGCGTTGGGGTTCCAGTGCTCGGGCGCATGCTCGACCAGGTCGTAGCCGATCGCCACCACCACGTCGGCGTCGTCGAACCCGGCCATCGAGTAGTCGCGCGACTGCAGCCCGACGGTCCCGAGCGCGCGGGGGTCCTCGTAGTCGAGCAGTCCCTTGGCCATGAACGTCTCCGCCACCGAGATCCCGGTCGCGTGCACGAACTCGCGCAGCGAGCGGGCGGCGTGGGCGCGGATCGCGCCGCTGCCGACGAGCGCGATCGGCCGCTCGCGCCTGGGCGATCAGGTCGGCGGCGGCCTGCAGCTCGTGCGTTCCGGGCTCGGGCTGTACCGGCGCCCGCCGCGGCAGCGGCGAGGCGTCCAGCGGTCTCGCCATCACGTCCTCGGGCAGCTCCAGGTGAGTCGCGCCGGGCTTCTCGGACTCGGCGACCTTGAACGCCTTGCGCACGACCTCGGGCACGATCTCGGCGCTGCTGACGCGGGCGTTCCACTTGACGATCGGCCGCATCACCGCGATCAGGTCGACGTACTGGTGGGACTCCTTGTGCATCCGCTCGAGGTCGGACTGGCCGGTCAGGGCGACCAGCGGGGCGCGGTCGAGGAACGCGTCGGCGACCGCGGTGACGAGGTTGGTGGCGCCCGGGCCGAGCGTTCCCAGGCACACCCCCGCCCGGCCGGTCAGCCGCCCGTAGGCGTCGGCCATGTAGGCCCCGCCCTGCTCATGCCGGACCGGAATGAAGTCGATGTCAGAATCAGACAGGGACTCGCTCAGGTCGAGCGTCTCCTCGCCGGGGATCCCGAAGACGTAACGAACGCCCTCGGCCTCCAGGCACTCCACGAACACATCAGACGCTCTGCGCGCAGCCATGTCAGCCCCGTATCTAACCGAAACCCCAGCCGCCGAAGCGTGTCCCTACCAGGACATGCGATTCCGCCGCCCACTTCCTGCCTTCGCCGCCGTCGCCGTCCTCGCCGCGCTCGCGGTGGTGGCGTCGCTCGCCCTGGCCGCCTCGGCCTCGGCCGCCGGGACGCTGTTCATCCGCGGCGGCGGTTTCGGCCACGGGGTCGGGATGAGCCAGTACGGCTCCTACGGATACGCGCTTCACGGCCGCAGCTATCGCTGGATCCTCGCCCACTACTACCAGGGGACCAAGCTCGGCACCGTCGGTTCCAACCGCCGCGTGCGGGTGTTGCTGGGGACCAGCGAGGCGTCGTTCGCGGGCGCCACGCGCGCCGGCAACAAGAAGCTTCGGCCGTCGGTCACCTACACGGTCCAACCGCTCGCCGACGGGTCGATCAACCTGCGCAACCCGAAGGGCAAGAAGGTCGGTCACTTCACGGCGCCGCTGACCGCGACCGGTCCCGGCCCGCTGGCGCTCGCCGGCTCGGGGAGCTATCGCGGCTCGCTCGTGTTCACTCCGAACGGGCGCGGTGGCGTCGACACCGTCAACTCGGTCGGGCTCGAGGACTACGTGCGCGGAGTGATCTCGTGGGAGATGCCCTCGAGCTGGGCCGCCGAGGCGCTCAAGGTCCAGGCCGTCGCCGCGCGCACGTTCGCGATCACCAACAGCGTCGGAGGCTCGCTGTTCGACGTCTATGCCGACACCCGCTCGCAGGAGTACGGCGGGGTCGCCGCCGAGACGCCGTCGACCGACGCAGCGGTCGCCGCCACCCGCGGCCAGGTCGTCACCTATCACGGGTCGCCGGTCATCACCTACTTCTCCAGCAGCTCGGGCGGCCACACCGAGAACGTCGAGAACGTGTTCGCAGGCTCGGCGCCCGACCCGTGGTTGCGTGGCGTGCCCGACCCGTACGACGGCGCCGCCGGCAACCCCAACCACCGGTGGCAGCTGAGCCCGAGCTTGCCCGCCGCGAGCGCGGCGCTCGGCCGGCTGGTCAAGGGTCAGCTGGTCGGCATCAAGGTGCTCGAACACGGCGCCTCGCCGCGGATCCTGCTCGCCGACGTGGTCGGCACCGCCGGCGTCACCCAGGTCACCGGCGAGCAGCTCCAGCACGCGTTCGACCTGAAGACCACGTACGCCTCGTTCACCACGATCTCCTCGTTCAACGGGCCGCCGAAGCCGACGCTGACCGATCGTCGCCGCGGCGGCGCGCTGAAGCAGGCCCAGCGGGCTGAGGCCGAGGCGGTGCTGGCGCTGGTGCCGCTGGTCCGCCGGCTGGTGTCGGGCGCGGTCCCCGGCATCCACGGCTCCGTGTACCCGGCGCCGCGCGGCTCCCGGGTGGCCGTGCAGGAGCGCGGCTCGCACGGGTGGAGGACGGTCGCGCACGCGTCCGTGCGGTCCGACGGCGCGTACGGCCTGCGGGTTCCCGGCCCTGGCACGTATCGCGTGGTCTACCGCGGGTTCGACGGGCCCGCGGTCGCGATCGCCTGACGGGCGCTGCGGCGACGCCAGACGCGGGCTGGGCGGATCGCTGCGGCCCGTGGCCGCCCGGACCTCTACTCTCCGGCGTCATGTCCGGGCCCCTCCTGGCAGTCGACGCCCCGTTCGTGCTGTACCGGTCGTTCTTCGCGCTGCCCGACTCGATCCTCGGCGCCGACAAGCGACCGGTCAATGCACTGCTCGGCGCCGCCAACGTGCTGCTGCGGATCGCCGCCGACCGCGACCCGCGCGCGATCGTCGTCTGCTTTGGCGCCGAGGCGGCCGCCTACCGCGCCGAGGCGTTTCCGCCCTACCACGCGGACCGGCCGCCCGTGCCCGAAGCGCTCGCCTGGCAATTCGAGCACGCGCCCGAGTTCTTCGAGGCGTTCGGGTGGAGCTGCCGGAACTCCGAGGATCTCGAGGCCGACGACCTGCTCGGCTCGCTGGCGTCGGCCGAGCAGGCCGCGGGCGGCAAGACGCTGCTGCTGACCGGCGACCGAGACATGTACCAGTGCGTCAACGAGCACGTCAGCGTGCTGTATCTGAAGTCGGGGACCACCGGCTTCGAGGAGGTCGACCCGCGCGAGGTCAAGCAGCGCTATGGGATCGAGCCCGCGCTCGTGCCCGACTTCATCGCGCTGCGCGGCGACCCGTCCGACAGCTTGCCCGGAGCGCCCGGCGTCGGCCCCAAGACGGCGGCCGACCTCCTGCACCGGCACGGGTCGCTGGAGGGCGCGATCGAGGGCGCCAAGGAGGAGCGCCCGAAGATCCGCGCCGCGCTGACCGAATCGGCGGACATGCTCCGCACGTTCAGAGAGATCGCGACGCTCCAGGAGGTCGAGCTGGAGCGGCCGGCGGACCAGCCGACCGATCTGGAGGGCGGCGCGAAGGCAGCCCGCGGCCTGGGCCTCAACCGGCTGGCCGAGCGCCTCGATGCGGCGGACTCGCTGAGCGACCTATAGATCTAATCGTGTCGTCCCCACGCGCCATCGGCCTGCTCGGCGCCGTCGTGATCGCGGCGCTGGCGCTGGCGGGTTGCGCGTTCTCGGGCGATAAGACCGATCCCAGCACTGACGTCACCACCGCGGCGCAGATGACAAGCCTGCGCCCGCCGGCGGCGATCTCGCTCGACGACGGCTGGCGCTACTACGCCGACCCGCGCGACGTCGGCCTGACCGATGGCTGGTCCGCCGGTCCTCACGCCGGGACCGGCGCGTCGGTCACGGTGCCCAACACGTTCAACCCCAACGTCGTCCGGGCCCAGGACGGCGGCAGGGTGGGGTGGTACGCGCTGCGGTTCACGGCGCCGCAGGCGGGGGACGGGCGCTCCTGGGCGTTGCGCTTCGAGCAGGTCCGGCGAACCGCGGACGTGTGGCTGAACGGCCACAAGCTCGGCTCGACGAATAACACCTACGCCCCGTTCACGCTGCCCGCCACCTCGCTACGGCCCGGCACCTCCAACCTGCTGGTGGTCCGCGTCGACAACGCCGCCGGCCCCGGGTCGTTTCCCCAGGACTGGTGGAACTGGGGCGGGATCGTCGGCGACGTCTCGCTCCAGCCGGTCGGCCGGCTGACGCTGGCCGAGCTGGGCGTGATGCCGCAACTGAGCTGCCGGCTGGCCTGCGGGTCGATGCTGGTGCAGGGCGTCGTGCGCAACGTCTCGTCGGAGGCGCTAAAGGGAGGGATCGAGGTCCGGGTCACGTCGCCGTCGGGGAGCACCTGGACCGCACACGAGAACTTGGGGCGAGCGCTGGCGCCCGGTGCGTCCAGGCAGGCCAGCTTCCGCGTGTCGCTGCCGGCCCGCCCGGAGCTGTGGTCACCATCGAACCCGGCGCTGTACGGGGTGCAGGTGAGCACCACCGCCGGGGACCGCATTGAGCAAAGGAACTCGCTGCGGGTGGGGATGCGCACGGTCAAGGTCGAACACGGGATCCTGTACCTGAACGGCAAGCGGCTGTGGCTGCACGGGGCGTCGATCCACGAGGACGTCCAGGGCAGCGGCGCGTCGCTGACCGACGGCGACATCAACACGATCGTCTCCCAGCTGCGATCGGTCGGCGCCAACATCACCCGCGCCCACTACGCGCTCAGCGAGCAGCTGCTCGAGGCGCTCGACCAGGCCGGGATCCTGGTCTGGTCACAGCCCCCGGTCGACCACGCGGACCCGCAGCTGGCCAGGCCGGCCGGTCGCCGGCGTGCGCTGGCGCTGCTGCGCGACACGATCCTGTCCGAACGCAGCCACCCGTCGGTGGTGGTCGACTCGGTCGCCAACGAGCTGTCGGCGACGCCCGACTCCGAGCCGGGCACGCGGGCGTACCTCGAGCAGGCGATCCCGCTCGCCCGGCGACTGGATCCGGTCGCGGTGGTCGGCCTGGACACGCTCTGCTACACGGGCTATCCGGCCCAGAAGATCTACTCGAAGCTCGACGTGCTCGGGATCGACAGCTACTTCGGCTGGTACACCGGCAGGCCGGGGCACTCGATCGCCAACTTCGACCAGCTCGAGCCGTTCCTGCGCCTGTCGCACCAGCGTTATCCCGACCAGGCGCTGGTGATCTCGGAGTTCGGTGCCGAGGGCGTGTTCGACGGGCCGGCGACGACCAAGGGCAGCTACGAGTTCCAGAGCGACTACTTGCGTCGCACCTACGACGTGCTCGACCGTCTGGAGTTCATGAACGGGTCGATCTACTGGCCGTTGCGCGACTTCGCGGTAGCTCCCGGCTGGAGGGGCGGCGCGCAGTTCCCGCCGGGCTACGACACCGACGGTCTCACCCATAAGGGACTGATCGCCTACGACGGCACCGAGAAGCCCGCGTTCTCGGTCGCCGCGCAGCTGTTTGCGCAGCCGCCCCCGTTCGCCCGCTAGTGGACGGCCACTAGTCGGCCACGCTGCCCATCGTCAGGTTGACGGTGGTTCCGGTCAGCCCGCTCGCCCCGTCGGACGCCATCAACACCGCCATGTTGCCCACCTCATCGAGCGCCATCACTCGTCCCGGGTGAGTCGTGCTGGCCAGGTAACCCTGGAACTGCTCCCAGGTCATCTTCGACCGGGGCTTGGCGTCGAACACCTCCTTCATCGTGCTCGTCTCCGGGATCCCGTGCGGTCTCAGTGCGACCACGCGAACGCCCTGAGGAGCGAGCTCGAGCGACAGGTCTCGAGTGAGTGCCTCCTTGGCCGCCTGCGCCGGACCGTAGCCGCCGTTCAACGGGGTGCCGGTCCGGGCGGGGAGTGCGCTGACGGTCATGACGACGCCCGATCCGTTCGGGATCATTCGACGTGCGGCCAGGCGCGCGGTCAGGAAATACGACGTTGCGTAGGTCGTGATCGGTAGCGAGAACTGCTCCGCATCGATCTCGGTCAGCGGCACGCCGAGAATCTCGGCATCCGGGAATCCGACGGCGTTGAACGAGATGTCGACGCGACCCGCCCGATCGATCACGGACTGCAGATGCCGTTCCACCGCCTGTTCGTCGAGTGCGTCGACCTCGGCCGCCTCGGCGGATCCGCCGGCGGCGACGATCTCGTCGGCGACTGCTTGCACCGGCGATTGGAGGCGCCCGGTGAGAAACACGTTGGCGCCCTCGTCCGCGAAGGCGCGGGCGACAGCGCCGCCGATCGCCCCTCCGGCCCCGTAGATCACCGCAACCTTGTCTTGCAGAATCATCTGAGTTCCTTTCTGCGCCCGAGTGTCACCCGGCCGCCGATGAGTTGGAAGCGTCGGATCAGGTAGACACCGCCACTTTGGGAGACTGGGCGCCCGCCGAGCGCCCAGTCTGGTCCCCCGCCGGTGTCCATACGCGATGGAAGTGACAACCTGGGCACGAAAGCGAGGCGACGGTGAGTGTGATGACAGACGACCTGATCTCCAGGGCGCGGGCGGGGGACGGCGACGCGTTCCGAGCGTTGACCGAGCCCCACCGCCGCGAGCTGCAGGTGCACTGCTATCGGATGCTGGGCTCGCTGCAGGACGCCGAGGACGCCCTCCAGGACACGCTGCTGGCCGCGTGGCAGGGCCTCGGACGGTTCGAAGGGCGCGCCTCGATCCGCACCTGGCTGTACCGGATCGCCACCAACCGGTGCCTCAACGCGCTTCGCTCGGCCAGCCGACGACCCGCGATCGAGTGGAACATCCCAGGGGTGCAGCCGCCCGAGCCGACTCGGCTCGGCGAGGCCCCATGGCTCGAACCGTTTCCCGACGCCCTGCTCGAGGACGCGATCAGCGTGCCGCTCGGCCCGGAGGCCCGCTACGAGCAGACCGAATCCATCTCCCTGGCCTTCGTGACCGCGCTCGCGGTCCTGCCACCCCGTCAGCTCGCCGTTCTGATCTTGCGTGACGTACTCGGATTTCACGCCAGCGAAGTGGCCGAGATGCTCGATTCGAGCGTCGAGTCGGTCAACAGCGCCCTGAAGCGGGCGCGTGCCAGCCTGGAGCGCCGGCTGATGCCGGCCGGCGACCGCGAACCGCCCCCGGCCTCCGGCTCACCCGCCGAGGAGGCGATCGTGGCCAGGTTCGTCAGCGCATACGAGTCGGCCGATCTCGACGCGCTCGTGGCCCTGCTGACCGACGACGCGTTCACCTCGATGCCGCCGATCCCGTTCGAATACGAGGGCCGGGACCTGGTGGCGCGCTTCTGCGCCGGCATCTTCGGCGCGGGCCGGAGGTTCGACCTGGTTCCGACTAAGGCCAACGGCCAGCCGGCGTTCGGGACCTACCTGCGCGCGCCCACCGGCATCCGTCGCGGGACGGGTCTGATCGTGCTGGCCCTCGCCGGCGACCGGATCTGCGGGATGACTCGCTTCGAAGACAGCGTGCTGCCGTGGTTCGGGCTGCCGCGATCGCTCCCGGGCCGATAGCGGGCTGCTTGCGCTCGCGGCCGCTATCCCGACGCGCCGTCGCCGACGATCTCGAGCACGGCCTCGCCGTGGCGCTCGACGAACGCCGGGCCGATCCCCTTGATCTCCGCCAGCTCGGCAAGCGAGCCGGGCCGCAGCGAGGCGATCGTCGCCAGCGTGCTGTTGTGGGCGACCGTGTAGGCGGGCTTGCCGTCACTGGCGCGCACCCGCCACTGGCGCAGCGTCTCGAGCAGCCCGGCGTCGGCTGGGTCCAGCGGCGCCGCGTCCTGGGGGCGTGAGCGCTTGCTGCGCGCCGGGGTCAGCGAGGCGGGGTCGGGCAGTCCGATCGTGTCCGGGTCGCAGACGTCGCAGCAGCGGCCCGTCGGCGCCGGCTCGCGCAGGTCTCCGAAGTGCTGGAGCAGCGTCCGCCGCCGGCACTGACCCGAGGCCGAGCTGAACGACTCGACCGCTCGGTACGCGCGCCAGGCCCGATCCTGCGCCGAGCGGCATATCGCTGCGACGTCGCCGGCACGAGGCGAGGCGGCGAAGGTCACGTGCAGGCGCCCGCCGGGAGCGGGCTCGAGCCGGCACAGCCGCGCGCGCTCGGCGACGCCGAGACTGATCCGGTCGCGATCGGATCGCGGCGTCTCGATCACCGCGGCGTCGCCGTCGCTGGCGCTCCGCAACCTCCGCACGTAGGTGAGCACGTCGTCGGCCTGGACGGCGTCGCCCTTGATGAAGTTGATCAGCCGGCCCAGGTCCGCGCGGCTGGCCAGCAGGATCGCGCGCGCGGGGTCGCCGTCGCGGCCGCCGCGGCCGACCTCCTGGTAATAGGCCTCGACGCTCTTTGGGATCGCCCAGTGGATCACCGCGCGCACGTCGGCCTTGTCGACGCCCATCCCGAACGCGTTGGTGGCGACGACGATCTCGGCGTCACCCTCCATGAACCGGTGCTGCGCGGACGCGCGCTCGTCGGCCGGCATGCCGGCGTGGTAGCCGACCGCGAGCAGGCCGTCGGCGCGGAGCTGCTCGGACACCTCCTCGACCTCGCGCCGGGTGCCGCAGTAGACGATCGCGGGACGGTTGGCCGGACTGGCGAGGGCCATCGTCAGCAGCATCTGCTTGCGCGCCTTGGTGCCCGGGCCCATCGAGCGCGATCACGTCGAACGACAGGTTGGGCCGGTCGAAGCCCGCTCGCATCACATACGGATCCCGCAGGCCCAGCCGGGTGCTGATCTCCTGCGCCACCTGCTCGGTCGCGGTCGCCGTGCACGCCATCACCGTCGGCGAGCCCAGGCGCTCGATCACACCCCGCAGGCGCAGGTAGTCCGGCCGGAAGTCGTGGCCCCACTCCGACACGCAGTGAGCCTCGTCGACGGCGAACAGGCCGACCTCGCGGCGGGCCAGCGCGGCCAGGAACGTCGACGAGGCGAACCGCTCGGGCGAGCACAAGACGATCCGGGCGCGGCCCTCGCGGACATCGGCCAGCGCCCGCGCGGCCGCCTCGGCGTCCATCCCCGAGGCGATCATCGCCGCGGGGTGCCCGCCGAGCAGCAGGCCGCCGGTACTGATCGGCCATCAGCGCGATCAGCGGCGAGACCACCACCGTCAGCTCGTCGGCGGCGATCCCCGGCAGCTGATAGCACAGGCTCTTGCCGCCGCCGGTGGGCATCACCACGAGGCTGTCGCGCCCTTCGAGCGCCGCCGCGACGACCTCGCGCTGGCCGGGCCGGAACGCGTCCAGGCCGAAGTGCTCGAGCAGGACGTCGGGGTCCCGCGGCCCGTGATAGCGGCGCTCCGGCGGCGCGTCGACGTTGATCCGGTCCAGGCCCTTGAGCGCCTGTTGGGCCGCGTCCTGGTCCTCTGCTGGAGGCGGGACGGCCGCACGGGCGCGGGCGATCGCCTGGGCGGCGCCGGCCGCCTGGGCGCGTTCGTCCTCCGAGAGCGTCCGCCACAACGCCCGCAGCGCCTCCAGCTCCTCATTCACGCTCGGGGTCGGGCGGTTCGGAGGTGATCCGCCCCACCAGGGACTCGGCTCTGACGGTGAACTCGCTCATCGGGAGTTCCAGCCTAGGCGCTCGCCAGGACGGCGTGGGACGTGACGTGCGCGCCGTTTGAACGTAGCCTCGGCAGATGCGGATGGCCGCCGTCCTGCTCGTAGGCGCGCTGGGTGCGCTGGCGTCCGGCTGCGGCGCCGGCAGGGCGGCGAAGCAGGACGGCCCGATCGCCACTCGGGGTGTCGCGTGTAGCTTCGCGCTCTCGTACTCGAGCCTGGCTCAGCTGCGCCGGCACGCGAGCTCGGTAGCGGTGATCGAGCCGACCGGAGCGGTTCGTCGTCGGCGGGCAGCGGGGCTGCCGATGAGCGATGCCACCGTCCGCGTGGTTGAGCGCGTGACCGGCGCCCGGTTGCCCGCCAGGCTCGTGATCGTGGGCATCGCCGACCCGCGGATCCAGGGCGACACCGAGTGCGCGCCCGAACTGACCGCCGGCAACGCGTACCTGGTCTACCTGACGCGCGTCGCGGCGGCGACCCGGCGGTCCCGCGCAGCCCGGTCGTCATGTCGTCGTCGGTGGACCCGCCGGGGCGTTCACGCACCAGGGCACGCCCCCGCCGAGTGACCCGGCCGAGCGGTCCTTCCTGCGCTCGGATGCCGACGCGGCCGCCTCGCTGCCCCAACGAGTGTCGATCGCCGACGCCCGTAGCAGCTGAGCTTCGCCGGGACGAGCGTGCATAACGCGTCAAATCCGCCACGAAACTCGAGGCTTGCCGTGTACTGCACGCATACGGTGCACAGCACGGCAGGGCTCTCCATTATGGGCGGGTTTGTCGTGTTATGCACGGTCGCGAAGCGCTCGAGGCTCGCGCGCGCTTCGCTAGGGCGTGAACTTGACGGTGATCACATCCCCGTCGGCGACCGGATAGTCCCGGCCCTCCAGCCGCAGCGTCCCGCGCTCGCGCGCGCCCGCATACCCGCCCGCATCGACCAGCTCCTCCCAGCCGACCACCTCGGCGCGCACGAACCCCCGCTGGATATCGGAGTGGATCAGCCCGGCGGCCGTCCACACCGACAACCCACGGCGGAGGTGCCACGACTGCGCCGGCTTGTCCTCGCCGGCAGTGAAGAACGCGATCAGCTCGAGCAACGAGAACGCGCCGCGCACGACGGCGTCGAGCCCTGACTCGGCGAGTCCCAGGTCGGCCCGCATCTCGGCCGCGTCCGCGTCGTCCAGCGCCGCCAGCTCGCCCTCCAGCCGTGCCGATACGGCCACCACCGCCGCGCCCTGGCGCTCGGCGTACTCCACCAGCTCGGGCGGAGGCTCGTCGGAGCCCTCGTCGACGTTGGCCACGAACAGGACCGGCTTGGCGGTCAGCGGCTGCAGCATCGCCATCGCGTCGGGGGCGTCTGCCGGGGGCGGGATCGTGCGCGCGGCGCGGCCCGACTGCAGCGCCTCGATCAGCTGCTCGAGCCACCGCGCCTCGGCCACCGAGCGGCGGTCGCCGGTCTTGGCCGCCTTCGACACCCGCTCCAGCCGGCGCTCGGCCTGCTCGAGGTCGGCGTAAATCAGCTCGGTCTCGATCGTCTCGACGTCGGCCAGCGGATCGACGCGGCCGTCGGGGTGGACCACGCTGTCGTCGTGGTGCGTGCGCACCACGTGCACGATCGCGTCGGTCTCGCGGATGTTGGAGAGGAACTGGTTGCCCAGGCCCTCGCCGCGGTGCGCGCCCGCGACCAGCCCGGCGATGTCGTGGAAGGCGATCGTGTCCGGGACGATCTTGGAGGCCCCGACCGTGCGCGCCACCGCGTCGAGGCGCTCGTCGGCGACCGGGACGATCGCGACGTTGGGCTCGATCGTCGTGAACGGGTAGTTGGCCGCCTCGGCGGCGACGCCGGTCAGCGCGCTGAACAGCGACGACTTGCCGGCGTTGGGCATGCCCACGATCCCGACCTTCACTGGCGCACCGTCCGGCAATCAGGCCACGCCGCCGCGAGCGCGGTCCCCAGCAGCGCCCCGGCGGCGACGTCGCTCGGGTAGTGCACGCCGAGATACGGCCTGCTCAGACCGAACGCGACCGCGGCGGCGTACAGCGGCGCCGCCGGCGCCACGCGGCTGAACGCGCGCGCGGCCGCGAACGAGGTGGTGGCGTGCGCGCTCGGGAACGACAGGCGCGAGACCGTGGGCGTCAGCGGCGGCAGGCCGTCGAGCTTGGGGCGGGAGCGCCGGACCGCAAGCTTGACCGCGTAGTTGAGCCCGTACGCCGCGACCACGACCCCGATGCCCCGCAGCCACGAGCGTTGCCGGGCGCCGTCGCGCTCGGTCAGCGCGCCGACCGCCCCCAGCGCGACCCAGCAGGCGCCGTGCTCGCCGCTGCGCGAGAACGCCGAGATCAGGCGATCGGCGGCGGGCGCGTGCCCGCGGGTGCGGGCGAGCAGCAGCACGTCTCGGTCGAGGTCGGCGGCAGACACGCGACGGGACTGTACGGGTCGGCCGAGCCCGAGGTCCGCGCGCCGGGCGGGGCGCTCAGGCCGCGAGCCGCGAGAGCTCGCCGGACTGGATCAGGGCCACCGCAGTAGCGATGTCGTCGTCCATGTACCGGTCGCGGTCCAGGAACGCGACGTGTTCGCGTAGGACCCGGAACGGCTCGTACGTCAACGGGCTGCACCGGTCGACGCCACGGAGCTCGAGCGCCTGGCAGCAGGCGATCAGGTGGATCGCCGCGATGTTCTGAGCGATCTCGACGATCGTGCGGGCGTCGCGGGCGGCGATCGCGCCCATCGAGACCTTGTCCTGGTTGTGGCACTCGGTCGAGCGCGAGTGGATCGTGGCCGGGTTGCACAGCTTCATCGCCTCGGCGGTCATCGCCGAGCAGCACAGCTGCATGCCCTTGAAGCCGTGGTGGAGACCGGCCTGCGGGTGAGCGGGATCGAAACGCGGGATCAGGTTGGGGGTCAGCCCGGCGTTGAACTTCTCGTCGACCAGTAGCTCGAGCTGGCGGTCCATCAGGTCGCACAGGTTGGCGAGCGCGACCTTCAGTGAGTCCATCGCCTGCCCGATGTGGCCGCCGTAGAAGTTGCCGCCGCTCTCGACGCGCTGGCCGGCCACGTTGAACAGCGGGTTGTCGTCGGACGAGTTGATCTCGGTCGACACCCACTGCTCCACCCAGGTGAGCACATCGCGCAGCACTCCGGTCACGTGCGGGGCACAGCGGATCGAGTACTTGTCCTGCACCTGGCGCTCGAGCTCGATGAAGTCCTTTCCACCCATCCCGCCCGAGAACAGCTGCTCGCTGTCGAGCGCCAATTGCGAGTCGGCGAGCAGGCGCCGGATGTTGCGCGCGCTCTGCATCATCCCCGGGTGCGGCTTGGCGTCGTCGAACAGGAATGCGTTGAAGTGGCCACGGTTTCCGAGCAGCGCCTCCGAGGACATCGCGGTCAGCAGGTCGGCCAGGTCGGCGAGCTCTCGGGTCGCTCCCACCGCGATGCAGGCAAACGCGCTCATGAACGAGGTGCCGTTGAGCAGCGCCAGCCCCTCCTTCGCCTCCAGGTCGAGCGGCTCCAGGCCGAGTTGCGCGAGCACGTCGCCGGCGTAGCGCGTCTCCCCGTCGAAGGTGACCGTCGATTCACCGGCGATCGTTCGCCCCACGTAGGCAAGCGGAACCAGGTCGCCACTGGCCCCGCACGAGCCGCGCTCGGGGATCCGCGGCACGACGTCGTGGTTGAGCAGTTCGAGCAGCCGCTGCACCAACTCGACCCGGACGCCGGAGTTGCCCTTAGCCAGGCAGTTGGCCCGCAGCAGCATCGTGACCCGCACCACCTCGGGCGGCGCGAGCGGGCCGGTCCCGCATCCCATGAACCTGAGTAGGTTGTGCTGCAACTCGGCCGTCTTGGCCGGGGAAATCTGTCGATGGGCGCTGTCCCCCAATCCGGTGGTCACGCCGTAGATCGGGATTTCCTGCGCGATCAGGCCTCGCTTGAGCTCGAGACTGGCAGCGATGGCGTCAGCCGCCGCGGGCGAGAGCGTCACCATCCGACCGCGACGCGACACGGCGAGTGCGTCGGCGATCGTGAGCGAGGCGCCGTCCAGCTCCAGCAGCGTCCGCTGCTCTCGTTCCTCTGACGTCGTCGTCACGCTCACGCCGTCACTGTGGCAACTGGTAGAGTCGGACGCAATCGGTACGCACTGAATCGGGTATCTCGTGCAACTCAGTCGTCCTCTGGATGGGGTAGATCGCAAGATCGTTGCGTTGCTGCGTGAGAACGCCAAGCTGACGTTTGCCGAGATAGGCACCGACGTGGGCCTGTCTTCGTCGGCGATCAAGCGCCGGGTCGATCGCCTCGAGCTAGACGGCGTGATCGTCGGATACGGCGCTCGGATCGACGCGAGCGCGCTCGGCGATGGGATCGAGGCGCTGATCGAGGTCTACTGCGCCGACCGGATCGCCCCCGCAGATGTGGGGCGCTCGCTCGCTGATCTCGACGAGGTGGTGTCGGCCTTCACTGTCTCAGGCGAGCCCGACGCGGTGATCCGCGCCCGGGTCGAGAGCATCGCCGGCCTGGAGAAGTTCGTGGAGCGGCTCCGCCACGATCGCAACGTGCTGCGGACGAGGACGCTGATCGTCCTCTCGACGCTGATCGATCGTCCGTGATGAGCACTGTCCCGACGTTCGCGCCGCCCGATGTCGCGATCGCGCGCCGGCCCGACGGGACGATCCTGCTCAGCTCGCGCGTCCCACCGGCGACCTGGGAGGACTCGGTGCCGGCGGTGTTGCGGGAGCGCGCAGCGGCGCATCCCGACCGGCCGCTGGCGGCCCGGCGCGACGATCGGGATCGCTGGGTGGCGTTGACCTACGGCGAAGCGCGGGCCCGGGCCGACTCGCTCGGCCAGTCGTTCCTCGATCTCGGACTCGGCCCCGATCGGCCCGTCCTGGTGCTGTCGGGCAACTCGGTCGAGCACCTGCTGGTCACACTGGGCGCCTACACGGCGGGGGTGCCGGTGGTGCCGATCAGCGTCGCCTACTCGCTGATGAGCGCCGACCACGCGCGGATCAGGGCGATCGCCGAGCTCGTCGATCCGGGGCTGGTGTTCGTCGACGACGCGGGTCCGTTTGCCACGGCGCTCGACGCCGTGGCGGGGTATGTCGGCCAGACGCTGACCGCCCGCGGCGACCGCCCCGGCACGCTGCGCCTCGACGACCTGCTGACGACCAGACCGAGCCGTGGACTGGAGGATGCCGTTGCGACCGTCGGCGCCGACACGGTCGCCAAGCTGCTGTTCACGTCGGGGTCGACCGCCACGCCCAAGGGCGTCGTCAACACGCATCGGATGCTGTGCTCCAACCAGGCGGCGCTGCGCCAGGTGTGGCCGTTCCTCGCCACCGAGCCACCGGTGCTGGTCGATTGGCTGCCCTGGAGCCACACGTTCGGCGCCAACCACAACCTGAACCTGGCGTTGTTCAACGGCGGGACGATCTACATCGACGACGGCAAACCCGTGCCGCCGCTGTTTGGGCGCACGCTGGCGGCGCTCGCGGACATCGCGCCGACCGTGTACTTCAACGTGCCGGCCGGATTCGCGCTGCTCGCCCCCGCGCTCGAGCGCGACCACGAGCTCGCCCGGCACTTCTTCAGCCGGCTGCGGTTCATGTTCTACGCCGGGGCGGCGCTGCCCGAGGCGCTCGCGGTCCGGCTCCGCGAGCTGGCCGCGCGCGTGGCCGACCACGACGTGCCGCTGACCTCGAGCTGGGGGACGACCGAGACCGCGCCGGCCGCCACCAGCGCCCATTTCCCGGGCGCCGCGATCGGCTGCATCGGCGTCCCGATCCCCGGCGTGACGGTGAAGCTCGTGCCCGACGGCGAGAAGCTCGAGATCCGCGTCAGCGGCCCCAACGTCACGCCCGGCTACCACCGCGCCCCCGAGCTCGCGTCGAGCGCATTCGACGACGAGGGCTTCTATCGCTCGGGCGACGCCGGCCGGCTCGTCGACGAGCACGATCCCGATCAGGGGGTGCTGTTCGACGGGCGCATCGCCGAGGACTTCAAGCTGCTGACCGGCACCTGGGTCACTGCCGGGACGCTGCGCGTGCGGCTGCTCAGCGCCTCCAAGCTGCTCAGCGACGCGGTGATCTGCGGCCACGACCGCGACTACGTGGCTGCGCTGGCCTGGGTCAACCAGGCCGAAGTGCGCAAGCTGCTGGATGAGGACGCCGATGTCGCGCTCGACGATCCGCGGCTGCGCACCCACCTGGCCGCGGGGCTGGCGACGTTGAATCGGGGCGCTGGGTCCGCGGGGCGGATCGAGCGACTGCTGCTGCTGTCGGACCCGCCGAGCCTTGACGCCGGCGAGATCACAGACAAGGGCTACATCAACCAGCGCGCCTGCCTGCGCCGACGCGCCGATACGGTGGCGGTGCTGTACGGCGCGACGCCGACCGCCGAGATCATCGCGCCCGCTGCGTAGCGCCGGTCCCGGCGCGCCAACCCCGGGTGCCCGGCGCGAACGGTGCCGGGCACCCCGAGTGACGTACCTCCTCCAGTTCCTCCACCCAAGCTGAGGTGCAGGCGACGCGTAATGATGGGTTGGTCGACGGCTCGTCTCAATACCGGTTCGTTGCGTTTCCAATAGCTTTCGGCGGGCTATGGACCGGGTGGACGGAATGATCGTTGCGTTGCTTCGTGAGGATGCCAGGCGTTCGTACATGGACATCGGCCACCACGTTCACCTGTCGGCGCCGGCCGTAAAGCGCCGGGTCGATCGGCTCGAGCGCGACGGCGTGATCCTCGGCTACACGGCGATCGTCGACCCCACCGCGTTCGGGTGGAACGCCGAGGCGTTCGTCGACCTCTACTGTGACGGCGACGTCAGCGGCGAGGCGATCAAGCGCGCCGTCGAGCCGGAGCCTGGTGTGCTCTCGGCCCACACGGTCGCCGGCGAGGCCAGCGCGCTGCTGCACGTGCAGGCACGCGACACCAAGAGCCTCGAGCAGGTGCTCGAACGGATCCGCGCGGCCAAGGGGGTCAGCCGGACAGTCACCCAGGTGGTGCTGTCGACGCTGTTCAGCCGCTAGTTCCGACTGGAGACACTAGGAGCCGAAGCCGACGCGGTGCTCTTCGTGGTCGACGAGGACGTAGACGATCTTGTCGACGTCCAGCGCGACCGTTCCGTCCTCGGCCGTGACCTCGTGCCAGCCCTGGCTGCCGAGTGCCTCGCGGAGCTTGGACAGCTCCTGCGGGCCGACCCGTGCGCTCAGCACCTGGCCGCCGTCGAATCCGATGCTGACTTTCTGTGGCTTGTCGTTGTCTGGCATGTCTCAGTGGCCGGCGGCGGGCTGGACGATCTCGGTCAACACGCCGCCGGTGCTCGAAGGATGGATGAAGGCTACCCGGGAGCCGCGGATTCCGATTCGCGGCCGTTCGTCGATCAGCCGCATGCCCTGTTCGGCGAGCGCGGCCAGCGTGTCGTCGACCGACTGAACCCGGTAGGCGACGTGGTGAAGGCCCGCGCCGCGCTTGGTCAGGAACCTGCCGACGGCCGCGTCCGGGGAAAGCGGCGCGAGCAGCTCGACGTGGGACTCGCCGACGTCCAGCAGCACCGCCTCGACGCCCTGCTCGGCGATCGTCTCGCGGTGGACCACGGCGAGCTTCAGCTCGTCGCGGTACCGCTTGACCGCGGCGTCGAGGTCGTCGACGGCGATGCCGATGTGGTCGATCGCGGACAGCATGGGGGCGGGAAGGTTACTTCGTTGCCCTCGGCGCCGACCGCGCCTCGGGGGGAACGATCTTCCCGGTGAGCGGGAACTTTGTTCCTCGCGGTGAGTTGGGACCGCCGAGGGGAACGATCTTCCCGGTGAGCGGGAACTTTGTTCCTCGCGGTGAGTCGGGACCGCCGAGGGGAACGATCTTCCCGGGCGAAACGTCACATCCGACGAGTCCGGCGCGCCGCGTGTGACGTTCCGCCCGCTGAGCGGGCATTTCGTGACATGCGACGAGAGCGGGGCGCCCCATGTCACGTTATCCGCGCTGACCGCGGGTTTCGCGGCGCGGGATCCGTGGCGCGGGATCCGTGGCGCGGGATCCGTGGCGCGCGATCCGTGGCGCAGGATCCCGGCGGCGCGCGCCACGCGCCACGCGACGCCACGTCGTCCGGGTTCCCGGCTCAGGCCCCGGCGCGGGCTCCGGCCGCGACCTCCTCCGGCGAGGCGGGCGCAACCACAGTGCTCACCAGCCCGGTCGCGACGTCGTACACATGTCCCGAGACACGCGTACGCGACGAGATCTGCGGGGCGGAGAGCATGCGCTCGACGTCGACCCGGACGGTGTGCTCCGGGTCGGTCACCGGCAGGTCGGCGAGCGTCTGCTGATCGCAACCGGAGCGCTCGGCGAAGCCGCGACGGAGCCGCTCGTCCTCGAGCAGCCGACTGCCGCAGTCGGTGTGGTGGATGATCGCGACCTCGAAGTAGGGCCCGTCGGGAGCCTTCTGCTCGACCAGGTAGCCGGCGTAGGCGACGTCCCGGATCACGGCCGCGGTGACGCGGCCGCCGGTGTTGCGGGCGACGAGTGCTTCGCCGAACTCGATCCCCAGGAAATCCTCGGGATCCACGCGGCAATCCATGCAGGTGACGACGAACAGGCCCGCGCGCGGCAGGAATGGAAGCGGCGGCGGGTGATGGCGGGTTTCGGCGGCGGCGAACGCTCGATTGCGCGCCAACAGCGGGTCGATGTTGCTCATCTGCGCGCTCCTGCGGTCTGGACTCGACATTCGGTCAGTCTCACCGTAGGTCCGGCACGAGACTCCAGCAAGAGGCAGGACTGCCCAATAGGGCAAGCATCCGGCCATCCCGGGATTAGCATCCTGACGATGGCCCACCGAGTGGTCGCGCTCGCGATTCCCGACGTGATCCTGTTCGACCTCGCGATCCCCGTCGAGGTGTTCGGCCGTGACCTGGAGCGCGAGCGGTATTCGTTCACCGTCTGCACCGAGAGACCGGGAGCCGTCAGCGCGGTCTCGGACCTCGGCCTGAGCGTCGAGCTCGGCTTGGAGGGGCTCGAGGACGCCGACACCGTGATCGTGCCGGGGTTCTTCCCCAGGGACGCCCCTTCGCCACAGGTCATCGCAAGCCTGCGCGCCGCCGCGGCTCGCGGGGCTCGAGTGGCGTCGGTCTGCGTGGGGGCGTTCGCGCTCGCGGCGGCCGGCCTGCTGGACGGGCTGTCCGCCACCACGCACTGGGAATTCGCCGAAGAGCTCGCAACTCGGTTTCCCGCGGTGAGGGTCAGGCCCGAGGTTCTCTACCTCGACCAGGGCAACATCCTGACCAGCGCGGGGATCGCGGCCGGGATCGACCTGTGTCTTCACCTGGTCCGCATGGATCACGGCGCCGCAGTGGCGGCCGAGGTGTCGCGGCGCATGGTCGCGGCGCTGCATCGACCCGGCGGCCAGGCGCAGTTCATGCAGCGACCGATCCCGGTCACCGGGGCGGGCCTCGCGGCGACCTGCGCCTGGGCGATCCAGGAGATGGATCGACCACTCACCGTCGCTGAGCTCGCCCGTCACGCCGGCTACGCGCCGCGGACACTCAATCGCCACTTCGTGGCGGAGACAGGCATGACCCCGATGCGATGGCTGAACGCTCAGCGGTTGCTCGAGGCCAGACGTCTGCTTGAAACCACCGACGTCACGATTGAACAGGTGGCTCGTCGGTGTGGCCTCGGGACTGCAGTGAACCTGCGCGTTCACCTCGCCAGGGAGACTGCGACCACCCCGACCGCATATCGCAATGCGTTTCGCGGGCCGCGTCGGGCTTGATCTTCGCCGGCTTGGTCCTCGGATCTCTGTTGGGTGCTACGGCACCCGCTCGAGACGTGCATTCGGCGAGTACCTGCGTCCTGCCTTCGAGCAGGGCTGACCATCGACCAGGACGATGTCCGCGGTGAAGTCGTTGTCGCCGCGGATCAGCGACGAGCCGACGCCGTAGGCGTCGACTGGAATCCCGGCTGCCTCGAACTCACGGATCCGCTGGACGGTGAACCCGCCGCTGGCGACGATCCGCACGTCGGTGAAGCCACGCTCGTCGAGCGCGGCCCGCACCTTCTCGACCAGCCGGGGGTTGACGCCGGTCGGCTTGAAGCCGCCCATCTCGTCGATCAGCGAGCGGTCGACGAGGTCCTCGGAGGTATCCAGTCGCACTCCCCAGAGCTGCGGTCCGAGCGCCTCGGCCACGGCCAACGCGGTGTTCACGGAGTCGTTGTCGAAGTCGACCAGCACGGTGATGTTCATCTGGCTGTGGAACCGCTCGGCGAACAGGCTCGCGGCCTTCACCGTGTCGCCGCCGTAGGCCGCGATCAGCGCGTGGGGGACGGTCCCGATCCCGCGGCCTCCCCACCACGACGCCTGAGCGTCGGTGGACACGCCGATCGCGCCGGCCACGTGGGCGCTCCAGCCGTCGCCGGTCTGCACCAGCCAGTGGTCGTGGCGGGCGGGGAAGTAGAAGATCTGCTTGCCGTTGGCCGCCGCAACGACCTCGCTGACGTTGCGCATCACCAGCGAGCGGCGCGCCAGACACCCGAGGTACACGGTCTCCAGGTGGGCGAACAGGCTGTAGTCGCCCGCGATCGTCAGCACGGTCTCGCGGGGCGTGATCCGGTCGCCCTCACGCAGCGCCCACACCTCGAGCTCGTCCCACGCGGTCGCCCACTTCCCGTCCTGGTCGCGGCCCGAGCAGGTCTTCAGGATCGCGATCGCCTCGTCGATCCCGCCGAGCACCGAGTCCTGCTTCTGGAACACCTGCATGGTCACCCGCGGGTGGTGACCCTCGGCTTCGAGCAGCGACTTGGTATGGACGAAGTAGGCGTCCGAGTAGTAGCCCTCCCGGATCCGTTGCACGGGGAGGCGGAAGATCGCCGGGTCGAGGCGAGCGGAGACCTGCGTCGCCATGCGCGGGAAGTCTACGGAGCCGGTTGGTAATCTCGCACGAGGCTCATGCTCGCTCTCCGCCGACACTGACCCCACGTCGCCACGCCACCGCCGCCCGTTGAGGCCCGTCGCGGTGGCCCCGTCCCGTCGTCGTCCCTTCGTGAGTGTGAGCTGTGAGTACCTATCTGCGCGTCCTGCGCCATCCGAATTTCCGTCTTTTGTTCCTCGGCCAAGCGGCCAGCATGGTCGGCGACCGCGTGGTCGTGGTCGCGATCGCGCTGTTCGTGACGCAGACGACCGGTTCGGCCTCGGATCTGAGCATCGTGCTGGCGGCGCAGGCGCTACCGCTGGTCGCCTTGCTGCTGTTCGGCGGCGTCTGGGCCGATCGGCTCCCGCGCCACCGGATCATCATCGCCACAGACCTGGTGCGGGCCGGGCTGCACCTGATGCTCGCGGCGCTGATCTTCGCCGGCAAGGTCCAGATCTGGCAGCTGGTCGTGATCGAGGCGGTGTTCGGCGCCGCGCAGGCGTTCTTCCAGCCGGCCTACAGCGGGCTGATCCCGCAGACCGTTCCCGAGTCGATGGTCCAGGACGCCCGCGCGCTCACCGAGACCGTCGAGGACCTGGCGTTCCTGATCGGGCCCGCGATCGCCACCGGGCTGGTGCTCGGCGTCGGCGCGTGGGAGGCGTTCGCATTCGACGCCGCCACGTTCGCGGTCAGCGCGCTGCTGCTGGCGGGCGTGCGGCCGCGCAACCGCGGCGGCGGCGACGAGCCCCAGCAGCGCCTGCTCACCGAGCTGCGCACCGGCTGGCGCGAGGTCCGCTCACGGGCCTGGGTGTGGGTGACGATCGCGGGGTTCGCGGTGTCGGTGATGTGCGTGTACGCGCCGTGGTACGCGCTGGCCCCGTTGATCGCCCGCGACCAGTACGGCAGTGCCGGCGTGTTTGGGCTGCTGGAGAGCGTCGCCGGCGCCGGCGCGGTGATCGGTGCGGTGCTGGCGCTGCGCTGGCGGCCGGCTCGGCCGCTGCGGACGGGGCTGCTGATGATCCTCGCCTGGCCGATCCAGGACGCGATGTTCGCGCTCGGGGCGCCGATCGAGTCGGTTGCGGCGTTGGCGTTCGCGACCGGCTTCGGGTTCTCGTTGATGGCGATCTGGTGGGAGACCGCGCTGGTGCGCCACATCCCGGCGAACCTGCTGTCGCGGGTCAGCAGCTACGACTGGATGGGCTCGCTGGCGCTGCTGCCGCTCGGCTACGCGATCGCCGGGCCGCTGGCCAGCGCGCTCGGAGCCGAGCACGTGCTGCTGGTGGGCAGCGGGATCGGGCTGGTGATGCTCGGCGCGACCCTGGTGCCGCGCTCCACGCGCGAGCTGGCCGATCCCGAGGGGGACCTGGAGCGCGGCGAGCTCGGAGAGCTCAGCGACTCGCCGCCGGAGGTTCGGGCAGCGGCGTCGCACTCCACTCTGACCAGCTGACGATGCCCAGGCCTGGGCGCGGAGGCTGGTCGAGCATCGTCAGGTACTCGAGCTGGTGCCCGTCGGGATCACGGAAGTAGATCGCCGCGGCGGGCATCCAGCCGAGCACGCTCGGCTCGTCGGAGGGAGTGCCGAAGAACGACAGCGGCTGCACGCCGAGCTCGCGCAGCGTCACCGGCGCGTCCAGCAGCGCCGGCAGCGAGACCGCGAACGCCACGTGCAGGCTGAGCCCCATCGGCATCGAGCCCAGCGACCACAGCCCCAGCATCGAGGAGCCGGGCTCGCCGCACCAGAAGAACGCCGCGCCCCGGTCGCGGACCTCGTAGGCGAGTTCGAGCCCGACCACGTCGCGGTAGAACTCGACCGAGCGCTTCATCTCGGCGACCGTGAGGTGAGCCTCGAACAACCCGTCGACTGCAGCGGCGGGGCCCACTAGCCGGCCCCACTAGCCGAGCAGCTCACGCGCGATATCCGCATAGAAGCTCGCGGCGAAGCCGAGGTCGCCGACCGCGATGCGTTCGTCGGCGTTGTGGATCAGTGGGAACGCCTCGAGTAGTCCCTGCTCGCGCTGGGGGAAGAAGCCGTAGGCGGCACATTCGGGGAACGCGTCGCGGAACCAGCGCGAGTCCGAGAAGCCGGGCAGGATCACCGGGATCGTCTCGGCGCCCGGGTCGTTGGCGCGGATCCAGCGGTCGATCGCGTCGACGATCGGGCCGCTGACCGGCGACTCGTTGCCGGTCACCTGCTCGGTGAACTCGATCTGCAGCTCGCGGCCGTCGTCGCCGAGCACCTCCTCGATCCGCCGGAGGGCCGCCTCGGCGCCCAGCCCGGGAGGCACCCGGCAGTCGATCTTCAGCTCGGCGCGCGCGGGGATCACGTTGATCTTGTCGGAGGCGTGGATCATCGTCGGCGTCAGCGTGACCCCGAACATCGGCTCGAGCAGCTTCAGCAGCGCCGGGTCCGCCGCGCCGATCCGGGCCAGCGCGTCGCCGGGGCGCGCGGGGTCCTCACCGAGCGCCACGAGCATCGCGGCCGGGGCGCTGGCGAGCTCGTAGGAAGGCGCCGCCCGGCCGATCCGCTCCAGCACCGGGGCCAGCTTCAGCAGCGCGTTGTCGCCGGTGCGGGGGACCGAGGCGTGGCCGGACGCGCCCCGCGCGGTCACCAGCAATCGGAAGATTCCCTTCTCGGCGCAGCAGACCCCGTAGCGCCGGCGGCCACCGAGCTCGAACGACAGCCCGGCCCCCTCGTTGAGCAGCATGTCGCAGCGGACCTTGTCGGGATGCTGCTCGGTGAGCCAGCGCGCGCCCACGTCCCCTCCGGTCTCCTCGTCGGAGACGAACACGAGCCTGAGCCCGCCGCGGGCCGGACGCCAGCCGCGGCGCGCGAGCGTCACCGCGGCGACCGCCTCGGCCGCGACCTGGGACTTCATGTCGATCGAGCCGCGGCCCCATAGGTAGCCGTCCTCGACGTCGCCCGACCACGGGTCGCGTCTCCAGTGATCTGGATGGGCCAGCACCGTGTCCACGTGCCCGAGGAAGCACAGCGTCGGACCGTCGGCGCCGCCATCGAGGTCGGCGACGAGGTTCGGCCGACGCTCGTCGTCGGCGAGCAGCTCGGTGCGGAATCCAGCGGCGCGCACGTAGTCGGCCAGGTGCTCGATCGCCGGCCGCTCGTTACCCGGCGGGTTGACGGTGTTGAAGCGGACCAGGCGCTGCAGCAGCTCGGTCGTCTCGCGCTGGAGGTCGGAGGGCGTCACGTCGCGGGAGCCTAAGGGATCCACGGGCCTCACCGGCCGGGCCGCGTACGATCCCCGATCGTGCCAGACGCCCCCGACGATCTTGAGCTCGCGCTCGAGCTGGCCGACGTCGCCGACCGGATCACGCTCGAGCGCTTCCGCGCCGATGACCTGGTGGTCGAGACCAAGCCCGACCTGACCCCGGTCAGCGAGGCCGACAAGGCCGTGGAGCGGGCGATCCGCGAACGGCTCGCCACCGCCCGCCCCGGTGACGCCGTGATGGGCGAGGAATACGGGTCCTCCGCCGGAGGGGCCGGCAACGGCCGCCGCTGGGTGATCGACCCGATCGACGGCACCAAGAGCTACGTGCGCGGGATCCCGGTGTGGGCCACGCTGCTCGCGCTCCAGGATCGCGGCGAGGTCTCGGTCGCGGTTGCCTCGGCGCCCGCAATCGGGCGTCGCTGGTGGGCCTCACGCGGCCAGGGAGCGTTCATGCGCGACGGCCTCGGCGACGGGCCCCGGCCGCTGCGGGTGTCGGCGATCCGCGAGCTGGGCGACGCGCACCTGTCCTACGCCGACATCGAGGACTGGCAGAACCTCGGCCGGCTCGACGCCGCGCTGGCGCTGGCCGGCTCCTGCTGGCGTTCGCGCAGCCTCGGCGACTTCTGGGCGTACATGCTGGTCGCCGAAGGCGCGATCGAGATCGCGCTCGACCCGGTCGCGTCGCTGTGGGACCTGGCGGCGCCGCAGCTGATCGTCGAGGAGGCAGGCGGCCGCTTCAGCGACCTGGGGGGCGCTCGGACCGCCGACGGCGGCGATGCGATCGCGACCAACGGCCCGGTGCACGAGGCGGCGATGGCACTGGTCGGGCGCTGACCGAGGCCGGCACGGGTAGCTTGCACCCCATGGCCGAAGGCGAGCGCTGGCGTCCGGAGACGATCGCGGTGGCGGCCGCGCGCGACGAGTCGCCCGGCGCGCCGCTGAACGTGCCGCCGACGTTCGCCTCGACCTATCGCGACGGCGGCCCGATCGAGTACGGACGCTGGGACAACCCCACCTGGGCCGCGTTCGAGCAGGCGGTCGGCGCGCTCGAGGGTGGCCACGGAGTCGCGTTCGCCTCAGGGCAGGCGGCGACGGCAGCGCTGCTCGCGCTGATCGAGCCGGGCGCCGCGGTGATGTACCCCGACGACTCGTACACCGGGACCCAGGCGCTGCTGAGCGAGCTCGAGCGAGCGGGCCAGGTGCGGCTGACTGCGGTCGACATCACCGACACCGACGCGATCCTCAACGGTCTGGAGCAAACCGACCTGCTGTGGCTGGAGTCGCCGACCAACCCGACGCTCGGGATCGCCGAGCTACCGCGAGTGCTCGCCGCTGCCCGCGACGCCGGCGTGGACGCGGTCGTCGACAACACGTTCGCCACCCCGGTGCTCCAGCAGCCTCTGCGCTGGGGGGCCGGGGCGGTCCTGCACTCCGCGACCAAGTACCTGGGCGGTCACTCGGACCTGTTGATGGGCGTGGTCGTCGCGGGCGACCACCTGAGGCGCGACCTGCTGGTCGGCCAGCGGACGCTGCGCGGCGCGATCCCAGGCGTGATGGAGAGCTACCTGGCGCTGCGGGGCGTGCGCACGCTGGCCGTGCGGGTGGTCCGCCAGAACGAGACGGCGGCGGAGCTCGCGCGCCGGTTGGACGCCGACGGGCGCGTCGATCGCGTCCTGTATCCCGGGTTGCCGACCGATCCCGGCCACGAGCGCGCTCGCCTGCAGATGAGCGCGTTCGGGGCGATCGTCTCGTTCGAGGTCGCCGGCGCCGAGCGTGCCGACCGGCTCGTGGCCGCGCTCGGGCTGATCGTCAACACCACCAGCCTCGGCGGCGTCGAGACGACGATCGACCGCCGGAGCCGCTGGCCCGGCGAGGAGCGGGTGGCGCCCGGGCTGCTGCGGATGAGCGTCGGGCTCGAGCACGTCGACGATCTCTGGGACGACCTCAACCAAGCACTGGCCGCTCAGCGGTAGCGTCCCGTTTGGGAAGTTCGCGCGCATTCGAGGCACCCCTGGCGGCGCCTGGCTTCGTCCTCGTCGCCTCGCGTAGCTCCGCTACGCCACGGCTCCTGCGTCCTCGCCAAGCATCCACCAGCGGCACCTCTCGGTGCCCACGAACCTCCCAAACGCGACGCTAAATATCGTCCGACGAGATGGCCGGGGACTCCCGGGCGAGCAGGTCGAAGTACAGGACCGCGGTCGTCAGCGCGGTGAACGAGCGCACGATCGTGGCCACGGCGATGCCGATCACGACGTCGGACGCGCTGGTTCCACCGGCGATTCCGGCCGCCGCCTCGCTGAGCCCCAGGTTCACGGCAGTGGTCAGGATCAGCACCCCGAACACGTGCCAGAAGTGGCCGCGGGTCAGGTCGGCGCCGCGGCGCAGCGCGCCCATCCAGTCGGGGTGCTCGAGCGCCGCGACCTGGGCGACCACCGCCCACCGCACGAGCAGGTAGACGCCGGGAATCAGGAACGCCAGCAGCCCGAGCCCGATCCCGAACCCGGCGGCGATCTCGGCGGCGGCGACAACCGGCAGAACCCGCATCACGCGGCCGACCACGGTACGCGCGTTCGGGCGCTCGCCGCCGCTGATCATCACCGCCGCGTGCGCATACAGCGCCGAGATCAGCGGCGCGATCAGGGCCACGTCGATCAGTACCAGGATCAGCGCGGTCGACGCCTCGACGTGCTTACCGCCGATCGGCGAGGTGCCCAGCGTGGCCAGCACGATCAGCTCGTACGGGGCGGTGACCGCGAGCGCCAGGGCCAGGAACAGCAGCGGGTAGCGGGCGTACAGCGAGAACGACGCGCCGACGATCTCCGCGATCGACCGCGGCCGTCCCAGGTCAACGTGTCGCTGAGTGCCCCGAGTCATGAGTTCAACGACATTCGAGTGACCTCCGGCGGCGCCGCGCGGCGTCCTCGTCGCCTCGCGCAGCGCTGCTGCGCGTCGCCTCCTGCGTCCTTGCGCTGCATCCACCGGCGGCCCCTCTCGGTGTCGCCGGACCCATGACTCGGGACACTGTTACGCAACGTCCACCACGCGCGCGCCGGGGATCGACTCGACCAGCGCGGCGGTGGACAGCTCGAACACTGCATGCGGCGTTCCGGCCGCGGCCCACACGGTCTCAAAGCGGCTCAGCGAGGAGTCGATCAGCGTCTCGAGCTCGCGGTCGTGTCCGAGCGGAGGGATCCCGCCGATCGCATAGCCGGTGGCCAGGCGGGCCTCGTCGGCGGTGGCGGGGCGCAGGCCGAGGCGCTTGGCCGCGACCCTGCGGTCGCCCGCGCACAGCACCATCACCGGATCGCCGTCGCGCTGGAAGACGAGCGACTTGAGGATCCGGGCGGGCTCGACGCCGACCGCGGCGGCAGCCTCGGCGACGGTGCGCGCCGAGTCGTCGAGCACGACCACCGAGATGCTCAGACCGCGCTCCCGGAGACGCTCCTGGAGTCTCGCTGCGGTGGGATGCATCGGAGCAGTAACGGTATCCGGGTACGCAACGCGCCGGAGCCCCGGCCGGTGGGCCGACGGGCGGCTCATACTTATGACATGGAGCGATTGTTCGACACCGGCGAGCCGACCGCCACCAGCGGCCGCCGGCAGCTCCCCGCCGATGCCCCGCTGGCGACTCGGCTGCGCCCGCAGACCGTCGATGAGTTCGTCGGGC
Organism: uncultured Solirubrobacterales bacterium; assembly: GCA_963831845.1. Lineage (GTDB taxonomy): Bacteria > Actinomycetota > Thermoleophilia > Solirubrobacterales > Solirubrobacteraceae > Palsa-465. The sequence continues at coordinate 71,037 of CAWHRT010000043.1, read as the reverse complement.
AGCAGCGGCTGCTCGCTCCCGGCTCGACGCTGCGCCGAGCGATCGAGGAGGGCCACCCGCACTCGATGATCCTGCACGGACCTCCGGGCAGCGGCAAGACCACGCTGGCCCGGCTGGTGGCGAGCGCGTCGGACGCGGCGTTCGAGGAGGAGAGCGCGGTCGAGGCGGGCCGCGCCGAGGTCCGCGCGGTGATCGAGCGCGCCCGCCAGCGCCTGTCGACCAACGGCGCCCGGACGATCCTGTTCCTGGACGAGATCCACCGCTTCAACAAGGCCCAGCAGGACGCACTGCTGCCCGCCGTCGAAGAGGGCCTGGTGACCCTGATTGGCGCGACCACCGAGAACCCGTACTTCGAGGTCAACTCGGCGCTGTTGTCGCGCACGCGCGTGTACGAACTGGACGCGCTGGGTCCCGCTGACCTGCGCGTGCTGCTCGACCGCGCGGTCGCCCGCGGCGAGTGCGGGCCGGCCGCGGGGATCGAGGAGGAGGCGCTCGAGTTCCTCGCCGAGCGGTCGGCCGGCGACGCGCGCACCGCGCTGAACGCGCTCGAGCTCGCCTGCGAGGCCGCGGGCGAGGGCGCCCCGGTCACGCTGGCTCAGGCCGAGGACGCGCTGCAGCGCCGCGCACTGTTGTACGACCGCAAGGCCGACCGCCACTACGACACGATCTCGGCGTGGATCAAGGCCACGCGCGGGTCCGACCCCGACGCCTCGCTGTACTACCTGGCGGTGATGCTCGAAGGCGGCGAGGACCCCCGCTTCATCGTGCGCCGGATGGTGATCCTGGCCTCGGAGGACATCGGCAACGCCGATCCCCAGGCACTGGCGGTCGCCACCGCGGCCGCCGCCGCAGTCGAGCACGTGGGGCTGCCCGAGTGCCAGTTCGCGCTGGCCCAGGCGGCGATCTACCTGTCGCTGGCGCCGAAGTCCGACGCCGCCAAGCGGTCGGTGTTCGCCGCCCGTGGGTTCATCCGCGAACGCGGTGCCGCGCAGCCGCCCGCGCAGTTGCGTTCATCGACCCGCAGCGACGGCGGCTACGACAACCCGCACCGGCGCCCCGGCCACATCTCGCCCCAGGAGCTGATGCCCGACCCCGCGATCGGCCAGCGCTTCTACGAGCCCGACGACGCCGAGGAGGCCCTGCGCCGGCGCCTCGAGGAGATCCGCCGCGCCCGCGGGCGCAGCTGACCCGCTCAGCCCCCGATCGGGGCCCGCGGATTGGCTCCCCAGAACAGCTGGGTCCCGAGCATCCCGACGATGTGGACCGACACGATGTTGACGACCATGGACTTCGCCGTCGCGGTCCCCACCCCGACCGGCCCGCCGCTCGCCGTATAACCGTAGTAGCAGCCGACCAGCACGATCACGGTGGCCATCACCATCGCCTTGATGATGCTGAAGAGCAGGTCGGGCGGGTTCTGGAACTCCCAGAAGATCAGCGAGTAGCCGCCCGAGGAGACGCCCCCGACCTGGTGGACGACGGCTAAGTAGCTGGCCACGAAGCCCCAGCCGACCGCGGCCAGGTACACGAACGGCAGCACCAGCCACGACCCGAGCAGCCGCGTCGCGCACAGGAACGTGACCCCGCGGATGCCCATCACCTCGAGCGCATCGATCTCCTCGGAGATCCGCATCGACCCCAGCTCGGCGACGATCCCGGTGCCGACCTTGGCGGCCATCATGTAGCCGAACACCAGCGGCACCAGCTCGCGCAGGTCGCACCACGCCGAGAACACGCCCGCGTACTGCGGCGCGCCCTGCGCCTCGCAGCAGGTAGGCGCCCTCGATCCCGCACTGGAGGCCGATGATGAACACCAGCCCCCAGATCGACGAGCGTCGAGGAGACGATCAGGATCCCGGCCTGGCGCAGCGTCTCGCCGAGGAACCGCAGCACGCGCAACGTGAACACGTCGCGCAGCACGCCGGCGATGAACCTCAGCATCTCGCCGGAGTTGACGAGGCGGTCGCGCGGCCCCTGGAAGGACTCGCCGAGCGGAAGCTGTCGCCCGGCGCTCACTTGGCGATCGTGGTGATCGAGGGGTGGGTGGCCAGCAGCACCTGCGTGAACGTGTAGTTGAACGCGAAGATACCCAGGAACGCGATCACCACCGCCTGGTTGACCGCGCGCCCGACGCCGGCCGGTCCGCCCGACGCGTTCATGCCCTTGTAACAGCAGACGATCGCGATGATCGCCCCGAACAGCGTCGTCTTGACCACCGAGGCCCGAAGGTCGGTCGGGCTCGGCGTTGTTGGCCAGCGTGGCGAAGAACGGCCCCAGCGGCGCGTGGTTGACCAGGGTCGCCAGCACCCCCCCGAAGATCCCGAACAGCAGCGCATAGATGTCGAACAGGCCGGTGATCACCATCAGCGCCAGAAAGCGCGGCACGACCAGGTTCTTGATCGGGTCGACTCCCATCACCACGAGCGCGTCGAGCTCGTCGCGGATCCGGCGGGCCCCGAGGTCGGCGGTGATCGCCGTGCCGGCCACTCCTGCGACCACGATCGCGTCCACGAACGGCGCGAACTCGCGGATCGAGGCCAGCACGAAGAAGCCGCCGAGGCGATCCAGCGCGCCGAACAGGACGAGGAAGTTGGCCGCCTGCAGCCCGGGCGCCTCGTAGCCGAACGCGACCGTCGAGAGCAGCATCGGAAACCAGCACAGCCGCATCGCGAACAGGAACTGGAGCACGAACTCGTTCCCGTAGGGGTAGGGGGACGCACCGCCGAAACGATCGTCCTGCCGGTCAGCGACACCATCTGCCCGACTTCGAGCACGCTGTCGCGCGTGATCGTGAACGCGCGGTCGCCGATGCCTGCCATCACAGCCTCAGGGGCGGCCGGCGGCCATCGTCAGCGGCAACCGACGGACCCGTCGGTGGTGATCGACTGGCCGTCGTTGAAGCGCGTGATCGCGTGAAACGGCCAGCGATGGCTGGAGGGACAGGACGTGGTCGCGATCCAGTCGCCGCGGCCGCCACTGATGCTCAGCGACCGCAGGACGATCGGAACCCCGGCGACCACCTGCAGCACCCTGGGGATCACGATGTGCAGGCGGTAGGACCAGCGCCCTGACAGCTTGGTGATCGTGCCGACCACCGGGGCCTGGACCCGCGCGGGATTGTTGAGCACGGTGTAGGCGTAGACCCGGTGCTGGCCGCCGTTGACGAGCGTGATCTTCGGATACGTGAACGTCTCGTCGGCGCGGGCCACGCCGGAGCCACGGCCCATGATCGACTCGGGCGGACACGCCCGCGGGCCGGCCGCGTTGAGGCGCTGGTAGGAGCAGGTCGGGAACTTGGCGCCGTTGTAGACCCCGCCCCGGGGGAACCACACGTCGATCGTCTGGACCAGCGGCGGCGAGTAGTTGACGGGGATCCCGATCGTGAGCCGGACGTCCAGGTGCACGCCCTGGGGATGGGCGGGGTGCCGGCCCGATTCGGCGTGACCTTCGGGAACACCCGCACGGTGATCGGCGGGGACGGCTGGGTGTCGGCCAGCGCGACCGCGCCGATTGCCGCACCGCCGGCCGCGGCGAGCGCCAGCGCAACCGCGACCCTACGTGAGGCGCGCGATCGGCCCGTCATCCGGCTGCGAACCTAGCCCACCCGCGGTGGCTTTGCAAATCGTAGTGTGTCTGGACGCCGCCACGGATCCCGGTGCGCCCGCCCACCCGGCGCGCGGGGTGAGCGGGGCGCAAGCACCGGGGGGCAAGCCCGGGTCAGTGGCACTTGATCGAGTCGGTGAAGCTGGCGCTGCCGCCGCTGTCGTAGCTCGTGGTCACGCTGAACGGCCAGTGGCCGCCCGGGCACGCGGTCGTCGCCAGCCAGGACTCCTTGCCGGCCTTGACGGTCAGCGAGGTGAGCTCGATCGGCACGCCGGCCACGACCTGGAGCACCTGCGGCACCGTGACGTGGAGCTTGTAGGCGTACTTGCCGCCGATTTTCGAGATCTGCCCGACCACCGGCGCCTGTACGCGGGCCGGGTTGTTGAGCACCGTGTAGAAGTACACGCGCGACTTGCCGCCGTTGACGACCGTGATCTTCGGGTGGGTGATGACCGTGTCCGCGTACGCGTTGCCCGTGCCCTTGCCCATGATCGAGGCCTTCGGGCACGCCGCCGGACCCGCGGCGTTGAGCCGCTGATAGGAGCACGACGGGTACTTGCCACCGTTGTACAGCGACCCCTTGGGGAACAGGATGTCGAACTTCTGGACGATCGGCTGGTCGGCCGCTCCGAGCGACTGCCACTTGATGTTGACGTTCAGCTGCTCGCCCTGCGGATGCTTGCTGGTCCCCGCCTTGTTCGGCGAGATCTGGGCGTCGACGGTGACCTTCGGGGCCGTGACCGCGGCGATCGCGGCGGTGGCTCCCACGACCGCGAGCAAACCGGCCACGACGGCGACTCCGATCTTGCGCATGTAGGTCTGACCTCCCTGGGGTTGAGCGGCGAACTCCCAGACTCGTCAAGCCAGGGCAGATCAACCGGAGCTGAACACAGACGCGTTTCTAAGAAATGGAAAGTACCGCAACTCAGCGCCGGTTCATAGGGCTCGCGCCAAGGTTTTCCGTTGCTATTCGGGAACGCGCGCGTCTATACTGGCCGCGCCTGGCGGGGCGCGCTGCCCAACCGCCCCCTGTGATCGGACTCCCGGGCCGCGGTCGGGAGGGCCGCGCAACCGCCGGCACCCGACGGAGCCCCGTTGTCCACGCTCACCCGCCAACCCCCTCGTCCGGCGGCTGCGCCGCCATCTCCGGCGCCCCCGGGGCCGAGGTCTCGGTGGCGGGTTCCGGCGGTGCTCGCGCTGGTGATCGTGGCCGGCGTGATCGTCTACCTGGTGACGCGACCGAGCCCGTACCACTACCGGGTCAACTTCACCGACGCGGGCCAGATCGTCAGCGGCGACTTGGTGCGGATCGGCGGCACCCCGGCGGGGAAGGTCGACGCGCTCCGGCTCACCGCCGACGGCCAGGCTCAGCTTGACGTCTCGATCGACTCGAGCTTCGGCCCGCTGCGCGAGGGAACCACGATGCAGATCAGAGCCCAGGGCCTGGCCGGCGTGGCCAGCCGCTACCTCGACGTCAGCCCCGCGCCGAGCTTCGATCACCCGATCCCCGACGGCGGCGTGATCCCGGCCTCCCGGACGAGCGGGATCGTCGACATCGACGAGTTGTTCAACGCGCTCGACGCCAACACCCGTACCGGGCTGCGGCGACTGATCCGCGGCTTCGCCGACTGGTATCAGGGCGAGACCGTCAACGCGAGCCTCTCGACCCGCTACTTCCCGCCGGCGCTGCAGGCCTACACCCGGCTGTTCTCGCAGATCGACGCCGACACTCCGACGCTGCGCCAGTTCCTACGGCAGACGGGGACGGCCCTGGGCGCGATCACTCAGCACTCCGCCCAGCTCACCGACCTGGTCACGCAGGCCCGCGTGACGTCGGACGCGCTGGGGTCCGACAACGTGGCCCTGTCGCGCGCGCTGACCAACATTCCCGGCGCGCTCAATGGCGGCTCGCGAACGTTCGCTCGGCTACGCCGGACCACGCTGCCGTCGCTGACGCGTCTAGTCCACGCGACCGCGCCGGTCACGGCGCCACTGGGTCCGTTCCTGGGGCGCCTGGCGCCGGTACTGGATCAGGCCACCCCGACGGTCACGCAGCTCAGCCGCCTGCTGCACGAGCCCGGCCCGGACAACGACCTGGTCGACGTGCTGCGGGAGCTGCCCGGTCTCGCCCAGGCGGTCACCGGGGACTTCCCCCGCGCGATCACCGCGCTGACCAAGTCGACGCCGGTGTTCGAGTTCGCCCGGCCGTACGTGCCCGACCTGATCGCCTGGATCAGCAACTGGGACGGGATCTTCGCCCCGTATGACGCCAACGGCCACTACGGGCGGACGATGCCCGTGTTCGACGCGTTTGGGCTCACCGACGACGCGGGCGGCGGCGAGCTCACGCCAAAGCCGCCGAACATGAGGGGTGGCTCGGGCTCGCTGCAGACCGGCTTCGAGCAACGCTGCCCGGGCGCGGCGATCCGGCCGCCCGCGGACGGCTCGGCGCCATTCGTCGACTCGGGTCCGCTGGCCAACTCCCACTGCCGGCCGTCGGAGACGATCGGAGGCGCACCGTGAGGCGGCTGCGAGCGGGGGCGGTGGTGCTGGGCCTGGTCGCGGTCGCGGCGATCGTCGCGCTGCTGGTCAGCCGCAACACCGCGAGCGGCAGCGGCGGCGGCTACATGGTCCGCGCGGTGTTCGACAACTCCTCGTTCGTGATCCCGGGCGAGGACGTGAAGATCGCGGGCGTGACGGTTGGCGCGATCGACTCCGTCGAGCTGACCGATCAGAACAAGGCGGCACTGGTGCTGAGGATCGACAACCGCCGGTTTGAGCCGTTCCGCGCCGACGCCCACTGCGAGATCGGGCTCGAGTCGCTGCTCGGCGAGCAGTTCGTCCAGTGCACGCCGACCCAGCCGCGCGGGTCGGGCGCCGCCACGCCCGCGCCGCTGGCCGCGATCGCGTCGGGTCCCGACCAGGGCCAGCACGTGCTCCCGGTTGCGAACACGACCACGCCGGTGGGCGTCGACGAGCTCGCCGACACCACCAGGCTGCCCCAGCAGCAGCGCCTGCAACTGGTGATCGCCGGGCTCGGCGCCGGTCTTGCCGGCAACGGCCAGGAGCTCAACGCTGCGCTGCTGCGGGCCGATCCGGCGCTGGGCCAGACCGACCGTGTGATCAAGGTGCTGGCCGACCAGAACCGGGTGCTGTCGCGGCTGACCGGCCAGTCCGACCGCATCCTGGCGCCGCTCGCCGCCCAGCGGCGCCACGTCGGCGGGTTCATCGAGCACGAGGGCCAGGTGGCGGTCGCCGCGGCGCAGCAGGGCCGGGCGATTGAGCGCAACCTCCAGAGCTTCCCGCCGTTCCTGCGCCAGCTCAAGCCGGCGGCACACAGGCTCGAGGCCCTGTCGGACCAGCTGATCCCGGCGCTGGGTGCGCTGCACGCGCACGCGCCGGCGATCAACGCCACGGTCAGCGGCCTGGGCCCGCTGGCCAAGACCTCGATCCCGGCGTTCCGGACGCTCGGCAACGCGGCGCAGCAAGGGGAGACCGCATTTCCGCAGTTCAACGCGGTGGCCCAGCAGCTGATCGACCTGAGCACGCCGCTGGTCCCGCTGGCCTCCGAGCTCGCCTCGCTGTCGAGCTCGTTCGACCGCACCGGCGGGATCGAGGACGTGATGCGGTTCATCTACTACTACACCGGCACGGTCAACGGCGAGGACAGCCTCGGCCACTACATCCGCTCGAGTTTCGAGGTGTCCTCGTGCTCGGCGCGCTCGAGCCGGCCGGGACCCGGCTGCGGGTCCACGTTCGCCACCACGGTGCTGTCTGACCTCGCGTCGGCCGCGAGCGCGGCCCCGAATACGCGGGCGCCGTCGGCGCCCGCCGCGGCCGCGAAGGCGCCCCGGACCGGTGGCAAGCGGAGCCGTCGAGGCGCCACCGGCGCGGCGTCGGCCGCCGCCGACGCGGCTGCGGCATCGGCCGCGTCCGCCGCGTCCGCCGCCTCCGCGGACGCGCGGGACCAGAGCTCCCGTCAGACGGTCAAGTCGCTGCTCGGCTACCTGATCGGGCGATGAGAACCAGGTTCAGCGAGTCACCGTTCCGCAACCCGATCCTGATCGGGGCGATCACGATCCTGATCACGGTCGTCGCCGTGTACCTGGCCTACAACGCCAACAGCGGCCTGCCGTTCGTGCCGACCTACAACCTCAACGTCGAGGTGCCGGACGCCGCCGGGCTGATCGCCTCGGACTCGGTTCTGGTCGGTGGCACCCGCGTCGGCTACGTGTCGGGGATCTCCGGGTCGACTGGCGCCGACGGCACTCAGATCGCGGTGCTCCACGTTCGCCTGGCCAAGTCGATCGAGCCGCTACCGGCCGACACCACCGACCTGGTGCGTCCGGTGTCGCCGCTGGGTCTCAAGTATCTCGAGCTCGAGCGCGGCCACTCGAGCCAGACGCTCGCGGCCGGCGCGACGATTCCCGCTTCGCACACCAGCCTGCCGGTCGAGGTCGACGACCTGTTGCAGATGTTCGACGCACCCACGCGGCGGGCGTCGGCATCCAACCTCGATGTGTTCGGAGACGCGTTCGCCAGCCGCGGCCAGGACCTCAACCAGGCCCTCAGCCGGCTGCACCCGCTGGTCGACCACCTGGAGCCGGTGATGAGCAACCTGCTCAAACCGACCACGCGCTGGTCGCAGCTGTTCCCCGGGATCGAGCAGGCGGCGAACGAAGTCGTCGGGGTGGCCGGAGACCAGGCCGACCTGTTCAGCGCGCTCGACCGCACGTTCACGCCGCTGTCCGAGCAGACGCCGGCGCTCCAGGCGGCGATCGCCGGTGGACCCTCGGCGCTGCAGACCGCCACCCGCGAGCTCCCTGCGCAAGCGCGCTTCATCGATGACTCCACGAACCTGTTCCATCGCTTCAGGCCCGCCTTCGCAAAGCTGGGGACCACGTCCGAGCAGGTCGCGCCGACGATCGCGGTGGGGATCCCGGCGCTGCGCCGGGCGCCCGCGCTCAACGACCGGCTCGACGCGACCCTGTCGGCGCTCGAGCGCCTCGCCGACGACTCTCGCACGCTCCCCGGGCTCGCGCTGCTCACCGAGACCGCGCGGCTGCTGGCGCCGACGATCGCGTTCGCCACCCCGGCGCAGACGACCTGCAACTACCTGACGCTGTTCTTCCGCAACCTCGAGAGCGCGCTGTCTGAGTCAGACGACGTGGGGAGCTTCCTCCGGATCGGGATCCTGGCGCTGCCTCAGTTGCCCAACAGCGAGGCGGGACCCTCGTCGGCGCCGGCCGATGGGCCGCCCGTGGCGCCGGGGACGCCGCAGGTCGAGGCCTCGCTCGAGGACGACAGCTTCCTGCACTCCAACCCGTACCCGAACACGGATGCTTCGGGGCAGATCGCCGAGTGCGAGGCCGGCAACGAGACCTACATCCGGGGCCGCCAGGTGATCGGCAACGACCCCGGCAACCAGGGCCTGAAGACCGAGCAGACCAAGAGGACGCTCCCGTGAGGCGGCGCCCAAGAATCGGACCGATCCAGGTGAGCCTGCTGGGGATCGCGCTGCTGCTCGTCGCCGCCTACTTCATCTTCACCAAGCAGGTCCCGTTCCAGCACCACTACACGGTCAACGCGGTCGTGCGCAACTCGAACCTGCTGGTTCCGGGCTCGCCGGTGCGGATCTCCGGTGTCGACGTCGGCAAGGTCACGAGCGTCGGGCGCTACCAGGACACCAGCCTGGCCAGGGTCACGATGCAGATCGACGGCGGCGGGGAGACGATCCACCAGGACGCGACGCTGCGGATTCGCCCCCGGCTGTTCCTGGAGGGCAACTTCTACGTCGACCTGTCGCCGGGTACGCCCGCTGCGCCAGCCCTGCGTGACGGCGGCACGCTGCCCGCGGCCCAGGCCTCCGAGCCGGTGCAGCTCGACCAGGTGCTGGACACGCTGGACTCCGACACGCGCCGCACGCTCCAGCAGACGCTCCAGGGCTTCGGACGGGCCGTGGACACTCCGCCCACGGCGGGGCAGGAGGCCGGGCTGGATCCGGCCGTCTGGGGCCTGACCGGAGCGCAGGCCCTGAACCGGACCTTCCGCACGAGCCCGCGATCGTTGCGGGACTCGGCGATTGTCAGCGGCGCACTGACCGGTCCCACCGGACGTCAGCTCGCGACCACGATCCGCGGGCTGGCCCGGGCGACCAGCGGGTTGTCGCGGGCCGACCGCCAGCTGTCGGGGCTGGTTGGCGACTTCGACCAGACGCTGCGAGCGACGGCGGCTCAATCACAGAACCTGCGCCGCTCGGTGGCGCTGCTCGGCCCGACGGCGATCCGCGCCAAGGCGGCGTTCGCATCGCTGGACCGCGGGCTTGGGCCGGCCGAGCGGTTCGCCGACGAGCTGACCCCCGGGATCCGGGAGCTGCCGGCGACGATCACCGCCGCGGACCCGTGGCTGGCCCAGGTCAAGCCACTGGTCTCGGGCGCCGAACTGGGCGGGTTGCTCGACGAGCTCGTGCCCGCGACCAGCGACCTCGCGCGGCTGACTCACGCCACCGAGCAGTTCCTGCCCCAGATCGACGCGTTCGACCGCTGCATCTCGAACGTGATCCTCCCCACCGGGAACATCGTCGTCGACGACGGATCGGTCAGCACCGGGGTCCCGAACTACCAGGAGTTCTGGTACGCGATGGCTGGCCAGGCGGCTGAGGGTCAGGGGGTCGACGGCAACGGCAACCTGCTGCGGATCGGCGCCGCCGGCGGGCCGTTCACGATCGAGACCGGGCAGACCAACTACAACGGCAAGTCCGGCACGAAGTTCGCCCTGGCGCCGCTGCCGCCGCTGCGCACGCGGCCGGCCTACCCGAACAGCGTCCCACCGCTGCAGCGCAGCGCTCCGTGTTACAAGCAACCCGCCCCCGACGTCAACGGACCCGGGGCGACCGGCCCCGCCGACGGATCGCGTCCCGACGCCGCGCCACCGCCGCTGCCCAACGACCCGACCGGGAAGATCGGATGAGACGGACCGTACGCGAGCTCCGCGCCCAGCTGCGCACGATCCTGCTGATGCTGGCGCTGGCGATCCTGGGGCTCGCGGTCGGCGCATACCTGGTCGTCCATCAACGGATCGTGTGGCCGAGCTGGGTGCCGGTCCTCGGACACCAGCAGTTCGTGCTCAACGCGCCGGTCAGCTCGGTCGCCGGGGTGCTCCCGGGACAGGGACAGGCGGTGACGATCTCGGGCGTCACCGTCGGTCAGATCTCGGGCGTCTCGCTGCAGGGAGGGACCGCCGTGCTGCGGCTCCAGATCGACCCGAAGTACTCGGATCGCATCTATCGCAACGCGACCGTCCTGCTGCGACCCAAGACCGGGCTCAACGACATGGTCGCCCAGCTCGACCCCGGCAGCGCGGCGGCAGGCGCCAGGCTCCACAGCGGCGCCACCCTGAGCGCCGAACAGAGCCTGCCCACGGTGAGCCTTGACGAGGTGCTCTCGCAGCTCGACGGCGACACGCGCGACGAGCTCGGGCTGCTGGTCAACAACGCCGGGCAGGCGCTCGGAGGCAGCGGCGGCGATCACCTGGCCAACGTGTTCCGCCAGGTCGACCCGCTGTCGCGCGACGTCGCCAAGGCAAGCCACCTGGTGGCGCAGCGCAACCAGCAGCTGCGGCGGCTGATCGGCAACCTGGCCAAGCTCTCGACCGAGCTCGGCGGCCGCGAGTCCGAGCTGACCGAGTTCGTCCGCGGCAACGCCGGCGTGTTTCGCGCGCTGGCCAGCCAGGACCAGAACCTGCAGCAGACGATCGCGCTGCTGCCCCCGGCGCTGCAGGCGACGAACGGCGCGCTGGCCAAGGCGACGACGCTCGGCCGTTCGCTGCAGACCACGCTGGGCGAGCTCGAGCCCAGCGCCCGCCGGCTGGCGCCGACGCTGTCCGATCTGCGGCCGTTCTTCCGCGAGACCACGCCCGTGATCCGGGATCAGGTGCGTCCGTTCACGGTCAAGGCCCAGCCGACCGCCAAGCTGCTGGCGCCGGCGACCAAGGACCTGGCCGACGCATCGCCCGGGCTGACCACGCTTGCCCGCGAGCTCAACAACATCGTCAACGAGCTCGCCTACAAGCCTAAGCACGGCCAGAGCTATCTGTTCTACGTGCCGTGGGCCAGCCACGACACCAACTCGGCGCTGTCGAGCCAGGACGGAATCGGCCCGGTGCGCCGCGGGCTGATCATGTTCTCCTGTGGATCGTTGCAGCTGCTGCAGAGCCTCGCCGACCCCAAGCACAACCCGACGCTCGCGACCGTGATCCAGCTGCTGAACACGCCCAACTTCGACACGCTCTGCAGCGGGGATCTGCCGAAGTGATCAAGACCCCGCCGAGCAAGGGGCAGATCGCGGCACTGACGCTGTTCGTGCTCTCGTGCGCGGTCGTGCTCCTGTACCTGTGGATCAGCTTCGGCGGGTCCGCCCCGCTGGCCACCCAGAGCTACCGGCTGCAGGTGGCCTTCCCACAGGCCAACGAGCTGGCGGTCCAGGCCGACGTGCGGATCGCCGGCGTGAACGTCGGCAAGGTCGCCGCGCTGCGGCTGGACAAGTCCGACAACCGTACCCTGGCCACGCTGCAGCTCTCGCGCCAGTACGCCCCGATACCGCACGACACGCACGCGACGCTACGGATCAAGACGCTGCTGGGCGAGACCTACGTGTCACTGACGCCGGGTAGCCCGTCGTCCGGGATGCTCTCGGACGGGGGGCGGCTGCCCGACGGTCAGGTGGCCGGGAACGTCGACCTCGACCAGATCCTGGCCACCTTCGACCCGAAGACGCGCGCCGCATTCCAGACCTGGATGCAGTCGCAGGCGTCCGCGCTGAACGGGCTCGGGTCCGACATCAACATGTCGTTCGGGAGCCTGCCGCCGTTCGTCGACGCCGGCGAGCGGCTGCTGGCGACGCTGGACTCACAGTCGGCGGCGGTCCGCGGCCTGGTATCGAACACGGGCACGTTCTTCAAGTCGATCAGTGCCCGACAGGGCGAGCTGTCGGGACTGATCAGGTCGTCGAACCGGCTGTTCTCGACGACCGCTCAGCGCAACCGGGATCTGGCCGCGGTGTTCACGTCGCTTCCCGAGTTCGAGCGCCAGACGCGGCTGACGCTGCCGGCGCTGACGCGCTTTGCCCGGACGGCCGATCCGGTCGTCCGCGCGCTCGATCCGATCGCCGGGCAGCTGACCCGGACGTTCGACAGCACCGACAGGTTCGCCCCGGCGCTGCGCGGCCTGCTCACCCAGCTGGGCCCGGCCGTGACGGCGTCGGAGTCCGGCCTGCCGGCGCTGGACAAGGTGCTCGGACAGATCCCGCCGCTGCTCGGGGCGTTCGCACCGTTCCTGCGCAACGCCAACCCGATCGTCGACTACATCGGCCGGTTCAAGCACGAGGTCACGGGCTTCTTCGGCAACGTCACGGCGGCCTCGCAGTCACACGACGTGCAGCTCCCCCGGACCCCGGACGAGGTCCACTACCTCCGCACCGCCCAGACGCTCAGCCCCGAGGCGCTGTCGTTCTTCTCGCGCCCGCTGGGCATCAACCGCGACGACGCCTACCGCACGCCGGGAGCGTTCTCGGAGCTCTCCAAGGGCCTTCCGGTGCTCGGCTCGTCGGAGTGCTCCAACGGCAACCCGGCGCCCCCGACCAGCGCGATCCCGCCGACGCTGACGCCGCTGGTTCCGAAGTACGTGTTCCGTACCACTGGCCGCGACGTCGCCGCGCCGCGATGCGTCCCCGCCGAGACCGTGCCGGGCTTCTCCACGAGCTTCCCGCAGCTCCGCGCCGAGCCGCCGCCAACCGTGCGTGACAGCGGCTGACGCCGTCCACACTCGAAACATTTGACGAGTGCTTGACATTTGAGAACGCATACGTGTATGTTCGCGCGAGTCACACCCGGGAGCCAGCACCCAGCGAATAGCACGTGGGGCGTGTTGATAAACGGATGTGTTTTTGCGTCGGACGGTGTCGGCGTGCCCGTAGGGCAACTGGAGGGAGATCCCATGAGCGCCGACCCGACGGCCATGCATCGCCGACCCCGCCAACGACGCCGGTTGATGCTCTCGTTTGTGGTCGCGTGCGTGACGGCGTTCAGCGCTGCGGCGGTCCCGGCAATGGCCGCGCCGCTGCCCGACGGACGCGGCTACGAGATGGTCACGCCGGTCGACAAGAACGGGATCGAGACGGGCCCGGGGATCGGCTCGGTCAACGGCAACGCGGTCAACTGGGAGTCGATCGGCGGCTGTTGTGGCGCGACCTCGTCGGCGGCGACGCTGTTCCAGTCGGGCCGGACCGCCGGCGGCTGGCAGACCAGCGCGCGCACCCCGAAATCGCCGACCCCGTTGGTCGGACTATTCGCCGAGCAGGCGCCGCTGTGGTGGAGCGCCGACCTCGGCCGCACGATCTACACCACCCCCGCGTCGTACGCGGCGGGCAACAATCGGCCCGGCGGGCCGGGCGCGACCCAGTACCTCGACCTCTACGAGCAGGGCCCGACGGGCGCGATGACGTGGCTGACCCAGGGGCCGTTCCCCGGCGCCGGCACCACGGAGGACACCGCGACGTTCGACGCGGCGAGCCCCGACGGCCAGCACGTCGCGTTTGACTCGACCGAGCGGCTGACGTCCGACGCCACCGGCCTGGCTGACCTGAACACCCCGCCCCAGTTCCTCTACGAGCGAAACGTCGCGGCCGGCACGACCAATCTCGTCAACGTGGCCACGACGACGCTCGGCGCCGCGGCCGCCGCCGGCGACACCCAGATCACCGTCGCCGGCTCGACCGCGTTCGCCGCCAACCAGAGCGTCACGATCGGCACCGGCGCGGGCTCGGAGACGGGCACGATCGCGTCGGTCGACGACGCCACGCACATCACGTTGAGCGCGGCACTGACCTCCGCGCACGCGGTCGGCTCCGCGGTCGAGGCGCTGATCAGCCCCGACGGAGCGATCCTCGGGGACGGCAACTTCTTGGCGCAGTCGTTCCTCGCGGCCAACATCTTCGGATCCACCACGAACGCGATCTCGAGCGACGGCTCCAAGCTGTTCTTCGAGTCGCCGCCGTCGTTCCCCGGGGGTTCGGGCTCCGCCGAGGGAGTCGGGTCGCCGCACCTGTACATGCGCAACGTGGCAACGAACACGACGACGCCGCTCGACGACCCCAGCTCGACGAGCCAGGCGATCTACGAAGGCGCCGCCCAGAACGGCTCGCTGGTGTTCTTCAGCAGCAACGAGGGGCTCGCCGGTGACGCCAACACCGACAACGAGCTGTACGAGTTCAACACCACCGGCGCAGCGATCGGGCCGGCCCCGGCGATGTCGGCGATCCCGATCTCTGCCGGCAACGCCGGCGACGCCGACGGGAACGTGATCGGGATCAGCGCGATCTCCAATGACGGCTCGCACGTGTGGTTCATCGCCACGGGCGTGCTCGCCACCAACACCGGCGCGCGCGGCACCACCGCCACCGACGGCGCCGACAACTTCTACGTGTTCAACGCCACCAACGGACAGACCACGTTCATCGCCACGCTCGACAGCCACGACGAGGCGGTCCTGGCCGCCGAGCCCGACACGGCACGCTCAGCGATCCCGACCCCTGACGGCGGCGTGCTGGCGTTCGACTCGCTGTCGAACCTGACCGGCCAGAACCCGTCCGGGCCGTCGCCGACGCTGGCCGCCGACGCCAACCCCGGAGACACCACGATCACGGTCTCGTCCGCGGCCGGCCTGATCGTCGGGCGCAGGATCGAGATCCCGAGCCTCGGGGTAGCCGACCGATCGACGATCCTCTCGATCTCGGGGACGACCATGCACCTCGGCGCGCCGCTGCAGTTCGGGCACTCCTTCGGCGACACGGTCAACCAGCTCGCTCCGTTTGAGATCTACCGCTACAGCACGGCGAGCAACACCCTGACGTGCGTCTCCTGCACGCCCGCGGGCGTGACCGCGACCGGTCCGGCGTCGATGGGCTCCGCGGGCGGCGGCAGCTACCAGCCGGCGGGCACCAGCGTGCCGATGAGCTCGAACGGCTCGAAGATCTTCTTCGCCACGCCCGACCCGCTGGTGCCGGCCGACGTCAACACGGGCGCGTTCGCCAACGGGCTGTTCGGCGCGACCACGTTCACCCAGGACGTGTACGAGTGGGAGAACGGGCGCGTCTCGCTGATCTCCGACGGGCGAACGGCGACGGGCTCGTCGCTCGGGGGCACGAC
Organism: uncultured Solirubrobacterales bacterium; assembly: GCA_963831845.1. Lineage (GTDB taxonomy): Bacteria > Actinomycetota > Thermoleophilia > Solirubrobacterales > Solirubrobacteraceae > Palsa-465. Next base: position 55,233 of record CAWHRT010000043.1, on the reverse strand, counting down.
GCCCAGCGGCAACGACGTGTTCTTCACCACGCTCGGGCAGCTCGTGCCCCAGGACACCGACGGCTACGACGATATCTACGACGCCCGCGTCGGCGGTGGGTTCCCGGCGCCGCCGCCGTCTGGCGGGGGCTGCCAGTCGCCCGACAGCTGCCGTCCCGCGGTCGCCCCGACGGTGTTCTTCCCGACGCCCTCGAGCTCGACGCTGGTGGCGCCGCCCACCAAGCAGCCGACGTTCCGCGTCAACTCGATCTCGGCCAAGCAGCGTAAGGGCTTCGCCAGCACCGGCAAGCTGACGCTGACGGTGCACGCCAGTGCCGGCGGCAAGCTCATCGCCAGCGCCTACGGCAAGCTCGCCGGCGGCCTGTTGCGGATGTCGAGCGCGAGCGCCACGCTGCGCTCGGTCAACGGCGGCAAGGCGACGCTGAAGCTCAAGCTCAACGCCGCCGCGCGCAAGGCGCTGGACAAGCAGCACAAGCTGGCGGTGCGGATCGAGGTGAGCTACTCGCAGAGCGGTGAGGTCAACGTCGCCGCGCTGACGCTGACGAAGAAGAAGGCCAAGCATGCGGCCCGGAGGCACAAGGGCAAAGGCGCGGCCATTCACCACGGCGCACGGGAGCGTGACCACAAATGAGCCGCACTGCAGCCATGACACGCATCCATTCGCTGAGCTCCCGCATGCACTCGCTGACCACCCGCCGCCGGACCCTCGGGCTGTTCGCGGCGGCCGTGGCCGCGGTCGCCGTGTTCCCGGGCACCGCCGCGGCCGCCTCGTTCGGGCTGTCCTCGTTCAGCACGTCCGCGACCAACACGCAGGCGGGTGCGCACCCGGACCTGTCGACCACGTTCGGGCTGAACACCGATTCGTTCGGCAACCCGGTCGACCAGCTCAAGGACGTCCAGGTCAACCTGCCTCCGGGAGTGGTCGGCAACCCGCAGTCGGTCCCGAAGTGCAGCGACCGCGACTACCAGGCGTTCAACTGCCCCAACGACGCCCAGGTCGGAGTGCTGCGTGCCGCGTTCGTGACCGCGCCCGGCGTCCAGACGACGTTCGTCAGCTCGGTGCCGGCGACGACGCTGACCGCCGACATCAGCGGGTGTGGCTTCTGCAACAACCAGACGATGAGCGTCGCCAGCACCGCTGGGATGGCCTCCGGTGACTACCTGACGGTCGACACCGGAGACGCCGCCGAGCAGGTGGTGATCGCCACCGTCGACAGCGACACCCAGCTGACGCTCGCGGTCACCGGAAACGGCCTTCAGCAGACCCACACAGCCGGCGCCACGGTCGCCGACGACACGATCACGGTCGCGAGCACACACGGGTTCTCGGGAACCACCGACAACGGTGAGAACCAGATCACGATCGGCACCGGCGCCAACGCTGAGACCGACACGGTCGAGTTCTACCCGTCCGACTCGACGCACCTGATCCTGAACAGCCCGCTGACCAAGACGCACGCGGCCGGCGAGCAGGTGGCCCACCCGGCCACGCAGGTCCCGGTGCCGATCCCGATCTTCAACCTTCAGCCCGACCCGGGTCACGTCGCCACGCTGGCCGGCTCGCTGTTGATCGCCGGGATCACGATCGAGATCGACGTGCGGACCGACGGCAGCTACGGGCTGACCGCCAACATCCGCGACATCTCCTCGCTGCTCAGCCTGGGCGGCAGCACGCTGACGCTGTGGGGGGTTCCGGGCGACCCCAGCCACGACTCGGAGCGTTGCGGGCAGCTCGCGTCCGACTGCCGACCCTCGAGCGTCTCCAGAGCCGCGTTCATGACCAACCCGACGACGTGCACGTCGAGCGGCCTGACGTCGACGATCTCGGTCGATTCGTGGCAGAACCCCGGCCAGATGTCGAACCGGAGCTTTACCCAGGCTCCCCCGAGCGGATGCTCGAAACTGAGCTTCGCGCCCAAGCTGACCGTCGCCCCCGACGACTCACAGGCCGATACGCCTGCGGGATACGCGGTCAACCTGACCGTGCCGCAGAACGCGGACCCGTACGGCCTGGCCACGCCCGATGTGCAGAACGTCGCGGTCACGCTGCCGGCGGGGACCGCGCTGAGCCCCGCCGTTGCCAACGGCCTCCAGGGGTGCTCGGACGCCCAGTTTGCGGCGGGCAGCTGTCCCCAGGCGGCCAAGGTGGGGACGGTCACGATCAACTCGCCGCTGCTGCCCGACGCACTGACGGGCTCGGCGTGGATCGGCTCGCCCACGCCCGCGCAGCGGTTCCGGCTGTTCATGATCGCCTCGGCCGACAACGTCACGATCAAGCTGACCGGCGCGATCAACCCCGACGCCAATACCGGGCAGATCACGGCGATCTTCGCCAACAACCCGCAGCTGCCGTTCAGCGCGCTTCACCTGAACCTGTTCGGAGGCCCGCTGGCGGCGCTCGCCAACCCCGAGACGTGCGGGACGTTCACCACCAACTCCACGATCTCGCCATATGGGTCGCCGACCGCCGCGGCGGCGTCGTCGTCCTCGTCGTTCAACATCACCGGCTGCGCCGGCAACCGGTTCGCGCCGACGTTCGTGGCCGGGACCCAGAACGCGGTCGCGGGAGCGTTCTCGCCGTTCGCGCTGACGTTCTCGCGCTCGGACGCCGACCAGGAGCTGTCGAGCGTGAGGGTGACGCTGCCGCCCGGTCTGCTGGCCAAGCTCGCCGGCGTGCCGCTGTGCTCCAACGCCGCGGCCGCCGCTGGCACCTGTGGCTCCGCCAGCCAGGTCGGCACCGCGACCGTCGGCGCCGGCGCGGGCACTCATCCGATGTTCCTGTCGGGCAAAGTGTTCCTCACCGGTCCCTACAAGGGCGGTCCGTACGGGCTGTCGACCGTGATCCCGGCGATCGCGGGCCCCTATGACCTGGGCACCGTGGTCGTGCGCCAGTCGCTGCAGATCGATCCCGAGGACGCACATGTGACCGCGGTCTCGGATCCGTTCCCGAGGATCCTCGACGGGGTCCCGTTGCGGCTGAAGACGATCAACCTGACGCTCAACCGCTCCAACTTCATCGTCAACCCGACCTCGTGTGATCCGCTCAGGATCGCCGGCAACATCGCGTCGGTGAACGGGGCAAGCGCTGCGGTCTCCTCGCGCTTCCAGGTCGGCCAGTGCTCGGCGCTGCCCTTCCTTCCGAAGCTCGGACTGAAGCTGAGCGGCAAGGGCCAGACCAGGAGCGGCAACCACCCGCAGCTGACCGCGACGCTGACGCAGGCATCCAAGCAGGCCAACGTCAAGTCCGCGAAGGTGACCCTCCCGCTGTCGCTCGCGCTGGACCCGAAGAACAGCAATCACGTGTGCGCGTTCAAGACCGCCCAGGCGGTGCACGGCGGCGCGGCCGGATGTCCGAACAGCACGATCGTCGGCAACGCGACCGCGAAGACGCCGCTGGTGTCGCAACCGCTGAGCGGCAAGGTCTACCTCGTCCAGGGGATCCGGACCAGCCACGGGCGGCAGATCAAGACGCTGCCGACGCTGCTGATCCCGCTGCGCGGGCAGATCGCGCTGGACCTGCGGGCGAAGACCACGGTCAACGGCAAGAGCCAGCTCGTGTCGACGTTCCCGACCGTCCCCGACGCGCCGATCTCGAGCTTCAAGCTCAACATCAACGGAGGCAAGAAGGGAATCCTGGTGATCACCGGCCGGGGCGAGAACATCTGCAAGGCGCCGCAGGCCGGCGGCGCGGTGCTGACCGCCCACTCCGGCAAGGTCGAGAACCTGGACATCAGGTTCGGGACGCAGTGCGGCGCCAATAACAAGGCCGCCAAGCACTCGAAGAAGTCAAGGCGCCACTAGCGGTGCGCCGGCCGTCAGCCCTGGCGATCGCGCTGGTCTGCGCGATCGCCGGCTGCGGCGTGTTCTCCGCGCCCGCGGTCGCCGCCTCGCCGCTGGCGTGGTCGTCTCCCACGTTGGTGGACAACCAAGGCCCGTTCGGCCTCACCAACGAGGTGCGGGCCGTGTCGTGCGTCGACGAGGCGACCTGCGTCGCGGTCGGGGACGGCGGCAAAGTGGTCACCTCGACCGACCCCGCTGACGGCGCCACTGCGAGCTGGAAGGTCGCCGGTGTCGACGCCGCCAACAGCGTGCGTGGGGTCTCCTGCCTGTCCTCGCCGTCGTTGTGTGTGGCGGTGGACGACGTCGGCAACGCGATTGTCTCGACCGATCCGACCGGCGGCGCGTCGAAGTGGTCGGCGTTCAAGATCGACAGCGCCTTCAACAGCGCGAGCATGCGCAACGACAGCCTCTCGGCCGTGTCGTGCACCTCCTCGCCCGCCGTCCTATGTGTCGCGGTCGACGACAACGGCAACGTGGTCACTTCGACGGACCCGGTGGCCGGGCCGTCCGCGTGGACGCTGAGCACAGTCGACACCGCCAGCCAGGTCAACCAGCTGACCGCCGTGTCTTGCCCGAGCTCGGGTCTATGCGTGGCGACCGACGCGGCCGGAAACGTCCTCACCTCCACCGATCCGGCCGGCGGCGTCGTGGCGTGGTCAACCGACAACGTCGACGGCACCAACGCCATCAAGTCGGTCTCGTGCCCGTCCACGGCGCTGTGCGTCGCGGTCGACGGCGCCGGTCAGACGCTGACCGCCTCGGACCCGGCGGGCGGATCCGCAGCCTGGACCGCCGCGAACATCGATGCCGGAAAGCTGCTGGAAGCGGTCTCGTGCGCGTCGGCATCGCTGTGCATCGCGGTCGACGTCAAGGGGAACGCGTTGACCACGCTCGATCCGACAGACGGCGCGACCGCGACCTGGGGCTCGAAGCTGATCGACAAGCCGTCGCTGATCGGGTTCCCGTTCCCGGTGGCCGTCGATTGCGTGTCGGCAGCGCTGTGCGTGGTCGCCGACAACGCCGGGCGGGCGGTCACGACCGTCGACCCAGCCGACGGCGCGACCGCGACCTGGGCGACCGCGCCGGTCAACGGGGCCAACGCGCTGCTCGGGATGTCGTGCCCGTCCTCGGACCTGTGCGTCGCCGTCGACAGCGCGGGCAACGCGCTGATCTCCGTCGATGCGGCCGACGGCGCGACCGCGACCTGGTCGCTACACCATCAGATCGATCCAAAGGCGCGGCTGAGCTCGGTGTCGTGCCCGACCGCCGCCCTGTGCGTGGCGGTCGACAACAAGGGTCAGGCGCTCACGACCGTCGATCCGGGCGACGGCGCGACAGCGACCTGGACCGCCGACGACGATCGACGCGACCAACATCCTCGACGGGGTCTCGTGCCCGTCGGAGTCCTTGTGCATTGCCGTCGACGACGTCGGTAACGTCGTCACGTCGTCGGACCCGGCCGACGGCCCGGCCGCGATGTGGACGGTCGCCAACGTCGACACCGGCCCCGACGGGACCAACGTGATCAACGCCGTTGCGTGTCCTACGGCGAACCTGTGCGTGGCGGTCGACGACGTCGGCAACGGGCTGACCTCGACGAACCCCGGTGACGGGGCGTCCGCGACCTGGACCGCCGCGACGATCGCCACCAACCCCGACACCAGCAACTCGCTGGCCGCGGTCTCGTGCCCTTCCGAGGCGCTGTGCGTCGCGGTCGACGGCGCCGGCGACGTGCTCAGCACCACCGATCCCGCTGACGGCGCGGCGGCCGCCTGGAGTGAGGTCGGCGCCGACAACTTCAACCCGCTCAACGCGATCTCGTGTCCCTCGGCGTCGCTGTGCGTGGCCGTGGACTCCGTCGGCAACGTCGTCTCTTCGACCGATCCCGCCGACGGCTCCGGCGCGGCCTGGAGGCTCGTCGACGTCGACAACAACAGCCAGCTGACGTCGGTGTCGTGTCCGAGCGTGTCGCTGTGCGTGGCCGGCGACCAGCCGGGCAACGCGCTCGCCGGGCTCGGGCACACGCTGTCCGTCGCGCTCGCCGGGACCGGCACCGGCAAGGTGACCAGCAGCGACCTGTCGATCTCGTGCCCGAGCGCGTGCTCGAGCCCGCAGGCGGCCGGCGCCACGGTCACGCTGACCGCGATCGCCGACGACGGTTCGACGTTCACCGGGTGGAGCGGTGGCGGCTGCACCGGCACCGCGACCTGCGCGGTCACGATCGACGCCGATCAGACCGTGACCGCGGCGTTTCACCGCGACCAGGCGCCGCCCGGGGGCGGTCAGACCCCGCCCGGGGGCGGGCAGACCCCGCCCGGGGGCGGTCAGGCCCCGCCGGGCGGTGGACATGCAGGGTCTGGCTCGCCGCCGCCCCCGCCACCACCGCCCACCGCCGGGCAGAACGGCTCGGCCACGCCGCCTCCGAACACCGGACCCGGGCCCCTGCTCACGGCTCCCAAGCCGTCGTGCAGGCTCCGCGCCGACGGCGATCGGATCTCGGCGCGGGTGCGAATCGGACGGACCCGGCACGGCGCGCGCCGGACGATCCAGCCCAAGCGCACCCTGCGCCTCACCGTTCGCTGCGACCAGGCTGCCCGGCTATCGCTGTCGGCCACCGTGACGTCGGTCGTCAGGGTGCCCGGGGCGGGCCATGGACGCAAGCGGACGCGGTCACGGGCCTTCCTGTCGGCCCGGTGACCGCTCGCGCGGCGGCTGGCAGGCCGCTGAAGCTGACGGTGAAGCTGCCCGCCCCCGCCCTGGTCGCCGGGTCCCACGACTCGGTCACGTTCAAGCTGACCGCGCGAAACCCGCACGGGTCGAGCGTCGCGGGCGCCCGGATCCTCCGGCTGACGCTCGTCTAGGTGCAGGACCCCGGGGTGTGCGGATGGCGGGCGAAACCCCCGGGTGTGCGATGGCGGCGAAAACCGCGTGTACAACGTCCCACTCGAGCGGTCTGGGCGCCACCGTGGGACGTTCGCCACGTGGGACGTGATCAACGTCCCACGCTGACCCGCGAAGGCCTCCAGTGGGACGTTAAGCACGTCGCCGCGCGAGGCGCGGGGTGATCGTAGGTCCCGGGCGCGGTTCGCCCGAGCCAGCTACAACTCAGCGCCCGCGCGCCGGTCGGCCTCGATCTCCTGCAGCGCCCGCGGGTGCCCCAGATACGGCACCAGCGCGCAGTAGATCAGGTCGGGCATCAGCTCGGGCAGGCGCTCTGCCTGGCCGTCGACGATGTAGGCGTAGAGCGCCTCGTAGAGGCCCCCGACGACGGCCTGCGAGAGCAGCCCATCGAGTGCCGTCGCGGCCGGGAGCCCGACCTGGCCCTCCTCGAAGAACACGGCGAACCGGCGCAGCGTCGCGTCCCGGCGGTCGAGCGCGGTCGGCCCCGCGGCGAGCACGTCGACCATCGCCAGCCGGGCGAGCTCGGGCTCGGACGCATAGTTCTCGACCAGCGCGTGTAGAGCCGCGGCGATCCGCTCGGGCCACGGCCGGCGCTCGGCGCAGTAGGCGCGGTCGACGGCGGCGAACAGGCGCTCGACGATCTCGTCGTATGCGGCCAGGAAGCACTGCTCCTTATCGGCGAACAGGTCGTAGAACGTCCGCCTGGAGACGCCGGCGTGGTCGATGATGTCCTTGACGGTGACGTCGGCGTAGCCCTTGGTCGCGGACTCGGTCGCCAGCGACTCAAAGATCCGGGCGCGCTGATTCTCGACCACGAATGCCCGGGGCAGCCCGTGGCGGCCCCGGGGGAGGCGGCGAGCGTCACGCGGCAGGCGATCAGAAGGCCCAGGCATGTCCCCCCGGCTTGTCCCTCGACTCACTCGGTCGCTGTGGCGGCCGCGGGCAGCAGGCCGGCCCGGGTGGCGGCGCCGGTCGGCCCGTACAGCGCGACGAGCGTCATGTAGATGCTCGTGGGCAGCAGCTGCTCGAGCTCGGCGGTGCGGCCGGCCAGCACCCACGAGTAGACGAGTTGCAAGATCGCACCGGCGACCGTCCGCAAGAACAGGCGCGGCGCCGGGTTGGGGGCGACCGCGAGCGCCTCGTCGCCGATCAGCGACGCCAGCGACGAGATCGCCTGGTCGCGCTCGGCGAGCGCGGCCGGGCCCGCGGCCATCACCTCGATCACCGACATGTGGGCGAAGTCGGGGCGCTTTGCCAGGTACCGCAGCAACGCCCCGAGCGAGAACCGCGCGCGCTCCTGCCAGTCGCTGCCCGCCGATGCGGCGCCCGCGACGACCGCCATCAGTTCCTCGTCGTGGTGGCGGAAGGAGGTCATGAAACAGTCCTCCTTGTCGCGGAAGTTCTCGTAGAACGTGCGTCGCGACACGCCCGCTCGCGCCGAGATGTCCTCGACGGTCAGCGCGCCGTATCCCTTGGCGGTCACGGCGGCGGGAACGGCACGGATCAGCCGCTGGCGCTGATGTTCGACCACGGCCCCTCGTGTCAGCCGATGGCGCCCTCGTGGAAGCTGGTCGCCACCGTCCCTGACGAACCCGGCAGGCATGTCGCCAACAGTACCGGCTGGGTCTGGCCGCATCAATACATACTGCGGTGTTTTTGTTGTAAACGGCGTCGGATCCGCCGCAATCACGGACGATTTGGATGACTCGCGGGGCGGCGAGCGTCGACGACGGAGCCCGAGACTCTGCCCTGCGGGAATCTTCGAACGAGCATGCTTGACATATGGGAACAAGGATGTATATATTCGCGCGGCTGGATTTGGAAATAGTCTCGTTTACGCGTCTGTCAGAGGCGTCCCCACCGGGATGCGCAGCGCAGGCGCACGAGGATCCCTAGAGGAGAGCTGGAGGACCGCATGAGGGAATACGTGGCGATCCGTCGATCGATCCTGCTCGCTGCGATCGCGTGCACCGGGGCGCTGGCGTTCGGCGCCGCCTCGGCTCAGGCTGCGCCGACGGCGCCGCCGACGGTGGAGTTTCTGTTTCCGTCCAGCGTCTCCAACGTGTCGGCCGCGCTCCAAACGTTGATCAACCCCAACGGCGGAGACACGAGCTGCGACATCGAGTACGTCGACGACGCGACCTTCAGCGACAGCCAGTACGCGGACGCCACCGACGTCCCCTGCGACCCCGCCGACCTCGGCGACGGAACCGACGATGTCAGCGCCGTCGCGCAGCTCACCGGTCTGGACCTCAACACCACCTACCACTTCCGGGTGGTGGCCACCAACGACCTCGGCACCACGACCACCGACGATCAGACGTTCGTGACGCTCGGGGCCGCCGCGATCGACTTCGAGTTCCCCTCAAACGTCACCGGCACCACCGCCGAGCTCGACACCAACGTCAACCCGCTGGGGAATGACACCACCTGCCAGTTCCAGTGGGTCGACGACGCCACCTTCCAGTCCAGCGGATACGACAACGCGACCACGGTGGACTGCTCGCCGCAGGATCTGGGCGCGGGCACCCAGGACGTCAGCGCCAACACCCAGTTGACCGGGCTGACCCCGAGCACGACCTACCACTTCCGCGTGGTGACGACCAACACCCTGGGGACCGCGACGGGATCGGACACGACATTCCAGACGACCGCTCCGGTGGTGATCGACTCCCAGTCGGTCGCGAACGTCGGCTCGACGACCGCGACGCTGAGGGCCAAGCTCAACCCCGAGGGCCTCGACACCCACTACCAGTTCCAATACGTCGACGACTCCGCCTTCCAGTCCGGCGGATTCGCGGGCGCGACGACGGTCCCCGCCACGCCGGTCGACGTCGGCTCCGGCACGACCGACGCCGGCGCGAGCGTCGACCTGACCGGCCTGGCGCCCAACACCCGCTACCACTTCCGGGTCGTGGCGACAAACACCTCGGGCAGCGCCAACGGCGCTCCGCAGTCATTCAAGACGACCGCCGGCGCCGAGGCCGTCGGCCTGCCGGACGGCCGGGGCTATGAGATGGTCTCGCCGGTCGACAAGGCCGATGGCGAGCTGGCCAGCACCGAGATCGTCGCCGGCAGCCAGTCGGCCCCCGACGGCAACACGGTCGGGTTCTTCTCGTTCACGTCGTTCCCTGGCTCGCCGGGCCCCGGGCTGCAGTACATCGCCAACCGCGGCGCCACCGGTTGGAGCACGCACACGATGCTGCCAAGGCAGGCGCCGGGTTCGAGCCTGGAGGCCCCCGGCTACGGGCTCTACTCCACTGACCTGTCGAAGGCGGTCCTGGGCAACGGCAACCCCGCGGTGGGCGGCGGCGAGGATGACCCGCCGCTCGTGCCCGGAGAGCCACGCGGGCCGCTGAACCTGTTCGTCCGCGACAACGCGAACAACACGTTCCAGCTCGTGAACGTGACGCCGGCCGGGGCCACGCCGGCCGATGCCCACCTCGACAACGGCTCGGCCGATCTGAGCACGGTCGTGTTCGACGAGCCGGCGCAGCTGACCCCCGGCGCCTCGGCCACCGCCAACAACCTGTACGTCTGGAACGCCGGCAAAGTCTCGCTGATCGGCGTCGGTGCGTCGCTCGGCGGCCCGAATCCGCTCGCTTTCCAGCCGCGCATCTTCCAGGCCGTGTCCGCGGACGGCTCGCGGATCTTCTTCACCGGTGCGGATGGCAACCTGAACGTGTTCCAGCACGGCGCCGCCGACCCAGGTGGACCGGACCGCCGGCGGCACCGGCCCGGGCGGCGGCGGGAGCTACCAGGTCGCCAGCGTCGACGGATCGGTGGTGTTCTTCACCGACGCCGATACGGCCGGCCTCACCGCCAACACGGTCGCCGGCAGCGGCACGAACCTGTACGCGTACAACGTCGCCGCCGGCACGCTCACCGACATGACCGGCGGTCAGAGCGCCGCGCAGGTCGACGGTGTCGTCGGGACCAGCGCCAACGGCTCCTACGTGTACTTCGTCGCCGAGGGCGCCCTGGCCGCCGGTGCGACCGCGGGGCAGGAGAACCTGTACGTCGAGCACGGCGGGCACGACCACGTTCGTCGCCACGCTCGGTGCCAACGACGCCAGCGACTGGAACGGCTCGTACACGGCGAGGGTCACCCCCGACGGCACGCGCCTGGCGTTCGAGTCGACGCAGAGCCTGACCGGCTTCGACAGCACCGACGCCACCAGCGGCACGCCCGACAGCGAGGTGTTCCTGTACAACGCCGGCTCGCGCAGCCTGGTGTGCGCCTCGTGCAACCCGACCGGAGCGCGACCGCTGGGTCCCTCGACCATCTCTCCGATCGAGGCCGGTCTGCTCACCGGCGGCAACACGTACCTGCAGCACAACCTCTCCGATGACGGCAGCAGGCTGTTCTTCGACTCGGGCGACGCGCTCGCCCAGCACGACACCAACGGCAAGTCGGACGTCTACGAGTTCGCGGGCGGTGCCGCCCACCTGATCTCGACCGGGACCAACGACGACAACTCGCTGTTCATCGACGCCAGCGCCAACGGCAGCGACGTGTTCTTCATCACGCGCGAGCAGTTGGTCTCGCGGGATGTCGACGGCGGCTACGACCTGTACGACGCCCGTGTGGGCGGCGGCTTCCCCGAGTCCGCCCCGCCGCCGCCGTGCAGCGCCGACGCCTGCCGGCCCGGCACGACCGCGGCCCCCCCGCCGCCCGCCCAGAGCACCAGCGCGTTCAGCGGTCCGGGCAACGTCAAGTCCTCGTCGGGGGCCAAGCCCAAGAAGTCGACGGTGAAGGTCTCGACCAAGGCGTTGAAGGGCTTCAGGTTCTCGCTCACCTTCCAGCCCTCGACCAAGGGCATGGTCACGGTCTCGGGTCAGGGTCTGAAGTCGCTGAAGAAGGCGGTCAAGGGTGGCCACAGCTACAAGCTGACAGTCGGCCTGACCCAGAAGCAGCGCAGTGCCCTGAACAAGAAGCACAAGCACAAGCTGAAGGTCAAGGTGCACATCGTCTTCAAGCCCGCGACGGGCAAGCCGATGACCAAGTCCATGTCGGTGACGGTGAAGGCGTAGGGCGACGATGAGCAAGGAGAAGACGATGAACCCCCGGACGCTGCTCGCAACCCTCGCCGTGGCCGCCAGCCTGATGCTGGCCGGCCTGATCCCGGCCAGCGCGGCCGCCGCGTTCCACGTCGTGAGCTTCAGCGGCTCGACGGTAAACGCCGACGGCACCGCGGCCACGCAGGCCGGCTCGCACCCGTTCGCCTCGACGACGTCCTTCCAGTTCCCCTCGACCACCGACTCGACGGGCACTTCGCTCCCCGACGGGAACATGAAGGACGTCCAGGTCGGCCTGCCGGCTGGATTCATCGGCAACCCGAACGCGACGCCGAAGTGCAGCGTCGCTGATCTGGACCACAACACCTGCAGCGGCGCCACGCAGGTCGGGCAGCTCAGCCTGTTCACGGCTCTGAGCCCGACCCCGCTGACGCTGCCGGTGTTCAACATGGTGCCGCGCAAGGGCGTCGCCGCGCAGTTCGGCGCCAACGTACTGCTGGTTGACGCGTTCATCGACATCACGGTCCGCACCGGCGGCGACTACGGTCTGACCGCGAGCCTGCAGAACATCCCGGCGATCCTGCCGCTGGTGGGCAGCTCGCTGACGCTGTGGGGCGTGCCCGCCGATCCCGGCCACGACGCCCAGCGCACCTGTCCGGGCCTCGGGTCTCCGTGCTCGGCCGGGGTTCCGCCCAAGCCCTTCCTGACGCTGCCGACGCAGTGCTCGGGGCCGCTCACCTACACGTTGCGCGCGGATTCGTGGCAGACCGCGGGCCAGTTCGTCAGCTCGAGCTTCCGCTCGGCCGACGCCGGCGGCAACCCGGTCGGCGTCACCGGCTGCAACGCACTGCGGTTCAACCCGTCGCTGTCGGTCGGGCTCGGCAGCTCGGCGGCGGATTCCCCGAGCGCTCTGTCGGTCGACTTGCACGTCCCGCAGGCGCCCGACTCGCCGACCGGGGCTGGTCACCCCGGATGTCCGCAACGCCGTCGTCACCCTGCCGCAGGGGATCGCGCTGAGCCCGTCGGCCGCGGATGGCCTGCAGGGCTGCTCGCAGGATCAGTTCGGGGTGAGCACGCCCGCCGAGCCGGCCTGCCCGGACGCCTCGAAGATCGGCACGGCGGAGATCGACTCGCCGATCTCGGCCGACCCGCTGACCGGCTCGATCTATTTCGCCCAGCAGCACAGCAACCCGTTCGGTTCGAACTTCGCGATCTACGTGGCGACCGAGGCGGACGGGGTGCTGATCAAGCTCGCGGCGCGGATCGACGCCAACCCGTTCACGGGGCAGCTGACGACCACGTTCACGAACAACCCGCAGCTGCCGTTCAGCGACTTCAAGCTGAACTTCTTCGGCGGCCCCCGGGCGGTCCTGGCGACCGGTGAGTCCTGCGGCACGTTCGGCGTGAGCAGCAACGTGCAGCCGTTCTCGTCGCCCGACTCCGGGCCGAACGGGACCCCGACCGCCTCGGTGACGATCAGCTCCGGCTGCGTCGGCGGCTTCCGGCCGACGTTCGCCGCCGGACTGGCCAACGCCCAGGCAGGCTCGTTCTCGCCGTTCTCCCTCTCGTTCTCGCGCTCCGACGCCGATCAGGACCTGTCCGGGCTGTCGGTGTCGCTGCCGGCCGGCGTGTCGGCGAAGCTCGCCGGCGTCCCGCTGTGCTCCGAGGCGGCGATCGCCCGCGCGCGCAGTAACAGCGGCACGGCGGAGCGCACGGCCCCCAGCTGTCCGGCCGGCTCGCAGGTCGGAGTCGCCCAGACCGGCGCCGGCCCGGGGAGCGACCCGTTCTTCCTGTCGGGCAAGGTCTATCTGACCGGTCCCTACAAGGGAGCGCCATTCGGCCTCGCCGTCGTCGTGCCGCGCCGTCGCAGGTCCGCTCGACCTCGGCACGGTGGTAGTGCGCCAGACGCTGAACATCGATCCGACCGACGCCCACGTGACGGTCGCGAGCGATCCGTTCCCGACCGTGCTGCAGGGCGTCCCGCTGCGGCTGCGCCGCGTCGACGTCAACCTCAACCGCTCGCGGTTCACGGTCGCCGGCACGTCGTGCAAGTCGGCGCAGATCTCCGGCACGCTGACCTCCGCCGCGGGCGGCTCGGCGCGCGTGGGATCGCGGTATCAGGTCGGCGGTTGCGCCGGACTGCGCTTCACGCCGAAGCTCGCCCTCAGTCTCACCGGCAAGGGCAAGACTCGCAGCGGCGACCACCCGACGCTGACCGCCAAGCTGACCGAGGGCTCGGGCCAGGCGAACATCAGCCAGGCGAAGGTGACGCTGCCACTGTCGCTCGCGCTCGACCCGAAGAACAGCACGCGGGTGTGCCCGTTCCCGGTGGCCCAGAAGGTCCACGGCGGCGCCGCGGGCTGCAAGTCCAACACGGTGGTGGGCTCGGCGACGGCGACCACGCCGCTGCTGGCCAAGCCGCTGAGCGGCAAGGTCTACCTGGTCCAGGGAATCCGCTTCAGCCACGGCCGGCAGATCAAGACGCTGCCGACGCTGCTGATCCCGCTGCGGGGCCAGATCGCGCTCGACCTCCGGGCCAAGACCTCGGTCAACGGCGCGGGCGCGCTCGTCAACACGTTCTCCAACGTGCCCGACGTCCCGGTGTCCTCGTTCAAGCTGAACATCAACGGCGGCCCCAAGGGCCTCCTGGTGATCACCGGCCGCGGCGAGAACATCTGCAAGTCGGCGCAGACGTCGGCGACCACGATCACCGGCCACTCGGGCAAGAGCGAGGACCTGTCGATCAAGTTCGCCACGCCGTGCGGCAAGTCCAAGCAGCAGACCAAGAAGAAGTAGGCGCATGAGGCGGTTGCCGGCGATCGCGGCGGTCTGCGGTGTGCTGGCGGGCGTGGCGGGCTGCGGCGGCTCCGGCGGCTCCGCGAGCTCGTCGACCTCGTCGGCGAGCCCCGCGGCCGTGGCCACCTCGACGCGCACCGCCGCGGCGCCCGTCTCGACCACGCCGACCAGGTCCAAGCCTGAGTCCAAACCCGGACCAGCCTCGCCCGCGCGCGCGTATGGGAGCATCGCCAGCTACGGACACGAAGCCGCGGGCGGCGACCGGACCGCTGTGGTGGCCGCGCTGCACGGCTACCTCGCGGCGATCGCCGCCGGCAACTGGCCGACCGCCTGCGGAGACCTGTCGAGCACGATCAAGCGGCAGCTGGCCGCCGTGCTGGCGCGCGCCGCCGGCTCGGGCGGCGAGGGTTGCGCGCGGGCCCTGCAGGCGCTGATCGGCCGCACGCCACAGTCGCTGCGGCGCGCGCAGATGCGGGTGCGCGTGATCGCCGTGCGGACCGACGGCGACCGCGCGTTCGTGCTCTACCGCTCGCCGGTGATGCCCCGCGCGACGATCTCGATGCTCCGCGAGTCGGGCCGCTGGACCGCGGGCGTGCTCGCCAACGCCCCCGGCGGCTGAGCCGCGCCCGCTGGACGCCCGGTCGTCTGATAGACACGGCGTTGGGTGACCATGGGTGAAGGCACATCCCTCGCGGATGAGGTCCGAGAGCTGAGGCAGCGCGTCGCCGAGCGGATGGTCGAGCTCGAGCCAATGGTGCGCGAGTACGAGCAGCTCCAGAAGGTTGCGGCGGAGCTGGGGATCGAGTCCGAGCAGGCGCTCCCTCCTGCGTCCGATGGAGCGCCGGCAACCGCACCGGCAACGGCGCCCGCCGCGGCGCCCGCGCAGCGTCCCAGGCGCCCGCGCGCCAAGATCCCCGCGGTGCAGCGCGAGCACGCGGCGATGCTGCTCGGGGTCGTGAGCTCCAAGCCGGGCGCGACCGTGGCGGAGATCGCCGCGGAGATCGGCGTGCAGCCGACCTCGCTCTACCGGCTGGTCCGCGACCTGGCCAGCGAAGGGGCGCTCACCAAGCGCGGCCGTGGGCTGTATCCGGCCGGGGCTGAATAGTGGCGCTGGTCAGGCCGACTCGGCGGCCGTGACCTGCACCGATGGCGCCTTGGCGGCCTCGCGCGCCGCGGCCGCATGCCCGAGATACGGGAGCATCATCGAGTAGGCGAGGTCCTGCTGTAGCTCGATGATGGCCGCTGACTCGCCGCCCAGCACGCGCGAATACACGACCTCGTACACCCCGCCGACGATCGTCTCGGCCGTCAGCTCGGGGGGCCGGCGGGCCCCCTCGCCGAGCTCGTCGGCCGCTGTCCGGATCAGCTGCGCGAACGCGCGCATCACTGCGTTGCGGCGCTCCAGGGCCCGCGGCCCGGCGGCGAACACCTCGACGATGCAGAGCTCGGCGAACCGCGGCTCCGAGGCCAGGAACCCGAGGAACACCGCGAGGCAGTCGCGGACGCGCCCGGGGAACGTGTTCGCCCCCTCGAACGCCTCCTGGATCCGCTTGGTCAGGTGGGCGACGATCTCGTCGTAGGCGGCGAGAAACGCCTCCTCCTTGTCCTTGAAGTTGTCGTAGAACGTCCGCCGAGAGACGCCCGCGGTGACGATGATGTCCTCGACGCTCATCTCCGCGTAGCCGGCCAGGCTGGTCACGTCGGCGACGGCGTCGAGGATTCGCTGGCGCTGGTTTGACTCGACGAAGCCGCGGGGGAGACCGTGGCGGCCGGGGGGCAGCTGGTGCGGCTGGCGAGCGCGACGTTTCTGGGTCGGCGACATCAGGCGGGTCCACTGGGATCCACTATCCGAAACATACAGACACGCCTGGTCTGCTCCGGTTTTTCGGCGTCAGATCTGGAGACCGATCGGTATCGCCCTAGAACATTTGTCGAGATCAGGACACGCTCTTGTTTCTCAATTGACACGACTGTAGGATCGCCGCCGAGGCAGAGCCCCGTCTGCCCCGAGTGGAGAGAGAGGCGCAATGTCGTGTGAGACGGCGTGCCCGACATGCGCGTCCCTGCGTGCTGCCGCCGTGCGGCTCGCGGGGGAGCGTGGCGTGTCGGAGATGACCACCGCGCGCTTGTGCGCGTACAGCGGCGTCCCGCGCGCCGTGCTGACGATGCACTACGGCTCGGTGGGGGAGTGCCTGGGCGAGGCATACGAGGAGCTCGCAGACGAGATCCGGGAGTCGTTCGCGGAGTCGTTTGCCGACAGCTCCAGCTGGGCCGACGGGCTGATGCTCGGGCTCGAGCGGATGCTCGTGCGGATGGCGGACAACCCGGCCGAGGCTCGCCTGTGCTTCGTGGAGACGATCAGCGGGGATCGTGAGTTGATGCGCCGTCGTGAGACGGCGCGCCGGCGGATGATCGACCTGCTGTCGGCCGAGCGCCGGCGGCGCGACGCCTGGGAGCCCACTCGGATCCAGCAGGAGATGATCCTCGGGGTGTGCTTCCAACAGATCTCCGCGCGGGCCGTCGAGGGCCGGATCGACGAGCTGCGTGGGCTCGTGCCCGAGCTGGAGCAGCTGACCAGCCTGTTCGAACCGGTCGCCGCCTGAAGCGACCGCCGGGCCGGTAGGCTGCGGTTCGTGGAAGCCGCCACGGCTCCCAGGGAGCTCGATTCGCGCAACCCGGCGACCGGCGCGTCGTGTCGGATCGGTGCCGATCACCGCTCCGGAGGCCGTGCAGGAGGTGGTCGACTCGGTCGCCACGGTTCAGCCGTTCTGGGCGCAGCTGTCGCTCCGCGACCGCGGCCGCTACCTGGAGCGCGCCGCGCAGGTCGTGATCGACGAGGGTGATCAGATCCGCGATCTGCTCGTGGCCGAGCAGGGCAAGCCCCGCAACGAGGCGTTCTCGATGGAAGTGCTGCCGACGATCGACGCGCTGCGCTGGATCGCGGACGCCGGCGCCGAGGTCCTGGCCGACGAGAAGATCCGGATGCCGCAGCTGTTCCTGAAGACCAAGCGCTCCTCGTTCACGTATGAGCCGCTCGGCGTGATCGGGGTGATCTCGCCCTGGAACTACCCGTGGAGCATTCCGTTCGGCGAAGTGGCTCTGGCGCTGATGGCCGGCAACGGCGTGGTGCTCAAACCGGCGTCGCTGACGCCGCTGATCGGCCAGCGGATCCAGCGCGTGTTCGAGCGGGCCGGGGTGCCGCAGGGACTGGTCCGGGTGATCCATGGGCCGGGCACCGGCGCGGCGCTGGCCGAGTCGACCGTCAGCAAGGTGTTCTTCACCGGGTCCGTCGAGACGGGCCGTTCGGTCGGCGAGGCGTGCGCCCGCCGGCTGAAGGGCTCCGTGCTCGAGCTCGGCGGCAAGGACCCGATGCTGGTGCTCGAGGACGCCAACCTCGACCACGCGATCGCCGGTGCACTGTGGGGCGGCTTCGCGAACGCCGGTCAGACCTGCTCGGGGATCGAGCGCGTGTACGTGCTGCGCGACGTGGCCGAACGTTTCATCGACGGGGTCGTGGCCGGCGCCGGCCGGCTTTCAGTCGGCGACCCGATGAGCTGGGACACCGAGATCGGCCCGATGGTCTCGCGCGAGCAGTTCGAGACCGTCCGCGAGCTCGTCGACGACGCTGTTGCCGCGGGCGCGGAGCTTCGCTGCGGAGGCCCGGCGCCGGCGCCGCCGGGGCTCGAGCACGGCTCGTTCTACGCCCCGGCAGTGCTGACCGGTGTGACCCACGAGATGCGGATCATGCGCGAGGAGATCTTCGGCCCGGTGCTGCCGGTGATCGTGGTCGACTCCGAGGACGAGGCGCTCGCGCTGGCCAA
Source organism: uncultured Solirubrobacterales bacterium (assembly GCA_963831845.1). Classification (GTDB taxonomy): domain Bacteria; phylum Actinomycetota; class Thermoleophilia; order Solirubrobacterales; family Solirubrobacteraceae; genus Palsa-465. Next base: position 36,856 of record CAWHRT010000043.1, on the reverse strand, counting down.
CGACTCCGACTTCGGGTTGGGCGCGTCGGTGTGGACGTCGGACCGTGGCCGCGGCGAGCGGATCGCGCACGAGCTCGAGGCGGGAATGGTGTGGATCAACGACCACATGTACAGCCACGGCGCCTGCCAGTGCTCGTGGGGCGGCGTCAAAGAATCCGGGGTCGGGCGGACCCACTCGAAGTTCGGCCTGTACGAGTGCGTCAACATCAAGCTCCGCGCCTGGGAGCCGGGAGTGGTGCGTGACCCCTGGTGGCATCCTTACGACGAGACCCTGGGCAGGGCCCTGACCAGCACCGCCACGATCCTCTACGGGCGCCCGTCGATTCGCGCGCGGGCGCTGCGCGAGGGGATCGTGCCGCTACTCCGGCTGGGGGCGCGGCTGACCCGCGACGCGGTCGGGCGCTGAGGTCATGCGCATCCGGGCCGCGGTCACCGAGTCCAAGGGGGCCCCGTTCGCGATCGAGGAGCTCGAGCTCGACGAGCCGCGGCCCGACGAGATCGTGGTGCGGATCGTCGCCAGCGGGATCTGTCACACCGACCTGATCATCCGCGACCAGTGGTATCCGGTGCCGCTGCCGGCGGTGCTGGGGCACGAGGGAGCGGGCGTCGTCGAGGTGGTCGGACCGGCCGTCACCAAGGTTGCGCCCGGCGACCACGTCGCGCTCAGCTACGGCTCCTGCGGCTCGTGCCCGACCTGCGTGGTGGGCCGCCCGTGGGTCTGCCACGACTTCTGGGGACGCAATTTCGGCGCCACCCGGCCCGACGGGTCGACCGCGTTGTCGGGTGGCGGACGCGATATCCACTCTCACTTCTTCGGACAGTCCAGCTTCTCCACGCACGCGATCGCCACCGAGCGAAGCGTCGTCCGGCTCGACCCCGACGTGCCGCTGGACCTGGTGGCGCCGTTCGGGTGCGGGATTCAGACCGGAGCCGGTGCCGTGCTCAACGCGCTGCGACCGCGCGCCGGGGCGAGCATCGCGGTGTTCGGCGTCGGCACCGTCGGGCTGTCGGCGGTGATGGCCGCCCGCGTCGCGGGCGCGACCACGATCATCGGGATCGACCCGCGCCCGGCGCGGCTGGAGCTTGCCCGCGAGCTCGGCGCCACGCACGTGATCGAACCGAGCCAGGTCGACCCGGTGGAGGCGATCAGAGAGCTCACGGGCGGGGCCGGGGCGGACTTCGCGATCGACGCCGCCGGGTTGCCGCAGGTCGTGCAGCAGGCCGTCTACGGCACCGGCCCCGGCGGGGTGTGCTGCCTGATCGGGGCGCCACCGTTCGGGACCGAGGTGTCGCTGGACATCAACCAGGTGCTCGCGGTCGGGCGCACCATCCGCGGGATCGTCGAGGGCGAGTCGGTGCCCGACGTGTTCCTGCCGACGCTGATCGAGCTGTGGCGCCAAGGACGGTTCCCGGTCGACCGGATGATGACCCACTACGACTTCGACGAGATCGACCAGGCCGCCCGGGACGCGGAGGCGGGGAGGGTGGTCAAGCCCGTGCTGCGGATGGGCGCCGGCGCGTAATTGATAGACGGGGTCACGCACTAACCTGTGGTGAGATGCCGGCTCAGGCCTACAGCGGGAAGGAGTGCGTCTGTCAGTTCCGTAAGGGCGTGTGCGACCAGTCGTGCGTGCGCGGGATGCTGGAGACGCCGTTCTACATCGCCTGCCTGCGCCTGACGGGCCGGCGTTGCGTCGTGATCGGCGGCGGCGACGTGGGCCTCGAGAAGGTCGAAGGCCTGCTGGCCTGCGATGGCGACGTCACGCTGATCGCGCCGGAGGCGCACCCGGAGCTGACCCAGCTCGCGCTCGAGGGTTCGATCCGCTGGGAGCAGCGCGTGTACCGCCCCGATGACCTCGACGGCGCGCTGATCGCGATCGCCGCGACCAGTGACACCGACATCAACATCCGCGTGTTCGAGGACGCCGAGGCGCGCGCGATGCTCGTCAACGTCGTCGACGTGCCGCCGCTGTGCAACTTCATCCTCCCGGCGATCGTGCGCACCGGCCCGCTGGCGGTGGCGATCTCGACCGCCGGCGCCTCGCCGGCGCTGGCCAAGCGCATGAAGCGGGAGATCGGCGAGCTGTTCGGCGAGCCCTACGCGCTGCTCGCGGTGCTGCTCAACGACGCCCGCGGGTGGGCCAAGGCGACGCTGCCGACATACCAGGATCGCAAGGAGTTCTTCGAGTCGATCGTCGGCGGCGATCCCGACCCGATCGAGCTGCTGCGCGACGGCAACGTGCAAGGCGTGCGCGACCTGATCGAGGCCGCGCAGCGTGTCTACGCGCCCGCCTGAGCTGGTGGCCCCCACCGACTTCTCCCGCTCGGTGAGCGCGTGAGCGAGCCCGAGCGGCTGACGCACCTGGACGAGTCCGGGCGCGCCCGGATGGTCGACGTCGGCGACAAGCCCGCGACCGAGCGCCGCGCGGTGGCCCGGGCCGTCGTTCGGGTGTCCGCCGAGACCGCCCGGGCCGTGGCCGCCGGCGACGCGCCGAAGGGCGACGTGCTCGGGGTCGCGCGGATCGCTGGGATCCAGGCGGCGAAGCGGACTTCGGAGCTGATCCCGCTGTGTCACCCGCTCTCCCTGTCGTTCGTCGGCGTCGAGGGCTCGGTCGACGTCCCCGCGGGGGAGATCTCGTTGACCGCCGAGGCGCGGACGACCGGGCCGACCGGCGTCGAGATGGAGGCGCTGACCGCCGCGTCGGTGGCCGCGCTGACCGTCTACGACATGGTCAAGGGGATCCAGCGTGGCGCCGAGATCGCCGAAGTGGCGCTGCTGGAGAAGTCTGGCGGGCGGTCGGGGGAGTGGCGTCGGCGCGGGTAGAGTGCCGCCGACACGATTCTCAACCCCAAGGAGGAGCCTGCATGGCCGCCCCTGAAATCGGAATTCTCGCGTTGATCGAGGCCAAGCCCGGCAAGGGCCCGGATCTGCGCGAGCTCCTGAAGAACGCCCGCGAGCTGGCGGCCGCCGAGGAGGGCACCGTCGACTGGTACGCGTTCAAGGTCAACGATGAGACGTACGGGATCTTCGACACGTTCGACTCCGAGGACTCGCGAATCGCGCACCTCAACGGCGAGATCACCAAGGCGTTGGCGAAGGTCGGCGGTGAGCTGCTGGCCGCGGAGCCCGACATCCAGACGATCGACATCGTCGCCGTGAAGTAGGGCGTGAAGACCGCGATCATCACGATCTCGACCTCGGTCGCCGCGGGGACGACGAATGACCGTTCCGGCGAGGCGCTGGCCGCGGCCGCCACCGCCGCGGGCGCCGACGTCGTCGCCCGCGAGCTGGTGGCCGACGACCAGCTCGCGATCGAGCGCGAGCTGCGCCGGCAACTCGACAACGGCGTGTCGCTGATCTTCACGACCGGCGGCACCGGTCTCACCCCCGACGACGTCACGCCCGAGGCGACGCGAGCGGTGATCGACCGCGACGCCCCCGGCTTCGCCGAGGCGATGCGGGCGGCGTCGCTGCAGTACACGCCGATGGGAATCCTGACCCGCGGCGTATCGGGGATCGCCGGGCGCACGCTGATCGTCAACTTTCCCGGTAACCCGAAGTCGATCGAGGAGCTCTTCCCGGTGATCGCTCCGACGCTCGAGCACGTCGTCGTGACGCTGCAGCACGAGGGTGGGCCAACCCCCGGCCATTGAGCTTCGCGGGCTCACCCGCCACTTCGGCGAGCGGCCCGCGTTGCGGGGGGTGTCGGTGGAGGTCCCGACTGGGGCGACGCTCGCCGTGCTCGGCCACAACGGCGCCGGGAAGTCGACGTTGCTGCGGATCCTGGCCACGCTCCTGCGCCCACAGGCCGGCGAGGTCAAGGTGCTGGGCGAGCCGTTGCCACAGCGCGGATTCGCCGTCCGCGCTCAGCTCGGCCTGCTGTCCCACGATCCGCTGCTGTACCGCGACCTGAGCGGCCGCGAGAACCTCAGCTACCACGCCCGGCTGTTCGGAGTCCCGCTTGAGCGCATCGAGGAGGTGCTCGAAGTCGTCGGCATGGAGCGCCGCGCCGACGACCCGGTGCGGATGCTGTCGCGGGGGATGGTGCAGCGGCTGGCGGTCTGCCGGGCGGTGCTGCACAAGCCCAGGCTGCTGCTGCTCGACGAGCCCCGGGCAAACCTCGATCCGGCCGTCAGCGCGCTGGTCGAGCCGCTGATCGGGCGCACGACCGGGGCCACCCGGGTGCTCACCAGCCACGACCCGCAGGCCGCGCTGGCCGAGGCCGACCTGGTCCTCGGCCTCAGGCAGGGCCGGCCGGCGTTCGTCGGCGAGCCCGCCCGGCTCGACGCCGGGAAGCTCGCGGAGCTATACGCGTGAGAACCGCCGTGACCGTCCTGCGTAAGGACCTGCTGCTCGAGCTGCGCGGGTTCGAGACGCTGCCGGCGATGATCCTGTTCTCGATCGCGACGTTCGTGATCTTCCACTTCGGCCTGAACCGGGCCACGATCGATGGTCAGCTCGCCGGCGGGGTGCTGACCGTGACGCTGCTGTTCGCGGCGATGCTGGGAATCAACCGCCTGTTCGTGGCCGAGCGCGAGCAAGGCGGATTCGACGCGTTCCTGCTGGCCCCGGTCGACCGCTCGGCGTTGCTGGTGGCCAAGGCCGCGGCGTTGTTCATCTTCCTGGTCGTGCTCGAGGTGATCGCGGTGCCGGCGTTCGGGCTGCTGCTATTGGGGCCGCCGCTGGGACCGGTGCTGCCCGGACTGATCCTGGTGCTCGTGCTCGGCGACATCGCGCTGGCCGTGATCGGCACGTTGGTGTCGGCGATCGCCGTACAGACCCGCGCCCGGGACCTGACGGGTCCGATCATCGGGCTGCCGCTGCTGATCCCCGCGCTGATCGGAACCGCCCGGGGCGTGGGGCCGCTGTTGACCCCTCATGCGTCCGGATCGCCCCCCGCCAAGTGGCTGGCGATTCTGGCACTTTATGATCTGGTGTTCGCACTGCTCTCATACGCGGTGTTCGACTTCCTCCTCGAGGATTAGGACTGGTAGTGCCATCGAATCTGTACGGGCGCGGCCTCAGGGGCCTCTCGCTCGCGACCATCGCCACGATCAGCGTGGCCTTTGCGTTGGTGTTCTTCTATGCGCCGCTGGACGCCGACCAGGGCTTCGTCCAGAAGATCTTCTATATCCACGTGCCGCTGGCGATCGTGTCGCTGTGCGGGTTCATCTTCGGGGGCCTGCTGGCCGTCGGGCACCTGCGCACCGGCGACCGGCGCTGGGACATGCGCTCCTACGTGGCGATCCACATAGCGCTGATCTTCGGGATCGGCGCACTGATCACCGGCGGGATCTGGGCCAAGGCGTCGTGGGGCCACTGGTGGGTCTGGAACGAGCCGACGCTCGTGTCGTTCTTGATCGTCGTGCTGCTGTTCGCCACCTACCAGCCGCTGCGGTTCGCGATCGAGGATCCAGAGCGCCAGGCCCGCTACGCCAGCGTATTCTCGATCGTCGCCGGCGCATTCGTGCCACTGAACTTCATCGCGGTCCGCCTCGCCCAGCAGTACGTGCACCCGCGGGTGCTGACGCTGTCGGGCGGCAACCTGCCGGGGTCGATGCGGCTCACGTTCCTGATCTCGCTGGTGGGGATCGCGCTGCTCTACACCACCCTGTGGAAGTACGAGATGGCCGCCAAGAACGCCCGCATCCAGCTCCGCGGCCTGCGCCGTTCGCTGCTCGGTGACGACGACCCGCTGCCGATGAGCAGGAGCGCGGCCCCGTCATGAGCGAAGCGAAGCGGAGCGATTACCGCGGGCCGGATGCTCGCGGGCAGAGTCAGAAGCGCCGACCGGAGGGAGGCAAGAGGTGACCCTGTTCGCCGTCGCGCCCGCGCTGCCGTTGCACTCGGCCGGCAAGTACGTTGCGGGCGCCTACATCGTGTTCCTGGCGATCGTGCTGATCTACGTGGCGATCATGGCCACCCGGCTGTCGCGGACCGAGCGCGAGCTGGTCGAGCTCCGCCGCGACGTCGAGGCCCGCCGCGAGCAGGAGCAGCGCGAGAGGGATCTACAGTCCGTGTAATGAGCGAACTGCTCGCGATCGGCGTTTCGCATAAGACCGCCCCGGTCGAGGTCCGCGAGCGCCTGGCGCTGCCCGACGCCCGTGCCGCCGACTTCGTCCGCGACCTGCGTGGATCGGGCGACGTGCAGGAGGCGGTGGCGATCTCCACCTGCAACCGGACCGAGCTCTATCTCGTCGTCGGCGACCCGGTCGAAGCCGAGGGCACGGCGCTGGCGATGCTCTCCAGCCACGCTGGGATCCGCCCCACCGGCCTGGCCTCGGCGATCTACTCGCACCGTAACTGCGACGCCGCGCGCCACCTGTACCGCGTGACCTCCGGACTGGAGTCGATGGTCGTCGGCGAGGCCGAGATCCAGGGCCAGGTCAAGCGGGCCTACGACGCGGCGCTGAACAAGGAGACCGTGGGGCCGCTGACCAACCGCCTGTTCACCGCCGCGCTGGCCACCGGCAAGCGGGTCCGCAGCGAGACCGCGATCGGCGAGCGCCAGCTGAGCCTTCCGGCCGTGGCCGTGGCGCTGGCGCGCGAGCAGCTCGGGCCGCTCACCGGCCGGCAGGTCGTGATCATCGGCACCGGTGAGACCAGCGAGTTGACCGCTCGCGCGCTCGCCGACAGCGGCGGGCGGATGCTGTTCGTGGCCAGCCGCCGGCGCGACCGGGCGATCGCGCTCGCCGGGCGCTACGGCGGCACCAGCGTCAGCTTCGACGAGCTCCCCCAGGCGCTCGAGAGCGCCGATATCGTCGTCTCGGCCACGGCCTCGCCGCACGCGCTGATCGAGGCGCGCGAGCTGACCCAGGTGATGGGAGACCGCGGCGGGCGGCCGGTGCTGCTGATCGATCTTGCGGTCCCGCGCGATATCGACCCGGCATGCGGGGACATCGACGGCGTGTCGCTGTACGACATCGACGACCTCCAGGCGGTGATCGCCCGCAACCGGCGGGTGCGCCAGGCCGAGGCGCGCAAGGCCGAGGGGATCATCGAGGAGGAGATCCAGCAGTTCGCGACCTGGCTGGGCTCGCTCGAGGTGCTGCCGACGATCGCGGCGCTGCGAGCGCGCGCGACCGAGATCGCCGAACAGGTGCTGCGCGAGAACGACGGCAAGTGGGAGGCGGCTTCCGAGCGCGACCTCGAGCGAGTCGACGCGGTGGCGCGCGCGATCGTCAACCGGCTGCTGCACGACCCCACCGCCCGCCTGCGCGAGCTCCGCGACGACCGGGTCCACACCCGTGCCGCGATCGTGCGCGACCTGTTCGCCCTCGAGGACGAGGACGACCGGATGGCCGCCCCCGCCGAGGAGGAGCCGCTGGCGGAGGTCCGCAAGATCTCCGACCGTCGCGCCGGCTAGTGGGTCTCCCGGGGCCGCCATTTCCGGTGCAACGTTTCGGGGAGGCACACTAAATGCGGATCGGCACCCGCGGCAGCGCGCTGGCGCTGGTCCAGGCCGAGTCGGTGGCCCGGCGTCTCGGCGACGACGCCGAGATCGTCACGATCACCACATCGGGTGACCGCGGCGCGTCGGGGGGCGACAAGTCGCGCTGGGTGTCAGAGCTCGAGCGCGCGCTGCTGGAAGACCGGATCGATGTCGCCGTGCACTCCGCCAAGGACGTGCCCACGGAGCTCGCCGAGGGGCTCGAGCTGGTGGCGATCCCCGAGCGCGCCGATCCCCGCGACGTGATTTGCGGTGCCGCCTCGCTGGCCGAGCTCGAGCCGGGCGCCCGCGTGGGAACCAGCAGCCTGCGTCGTACCGCCCAGATCAGCGCCGAGCGCGCCGACCTCGAGGTGGTGACGCTGCGCGGGAACGTGGACACGCGCCTGCGAAAGCTTGCCGAGGGACAGTGCGAGGCGATCGTGCTCGCGCTCGCCGGCCTCCAGCGGCTCGGCCGAGAGTCCGAGGCCGGCGGGGTGCTCGACGAGCTGGTACCGGCGGCCGGGCAGGGCGCGCTCGCGCTCGAGGCGCGGCCAGGGGCGCTGGGCCCGGAGGTGCTCGCCGCGGTCAGCGACCCCGACACGACCGCGTGCGTGCTGGCCGAGCGCGAGCTGGTGAGCGCGCTGGGGGCCTCCTGCAACACGCCGGTGGGAGCCCACGCGTGCAGCCTCGGCGACTCCCGGCTGCGGATCAGCGCCTGGGTCGGTCTGCCCGACGGGTCGGTGTGGATCGCCGACGCGCTTGTGGGCGAGCCGCCGGGCCTCGGGCTCGACGTCGCCCAGCGGCTGCTGGCCGCCGGCGCCGGCGAGCTACTGCGCCGCGCCGAGCTCGCGGTGGGGGCGGCATGACGGTCTACCTGGTCGGCGCCGGGCCCGGCGACCCCGGGCTGATGACCGCACGCGCGCTCGAGCTGATTGGCGCCGCCGACGTGATCGTCTACGACCGGCTGATCCCCGGCACCGCGCTCGACGGGGCGCGTCTGGACGCGGAGCTGATCTACGCCGGCAAGGAGGGCGGCGGCCCCTCCATGTCGCAGGCCGAGATCGACCGGATGCTGCTCGAGCACGGAGCCGCCGGACGCAGCGTGGTCCGCCTGAAGGGCGGCGACCCGTTCGTGTTCGGCCGCGGCGGCGAGGAGGCCGAGGCGCTGCGCGACGCCGGAATCGAGTTCGAGGTCGTTCCGGGGGTTACCGCCGGCGTCGCCGCGCCGGCCTACGCCGGGATTCCGGTCACGCACCGTGACGCCGCCAGCGCGGTCGCGTTCGTGACCGGGCACGAGAACCCCGACAAGCCCGAGTCGGCGCTCGACTACGACGCGCTGGCCGCGTTTCCGGGAACGCTGGTCGTGTACATGGGCGTCCGTCAGCTCGGCGCGATCGCGCAGCGCCTGCAGGCCGGCGGACGTGACGGCGCGCAGGCCGCCGCGGTGATCGCAGCGCGGGACGCTGCCGGGCCAGAGGGTCGTCACGGCGACGCTGGCGACGGTCGCCGCGGAGGCCGCCGCCGCCGGCATCAAGGCGCCGGCGGTCGCGGTGTTCGGCGAGGTCGCGGCGCTGCGCGAACGCCTGCAGTGGCTCGAGCGCCGACCGCTGGCCGGGGTCAGCGTCGCGGTCACCCGGGCGCGGGCGCAGGCCAGCGGGCTGGCGTCGCGCCTGCAGGGCCTCGGCGCCGCGGTGATCGAGGCGCCCGCGATCCGGATCTCGCCGCTGGACGTCGAGTTGCCCGACCTGTCGCGCTACGACCTCGTGTGCCTGACCAGCCCCAACGGGGTGCGGCTGCTGTTTCAGCGGATGGCCGAGCGGGGCGTTGACGCCCGCGCGCTCGCCGGCGCTCGGATTGCGGCGATCGGGCCCGGGACGGCCAGGGCCCTGAGCGAGCGGGGTCTGATCGCCGACGTGGTGCCCGAGCGGTTCGTGGCCGAGGGGCTGATCGAGGCGCTGGCCGACGTGCCGGTGTCCCGGGCGCTGATTGCGCGGGCGTCGGAGGCTCGCGATGTGCTCCCGGACGCGCTGCGCGAGCGCGGCGCCGAGGTCGAGGTGGTGGCGCTGTATGAGACCGTCGCCGAGACGCTGTCCGATGCCGAGCTGTCGGCGCTGGCCGCCGCCGATTACGTGACGTTCACCTCGTCCTCGACGGTGCGGTTCCTGTTTCAGGCGATCGCCGGCCGCCGGCCGCTGGAGGCGCGGACGGTCAGCATCGGCCCGGTCACCAGCACCGCGCTGCGAGAGCGGGGGCTCGAGCCCGATGTCGAGGCCGCCCGCCACGACATCGACGGAGTCGTGGACGCGCTGGTGGCCGACGTGTGCGACGGCGCGAGGGGCTGACGGGTAGCATCGCGGACCCCCGCTTTCTTAAGGAGGAGAGGATGCATGCAGTGATCGAGAGCGGCGCAAGGCTGCGCCGTGCTCGTCCGTTGGCCGCCGGTCTGGCGGTCGCGATCGCGGCCGGCGCGCTGGCGCTCGCCGCGGCGTCTCCGGCGGCCGCCAAGGCCCCGGTGTGGCTGTGCCTGCCCGGCCATTCGCCGGACCCGTGCACGCCCGGTCTGTCGACCACCGTGTACTCACCGACGCTCAAGCAGCTCGAGGTGACCCATCCAAAGCAGGTCAAGAAGCCGGCGTTTGACTGCTTCTACGTGTACCCGACGGTGTCCGACCAGAAGACCGCCGTCGCCAACCTGCAGATCGACCCGGTGGAGCGGTCGATCGCGCTGTATCAGGCGGCCCGCTACTCGCAGTACTGCAAGGTGTACGCGCCGATGTACCGGCAGACGACGCTGGCCGGGATCGGCACGGCGGGAACGACCCCGACGGCGCCGACGCCCGCACAGGCCAAGGAGGGACCGGCCGACGTGACCGCGGCCTTCCAGACGTACCTGAAGAAGTACAACCACGGTCGTGGGTTCGTGCTGATCGGGCACTCCCAGGGCTCGTTCGAGCTGCGGCAGCTGATCGCCAAGCAGGTCGACCCGAAGCCCTCGGTCCGCAAGCGGCTGATCTCGGCGATCCTGATGGGCGGCAACGTGCTGGTCAAGGACGGATCCGACGTCGGCGGGGACTTCAAGCACATCCCGGCCTGTCAGTCCAGGACCCAGGTCGGCTGCGTGATCGCGTTCTCCACGTTCGACGCGCAGCCGCCCGCCGACAGTCTGTTCGGCCGCACTAACCAGAAGGGCATGCACGTGCTCTGCACCGACCCGGCGGCGCTAGGCGGCGGCAGCGGCAAGCTCGATCCGATCTTCCCGAGCAAGCCGTTCGCCCCCGGGATAATCGCGACCGGCAACTCGCTGCTGATGATCACCCAGCCGATGCCCAAGACCGTGTGGGCGAGCATCCCGGGCGCCTACAGCGGCCGTTGCTCGTCCGCGGGCGGCGCGAACGTGCTGATGATCTCGCCCGAGGGCGGCGCCCAGACCCCGCACGCGGCTCCGACCGCCGAGTGGGGGTTGCACCTGCTCGACGGCCAGGTCGCGCTCGGCAACCTGGTCGGCATCGCGAACGCCGAGGCTGGGGCGTTCGCGAAGCAGGCGGCTAAGTAGTTCCGGCAGCCGGCGGGTCCTCGCGCCTGGCCGGGCGCGGGGACCCGCCGCCGGTCCGTGCACGTGCATAACGCCCCACTCGAGTAGAGCCTCGTTGCGGGAGGAGAGGATTGATCGTGCGAGACCCGGTGTCGGCGAGCGAAGTCGGAGGGGGCCTGTGATCGCGGTCGCGAACGCCCCGGTGAGCTATGGGGCGTTCGAGATCACGGTCGGGATCGACCCCAATGTCCCCGATCCGGTGACGCTCCTGCAATCGGTGGCCGACGCCGGATATGTCGGGATCGACCTCGGCCCGGTCGGCTACCTGGGCACCGGCGGGCAGCTCGCCTCGCGCCTGGCCGAGCACGGGCTCGGGATCGCAGGCGGCTACTTCGAGCTTCCGTTCAGCGACCCGGCGGCGCTCGACGCCGCGCTGCCCGAGCTGGACGCGCTGCTCGACGTGCTCGACGCCGTGGCCCCCGAGCCGCTCGCCCCCAAGCCGACGCTGGCCGACGCCGGCTCGCCCGAGCGCTCGCGCTATCCGGGCCGCGCCGCTCTCGACCGGAGCATGGGGCTCGACGACGCCGGCTGGAAGGCGTTCGCAGACGGGCTCGCCCGCGCCGCCGAGCGCTGCCGAGAGCGCGGCTACGAGCCGACGTTCCACCACCACACCGCCACCTATGTCGAGGCCCCATGGGAGATCGAGCGGATGCTCGAGCTGTCCGACGTGGGCCTCTGCCTGGATACCGGGCACCTGCTGCTGGGGCGGGGCGACCCGCTGGCAGGGCTGCGCGATTGGCGCGACCGGATCAACCAGCTTCATCTCAAGGATGCTCGCCTGGCAACGCTCGACCAGATCGTGTCCGAGTCCGCCCCGGTGCAGGAGATCTGGCGACGCCGGGCGTTCTGCGCGCTGGGCGAGGGCGACATCGACATCCCCAGGGTGCTCGACGCGATCGCCGCGAACGCCTATCACGGCTGGCTCGTGGTCGAGCAGGACATCCTGCCCGACCCCGACAACCCCGAGCAGCCGGCGATCGACCAGCGGCATAACCGCGAGTACCTGCGCGAGCGGGGCATCTAGTAGACCCAACCAGCGTCTGCAAAGATCGCGCGCGCGCCGATGCCCGGGCTCCGAATCTCGTTTCTCTCCGACTACGGCCTCACCGACGAGTTCGTCGGCGTGTGCCATGCGGTGATCGCCAGGATCTGCCCGGAGGCCGAGGTGATCGACATCACCCACGGGATCCCGCGCCACGACGTCAGGGCCGGGGCGATCATCCTCCGCGGAGCGTTGCCCTACCTGCCTCCAGGAGTGCTGCTGGCCGTCGTCGACCCAGATGTCGGCGCCGAGCGCCGGGCGGTGGCGATCCGGTCGGGCGACGGGCGGCTGCTGGTCGGCCCTGACAACGGGCTGCTGTCGCTCGCCACCGAGCTGGCCGGAGGCGCGTCGGAGGCCGTCGACATCGCACGCTCGCCGTTCAGGCTCGAGCCCGTGTCGGCCACGTTCCACGGCCGCGACATCTTCGCGCCGGTCGCGGCGCGGCTTGCCTCGGGCATCGCGCTCGCCGAATGCGGCGATCCGCTGGATCCGGCCGGGCTGGTGGCACTGAAGCTGCCGCGTCCTCGGCACGAGGACGGCGCGCTGCTGGCGCGGGCGGTGTACATCGACCGGTTCGGGAACGTCGCGCTCGGGGCCGAGCACGACGAGCTCGCCGGCAGCGGCCTCAAGCTCGGTGCAGCGGCCTCGATCGAGCTCGCGGACGGCACCCGCCACACGGCGCACTACGCGCTGACGTTCGCCGACGTGGCGCCCGGCGAGCTGCTGGTGTACGAGGACTCGAGCCGCCGGCTGGCGGTCGCGATCAGCCGCGGCAACGCAGCCGAGCGCCTGGGGATCGCGATCGACGACGAGTTGCGGCTCTCGGCGTCGTGAGCCCGCCGGCCTCCCGATACCGTCTCGGAACCCCGAGGGTGCATTACCGGCGGATCGACTCGACCAACGAGCGGGCCAGGGTGCTGGCAACGGCGGGCGCGCCCCACGGCACGCTCGTGACCGCCGATGAGCAATCGGCGGGCCGGGGCCGCCAGGGGCGCCGTTGGACCGCGCCGGCGGGCCGGGCGCTGCTGTGCTCGGTGGTGATCCGCGACCCCTCGCGGCTGCTGCCGCTCGCCTGTGGGGTCGCCGTGGCCGAGGTGGTCGGCGACGGTGCTCGGGTCAAGTGGCCCAACGACCTGCTGGTCGACGGTCGCAAGGTCGCCGGGATCCTCGTCGAGGCTCGCCCCCAAGAGGGCTGGGCGGTGGCCGGGATCGGGCTCAACGTGGCGTTACGCGAACGGGACTTCCCGCCCGAGCTGGCCGCCACCGCCGGGACGCTCGGGCTCGAGCCCGACGCGATCGAGGACACGCTGGGGCGGCTGCTTGACGCGCTCAGCCACTGGACCGTGGCGGCGTCGGACGAGGTGCTCGAGGCGTTCCGCGCGCGCGACGCGCTGCTCGGAGCCGAGGTGCGCTGGGCCGAGGGACAGGGTCGCGGCGCCGGGATCGACGGCGACGGCAGGTTGCTGGTGGAGACCGACGACGGGCGCGTGGCGCTCGACGCCGGCGAGGTCCATCTTCTGCGCCCGGCCGCGCGCTAGGAGCGCCGGGCCACTAGGCCGCCTCCTCGGCGACCTCCCGCTCGTCCTCGTCGGGCTCGTCGACCGGTTCCTTCGCCGGCTCCGGGTGCCCCTTGCTCGCCTCGGACTGCCCGTTGCTCGACTTGGACTGCCTGCTGCTCGACCTGGACTGAGCGTTGCTCGACCTGGACTGCCGTTGCTCGACCTGGACTGCCCGTTGCTCGACCTGGACTGCCCGTTGCTCGCCTCGGACTGCTCGGACCCGTTCTCGGCCTCGGTCGCCTCGACCGCCACCGGCTCCCGGGCGGCCCCGGCCTCGTCGCCGTTGGCTGCTGCCTTACGCCGCCGGCGGCTCTTGCCGCGGCGGCCCTTGGGGAAGTTGCGCAGCAGCTCGCGGGCCAGCGCGGCGGGCTTGCGCGCCATCCGCGTGCGGGCGCCGCGGAGCGCCTCCTCGGCCTCGGGCGTGTGCGCCAGCGCGGCGGCGAGCAGGGCCGCCGACAGCCGACGGTCCTCCTTGCGGGCGGCGTGCACCAGCCGGCGGGCGTTGCGGGCGTGGGCGGCGCCGCTCGAGTTGACCAGCAGCCCGAGCAGCCGCTTGGTCTCCGGCCAGCGCTGCACCGCGTACTCCTCGTGGACCTCGCGGGTGTACTCGGCCATCCGCCAGATCCACGCGTTGGCCTGGTCGCGGCGGCCGATCCGGCGCTCGGCGAGCGCCTGGAGCATGATCTTGACGCCCTCGCGGCGCTCGTCGCGCGGCCAGCCGGCCATGATGTCGATCGCGGTGTCGAACGCCTCGGCGTCGCGGCTGGCCGCGATCTCCTGGAGCGCTCGCAGGCGCAGCTGGGCGTTGCGGTTGCGCTGGACGGCGGTCAGCAGGAAGCGACGCTTGAGCTCGCCGCCGCGGTCGAAGTGGAGCATCGCCTTGGCGCGCCGCCAGCCGTTGGGCGCCACGCGCGCGCCGGCCAGCGCGGCCCACACGTGCTGCTCGCCGTAGTCGAGGTGCTCGACCGCGATCCGCCACAGCTCGCGCTCGAAGACCTCGGCGCGGCGGTCCGGATCCGGCGTCACCGGCAGCACGCGGCGCTCGACCCGCACCCGCCGGCCGCGGCCGCGGCGCACCGGGCCGACGACGATCGCGCCGCCGCGGTAGACGTCGCGATCGAGCAGCGAGTGCAGCGTCACGACCGGGTCGTCGTGCTTGGTCGCCGGGTGGACGAAGTCGACGACGATGCCGGCTTCCTTGCCCGGGTGGCGACGGGTGACGCGGCCGACCCGCTGCTGGTAGATGCGCTTGGAGGCGGTCGGCGCCAGGTGCATGCAGATCGTCGCGCGCGGGCTGTTCCAGCCCTCGGCGAGCAGCTGCGCGTTGACGAGCACGTCGATCTTGCCCGACTCGTAGTCGGCGAGGATCCGGGCCAGCTGGCGCTTGGGCGTCTCGCCGGACACCCCCTGGGCCTTGATCCCGAGGTCGCGGAACGCCTGCGCGACGTTGTACGCGTGGCGCACGCCGGCGGCGTAGACGACGCCGGGCACGCCGTTGAAGCGCGTCTTGTAGAGGTCGGCGATCGCCAGGTTGAACGGCGTCTGGTCGAGCAGCTCGGCCAGCATCTCCTGGTCGAACTCCGTATCGACCTCGCCGCGGCGCAACGGCACCTTGGCGATCGTGCGCACGCCCGGGGCCCGGCGGGATGCGGATGCAGCGCAGCGGCGCGATCACGCCGCGGCGGGCGGCCTGGGCGAGGTCGAAGCGCGAGGTCTGCGTCGGGAACAGGTCGGTGACGTGGCGGGCGATCAGCGCGCCGGTCGCGGTCATGCCGATGAAGATCGGGCCCGACCAGTCGCGGATCGAGGCGGACGTCTTCTCGCCCAGCGCGGTGTGCGCCTCGTCGCAGATCACGATCGTGTAGGCGTCGGAGATCCGCCCGGCGTTGCGCACGAACCACTGGTAGGTCTCGACCGTGACCGGGCCGTTGGCCGCGTCGTGGCCGTCCAGCAGCGGCGCGTGGATGCGATCGCGGTAGCCGCGGTCGCGGAGCTCGCCGTTGAACTGGTCGACGAGGTTGCGGCGGTGGGTCAGGATCAGCACGCCGCCGGTGCGCGAGGCCTCGACGAAGCCGAGCGCGGCGACCGTCTTGCCGGCGCCGGTGGCGTGCTCGAACCAGAAGCGGCGATCGGCGTTGGGGTCCTCGGGCTGCTCCGCCAGCTGGACGTCCTCGTCGAGCTCGTCGTCGCGTCCTGCCAGTCCTGCGGCTCTTCGTCCTCGGCTGGGCTGTCGTCCTCGACGTCCTCGACGTCCTCGACGTCGACTCGTCGTCGTCCTCGTCGTCCTCGTCGTCCTCGTCGTCCTCGGCGTCCTCGTCGCTCGGCGTCGTCTTCCTCGGCGTCGCCTTCCTCGGCGTCGTCGCGGAGGTCGTCGTCGAGCTCGAGCTCGTCGTCCTCGTCCTCGTCCTCGTCCACGAGGCTCGCGGATTCCGCCGCGGCGGCCGCGGCTGCGGCTGCGGCGCCGTTCCCGTTGCCGTTGCGCTGGGCCTCGGCCAGCAGCGCGGTCAGCGTGCCGGAGAGCGCGTCGACCTGGTGGGCCGACAGAACGGTCCCGTCGACGAGATGTGGCTCCTCTTCGGAGAGCAAGCGCTCGAGACCGAGCAGCAGCGAGAACTGCCGGCGCCACTCGATCGAGGGCTGGTTGGCGCCGGCGTCGATCTCCGCCAGCGCAGCGTCGAGCGCCCGGCGTCGGGCGGAGCCGGGGGAAAGCGCGTCCTCGAGGGTCTCGCCCTCGTAGACGAAGCGCTCGCGCGTGAAGAGTTCCGCACGCGCAATCGCGGCAGGAGTCGGAAACGGGGTGGAAGCACCCATAGATTGAAAAGGTTGCGTCTGGATGTGCGAGCCGCGGCCAATACGTCGAAGCGACTCACCAGTGCCTCGTCAGAGGCCGTACACGGCGAGGAAGAAGACCCTCAGAAGCGGAGCCCCCTCACCGCGCCTGGTTCGGAGGATAGCGTGGATTAAACCAGATGTCGCGGGCGGGCCGGTTCGCCGCCGCGGGCGGGTGCATCGGACCCCGGGAAGTTCGTTACCCGCGACGCCTCTCGGACCTCGCGAGGAACGTTGTTCCCGCTGAGCGGGAACTTTGTTCCCCTCGGTGATCCGGCAACGCCGAGGGCAACGAACTTCCCGGTGCGGACTCGCCGGACCCGCTAGCGGCGTATGGCAAGCTTTCCAACGTGGTCTTGCGTATGTCGCTGGTGGCCTCGCCGCGGCCGTGGTGGTCGCCGGCTGCGGCTCGTCGCAGCCGAAGAACGAGGCGCCCTCGCACCAGCGCGTCAACGCGGCGTTCAAGGACTCGCCGCCGCCGCTGGCCTCGCTACACGCCCAGGCCAACAAGCTGCTCGGCGGCGGCCCCACTGCGTTCGACCAGCGGATCGCGTCGCTGAAGGGTTACCCGGTCGTCGTCAACAAGTGGGCATCGTGGTGTGGTCCGTGCCAGACCGAGTTCCCGGTGTTCCAGCGGGCCGCCGTCGCATTCGGCAGGAAGGTCGCGTTCGTGGGCATCGACGGCAAAGATCAGAACCCGGCGGCGGCGGCTTTCCTGCGGAAGTTCCCGGTCACGTATCCCAGCTACACCGACCCCAAGGAAGCGATCGCGCGCAAGATCCACGCCGAGACGTACTTCCCGCAGACGATCTACTTCGACCGCAACGGCCACGTCGTGTTCGACCACGCCGGCCCCTACGAGAGCGTCGGTGCGCTCGAGAAGGACATCCGACACTACGCGCTGGGATGAGCGGGACCGTCCTCTACGAGGTGCGCCGGGTGCGCGACCAGCAGGAGATGGCGGCCGCGCTGGCGCTTCGCCACGACGTCTTCTGCGTCGAGCAGGGCGTGCCCGAGCACGACGAGCTCGACGGGCGCGATCACGAGGGCATCCACCTGGTCGCGGTGCAAGACGGCGAGCTGCTCGGGACCTGCCGGCTGCTGATGGTCGGCGGCACCGCGCAGTTCAGCCGGCTGGCCGTGCGGATGTCGGCCCGCCGGCGCGGGATCGCAACCGCGCTGCTGGAGCTGGCCGACATCGAGACGCGGGCCTGCGCCGGCACTCGGGTCGTGCTCCACGCCCAGACGTACGCGCGCGAGCTCTACGAGCAGGCCGGCTACCACACGCGGGGCCGGACCTTCCCCGAGGCCGGGATCGAGCACATCGCGATGGAGAAGCACCTCTGACCGCCGCGACCCGGTTCGGCGGGGCGCGAGCGTGGGGCCGCTGATGCCCGAGGTCCGCATCGACCCGCTGACCGGTCAGCGGGCGATCGTCGCCGGGCGCCCGCGCGGGGCGGCCCGGCGGCGGGCTGAGCGCGACCCCGCCCGACCCGATCGATCCCGAATCAGATCCGTTCGCCGAGGGTCACGAGGACCGCACCCCGCCCGAGGTCTACGCGGTCCGCCCCAACGGCGGCGAGCCCAACAGCCCGGGATGGACGGTCCGCGTGGTGCCCAACCTGTATCCCGCGCTCAGCCCGGAGGCAGAGCAGCCGCCTCCGCACGCCAACCCCGACCTGTTCTGGGCCGGCCCCGCGGTTGGCGACCACGAAGTGATCATCAATTCGCCCCGGCCGGTGATCTCGCTGGCTCAGCTCCCGGTCGAGGATGTCCAGCTGGCGGTCGAGGTCTGGCGCGAGCGGATCCGCGTCCACCGCGACTCCGCCTGCGTGCACCTGATCGTCAACGAGCGCCGCGAGGCCGGCGCGTCGCTCCCGCACACCCACGCTCAGCTGTACGCGCTCGACTTCGTCCCCGCGGCGATCGCCCGCGAGCGCGAGCGCTTCGGCGCCTACGCGACCCAGACGATGGGCGGCAACCTGCTCGCCGACCTCGTCCAGGAGGAGGTCCGCCAGCGCGAGCGGATCGTCGCGATCGACGACGAGAGCGTCCTGATGGCGCCGTACGGCGCGCGCGTCCCGTTCCAGCTGATGATCGCCCCGCGCACGCCCCGGCTGCGCTTCGAGGACGATGGGCCGACCGGCGCGGCGATGCTCCACCAGGCGCTGTCGAAGCTGGCTCGCCGGCTCGGCGCCAACCCGCCGCTGAACCTGTGGGTGCGGACGGCGCCGCGCGGCGCGGAGTACTTCTGCTGGCGGATCGACATCATCCCGCGGCTGACGCACCTGGCCGGGCTCGAGCTCGGCGCGGGCGTCAACCTCAACATCGTCCCGCCCGAGCTGGTCGCCTCCGAGCTCCGCGACGTGTGAACGCCGGAGCGGATGAGGGCGCTCGTCCAGCGCGTCAGCAGCGCATCCGTGTCGGTCGACGGCCGGAGGGTCTCGGAGATCGGCCCTGGTCTGCTGGTACTGCTCGGGATCCGCCGGGAGGACACCGGCAGGGACGCCGACTGGCTCGCCGACAAGGTCCGGGCGCTGCGAATCTTTCCCGACGAGCAGGGCCGGATGAACGAGCCTCTGGGCGAGCGCGGAGATTCTGTGCGTGAGCCAGTTCACCCTGTACGGCGATGCCCGCAAGGGCAACCGCCCCAGCTATATCGCGGCCGCTGCCCCGGAAGTGGCCGAGCCGCTCTACGAGCGCTTCTGCGAGCGCACCGGAGCCAGCCGTGGCGTGTTCGGCGCTCGCATGTCGGTGACGCTGACCAACGACGGGCCGGTCACGCTGCTCGTGGAGAGCGGGTGAGCCGACCGGCGTAGGGGCGGTGGGGGCTGCGCCACGTGTCGGGCTCGGCGGCGGCCTCGGTGTAGACCTGCCAGGTCGCGGCGGCCGCGTCCTCCCACGTCCACGACGGCGGCGCCGGCGCGGGGCGCCGCGCCGACTCGGCGGCGGCGACCAGGCCGGCCATGTCCTCGACCGAGCGCAGGGTGGCGTGACCGGCGAGCACCTCGCGCACCGCCGGCACGTCGCACGCCGCCACTGGCGTTCCGCAGGCGAGCGCCTCCACCGCCGGCAGGCCGAAGCCTTCGTCCTCGCTTGGATACACCAGTGCGTGCGCACCGCTGTAGATCGCCGCCAACTCGTCGTCGTCGGTGATCGCGCCGGTGAGGATCACGTCGGGAAGCTGGTGGGCCCATTCGCCGGCAGAGCCGACGAGCACGAGCGGCATCGTGCGTCGCGTGCGAGCCAGCGCGGCGACGCGCTTGCGGGGATCGGGGGCGCGCAGCCCGCCGACCCACAGCAGGTAGCTGCCGGGCAGGCCGAACCGCTCGCGGACTGCGCCGATCTCCTCGTCGGAGCGGGGACGAAGCCGCGGAGCGGCGGCCTCCGGGATCACCACCACGCGTTTGCTGGGGATGTCCAGCACCTGGATCACGTCGTCGGCGACCGCGTTGGTGGGGACGATCACGCGCGCGGCGCGCTGCACGGCGAGATGGCGCAGCTTGGACCGCAGCCCGGAGCGGAGGTACTCGCTGGGCCGCTTGAGCGGCGCCAGGTCGTGGACGGTGACCACCATCGGGACCGGGCAGCGAAGCATCGCGCCCTGGACCCACGGGGCGTGGAACACCTCGCAGCGTCGCGGGTCGTGTGTCTCGATCAGCTGACCGCGACCGGAGTTATGCAGCGCTTCCAGCAGGCAGCGCGCGTAGCGTCCGATGCCACGGTGGTCCTTCTGGGGGCGACTGTCGAATGCAACCTTCACGGCGATCTTTGGCCGCCCCCACCGCGGCTCGGCACTATTGAGACTGAGCTGGTCCTTCCCGGGCCTCCCGACCCGAAGGGGGCACTCTATAGGCGGCGCCTCGCATACGTCGCCAGGTGCCCGTCAGGCGCTACGGTCGCTGCGGATGAGGGAGTACTACGAGGACCTGTGGGAGCACCTGCCCGATGACCTGGAGCCCCCGGACCTCGACGTGCGCCTCGCGTTCATGCGCGAGGGCGTGCGCTCGGGCGAGCATGTCCTGGACCTCGGCAGCGGCGAGGGCACATTCACCGAGTGGCTGGCGCGGATCGGCGCGGCGCCGCTCGGAGCCGAGGTCGCAGAGGCCGCCGTGCGGCGCGCTCGGGCGGCCCACCCCGAGCTCGAGTTCCGGCTCGTGCCGATCGACGGGTCGCTGCCGCTTCAGGACAACTCGTTCGATGTCGTCTGGGCCACGGAGGTGATCGAGCACGTCGCCGACACCGGGAGATGGCTGTCGGAGGTCCGCCGGGTGTTGAAGCCCGGCGGGCGGCTGCTGCTGACGACGCCGTCGCACGGCCGGCTGCGCGTGGCGCTCGGCGGGATCGAGCGGTTCTCCCAGCCGCTCGGGGACCACCTGCATCTGTATACGCGAGCGTCGCTCACCCAGCTGCTGCGCGAGTTCGGCTTCGGCGAGGTCAGCGTCCGCGCTGCCGGCGGGCCGCCCTTTTGGCGGCGGCTGCTGCTCGCGCGTGCTGTGCGTTGACCGCGGCCTGCGCTTTGGCCACCAGCGGCGCCGGCAGGTGCCGAGCCCAGGCAGCTGGGCGTACTGGAGCTCGGGCAGCGCCAGCGTCGCCGCGCCCGTGCTCAGATCCAGCTGCCCACGCGCTTCCAGGATTCGGCGTTCCGCGGCTGGCGCTGGATCGCGGCGGCCAGCGCTCTCCGCGCCTGGGCTGTGCTGACCGAGCGCCGTGTACGCGGCGGCCAGGTCCCAGTAGCGGCTGCACGGCGGTCAGGTCCAGCGACGCCGCCCGGTCCAGCTCGGGGACGGCCGCGCCGGGATGGCCGTAGCGCAGATCGAACTCGCCGAGCCGCTGCCAGGTCTCGGGGTTGTCGGGCTGGCGGGAGGTCGCGCGCACCAGGTCCTCGCGCGCGCCGGCCCGGTCGCCGACGGCGAGGTCGATCTCGGACAGCTCCCACAGCGCGGTCGCCGACACCGGATCGGTCGAGACGGCGGTGTGCGCGTCGTCGAGCGCCTTGCGCGTGTCGCCGGCGAGCAGCGCGTTGACGGCCGAGGCGTCCGCGTTGGCCGAGCGCAGCGGCTGCCAGATCACCCACGCCGCGCCGAGCGCGATCGCGACGATCGCGACCAGCGCCCCGCCGGCCGCCGGCGCGGCGAGCAGGCGCCGCGGCGCGCTGCGCCGTCCGACCGGCTCTGACAGCGGGCCGCGCCCGGCGAGCCAGCCGGCGCACGCCAGCGCCGGGATCGCGACGCCCGGGAAGAACCAGGTCCAGTCGACGGCGGAGTGGATCCCGAACGCGATCACGACCGCCAGCATCGTGAACATCCCGGTGCGCTCGGCCCGGTGCTCCCTGGCAACCGGCGGGCCGCGCTTGCGTCGCACCCCGAGCGTCCGCCCGGTGGCGATCGCCCAGGCGATCAGCAGCGCCAGGCTGAGCAACGTGCCGATCAGGCCGAAGTCGGCGAACGTCTCGATCACGTAGCTGTGGGCGTGCCCGGCGACCAGCACGTCGCTGGTGTAGCGGGTGCGCGCGGTCTCAAAGCCGCCGGCGCCCGTGCCCTTGAGCAGATTGTGCTCGCCGACCCTGAGGCCCTCGCGCCAGTACCGCGGCCGGCTGTTGGAGAGATCGACGAGCCGGCCGGGGGTCTCGGTGACCACCCCGTTGGTGTTGGTCAGCGAAGTCCACACGTGCGAGACCTCGCCGGTCAGCCCGCGCGAGGAGCTCGCCAGGAACACGATCCCGCCGATCGGGACGAGCGACAGCGCGGCGATCAGCGCGACTCCGATGCGGTGGCGCGCCCGGGGCTCGAGCTGCACGCGGTCCATCGCGACCGCCGCCGCGTACCCGGCGCCGGCCAGCAGCACCACGACGACGAGCACGACGACGCCGAACGTGTGGCCGGCGGCCGTGCGCGCGGCGAGCGTGGCGTTGTCGTGGGTGAGCGCGTGATGCGTCAGCGCCCAGACCGTGATCACCGCGCCGCCCGCGGCGCCGAGGCCGAGGATCAGACGCGGCGCGAAGCCGCAGCGGCGCGAACGCAAACCAGCACCCGCAGGCGACGATCGCGGCGATCAGTGCGCCGCGCGAGTACGACAGGACCACGACCGCGATCAGGATCGCCAGCGCCGGCACGCTCAGCGCCCGCAGGATCCGGCCGGGCGACGGCCGCGCGCCGGCCCAGATGCACGGCGCCAGCCCCATCGCGGCCAGCAGGCCCGGTGGCGTTCCAGTAGTCGAACGGCGCCCTCAGGCGCGCCACCGGGTCGTTGGCGTCCAGCGATCGCCGGGAACACCTTGACCAGCAGCGCCCAGGCGCTGAGCACCGTCGCCGCGGTGGCGACCGCGCCGAGCACCGCCGGCCAGCGCTCGGGCAGCAGCCGGGCGAGCGCGATCGCGGTCCCGAACGCGGCCAGGTAGGCGACCGTGCGGTTGGCCTCCACCCACGAGTTGTCCGGCTGCACCGACCAGGCGATCGAGGCGAACGTCAGCGCCGCCAGTGCGGCGAACAGCAGCAGCGTGACCCCGCCCCACGCCCGGCCCGGGGCGCCGATCACGATCACCGCCGCGGCGGCCGCCGCCGCCAGCAGCGCCGCGGCGATCTCCATCCACGTGTTCGGTCCCAGATCGGTGCCGCCGGTGGTCACGAATGCGACCAGCACGAACAGCGCGGCGAGGCCGCATCCGAAAGCCGCGTCGGAAGTCATGGAGGGCCAACGAGCGGGACTGTGGCCGTTGGCGTCGTCCGGACCCGACGCGGCGCGCTTGGGCGCCGGGGCGATTGACGACACGGCCGCGAGCGTATCAGCCGCCTTCCGCGGTCTATCGGGGTTCACGGTGAGCGATCAGCATCAGGGTGTGCCCGAACAACGCGGCGCGCGGCCTGGATCCGAGCGCGTCCAGCGGCTGCAGCGACCGTTGCACCCCCGGCGGCAGCCGCCTCCAGGTGTAGGTGACAGCGTGCAGCTCGGGACGCAGGCCGACCGCGCGGGCCTCGTCGACCAGCCGTCGCGGCGACAGCGGGATGTCGTCGCGGGTGCCGTGCACGGCCTCGGCGACCCCCGCCCGGTTTGCCAGCGCGAGGCCGACGCCGATCGGATGCCACAGCCCCGGCTCGATCGCCACCAGCGCGCCCCCCGGCGCGAGCAGCCGTGCGGCCTCGGCGAAGCACGGTTGCAGCGGGCCCTGGAACGCGAGGTGATGTAGCACCAGCCGGTACAGCACCGCCTGAAACGAGCCGTCGGGCAGGTCGTCCAGCTTCCCGGCGTAGCCGACGTGGGCCTCGTCGGCCCGGCCGGTGGCGATCACCCCGGCGACCTTCTCGGGATCGGCGTCGACCGCGACCAGATGCCACTGCGGGCTGGGGAACAGGTGTCGCCCCGGATGCCAGCCGGCGCCGACCGAGACCACGCGGCCCCCGGGCGGCAGCCGGTGTGCGATCAGCTCGCGCTCGCGACCCATCATCTGGCGGTAGTGGACCGCGAGCGTCGAGTCGCGGCTGACCCGGTCGAGCAGGTTGTCGGGGCTGTAGGGCTCGGAACCCGGTCATCGCCCCGCCAGCGCCTGCTCGTAGGCGGCGACCGTATCGGCGCCGCAGCGCTCCCACGTGAACGCCCGCTCCACGGTCTCGCGCGCCGTGTCACCGAGCGCCGCCAGCGCCGGCGGGTCGGAGATCAGGCCGTCGATCCGCTTCGCCAGCCCGCGCACGTACAGCGGCGCCACCAGCTCGATGCCTCCGCCCGCGGCCGCGATCTCCTCGGGTCCGTCCTCGCCGCGGCAGCCGATCGCCGGTACGCCGCCCGCCATCGCCTCGATGTACGCGACGCCGAACGCCTCGTCGATGCTCGGCATCACGAACAGCGACCCGGCGGTCGCCTCGGCCGTGGCGCGGTCGTTCGGCAGCTGGCCGCGGAACTCGACGCGGTCGGCCACTCCGAGCGATGCGGCCAGCGACTCCAGCCGGTCGCGCTCGGGGCCGTCGCCGACGATCACGTAGCGCAGCGCCGGGTGGCGCCCGCGCAGCGCGGCCAGCGCGGCGATCACGTCCGCGTGTCGCTTGCGCGCCGCCAGGTGGGCGACCGTCACCAGCGTCGGCGTCGCCGGGCGCGCGGCGGGGGCCGGCGGGACGTCGGCGCCGAGGTGCACGACGCGCGTGTGCCGCGCACCGAGCGCGGCCGATCGCCTGGCGGTGCCGGCGCTGTTGGCGAGCACCAGGCGGGCGTGCGCGAGCGTCGCGCGGACGTTGCCCGAACCGGCGCCCGCGCCCTGCACGTCGTGGCCGTGCACGGACACGACCAGCGGGGCCTCCGGCGCCACGCGCCGGACCGCGTCGCCGGCGGGGACCGCGTAGTGCGCGTGGATCAGGTCGAACGCGAAGCTGCGGCGCACGCGCTCGATCGCGCGCCCGAGCAGCGGAGCCGCCCACGCTCCCCACGAGTGATAGCTCAGGGGACGGGGCGGGGACAGATAGCGGACGTATTCCACCTCGAGTCCGTCGAGCTGCGCCCGGCGCGGCTGCCGGACCACGGCCAGCCCGCGCCCGATCTGGGCCGAGCGGACCGCCGACAACGGGGGAATCGGGCGGTGCAGGACGAGCACGCGGACGTCTGCGCCGGCATCGCGCGTGGCGAGCGCCTGGCGGTGGGCCCAGACGCCGCCGACCGGGTCGCCCGCCCGCGGGTAGTACTCGGCGACGACCAGGACCCTCACGTCCACGACCGGTGCATGACCAGCGTCCGCTGCGCGTCCGCGGAGGCGGTGTACGGACGGCCGTCGAGGAATCGCCTGGCCTCGGCGATGGCCTGCTCGCGGTCGTAGGAGGCGGCGATCCGCCGCAGGCCGTGGCGGATCGGGGTCGCGTCGACGACGCCGATGCGCCAGCCGTGCTCGCAGCGCCAGCGCCGACCAGTGCTGGTCGAGGCCCCAGCCGAACCGCAGCGGCGGGAACGGCAGCAGCGCGTCGAACGTGACGTGGTGAAACGCCACCACCGGCCCGATCTCGACGAACCGCGGTCTCGCGGACCACGGCCTGCGGCCGGCGGCGGGTGACCTGCCAGGCGGCGTGCGAGTGCGCGCGATGGGCCGGCTGGGCGAGTCGCAGCTGAAAGCGCTCGGCCAGGAACACGAACGCGTCGAGGAAGCCGCGCGGCAGCGCCACGTCGTCGTCGAGCACCAGCAGCCAGTCGTGGCCCTGCGGCGGGATGCTCGGCCAGCAGCGCGTTGAGGTTCTCGAACTGGCCGCGGTCGCCCGCCTCCGTGCTCGCGAACGTGACCTCGTGGCGCGAGCGCAGCAGCTCGTCGCGGGCGGCCGGCAGCAGGTTCGGGACGTCCGTGCGCTCGACGGCGATCGCGAGCACGCGCCGGCGCGGCCAGCGTGCGGCCGCCCGGCGCAGCCGCGGGCGCCGCAGCGTGGCCAGGTCGAGCGCGTCGGCGGCCGCGTCCCTGATCGCGCGCCCGGGTGGTGGCGCGGACGCCGACCACCGAGCCCCGAGGTGCCGGATCCGAGACCGTCGGGCTCGCTCACGACCTCGGCCTCCGCGAGCGTCTCGCGGACGCGGCCGAGGCTGTGGGCGGCCATCACGATCCCGTTCGCGCAGCGCCGTCTGCCGGTGTGCCAGACGCACCCGGCGAGCGTCCGCAGCTCGGCCGGCAGCGTCGGGCCGCGCGCCCTTGCGCACGTCGTTGCGTCGCGCGCGTGCGGCCGAGCGCGTAGGCGGCGCGCGACAGCGAGCGCGACGGTCGCGTCGGCGGCGACGCGGCGATGGTCGACCCGGCGCGCGGCGACGTATCGGACCCGGCCGCCGGCCGCCTTGTAGCGCCGCTCCCACTCCTCCTCGTCGCCGCGGCCGTGGATCGTCTCGTCGAAGCCGCCGATCCGCTCGAGCGCGCTGCGGCGGATCGCCATGTTGGCGCCCCACACGAACTCGATCTCGCGGTCGTCGGGGCCGCCGTCGAGCGTCGTGATCGGCGCGTCCTCGCGGCCGCACGAGCGCGGCCCGCCGCCCTCGAGCCGGGCCACGATCGGCCCGCCGAACACGTCGCGCGTCGGCGTCGCTCGCCGGCAGCCCGCAGGAACGCCTCCAGCCATCCCGGCTGCGCCTCGACGTCGTCGTCGACGAACACGATCAGATCGCCGGCCGACGCCGCGACGCCGGCGTTGCGCGCGGCGTTGGCGCCGCGCGGGCGCTCGAGCGAGATCAGCCCGGCGCCGTGGGCGGCGGCCACGCCCGCGGTGGCGGCGTCCTCCCCGTCGGAGACGACGAGCACCTCGGCGTCCTGGGCGCGGGCCTGCGGCATGACCGACGCGAGCGTCACCGTCAGGTAGTTCGGGCGACCGCGGGTCGGGATCACGATCGAGCTTGAGCGCGTGCCGGACACGCTCGGATTGTGCCTCCCGGCGGCGGACTACCGCTCGGCGCCGGGCCCGGCGCTGCTCGTTGAGCTGCAGCGCGAACGCGCCGACGAAGCGCGGGTTGTAGCGGAGGTAGCGCCGCCACAGCCGGCGCGGCTCGTGCGCCAGCCGGTAGGCCCACTCCAGTCCCGCCGACTGCATCCACGGAGGCGCCTGGGGCACCAGCCCGGCGTGGAAGTCGAACGCCGCGCCGACGCCGACCAGCACCGGCGTCTCGAGCAGCGGGCGCATCTGCGCCATCCACTTCTCCTGCTTGGGCACCCCGATTCCGACCCACACGACGTCGGCCCGCGAATGGTTGATCTCCTCGGCGACCGCGTCCCGCTCCTCCGCGGTCAGCGGGCGGTGCGGGGGCGAGTAGCCGCCGACGATCTTGACCCCGGGATAGCGCTGGCGGAGGTTGAGCGCCAGCTGCACCAGCGCGCCCTGGTTGCGGCCGCCGTACAGGTAGAACCGCTGACCGTTGTCGGCGGCGGCGGCACAGGCCTTGGACATCAGCTCGGGTCCGTAGACGCGGTCGCGGAGCGGGTGCCCGAGCGCGTTCAGCGCCCACACCAGCGGCTGACCGTCGGGGACGTTGAGCGAGGAGGAGTCCAGCGCGTCTCGCAGCTCGCGATCCTCGCCGGAGGCCATCACCGTGTGCACGTTGCACACGCAGACGTAGCCGCGCCTGCGCTCGGCGACCATCGCGTCGATCCAGTCGAGCGTCTGTCGATAGTCGATCAGCGCCAGCGGCACGCTGACGATGTCGACCGTCTGGGGTGAATCGATCGCGGCTGGGCGGGGCTGGACGTAACCCTGGGGGCGCATTTCAGAAGATGTGGATTCCACGGTGGACGCGGGGCGCAAACAAAACCATAGTGGCGCTTCGCCGGATGTCTGCAGCGCCCTATGCGGGAGCCGGCCGGTCGCGCGTATAGCGCACCTCAGCTAGAAACGTAGGACGGGGCCGAGGGGTTGCGGTGTTGGTCGGATTAGTTCCTGTGGTTCGCGCGACAACGGTATGCTGTCGTTGTGACACGGAGGTCAAGCGGGCCCGCGAGCATCGCCCCCTTTCTCGCGGGTCTCGGACGGCCCCCAGCCCTACCAGGGTCGTCCTTTGGTCGGGCCCGTGCCTCGCAATAGTGAGGCACGGGCCCGGCTCTGGCTCACGCAGGGCTACTCCCGGTAGCACCAGGCGCCGATCCGCGCAGCGGTACGCCCGTTCTGGCAAGCTCTGGCGGGCTTTGGACTGCGTGGTCACAGGCGGTGCCGGATTCATCGGATCGAACCTCGTGGATGGGCTGCTCGCGCGGGGGGATCGCGTCGCGGTGATCGACAACCTCTCCAGCGGCAAGCGCGCCAACCTCGAGGGTGCGCTCGCCCTCGGCGCCGAGCTGCACGAGGCCGACGTCCGAGACGCCGGTGCGATATCTGACATCTTCGCGGCGGTCAGGCCACAGCTGGTGTTTCACCTGGCCGCCCAGATCGACGTGCGCCGCTCGGTCGAGGATCCCGCGTTCGACGCGCAGTCCAACGTGCTGGGGACGATCGCGGTGCTCGAGGCGGCGCTCGCGTGCGGCAGCAAGCGGATCGTGTTCAGCTCGACCGGTGGCGGGCTCTACGGCGACGCCGAGCTGATTCCGACGCCGGAGGACTACCCGATCAGGCCGCTGGCGCCCTACGGACAGGGCAAGCACGCCGCCGAGGGGTACTGCGAGCTGTACGCGCGACTGCACGGGCTCTCCACCGTCTCGCTGCGCTACGGCAACGTGTACGGGCCCGCGCAGGACGTCCACGGCGAGGCGGGCGTGGTCGCGATCTTCTGCGGGGCGCTGATCGAGGGCCGGACGCCGACCGTGTTCGGCGACGGGCGCCAGACCCGCGACTGGGTCGAGGTCGGGGATGTCGTGCGCGCAAACCTGATCGCGGCCGACAGCGGACATCACGGGACCGGTCAACATCGGACACGGCCAGGAGACGTCCGTGCTCGACCTGCTGCAGGCGCTGAACGAGGTCGGCGGCGACCGCAAGCTTCCCGAGCCGCAATTCGCTCCCGAGCGCCCGGGAGAGGTCCGACGCAGCTGCCTCGACGTGACCCGGGCCGCCGAGGAGCTGGGGTGGGAAGCGGGGACGGGGCTGCACGAGGGACTCGGGACGGTGTTGTCAGCGTTGTGACCGGGCCGCGATCGTTGCCCCCTCGCCCGTGACGGTCGCGATTCCCACGCTCAATGCCGGAGATCGCTTCGCGAGACCCTTGCGGCGTTCGGACCCAGCGGCTGGACCGCGAGGTCGAGCTGCTGATCTGCGACTCGGGGTCCTCGGATGACACCGTGGCGCTCGCTCGTCGCTACGGCGCGCGCGTGATCGAGATCCCGCGCGAGAGCTTCTCGCATGGCGGCACCCGCAACCTGCTGATGGCGAGGCGCGCGGCGATCATGTCGCCTTCCTGACCCAGGACGCGGTGCCGGCCGACGAGGACTGGCTGGCGCGGCTGCTCGACGGCTTTCACGCTGGCGCGCGACGTCGGGCTTGTCTTCGGGCCCTACCGTCCCAGACCGGAAGCGAGCCTCAGCGTCGCCCGCGAGCTGACGGCTGGTTTGGCTCCTTCTCGGGCGACGGGCCGACGGATCGACCGCTGGAGCCGGCGCGACCGCGACGCGCCGCCCGCGCAGCTTCCTGGGCCACCTCGGCTTCTTCACCGACGCCAACGGGTGCGTCGCGCGCGCGGCGTGGGAGCAGGTGCCGTTCCGCGACGTCGCCTACGCCGAGGATCACCTGCTGGCCCAGGACATGCTGCGGGCGGGCTTCGCCAAGGTCTACGTGCCCGACGCGGCCGTGATCCACTCGCACGAGTACTCGCGCCGGGCAGTGGCTGCGCCGCAGCTTCGACGAGGCGCGGGCGGTGCGTGAGGTCTACGGCTGGGTCGCTGGGCCGCGCGACGCTGGCGCGCAACCTGCGCGGCAACGTCGATGGCCGACTGGCGCTGGTCCGCGCGCGGAACGCGGTCGCCCGGGCGCGCCGGCCGGCAGCAGCTCTCGGTGCTGGCCGCGTCGGTCGCGCATCACGGCGCGCGGTCTGCCGGGGCGCTGCTCGGGGCGCGCGCCGGATCGGCTGCCGCGCGCCGCTGGTCGCGCGGCTGTCGCTCGAGGGCCGGCGCTGAGCGGCCGCGCGCCATAACGTCCTGCAAACGCGGCGCCGTGAGCGGACGAGCGAGGCTTCTTGGGTACCCTCTCGTCCATGCCAACTCCAGCCGTCGGCGGCGAGCGGCTGCCGGTGGTGGTCGCGCGCTCGGTCAGCAAGACGTTCACCGTTCCCGAGGAGCAGATCCACACGCTCAAGGAGCGCGCGCTGCATCCTCGGCGTCGGATCCGCCGCAACAGCTTCCAGGCGCTCAACGACATCTCGTTCGCGGTGCGAGCCGGGCGAGTTCTTCGGGATCGCCGGGCGCAACGGCAGCGGCAAGAGCACGCTGCTGAAGTGCCTGGCCGGGATCTACCAGGCCGACGGCGACATCTGGTGCCGCGGGCGGCTGTCGACGTTCATCGAGCTGGGCGTCGGCTTCAACCCGGACATGGCCGCTCGCGACAACGTCGTGATGAACGGGATCATGCTCGGCCTCTCGCCGCGCGAGGCGCGCAAGCGCTACGAGAGCGTGATCGAGTTCGCCGAGCTGCGAGGAGTTCAAGGACCTCAAGCTCAAGAACTACTCGTCGGGCATGCACGTGCGCCTGGCGTTCTCGGTGGCGATCCAGGTCGACGCCGACATCCTGATGATCGACGAGGTGCTCGCCGTCGGCGACGCCGCCTTCCAGCAGAAGTGCTTCGACGTGTTCAACGAGCTGCGCGACCGCGGCAAGACGATCATCTTCGTCACCCACGACATGGGCGCGCTGCAGCGCTTCTGCCACCGGGCGCTGCTGCTCGAGCGCGGCAACCCGGTGTACCTGGGCGAGCCGCACGAGGTCGCCGACCGCTACCTGGAGCTCAACTTCGGTCGCGATCCCGTGTCCGAAGGCAGTCGCCGGCGACGGGCACACCGGCGACGGCGAGGCGCGGGTGGTCGAGGTGTGGGTCGAGAACGACAGACGGTGAGCGGCTGTCATCGGTGCCCAGCACCAGCGCGTGACGCTCAACGCCCGGGTCCGCTTCATGGTCGACGTCACCGATCCGTCGGCCAGCGTCTACGTCTACAACGAAGAGCACCGAGCCGTCGTCGTCGCCACCACCGCGATCGAGAACGAGCGCAGCGGCCATTTCGAAGCCGGCGAGGAGGTCGTGTTCTCGTTCACGTTCGACAACGTGCTGGCGCCCGGTCGCTACTCGCCCGGTGTTCCAGCTCGCCCACCGAGGCTCGGGCCTCGACGTGATCGACCGCTTCGAGGGCAGCTTCTCGTTCGTCGTCACGGGCCCGGGGGCGCTGGGCGGGCTGGTCGACCTTCCGGTTCACTCCGTCGATCAGCCGCGTACCGGCGCTAGCGACGCGAAGCGGGCGCGCGCATGAGCGTGCAGGCGCCACCGACGCGACGCGAGCGTCGAGCGCTGCACGCGCAGCCCTACGAGTCGCTCGGACGCCCGATCCGCGGGCCGCGCGCGCTCACCGGCGACTGGCGGCGCTTCTGGCATCTCACCTTCAACATCGCGGTCATGCAGTGGAAGCTGCGCTTCTTCGGCTCGGCGCTCGGCTACCTGTGGCAGCTGGTCAGGCCGCTGCTGCTGTTCCTGGTGCTGTACGTCTTCTTCACCAAGGTCGCGCAGGTCGGCGCCGGCGACGGGCCCGAGCTACGACTTCTACGGCGCTCAGCTGCTGGCCTCGATCGTCCTGTTCACGTTCTTCGGCGAGGCGACGATCGGCGCGGTGCGCAGCGTCGTCGACAACGAGACCCTCGTTCGCAAGATCCAGTTCCCGCGGCATGGTGATCCCGCTGTCGGTCGTGCTGCTGGCGTTCTTCAACCTCTGCCTGAACCTGATCGTGGTCACGATCTTCGCGCTGATCGCGGGAGTCCGGCCGATGCTGACCTGGCTCGAGGTGCCGCTGATCGTCGGCGCTGCTGGTGATCCTCTGCACCGGCATCGCGATGCTGCTGTCGGCGCTGTTCGTCTACTTCCGGGACATCCAGCCGATCTGGGAGGTGCTGTCAGCCAGGTCATCTTCTACGCCTCGCCGATCATCATCCCGATCGCGCTCGTCCAGCAGCACCTCAGCCCGGCGCTCGTCCACATCTACATGCTCAACCCGCTGGCCGTGATCTTCCAGCAGTTCCGCCACGCGTTCATCACCCACGCCACCCCGAGCGCGGCGTCGCTGCTGGGCTCGACGGCTGCGCTGCTCGATGCCGATCGCGATCGTGGTGGCGATCTTCGTCGTCGGCTTCTACGTGTTCAACCGGATCGCGCCGCGCGTGGCCGAGGATCTCTAGCGGCTGCGCGGCGCCGGCACCGCTTCGGTGGATGGCTCGATCTTCCGGGCCGCGCAATCTCGAACATGAAGCGTTCGAGCGCATCGATCCGCGTGTCCCAGTCGTAGCGCGGCCGCGGTGTGCATGCCCGGCCTCGACCGAGACGCGAGCGCAGCGTCGGATCGGCCAGCAGGCGGCTGATCGACGCCGCGACCGCGGCCGGCGTTGCCGTCGGGCATCAGGCAGTTCTCGCCGTCGACGCAGAAGTCGCGGTTGCCGTGGGCGTCGGTGCAGACCACGGCGCCGCCGGTGGCCATCGACTCGAGGACCGGCAGGCAGAAGCCCTCGTGCGTGGATGTCTGCACGAACACCGTCGCCCGGTTGAGCAGCTCGTTGACCTCGGCGTCGGACGGTGATCGTGACGTAGCGGATGCCGGGCTCGCTCGCCAGCTCGGGCTCTGACCCGAACAGGCACAGCTCGGGACGCGGCTCCGGGAGGCGACGCCATGCCTGCAGGGTCAGCGGCAGGTTCTTGAGCGGGTCGGACCGACCGAGCGCGAGCAGCATGTCGTCGCGCCGCGACACCGCGGCAAGCGGACGGAAGTTGCTCAGGTCGACGCCCGGGCGAGATCAGCGCGGCCTCGAGTCCGAGCTCGCGCAGATGCTCGCGGTTCCACTCGGAGATCGTCAGGTACCGGAACTCGGGGCGGTAGGAGTTCGAGCACCTCGTAGCGGCGCTGCGGGTCGTCGCGGTAGTAGCTCGTCTCGATGTCCTGGACGAAGTAGACCGGGCATGCCCGTTCAGGACGCTGGCTCGCCACACCGCGGTCGGCGGTCTTCCACCAGGTCGCGACCTTGATCGCCTCCAGTGGCGCGAGCGCCGCCGCGAGCTCGTCGTAGTCGAGGCGAAGCTCCGGACCGGGCAGCGCAGATCGAACCAGTCCGGTTGGTCGCCCAGTGTCCACAGCTGCGCGTCGTGGCCGCGGTCGATCAGGCCGTTGAGATGCTCGAACACGTCGCGATGGCCACCGCCGACGATCGTGTCCTCGGTGACGTAGACGACCCGCAGCCTGCCGTCCTCGGTGCAGCACCTGGCGCGCGTCGAAGAACGTCGCCCAGCGCTTCCAGAAGACCCGCTGCGACTTGCGCTCGCGCTCGCCGACCTCGGTGCCGCGGGTGACCGACTCGTGGTGGTGGAGCCGCGCCGATGGGGCGTAGACCACCTCGTAGCCCGCCTGCCAGGCACGCAGGCAGTAGTCGACGTCCTCGTAGCCCATCCCGTAGTCCTCGTCGAACAGCCCGACTCG
Organism: uncultured Solirubrobacterales bacterium; assembly: GCA_963831845.1. Classification (GTDB taxonomy): domain Bacteria; phylum Actinomycetota; class Thermoleophilia; order Solirubrobacterales; family Solirubrobacteraceae; genus Palsa-465. The sequence goes on along the minus strand of CAWHRT010000043.1, from coordinate 3,326 downwards.
CGTCGAGGACGTCGCGCCGGATGTACATGCAGGCACCGGTGGCGGCGAGTGTCGGGCCGGCGACGTTGGCCGGCCCCCAGTCGGCGGGCTTGAACGCGATAGCGATGGTCGAACCACTCGGGCGCTCGCGGGTTGCGGATCGTGCCGCCGTACTGGATCCGGTTGTCCGGGTACAGCAGCTTGGCCGCCGACGATCCCGATGTCGCCGTCGGTCGCTCGTCGCGTACTGCAGGCAGGCCAGCCAGTCGCGCAGCGGGAACACGTCGGAGTTGAGCAGGACGACGTCGTGCGCGCGGGTCGGCGGCCCGCAGGCCGCGGTTGACGTTGACCGCGAAGCCGCCGTTGTGTCTCGCCGGCGAGCACCTCGATGCCGTCGATGCGCGCGCAGCGCCGCGAGGTGCTCGGGGCCGCTGGCGTCGTCGGTCGACGATGATCCGGACGCGGTCGGCCGGTCGTCGTCTGCCGGATCTTCGCCACCAGCTGGGCCACCAGCTTCGCGTCGCGGTAGCTCGGGATGACGATCGTCACCGGCCGGCCGTGGTCGTCGGTACCAGCGCCGGGCGGCGATGCGCGTCCGCGCGGGCCCGGAGCCGAGGCCGAGCACGCGGTCCAGCGGCGTCAGGCGCAGCGGGAAGATCAGGGTCTGGTAGATGACCGACCGAGATCCCGCGGTACTTGTAGGTGAGATAGATGCGCCGGGGCAGGTTGGCGAGCCGACCCGGTCGCGTGCCGTCGAGCGGCGGAGCGCGGCACGGCTAGCCGCGCAGCCGCCGTCGCGCGTCGCGCAGCGGCTTGATCAGCGGCCGGACGAAGCGCAGCATCCGCCGGCCGTACATGAGCATCTGATCGAGCTGCTTGGCCTCTTGGCGCGCGGCGGCGGCGTCCGGCGCGCCTCTGCCAGCTCGAACTCGAGGTCGGCGATCCGCAGCTTGAGCTCGGGCACCTCCGCCAGGCGCTGCTCGGCATCGATCAGCAGCTCGGCGAGGCGTTCCGGTTCCCACCCGCCCATCGGCGGCTCGGCGATGTCGCTGATCTCGTCGGTGTGGCTCTCGGGCTCCATCGCCGAGAGAGTACTGGCCGGTCGCGACTCGGCGAGTCGCACAAACTTTACGTTCCTAGGCGCGAATCAACATATATTGAGACCCATGGTGCAATCCGGACCGGTGCTACGCGTTCGCAGGTTGGCTGGAGCGTGGCTACGATTTCACGAGGCGCGGTATGACGCGGCCGCCAGAGCGTTGAAGTTCTCCGCCATGGTCGAGCGCCTCGAGACGCAACAGCGTGAGCTCGAGGAGCTACGAACTGCGATTGTGCCGCTCGAAGCGCAGGCCCAGGAGCGGGCACTCTCGCAACAGCAGCAGCTCGAGGAGCTGCGAGCCGCACTCGCCGAGCTGCAGGACGTCCAAGTCATGCATTTTCGCCTCAGCCGGGTCGACCACGACGAGATCGGTCGCCTGCGCCAGCAGCTGACCGCTCTAAGGAAGACGGACGCCTACGCTGCGACGTTCGAGAATCGTCGACCGCTGATCAGCGTTCCGATCGCCACCTACAACGCGGCCGAACTCCTCGTCGACAGGGCTATCGCCTCGGTGCGCGCTCAGACCTATGACCGGTGGGAGATCGTCGTCGTGGGTGACGGCTGCACCGACGAAACGGCGGATCGGCTTGAAGGCCTCGACGATCCGCGCATCCGCTTCGTCAACCTCCCGTGCAGGACGGTCTACCCTGACGATCCGTACGAGCGCTGGCAGGTGTCCGGCGCTGCGCCATGGAACCGCGCCGTGGAGTTGAGTCGCGGCGAGTGGATCGCTCCGCTCGACGACGACGACGAGTTCCTGCCTCACCACATGGAGACCCTTCTCGACCTCGCCCTCGGGCAACGGGCTGAGCTCGCGTACGGCAAGCTAGAGCGCGCCGACGGCGGACCGGATTACTTCTCCTTCCCGCCGGTGTTCAACCAGATTGGAATGCAGGCGATGATCTACCTCCGCGCGTTGGACTTCTTCGAGTGCGACTCCCGCTCGTGGGCGGTGGACGAGCCAACCGGCTGGAACACCGTCAGAAGAATGCGAGACTCGGGCGTCTTGATGGCCGCCACCGAACAGACTGTGGCGAGGTACTACCCCTCGATGATGGGGCAACGGCACGCGTGGCCGGCGAGCGGGGATGGCCGAGCAGGTCACTGATCGCCGCCGCTCTCCTAACGGATCGCCTTCTCCCTCTGGAACTGGTTGTGGTTCCGGACATAATCGACCTCGTCGTACGGTGCGGAGGCGAGCGTGAGGCAGATCGCTCCCGACGAGAAGTTTCTGAGCTCGCGCCAGATACCGGGTGGGATGTAGACGCCGCTGTGCGCTCGATCGAGACGCATTGTCCTCGTCGCCCGAGCGTCGTTCAGCGCGACATCGAATGAACCGGACGCCGCGATGAGGACTTCCTCGACGGCGCGATGAGCGTGGCCGCCGCGCGATGCGCCGCCCGGTACGTCGTAGAGGTAGTAGACACGCCTGATCTCGAACGGAACATCCACGAACGGAATCGCTTGCGCGGTGGTTGCCTGCGGGGTGCGACGGCGCGTGAACGCGACCGTCCAGCAGTCGTCGATCGTCGAGCCGCGGCTCCTGGCACGTTTGACACGGTCGTCGAGCGTCGATCCACGGTGCAGCGGACGGGCTGGCTGGGAGGAGATGACGAGCGCTACGGAGTTCGTTGCTGCGTCCTCGGTTCGCCACTCGACCGAGGACGGGAGTGTCGAGGCCAACCGACGCGCGACTGAGACGGACGCTGCGTACGCCGGATCTCGGGCCGATCGCCACGTCGAAGCTACCCGATAGGGCGACGACCAGAGCGTCGCCGCCGGGCCACGAGCCGCCCGCCCGCATGTCGTTGCAACCGCCGTACGCCCCGATCCTGAACGGGAGGTGAACGAGCTCCTCAAGCGCCGTGAGGTTGCCGCGCGCCTCCGCAACTTGCGGGAGGGTGACGAGGCGCGGCGCACGTGCGGCTCCCGGGGACGCTTCAACCATATAGGAGGGGACGGCGGAGCTCGTAGGAATCGTAGTTCACCGCCCGGGCGCCGAATCCCTCCTTGTAGTGGATCAGGCCTTCGTTGAGGAAGCGTCCTTCGCGCTCGGTGGAGATGCCGAAGTCGATCCATCGATGCGTCGCCGAGAAGCGCTCGATCAGCGCCTCGACAACGAGATCGAGGGCACCGCGCCGGCGACCCTCGTCTGAGACGCCGTTGTACTGGACATGGCACACGTTCGGACTGACGTAACGACGCTGCCCGCCCAGCGGATCTGGCCCGTCGGCGCACACGAACAGCA
>CAWHRT010000042.1:0-18860 GCA_963831845.1 uncultured Solirubrobacterales bacterium | reverse complement strand
CCCCGAGCAGATCCTCGACCGCCCCGCAGTACGCCATCGCGTTGAAGTAGTAGGCGAGGTAGTCCATCCGCTCGACGACCGGGATGACCTTCCAGTAGGACTTGTCCTCCGCGGTCTTCTCGATGCCGGTGTGGATATAGCCGACGATCGGCTTGATGTCGCGGACGACCTCGCCCTCGAGCGTCGCGAGCAGCCGCAGGACGCCGTGGGTCGCCGGGTGGTGCGGGCCGATGTTGAGCGTCAGCAGCTCGTGGGTCTCGCCCTCTCCGGCGGACTCGCTCGAGAACGTGACCGAGGACTCCCGCTGGCGGTAATCCTCGCTCACACTCGGGTCGCTCATCACACCCACTTCCCGTAGGTCTGCTCTTCGTTGTAGGTGAACAGCACCGGCTCGCCTCCAATTGGAAAGTCGCGCCGCTGCGGATACCCCTCGTAGTCCTCCGGCATCAGGATCCGGCGCAGGTCGGGGTGCCCGTCGAACACCACACCGAACATGTCGTAGACCTCACGCTCCGGGTAGTTCGCGCCGGGATACAGGCCGACCACCGTCGGGATCCGGGGCTGCTCGGTAGAGACGCGCGCCTTGACGCTGATCCGGTCGACGCGCTTCATGTCCAGCAGCTCGTACAGAACCCCGAGCCGCGGCTCGTGCGGGTAGTAGTCGACGCCGTGCAGGCTCGCCAGCATCGTGTAGCCGTTGCCCCGAAGGTGCTCGAGCACGCCGACGATTCGCGCCGGGTTGGCGATCAGCACCGCCCGGGTGCGGTGAAACTCGGTGTCCAGGATCGACTCGCTGTCGGCGTCGCGCAGCTCCTGGGCGGTGAGCTCGAGCTCAGTGGCGTCAGGCACCGGCGGTGTCCCCAGGCGTAAACACATTCACGTGCTCGTCATGGTCGGTCTCCCCGGGGACCAGCTCCTCGGTCCCGACCGCCTCGTACCGTTCGCGCCAACCCTCGGGCTCGTTGCCTTGGATCTTGTCGCGGAGCCTCAGGATCCCGTGCATCAGCGCCTCGGGTCGCGGCGGGCAGCCCGGAACGTGCACGTCGATTGGCATGAATTTGTCCGCGGGGACCAGCGAGTAATTGTTGAACACGCCCATCGACGAGCAGCACGCGCCCATCGAGATCGCCCACTTCGGCTCGAGCATCTGGTCGTAGATGCGACGGATCACCGGCGCCATCTTGATCGACACGCGGCCCGACAGGATGATCAGGTCGGCCTGGCGCGGGGAGGCCCGGAACGCCTCAAACCCGAACCGCGCGACGTCCATGCGCGCGCCGACGATCGACATCATCTCGATCGCGCAGCAGGCGAGACCGAACGTGAGCGGGTAGATCGAGTTGCCCTGCGCCCAGGAGACCGCCTTGTTGACGGTGGTGGTCATGACCCGCTCCTCGGCGTAGCGATCGAGATCCTCGCCCTCGAGGTCGCCGCGGAGCATGTCGCTCGCCTTCAGCTGGCGCACGCGGAAATCGGACAGGGGTTCGCGTTTCACTTCCATTCCAGGGCTCCTCTGCGCCAGACGTACACGAGCGCGATCGTCAGCAGGGCCACGAACACGATCGTCTCGGTCATCGCGAACGTGCCAAACGCCCGCAGCTGCACCGCGATGGGGTACAGGAAGATCACCTCGATGTCGAACAGGATGAACAGCATCGCGATCAGGTAGAAGCTGATCCCGAACCGGAATCCACGCTGGACCTCGGAGGGCAAGCCGCATTCGTACGGAGCCGACTTGGAGCGGTTCGGCTTGCGCTTGCCGACGAAGATGTTGAGGACGGAGAACAACGCGCCAACGAGTCCTCCGAGGATCACAAAGACGATCGCTGGCAGATAGTCACGCAGCACGTTAATGCCGTTATATCACCGGGGCCGGGTACCTTGTAACAAGGTGTTACTTAGTGCGGAATGCGGCTATCTAGTGCGGAATGCAGCTATCGCCGCAACCTGCAAACTGAATTCTTATACCCATGAAGGACGTCCATGTAGCCCTCGGTGTTATCGCGATCGGTTTGAACGTGATCGCCGCGCTGTACGGAGGCTGGTGCTATCTGCGGGTCAACACGGGCCGAGGGTTCTGGCGGGTGCTGCGGACGGCACAGCTAGTCGTCGTGATCGAGGCGGCGTTCGGAGGCGTGCTCGAGCTCACCGGCCACAAGACCTCAAGCCTGCACATCCTCTACGGCGTGCTGCCGCTGCTCGTCTCGATCCTGGCCGAGTCGCTGCGGGCCTCGACCGCGCAGATGGTGCTCGACTCGCACGGGTTTGAGTCAAACGACGAGGTGGGGACGCTGCCGCCCGACGAGCAGCGCGGGCTGGTGCTGACGATCGTCCAGCGCGAGATCGGGGTGATGGCGCTGTCGGCCGTGGTGGTCGTTGTTCTCCTGGCCCGGGCTGCCGCGACCGCGTAAGGGGTCTGGCTAGTGGACGGCACTAGGGCCCCGGTCCTGCGTGCATAACACGACAAATCCGACCGCTGAACGGAGGCTTGCCGTCCCGCGCACGGATACGGTGCACAGTGCGTCAAGCCTCGCTGTGCCGTGCGGATTTGACGTGTTATGCATCCTCCTCGGGCGGCCCCGCGTGGTAGCGGCCGGCGTACCACAGCAACGGGTCCCCGGAGCCGAGCCCCATCCCGATCACCTCGCCGATCGCGATCGTGTGATCGCCACCGGGCATCAGCTCGCGCAGCTCGCAGGCCGCCCACGCCAGCGACCCGACCAGGATCGGGATCCCGTGCTCGAACCGGTGCTCGACGCCCTCGAGCTTCTCGGACTCGGGCAGCTTCGACGCGAACACGGCGGCGATGTCCTCCTGATCGGTGCTCAGCACGTTGACCGCGAACCGGCCGGCATCGCGGACGATCGGCAGCGTCCGCGCCCGGTTCTCGAAGCACACCAGCGCCAGCAGCGGCTCGAGCGACAGCGAGCAGATCGCGTTCGCGGTCATCCCGCCCGAGCCAGTCGGTCCGGACGCGGTGATCACGCCGACGCCGGTGGCGAACCGCCCGAACACCTCCCTGAACAGCTCGAGATCGGAGACCGGCGCCATAGGCGCGTGGTTATAGCGGCCCGCTCAGGATTGCACGGCCCCGGCGCCGGCCCCTTGGTTGCCGCCGTTGGGACGATCGCGCTTGATGGTAGATCCGGGCGAACGTCTTTGGCCGGCGCCGGGGATGGCGGAGAGTTCGCCGCCCGGGGCTCGGGTCCTGCCTGAGCGGGCGGGTGATCCGGGTGATCCGACCCCGAATCAGGAGCCGACGGTCAGCGTCCCGTACTCGCCGAGCGTCTCGTCGGACTGGATCGTCGACGCCACCGAGTACCTCCCCGGAGCGAGGTTCACCGACAGGTCGACCGTCTGGCCTGGCTGGATCGACGGCGTCGAGTCGATCGTGGTGCCGTCGCGGGACACGACGAGGTTGTGGTTGAGCACGCCGCGGTTATGGACGACGAGCGTCAGCAGCCCGCTGGTGGCGTGGAGCGACTGGGGATGCAGGCGATACTCGGTCAACTCGACGCGCACCGTCCGGCTGGGGCCGGCGGTGGTGGTGTGCCCGCACGCGGCGACGAGCAGCGCCGCGACCGCGAGCAGGGCGAACTTCGTCGCACGGAGCCCTGGCATGGGGATGCGATTATGATCAGGCGCCTCATGAGCCGACCCCTAAAGGTCCTCCTGATGATGATCGCTGCGATCGCGGTGGCCGGCGTCGCGGCGGGTTGCGGTACCGAGAAAGTCCAGGTCGCCCAGACCAACCCCGAACTTCACGGGAGCTGAGCTGTTCAACCAGCGCTGCTCCGGTTGCCACACGCTGGCTGCCGCTGCCACGCACGGCTCGGCGACCAACGCCCGCAGCGCTGAGTTCGTCGCCGGCCCGAACTTCAACGTGCGCTGCGAGCGACCAGTGGATCGCGTGCTGTATGCGATCAAGAACGGCGGCTTCTCGGGCGCGATCATGCCCCAGAACGTCGTCGTCGGTCAGCAAGCCATCGACGTCGCCAAGTTTGTCGCGACCTACGCCGGAGGTCAGGCCAAGAGTGCTCCGGGCGTGCCCACCTGCCACCAGCAGCCGATCGGGACGATCCCGGCGCTGAACGCGACCGCCACAACTCCGAGCTCGAACACGACGCCGGGAGCGACGACCACCACGGCGACCACGCCCGCGCCAACGTCCACGACCACGACGCCCGCGCCAACGTCCACGACCACCACGCCGGCACCCACCAAGCGCGCTGGTGGTGCAGCCAGCTCAATCACTCAGTCGGCCGACCCCACGGGTCAGCTGAAGTTCACGAAGAGCTCGCTGAGCGCCAAGGCCGGCAAGGTCACGGTCGACTTCACCAACAAGTCGCCCGTGCCCCACGACATGGTGATTCAGCAGGGCACCAGCGGGTCGGTGGTCGGGCAGACCCCGGTGTTCTCGGGCGGCACCAAGAACTTCACGGTCAACCTGAAGCCAGGCAAGTACACGTTCTATTGCAGCGTCCCCGGCCATCGCCAAGCGGGCATGCAAGGCACGCTGACCGTGAGCTAGTGGTCCCGTTTGGGAAGTAGGAGCGGGCAGTGCTCGACATCCAGCTGATCCGTCGCGAGCCCGACGCGGTCCGGGAGGGGCTCGCCCGGCGCAGCGCCGACCTGGCGCCGGCGCTCGACCACGTGATCGAGCTCGACACGAAGTGGCGCGCGCTGCGGGCCGAGCTCGAGGAGCTCCGCGCCGAGCAGAATCGCGCGAGCAAGGGCCGCAAGGGCGCGCCCACTCCCGAGGAGCGCGAGCAGCTGGCCGGCCTGGCCGCGCGCGGTCGGACGCTCAGCGACGAGGAGAACGCGGTGCGCGAGGAGCGCGACCGCGAGCTGGCGGCGCTGCCAAGCCTCCCGTCGCCCGAGGCGCCCGACGAGGACACGGTCATCCGAGAGGTCGGCGATGCCGGCAGGACCGGCAAGGATCACCTGGAGCTCGCGGGCGACCGGATCGACATGGAGCGCGCCGCGCGCACGTCGGGATCACGGTTTGCGTACCTGCGCGGCGACCTGGTGATGCTCGAGTTCGCGCTGGTCCGCTACGGCCTGGAAAAGGTTCGCGGCTACGGGTTCGAACCGGTCGTCCCGCCGGTGCTGGTGCGAGAGCACGCGCTGTACGGGACGGGGATGCTCCCCGACACCGAGCAGCAGATCTACCGACTGGCCGAGGACGACCTGTACCTGGCCGGCACCTCGGAGGTGCCGCTGGCGTCGATGCACCGCGACGAGATCCTCGACGCCGACGAGCTCCCGGTCCGCTACGCGGGCTTCTCGACGTGCTTTCGCCGCGAGGCCGGCGCCGCGGGCAAGGACACGCGCGGGATCTTCCGGGTCCACCAGTTCGACAAGGTCGAGATGTTCTGCTTCGTCGCGCCCGAGGAGGGACAGGCCGAGCACGAGCGGCTGCTGGCGATCGAGGAGTCGATCCTCCAGGAGCTCGAGATCCCCTACCGCGTCGTCGCGATCGCGGTCGACGACCTCGGCGCCTCGGCGGCGATGAAGTACGACTGCGAGGCGTGGCTGCCGGGCCAGGGACGCTACCGCGAGCTGACCTCATGCTCGAACACGACCGACTACCAGGCGCGTCGGCTCGACATTCGCTACCGGCCCGCCGAGGGGCGGCCGGCGACGCTCTACACGCTCAACGGGACCGCGGTCGCGGTCGGACGCACGATCATCGCGCTGCTCGAGAACGGCCAGCGGGACGACGGCTCGGTGCGGCTGCCCGAGCCGCTGGTGAAGTACGGCGCGCCCGCGGTGCTCCCGCCGGCGGCCTGAGCGTCAGTCGACCGCGCGCAGGCGCCGCGACTGCTGATCCTCGAGTACGACCAGAGCGGCGCGCGGCGGACCGCAGGGCGCGATCTTCGCCCGCATGCGGACGCCGAACGTGTTCCAGGGCCGGACGACGGCGCTGATGGCCTCCTGGGCCCCGCCGGCGGCGCTGACGATCGCGCGGGCGAAAGACGAGGAGGACGCCGCCTCGGCGTCGGCGGCCACGAGCAGCTCGGCCGCCGGACGGTTGATCGCCTCGGCCTCGGTGAGCTCGAGCAGCGCCTGGGCGCGGCGCGACATCGCCTGCACGAGCAGGCTGGTGTCGACCACGAGGAACGCGTCACGGGGGTCGGGTGCCGTGTCGGCGCGCGTCTCGAGCAGCAAGCCAAGCCCGCAGGAGGTGCAGACCCGGGCGGTGGGCGGCGGCGGGGAGCTGCTCGGGGACGGCGCGGCGCAGTGTCCACAAAACCACGTCCACTCGACTTCGGCGGGCGCCGCGCTGGCCCCGTGGACGAGCCTCAAAGCCGGACGTGATGTTTGCAATTGCGTCATTGCCCCTCAGGATGAGCGTAGCTTGCGAGTCGGTCGGAAAGAACGATGATCTCGAAGATGTAGAGCTTCCTCATGCAATTTGCGACCTCGCTGAAAAGCCCTCTTGCGCTCGCCCCAAATTGCGCTCAGCAAGGTTCAACCCACCTCTTCATCGGCAGCAATCGCCCACCCCTTTAGCCGTCGAACTACCTCGCCTTCGCCCACCATTGAAGAGGCATACCCGGGTATGCAGAGGCTCAATCGCCCGATCGTACGATCGGGGAGGTGATCGTCCGAACCTCGGCCGACGCACAACGGAGAGGGGGGGATTCGAACCCCCGAACGAGGTCAACCCCCGTTACGCGATTTCCAGTCGCGCCCGTTCAACCGCTCCGGCACCTCTCCGGGGAGCGCGACTAGCCTAGCGCGCGGGGTGCTTGCGGTCCGCCCACGTTCAGGTCCGCCCACGGAGGCCAGGAATACTAGATCTGCCACGCTCCGCCGCGCAGCAGCGGCACCTCGGTCCCGTCCCGGAGCACCCCGGTAACCGCGACCTCGTCGCTGCCGATCATGAAGTCGGTGTGCAGCTCGCTCGAGTTGGTCCGCTCGCGGTCGCCCGGATCGTCGATTGCGAAGTCGAGCGCCTGGCCGAGGGCGATGTGGCTAGCGGCGTTCTCGTCGAGCAGCGTGTCGAAGAACACCGTCCCGAGGCGGCCGATGCGGCTCTCGCGGTCGACCAGTGCGACCTCGCCCAGGCGGGCGGCGCCCTCGTCGTGCTCGGACATCGTCCGCAGCACGTCGGCGCCCTCGTCGGCGTCGATCTGCACCGCGCGGCCGCCCTCGAAGCGGACCCGCAGGCCGTTGATCACCGTGCCCGACACGAACAGCGGCTTGGTCGAGGTGACGGTTCCCTGCACCCGCTCGGGATCCGGGGTGGTGAACACCTCCTCGGTCGGGAGGTTCGGGGCGTGGACGATCCCGTCGACCGTCGACAGCCGCGCACACAGCCAGCGGCTGCTCGGAAACACGCCCACGCTCAGGTCGGTCCCGGGCCCCTCGAAGCGAAGCCGGTCGAGGTGCATCGCGCCGAGCTTGTCGGCGACGGCCTCGAGCGCGTCCATCCGCTCGGTCCAGGCCCTCACCGGATCGCCGGTGTCCAGCCGGGTGACGTAGGCGATCTCCTCCCACAGCTTGTACAGCGCCGGCTCGGGCTCGAGCTCCGGGTAGACGAGCTGGGCCCACCCGCGGGTGGGCGACGGCACCACCGTCCAGTTGGCGGTGCGGTTGTTGACGACCTCGACCGACTCCCGGATCCGGGGGAGGAGGTCCTTGCCGATCAGCTCGGGCGCTACGTCGTCGAGCAGGTGAGGCTCGACCGGGCCGGTCATCGACACGAGCGCGCAGCGCAGCTCACCGAGCGTGCGCATGCGCTCGCCGTACCACGGCGGCACGAAGTCGAGGGTGTCCGGATCGGCGTTCAGCGCCCGGGAGCGCTTGAGGTGGTAGTCGAACACGAACAGGTCGACGAACCTGGCTCCGTTGGCGTAGGCAGCGTCGGCGATTGCGCGGGTCAGTTCCTCCTTGCCGGGCTCGGAACCGATCGCCATGATCTGGCCGGGCTGGAGGTTGGCGCCGAAGCGGACCGTCAGCTCGGCGAGCGCACGGGTCAACTCTGGGATCGATGGAGTCTTGGACATCGCCCGGAGGATACGAACGACCAGTGTCCCGGGACTACTCGGGCGCGATCAGCACGCCGGGGTTCATCACGCCCTCGGGGTCGAGCTCGCGCTTGACCGCCGCCAGCGCGCGGACGCCGAGCTCGCCGAGCTCCTCCGCGTACCAGCGCACGTGGTCGGTCCCGACCCCGTGGTGATGGGTGATCGACCCGCCGGCGGCGAGGATCGCGTCGCTCGCCGCAGCCTTGGCGATGCGCCACTGCTGGACCGGATCCGGGAGCTGAGCGCAGGCGGCCGTGAAGTACAGCGACGCGCCGGACGGGTACACGTGCGAGATGTGGCAGAGGACGAGCGGGTTGGTCCCCTGCGCGGCCAGCGACTCGCGCAGGGCCGTCGACACCCGCTCGTACAGCCGCGGCAGCGCCGACCAGAACGTCACCGTCTCGAGCGTCTCGACCATCACCCCGGCGTCGAGCAGCGCGTCGCGCAGGTACGGGCCCTTGTAGCGGTCGCGATCCCAGCGGTCGCCGGCACCCGGCTGGGCGACCGCTCCGGCCGCCTCCAGCACCTGATTGGCGCGTTCCCGGCGATCGCCCACGTCCGCCGGGTCGCCCTCGTAGCCGACGATCGCCAGGCAGCCGCCCTCGCCGGCTCCGAGCTCCGATGGGCCGGCCAGGTTGAGCGCCGTCTCGGCCTCGTCGGACAGGCGCAGCACTGTCGGCAGCGGTCCGTCCTGGACCAGCCGGCGCAACACGGAGGCGCCGGCGGCGAACGACTCCAGCCGCCAGCCCTCATACACGCGCGTGGCCGGCACCGGGCGTACTGCGACGGTCAGCCGGGTGATCACCCCGAGCGCTCCCTCGGACCCGAGCAGCAGCTGGCGCAGGTCGGGGCCCGCGGCCGACTTCGGCGCGCGTCCGAGTTCGATCGTCCCGGCGGGAGCGGCCGCGCGGATACCGAGCACCACCTCGTCGAAGCGCCCGTAGCCCGGCGAGGCCTGGCCGCTCGAGCGCGTCGCCGCGGCGCCGCCGAGCGTGAGGTACTCAAACGACTGCGGGAAGTGGCCGATCGTGTAGCCACGCTCGTTGAGCAGCTGCTCGGCCTGGGGCGCGCGCAGGCCGGGCTCGAGCACCGCCAGACGCGACTGCTCGTCGAGCTCGAGCAGGGCATTCATCCGGCGCAGGTCGAGCGCGACGACGCCGGCGAATCCGTCCGCCCTCGGCTCCAGGCCGCCGACGACCGATGTCCCCCCGCCGAACGGCACGACCGCGATCCGCTCGGCCGAGCAGATCCGCAGCGCCTCGAGCACCCGCTCGTGGGACCCGGGCAGCGCCACCAGGTCCGGCGCCCCGGCCAGCTCACGCTCGCGGAGGCGCAGCAGATCGGTCAGCGACTTGCCCCGCATGTGCCGCAGCCGCGCCTCGGAGTCGGCGAGCACGTTATCGGCGCCTACCGCCTCGCCCAAGCGAGCGGCGACGGCGGGCTCGATCCGGCTGGACGGCAGCGTCAGCTCCTTGATCGATCCCGTCGGCCGGCCGCGGTCGCGGATGCCGAGGCTGGCGGTCATCAGCTCGAGCACGTCATCGGCCAGCGCTGGCTTGAGCGACGGGTCGCCCCATCCGGACCAGGACAGGTCGGGGTACGGCTCGGTGGGTCGGGCGAGCGCCATGGCTGCGGGGGACCGTAGCGCTGGCGGCCCTCGCTGGAACCGCTGCGCTTGCGCTCGCAGCCCTATCGGCTCATGCTTACGCCAGCATCAGCGCAAGGATTACGGCGAATTGGAGGCGAGAATGCCCGAGACGATGCTCAACGGACTGATGATGGACGACTACCCGCTGTCGCTGACCGTCGCGGTGCAGCGGGCGGAGCTCCTCAGCGGCCCGCGCAAGGTCGTCTCGCGTAGACCCGACGGCCAAATCCACCGCACCACGCTGGGCGAGTGTGCCCACCGGGCCCGAAAGCTGGGGACGGCGCTCGCCGGCCTCGGGCTCGGCGACGGCGACCGGATCGCGACTTTGATGTGGAACCAGCCCGAGCACCTCGAGGCGTACTTCGCGATCCCGCTGATGGGCGCGGTGATCCACACGCTGAACCCGCGGCTGCACCCCGACGAGCTGAGCTTCATCGCACAGGATGCCGAGGACGCCGCGATCATCGTCGACGAGACGCTGCTCGGCGCGTTCGAGGGATTTCGCGAGGCCCAGGACTTCAAGCACGTGATCGTTGTCTCCCAGGGCGGCGAGCCCGCCGAGGGGGCGATCGACTACGAATCGCTGATCGCCGAGGCCGAGCCGATGAAGTGGCCCGAGCTCGGCGAGCGGCGGGCCGCGGCCATGTGTTACACGTCGGGCACGACCGGCCGGCCCAAGGGCGTGGTCTACTCGCACCGGGCGCTGGTGCTGCATTCGCTGATGGCGGCGCTGCCCGACACGAACGGTGCCTCGTCGCTGGACACGGTCCTACCGGTGGTGCCGATGTTCCACGCCAACGCGTGGGGGCTGATCTACACCGCCACGTTCGTCGGCGCGGGGCTGGCGCTCCCGGGGCCGATGCTCGATCCGATCAGCGTGCTCGACCTGATGGCCGACGAGCAGGTCACGCTGACCGCGGGCGTGCCGACCGTATGGATGGCGGTCCTGCGCGCGCTCGACGAACAGCCAGACCGCTGGGATCTGAGCGCGCTGCAGCGGCTGTTGGTCGGCGGATCGGCCGTCCCGCGGAGCCTGCTGGAGGGCTTCGACCGCCACAACCTGACGATCATTCAGGCCTGGGGAATGACCGAGACGTCGCCGCTGGGCTCGGTCGCCCGGCTGCCGTCCGACCTGTTCCACGCGCCGCTGGACGAGCAGTACGACTACCGCGCGCGCCAGGGCGTGCCGGTCCCGTTCGTGGACATCCGCGCCCGCGGCGAGGACGGGGAGCTGATCCCCTGGGACGACCGGGCGATGGGCGAGCTCGAGGTGCGCGGCCCGTGGGTGGCCGCCGCGTATCACCGCGGGGTGGGAGCGGAGAAGTTCACCGACGACGGCTGGTTCGCCACCGGCGATGTGGTCAAGATCGACTCACACGGGTGCATCCGCATCTGCGACCGCTCCAAGGACCTGGTCAAGTCCGGCGGCGAGTGGATCTCGTCGGTCGATCTCGAGAACACGCTGATGGCGCATCCGGCCGTCGAGGAGGCCGCCGTGATCGCGGTTCCGGACGAGCGCTGGGGTGAGCGGCCGCTGGCCGTGGTCGTCCTGCGTGAGGGCGAGGAGGCCGGCCCCGACGCGTTGCGCGAGCACCTCGCCGGAGAGTTCGCCAAGTGGCAGCTGCCCGACCGCTTCGAGTACGTCGACGCGCTGCCGCGCACCGCCACCGGCAAGTTCAAGAAGACGGACCTGCGCGAGCGCTTCGTCAAGACCGCGGTGTGAGCGCGAGCCGCAGCGGTGTGAGCGCGGGCGGCGCGAGCCCGGGCGCGACCCCCGATCTCGTCGCGCGTGCTCCCCGCTCGAGGCCTGGGCTCGCCGCTGGCGCGAACGGACAGCCGGGTGATTCGGTCGATCCCGGCTGGTAGCGTCGGCGCATGGAGCGCCGGGGAGTCAGCGTGCAGTTTCGCGAGGGCGACCCCGACGCCGTGCGCGCGATCTACCGCGAGTACGGGCGGCTGGTGTTCGCCGTGGCCTATCGAGTCCTGGGCGACCGCGGCCTGGCCGAGGAGGCCACCCAGCAGACGTTCCTGAAGGCGTGGCGTGCGGCCGGCAGCTTCGACGCCGACCGCGAGTTGGGTCCGTGGCTGGCGTCGATCGCGAGGCGGGCGGCGATCGACGTGTCCCGGCGCGAGGCCGTGCGCGCCGCCGACCCGCTCGATTCGGTCGCGCCGGGCGACCCCGCGCTGGCGACGCGGCCGGAGTCGGCGGAGGCGATCTACGACGTTTGGGCGGTGCGCGAGGCCGTCGCCGGGCTGCCCGCCGAGGAGCGGGAGATCGTCCGCCTGCAGCACTTCGGCGCGCTCACCCACGGCGAGATCGCCGAAAAGCTCGGCATGCCGATCGGAACGGTCAAGTCGAGGTCGTTCCGGGCCCACAAGCGGCTGGCCGCCCTGCTCGGCCACCTCCGGGAATGAAACCGATCGCGTTGCTCTACCGTAAGACCGAGAAAGAGGAAGTTTTTTGAGCGCCAGCGACCACGACCGGATCTCCTACCTAGCCGGGGAGGATGTTGAAGCGCTCGCGCCCGCCGAGCGCGCCGAGCTCGACGAGCTGCGCGGCCTGCTCGACGACGAGTCGGTGTGGACCGAGCCGCCGCTCGAGCTCGAGGACCGCGTGGTCACCGCGATCGCCGACGAGGCACGATCGGCGCGCGTCGAGCCGGCGCCCGCGACCGAACCCGCGGAGCCTTCGCAGCGCCCGGCCGTGGCCCCGGCCGCGGCCGTCAAGCCCAAGCGCCAGCGGCCCGTCCACAAGCCCAGGCGTCGGTTCCCCTCGATCCTGCTGGAGCGCCCGCTGTACATGGCGGGCGCGCTCGCCGGGGTGGTGGCGATCATCGCGGTGGTGACGCTGTTCACCACCCGAGGCGGCGACAACAGCCCCTCCTCACAACTGCGGTTCGCGATGGTCGTCAACGGGACGGATCTCGCCCCCGGGGCGCGCGGCTCGGCGACGCTGGTCAAGGAGAGCTCGGGCTGGCACATCACGCTCAAGGCCACCGGCCTGCCGCATCTGACCAACGGCCGCTACTACCAGGCCTGGCTGAAGAACTCGGCCGGGATCCTGGTGCCGGTCGGGACGTTCAACGACGCGGTCAACGTGACCCTGTGGTCCGGGGTCCCGGTCACCCAGTTCCAGACGCTCACCGTCACTCGCCAGCTGGCCAACGGCAACCCGGCCTCCTCGGGCCAGCGGGTGATGACCGGGACGGTCAAGAGCTCCGGCTGAATTTCCCGAGAACCGTCGCGCGATCCGCGCCGTATCGCCCTTCGAGGACGCAAGTCCACCAACGACCGAAGGAGACGTGATGGGGTTCAGAAGGGGGACCAGCCGGAAGCTGCGCGCCGCCGTGGCGACCACGGCGGTGGCGCTGGCGACAGCTGGAACAGCGGCCGCGGCGCTGCAGGGGCTGCCGTCGGGAGCGCAGGTGAACGACGACGCTGCCGCGGGGATCAACAAGGCGCTCAACGTCTCGGGCGAGGACCCGACCAACGCTGACGTCGTCGGCGGCGCGCTGATCGCCGGCAAGCCGGCGGTCCCGTGGGCCGTCTTCCGCCAGCAGGAGGCCGCGGGTGCCAAGGACCAGGTCTTCTCCCGCTCGTTCGCCGGCGGCGCGTGGACCACGCGCGGTAACGGCACGGTCGGCGGCCGGTCGAGCGCCGCACCGCAGTTCAAGGGCTCGCTGAACTTCGACCAGGGCCAGGACGGCGAGGCCCCCGCGATCGACTTCGCCGGCGCCGGGCGGACCGTTCCGTGGGCCACCTGGTACGAGCAGACGACCGGGACCGGCTTCGCGAACAACAACGTGTTCGCCAGCCGCTTCGACAACACCGGCGACGCCAACCAGGGCAAGTGGATCTTCGCCGGCCAGAGCCGGGGCAACGGCGGCGCGAGCGTGCCCGTCCCGTCGCTGAACATCCACACCGACCAGGAGGCCGAGAACCCGTCGGTGGCCGGTGGATCGGCCGTCGACCCGACCAAGCCCGGTCCGTGGGTGACCTGGCAGGAGACCTCGCCGGCGAACGGCAAGCACCAGATCTTCGTGTCGAGGCCGATCGGCCCGGGGCAGCAGAACTGCGACGGGGTGACGCCGAAGGGCGTGGCCGACGGCACCGGCCACATCCCGGCGATCGGTGGCTTCTGCTGGCAGCAGACCGGGATTCCGCGGCTGGGCAGCCCGGCTGACCCGAGCCTGAACGTCGACCCCACGCGCGACGGGATCGAGCCCGACATCGCCTTCACGGGCGCCAATGACAGCGTCCCCTGGGTGGTCTGGTATGAGCAGAACGACTCGACGATCAGCGGGCTGCACGGCAACGAGATGGTGTTCGCCGCCAAGGGGATCAGCGACGGCATCGGCGCCAACGGCGGCTTCCACTGGGTCGCGGTCGGCAACCAGCTGCAGGGCACGCTCGACACGAGCGGCGCCAACAATCGCTTCGGCGCCTGTGCCGAAACGGCCACCGCGGAGGGTCAGTGCTCACTGAATAAGAACCCCGGCGCCGAGGCCGAGGACCCGAGGGTCGCGGCCGGCACGATGAACCCGGCCAACCCCACCTCGCCGTGGGTGACCTGGGACGAGACGGTCGGCACCCATAAGCAGGTGTTCGTGTCGCGGCTGGTCGGGACCGGAGCGGCCGCTCACTTCCAGGTCGTCAACAACGGCGCCCCGATCTCAACCGGCTCGGGCGACTCGACTCGCGCCGACATCACGTTCTCGGGCAACACGCCATACGTGTCGTGGCGCGAGGACGTCGGCGGCGGCGTCGAGAAGGCCTTCACCGGCCATTTCGTCAACGCCGCCAACCCGACGTTCGTGCTCGACAACAGCGACGTGCCGCTGACGCCGAGCAGCCAGGCCGACGTCCGCGAGCCGATCTCGTCGACCTGCATCGCGACGCCGTTCAACCAGGACGGTAAGGCCTGCCAGGGCGGAGCGGTGGGCACGCCGTTCTTCCTGTTCACCAACGGGACCAACCCGCGCGGGCTGTTCGCCGAAGGCGTATGCGCCGGGCACGCCGATCACCGGCGGCGCCGGCTCGATCGGCACCACGTCGGCGACGGTCGCCGGCGCGGACAACCCCGAGGGAGCAGCTGTGCGCGCATCGTTCCAGTTCGGGACGACGACCGCGTACGGGCAGAGCACCGCCCCGCAGACGCTCGCGCCGAGCGACTCGGGATCGCTGTTCAGCGCCCAGCTCACCGGGCTCCCGGCCGGCACCACGATCCACTACCGGGCCGTTGTGACCAGCGATTTCGGGACGTTCGTCGGAGCCGACCGCACGCTGCGGACGGCGTCGAACCCGCCGCCTCCGCCGGTCAACGGGCGCGCGTCGGCCGCCCACGCCAAGGTGTCGGGCAACGCGGCGAGCGTGCGGGTGTCGTGCCAGGGCCAGTCACCGGCCACGTGCCGGCTGACGCTGACGCTCAGCGTCCACGAGACGCTGCGCGGCCACAAGCTGCTGGCGGTCACCGCCCGCAAGCCTCCGCGCAGGGTCCACAAGCAGGTGATCGTCGGCAGCGCGGACGTCACGCTCCAGGCCGGGCAGTCGCGCACGGTGCAGGTGAGCCTCAACCGGGCCGGCCGGCAGTTGCTGGCGCACCACCACCCGCTGAGGACCACGCTGGGGATCACCCAGACGCTGGCCAACGGCCACACGGTCAGGGTCTCGACGCAGACGGTCGTGTTCAAGGGGGCAAGCACCGGCACGCCCACTGACACGGGACTCAACCCGCTGAGGGTTGATCGAGTCCGAGGGGCTCGGCCTCGGGGAATGTCCCCGGGGCCGGGCCCTTATTTGTTTGCGCCGCCGCGGTCAGCGGTTTGCGCCGCCGCGGTCAGCGACCGTTGACCGAGAAGTGCTGGAAGTCGGTCGGCAGCGGCCAGCGCCCTCCCCATCCCCAGCCGACCGCGTCGAACGCCCGGACCAGCTTGCCGCCGGACACGGCCATCCCGGCGCGCAACCGGTCGCGGTCCAGATATGGCCTGGAAGCGACGTGCGCGGTGGTTCCATCGGTGTCCACATAGGGGTTCTCGATCGGGTCGATGTCGACGGCCAGCCCATAGGCGTGCTCTGACCAGCGCGAGGAGCCGGTGGCGTTGCGGCAGTTGAACGCCGAGGTGTTGTCGGCCTGGATCGAGGCGTAGTCGCTGCCGCCGTAGTGGTCGACCAGCCGCATCCTCCGGATCGGGTAGCGCTCGGCGAACAGCGAGCCGAACGCGCGGCGGAGCGCTGAGACGGCCGACGCGTTGGCGACCATCTCGCCGAGGTGCGGCCTGCGATCGAAACCCCAATAGGCGATCCGTAGGTAGCGCAGCCCGTCGAGCCCGACCGGACACCCGGGGTGCCACGACGTGCGCCGCAGCTGCGCGCGCAGGGCCGGGGTCAGGAGGACCGCCGAGAAGCGGTACCGGGCGCTGACCTGGCGGGGATGCGGCGAGGCGTGCGTCGGTGCGGGGGCCGCGCCGCCGGTCGTGTGGGTCGGCGGCGTCGTGCTCGCCGCGGTCGTGCGGGCCACCGTCGTGCTGGCCGCCGTCGTGCTGGCGGCGGTGGTGATCGTCACGGTCGCGGTGTGCGCCTCCCCGGAGCCGCCGCAAGCCGCCGCGAGCAGACCGAAGACCGCGACGAGCGCGGAGCACGTCATTGCCGCGCGCATTACTAGGCGACCGGTACCGCGACCGGCTCGGGCAGGCCGATGTGAAACCCCTGCGCGTAGTCGACGCCGTACTCCTCGAGCAGCCGGATCGTCTCGTCGTCGGCGACCGACTCGGCAACGGTCTTGATCCCCATGCTGCTGGCGACGCCGACGATCGCCCTGACCATGTGCTCGTCGATCTGGTTGCGGGGGAGGTTCTGGATGAACTCGCCGTCGAGCTTCAGGTAGCGGATCGGGAGGTGCTTGAGGTAGTAGAAGGAACCGAACCCGGTTCCGAAGTCGTCGAGCGCGAGGCTGCAACCGAGGCCGGTGACGCCCTTGGCGAACCTCGTCGCCTCGGGCATGTTCGCGATCGCGGCGGTCTCGGTGATCTCGAAGATCAGCTGCGAGGGGTCGGCGTCGGCGGCCCGGAGCTCGCGCTCGATCATTGACAGCAGCTGCGGGTCGCCCGCGACCGACTCACCCGAGAGGTTGACGTTCAGCCGCAGACTCTGCGCCGGGGTGCTCGCCGGAGATCAGCTGGATCGCCTGCCGCACGACCCAGTGGTCGATCTCATGGATCAGGCCCGAACCGTTCGGCGGCCGGCAGGAAGGCTCCCGGGAAGATCAGCCGGCCGTGTTCGCCGCGCATCCGCAGCAGCAGCTCGCCATGACTCACCTCGCGGCTGGACAGCTCCATGATCGGCTGCAGGTGCAGGACGAAGCGGTCGTGCTCGAGCGCGTCGCTGGATCCGCTGCGACCAGGTCAGCTTGACCATCGCGCGCGCCTTACGGGCCTGCGCCGGGGTGTAGACGACGACGCGGTCGCGCCCGGATGCTCTTCGGCCGCATGCATCGCCAGGTCGGCGTTGACCAGCAGGTCGCTGGCGGTGGCGTCGGTCTGCCTCAACGCGATCGCGCCGATGCTGGCCGTGACCCGGAACAGCTTGTCGCCGTACGTCACCGGGTCTCTGCGGATCGCCGACGCGGGTCGTTGGCGGCGGCCGCGCCGCCCCGGAGCTCGACGACCGACATCAGGATCCCGAACTCGTCGCCGCCCAGTCGCGCGACGACGTCGCCGGAGCCGAACCGGCTGGTGAGGATGCCGGCCACCTCCGACAGGACAGCATCACCAGCAGCATGCCCGGCCGAGTCGTTGATCGTCTTGAAGTTGTCGATGTCGACGCTGAGCAGCGCGCTGCGCGACTGCGAGCGCCCCGCCCGGGCGAGCTCGCGTTTGAGCTCCTGGTCGAACCAGGCGGTTGTACAGGCCGGTGAGCTGATCGCGGTCAGCGAGGTGGCGCAGCCGCTCCTGATCGCGCTTGAGCTCGGTGATGTCGCGGGCGACGATCGCCGCGGACACGATCCGCGAGCTCGCCTCGCGCACCGGCGAGACCGTCATCGACACCGTCACCGGGTTGCCGTCCTTACGCACGTGGGTCGTCTCGATGCGGTCGATCGACTCGCCGCCGAAGGCGCGGTGGACGATCTCGAGCTGCTGGCCCTCGCCGTTGGGGGGCTCGATCAGCGCGATCG
Source organism: uncultured Solirubrobacterales bacterium (assembly GCA_963831845.1). Taxonomy (GTDB): domain Bacteria; phylum Actinomycetota; class Thermoleophilia; order Solirubrobacterales; family Solirubrobacteraceae; genus Palsa-465. Next base: position 1,006 of record CAWHRT010000042.1, on the reverse strand, counting down.
ACTCGCCGACCGCCTCGTCCACCGAATAGCCGTAGAGCCGCTCGGCGCCGCGGTTCCAGCTCGTGATCGTCCCCTCGTCGTCGTTGGTCAGGATCGCGTCGTCGGACGAGTCGACCACGTAGCTGAGGAGATCGCGTCCGGCCCGCGCCATCGCCTCGTCGGTCACGTCCTGCGCGGTCCCCACCAGCCGGATCGCCGTGCCCTGGTCGTCGAACGTGGCCGTGCCGCGCGCGCGGACGATCCGGGTGGCTCCGTCGAAGCGAAGCGCCGGACCTCGACGCTCAGCGGCTCCTCGGTCCCCCGCAGGCGCAGCACCGATCTGGTGACCAGCTCCCGATCGTCGGGGTGCACCCGGGCCAGCATCGTTTCCAGCGTGACCTCGGCGTCGGGCGGCGCCAACATCATCCGCAGCAGGCCAACCGGGCGCTCGGCCGCCCCGGTGCGCAGGTCGGCCTCGAAGCTGCCAGCGCCGGCGGCGCGCTCGGCGTCGGCCAGCGCGCCTCGCTCGCCTGCCCGTGCTCGTACGCGCGCTCGCGCTCGATTCGCTCACCCAGGTGCCGCCCGGTCGCGAGCAGGACCTGCGCGAGCTCCGGCGCGATCTCGCCGGCGCCATGGAGCTCCAGGGTCCCCAGCGTGCCGCTTGCGCTCGCGATCGGGAACGCGGCGCCCGCCGGGGAGCGCTCGGGCTCGCCGCTCTCCAGCACGCGGCCGGCGAGACCCTCGCCGGGGGCACCGAGCTGGGCTCGGCGGGCGGCGCCGAAGTCTCCGCGGCGCTCCACCAGGTGACGCGGTGCAGCAGCTCGCCACCGTTGGCCCGCCAGATCGCGGCGCTCTCGAGGCCGAGCGACTCGCCCAGGGATCGCAGGATCGACGCCCCCGCTTGGGCAAGCGAATTCGAGCGCGACAGGGCGTCAGCAATCCGCCAGTGGAGCTCCAGCCAACTGGCCTCCGGCTCAGGATGTGTCGACGGCCCGGTCAGCGAGACGATTTTACGCTCGCGTGCCGT
>CAWHRT010000041.1:0-78366 GCA_963831845.1 uncultured Solirubrobacterales bacterium | reverse complement strand
ATACAAACGCATACAGAACTATTAGAGATAGAGCGACCCGCGGGAACGCCGTACCTTGGTTCTCGCGGGTTTAGGCGTTCGTTTCTGGGGCTGTAGTGCCCGAGGTCGTAGGACTTCGCGTTCGTCGAGGAAGGGAGTAGAGATGGGAATCCAGGTCGTGAACGAGCCTCCCCCTGAGGAAGGCTCGGAATCAGGACAGACCCGACGGGATGTCCTGGTCAAGGGGGCCGCGGGTCTGGGCGTGCTGGCCGGCGGTCCGCTGCTGGCTGCATGCGGCGGGAGCGCCAGCTCCAGCAGCAGCGGCAGCGCGAGCGGAGGCTCGTCCGGCGGCGCGCAGAAGCTGCGCGTGCTCGGGATCGGGGTCGACCAGAACCCGGCCCTCCAGGCTCAGGCCAAGAAGGACCTGAACATCGACCTCGAGTACACGATCACCGACACGCCGACGACGACGCAGAAGTCGATCGCCCAGCCGCAGAACTTCGACGTCGGGCACCTGTACGTCCACCAGATCCCGCAGCTCCTGCCCGCGGGCGTCACCCAGCCGGTCGACACGAGCAAGATCCCCGGTTGGACCGGCGGCACGCAGCTATGGGGGGCTCCGTCGAGCCCGCCCACGAACCTGTCGGCGTCGGCGCCGGGCTTCCAGGACCCGAAGCTGGTCCCGGGGGTCGTGCCCGTGCTGACGATGGGAAAGCTCACCGCTCAGGGCACCTACGGAATCGGCGACGCCGCGTACCGGATGCTGCCGCTGGACACCAGCGACCCGTCGAGGCTGACCGGCGGTGCGCCGTTTGACGCGGCCACCGCTCAGACGGTCAAGACCTCGACGATGCTGACCGGGATGCCCGGCGTGTTCAATTCGGACTCGATCGGCTACGACAAGACCGTGATCCCGCATGTCGACAGCTGGGCCGAGCTGTTCACCCCAGTACAAGGGCAAGGTCGCGCTGATCAACGACCCGCAGATCGGTCCGATCGACGGCGCGCTCGCCGCCCAGGCGTCGGGCAAGCTGAAGTTCGGGAGCATCGGCAACATGACCAAGGGTGAGATCGACAACCTCATCAAGCTGATGATCGACATGAAGAAGGCCGGCTTCTTCCGCGCCTTCTGGTCGACGTTCCCCCAGTCGGTGAACCTGATGGCCGGCGGCGAGGTCGTGATCGAGAGCATGTGGTCCCCGGCGCAGACGGTTCTGCTCGAGGCCGGCAAGAAGGTCGGCTTCGCCGCCCCCAAGGAGGGCATGCGCGGCTGGTGCGGCTGCACCATCATCTACAAGCACGTCAGCGGAGCGACGCTCGACGCGGCCTACAAGTACCTGAACTGGTGGCTGTCGGGCTGGCCGGGCGCGAACATGGCCCGCCAGGCGTACTACAGCCCCCGACCCGACACGGCCAAGAAGTTCCTGTCGAAGGCGGAGTGGGACTACTGGTACGGCGGCAAGCCCGCCGCCCAGAACCTGGTCGGCCCGGATGGCAAGCAGGCGATCCCGAAGGGCGCGGTCCGCGAGGGCGGCTCGTTCACGCAGCGGATCCGTCTGTACTCTGCGTGGAACACGACGCAGCCGCAGAATGACTACATGGGGACCCAGTGGAATAACTTCATCTCCGCGTAGCTGAGAAAGGGCGATTGGGTAGTGACAACGGGAGGCAGGACTGACAGCGAGCCCGAGGTGACCGAACAGGCCGTCGAGCCTGAGACCTCGGGCTCGGCAGGTCGGCTGGAGCTCAGAAACCTCGCCAAGCAGTTCGGCGACGTGGTGGCCGTGGAGGACGTCAACCTCGAGATCGACGGCGGCGACTACGTCGTGCTGCTCGGGCCGTCCGGCTGCGGCAAGACGACGATCCTGCGGATGATCGGGGGCCACGAGTACCCGACGACCGGAGACATCGTGCTCGACGGCCAGTCGCTGGTCGGGATTCCCCCGGCCAAGCGGCCGACCACGACGGTGTTCCAGCACTTCGCGTTGTTCCCGCATAAGAGCGTGCTGGGCAACGTCGAGTTCGGCCTCCGCATGCAGGGCATGCACAAGGAAGAGCGCCAGAAGGTCGCGATGGACATGGTCGACCTCGTCGGCCTCTCCGAGCTGCGCTTCCGCAAGCCCCAGGAGCTGTCCGGCGGTCAGCAGCAGCGCGTCGCCCTTGCGCGCGTGCTGGTCACCAAGCCCAAGGTGCTGCTGCTCGACGAGCCGTTCGGCGACCTGGACCGGCTGCTGCAGCTGCGGATGCGCGTCGAGCTGCGCGAGCTCCAGCGGGAGCTGGGCATCGCGTTCGTGCACGTGACCCACAACCAGGAAGAGGCGCTCTCGATGGCCGACAGGATCGTGGTCATGGAGGGCGGCCACATCCAGCAGGTGGGATCACCCGCCGAGATCAGCCAGCGACCCGCCAACGTGTTCGTCGCCGCGTTCATGGGCGACAACAACATCATCCAGGGCTCGGTCAGCCAGGTCAACGGCGACCAGCTGGTGCTCGACTCGCCGATGGGCCCGCTGAAGATGCAGGACCGGGGCGGCTCGCACGGCGTCGGCGACAAGCTGACGATGGCGATCCGGGCCAACTGCGTCCGCGTGGCCGGCGACGCCGGCAACGGCGGCACGAACGAGCTCGAGTGCACGCTCGTCGCGACCGAGTATCTGGGCGACACGATCAAGGTCCACATGCGCTCCGGAGAACACTCGCTGCTGGCCAAGTTGCCCGAGCAGCGCTACCCCGAGCTGGCGGACCTCGCCGGAAAGCCAGTGAAGGTGAGCTGGGACCCCGCCGACGCGCAGCTGCTCAGTGACTGAGCCAAACGGGAAGGACACGCGCGAGGTCGCCGAGACGCTCGACGAGCGCGAGCTTCCCGGCGACGTCAGGCTCTCGTCGGAGGCCGCCGCGGAGATCTACGGCGAGGAGCGGTCGTCCGCGGTCGTCAGGACTTCGCCTCCGGGGTCGTCCAAGCTGGTCACGGCGCTGTGGGCGCTGCCCGGCACGCTGTGGCTGCTGATCTTCCTCGTCGCTCCCGTGATCGTCGTGCTCGTCGTCTCGTTCTTCACCGGAACGATCACCGGCTTCAGTAAGACCTGGACGACCGAGAACTACACGACGATCTTCTCGAGCACGTCGACATATCTGTCGACGCTCGGCAAGGTGGCGCGCAACTCCGCGATCGTGACCGCCGTCTGTCTGGTCATCGGCTACCCGGTGGCCTACTTCCTCGCGGTCAAGGTCAAGAAGGTCCAGTACTCGTTCGCGCTGTTCATCATCGCGCTGGCGCCGTTCTTCACCAGCACGCTGATCCGCGCCGAGGCCTGGATCCCGACGATGGGCAAGCAGGGCGCGGTCAACCAGATCCTCATCAAGATCGGGATCATCAACCACCCGCTGTCGATCCTGCTGTTCAGCGACTTCGCGGTCAACGTCGCGCTGATTCAGCTGCTGGTGCTGTTCATGGTCACGCCGATCTTCTTCCAGCTGGCGGCGCTCGACCAGAGCGCGATCGAGGCGGCTCGCGACCTCGGGGCCAACGGCTTCAAGGTGTTTCTGCACGTGACGCTGCCGCTGACCCGGGCGGGGATCATGATCGGGTCGGTGTTCGTGTTCGTGCTCGCGATGGGCGACTTCGGCACCTACAAGCTCGTCGGCGGCGGTGAGGTCGGCTCGATCGGCGTCAACATCCAGAACCTGGTTTCGCTGCTGCAATACCCGGCGGCCGCCGCGCAGGCCGCCGTGCTGGTCGTGGCGATGGTCATCGGTGTGGTGTTACTGCTGCGGTTCGCCAAGCTCGAGCAGGGGTTCTAAGGGATGACCCAGCAACTCAAGGACCGCATTTCGAAGATCGGCCTCGGCATCTGGTTCGCGATCTTCCTCGTATTCCTGTACGGCCCGATCCTGGTGATGCTCGTGCTGTCGCTGCAGGACGAGTCGGGAGGCTCGACGTTCCCGGCGAAGGGGCTGATCAGCGGCTACTGGTACAACTACCTGAGCCTCGATAATGCCGCCGCGATCCGCACCGCGGCCGGCGTTTCGCTGATCCTGGCGATCATCGTCGGGCTGATCTCCAGCGCGCTGTCGCTGTCGATGATCATGGCCTACAGGCGGATGAGCCGTCGGATGGGCCGAGCGCTGCTGTACCTGATCCTGCTGTCGCTGATGACGCCGGGGATCCTGCTCAGCCTCGGGATGAGCCTGTGGTGGAAGCTGCTCGGGCTCAACGTGGCCCTGTACCCCACCGCGCTCGGCGTGCACGTCGTGTGGGCGTTGCCGTTCGGGTTCCTGGTGATGCTGGCGATCTTCAACCGCTACGACGTCGCCGTCGAGGAGGCCGCCCGCGACCTCGGCGCGAGCGCGATGCAGACGTTCACCCGGGTGACGCTGCCGATCATCTGGGGCGGCGTGTTCGGCGCGGCCCTGTTCGGGTTCACGCTCTCCTGGAACGAGTTCGAGCGCACGCTGCTGATCTCGCCCACCGCCGACGCTCCCGCTCGAGATCTACGGTGAGCTGATCTCGGCCGCGCTGCAGCCGGACCTGTACGCGCTGGGCGTGATCTTGACGTTCGGCACGATCGTGCTGGTGTTCCTGATGCTGATCATCGTCGCGCTGATCGTGCGCCGAACCAGCCGGACCCAGGCCGCCGCGCTCGAGCAGGACGAGGCCGAGGTCGAGATCGCGACGACTGCGGCCGCCCCGCAGCCGGCCTGACACCAGCGATGCCCAATCCCCGCAGCAAGTCGACAGCGACCAAGGAGAACGCTCTCACCACCGAGGAGCGCGATGCGCTGTTGGCCGTCCAGCAGGATGCCCGGCTGGGCACCAACCGCGGCGACGGCTGGTGGCACATCACGCCGATCTGGTACCTGTGGGAGGACGGCGTGTTCAGGCACACGCTGGGCGCCGGCCGCCGGCACCTGCGCAACCTGCGCACCGATCCGCACGCGACCGTGTGCGTCGACCAGGACCCGCGACTGGCCGAGGGGCTGCAGGCGGGCGCGCAGGCCGTGGTCTGCTTCGGGACCGCCGAGCTATCCAACGACGAGGACCTGATCCGCGACGTGACCGAGCGGATGCTGGTCCGCTATCTGGGCCCCGACGCGACCGCCTACCTCGACCCGATCATGGCCGAGGGCCGGACGATCGTGACGATCACCCCCCAGGACTGGCTCTCCTGGGACTACAACAAGGACTGATGCCCGCCGATCCGAAGCGAATGCTGGCCAACCTCCGGGAGCTGGCCGAGCTCACCGGCACCGACCGGGGCGCGCAGCGCGTCGCCTGGACCGACACCTGGAAGCAGGCCCGGGAGTGGGAGCGCAAGCAGCTCGACGAGCTGCCGGTGACGGTCGAGATCGACGAGGCCGGCAACCTGTGGGCAACGCTCGAGGGCGAGTCGCCGGACACGCTGATCATCGGCAGCCACATCGACTCGGTGCCCGACGGCGGCTGGCTCGACGGATGCCTCGGCGTGCTGTCGGCGCTCGAGGTGCTGCGCGGCCTCGCCGCCGGCGACAAGCCGCCGCTGACGGTCAAGCTCGTCGACTGGGCCGACGAGGAGGGCGCCCGCTTCGGGCTGAGCCTGGTCGGCTCGAGCGCGGCCGCCGGGACGCTCGACCCCGAGATGCTGGCGCAGCTAACTGACGTCGACGGCGTCACGGCCGGAGCTGCGCTCGCCGCCCATGGCGTCGACGTCGCCGAGATGCACCGCTCGGGTTCGCGTCTGGAGGGCGCGGTCGGCTATATCGAGTTGCACATCGAGCAGGGTCCGGTGCTCGAGGCCCGGGACCTGTCGCTGGGCGTCGTCACCGGGACCTACGGGACCGAGCGCTGGGCGGCCAAGTTCACCGGCCAGGCGGCGCACGCGGGCTCGACCCCGATGGACCAGCGGCGCGACTCGCTGCTGGCGGCATCCCAGCTGGCGCTGAAGGTGCGCCAGCTCGCGCTCGACAACGGCGGCGTCGGCACGGTCGGGCGGATCGGCGCCGAGCCCGGGATCCCGACCGCGGTCGCGGGAGTCGCCACCGCGCTCGTCGACCAGCGTCACGAGGACGCCGACGTGCTGGCCAAGGTCCGCGGCGAAGCCGAGCAGACCAGCCGCTCGATCGCCGAGCAGGAGGATGTCGAGGTCGACTGGTCGCCGCTGTTCCGGATCGCTCCGATCCCGTTCGACGCTGGATTGATCGAGACCGCCGCGGGGATCATCGAGGAGTTGCAGGGAACCGACATGCGGCTGCCCAGCGGGCCACTCCACGACGCCGCCCGGGTCGCCGAGTCAGGCGTACCGACCGTGATGCTGTTCGTCAAGAGCAAGCGCGGCCTCTCGCACACCCGCCTGGAGGACACCGACGATTCGGACCTCGAGCTCGCGCTGCAGGCGCTGGACCGGCTGGTCGCCGCCAGGCTCGAGCGGGCCGCAGGGAGATGATGCAGTCACAGCCGCGCCCGCAGGATCGCCTGCGGCTGCGCGAGGACGCTCCCCGTCCCGAGGAGCGGCTGATCGAGCCACGGTCGGCGGCGCTGTGGACGGTGCTGTCGCTCCCGCTCGTGGGCTATTTCTTCTGGTACTACTTCGCCCACCGGGACTGTTCCCTCCTGGCCGAGGACGACGCGAACCCGTGGTTCTGGCTGGCGATGATCTTCCCGGGGATGTTCCTGGTGATCCCGTATGCGGCGGCCCAGGCGAAGATCGTCGCGCGGGTCGAGATCGCGACGCGCAGGCCGTTCTCGACCGCGGCGTACCTGGGGCTATGCCTCGGCGGCTTCTTCATCCCGGCGGTGCTGCCGCTGTTCCTGCAGCCGCGGCTCAACCAGGCCGGCCGCGTCAGTCGCTGACCGTCAGACGCCCACCCATCAGCTCCACCGGGGCGCCGGTCGAGCCGAGCGACCGAAACGCGGTGCGAATGTCCTGCTCGGGCGCGCCGGCGGCGAGCAGCATCCTCAGCAGCACGCGGGCCCGCGCGCCGGTCATCGCCCCGGCCGAGATCAGGCCCCGCGCCTCCAGGTCGACCTCCGAGCCCGTGAACATGTACGTGCGGTGCAGCGCCTCGCCGCCCGCGGTCCGCGACGCGAGCACGACGGGCATCAGCTTCGCCAGGCGCTCGAGCTCGGGCACCGTGCGGGCGGTCACGTGGCCGCCGCCGGTGCCCTCCACAACGAGACCCCGGTAGCCGGCCCGCTGCACCGCGTCGACCAGCAGGCCCTCCTCGCCTGCGCCGAACGTGATCAGCGCCACCGGCGGAGGATCTGTCACCCCATCGAGCTCTAGGTGTCGCCGGCCCACCGGCCGCGCTCCGATTCGCACCTCTCCCTCGGCGAGCCAGCCGATCGGACCGACCGGCGAGGACTGGAACGGGGAGACGGCCTGCGTATGCGCCTTGCGCACGAACCGGGCGGCATAGATCTCGTCTGCGAACACCACCAGCGCGCCCATCCCGCGCGCCCGCTCGCTGGCCGCCGTGCTCACGGCCGCCAGCAGGTTCGCCGGGCCGTCGGCTCCGGGCAGCGTCGGGTTGCGCATCGCGCCGGTGACGACCACCGGGGCATCGGAATCGACGAGCAGGTCGAGCGCGAACGCGGTCTCCTCGATCGTATTCGTGCCCTGGGTGACGACCACGCCGCTGTCGCCGCCGGCGAGGCGGCGCTCGACCTCCCGGGACAGGGCGACGAGGTCGACGAGCGTCAGCTCCGGCGAGGGGACCTGGCGGAACGTGTCGGCGCTGATCCGGGCCACGTCCTCGAGGCCGGGAACGCTCTGCACGAGCTGCGCAGCGGTCAGCGTCGGCGTCACCCCCTGCCCAGAGCCGGTGGAGGCGATCGTCCCGCCGAGCGCCAGCACGCTGACGCTGGGTGGCTGGCCGGAGCCGTTCACGCCGTGGCTTTGTTTCCCGCGCGCGCGAGGCGCTGGAAGGTATCGAACGACTCCCGGAGCCGGTCGGTGTCGATCCCCCGGGTGATGAACACGAGCTTCGACGAGGGATCAGCTACCGATCCGGGCGGGAGATGCTCGGGCGCGTGGACCACATGCTGCACGCCATTGACCGACACGAGCGTCCCGTCGTCGAGCTCCAGCAGGCCCTTGACGCGCAGCACCTCCTGTCCGCGGGCATGCAGCAGCATGCTCAGCCACACGGCGAACCCGAGCCAGTCAACCGGGCCGTCGGCGTTCAGACTGAGGCTCGCGACGTCGGCGGTGTGGGCGCTCGGGTCGTCGCGCTGTCGCCGGCCGGCGGCAGTCCGATCGATCGCCGTGAGCGTGCTCGTTGCCTCGGGAGGAGGCTCGCCCACGACCCCGTGCACGGCCGTGCGGATGCCGGCCGCGGGGTTGAGCGCCCGCAGCGCCGCCACCACGGCCGTCGTCTGCTCGGCCTCGACCAGGTCCACCTTCGTGACCACGAGGTCGTCGGCCACCAGCACCTGTTTCGCCGCCTCCGGATGGGTGGCCAGCTGCTCGGTGCAGTTGACTGCGTCGACCGTGACCATCAGGCGCTCGACGTCGAAGTGGTGGCGGAGCATCGGGTCGTTGGTGATCGTGAACACGATCGGCGCCGGGTCGGCGAGCCCGCTGGTCTCGATCACCACCCGGCTAAGTCCGGCGTCGCCGCGGTCGCGGGCGTCGAGCAGCTCGCGCAGCACCCGCACAAGATCCTCCCGCCGGGTGCAGCAGGCGCAGCCGCCGCCGACCAGCTCGACTCGCTCCTCGCAGGCTCGCAGCAGCTCGTGGTCGAGTCCGACCGCGCCAAACTCGTTGACGATCACCGCGGTATCGGGCGCCCCGTCGAGCATCTCGCGCAGCAGCGACGTCTTGCCCGAACCCAGGAAGCCGCCGACGACCAGGACGGGGATCCGCCCCGAGCCCATCAGGCTGCCGACGTCTCGCGCTGCAGGCGCGCGAGCAGCTCGGGATCCAGCGGGTCCAGCGGTCGCTTGGCGAGCCGCTCGCCGGCCGCCCACACCTCGCCGAGGTTGCGGGCCACCTGGACCCCGCCCTTGCGGTCAGACACCATCGCGGTGAACCCGCTCGGGTCGTCCTTGTAGGAGAGGCCGTGCGCGCCGACGATCTGAGCCAGCAGCGCTCGGCGCCGGGCCCGGACGCTCGCGGTCGGCTCAGGGCCTACGCGAGCGTCCGTCCAATGTTCCTCACCGGTCAGTCCGTAGCAGAGGATGCACACGGCGAGGCTCCGGTTCGGCGGCGGACTAGCCCGGGAACGGCTGCCGGCGGCGGAAATCGTCGGCGGCCTGCTCCATCGTCACCCACTTGACGCCCTCGTGCTGGTTGAGGTAGCCGATCAGGCGGTCGAGCATCATCAGCACCTGGGGACGGCCGCTGACGTCGGGGTGGATCGTGAACGGGAACACCGCGTAGTCCATGTTCGCGTACACCCAGTCGAACTGGTCACGCCACATCTCCTCGATGTCGCGCGGGTTGACGAAGCCGTGGCTGTTGGGCGATCCCTTGATGAACATCATCGGCGGCAGGTCGTCCACGTACCAGTTGGCCCCGATCTCGACGAGGTCGATCTCGTTGCCGCGCTCGAGCGGCTTCATCCACTCGGCCGCGTCCTTGGTGTAGTCGATCTTCGTCCACTCGTCGCCGACGCGCGCGTAGAACGGCGTGAAGTCGTTGTAGCCCTGGCTGTGGTCGTAGGTGAAGCCGTACTTCTGCAGCAGCTCCGCGGTGACGTTCGACATCTCCCACCAAGGAGCCACGTAGCCGCGTGGCTTCTGTCCGGAGACCGTTTCGATCAGGTCCACGCACTTGGCGAGAACGTCCTCCTCCTGCTTGGGGGACATCGCGATCGGGTTCTCGTGCGAGTAACCGTGAGCGCCGATCTCGTGGCCGGCGTCGACGATCATCTTGACCGAGTCCGGGAACGTCTCGATCGAGTGGCCCGGGATGAACCAGCTGGCCGGGAGGTCGTGCTTCTTGAACAGGTCGAGCAGGCGCGGCGTCCCCACCTCGCCCGAGAACATTCCCCGCTGGATGTCGGACGGCGAGTCCTCGCCGCCGTAGGAACCGAGCCAGCCTCCGACCGCGTCGATGTCCACTCCGAACACGGCCATGATCTCCTTGGGCACGTCTCTCTCCCTTCGTCAGATAGCTCTCAGCCTCTTTGCGTACGACTGTATACCTTGCGCGCGCGAGCCGCATGCCGCTCTAGCCCCGGCGCACACGCCACCAGTACAGTGCGTCCGTGGCTTTGTATGAATACCGTTGTGCCAAGGGTCATAGCGTCGAGGTCTTTCACCGCATGGACGAGACTCCAAAGGTCGTCTGTGAGCACTGCGGGGGCAAGGCCGAGCGCGTGCTCAGCAAGCCGATGATCCACACGCAGTACTACTTCTCCCCGCAGGTGCACGGGGCCAACCGTCCCCGCCACAAGCCCTCCTCGGACAAGTCCTAGCGGGTCGTCACACCGGCCGCGGCACGAGCGGCTGCCCGTCGAACACGCGCTGCAGCCCGCCCATGCCCCAGTGCGTCGCACCGTCGCTGGCCAGCACCGACGGAACGCCGCGGACATCGGTGTTCAGTGCCTGCGCCCGAACGTCGCCCAGCCGCGCGATCTGGGCCGGCGAGTAGGCGGCCGCGATCGCGTCGTCGGTGTCGAGCCCGGCCCGTTGCGCCGCGCGGGCGATCTCGGCGTCGGTGCCGATGTCGCGACCCTCGCAGAAGAACGCCTCATACAGAGCCCGGCGGAACGGCCGCAGGCCGCCCTCATCGTCGGCCCACAGGCACGCGGCCAGCGCCAGCGTCGAGCGCGGCTGGTAGCGGGGCAGGTGGATCTCCAGGCCGAGTCCGAGCGCGCGCTGATACACGGTCCGCGTCCAGTCGACCCGCAGGTGGTCGCCGCGCGGATCCAGCAGCGGGCGCGGCGCCGGGCGCAACTCGAACGGCAGCCACGTCACCGACGCGCGGCCGGCGTCCTCGGCCTGCTCGACGACGTGCGACTCCATGTACGAGTAAGGGCAGACGACGTCGTAATAAAAGCGAACCTCACCAGCCTGCGGCATAGCCGTCCTTCCGGGAGTCCGATCCCCCGATCAGCGTCCCGGATGGGTTGCGCAGGATCGCCTGTCCGCCTCCGAACACGTAGACGTCGGGCTCGATGACGGGCTCGAGCCCCAGCGCCTTGACCTCGTCGCCGCGGTCCCACAAGCCGCGCTCGAGCGCCACCCGCGTGCCGCCGATCCGGAAGCGCGGGCGATCCAGCGCGGTCTGGGGATCGAGGCCATCGCTGAGCAGCCCGTGGACGAGCTGCAGGTGCGCCTGGGCCTGGATGAACCCGCCCATCACCCCGAACGGGCCGGCGAGCTCGCCGTCGCGCAGCAGCATCCCGGGGATGATCGTGTGGTAGGGACGGCGTCCCGGCACGACCTCGTCGCTGTTGACCGCGAAGCCGAAGCAGCGGTTGTTCATGATCACGCCCGTGCCGGGGACCGCGACCCCCGACCCGAACCGCTCGAACAGGCTCTGCACCATCGACACGGCCATTCCGTCGGAGTCGACCGCGCACAGGTAGACGGTGCCGCCGGCCGGCTCGTGTGCCAGGCCGGCGGGCTCGCGCACCCGCCGGGCCACCGCGTCGGGCTCGATCAGCCCGCGCACGTCAGCGCCGTCGCGGACCTCGCGGAACGCGTCCTCGAGCGCCAGCCGACAGCAGTTGATGCGGTCGGTCAGCGTGCCGTCGGTGTGGGCCAGCATCGCCAGGCCCTCGAGCGCGGCGACCCCCTGCGTCGGCGGCGGCAGCTCGAGCACCGTATGTCCCTCGTACTCGACGGCGAGCGGCTGAAACGTGCCGGCGTTGAACCCCAGCAGGTCGTCGGGCTTCAGCCACGTCGAGTCGCAGATCGCTTCGCCGATGCGCCCGCCGTAGAACCCGTCCGGGCCCTCGCGGGCGATCGTCGCGAGCGTGTCGCCGAGCTCGGGCAGCCTGACCAGATCGCCGCAACGCGGAGCCGGTCCGAACCCCTCGGGGAGGTTGCGCGAAGTCGCCCACGAGCCGGTGCAACGCGCCCCGACCGCAAAGCCGTCGCGCGCCACCGAGATCGCATCCTGGAGGCACGCCTCCAGCCCAAGCCTGCCGTAGCGCCGGGCCAGCAGATCCCAGCCCGAGACCGCGCCCGGAACGTCGACCGAGCGCGGGCCGTAGCGCTCGGGCGCGAGGTCCCCGTCGGGATTGCCGGGAGACGGGCCGGCGCCGTCGATCGCCTCCACGTTCCCGCGATCGAACACGATCGCGAACATGTCGCCCCCGGGGCCGGTGGCCATCGGCTCCGACACGCATAGGACCGCGGCCGCGGCGAGCGCCGCGTCGGCGGCGTTGCCCCCCTCGCGGAGCATTCGCAGCCCGGCAGCCGTGGCGGTCGGCTGGCTGGTCGCGACCATCGCCTCGGTGGCCAGCGCGGGTGGCCTGCCGATTGCTCCGGGAGTGGCGTCAGCGCTGTCGCGAGCGGCGCCGCTCACAGCACGTCGTCGCGGCGAAGCTGGTCGATCTCGTCGGTGTCGAGCCCCAGGTCCTGGAGCACGGCGTCGGTGTCGGAGCCGACCTCCCAGGCCGCAGGCGAGCGCACGCGGCCCGGCGTCCCGGCCAACTGGGGAACGACGCCTGGCGCGGTGATCGTGCCGTGGACATCGTCCTCGTACTCGATCAGCAGGCCGCGCTCCCGGAAGTACGGGTCGTCGTACACGTCGGCCGCCGAGTAGACGGGCGAGCAGACCACGCCGGCGTCGTTGACGATCCGATCCAGCTCCTCGGCGGTGTGCTGCGCGGCCCATTCGCCGATCAACTCGTCGAGCAGATCTTCGTTCTCACCGCGCGTGCGGTGGCTGTTGAAGCGCGGGTCGTCAGCCAGCTCGGGCTTGCCGATCAGCGCCGCCAGCCGCCGCCACAGCGTGTCGTGGTTGGCGGCGATCACGACCCAGTGATCGTCCTTGGAGCGGTACACGTTCGACGGCGCGATCTTCGGCAGCCGGGTTCCGGTCGGCTCGCGAACCACGCCGGTCTTCTCATACTCGAGCACCGCCGACTCGGTCACCGCGAAGCACGCGTCGGTGATCGAAGCGTCGACCACCTGGCCGATGCCACCGCGTGCGTCGCGCGCGTACAGGGCGAGCAAGATCCCGGTGAAGGCCGACTGCGCAGCGAGCGTGTCACCGATCGAGATGCCGTAGCGCGGCGGGGCCTGGTCGGGGTAGCCGTTGATGTAGCGCAGGCCCGAGATCGCCTCCGAGGCGGACGCGAACCCGGGGCGGTCGCGGTACCGGCCGGTCTGGCCGTAGCCGGTGACCCGCGCGTAGATCAGACCCGGGTTGTCCGCGTGCAGCTCCTCGGGTCCCAGTCCCCAGCGCTCCATCGTCCCCGGGCGGAAGTTCTCGAGCACGACGTCGGCGCGCTGGGCGAGCATTCGCGCGATCCGCTGGCCCTCTTGCAGGCGCAGGTTGAGCGTGACCGACTGCTTGTTACGCGACAGGATCGACCACCACATCGAGCGATCGTTATGGCGCAGGCGACCCCATTCGCGCATCGGGTCACCGGCGGGCGGCGCCTCGATCTTGATCACCTCGGCGCCGAAGTCACCGAGCAGCGTGCCAACGTACGGTCCGGCCAGCAACTGCCCGAACTCGACCACCTTGATCCCCTGCAGGGGACCGTCCCGAAGCTCGGCTGCCGCTGGCTCGACGGCCGCGAGATCGTGCCTGCGTTCTTCGCCGCTAGTTACTGGCTCCACGTCCCTCCACCTCGGTAGGCCCCACACACGAACGCCGCACCGGTTTGGTATACGGCAGCATACCACGAGCTCTGGAGTCGCTGCGAGCCCTGTGAGCGATCACGATCGTGTCGCATCGCACCGCCCGATCGCCGCCAAGAGCGACGATGGTGCCGCCAGGGGAGGTCCCGTCAGGTCCTGTCGGCTCGGGTGGTTAGCGCAGCCGGGAGCGACGTCCGCGCGAACAGGACCCACGCCGTGGCGCAGCTCGAGCGCTCAGAACTCGCCGGCTTCGCCGGCGGCGAGGTGCTGGGCGAGCACGTCGCCTCCGCGCTGCAGGTGGCTGCGCCAATGGGACTCGGCGGCGACGCCGTCTCCCGCGCGAAGCATCTCGATCAGCTCGCGGTGGTCCCGATCGGAACGCTGGCGGCGCTCCTCGTCGAAGTACGCGTAGGCCTTATAGAGCAGCGGCAGCTGGAACACCTGGATGAAGCATCGGTCCAGCGGCGCGCTGCGAGCGCAACGCACGACGAGCGCGTGGAACCGCTGGTTATGCCTGGAGAGCGTGCGGATCGCCTCGCCCGAGGGGTCGAACTGATCCTGCTCCATCTCGTCCTGGATGCGCGCCAGCGCCGCGAGCTCGCCCTCGGTGATCCGGTCGGCGGCGAGTCGAGCGCCGTAGCTCTCGAGATGGGCCCGGAGGCTGTAGATGTCGCGGACCTCGTCGCTCGAGTAGCGGCGCACCGCCATTCCGCGGCCGATCCGCGCGACCAAGTTCTCGCGCTCGAGCTTCAGCAGCGCCTCGCGTACCGGCGTGCGGCTGACGCCGAGGGTCTCCGCCAGCTGCTGCTCGACGATGCGCTCGCCCGGGCGCAAAGTACCGTCGAGAATCGCCCTGCGGATCGCGGCGTACGTCTCTTCGCCCGGAGTGGCCGGCACCACCGGAGCGTGAAGGTCTCTGACCAATCCCGTATGCAACTGCATACGGCAACAGTACAGTAGGCGGCCCTCGTTGCCGTGGTTTTGCGGCAACGGTGCAACTTTACTGCCCGAGTTTGCCCGCTCCGACCGCATTGCCGCAGGGCCCGCGACCGGACGCACCCGTCCCGGACGGGGATCATGCCGCGGTGAGGCCCGGGCGCGTCGCGTCGTGGCGTCGCGACCTGGTCGCCGCGGCGCTGTGGGCGATCGCGGTGATCCCGGCCGCGATGGGCTTCTGGCTGGTGGCGGGCTCGGTCGTTGGCGTCAGGCCCGATCAGATCGACACGCTGGTGATGGCGTCGCTGCTGGCACTGGGGATCGCCACGCTGCTGCAGGTGGCCTTCGGGTTTCGCCTGCCGATGTACGAGGGCCCGGCCGCCGCCTATCTGGCCTCGATCACGGTGATCGGCGCCGAGGGGTATCACAGCCTCGCCGCGGTCACCGGCGGTCTCCTGGCCGCCGGCGCCTTCGTCGCGCTGCTCGGCGCGATCGGCGCGGACCGGCTGATGGCCCGGGCCTTCACCCCGCTCGTGGGGAACGTGTTCGTGATGACGGTCACGCTGGCAGTCGCACCCGCCACCGTCGAACGCTCAATCGGCGCCACGCACGGGCTGCCCGGCAAGGCCCCGGCCTGGGCGGCGACGATCGTCGTCGTCGCAGTAGCGCTGTTCCTCCGACGGTGGCAACGCCTGATTCCCTACAGCCTGTTGGCGGCGCTGGTGGCGGGCACCGCGACCTACTTCGTGCTGGCGGGATGGCCGCACGTCGACATCGGTGGCGGCCTCGAGCGGCCGCAGTTGTTTCCCTGGGGCGCTCCGCGCGACAGCTTCGGGGTGATCGGGCCGTTTCTGCTGGCCGGGGCGCTGGCCGCGTTCAACACGATCGCGTCCGGCAAGGTGTCGGCGGTGGCCCACTCCATCCCGATCCGGCGCGGCGCTCAGCGCAACTCGTTCTTCATGCACGGCGCCGCACAGGCTGTCGGGGGCGTGTTCGGCAACCTCGTCGGAACGGTCTCGCGGCTTGACTCGGTGGGGATCGTGCGGCTGCTGGGCCACCCCGGCCGGGCGCCGCTCGTGCTCGCGGGACTGCTCGTGGGCGGGCTGGCGTTCGTGCGTCCGGTGGTCAGCGTCGCGGCGGCGCTGCCGCTGAGCGTCTCCGCCGCGCTCCTGGGCACGTTGCTGGCGTTCGTGCTGGCACACGGCGTGTCGGGCGTCGCGCGGGAGCCGAGGCGGATTCAGACGCTGGTCGTGCTCCCGTCGCTGATTCCGACCGCGGTCTGGATCGTGATTGGCAGCTCGGTGTCGCCAACGGCGCAGCTGGTTGCCAACCCGATGCTGTGGGGCGTGCTGCTCGCGCTGTGCCTGGAACGAGTCGTCCGACCCCGCGGCTCGGGCGCGCCGCCGATGCCGCCCCGTCGTAGGATGCGCGCTCCATGAGCGACACCACCCCTACAGACAACTCCGGCCCGACCTACCACGTCGCCGTTCTGCCGAGGCGACGGCATCGGCCCCGAGGTGATCGCCGAGGCGCAGGCCACGCTCGAGCTGGCGGCGTCGCTCGGCGGCTTCGGCGTCTCGATCGAACGGTTCGACGCTGGGAGCGCCCACTATCTCGAGACCGGAAGGCCGATGGACGAGGACACGCCCGCGCGCCTCGACAGCTGCGACGCGATCCTGTCCGGGCCGTTCGGCGACCCCCGCGTGCCCGACAGCGTGCTGCTGTGGGGGACGATCCTGGGGCTGCGCCAGCGCTTCGATCAGTTCGTGAACGTCCGTCCGGCGGGACCGCTGCCGGGCGTCCCGGGCCACCTGAGCTCAGGCGTGCTCGACGTCGTCGTGATTCGCGAGAACACCGAGGGCGAGTACTCGGGCGCCGGTGGGCGCGTGCACCGCGGCCGAGACTCCGAGGTCGCGATCGAGACGTCCGTGTTCACGCGTCAGGGCACCGAGCGGGTGATTCGCTACGCGTTCGACTACGCCCGCGCGCATCAGCGCCGCCGCGTCACCAGCGCGACGAAGTCCAACGCCCTACGCCACGCGATGCCGTTCTGGGACGACGTGATGCACGAGGTCGAGATCGACTACCCCGACATCGAGCACGACGAGATCCTGATCGACGCGCTGGTGGCGCGGGTGCTGACGCACCCCGACTCGCTCGACGTGATCGTGGCCAGCAACCTGTTCGGCGACATCCTCTCGGACCTCACGGCGGCGGCCGTCGGCGGGCTGGGCACGGCGCCGAGCGCGAACCTCGAGCCGACCCGGACCCACCCGAGCTTGTTCCAGGCCGTCCACGGCTCCGCCCCCGATATCGCCGGCCAGGGGATCGCCAACCCGGTCGCGGAGATCCTGTCGGTGGCGATGATGCTCGAGTTCCTGGGCCAGGAGACGAGCGCCGCGGCGATCGTCCGGGCGGTTCACGCCAGCACCGCGCGGCCCGAGACCAGGACGCGCGACCTCGGTGGATCGGCGAACACGCGCGAGGCAGGCGAGGCGATCCGCGCCGAGCTGCGGGCCGCGGTCGGCGTGCGCTAGGCGTTGGTCTCGGACGGTGGGCGCGGTGCGGATGGCTGGCGAATCCGCGTGCGACAACGTCCCACTCGAGCGCTCTGGGCGCGAGCGTGGGACGTTCGCCACGTGGGGCGTGATCAACGTCCCAAGCTGACCCGCGAAGGCCCCGGGTGGGACGTTAAGCACGTCGTCGCCCGAGAGCTCGGGCAGTCGAGGTGAAACGACCAGCTAAGCGTCGGTGCGCTGGGCGTCGAATACGTCGAGCGGGAGCCGGCAGCTGACGACGCCGTTGGGCACGTTGACCGCCTCGGCGACGCGCAGGTCGGCGGCCACACTCGTGAGCACGTAGGCCTGCTCGCGGCTCAGCCCGCGCTCGGCGGTGAGCCACCCGATCATCTCCAGCAGCGCCCGCCGGGCCGCCAGCCGCAGGTCCATGTCGGCGTTGGCGCCGTCGTCGTCGAGCGGAATCCCGAGCGTCTGAAAGCAGGCCCGCCCGCCCGGGCTCGGCGCCTGCTCGTACTCGATCGCCGGGAACGTCGGACGCCAGCCCAGCGTGTCGGCCGGCCGCAACGAGACGTCGACGGTCACGGTGCCGGCGACCTCGATTGCGGTGCCGCACACCTCGCCCTCCCCCTGGGCGAAGTGCATGTCGCCGATCGACAGCAGCGCGCCGGAGACGTGCACCGGTAGCAGCGCCCGGCTGCCCTCGCGCAGCTGCGCCACGTCGAGATTGCCGCCGTTCTCGCGCGGCGGGATCGTCCGCAGGGCGTGCGACGCGTACGGCTCCGCCGCGGGCACCGCCGAGCGCGGCTCCGGCTCCAGCACGGCGCCGCCGCGCCGGGCCAGCGCGCCCTCGCGCGCGGTGGCCCGCTCGAGCAGCTCGTGCGAGGGGGCGACTGCCACGCAACCCAGGAACGGCCGGCCATGGATCGCGATCCCCGGAAGCTCCTCGGAGCGCGCGACCCCGTCGGCGATCTCCCAGCGCACGAGGAACGGCGCCTCGAACAGGTCGCCGAGCACCCCAAATCCGGGGATCACCGCGGTCGTGCCGAACCCGTCGGGGACGATCCGCCGGGGCGTAACGACGAGCACGTCCCCCGGGGCCGCCCCGCGGACCTCGATCGGGCCGGTGAGCGGATGGTTGGCGTCGAGATCGACGGTCTCCAGCGAGGACGAGTCGCTCGACGGCGAGAGCTGACCGTCCATGCCGTCGCGGAGCTCGAGCTCGAGCTGCTGTCCGGGCTCGATGCTCGCGACCGGATCGAGATCCGGCCAGATCCGGTTGTGGCTGTTGGCCGGGCTGGCGACGATCGACCGGTGCCGCTCGACGGCGATGCGGGTTGGCATTGAGCTCAAATCAGGCCGTCCCGGCCGGGAGCGGCAACGCGTCGCCCACGATTCGCGCGACCAGCTCGGCCCCGTCCCGCGGGATCGCCAGCTCGCGGTGCGACCACTCGCGAGGACCGCCGAGGTGGTGCAGGGAGATGATCCCCAGCAGCCGCTCACCGTCGCGCACGGGCGTGACGATCTGCGCGCCCATGCCGCCGTAGCTGATCAGCATCCGCTGGAACGCCGGATCGTCGGACGCCGCGGCGCAGTCAGGCTGGATCACCTGCTCGATGCCGCCAAGGATCGCCTCGACGACCGGCTGGCCCTTCAGCGACACCTGCTGGTCTCCGATCAGCGTGCGGACGCCGTCGAGCCGCGACTCGTAGACGACCGGGAAGTACTCCTCCGCGACGTCCAGGCGCAGCGTGCAGCGCTGCACGCCGACCCGCTCGCGCATCTCCGAGACGAGCCCGTCGAGCGCGGCGCCGATCAGCTGTCCACGGTCGTCGCCGACGGTCATCCGCGGCATCCAACAGGGCACCACCGCAAATGTCAAACATTGCGACGCCGACGGCCGATAGAGTCGCGCGGGTGCCCGACCACGCCCGCCCGCACGAGTTCCCGGCGACACCGGCGCCAGCGTAAACGCATGGGACGCCTGGACGGAAAGAGCGCGGTGATCAGCGGTGGCGCCTCCGGGATCGGCAAGGCCGCCGCCGACCGCTTTCGCGCCGAGGGCGCGCAGGTCCTGGTCGGCGACGTCAACGCCGACGACGACTCGATCGTCCCCTGCGACGTGGCCAGCGACGACGACATTCGGCGGCTCGCCGAGGCAGCCCAGCAGCGGCTGGGGCCGGTCGACATCGTGTTCGCCAACGCGGGCATCGCCCCGCACCACGACACGGCCGCGATGACCGAGGAGCAGTGGCACCGGGTGTTCGACATCGACGTCAAGGGCGTGTGGCTGCTATGCCGCGCGTTCCTGCCGGGGATGCTCGAACGGGGATCGGGCTCGATCATCATCAACGCAAGCCAGCTCGGCCTGGTCGGCTACCCGGGGCTGGCCGCGTACACCGCGGCCAAGGCGGCGGTGATCAACCTCGCCCGCTCGCTCGCCGCCGAGACCGGCCGGCGCGGCGTCCGGGTCAACGCGCTGTGCCCGGGTCCGACGCTGACGCCCGGGCTGGAGACCTGGAAGGACCAGACCGGCGATCCGACGGTGTTCGACCAGCTCGCCGGGTCGACGCTGCTGGGGAGGCTGGCCACGTCCGATGAGGTCGCTGCCGGGGCGTTGTTCCTGGCCAGCGACGACTCGCTCGTACGTGACCGGCTCGGCGCTGGTCGTCGACGGTGGCTACGTCGCGATCTAGTGTCCCGATCCATGAATTGGATGGCAGTCGAGCGGCCCCGGGGGCGCCTCCGATCCGGATATGCTCAATTCGCTTGTACCGTGCCGATCGCTTGCAAGGACCATGAGTAGGGGGAGTGGCGAACCGGCCGCGGTGCTGTCAGCGGCCCGTGCCCGATCACGTCGCGACGCCCAGGCCGCCGCGGCGCTCCCCGAGGCCGCGATCGGCGCTCCCGTGCGCCGGGTGCGCAAGGCCTACGAGCAGGTCTACGACCAGCTCCGCGAGCTGATCATGCGCGGCGAGCTGGGGCGCGGTCAGCGGCTTCCCGGCGAGGCTGCGCTGGCCAGCGAGTTCGGCGTCAGCCGCGGGACGGTCCGCGAGGCGCTGAGGCTGCTCGCGGCGCAGAACCTGATCCGCACGGCCAAGGGCGCCGGCGGCGGGAGCTTCGTGACGCTGCCCACCGCCGACCACATCTCCGAGCTGCTGCAGGCGAACATCCGGCTGCTCAACGAATCGCGGGAGGTCTCGGCCGACGAGATGCTCGAGGCGCGTGAACTGCTCGAATCGTTCGCCGCGCGGATGGCCGCCCGCCGTCGCTCGCCGGCGAACCTCGAACAGCTGGCGGCGTGCATCATCGAGGACCCGGAGGAGTTCGGGTCCGAGCAGCAGCACGTCTGCAACACGGCGTTCCACACCGGCCTGCTCGACGCGGCCGGGAACACGCTGCTGTCGATCGCGGCCCAGCCGGTGTTCGCGATCCTGCAGACGAACATGCGGCGCAGCGAGATGGGGCCGCAGACGCTCGAGCGGGTCAACGACGACCACCGCGCGATCCTCGAGGCGGTGCGCGCGCGCGACGCCGACGAGGCCGAGCACAGGATGCGCGAGCACCTCGGCGATGCTGCGCGAGACCTACGTGCGCCTGTGGGCACCCGACGGAGCCCGCCTGCCCAGCGGGTCGGGCGTCGGCGACTGACCGCGATGCGGGTCGCGATCGTCGGAGCCGGCAGGATGGGAGCGCCGATGGCGTTGCGCCTGCTGGACGCGGGACACGACCTCGGAGTGTTCGATCCCCAGCCCGAGGCGGTGGCGCACCTGCGCGAGCGCGGGGCATGGGACGCCGATGACCCGGCCAGCGCTGCGGCGTCGGCCGAGGTCACGATCACCTGCCTGCCGACGCCGGCGATCGTCGAGAGCGCGGTGCTCGGAGAGCGCGGTGTGCTCGCCGGAGCGCGCGAGGGTTCGCTCGTGATCGAGATGAGCACGTCGCTCCCCAGCCTCGCCAGAACGCTGGCCCAGGCGGGCTCCGAGCGCGGCGTGGCCGTGCTCGATGCGCCGGTCAGCGGCGGACCGAGGGGCGCCCAGAACGGGACCCTGGCGATCATGGTCGGCGGGGACGCGGCCGCGTTTGCAGCGCGCCGAGCCGCTGCTCGCAGGCGCTCGGCGCGGTAATCCGCCACATGGGCGGCCCTGGCTCCGGGCAGGCGACGAAGCTGACCAACAACATCCTCGCCGGCGTGCACATGGCGGCGCTCGCCGAGGCCGTCGCGCTCGCCCGCAGCGAAGGCCTCGACCTGGCCAGCGGTGTACGAGATCGTGTCCAACGGGACCGGCGACTCGCGCGTGCTGCGCAACCGCTACCCGGTCCCGGGCGTGCTCCCCGATGCCCCCGCCAGCCACGACTGGGCCGCGTTGTTCCCGGTCGACCTGCTCGCCAAGGATGTCGACCTGGCGCTTCAGACGGCGTCCGAGCACGGACTCTCGATGCCGGTCGTCGAGCGGTCGCTCGAGCGCTACCGGCTGGCCCAGGAGGCCAGCATGGGAGCGCTCGACTACTCCGCCGTCGCGCGCCTGTTCGACGACGGCGACGGCTCCTCGCCGCGGTAGTGTCGCGCGCCGACAGCCCGACCAGACGCGGATGTCGGACATCTGGACATCCGTGGCTCCGAGCCCATAGACTCAGGCCGTGCTGAGGCTCGGTATCGACGTCGGTGGGACCTTCACCGACCTTGTGCTGCACGACACCGAGTCAGGCCGCCTGTGGGTGGCGAAGGTGCCGAGCACGCCCGAGGATCAGTCGCTCGGGGTCGTCGACGGCATCCGCGCGATCGCCGAGACGGCGAGCGTCCCGCCCGAGCGGATGAGCGCGATTCTGCACGGGACGACCGTGGCCACCAACGCCGTGCTCGAGAAGCGCGGAGCCCGCGTCGGGCTGCTCGTGTCCGACGGCTTTCGCTCGATCCTGCACCTGGCCGAGGCGTGGACCCCGGGACCCCTGTTCGGCTGGATGATCTACGAGAAGCCCGAGCCGATCGCCACGCTGCAGGACACGCGTGCCGTCGACGAGCGGGTCGGATCCGACGGCGTCGTGCTGCGCGAGCTCGACGTCGACGGCGCGCGCGCCGCGATCGCCGAGCTGCGCGACCGAGGGGTCGAGGCGCTCACCGTCTCGCTGATGAACTCGTTCGCCAACCCCGAGCACGAGCGCGCGGTGGCCGAGCTCGCCGCGCGAGGACGCGCCGCTGCTGCCGGTCTCGATCTCGTCGGAGATCCTGCCCGAGTTCCGCGAGTACGAGCGCACGGTCACGACCGTGATGAACGCATACGTCTCCCCGGTGCTCGACCGCTACCTGTCGAGCCTGCGCAACCGGCTCGAGCAGGTCGGCGCCGGCCGCGACCTGCAGGTGGTGCGCTCGGACGGCGGGCTGATGAGCCTCGACTCGGCGCGCTCGACGCCGGTCCACACCGTGCTGTCGGGTCCGGCCGGGGGAGTCCAAGGGGCGGCCTATGTGGCCGCCCACGCCGGCTTTGACCGGATCCTCACGTTTGACATGGGCGGGACCTCGACCGACGTCGCCACCTGCGTGGGCGGAGAGCCCTCGATCACGCGCGAGACTTCGGTGGGCGAGTTCCCGGTACGGGCGCCGTCGGTCGAGGTCGAGAGCATCGGCGCCGGCGGCGGGTCGATCGCGTACGTGGCCGAGGTCACCGGCGCGCTGCGCGTCGGTCCGCGCAGCGCCGGGGCCGACCCGGGGCCCGCGTGCTACGGACGCGGCGGCACCGAGGCGACCGTCACCGACGCCAACCTCGTGCAGGGACACCTCCCGCCCCGGCTGCTAGGGGGCGCGATGGAGCTCGACGTCGACGCCGCGGACGCCGCCGTGGGCCGGCTGGCCAAGGCGCTCGGCCTCGATCCGCGAGCCACCGCGGCGGGGATCGTCGACATCGTCACCGAGAACATGCTCGGCGCATTGCGCGTCGTCACCGTGCAGAAGGGCCTGACGCCCAGCGACTTCGCGCTGGTCTCATTCGGGGGCGCCGGCGGGCTGCACGCCAACGCGCTGGCCGCGCTGCTGGGGTGCTTCCCGGTGCTGGTGCCGCCCGAGTCCGGGGTGCTCTCGGCGCTCGGTTTCGTCGCCTCGGAGGTCAAGAACGAGTTCAGCCAGACGTTCATCCGCGACGCCGACGCGACCACGGCCGACGGAGGTGCGCGAGCGGCTGCGAGAGCTAGCCGCCCGAGGGGATGACTGGCTCGAGGCCGAGCATGTGGCCGCCGCCGATCGCGCCACCGACTACGTCGTCGACATGCGCTACCGGCGCCAGGGATTCGAGATCCCGATCGAGGTGCTCGGCCGCGGAGCTCGGCGATCTGACCGTGCGCGAACTGGTGGAGCGCTTCAACGAGGTCCACCACCGCCTGTACGGGTTCGGGCTGGAGGGCGGCGCGGAGCTGGTCAACCTGCGAGCGATCGCGCCGCGGCAGCGTGCCGACGCCGGAGATACCCGGTCACGAACGCGGCCCGAGCGATCCCGCCGAGGCCCGGTTGGGCAGCCAGACCGTGTGGATGGAGGGCGAGGGGCGCGAGGTCCCGACCTACGAGCGCTCGCGGCTCACCGCGGGCATGCGAATCCCGGGCCACGCGATCGTCGAGCAGTACGACGCGACCACGGTCATCCTTCCGGGCCACGTGGCCGAGGTGGACCCCTACCTGAACCTGCTGATCTCACCGGAGCGCTAGGCACCGGAGATGACCGACGTGGCGATCGACACGATCACGCTGGACCTGATCGAGAACGCGCTGCTCAACGCCCGCTTCGAGATGGACGAGGTCGTGCGCCGGGCGGCGATGTCGCCGACGATCCGCGTCCAGCACGACGAGTTCCCGATGATCTGCAACGCCCGCGGCCAGATGGTCGTCGGCCAGTTCGGCTCCTACATCCCCGAGGTGATCGACCGCTTCGGCGGCGACATCGGCGAGGGCGACGTGATCCTGCTCAACGACCCCTACCTGTGCAAGGGGTCGATCTCCCACTGCAACGACTGGCTGGTGATCGTGCCGATCTTCCACCGGGACCTGCACGTGGGATTCAGCTCGATGTTCGGTCACATGATGGACGTCGGCGGCAAGGTCGCGGGCAGCCAGGTCAACGAGGCGACCTCGATCTGGGAGGAGGGCCTGAGGATCCCGCCGATCAAGATCGTGCGAGCGGGACAGCTGAACGAGACCGCGCTCGCCGTGATCCTCAACAACACCCGCACGCCGGACACCAACCGCAGCGACCTGATGGCGCTGATCGGCGGCTGCCGCGCCGCCGAGCGCCGCGTGGTGGAGATCTGCGACCGCTTCGGCAGTCGACACCTACTCGGCGGCGTGCGAGGCGCTGCTCGATCGCACACGCACCGCGATGGCGCCGGCTGATCCGCGAGTACATCCCCGAGGAGCCCGTCACGTTCACCGACTGGGTCGACGACGACGGGCTTGGCAACGGCCCGTTCAAGATGGTGCTGACCATCTGGCGCGAGGGCGACATCTGCCACGCCGACTGGACCGGGACGGCCGACCAGGCGCCGGGCTCGATCAACTTCCACATCCACGAGGGGCTGTGCAAGCTGTTCTTCGGGATCTACATGATCATGGCCTTCGATCCGCAGATCCTGTTCAACGACGGCCTCTACGACGTGTTCGAGGTGACGCTGCCCGAGGGGTCGCTGCTCAACCCACGCTTCCCCGCCCCGCTGTCGAACCGCCTCAACGTGCACACTCAGGTTCTTCGACTGCCAGAGCGGCGCGCTGGGCCAGAAGGCCCCGGAGCTGTCGATGGCGGCCGGCTACGGCACCAGCCCGTCGTTCGTGTTCTCCGGGGTCGACCCGGCCGGTGACTACTTCCAGTTCGTGGAGCTGCTGTTCGGCGGGATCCCCGGCCGGCCGATCGGCGACGGGCTCGACGGGCACTCCTGGTGGCCGATGTTCCGCACCACGCCGGCGGAATACACCGAGGCCTACTACCCGGTCGTTATCGAGCGCTACATCCCCGTACGGGACTCGGGCGGTGCCGGCCGTCACCGCGGCGGCACCGGGGTGGAGAAGGTCTACCTGTTCACGGCTCCGGGCGAGTTCACGGTGCACGACGACCGCGCGCTGATCAGCCCCTGGGGCATCGGCGGCGGGCGGGCCGGCGGGCGCAGCGCCAAGCAGCTGATCCGCGCGGACGGCACCGTCGTCGAGCTGCCGTCGAAGCTCGACGCCTATCACGTGGAGACGGGCGAGCGGCTCGTGTTCCGCACCGCCGGCGCGGGCGGCTGGGGCGATCCGCTCGAGCGTCCCGCCGGCGAGGTGCTGCGCGACGTGCAGCGCGAACTGGTCTCGCCCGAGGCGGCCGAATCGGACTACGGGGTGGTGATCGACGGCGACGCCGTCGACGAGGCCGCCACCGAGGAGCTTCGTGCCCGGCTCGCGCAGGAGCGGGGTGAACCGTCGCAGTTCGACTTCGGCGAGCTGCCGGAAGGTGTCAGTGTCAGTACCGGTTGAGAGAGATTCAGGAGAGTGACAGTGGACGACGCAACGCGAAACCTCTACGACGAGCGTGGCCTGGGTAGGCGCCAGGGAGCGGGCACGCGCCCGGCGCTCGTGATCATCGACTTCAACCGAGGGTTCACCGACCCCGCCTCGCCGCTGCATTGCGACACCGATGCGGCCGTCGAGGCGACCGCGAAGCTGCTCGAGGCCGCGCGGGAGTCCGACTGCCCGATCGCGTTCACGACGATCGTGTACGACGAGGGCGGCAAGAAGGTTGCCAAGGCGTTCATCGACAAGGTCCCGACCCTGCTCACGCTGGCTCCAGGGTCGCCCTGGCCGGAGATCGACGCGCGGATCGCTCCCCGCGAGGGCGAACCGGTCCTCAACAAGCTGTTCGCGTCCGGCTTCTTCGGCACCCCGCTGGCGCCGATGCTCGCCGCCGCGCACGTCGACACGGTGATCGTCACCGGCGCCTCGACCTCGGGATGCGTTCGCGCCACGGCGGTCGACGCGATGCAGTACGGCTACCGGGTCGTGGTGCCGCGTGAGGCCGTCGCCGACCGCGCCCCCGGTCCGCACGAGGCGACGCTGTTCGACATCGACGCCAAGTACGGCGACGTGCTCGACATGGACGAGACGCTCGGGCTGCTGAGGGCGGCTCAGTTCAAGCAGCCGGCATGACCCGCCCGCCGGGGCCGCGGTAGGTCAGACGGGGTGTCATGCAGAGCGCTGACTCACACCACACCTTTCACCTCGGGGTCGACGTCGGCGGGACATTCACCGACCTGATCCTCTACGACGAGCGTGCCCGGCGCATCCACGTGCACAAGCTCCCCTCGACGCCCGCCGATCCGGCGATCGCGATCGCCCAGGGCGTGCGGGAGATCTGCGATCAGGCGGGCACGCACCCGTCCGAGCTATCCGAGCTGCTCCACGGCACCACCGTCGGGACCAACACGATCCTCGAGCGCAGCGGCGCGCGCGTGGGGATGGTCACCACCGACGGTTTCAGGGACGTGCTGCACATCGCCCGGCACCGCAAGCCGCTGAACTTCAGCATCATGCAGGACATCCCCCAGCAGTCGCGGCCGCTGGTCCTGCGCCAGCACCGCCGTTGCGTCCCCGAGCGGGTGCTCACCGACGGCACGGTGCTGACCCCGCTGGACGAGGAGTCGGCTGAGCGCGAGCTGCGCTACCTGGCCGACCAGGGCATGGAGGCGGTCGCGATCTGTCTTCTGAGCTCGTTCGTCAACCCCGGCCACGAGCAGCGGCTGCGGGAGCTGACCGAGCGACTGTGCCCGGGCGCGTTCGTGTCGGTGTCCAGCGAGATCAGTCCGCAGCACCGCGAGTACGAGCGCTTCTCGACGACGGCGATCAACGCGTACATCGGACCCCGCGTCGGGCGCTACCTGAACCGGCTGCACGAGACGCTCGAGCGGGAGGGCATGCGTCGGCCGCCCCACCTGATGCAGAGCTCGGGCGGGATGACGACGTTCGAGGAGGGCCACCAATCTCCGGTGAACCTCGTGCTCTCCGGGCCGGCGGCCGGGCAGCTGGGCGGCATCGACGCCGCTCGCCGCAGCGGCTTTCAGAGCATGATCACGCTCGACGTCGGCGGCACCTCGGCCGACATCTGCGTCGCCCCCGGCGGCCAGGCGCGGATGAAGCACCTGCTGGACTCCTCGATCGATGGCTACCCCGTGATGGTCCCGATGCTCGACATCGAGACGATCGGGGCCGGCGGCGGCTCGATCGCCACCGCCGAGGACGGTCGCGTGATCCGCGTCGGCCCGCAGAGCGCCGGCGCCGATCCGGGTCCGGCCGCCTACGGCCGCGGCGGCACCGATGCGACCGTCACCGACGCGAACGTGGTGCTGGGGAGGCTGCGGCCCGAGGCATTCCTCGGCGGGCGGATGAGTCTCGACCCCGACCTCGCCAGGTCGGCGGTGACGGCCGCCGTCGGCGAGCCGCTGGGCCTGTCGGCCGAGGAGGCGGCGCTCGGGGTCGTGGCGGTGACCGTCCACAACATGGTCAACGCGATCGAGACCAATTCCGTGCGCAAGGGTTTCGACCCCCGCGACTTCGTGCTGGTGGCCACCGGCGGTGCCGGCCCATTGCACGCAGCTGAGATCGCGCGGACGATCGGGATCCCGCACGTCGTGGTGCCGCCTCACCCTGGCGTCACCGCGGCCGCTGGATTGCTGGCCTCCGACGTCCGCTATGAGCGCGCCGTGACCGCCTGGCAGGACCTGGCCGAGCTCGACTTCGACTCGTTGCAGCGCCGCTACGAGGCGCTCGAGTCGGCGGTCCGCGAGCACCTCGCCGGCGCCGGGTTCGAAGCCGACCGCATGGAGTTGCAGCGCTGGGCCGACTGCCGGTATGCGGGCCAGGGCTACGAGTTGCGCGTCGAGGCTCCGTCCGGTGTGGTGGACGCGGGCTGGTCGGCGGCGGTGCGCGACGCGTTCGAGGCCCGCCACGAGCGCGAGTACTTCGGGCGCTTTCCCGACCTCGGGGTGCAGCTTGTGACCGTCCGCGTCACCGGAGTCGGCCGCATGCCGGCCGTGCACTGGCCCGGTCTCCAGCAGCGCGACGACGGCTCCGCGCCCGCGCCGCGGCTCGAGCACGGCGTCGTGTTCCCGGTCGATGGCGGCGCCGAGCGCGTGCCCACGCAGGTGCTGCAGCGGGCCGCGCTGCGGGCCGGCGACGAGCTCGCCGGCCCGGCGGTGATCGAGCAGCCCGACTCGACGATCCTCGTGCCGCCGGGGGCGCGCGCCCGTGTCGATCAGATCGGCAATGTGATCCTGGAGGTGTCGCAGTGAGCGAGCCGGGCGCACTGAGCGAGCCGGGCGCAGTGACCGACCTGGACGCGATCACGCTGAGCGTGCTCGGCGGGGCCTTCAAGGCGATCGCCGCGCAGATGGCCCAGGTGCTCTATCGGATGTCGTACTCGAGCATCATCCGCGAGTCCGAGGACCTGGGCTGCGGGATCTTCTACCCCGACGGCGCCGAGCTGTGCGAGAGCGACACCACGCCGATGCACGTCGGCTCGATTCCGGGCTACCTGAAGGGGATCCTCTCGGTCGTCGGCGACGATGTCCACGAGGGCGACGTGTTCCTGCACAACGACCCCTACCTCGGGGCTTCGCACACGCCGGACCTGTGCGTGGCGATCCCGATCTTCCACGACGGCCGGCTGTGCGCGTGGTCGTGCGCCAACGGCCACCTGGCCGACGTCGGCGGGATGTCCCCGGGGCTGATGGTGCACCCGGTCGACGTGTGGGCGGAGGGGCACCACTACACCGCGCTGCGGATCGAGGATCGCGGCCGGCGAAACCAGGAGCTGTGGAAGCACATCTGGGCCAACACCCGCACGCCGACGCTGAACAGCGGCGACACCGAGGCGCTGATCGCCGCCTCGCGGCTGGGCCGGGCGCGCTTCCTCGAGCTGATCGACAAGCACGGCTATGAGACGGTGTTCGCCGCCGGGGACTACTGGCTGGACTACTCCGAGCGCAAGCTCCGCGCCGAGATCGAGCAGGCGCCCGACGGCGTCTACCGGGCGCCCACGCAGTGGCTCGACGACGACGGCGAGCATCTCGGAGAACCGCTGCGGGTCGAAGTCGCGATCGAGATCGACGGCGACCGGCTGAAAGTCGACCTCACCGGCTCCAACGACCAGGTGCCCACCGGCTACAACTGCCCGTTCTCGGGATCGACGCAGGTGATCGTGTTCTCGATGGTCCGCTCGGTGCTGCTCGACGAGTTCACCAACTCGGCCGTGATCCCCCAGAACAGCGGGATCTTCCGGGCGATCGAGGTGGTCGCGCCCGAGGGCTCGATCTTCAACCCGGTGTTCCCGGCCGCCTGCACCGCGCGGATCAACCAGGTGGCGAAGATGGCCGACTCGATGAACCTGGCGCTGTCGCAGGTGTTCCCCGAGCGCATCTGCGCCGGCAGCGCCGGCCACACGTTCTTCGTGTCCTACTCGGGGGTGGCGGAAGGCGCCAGCGAGTACTGGGTCTACATCGAGGTCAACGAGACCAGCTACGGCGGCCGTCCTCACAAGGACGGGCTCGACGCGGTCGACTGCCTGATGGCCAACACCCGCAACAACCCGATCGAGGAACTGGAGCTCCGCAACCCGATGCGATGCCTGGAGTACGAGCTGCGACCCGGACCCGGAGCGGGCCAGTGGCGCGGAGGAATGGGCGTCGTGCGGACCTGGGAGTTCCTCAGCGACACGCTGTTCAGTGGAGAGGGCGACGGCTCGACCGGGGTGAGCCCGCCCCGAGGGCTGTTCGGGGGCCGCGACGGGGTGCCCGGCGAGATCGTCGTCAACCCCGGTCGCGAGGACGAGCGGCGGATCCCGGCCAAGTCGACCAACTACCACCTGTCGGCCGGCGACGTGATCTCGCTGCGGACCGCGAACTCGGCCGGCTATGGCGATCCGATAGAGCGCGATCCCGAGCTGGTGCTGCGCGACGTGCTCGACGAGGTGGTCTCCGCCGAGGAGGCCGCCCGCGTCTACGGGGTCGCGGTCGACCTCGTCGGCGAGGCGGTCGACCACGCGGCCACCGCGAGCCTGCGTGGCCAATGAGGCTTTGTAGACCATCAACCCCTTGGAGCTCCCCATGACACTGCCCCTCGCTGACGTCAGGATCATCGCCGTCGAGCAGTACGGGGCGGGCCCGTGGGCAACGCTGCAGCTGTCGGACCTCGGAGCCGAGGTGATCAAGATCGAGGACCCCGCGTCCAACGGCGACGTCGGCCGGTACGTCCCGCCCTACCAGCAGGGCGAGGACTCGCTGTTCTTCGAGACGTTCAACCGCAATAAGAAGAGCGTGTCGCTGGACCTGCGCTCGCCGCGCGGCCGCGAGGTGTTCGAGGCGCTGGTGGCGAAATCCGACGCGGTCTACTCCAACCTTCGCGGCGACCAGCCGCGCAAGCTCCGCATCACCTACGACGATCTGCGCGACGTCAACCCGCGGATCGTGTGCTGCTCGCTGTCGGGCTTCGGCATGACCGGCCCCCGCGCCGCGCAGCCGGGCTACGACTACATCATGCAGGCGATGGCCGGGTGGATGAGCCTCACCGGCGACCCAGACGGGCCGCCGACCAAGAGCGGACTGTCGCTCGTCGACCTGTCCGGCGGCTACGTGTCAGCGATCGCGCTGCTCAGCGGACTGTGGCGCGCCCGCCGCGACGGAGTCGGCTGCGACTGCGACATCTCGTTGTACGAGACCGCCCTGCACGAGCTCGTGTACGTCGGAACCTGGGCGGCTACCGCCGGTTACGTGCCGCAGCGGATCGCCGAGTCCGCGCACCCTTCGATCGTCCCCTTCCAGGCGATCCAGACCGCCGACGGCTGGCTAACGATCGCCTGCGCCAAGCAGAAGTTCTGGCAGCTCCTGTGCGGGGCGCTGGGCCGCGAGGACCTGCTCGATGACCCGCGCTTCACCGACTTCGCCGCCCGCAACCAGAACCGCGACGAGCTGCTTCCGATCCTCCGCGAGGCGTTCCGCGCCCGGACGACCGCGGAGTGGCAGGTGATCCTGTCCGAGGCCGGCGTGCCGCACGGCCCGGTGTACGAGGTCGGTGAGGCGCTCGAGGACGAGCAGGCGCTCGCGCGCGAGGACGTCGTCGAGGTCGAGCACCCCGAGCTCGGGACCGTGCGCCAGATCGCCTCGCCACTGCGGCTCAGCGGCGAGCCCAACCCGCTCGGGCGCGGCCCGTACCGCGGCGAGCACACCGACGAACTGCTGCGGGACCTGTGTGGCTACTCCGACGAGGAGCTCGCCTCGCTGCGCGCCGACGGCGCGTTCGGGCTCGTCGGCGAGGCGTCGGCGAGGTAGCGCGTGTAACCGAGTCCGCGGTCCGGCGGCACTGGCGTAGGGGGCGGGCGGGCCGGCGGGCGGGCGGGAACTTCGTTCCTCTCGGCGAGCCATCGCCCCCGAGGGGAACAAACTTCCCGATGGGCGGGAAGTTTGTTCCACGCGGCGAGTACCGAGCATCGAGAGGACCGAAATTCCCGGGTTGCGCCGGCGAGGTCCCGGCGACCTAGCACCGGGAGAGCCCGATCCGCCCGCATGCATAACACGTCAAATCCGGCGTGTCGGTGGGGGCTTGCCGTGCAGTGCACCGTATGCGTGCCTGACACGGCAAGCCTCAAACCGGCGTCGGATTTGACGCGTTAAGCACGCCGCCACCCCCTCGACGCGGTCCCGCGCGCACGAGCCGCTCGTGCCAGGGGTGTTCCAAGACGGGGCCGGGCCGGTCGACGGCCCGGCACCGCCTAGTCCATGCCGAAGGCCTTGTTCCCGGCCGTCGACACCGGGCTCACCGAGGGGATCAGCTTCCCCTCGTCGCGCGAGAACACGTCGTTGAGCGATTGGCGACCGTTGCGGGAGCTGCGGATCTCCGCCCGTCGCTTGTCGGTCGCGGCCTCGTCGATCTCGAGCGACTTTTCGTCGACGAAGATCACCCCGTAGGCGTCGCGGGCCAGCTCAATCGTGGTGAAGTCGTCGAGCACGTCCTCGCGCACCAGCGCTGGGTCGCGCTCGAGCGGGTCGCCGTAGCCGCCGCCATTGGGCTCGCGGAACTCGATGTACTCGCCGGCCTTGAACTCGACCCCGGTGACCTTGGCCTCGAGGTACTCCTCGCGCTCGGTGTCGGGGTTCTTGAAGGTAGAGGCCGTCATCCCGTCCCAGCCACCGAAGATCCCCCGCGGCGGGTCGTACTGGCGGTCGCCCTCGCACGAGTAGGTGCCGTCGACCAGGAAGCGGTTGCGCCGGATGATCCCGACGCCTCCCCGCCACTTGCCGGGCGCGGCCGGCTCGGGGCGTAGCTCGTACTGGTCGCAGCGCACCGGGAACCGGAGGTCGAGCTCCTCGATCGGGTTGTTGCGCGTGTTGGCCATCAGGTTGTCGACCGAGTCCATCGCGTCCTTGCCGTAGCGGCCGCCGTACGCGCCCTCGTTGACCTCGAGGTACAGCCAGTACTCGCCGCTCTCGGGCTGGAAGCCCGAGTACGAGCAGAAGTGGATCCCGGCCGAGTTGCCGGCGGTCACCTGCTGGGGGAGCTGATCGGCGAGCGCCAGGATCGTGTTGTCCACGACGCGCTGCACCTGGCAGAACCGCGAGAAGCAAGCGCGCGGGAACTGCGGGTTGAAGATCGTGCCCTTGGGCGCGATCACCTCGACCGGCCGGAACACGCCGTCGTTCTGCGGCACATGCTCGGGGAACGTGACCTCGTCGAGCAGCAGCGTGCGCACCGCGTAGTAGGCGCCGACCAGCAGCGAGCCCTCGAACGGGACGTTGAACCCCGTCGGGACCTCGGCCTCGGAGCCGGTCAGGTCGATCGTGATGCTGTCGCCCTCGACGATCACCTTGGTCTCGACGCGCAGGCGCCGGCCGCGGTTACGCGCGTCGTCGTCGAGCCACGCGGTCGGGGCCTTGTACTCGCCGTCGGGGATCTTGGCGATCTCGGCGCGCAGCATCGACTCCGAGTAGTCCATCCAGCCGTACGCGGCGCTCATCACGGTCTCGGTCCCGTAGCGCTCGACCAGCCGCAGGAACCGCTCGCAGCCGAGCTGGCAGGCGGCCATCATCGCGTTCATGTCGCCGCGGTTCATCGTCTCGGTGCGGACGTTGTCGAACATCATCCGGTCGATGTCGACGTTGAGCTCGCCCTCGCGGTACCAGCGCAGCCCGTTGTAGAGCTTCGCCTCGGCATACACGTCGAACGCGTCGGCGTTGATCCCGGGGAACGAGCCGCCGACATCGAGCACGTGCGCGGTCACCGCCGCGAACCCGAGCAGCTCGTCGCCGTCGAAGATCGGCACCGCGACCGCCACGTCGGGGCTGTGCGAGGCGCCCAGGAACGGGTGGTTGTGGACGATCACGTCGCCCGGGCGGATGTCGCCGTCGAGCCGGTCGAGGAAGCCGCGGATGTACCACGGCAGCGACCCGATGTGCATCGGCGTCGAGTCCGACTCGCATAGCTCGCGGCCCTGCGCGTCGAAGATCCCCGCGCCGAGGTCCTCGGACTCGCGGATGATCGACGAGTAGGACATCCGGAACAGGACGCCCGCCATCTCCTTGGCGATGGCGTGGAATGCGCCGCCGAGGACCCGCATCGTGATCGGATCGACCTCGACGCGCTCGCGGTCCGGAGGCCCGGGCGTGCGTCCAACCTCATAAGTCACGATCGACATGCCTGGTTCCTTTCTCTGCTGGCGTTCCTGTCAGGATCCGGCGGCGACGCCGGCCGTGCCGAAGTCGGCGGTTCGCGCGGACTCCTCGAGCCAGATCACGATGTTTCCGTAGCGATCGACCTCGGCGGTCAGCCCCGGCGGCACGACCGTGGTCGTGTCGTACTGGTTGATCACGGCCGGGCCCTCGATCCGGTGCCCGGCGGCGAGGCGCTCGCGGTCGTAGAAGCGCGTGGGCAGCTCGCGCAGCTCGCCGTCGACCCGGAACCACGCGTCCCGCTCGTGGTCAAGGGCAACGTCAACGGACTCGGCGCTGGCGGGCACTTCGGGCATCGACAGCGGGTCGATCAACCCGATCCCACGCACGCGGATGTTCGGGATCTCGATGTCTGACTCCTCGAAGCGGCGCGAGTACTCGCGCTCGTGCGCGTCGTGGAAGTCCGCCGCGAGCTTGCTCGACCACTCGGAGTCGATCGCGCCCGAACCCGCCTCGACGCGCAGCTCGTAGCCCTGGCCCAGGTAGCGGCAGTCGGCTACGCGCTGGATCACCCAGCGGTCCGTCGCGATCCCGTCGGCCTCGAGCTGTCCACGGGCCTGGTCCTCGAGCTCGGTGAACCGGGCCTCGAGCTCCTCGGCGTTGAGCTGGGACATGCGCTGGTAGGTCGTCGTCACGTACTCGTACACCGAGTCGGTGACGAGCAGGCCCAACGCCGCCGTGACGCCGGGATACGGAGGCACGATCACCGCCGGGGTGCCGACCTCGGACGCGATGTTCGCGGCGAACATCGGTCCCGCGCCGCCCTCGGCGACGAGCGCGAAATCGCGCGGGTCATAGCCCTTGCGCACCGAGTTCTCCTCGATCGACTGGACCATCGAATGGCTGACGATCTGCATCGCGCCCATCGAGGCCTCCTCGACGCTCATCTCGAGCTCCTTGGCCATCGGCTCGAACGCCTCGCGAGCCAGGTCGGCAGCGCAGCTCCATCGTCCCGCCCAGGAACGTCTCGGGCTGGAGCCATCCCAGGTTGACCATCGCGTCGGTCGACGTCGGCTCGGTGCCGCCCCGGCCGTAGGCGGCCGGACCGGGGACCGCGCCCGCCGAGCGCGGGCCCGAGCGGAAGATGCCGCCGCCGTCGACGTAGGCGATCGACCCGCCGCCGGCGCCGATCGTGTCGACGTCGACCATCGGGATCATCGCCTGGTAGGGACCCACGCGCGTGTCGAGCAGGTGCTTCATCCGCAGCTTGCCGCCCTGCGAGAGCCCGATGTCCGCAGAGGTGCCGCCGACGTCGAGCGTGATCACGTTCTGGAAGCCCGCCTGCCGGCCGACCCAGATCCCGCCTACGACTCCGGCCACCGGGCCGGACATCAGCAGGTTCACCGGGCGCTGCACCGCGCCGTCGGCCGTGACCACGCCGCTGGCGGAGCTCATCAGCTGCAGGCCGGTGCGGACGCCGAGGCTCCTGAGCTCATCCTCGAGCCGCCGCACGTAGCCGGCCACCTTCGGACCGACGAACGCGTTCAGCGCGACCGTCGAGAACCGCTCGTACTCGCGGTACTGCGGCAGCACCTCCGAGGACACCGACAGGAACGCCTCCGGGAACTCCTCGCGCACGATCTCGGCCACGCGCTGCTCGTGCTCGGGGTGCAGGAACGAGAACAGGAAGCACACGGCGACGGCCTCCACCTGCATCTCCTTGAGCTTGCGGACCTGCTCGCGCGCTCGCTCCTCGTCAAGCTCCACCAGCACCTGGCCGTCGGCGGCGATCCGCTCGGGAACCGTCAGGCGGTGGCGGCGGCGGACCAACGGATAGCGCTGCCACGGCAGGTCCTGGTAGTTGGAGAAGTTCAGCGGCTTCTTGTGGCGCGCGATGTGGAGGATGTCGCGGTAGCCCTCGGTGGTGATCATCCCCACGCTCGCGCCGTTGTGCTCGATCACGATGTTGGTCGCGATCGTGGTGCCGTGGAACACCTGGCCGAGGTCGGCGGGCGTCACGCCGGCCCGCTCGGTCAGCTCGGTGATCCCCTGCACGGTGCCGCGGGAGGGATCGTCAGGCGTGGAGGCGAGCTTGTGGATGAGGATGTTCCCACCCTCATCGTCGATGTAGATCAGGTCGGTGAACGTGCCGCCGACGTCCACTCCGAGGCGTTTCATAGCTTTCTCCAGGATCGGGGAATGGCCAGGGCTTTGCTCCTCACGGACGCAGGAGGATCTTCCCAAAGAACTTCCGGCTCTCCATCAGCGCGAACGCGTCGCGGGCGTGCTCGAGCGCGAAGCTCTCGGCCACGAGGGGCTTGAGCAGACCTCGCGCTGCGAACTCGAGGACCTTGTCGAGCTCGTCGCGGTCGTACACGAAAGAGCCGATGAACGTGTGCTGGCCTCGGAAGAACGGGATGATGTCGAACGGTACGACCTCGCCGCCGTGACCGCCACACGTGACCAGCCGCCCGTTCTGGGCCAGCGAGTCGACCGCCTTCTGGAACAGCTCGCCGCCGACGTGCTCGAACACCAGGTCGACCCCGCGGCCGTTGGTCAGCTCCATGACCCGCGCGGGCACGTCCTCGGACGTGTAGTCGATGCCGGCGTCCATCCCGTTGCGGGTGGCCTCGTCCAGCTTCTCCTGCGAGCTCGAGGTGCCGATCACGAACGCGCCGGCCAGCCTGGCCAGCTGCACGGCGGCGGAGCCGATCCCGCTCGAGACGGAGTTGATCAGCACGGTCTCGCCGATGCGCAGGCCGCCTCGGCCGAACAGCATGTGCCAGGCGGTCCCGAACGCGGTCTGCAGCGCGCCCGCCTGCTCGTCGGAGATCTCCTCGGGAACGCGCACCAGCTGCTTGGTCGGGGCCACCACGTAATCGGCGAATCCACCGGGGCCGGCGACGCCGATGAACACATCCCCGCCGAGCAGGTAGGGCATCACGCGATCGCCCGGCCGGAACCCGTCCGCGCCCTCGCCGAGCTTGTCGATCCGGCCGACGGGCTCGAGCCCGAGGATGTGCGGGAAGCCGATGTCGAAGCGCGAGGTCCCCTCTCGGATGTCGACGTCGACGTGGTTGAGCGCGCAGACGTCGACCTTGATCCGCACGTGGCCGGGACCGGGTTCGGGGTCGGGCACCTCGTCGATCGCGAGCACGTCGCACCCGCCGAACTCGTGAATTCGCACAGCCTTCATACGGCGGCCATTCTTATGCCGGACATCGGTCATGTCAAGCGGCGATAGCGCGGGAAGCGCCTTGAGCGGGTTGACTTTGACTTATGTCTGACATATAACCGGCTCGACCGACGCTGAAATTGCCGACCGGACGAGGGGAGCAAGCATGTCCGCACAACCTGAAGCCGCCCCCAAGGTGTGGCGAGGTCGCTTCTACGACGACTTCGACGTCGGTGACGTGTACCAGAGCAGACTCGGGCGCACGGTCACCGAGACCGACAACATCTGGTTCACGTGCCTGACGATGAACACCAACCAGGTCCACTTCAACAACGAGTTCGCCGCCCGGACCCGGTTCGGCCAGGCGCTGGTCAACAGCGCATTCACGCTGGCCCTGGTGACCGGCATGAGCGTCCCCGACACGAGCGAGAACGCGACGGCCAACCTCGCCTGGACCGACATCAAGCTGCCCAACCCGGTCTACGTCGGGGACACGCTGTGGACCGAGACCGAGATCGTCTCCACCCGCGAGTCCAAGTCCAATCCCGACGTCGGGATCGTCGGCGTGCGCTGCCGGGGGATCAACCAGCGACGCGAGGTCGTGGTCGAGTTCCAGCGGACGTTCATGGTCTACAAGCGCACCGCCCCGGAGGTCACCAGCACCTTCCCCACCACCGACACCGACTGGACAGTCTGAGAGGGAAAGCCATGGATACCGCCGCACAACGTTTCGCCTCGTTCAGCTCGTCGCTCACGCTCGACGCGATCCCCCAGGAGGTGGTCGAGGCCGAGAAGCTCCACATCCTCGACATGCTCGGTTGCGGGCTCGCCGCGCACGCGCTCGACACCGCTCCCGCGGCCCGCGAGGCGATGACCGAGAACGGGACGACCGGCCCGGCGGCGGCGATCGGGGTCGCCGACGGCCTGCCCGCGGCGGACGCGGCGCTCGTCAACGGCGTCACCTGCCACGCGCTCGACTACGACGACACGCACACCGGGTCGATCGCCCACATCAGCGTCGCCGTCGTCGCCGCGGCGCTCGCGCAGGCGCAGTCGCAGAGCGCGTCGGGCGCCGACTTCGTCGTGGCCGCGGTCGCCGGCAGCGAGATCGTCACCCGTCTGGGGATGGTGGTCGGCGACGCGTTCCACGCGCGCGGATTCCACCCCACGTCGGTGTGCGGCGTGTTCGGCGCCACCGCCGCGGCGGCCCGAGTACAGGGGCAGGAGCCCGGGATCGTGACCAACGGCCTGGGAATCGCCGGCAGCATGGCGTCGGGCCTGCTCGAGTACCTCGCCGACGGTTCCTCGACCAAGCGGCTGCACCCGGGCTGGGCGGCGCACTCGGGGATCATCGCGTCGCGCCTGGCTGCGCACGGGGCCACCGGGCCGTCGTCGGTGTTCGAGGGCCGGTTCGGGCTCTACGGCGCGTTCGTCGATCGGCACGACGTCGGGGTCGACGCGATCGCCGCCGACCTCGGCGAGCGCTGGGAGACGCCGCGGATCGCGTTCAAGCCCTACCCCGCCTGCCACTACTTGCACGCGTCGCTTGACGCGACCGCCCAGGCGATCGCCGACACTCCCGTGGCCGTCGAGGAGATCGAGGAGATCGTCGCGCTGACCACCGAAGCGGGCGTCTCGCTGGTGCTCGAGCCGCTGGCCGACAAGCACCGCCCACGTTCGGAGTACGAGGCGAAGTTCAGCCTGCCCTACTCGGTCGCGGCGCTGCTGCTGCGGGGCAAGGTCGACGTCTCGACCTACACCGATCAGGCGATCACCGATCCGGACGTGCTCGAACTGGCGTCAAAGGTCAGCTACGAGGTCAAGGAGTACGAGACGTTCCCCCGCGCCCTGCCCGGCGGCGTGCGCATCCGCACCCGCGACGGACGGGTGCTCGAGGCGGAGCTGCCGTATCAGCGCGGCGGCCCTGAGAACCCGATGAGCGCCGACGAGGTCCGCGACAAGTTCCGTACCAACGCCTCGCTGGCGCTGGGTCGCGACGACGTCGAGCGCCTCGAGGAGACGATCATGACGCTCGAGCGCCGCGACGATCTCGCCGGGCTCGAGGCACTGTCCCGCGCCGCCCGGCGCGAGCACCTGGCTGCAGCATGAGCTCGATCACCGAGCTCACCGACGAACAGCAGGAGATCCTGCGCACGATCCGCGACTTCGTGGATCGTGACGTGCTGCCCAACGTCTCCCGCTACGACCACGCCGACGAGTTTCCCGAGCCGCTGGTGCAGACGATGCGGGAGCTCGGGCTGTTCGGCACCACGATCCCCGAGGAGTACGGGGGCCTCGGCCTCGACTTGACGACGTACGCGCTGATCGTCAAGGAACTGTCCCGAGGCTGGATCTCGCTGTCGGGCGTGGTCAACACGCACTTCATGGGGTCGTTCATGATCAAGACGTTCGGCACCGACGAGCAGAAGGACCGGCTGCTGCCGCGAATGGCGCGCGGCGAGATCCGCGCGGCGTTCTCGATGACCGAGCCCCACGCCGGCTCTGACGTGCAGGCGATCCGGACCCGGGCGGTCCGCGACGGCGACGAGTACGTGATCAACGGCCAGAAGATGTGGGTCACCAACGGGCTGCGGGCCGGAATCGTGATGCTGCTGACGGTCACCGATCCGACCGCCCAGCCCCGGCACGCGGGCATGACCGCGTTCATCGTCGAGAAGGAGCCGGGCGTCGCCGAGCAGCCGGGACTGACGATCCCGCCGCCGCTGAAGAAGCTCGGCTACAAGGGCGTCGAGTCCACCGAGCTGGTGTTCGACGGTTACCGGATCCCCGCGTCGAGCATCCTCGGCGGCGAAGACGCGGTCGGCGTCGGCTTCAAGCAGTTCATGGCCGGCATCGAGCTCGGCCGGGTGAACGTCGCGGCCCGCGGCCTGGGGATCGCCGAGTCGGCGCTGGAGAACGCGGTTCGCTACGCCCGCGAGCGCGAGGCGTTCGGCAAGCCGATCGCCAACCATCAGCTGATCCAGGCCAAGATCGCGATGATGGCCACGAAGATCCGGGCCGCCGAGCTGCTGATGATCGACGCCGCGCGTCTCAAGGACACCGGCGCCCGGGCCGACATGGAGGCCGGAATGGCGAAGCTGTTCGCGACCGAGGTCGCCGAGGAGGCCGCGATCGAAGCGATGCGGATCCACGGCGGCTACGGGTACTCTCAGGAGTATCCGATCGAGCGGCTGTACCGCGATGCCCCCGTGCTGATCCTCGGCGAGGGCTCAAACGAGATCCAGCAGCTGCTGATCGCGCGACGGATCCTCGAGCGCTACGGCAACGGAGCGCGCTGAGCCAGTGACCCCGCCCGTCATCCGGGTCCGCAAGGCCTACGAGCAGGTCTACGACCAGCTCCGCGACCTGATCATCCGCGGCGAGCTGCCGCGGGGCGAGCGGCTGCCGGGCGAGATCGTGCTCGCCCGCGAGTTCGGGGTCAGTCGCGGCACCGTCCGCGAGGCGCTGCGCGCGCTGGAGGCCCACAACCTGATCCGGACCGCCAAGGGCGCCAGCGGCGGCAGCTTCGTGACGCTGCCGACCGTCGACCACGTTTCCGAGTTCCTGGAAGCGAACATCAGCCTGCTGTCGGAGGCCAACGACGTGACGCTCGAGGAGTTTCTGGAGACGCGCCGCCTGCTCGAGGTGTTCGCCGCGCGCCAGTGCGCGGAGCGCCGCGACGAGGCCGATCTCGAACGGATGCGCAACACGATTCTCGAGCACCCGGACGAGATCGCCAGCGAACAGCGCTACGCCTACAACCAGGAGTTCCACACGGCGGTGCTCGACGCCGCCGGCAACACGCTGCTGCGGATCGCCGCCCAGCCGATCTTCTCGATCCTCCAGACGAACCTCAGCCGCGAGACGATGAGCCCGCGCTTTCCGGGGCGCGTCAACGACGACCACCGGGCGATTCTCGAGGCGATCGAGGCCGGCGACGGCGATGCCGCCGCCGAGGAGATGCGCAAGCACCTCGTCTATCTGAGCCGGACCTATAAGAGCATGTGGCGCCAGAGCGGCCCAAGGGACCGCCCGGCGGCCGATACGGGCGCTCAGTAGGACCGGGGCAGGCCCAGCACGTTCTGGGCCAGGAACGACAGGATCATGTTGGTCGAGACCGGCGCGACCTGGTACAGCCGCGTCTCACGGAACTTGCGCTCGACGTCGAACTCGCGCGCGAAGCCGATCCCGCCGTGGGTGTCCAGGCACGCGTTGGCCGCCTCCCAAGACGCGTCGGCCGCGAGCAGCTTGGCCATGTTCGCCTCCGCCGCGCACTTCTCGCCGCGCTCGTAGAGGTCGGACGCGCGCCGGCGCATCAGGTCGGCCGCTTCGATCCGGGCGTGCGCCCACGCGATCGGGAACGCCACGCCCTGGTTCTGGCCGATCGGGCGACCGAACACCTGGCGCTGCTTGGCGTGGTTGGCCGCGCGCTCGACGAACCAGCGGCCGTCGCCGACGCACTCGGCCGCGATCAGGATCCGCTCGGCGTTCATCCCGTCGAGGATGTAGCGGAAGCCCATCCCCTCGTCGCCGATCCGGTTGGCCGCCGGGATCTCGAGGTCGTCGATGAACACCTCGGTGGTGTTGTGGTTGAGCATCGTCTCGATCGGCTGGATCCGCAGGTTCTCCGCCGGCGCCGAGCGCAGGTCGACCAGGAACGTCGACAGCCCCCACCAGCGCGGCTGGTCCCCCTCGGGGTCGCCGGTTCGCGCCAGCAGCAGCATCAGGTCGCTCTCCAGCGC
Organism: uncultured Solirubrobacterales bacterium; assembly: GCA_963831845.1. Taxonomy (GTDB): domain Bacteria; phylum Actinomycetota; class Thermoleophilia; order Solirubrobacterales; family Solirubrobacteraceae; genus Palsa-465. Next base: position 36,618 of record CAWHRT010000041.1, on the reverse strand, counting down.
TCGAGAGGTCCAGATCTTCTGGCCGTTGACCACATACCGGTCGCCGTCGCGCCGCGCCCGGGTGCGGATGCGCGTCGTGTCCAGGCCGGCGTCGGGCTCGGTCACGCCGAACGCCTGCAGGCGCAGGTCGCCCGAAGCGATCTGCGGCAGCCACTGCTGCTTCTGCTCGTCGGAGCCGTGCCGCAGCAGCGTCCCCATGATGTACATCTGCGCGTGGCAGGCGCCGCCGTTGGCGCCCGATCGGTTGATCTCCTCCATGATCAGCGCGCCCTCGGAGACGCCAAGCCCGGCGCCGCCGTACTCGGCCGGGATCAGCGCGGCCAGCCACCCCGCCTCGGTCAGAGCGTCGACGAACTCCTTGGGATAGGCCTCTTCGCGGTCGATCCGCCGCCAGTACTCGTCCCCGAAGCGCGCGCACAGCTCGCGCACTCCGCTTCGCAGCTCTGCTTCGGTGATCGTCTCTGTTGTGGTCATGGGCTCCAGATTCCTGAGGTCAGACCGCCGTCGACGACCAGCACCGAGCCGGTGACCCAGCGCGACTCGTCGGAGGCGAGGTACACGAACGCTTCGGCGACGTCGGCCGGCTCGCCCAGCCGGCCCAGCGGCTGCATCCCGATCGCGACCGTGCGGGCCGCCTCCGGATCGGGCTGGTCGCTGAAATAGCCGTCGATCATCGGGGTGTCGATCATGCCCGGACACACGCAGTTGACGCGGATCGAGTCGCGCGCGCCGTCCAGCGCCATGCACTTGGTGAGCATGATCACCGCCGCCTTCGAGGCGCCGTAGGCCGCGTTATTGGGGGCTCCCCACAGCCCGGCGATCGAGGACGTCGAGATGATGCAGCCGGCGCCGCGCCGCTTGAAGATCGGCCACGCCGCCCGCGACACCAGATACACGCTCTTCAGGTTGATCGCGAGCTCCCGGTCCCACTGATCCTCGGGCAGCTCATGCGCCGCGCCGACGATCGTGACCCCGGCGTTGTTGACGACCACGTCGAGCCCGCCCAGCTCCCCGATCGTGGACTCGACTGCGCGCTTCACCGCTTCCGCGTCGGTCACGTCGACCGCCGCCGACGCCGCGCGGCCGCCGTCCCGGGCGATCTGCTCGGCGGTCTCCGCGGCGCTGTCAGCGACGATGTCGGCCACCATCACGGCGGCGCCCTCCTCGGCGAACCTCAGCGACATCGCCCGGCCGATCCCCGACCCGCCGCCGGTCACCAATGCAGCTTTGCCGTCCAGCCTGCCCACCGGGCGGGTTCCCCTTCTTGCCTGGTTGACGTTTTCGTGCGGCGCATACTAGGGTTCTCGGTGTGCAATTGCATACCAAGAGGCTCATGAACCCCATAACGATCTGCGACGTCGGGCCTCGCGACGGGCTCCAGAACGAGACGCCCGCGCTGTCGCCGTCGGTCCGCGCCGAGTTGTGCAACCGCCTGGCCCACGCCGGCGTTCCCCGGGTCGAGGCGGTCAGCTTCGTGCACCCCAAGCGGGTCCCGCAGATGGCCGGAGCCGAGGAGGTGGTCGCGCAGCTCGATCGCAGCGGCCCCACGGTCTACGCGGGCCTGATCGTCAACGAACGCGGCTACGACCGCGCCGTCGACGCCGGCGTCGACGAGATCCACTACGCGTTCCCGGCGAGCGAGACGTTCTGCGACCGCAACCAGGGCATGACGCTGGCCGGCGCCACCGAGGTTGCCGTCTCCCTGCTGGACCGCTCGCACCGCGACGGCGTCCGGATGTCGGTCACGATCGGGGCCTCGTTCGGGTGCCCGTTCGAGGGCCGGGTCGAGCCCGAGCGGGTGTTCGAGCTCGCCCGCCTGATGCACGAGCACCACTCCGCCGAGATCATGCTGGCCGACACGATCGGCGTCGGCGTCCCCTCGCAGGTCCGCGAGCTCGTCGCCGGGGTGGCAGAGCTCGGCGCGATCGTCGGCTGTCACCTGCACAACACCCGCAACACCGGCTACGCGAACGCGCTGGCCGCGGTCGAGGCCGGCGCGGCTGTGCTGGACGCATCCTGCGGCGGCGTCGGCGGCTGCCCGTTCGCCCCCAAGGCGACCGGCAACATCGCCACCGAAGATCTCGTGTACATGCTGCACGGCATGGGGATCGAGACCGGGATCGAGCTCGCCGCGCTGGTCGAGACCGCCGCGTGGCTTGCCGAGGCGCTGGGCAAGGAGCTCCCCGGGCAGACGTACAAGGCCGGGACGTTCGCGCCGATCGCCGCCTGAACGCCCGCTCGACCCGCTCGACCCGCTCGAGCGTAGATCACGAATGGAGGGAGTGCCATGAACGACGACCTGTTCGAAACCGGCCTGGAGATCCGCCGCGAGGTGCTCGGCCGCGAGTACGTGGACGCGAGCATGGCGAACGTCGACGACTTCACCGAGGACTTCCAGCGGCTGCTCACCGAGTACTGCTGGGGCGCGGCCTGGGGGCGCGGCGCGCTCACCCGCCGCGACCGCAGCCTCCTGAACCTGGTGATGCTGGGGACGCTCAACCGGTCCGCCGAGTTCAAGCTGCACCTGCGCGGCGCGATCAACAATGGCTGCACGCGCGAGGAGATCAAGGACGCGCTGATCCAGCTGATGGTGTACGCCGGCGTTCCGGCCGGCGTCGAGGCGTTCCGCAACGCCCGCGAGGTGTTCGCCGAGATCGACGGCGATCAGCCGGCGTAGTGCTGAGGCAGCGGCGCCGTGCCGGTCCGTTCGATCGCGTGCACCAGCGCGGTCACGGTCCGGTTGACCGGAGCCCGAATCCCGAGCTCGTCGGCCAGCGGCGGGATCGAGCCGTTGATCACGTCGACCTCGCTGGTGCGTCCGGCGAGCACATCCAGCAGCATCGACGGCCGCGCGCCGGGGATCGCCCTGCCGAACTCGTGCACCCAGGCCACCGGGTCGTCGAACCCGAGCCCGACGCCGAGCCCGACCGCGACCGTGTAGGCCTCGGTCGCGCACGCCTGGGCTACCCGCCATGCGTCGGGGTCATCGATCACCCCGCCGATCGTGGCGCCGGTGATCGCGCAGGTGGCGCTGAAGGCGACGTTGCAGATCAGCTTCTCCCACACCAGCCGGTCGACGTCGTCGAACGTGCGGACGGTGAACCCGGCCTCGCGCCAGGCGTCGGCAACGAGCTCCACGCGGTCGGTGACCGGTCCCGAGCGCTCTCCGAACCGCACCATCTCCATGCCGTGATGGTGAACGTGGCCGGGCTCGACGATCGAGGCCCCGAACCCGCCGATCACGCCGGTCATCACGCGTTCGGGCCCGACGATCGCGGCCACGCGCTCGCGGCTGCCCAGCCCGTTCTGGATCGGCAGCACGATCGTGTCCTCGCCGAGCAGGGACAGCGCCGCGGTGGCCGCGGACTCGACGTCGTGGGCCTTGGTGGCGACCACGACCAGGTCCACGGTCCCGACCTCGCCAGGGTCGGTCGTGGCCGACAGCGTCGCGGTCCGGTCGCCGCTGGCCCCGGTGACCCGCAGGCCGCCCTCACGGATCGCGTCCATGTGGTCGCGCCAGGCGTCGACCGCCGTCACGTCATGCCCGGCCGACGCCAGCAGCCCGGCATAGACCGACCCGGTGGCCCCGGTCCCGACAATCGCAATCCGCAACGGGGCGCTCAACCCTCGGATTCGCCGCGAGCGGCCATCTCGGCGTCGAAGTCACGGCGCTCCTGGGCGATCTGCGAGCGCAGCTCGGCCGGCTCGGGGAGCGGCCCGAAGTCGAACTGACCGGTCTGCTCGCCGCCACCGCCGAGCTCCGAGCGCCGCGACTCGGTCGCAGCGGCGTCGACCGCGCCGTCGGGACCCAGCACGACTCCGTACTGCTCGCGAGCGGCGTCCGCGCTGACCAGGCCGGCGCGCACGTCCTTGGCCACCCGCTCGGGCTCGCGCGTCAGCGGCGAACCCAGCCCGCCGGCGCCGGCCGTCGAGAACACGAGCTTGTCGCCGCGGCTGACCGGCAGGTTCTCGACCTTGGAGGGCAGCTCCTGCTCGGTGCCGTCCCGGCGGATCAGCCGCTTTGACGAACTGGCGCCGTGGCGCCCGCCGCTCACGCCCCACGGGAACGTGTGCGCCCGGTCGTCCTGGAAGCTGATCTGGCCGTGCTCGAGGAACGTGTAGATCTTGTCGACGCCGTGGCCGCCGCGGTGGTAACCGGCGCCGCCGGAGTCCTGACGGGTCCTGTAGGCGTCGACGCGCAGTGGGTAGTACTTCTCCAGGTACTCGGTCGGGACCGCCTTGAACAGCGGCCACCACGAGTGCCCGTCGAGCCCGTCGCCGACCGGGCGCGCGGGGATGCCGCCGTAGAGGATCTCGAGGATCTGGTAGGGCTCGCCCTGGGAGTCGACTCCCGAGTAGACGAAGTTCGGGCTGGTGCCGTAGCTGCCCGACACCGAGAACTGCGACAGCGCCTTGGAGAACACCGCCCCGACGACGTCGAAGTGGCGCGCCATCAGCGTCAACCGGTTGCCCAGCGGCGCCGGGAAGTTCGGCCGCAGCACCGACCCCTCGGGGATGCTGACGTTGATGATGTCCGAGTAGCCGTCATTGAAGGCGACGTCGGGCGCGAACGCCATGATCAGGAACACCCCGCAGAACATCTTGAACATCTCGGGGTTCAGGTAGAAGTTGACCGAGCCGGGGACCTGCGGGTCACAGCCATCCCAGTCGACGTTGAGCGTGTCGCCGTCGCGCCACATCGTCATCCGCAGCTTGATCGGCCCGGTGCCCAGCCCGTCGTCGTCGGCGAGGTCCTCGAAGCTGAAGCGCTCGCCGTCGGGCAGGTGCTGGCGGATCAGCTCGATCACGGCCGAGCGCGTGCGATCGAGGATCGCGTCGCAGGCCTCCAGATAGGTGTCCTTGCCGAACCGCTCGCACAGCTCGATCACGCGCGCCGCGCCGGCCGCGGTGCCCGCCGCGATCGCCTTGATGTCGGCCTCGACGTGCGCTGGGACGCGCGTGTTGTGGCAGAACATCCGCAGCGCCTCTTCGTTGAGCTTGCCCTGGTCATAGAGCTTGATCGGGGGCATCCGGATGCCCTCGTGATAGATGCTGCGCGCGCTGATCGGCATGCTCCCGGCGGCGGTCCCGCCGACGTCGATCAGGTTGCCCCACTGCGACGTGTACCCGACCAGGTCGCCCTCGTAGAAGATCGGGCGCAGGATCATGAAGTCGGGCGTGTGCGAGACCGAGCCCTCGCACAGGTAGGGGTCGTTGAGCGCGATCACGTCGCCGTCGCGCAGGTCCTCCACCTCGTAGGGCGAGTGCTCGATGATCGTCGAGATCGCGCACCCGAACTGCCCCATCACCATCCGCGCGTGACGGTCGGCGATCAACGGGAACTGGTCTGACTGCTCCCGGATCACCGGGCTCACCGCGGTCGTCTCGAGCACGCGGTCCATCTCGTAGCGGGTGTTCGAGAGCGTGTTCTCGATGATGTCCAGCGTGACGTGGTCGATGTCGTGCTCGCGGACGAAGTCGGGCAGCGGCGCTTGGGCCTTCTCGGTGACGCTCATCGGGCCTCGCTTGGGGTGATGATGATGTTGGCGTACTCGTCCACGGCGCCGGCGTAGCCGGGCTCGAGGACCACGGTGCTGTCGTCCTGCACGACGATCGCCGGCCCCTCGATCCGGTGGCCCGGGCGCAGTCGTTCGCGGTCGAAGATCGGAGTCGAGACCGACTCGCCGGCGAACACGGCCTGCTCGTGGCGATCGATCGCGTCCTCGAGCGACGCGGTGTCGGTTCTCCCTGGTGCTCGCGGTGGATCCGGCGTGACCCCGCGTCCGACCACGCGGAGCGTGGCGATCTCGATCGGCGAGTCGAGCTCGAAGCCGTAGCGCCGGCGGTGCTCGCCCTCGAAGTCGGACCGCAGCGCGGTCGCGTAGCCGTCGTCGAGCGCGCCCCGATCGAGCGCGCACGGGATCTGGATGTCCTGGCGGTAGTAGCGGCAGTCCGCGTAGACCTCGAACTTCTGGTCGGCGCTCGGCACCTCCTCGCCGGTCAGCCACTCCCGCGCCTCGGCCACCAGCGAGTCGACCGCCTCGCGCATCTCGGCCGCGGTCGTGACGTCGCTGGTGCGCAGGTAGGTGCGCGCGAACTCGTTCTGCACGTCGGCGGCGATGAACCCGTAGGCGCTGAGCACGCCCGGCGCGGAGGGGACGATCAGCGGTGAGGCACCGATCAGCTTGACCAGCGCGTTGGCGTGCAGCGGACCCGCGCCGCCGAACGCGACGAGGCCGAAGTCACGCGGGTCGAAGCCGCGCTCGACGCTGACGACCCGCAGCGCCGCGTGCATGTTCTCGTTGGCGATGTCGATGATCGCCTGCGCCGCGGCGATCGCATCGATGCCGAGGCCCGAGCCGACCTTCTCGACGGCCCGGTGCGCCGCGTCGACGTCGAGCTCGAGCGAGCCGCCGAGCCGCGAGCGGGCGGGGATCCGGCCCAGCACGACGTTGGCGTCGGTGACCGTGGGCTGATCGCCGCCCTGGCCGTAGCAGGCCGGGCCCGGGTCGGCGCCCGCGCTGATCGGCCCGACGCGCAGCGCCCCGGCGAGGTTCAGGTAGGCGATCGAGCCGCCGCCGGCGCCGACGCTGTGGATGTCGGCCCCGCGGGCCTGGAACTGGTAGTAGCCCAGCTGCGCCTCGCGCTTGATCGTGACCGCGCCGTCGACGCACAGCGACACGTCGGTCGAGGTGCCGCCCATGTCGAGCGTCAGCACGTTGGGGACGCCGGCCTGGCGAGCGAGGTACGCGGCGCCGACAACGCCGCCCGACGGGCCCGAGAACGCGATGTCGACCGGGCGGTCCCTGGTCGCCTTCGCGCTCATCGTGCCGCCGTCGGAGCGGACGATGTTGAAGCGGCCGGTGAAGCCCTCGTCGTGGAGCTGGGACTGGAGGTGGTCGACGTACTTGAGTACCTGCGGCTGGACGTAGGAGTTCAGCACCGCGGTCAGCGCGCGCTCGTACTCGCGGTACTCGGACATCAGGTCCGAGGAGATCGAAACCGGCAGCGACGGCTGGACCTCGAGCGCGATCTCGCGCGCGCGCCGCTCGTGGGCCGGGTTCACGTAGGCGTTCAGGAACGCGATCGTCAGCGACTCGATCCCGTCGTCGATCAGCTGCTGCACGGCGGTGCGGACCTCGTCCTCGTCGAGCGGCGCGACCGGCGTGCCGTCGGCTCCCATGCGCTCGCCGACACCGTGGGTGCGCCACAGCGGCACCAGCGGATCGGGCTTGATCATGCCCATCCAGGCGTACAGCGGGCCGGGCGTCCACGCGCGCGCCAGATGCAGGATCTGCTCGTGGCCGGCGGTGGTGATCAGGCCGCCGGCGGCCCCCTTCTCCTCGAGGATCATGTTGGTGACCACGGTGCTGCCGTGCAGGATCAGAGCGAGGTCGGCCGGCGGCACGCCGCGCGTCTCGCACGCCTGCCGCACGCCCGTGATCACGCCGGCGGACTGGTCTTCGGGTGTCGAGAGGACCTTCGCGATCGTGAGCTCGCCGGTCTCCTCGGCGAGCAGCAGCACGTCCGTGAAAGTGCCGCCAACGTCGACTCCGAGCTTCAGTGTCACTACTCCCTCTCCTTGGCGCTCGCTGGAACTTGAACCATCGCCCGTCTCTGCCCTCACCGCGGCGCTCCCGACTTTGTCAGACCTCGGGCGCGCGGTTGGTATGCGAGCGTATGCAGCGGGAATATACCGCCTGTCGAAGCGGCGGCTTTTGGGGCACCCCTCCCGCTCGCGAGGGCGTTCGGGCTCGCAGCTCAGGCTCGAGCTGGGTCCTACGGCCTAGCGGGCGGCCCGAGGCTCGCGGACCGCCGGGAGCACCTCCTGCGCCAGTAACCGCATCGAGTTCAGGACCTGGCGCTGGGGCATCCCGGGCCACTGCAGCCGGCAGACGAAGTGATCGGCTCCGAGCCGGTCGATGTGGTCGGCGAGGATCGCCGCGCAAGTCTCGGGCGATCCCAGCACGAACCGGCTTCCGGCCGTCAGCTCCTCGAACTCGCGCCGCAGCGTGTCGGTCGGAGGCAGCACGTCGCTCTGGCCCCACTCGACGTAGGCGTCGTACTTGTTCTTCAGGTACGGGCGCGCGACCTCCATCGCCTCCTCGTCGGTCGCCGCGACGCACACCTCCTTGAGCACCGGCGTGATCTCCGGCGCGGGCAGGTCGTGCGCGGCGCGTTCCTCGTGGAACAGGTGCATCTGGCGCTCCAGCTCGTCGAGGCGGGTGTGCGGGTTGACGAACCAGGCGTCGCCCAACCGGGCCGCGCGGCGCACGGCCTGGTCGCTGTTGGCGGCGATCCACACGGGCGGCGGTCGCTCGGGGACCAGCGCCAGCTTCGCGTCGTCGAGCTCGAAGCCGTCGCCGCTCGCGGTCACCGTCTCGCCGGCGAGCAGGCGGCGCACCGCGTCGAGCTTGCGCTCGAACAGGTCGGCCCGGCGGCTGCGGACGCCGAACGCCGCGTTCTCGACGGCGCGATACCCGAAGCCGACGCCGAGCACGAACCTGCCGCCGGCGATCGCGTCGAGGGTCGCGACATTCTCGGCCGCCTCGACCGGGTTGAGCAGCGTCAGCAAGAGGATCGCCGCACCGACGGTCATCCCCTCGGCCTCGGCCGCCATCCTCGCCAGCAGCGGCACGCTCTGGAACATCTGGAACGGGTGCGACAGGAAGTGCTGCCCGGCCCACACCGAGTCCAGGCCCAGCTCGCGGGCGAGCGCGACCTGCTCGAGGTGGTCGCGCACGGCCGCGGTCGCCGACAGCTCGGGCGGGTGCTGCCCGGAGAGGAACACGCCCAGGCGGATCGTGCCGTCTGGCCCGGGCGCTCCCGCCATCAGCTGAACGACACCTCGACGGTCCCGAGGCCGCCGAACTCGGCCAGGACCGCGTCGCCCGGGGCGATCGGGATCGGCGCCGCGGCGGCGCCGGTCAGCACCACGTCGCCGGCGCCCAGCGACCAGCCGCGGCCGGTCACCTCGTTGGCCATCCACGTCAGCGCCTCGCGCGGGTCCCCCATCACGTTGGCGCCGCGCCCGGTCGAGCGCTCCTCGCCGTTGACCAGCACCCTGGCCTCCTGTGCTGCCAGGTCAAGGCCGCGCCAGTCGCCGATCGTCGGGCCGAGGATGAAGTGGCCGCTGCACATCGCGTCGGCGACCAACGACGGCACGCCGACGCTCGTGAAGTCCTCGAAGCGCGAGTCGGGCACCTCGATCGCGAGCACGAGCGAGGCCACCGCCGCGAGCACGTCGTCGGCCTCAAGCGGCCCGGAGCCACGGTCGAGATCCTCGGCGAAGATGAACGCGAACTCGGGCTCGGCGGAGCGCATCCGCATCGCCTGAGCCGACAGCGTGCTGCCCGACCGCTGGCGCTGGAACTCGTACAGGCGCCCCACCATCGGACCGGTGGCACCGAGGTGGTCCTGACCGGCCTTGCTGGTCGCGGCGATCTTCCAGCCCGCGGGGACGCCGGCCAGCTCGTCCAACTGTCGCTGGATCGCGTAGCCCTCGTCGAGATCGGCGGGACGCGTGTCGGCGGCGATCGCCGGGAGCGGATGCTCCGACGTCCACGCCTCCCAGATCGACCGGGCGGCCGCCCGGTGCGTATCGCTGTGCGCCACGCCGGCGATCATATTCAGGCACGCGCTTGATCGCCGGGCCGCAAGATGAAAGGGTGCCGCCCATGTCCCCTGCCGGCGCCAACGAGCGCGCGATCGCCGACGTCGTCGCGGTCGCGCCCCGACTCGTCGCGGTCAAGCCCGCGCGCGAGGTCGTCCCGGGCATGCGCCCGGAGCTGATCCTGCACGCCGCGCCGCCGACGGATTGGGAGTCGCTGGCACCTTCGGTGCGCGCGGCGCTGGCCGGAGCGGCCGAGTTCGAGGGACTTTCGCCGTCCGAGGCCGAGCTGGGCGCCGCCCAGGACCACAGCGCGATGGCCGGCGGCGCCGGCGCGATCACCGCTTCGCACCCCGGTCGTGGTCGTCGAGGACCAGGCCAGCGGCGAGCGCGCGTATCACTTTCTGATGGAGGGCTTCGGCCGCGCGCTGATCCTCGGGATGACCGGCGAGGACGTGTTCGCGACGGTTGCGCTGGCTGCGCGACGACGTCGCGCCGGCGCTGGACGCCGCGCTCGAGGCGGTCGGGGGGATCGACTGCGACGAGATCATGTGCGAGGCCCTGCGGCGCGGCGATGAGCTGCACAACCGCAACGCCGCCGCCACCTCGATGCTCGCCGAGCGGCTCGCCCCGGGGCTGGCGCGAGCTGGGGTGGGCGTCGAGCTCCAGGAACGCGTGCTCGAGTTCCTGCGCGGTAACCCCCAGTTCTTCGTCGCCGTATCGCTGGCGGCGACCCGGCTGATGCTCGACCGCGGTCACGGCGTCGAGGGCTCGAGCCTGGTGACCGCCGTCGGCTCCAACGGCACCGAGTGCGGGATCAAGGTGTCCGGGCTGGGCGACCAGTGGTTCGTGGCGCCCGCCGAGATGGCCGAGGGAGTGGCGCTCGACGGAGCCGACATGGCCGACGCCGCGCCCGCCTGCGGCGACTCGATGCTCGTCGAGTGCGCGGGTCTCGGAGCCTCGGTACTGCCGGCGGCACCGGCCCTGTGGCCGCTGCTCGGCGTCGACTCCGAGCGGGCCCGGCGGCTGTATGAAGACACGTCCGCGATCGCGCTCGCCGAGCACCCGCGCTACCGCGTGCCGGTCCTCGGCGACCGCGGAGCGCCGGTCGGAATCGACGTGCACAAGGTGCGCGAGACCGGGATCCTGCCGGTGATCGACATCGTGATGATGCACCGCGAGGCCGGTCGCGGCCTGGTCGGATTCGGCCTGGTGTCGCCGCCGATGGCTTGCTTCGAGCAGGCCGCGCAGGCGCTTGTCAGTGCCGGTTCGGTCCACTAGGGTCCGGCCGATGATCGAGATCGACGGGCGTCAGATACTGGAGACGTTGGACGAGAAGGTGTCGCCGGAGCACACGGCGGTGATCGTCATCGACATGCAGCACGAGTTCATCGACGAGGGCGGCTTCTGGGACGAGCTCGGACAGGACACCAGCGAGACCAAGGCGGTCGCCGGCCGGATCGCTGAGTTCCTCGAGGAGGCGCGTCGGCACGGCGTGAAGATCGTGCACGTGCGCGCGATCTACGACGCCAAGTACATGAACGACCCGATGTTCGAGCGCCTGCACCGGCACGGCAGCCGGCTCTACTGCCAGAGCGCCGATCCCGCCAGCCGGTTCTACGAGGGGCTCGAGCCGCGCGAGGGTGAGCCCGAGGTCGTCAAGCACCGCTTCGACGCGTTCTATGACACCGAGCTGGAGCTGATGCTCCGCGCGTGGGGCGTCAAGACCGTGATCCTGACCGGGCTGGTCACCCACGGCTGCGTCGACTCGACCGCCCGTCATGCCTACTTCAACGGCTTCTACGTGGTGTTCCCGCCCGACCTCACCGGCGGCGCCTCGCCCGAGGTCAAGCGGGTGACGGTCGAGTCGATGAACGTGATGTTCGGGGTCACGCCGTCGGTGGACGAGATCGTCGCCTGCTGGGCGCCGGTGGGCGCCGCCGCGGCCGTCTGAGCGCCGCTGCTCTCGCGTTGGCGCGCACGATCCTGAGAAACGCCCGGATCGTCTACCCGGACGGGCTGATCGTCGACGGCGGACTCGTCTGCGAGGACGGCAAGGTCGCGCAGGTGTTCCGGGGCGAAGGGCCGTCCGGCGACGGCATCGATGCCGGCGGCCACCACGTGATCCCCGGGGTGATCGATCCCCATGTGCAGCTGTCACCTCAGCCCGATTGGGAGCACTACGCGACAGAGACCCGTTCGGCGGCGATCGGGGGCGTCACCACGATCATCAAGATGCACCGCGATCTCGGCGGATACGAGCCCGGCACGTTCGAGGCCGAGATCGCCGGCGCGGAGAGCCGCGCGCAGATCGACTTCTGCTTTCACCTGGCGCTGATGACCGCCGAGCAGATCGCTCGCACGCGGGAGTTCGCGTCGGCGTTCGCGATCACGTCGTTCAAGCTGTTTATGGCCTACAAGGGCGAAGAGGGCTACCGGATCAACATCCAGGGCGTCGACGACGGCCTGCTGTACGAGGCGTTTGCGCAGATTGCCGAGGTGCCGGGCGGGATCGCGCTCGTGCACGCCGAGAACCAGGAGCTCGCAGCGCGGGCGGCGGAGCGGGTGCGCGCCGAGGGACGCGACGACCTGGGCGCGTTCGCCGACAGCCGGCCGTGGCTGGTCGAGGCCGAGGCCGTGCAGCGCGCGGCCGTGTTGGCCGACGCTGCGCGGTGCCCCTTGTACGTCGTCCACGTGACCTCGCGCCAGGGCCTGGAGGCGCTGATCGCTCGACGGCTGCGCAGCTCGCGCCTGTACATCGAGACCGAGGCTCACTACCTGACCGAGACGCGCGACACCCCGGCCGGTGCGCTGGCGAAGGTGATCCCGCCGATCCGGGAGGAGGCCGACCGCGAGGCGCTGTGGGGAGCGCTGGAGTCGGGCGAGCTGGACACGCTGGGCTCCGACCACGTGGCCGCGACCCGAGCCCGGAAGGGCGGTTCGATCTGGGACGCCCAGCTCGCGTTTCCGGGGATCGCCACGATCCTGCCGGTGATGCTCGACGAGGGGTATCACCGGCGCGGCGTGTCGCTGTCGCGGATCGTCGAGCTGTGCTGCGAGTCGCCGGCCCGGATCTTCGGCCTGGAGTCCAAGGGCACGCTGCTGCCCGGCCGCGACGCCGACTTTGTCGTGCTGGATCTTGAGCTCGAGCGGGAGGTCAGCGCCGAGATGCTGGGTTCGAGCTCGGACTTCTCGATCTACGAAGGCCGTCGTCTTCGGGGCTGGCCGGTGCTGACCGTGTGCCGCGGCGAAGTCGTGATGCAAGACGGCGAGATCGTGGGCCCCGAGGGCCACGGCCGGTTCCTCAGGCGGGGCACGCGTGCAGCCGTCGAAAGCCTCGCGACGTGAGCTCGCCCGGCGCCCGCTTCAGGGAGATCCTGGCCAGACCGGGCTGCGCGATGGCGATCGGCGCGTATGACCCGAGCGTCGCCCGGCTGGTCGAGGGGGCCGGGTTCGAGGTCGCGTACGTGAGCGGCTCGGGCTCGGCGACGGCCGTCAACGGGTTCACCGACGTCGGGCTGATCAGCTTCAAGGAGATGCTCGACCACGCCCGCAACATCATCGCCGTGACATCGCTGCCGACGCTGTGCGACATCGACACCGGAAACGGCAACGTGATCAACGTCAAGCGGACGATCGGCGAGTACCAGCAGATCGGCGCCGCGGGCGTCCACATCGAGGACCAGACGTTCCCCAAGCGCTGCGGCCAGACCTCGGGCGCCTCGCTGATCTCGACCGGCGAGATGTGCGCGAAGATCTACGCGGCCAAGGAGGCGGCGGACGACGATTTCGTGGTTGCGGTGCGCACCGACGCCCGTCAGACCGAGGGCATGGACGGAGTGCTGGCCCGCGGTCGCGCCTATCTCGACGCCGGTTGCGACGCGATCTTCCCCGAGGCCCTGCTGGCGCCGGAGGAGTTTCGCCGCGCGCGCGAAGAGCTGCCCGGCGTCCCGCTGATCATCGACGTGCCCGAGTGGGGACGCAGCGCCACGATGACGATCGACGAGCTCGAGCAGTGGGGCTTTGACCTGGGCATCTTCGCGATCTCGGCGATGCGCGTGGCCCTCGGTGCGGTGCGCGCGTTCCTGGGCGATCTGCGCCGGGACCGCACGCAGCGACCGTGGCTGGACCGGATGATGACCCGAGCCGAGGTCGACGAGTTGCTCGGCCTGCCGGCGCTGCGGGCCGACGAGGAGCGGCTGCTGGCGCTCGGCGACGAGACCGTCGCGCGGCGCGCCGGCTGAGCGGGAAGTTCGTTCCCCTCGGCGATCCCCAGGCCTCGCGTGGAACGTTATTCCCGCTCACCGGGAAGTTTGTTCCACACGATGAGCGGCGCGCGCCGAGTGGAACGTTTTTCCCGGTGGCGCGGAATCAACCATCTAGCGGCGGGTCTTCCTGCGGTTTTGCATCAGGAACTCGAGGTTCGCGGCCGCGCGCCGGTGGCCGCGGTCAGCGCAGCGGCGCCAGGCCGCCTCGGCGCCGTCGAGGTCGCCGACCTCGTACAGGAGCACGCCGAGGTTGAAGGCCGCATCGGGGACGCCGGACTGCTCGGCCCGCAGGTACGCGCGGGCGGCGCCCTGGAGGTCGCGGCGCTTCTGCAGCAGCAGGCCGAGGTTGGCGGCCGCGCGTCCGTGGCCGCGTTGGGCGGCGAGCCGCCAGGAGGCCTCGGCGCCCTCGTGGTCTCCGGCTTCGTAGAGCAGGATGCCCAGGTTGAACCCCGCCTGGGGGTTGCCGTTCGCCTCGGCGCGGCGGTAGGCCGTGATCGCCCCTCGGGCGTCGCCGCTGCCCTGCAGGCGGACGCCGGTCTCAAACGGGTCCTCGACGTGCTTCTCGGGCTCCGCGGGCTTCGGCGCCACCTCCGGCTCGGGCTCCTGCAACTCGGGCTCGCGGGCTCGGACCGCCGGCTCCGGCGCGGCTTGCCGCGCGACGACGGCGGGCCGAGGCCTCGGCGCCGGCGGGCGTGCGAACGGCACCACGGGCGCGCGCGCCCGAGCGGGCTCGGGGACCGGCTCGGGCTTCGAGGCGGGCTTCGAGGCGGGCTTCGAGGCGGGCTTCGAGGCGGGCTTCGGGCGGGCTTCGAGGCGGGCTTCGAGGCGGGCTTCGGGACGGGCTTCGAGGCGGGCTTCGAGGCGGGCTTCGGGACGGGCTTCGGGGCGGGCTTGAGGACTCGCTCGGGCTTCGGAGCGGGCTCGGGCTCGGGCGGGTCCGGCCGGAGCGTCTCGAGCTCCTCGGCCCGCACCGGCCCCGACACCGGCTCCGGCTCCAGGGGAACCTCCCGCACGGGCACAGCCGCAGCCGCGGCAGCGGCCACGGCCGGCGGTGTGCGCTCCGGACCGGCCTCACGGGAGCCGGCCAGCGCGGCGTGGCGGCCCATGCGGTACATCGACGCCCCACCCACGATCGCGAGCACCGCGACGGCTCCGATCGCGATCAGAATCAACCCCGACGAGCCACCTTTGCTCGAGCCTCCGGCGGAGCTGCGCGTGGGCTGCGCCGCCGCCGGCGTCGAGCTCTGGCCGCTCGACGTCGTCTGCCGCGACGTCGTCTGCGACGTCGTGCCGGACGTGGTCTGCCCGCCGGCGCCCTGGATCGTCTGTGAGCCGAGCGGGTACGCGTTGGTCAGCTGTTCGGGCGCGGTCGAGCTCGAGCCTCCGGCGGCCGCCGCTGGAGCTACCTGGACCAGTCCAGCGGCCAGGATCAGGCACCAGACGGCGAGCAGGATGCCGAGCTGGCCGCGGCGTCTCACCTGATGATCACCGGCGTGCCCACGGGCATCAGCGTCCCCAACCGCAGGATCGCGCCATTGGTCATGCGGACACACCCGTGGGAGACCCTGCCGGGGATCAGATCGGGACGATCGGTCCCGTGGATCCCGACGATGCCCCCATCGGGCCAATCAGTCAGCGTGGGTGACCGCGCGTTGGTGCCGAATGCCAGCGGTCCGTACATCGGACTCTTGAAACCGCTCAACCGATCGCGAATATAGAACTGTCCGGCGGGCGTCGGCGTCCCGGGGGCCCCGATCCCGACCCGCGTGTGGAAGATCACGCGCCCGCCGCGATACAGCGACGCCTCGAGGCGCCGGCGGTCGACCACCAGACGCGTGTGCACGAACGACCAGCCGCCCAGCGCCCGACGCGGCACCCAGCCCTGGGTGCCGTTGGGCAGCGCCGTCAGCCGCACCCGCTCCCATAACACCCCGTGCCGCACGGCCTCGCCGTCGGCGACGACGATGTTGGTGGTGCCGTCTCCGGTCCGCGTCGGCACCGATCCGGCGGGCGCCCCGTGCCCATTCGGCGTGCGACGGGCGACGGTCGCGTCGAGCACCGGCGCCCAGCGCGTGGCGTCGCGGCGACCGGACGGGGGCGGCGGACGGCCGGAGGTGAACGCCGCCGGCGGCGCGACCAGCCGAAGGTCGGACTGCGGCACGGCGGTCGCTTGGCGCACGGTCGACGCCGTCGAGCCCGCGGCGCGCGAGGACAGCTCGGCGGCCGCCCCGGCGCTGATCGCGCAACCCGCCACCGCCAGCAAGAGCCCCCGCCCCGAGCCCAAGCGGACGCGTGCCATCGCCTACCCCGTGAACCCGGGCGAGCGCGGCGCGCTGGTGTGGGGGGTCTGGAGCGACACGAAATGGGTCGAGTTGACGATCTCGACCACCTTCCGGTCCGGAAGCGGCTCGTCGAAGGCCTTCGCCGCCGGCAGCACCCCGGCCAGCCGCCGGATCCAGGCGGCGTGGCGTGCCTCCACCGTGTGGATGCCAAGCGCCGCGGCGAGAAAGGCTCTGGACTTGATCTTCGGGGCCTGCTCCTTATAGGCGGCCGCCGCCAGGTCCTCGAACGCGACCGCGGTGCTGCGGAACGCCTTCGGGTTCTCGGTGACCCCGTGGAAGTTGAACTTCGGCTCCTTGATCGCGGCCGACTTGAGCTGCGCCTTGAACGCGCGCACGTGGTCGCGCTCGTGGCCGCCGACGACCTGCGCCTGCTGGGCCAGGGCCCCGTGCAGTGCGCCGATCCGCTCGGCCTCGGTGTAGAAGGAGGCCTGCAGGTACTCGAGCGCGAGCGCGAAGTTGAGGATCGCGACATCGCCCGAATCCGAGCTTGCCGCCGAGGCGATCGCCGGACGGAGCGCGAACGCGCCCGCGGCCACCGCCCCAATGCGCCCGGCGCGGATCAGGAAGCCCGACCGGGTCTCCAGCGGGAGCCGCGCGAAGGTCTCGCGGACGGCGCCGTCGCGGTCGAAGTCGTCGAGGGAGAGGTTGTGCGTGTGATTTGAGCTCATGGTCATGAGAGGAACGGCGCGAGCGCCTGCTTAGCTTGCGCGATTGTCATCGGGGCGTCAACGGCGTCGGGCGCCGGGACCTCGCCCGCGATCGCCCGCGCCCATGCCGCGTGCCGGGCCTCGACCGACACGATCTTGGCGGCCGCGGACAGCGTGGCCGGCGTCAGGTTGACTCCTTGGCCGTTGTAGGTGGCCAGCGAGGTCGACTCGAGCTTCACCGCGGTCGAGATGAACTTGTCGGGATCGGAGGTGGCGTCGCCGAACGAGAACGCGGGGCTCTTGGCGGCGTGGGACCCCAGCGCTCCGGCCAGGAACTTGACGTGCTCGCGCTCCTGCCCGCTCACGACCGCAGCGAACTGGTGCGCCTCGCCCTTCAGCTTCCCGCCGTGCAGGGCCTCCGCGTAGAACGCGGCCTGCAGGCGCGCCACCAGCAGTGCGAGGTTCAGGATGTCGCGGTCGCGCGCCGCCGATGCCCGCGAACGCGGCGCGGCGGCCAGTTCGGCCGCGCCGAACGCGGCGCCGCCGAGCGCTCCCACGACCGCCAGCGATCGCGAGAACAGGCCTGCGCGTGACAGCCCCCCAACGTGTTCGTCGCGCCGTTCCTCGGACGGCGCGTCCGGCGACTTCATTCGCATACGCACTGAAACCCCCTCACCGGCCCCACCGGTAGATAGCGAAACGACTGTGCCCCTTCTGGGTTGATGCTACCCAAACGTGATCTTTCGTCACCAAGCAACGTCTGAACACCCCGCCCGCGTGCGCAATCCGATTGTGTTCCGGTTAACTGCACCGCGGGCGCGGGGTGAATCCCACCGCGGGCGCGGCTACTATGCGCCGGCGGGCAACACAATGCGGGTATGCGGCAATGCCGCGTGGAAGGAGCTGGTATGAGACGTATGTTGGGATCGCGCGGCATGGTCGCGTCAATCGCGGCGTTCGGGGCCGTCGTCGTAGTCGCCGCAGGACCGGCGGCCGCGTCGGTGAGCAAGAACCCGACCACGAAGACCTTCTCGGTGATCGCTAAGAACGGCCAGAAAGCGAAGGTCGCCGTCAATGTCGACGGGCTGACGATCAACGCCCGTTGCGGCACGGGCTCGGCTACCGGCACGCCGGTCGTATTCGCGTTCTCGAGCGTGCCCGCGGGCGACCTGCTCGGCCACATGTTCGATGGCGCGGGCCGGACCCACATCATCCATAACACCCAGTTCAACAAGGGCACCAACGGCGTGCGTCTGACGCCGACGAGCAGCGACTTCGACGGCTCGGGCGTCGTCGCGTTCGAGTCCTCCAAGGGCGTCGTGGTCACCGTCACCTACGCGTTTGACAACGCGACCACGCTGAACAGGCAGAACGTCTGCACGTTCTACGGTTCGTACGTCGCGACCTAATGGATCACTCGGATCGGGGTCTCCGCGCAAGTCCGCGGACGGCCCCGGTCCCGGGCCTCACCTCCTCGATCGGCGATCATCCGTTCAAAACAGATTTGAGGAGGCAACATGTCCGATCGACAGGCGGCGCCGGGCGCTGCCACGAAGGTGCTCGCCGACGGCACCGAGATCCCCACGCTCGGCCTCGGGGTGTGGCAGGTTCCCGACGGGCCCGAGTGCGTGAACGCCGTGCGGTGGGCGCTGGAGGCCGGCTACCGCCACATCGACACCGCGCAGGCCTACGGCAACGAGGAGAGCGTCGGCCAGGGGCTGCGTGAGAGCGGCGTCCCGCGCGAGGACGTGTTCATCACCACGAAGTTCTACCCGGGCAGTAAGGACCCGGTGGCCGAGGCGGAGCGGAGCCTGCGGCGCCTTGGCATCGACCGCATCGACCTGTACATCATCCACTGGCCGCGCGGGGGCGCGACGTGGGCGTGGCCCGGGATGGAGCAGGCCAAGCAGCGGGGGCACACCCGCTCGATCGGCGTCTCGAACTTCTCGGTCGCCGAGCTCGACGAGGTGATCGCCGTCGCGTCGGACCGACCGGTCGTCAACCAGGTCCAGTTCAGCCCGTTTGAGTACCGCAAGGCGCTGCTGCGGGCCTGCAGCGACCGTGACATCGCGCTCGAGGGCTACAGCCCGCTCGGGACCGGCCGGCACCTGTCCGACGGCGCCGTCGCCGAGATCGCCGAGCGCGTCGAGCGGACGCCCGCCGAGGTCCTGATCCGCTGGTCGCTGCAGCGCGACCTGATCGTGATCCCGAAGTCCACGCACCAGAACCGGATCGAGGAGAACGGACGGGTGTTCGACTTCGAGCTGTCCGACGAGGACATGGCGAAGCTCGACGCGCTCGACCGGACCGGCGGTACCGAGCAGGCCCGCGAGCAGAAGTGGTGGTGAGCCGGGGCTCTCAGGTGCCCTGAATCGTCGTCTGCCCGGGGAACACCACGGTCGCGGGCACCGGGGCGCCGGCCCCCGCGGGCACGGTCAGGAACTGCGTCGTGTCGAGCAGCACCGGCGTGTTGTTGGCCATCACCTTGAGCGCGAACCCGCCGAGCGGGGGCGTCAGCGTGACGCACGGCGCGGGGCCGGCGGCGGTCGCGAACGGGCACGGCGTCAGCGGGACGGCCTGGTCTGCGATCGTCACGACCGGGGCGCCGCCAACCATTACCGTCGGCGCCGTGCTCGGGAGGAACTGGAACGTGCCGCCATGGCTGCACATCACCTGAGCGTTGGCGTTGAGGATGAACGGCACTGCGGCGCAGGCTACCGCGTCCCCGGCTCCGAAACGGCGATACTGAGTGGGTGCTGCGCGCGGCTGTGCTCGACGACTATCAGGGGCGGGCGCACGAGTTCGCCGACTGGGGTTCGCTGGCCGGCACGGTGGAAGTGACGTTCTTCGGGCAGACGATTCCTCGCGAGCAACTCGCGGACGCGCTCGCCGGTTTCGAGGTGCTCGTGCTGATGCGCGAGCGCACGGCGTTCCCGCGCGAGGTCCTCGAGCGGCTGCCCGAGCTCCAGCTGGTGGTGACCACCGGGATGCGCAACGCCTCGCTCGACGTCGACCACCTCCGCGAGCGGGGTGTGACCGTGTCGGGAACCGGGATGTCGGGCGGCTCGGCGCCGGGCCTCGCGAGCACGGTCGAGGTGGCGTGGGCGCTGATCTTCGCCGTCAGCAAGCGCGTCACGCTCGAGGACCGCGCGCTGCGCGCCGGCCACTGGCAGCTCGACCTGCCCAGCAACCTCGCCGGAGCCACGCTCGGCCTGGCCGGCCTCGGGCGCCTGGGCGGCTCGATGGTCGCCCCGGCCCGCGTGTTCGGGATGGACGTGATCGCCTGGAGCGAGCATCTGACCGACGAGCGCGCCAGCGAGTTCGGGGTGCGCAGGGTGTCCAAGGAGCAGTTGCTCGAGCGGTCCGACGTGCTGTCGATCCACCTCGTCCTCAGCGACCGCACCCAGGGCCTGTTCGGGGCCGCCGAGCTCGCGCTGATGAAGCCGAGCGCGGCCCTGATCAACACCTCGCGCGGACCGATCGTCGACGAGCGCGCGCTGGTCGAGGCGCTGCGGTCGGGCACGATCGCGGCGGCGGGACTAGACGTGTACGACCAGGAGCCGCTACCCGCCGACAGCGATCTGCTGTCGGTCGAGAACACCGTGCTGCTCCCACACCTCGGCTACGTCAGCGAGCGGGCGATGCGATCGATGTACGCCGACGCAGTCGCCGACATCGCCGCGTTCGTGGCGGGCGCGCCGATCCGGAAGCTGACGTGAGCAAGCGCCCGCCGACGGACACGCTCGGCCTCGAGACCGAGCGGATGCGCGAGCTTGGCTACTGGGTGGTCGACCGCGTGGTCGAGCACTTCGAGCACAGCGCCGACGGCCCGGCGATCCGCGAGGGGTCCGCCGAGGAGCTCCGGGCCGCGTTGGGCGGCCCGGTCCCCGCTGACCCCGGCGACCCGCAGGAGGCCATGCAGACGCTGGTCGACGTCGCGCTGGCGAACATGCAGCACGGCGACCACCCGCGCTACTTCGCCAGGGTGCCCGGCCCGTCGTCCTATGCCGGCGTGCTCGGCGAGTGGCTGGGCACCGGTTTCAACGCGATCGCGTCGTCGTGGGCGGGAGCGTCCGGCACGGCCACGGTCGAGCTCGTCGCGGTCGACTGGTTGCGGGAGCTCCTAGGGCTCCCCGGAGGCACGCAGGGCCTGCTGATGAGCGGAGGCTCGCTATCGAACATGACCGCGCTCGCCGCCGCGCGGCACACGATCGGCCCCGGCGTCGCCTACATGTCCGACCAGACCCACGCCTCGATCCGTCGCGCGCTGGACGCGCTGGGCTTCCCGACCGACGACATGCGCGTCCTGCCCAGCGACGACGGCTTGCGGCTGACCGCGGCGGCCGTGCGCGAGGCCGTCAACCGGGATCGCGGCGAGGGCCGCGATCCTCGCTTCATCATCGCCACCGCGGGGACGACCAACACCGGCGCGATCGACGAGCTCGAGGGCCTGGCCGAGCTCGCCGCCGACGAGGCGCTGTGGTTTCACGTCGACGGCGCCTATGGCGCGCCCGCCGCGCTGTGCGAGCCCGGACGCCGCGCGCTGCGGGGGATCGAGCGCGCCGACTCGCTGGTGCTCGATCCCCACAAGTGGCTGTTTGCACCCTACGACGTGGGCTGCCTGTTCGTGCGCCGGCCGGGGACGCTGGAGCGCGCGTTCGGGATGCGCCCCGAGTACCTGGCCGACGTGCGCGCGCTCGACGCCGAGGTCCACTTCGGCGATCGCAGCCTCGAGCTCACCCGGCGTTCGCGCGCGCTGAAGCTGTGGCTGATGTTCAAGGTCTATGGCGCCCGGCGGATCGCCGACGGCGTGCAGCGGGGGATCGAGCTGGCCGAGCTCACCCAGGAGCTGCTGAAACACGATCCCGACTGGGAAGTCGTGACCCCCGCCCAGCTCGGGATCGTCACGTTCACGCGCCGTGGGTGGAGCGCCGAGGATCACGCCGAGCGCGCGGCCGCGATGTCCCAGAGCGGCTACGCGGCGGTGACCAGCACCGACCTGCGGGGGCGCCCCGCGCTGCGGTTATGCACGATCAACCCCCGCACCACTGAGGACGACATCGCCGAGACGCTCCGCCGGCTCAGCGCCTGAGCCGTCCGCGGACTCGGCCGCGAGCTCACCCTCACGGGCGCGCGCGGGCAGCAGGCTGATCAGCGCCAGCAACACCGGGGTCGTGGCCAGTTCGACCAGCAGCGAGCGGCTGAGCGCGGTCACGAAGCCGGAGTGAGCGAGCGTCGAGAAGAACAGCGTCCCGATCGCGGCCACGCCGATCGCGCCGCCCAGCTGCTGGACCGCGTTGAGCACGCCAGAGGCGGAGCCGACCTCGGTGTCGGTCACCGACGCGAGGATGAAGTCGAACAGCGGCGACACCATCATCCCCAGCCCGATCCCGACCACGAGCTGCGGGCCGATGAGCATCAGCGTGCTGGTGTCGAGACCGTGGGCTTGCACCGTGTGGCGCAGCCACAGCACGCCCGCCGCCAGGATCACGCAGGCCAGCTGCAGCACGGTCCGCCCGAACCTGGGCACCAGCAGCGCGCCCGCCAGCGTGGCGCCGATCGCGGTACCGACGGCGAACGGAGCGAGCGTCACGCCGGCGTGGATCGCCGAGAAGTGCTCGCCGAGCTGCAGGAACAGGGTCAGCACCAGCAGCGTGCCGATCATCCCGCCGAAGAACACGATGATCGTGCCCAACCCTGCGCTGTAGGCGCGGTGCTTGAAGATGCTGGCTTCGATCAGCGGGTCGCGCCCACGGCGTCGCTCGCGGCGGCCCCACAGCCCCACCGCCGCGAACGACGCTGCGCTGCCCGCGATCATCAGGTAGGTCCAGGCCGGCCAGCCGGCCTCGCGGCCCTGGATCAGCGGGTAGATCAGCAGCCCCATCCCCAGCGCGGCCAGCAGCGTGCCGACGACGTCGAGGCTCGGCGGCTTGGGCGACCGGGACTCGGGCATCAGCCGTAGCGCGCCGATCGCCGCGATCAGGCCGAGCGGCAGGTTGACGAAGAAGATCAGGCGCCAGCCGCTGCCGAAGGCGTTGGCGGCGATCAGCGCGCCGCCGACAATCGGACCCAGCACCGCCGACAGGCCGATCACCGGCCCGAACACCGTGAATGCCTTCTGCAGGTCGGTCCCCACGAACGCGTCGCGCACGATCCCCAGCCCCTGAGGGATCAGCAGCGCCGCCGCGGCTCCCTGGGCCAGGCGGAAGCCGATCAGCATCCCCGGGGTCTGCGCGAATGCGCACGCCATCGACGCGGCCACGAACCCCAACGACCCGATCACGAACAGCCGCTTGCGGCCGTAGATGTCGCCGAGGCGGCCGCCCGCGATCAGGCCGACGGCGAACGCCAGCGCGTAGCCGCCGATGATCCACTGCAGCGAAGCGCTGCCGGCGTGAAGATCGTCGTGGATCGTCGGGGCGGCGACATTGACGATCGTCGAGTCGAGCAGGTCCATGATCTCGGCGGCGAGGACCAGCGCGAGGATCGTCCATTTGCGGGGATGACTGAGTTTGGCTCCGGAGGACATGAAGGTCCTTTCGCGTACGATGTTCGTCAGCTCGAACGATCTATCGCGAACACTGTTCGCAAATGGTGTTCTACACTATCGCCATGGGCTCGTCAACCCCCGGTTCCAGAAAGCCCAGGGCTGAAGACCGCGGACGCAGCCGGCGAACGCCAGCGCGGCGCTGCCGCCGCCGCCGCGCTTTCCCCGTCGCCAGCAGCCCTCCGCGCGACAGCGCGAGCCTGTCGATCGAGGCGATCGTGGCGGCCGCCGTCGAGGTGCTCGACGAGTCCGGGGTGGCTGGGCTGTCGATGCGCAAGGTCGCCCAGCGGCTCGATACCGGCGCCGCCTCGCTGTACGCCTACGTGTCGGGCAAGGACGAGCTGCTCGAGCTCGTGTTCGACGAGCTCGTAGGACAGGTCGACGCTCCCCGTGCCTGACCCGGAGACGGTGGCGTGAGCAGCTGATCAAGATGCTGCGCGACTTCCAGGCGGTGCTGGTGTCGCACCGCG
Organism: uncultured Solirubrobacterales bacterium; assembly: GCA_963831845.1. GTDB lineage: Bacteria > Actinomycetota > Thermoleophilia > Solirubrobacterales > Solirubrobacteraceae > Palsa-465. The sequence continues at coordinate 12,734 of CAWHRT010000041.1, read as the reverse complement.
ACGCTGCGCTCGCCGGGTTGGGCCGGGTTCCGACCACGCCGCGGACGCTCGTCGCCGCCGAGGCGATGGTCGGCGTGATGCGTGCCGGCGGGCTGTCGGACCGCGTGATGGCGCTGGGGCTGGACCAGCTGATCCTGTACGTCGCCGCCAGCGCGTTCGAGCAGAGCCTGTACGAGTACGGTGAGATGTCCAGCGAGGAGGTGGAGCAGTACTTCGAGGAAGTGCACGACTTCTACTCGTCGCTGCCGGCTCACGAGTTCCCGGTGCTGGCGTCGATCGCCGACGAGATCGTCGGATTCGACGGCGAGGAACGGCTTCAGTTCGGGCTCGAGGCGCTGATCGCCGGGCTGGAGGCCCTCAGCGCCCGCGAGCAGGCGGACCTAGACCGGCGATGAGGGACGGGCCAGCCCTTCGGCCAGGTCTCCAAACCCGGGTGCGATCACCGCGCCGGGCTGCGCGAGCAGCTCCTCGGCGACCAGCGCCTCGGTGGTCAGCATCAGGGCTGCCACCGACGCCGCGTGCTGCAGCGTCAGCCGCGTGACCTTGAGCGGATCGATCACGCCGGTCTCGAACAGGTCGCCGAACTCGCCGGTGAGCGCGTTCAGGCCGTGGCCCGGCGGCATCGTGCGCACCTGGTCGATCACGGCCTGGCCGTCGTAGCCGGCGTTGGTCGCCACCCAGAACAGCGGCTCGGCGAGGACATCGCGGATCACGTGCACGCCACGCAGGTAGTCGCCCTCGAGCCCCGAATCGGTGAGCGCCGCATCGGATCGCAGAAGGGCCGTCCCGCCGCCGGCCACGATCCCCTCCGAGACGGCGGCGCGGGTCGCCGCCAGCGCGCCCTCGGTCCGGCGCAGCTTCTCTTTGAGCTCGGGGCCGGTGGCGGCGCCGACGTGGATCACCGCTAGCCTGCTCGACAGCTTGGCCAGGCGCTCCTGGAGGACCTCGATGTCGGTGTCCTGGGTGGCGCGCTCGAGCTCGATCCTGATCTGCGACAGCCGGGCCTCGAGCTGATCGGCGGTGCCCCCGCCCTCCACGAGCACGGTCGCGTCGTCGGTGATCACCACGCGTCGCGCACTCCCGAACGTCTCGGGCTTGACGTGCTGCAGCGTCAGGCCGGCCTCGTCTGCGATCACCTGGCCGCCGGTGAAGGCGGCGAGGTCGTGGAGATGGGCGATCCGGCGGTGGCCGAACCCGGGGGCGCGGACGGCGACCGCCTTGAGCGTGCCGTGCTGGTTGTTCTGCACCAACAGGCCGAGTGCCGCGCCCTCGATCTTCTCGGCGAAGATGACCAGCGGCCGCGGCGACTTCATCACCGCGTCGAGCGTCGGCATCAGGTCCTGCACGTGGGTGATCGGCTGGTTGCTGAGCAGCACATAGGGGTCGTCGAACACGGTCTCCATGCGCTGCGTGTCCTGCACCAGATACGGCGAGAAGTGGCCGTTGTCGACCGGCATGCCCTCGACGAATTCGACCTGGATCCCCGGCTCCACGGACTCCTCGATCGTGACCACGCCCTCGGGGCCGACGCGGCGAAGCGCGCGGGCCACGGCGTTGCCGATCCGCTCGTCCTCCTTGGCCGCGATCGTCGCCACGTGCTCGAGGTCTTGCCCGCCGTCGACCGCGCGCGCCTCGCGGCCTAGCTCGGCCACGACAAGCTCGGTGGCCTCCTCGATCCCGCGGCGCAGCAGCATCGGGTTGGCGCCCTCGTCGAGCGCCTTCATTCCCTCGCGGATGATCGCCTGGGCCAGGAGCGTCGCCGTGGTGGTGCCGTCGCCGGTGAGGTCGGAGGTCTTATTGGCTACCTCGCGGACGAGCTGGGCGCCCATGTTCTTCAGCGGGTTGGACAGCTCGATCTCGCGCGCGATCGAGACGCCGTCGTTGGTGATCATCGGCGCGCCGGTCAGGCGCTCGAGCACGACGTTGCGGCCCTTGGGCCCGAGCGTGACCTTGACCGTGTTGGCCAGCTCGTTGACGCCGGCCTGCAGCAGCTGCCGCGCTTCGTGGTTGAAGTAAATGACCTTGCCCATGGTCGATCAGAGCTCCCTCTCGTCAGGCGGCCTGCGGGATTAGGATGCCGCGGCCTTGGAGGCGGCCGCCGTCGAGGTCGGCCATCGCGTCGTTGATGTTCTCTAGGGGGTAGGTGCTGGTGTGCAGGCTGACCTTTCCTTGCGCGGTCAGGGTCATCAGCTCGGCGAGGTCGGTGTAGGTCCCGACGAGGTTGCCGATGAAGCTGATCTCGCGGCTGATCACGTCGATCGTGGGAATGTCGATGTTCTCCCCGTAGCCGATCACGTAATAAAAGCCGCCGTCCTGGACCATCTCGATCCCGTCCTGGATCGCGCCCTTCTCCCCCACAAAATCGATGATCGCCTCCGCCCCCAGCCCATCGGTCAGCTCCCGGACGGTCTCGACCTGACTGCCGTCGACCTTCACCGCGCGATCGGCCCCGACCTCGGTCGCTAACGCCAGCGCCTGCTCGGACGGGTCGATCACGATGATCTGCGCCGGCGTGTAGGCCTTCAGGCACTGGATCCCGATATGCCCCAGCCCCCCGGCGCCGATGACCACCACGTTCGTACCCGCTCCCAGCACGGGGATCGCCTTCTTGACCGCATGAATCGCCGTCAGACCCGCGTCCGCTAACGCCGCGATGTCCTTGGGATGCAGGCTCGGGTCGAGCTTGACCACCGACCGAGCGCTGCGTCTTGAGCAGGTCCGCGAATCCGCCGTCACGGTCGATACCGGGAAACGACCCGTTGACGCAGTGCATGTCGTCCCCCCGCCGGCACGGGCCGCACAGTCCACACGAGATATACGGGTGCACGATCACCGTGTCGCCGACCTGCACGTTGCTCACGCCCGACCCGATCTCGTGTACCCACCCGGCGTTCTCATGCCCCGGCGTGTAGGGCAGCTCGCACCTGCGACTTCTCCGCCCACTGCCCCTCCTGAATATGCAAATCCGTCCGACACAACCCCGCCGCGCCGATCCGCACGATCACATCAAACGGCCCGTCCACCCGAGGCTCATCGATGCTGTCGAGCTTCAACGCCTCGTGATACGCATGCAACCGCGCCGCCTTCATCGCGCATACCTCCTCGTTCGTCTGACAGCCTATGCCGGAACTCGCAACATCGACCTGCAGATCCCACCGTTGGCCTCCAGGCTCGTCCCGACAGCCGCGCCATCCGCAGCCACCGCCCAAGCTCCCGCGGCGCCGACGGCTCGCCGTCCCGCCGACACGAACGCCGGCGCGTCCGGGCCCGCAGCGATCCCGAGCTGAGCTCGCGTAAGCTCCACGCACCGCCTGGCCTCCTCGTCGTCCGGGCAGGTCCGAGACCCGCATCGACGCCACCCGCTCCTCCGACAGCCCGTCGCCAGCAGCGCCTCGCACGACCCGCCCCTGCCGCGCGACCAGCGCCTTGCGCATAAACAGCTCCCGCAGCGCCTCGAGATCGTCATCGGCCGTCTCGCCGGGAAACGCGCCCGATAAACCCATCGCCGCGCGCGATCGCCTCGGTTGATCTCATCGCCCGTGTAGTGATCCTCCAGCACGACCGTCACCGCCCGCACCCCCGGCAGCGCCCGGACCGCCCGCCGCGCGTCGGCCGCCATCAAAAACGCGAAATTAGGCGCGCACTGCGGCGTCGGCAACCGCAACGCGACCCGCACATCCCCATCAGTCGGACACCTCGCACGCGCTCACGAACCGCAAGCTCGTGATCGACTCGTCCAACTCCGGGTCATAGACGCCCGCCAAGGCGTCCATGACCCGGTCAACCATGCTCATGCCGATTCGACCAGCTGCGCGTCGTCCTGCGCGCCCGGCGTCCCCGCCTCATCAGGCAGCCCCAACCCGGCCGGCACATCAATCCCATACAGCTTCGCCGCATTCAACCCCAGGATCTTGCGCTTCGTCGCGTCATTCACCCGCGGATAATCGCTGTAGCTGTCATCGGGGTAATCCCAATCCAAAAACCCCTCGATCTGCCACTTCGGCTCCCAAATCCCATAATCCGAGCCGAACAACATCTTGTCCTCACCCACCCAGAACAACAACTCACCCATCACCTTCGCAAAAAACCGCGGACGCGCGTACATCAACCCGCCGATCACCACCGACAAACCCGCATACACATTCGGCTCCTGCGTCGCCATAAAACAGAAATCCTCGATCCGCGGCAACCCGACATGCTCAATGATGAAATTCAGATCAGTGTTCTCCGTCGCCGCCTCATCAACATCCCGAGGATCAAACGCATCCTTATCCAACGGCCAGATCGTCGGACCCTTATGCACATGAATGTTCTTGATCCCCAACTCCCGGCACTTCTCCAAAAACGGCTTCGTCTGCTCATCATCCAGCCGCCACCCACGCGACCCGTTATTCCACTCCGCCGTATACAACTTCACGCCCCGCAGGTTGTACGTCTTCGCGTCCTCCTCCAACTGCTCCAGCCCGAGATCCCCATCACGCGGATCAAACCGGCCGTTGACGATCAGCTTGTCCGGAAACTTCTCAAACAACTCAGCGTTCTGCGCCGCCGTGTTAAACCCCGTCTTGTACCACTCACGCAAATACGTCGACTGAAACACCCCAACATCAACGCCGCCGTCCTCAAACACATCCTTGACGAAATCATCATGCGTATAGCTCATGAACTTCTCAATCGGCCAATGCGTCTCCGGCGGCCCCAAACCCATATACGCATGAAAACAATCAATCCAACCCTTCGCATACTGCTCCTGACCCGCGACCCAATTATCCGGACCAGCCGACCACATATGCAGATGGCTATCGACCACAAAGTACTTCTGGCCGTTCTTCTCGTACATATCCGTTTCTCTCCTAGTCGCTGACGGCCTGGAGGTCGAAGCTGATGTACTCGGCCGCGTCCTCAGGGTTGGCGAACATGATGATCCTGTCGTCGAGCACGACCATGCGCCCGTAGTGCGTCGACATGATCTCCTCGAAGTCGTCGTTGCCGAAGTCGTCCCAGCCGAGGGCCTCAGCGCACTCGTCGTAGTTGATCTCGAACTTGCCGACGCCGTCGACGCGGATCATCGACGGGAGCACTTCCACGGTCACGTTGTCCTTGTGCCGCATCACCTCGGCCACCACGTACCCGACCTGGTTATTCATCAGGGTTACGCCGGCGCGGTTCGAAGACGTGGGATCCGACTTGAATCGATCGTCAGCGCTAGTCATCAGTCGAGCTCCTTCGAGTTGAGGTTGATGTCGGCAAGGATCTCGTCGAAGCGCCCGCGGGCGTGCTCGAGAGACTCCTCGAAGCGGATGACCTTCTCGCCCGGCTGCGACCAGATCGGCTGCATCGCCCGTCCGGCGGCGATGCTCTTCGGCGTCCACTCCTTCAGCCACGACTGCATCGTCGCCCGGTTGGACTCGCCGTGCTCCTCGTCGTTAGCCAACATCGCGTACAGGCGACGGGCTACGCGGGCGTCCCGGGCCGTATCGGACTCGCCGGCGCCCATCAGCGTCGGGGTGACGAAGTCGCCCTGGGGAGCTGCCGCCTGCATCACGAACTCGCTTCGGAACAGCTCGCCGACGAGCGGTTCGAACACGACCGCGGCGGCGAAGAATGCCTCCGCCCAGTCACGGATCGCCGTGAGCTGCTCGACGTTCTCCCGCACGCCCTGCCAGATCGGGTCGTTGATCCAGGCTTCCTTATGCGCCTCGCCGTCGAACCCGTCCACCGAGTCCGTGAGGTCGAGGTTGTAGAGGATGATGTCCTGACCGAAGCGCAGCTTGTGCGCCGAGGCGACCGACAGCGCGTTGTTGATCATGTTCGTCGGGGCGTCGCGCTGTGCGGGCAGGTACACATGCATCCCGATCCCGTGCTCCACGTGCGCCCAGGCGCCGACGTGGCGCTCGACCGTCTTGATCCATCCGCGGTTCCAGCCGTCGAACGCCCGCGCCGCCTTGGCGTTGGCCAGGTTCTGGCTGATCTGCCGCACGACGTTGGCGTTGTTGCGGTAGATCGTCTGCTCCCACTCCTCATTGGGATCGAGGAACGCGTGCCAATTGGACGACTGCAGCTTCGTCCACTCCACCGGGTAGCCGCCGACGCCGTCGCGGAAGCCGTAGATCCACCCCTGGAGCAGGTAGCGGTCGGGATCCGGCTGGACGTCGACGGTCACGTCCTCGTAGACGGTCGCCCGGCGCTTGGCGGGGGTGAAGTAGTTGTAGCTCCGGCTCGTCCAGGAGGGGAACTCACGCGCACCCGCCTCGGCGTCAGTGAACTCCGGCTTGGGGACACTGCGCTCTATGACCGGGTTCTCTGTATCTGCTGCCATCGGTTCCTCTCTCCTCTCCGCGCTCAGGGCGCGGTCGTCGTGAACTTGTCGTAGTACACCCGCGACTCGGGAACACCGCTCTGGTCCAGCATCGCGATCGCGGCGTCCACCATCGGCGGCGGACCGCACAGGTAGGCGTCGACCTCGCCCAGCTGCTCGTGCAGGCGTTTCACCACGTCGGTGATCAGCCCGCGCTCGCCACTCCACTCCTCTTCCTCACCGCAGTCCGACAGCGCCGGCACGAACCGGAAGTTCGGCAGGCGCTCCTCGAGCGCGGTGAGCTCCTCCAGGTGAAACAGGTCGCGCGGACCGCGCGCGCCGTAGTAGTAGACCGCCTCGCGCTCGTTGCCCGAATCGGCCATCGCCCGCAGCAGCGCCAGGATCGGGGCCATGCCGGCCCCGCCTCCGATGAACAGCAGCGGCCGCTCTGACTTCTCCCGCAGCGTGAAGACCCCGTACGGTCCGTTGACCTCGACCTCGTCGCCTTCCTTGAGCCCCCCGTCCGACAGCAGGCTCGAGAACTTGCCGTCGGGATAGATCTTGATCATGAACTCGAGCTCGTCCCCGGGCAAATTTGCCATCGAGAACGAGCGGACCTCTTCGCCGCCAGGGATCGTGATGTCGATGTACTGACCGGGCTTGAACTTCAGCGCGTCGCCGCTGAGCACCAGGCGGCGGATGTCATGGGTGAGCTCCTCGATCTTCTCGACGCGCATCTGCTGCGTCTGCAGCGCCACGCCCGAGCGCAGCACCTCTTCGTCGTAGTTGATCAACTCGACCTCGAGGTCGGATTCGGCGTGCGCCCGACACAGCAGCGTCCACCCCTCCTCCTTCTCGAAGTCGTTGAGCGCGAACGTGGAGTACTTCTCGAGGTCGACCTCGCCGTCGAGCAGGAACGATTTACAGGCCGCGCACTGTCCCTCCTTGCAGCCGTGCATCAGCATCAGCCCCTGGCGGAACGCGCCTCTGAGGACCGTTTCGTCCTCGTCGACCTCGAACTCGATTCCGACCGGTTCCAGTCTGACGGTGTAGGTCTCGCCCATTGATGATCGGCCTAAGAAGACGCCGAAGAGGCGACCGGCCCCCGGAAGCCGATCGCCTCTCGCGACAACCTCGGGGCTAAGCCGACGCCTCTGTGGGCTTGCGGCCGGCGGGGCCTCCGCGCTTGTACTCAGCGACGTGCGCCTCCCGGTCTTCAGCCGACATCTCGTTGAGGAGGATGTTGGGGCTCTGGACGGTGTGCCCCTTCATCTCCTTCAGCGTCCACATCTTCTTCGGATCGAGATCCAGATGCGGCTGCGGGACGAGCGTCTCGCCGTCGTCGCGGACGTACCCGAGGTCGGAGATGCACTCGGCGAGGTCGTAGCCGTGGTACATGGTCTCCCACTCGCGCTTGCCGATGAGCGTGCCCATCGACGGCGTCGGGCGACCCTTGTACTCGCCGCGGAAGGCGACCGCGTCGGTCCAGTGGCAGGTCTCCGAGCAGTACGTCCGGACCTGGCCGTCAACCTCGTCGACAACCGTGTCCTCGCGGATCAGGCACGGCACCATGCAGCTCCAGCACCGGTGCGGGTACACGTAGTCGGTGTCCGCGTCGAACGGAATCGGCGCGTGGCCGTTCTTCTTCGAGAGCTCGGTGTAGCGCTCCCACCACTTGCCGTACTTCTCATACCAGCCCGGGTACTTGAACTCGAACCACTCGAAGTCGTTGTCGTCCATCCCGTCGATCCGCCAGTAGTTGAACGGCCAACCGGTGGCGAAGAACTGTGCGACTTCGTGGATGTAGCCCTTGTTCCAGATCCGGTTCCACGACTCCTCGATCAGATCGTGGGGGATCGTGAGCCCGTACTTCTCGAGCGGCAGCAGGTAACTGCGGTAGTAGTCGTCGTAGATCCAGCGGCGCCACGCCTCGGCGTAGCTCTCTCGGTCCTTACGGCGGTCCTTGGTGCCGTACTCGATGAACGTCCCGATCGCGGCGTCCACGACCGCGTGGTTGTTCCACCAGGCGTAGCGGAGGTCACGCTCGAGCAGCTCGCGATTGCGCTCGTCGGCGAGCGCCATCAGGATGATCGAGTAGCCGTTGGAGATGTGGCGCGACTCGTCGGACTGAACCGAGTGGAACACCGTCGGCAGCAGGTAGTCGCCGTTGGCGGCGGCCTCGCCGGGCATCGCCACGAACAGGACGTTCGTGAACGCCGTCTCCGCGACGATCGTCAAGTAGATGTTCGCCGCCGTGATCGCGTCGCCCGTGATGAAGCCCTCGCCGAACTGCCGGCCGATCGTGCCGGCGTAGCAGTTCTGGAACGCCCTCTCGGTGATGTCGAACCCCGCCGGGTCGATGTAGTGGTTCATGTACAGGCGCTTGAGGTTCATCTGGATCGTCGAGTGGCGGACCTCGTCGATCATCTGGATCGCAAGACCGTTGTGAACCTCGGGGTTCGGCACCGTGCCGATCGTCAGCGGCATCGCGCGCGCGGCCGAGATCTCCGGGAACGGGATGATCGACAGGAACAGCTTCTGCCACTCCATCCACCGCTCCTGGACCTGGCGGAACATGTTGCCGCGGATCGCGCCGTCCATCGCTCCGAAGACGCGGTTGTCCTTCTCCTCCTCCATCGGGAAGTAGGACCGGAGGACCTGCTTGAGCGGGTCCTTCTTCGGCGCCTTCTCAAAGGTGTAGTCGGTCGAGTACTTCTCGACCGGGGATACGTAGGTCGGCTCCCAGGAGAGCTCCTGGATCTTGTTGTGAGCCTTCGTGATGCTCGCTCTACTCACCCTCACTCCTTCGCTGGATTGCCATAGCTGGGGTCGCCTCGTTGCCGCAACCGGAACGGGCCGCTCGACCGGCCTCGTTTTTCGAGCCTAAGTGGGCTCCACGTTTGTGGCAAGAAGCTCGTGTTTTCTGCACGTAGTTGCAAAATCACCGCACCGAGGCCAGCCGTCCAGCGCCGGCGCGTTCAGTGTTGCCGGTCCGAGTCGAGGCGGGCGGAGCGGCGCCCCGGGCGACCTCGATCACGGTCGCGGCCAGCTGGTCGCGCTCGGTGTCGAACACGTGCGGCGTGACCGACAGGCCGAGCGCGGCGACGAAGCGGCCGCGCTCGTCGAGGATCGGCGCGGCGATGCAGCAGAAGTCCTCGTCGAACTCCTCGCGGTCGACGGCGAAGCCGTCGCGCCGGACGCGCTCGAGATCCGGAGAGCCCCTCGTGCGAGGTGATCGTCTGCGGCGTGAACGACTTCAGGCCGCGCGCGACGTAGCGGGCGAGTCCGGCCGGCTCGAGCAGCGCGAGCACGACCTTGCCCATCGCCAGCGCGTGCGCGCTGTCGCGGATCTCGGAGCCGAGGCCGGGCATCCGCCGCACGCCCTGGCGGCCCCGGACCGCGACGATCTCGATCCGCCCTGACCGCACGACGCCGAGGTACGAGCGCTTGCGCGTGCGCAGGAACAGATCGTCGACCGCGCCCTCGAGCCCTCGTGCAGCTGCTCGCCTGCTCGGCTGCTCGGCGGTCAGCTCCTCGAGGCCGAGCGCCGGCCGGTACACGCCCTTGCTCTCGTGCACCGCGAACCCCTCCTCGCACAAGCTGGTGAGCAGGTAGTACGCCGTCGAGGTGCTCTTGCCGAGCACCTCGGCGACCTCATCGGCGCGCACGCCGGCCGGTCGCTGGAGCAGCAGCGAGAGCACCCTGAGCACCGCGCGCGCCGTGCTGAGACTGCGGCTCGATGCCGCGGCACGGCCCCGCGCGAGCGCGCGCCGCGCAGACTCGTGCTTCAGCTGAGTCTCCTCTCTCCGTGGGCGGTGGTTTGCCGACCCGATCGACAGTAAACGACAGCTACGCGGGTGGGCGTTACCTCGGCGTTACACGACGGGCGTAGTCTCGCGCGAGCGCGCAGCTGACCGACGCGCGAGGCCGCGAGGCTCCGGCGCGGATCGTGGAACGCGAGGTTGGCGAGCAGCCGCTGCCATGCCGCGACATGTCGCCGCCGCCGCTGCGGGTCTGAAGCCATGACCACAGCGCCTCCTGGTCGCCGCTGCTCATCACCGACTGACGCATCCAGCGCTCGAGCTGCCTCACGCTCGTCGACGACGCCGGGCGCGTCCGACCGGGCAGGAGCGGGCCGTGGTAGCACCCCGCGGCCCCCCGCACATCGCCGCGGTGCAGCAGGCCGCAGACGGTGCGACGTCGCTGAGACCGGGCACGTGACCCGGTAGCGCTCGGACTCGATGCAGTCGCCGAGCAGCTTGCGCAGCCGCGAGACCTCGACCCGGATCCTGCCGGCGCCACCGCGGTGCCCGTAGACGCCCGCGCTCAGCTCCTCGCTCGTCAGTCCGTCGGGGTTGGCGCACAGCAGCGTGAGCATCTCGCTGTGGCGCAACCGAAGCTCCAGGCGCTTGCCGGCGAGCTCCGCGATCGCGCGGCCACGGCCGAGCAGGGTGCAGCCGAGGAGCAGCCCGCGCTGCCCGCGACGGCGCTGCTCGACGGCACGCGCGCACGAGATAGGCCTCCTCGCAGCCAAGCGCCTCGGCGAGCAGCGAGCGGCCGTCGTCGAGCGGCAGCTGGCCACCACCGGGGGGAGCGCGAGGCGCTCCCCGAGGCAGCCACCCGACCGGCTGGCTCGCGATCACCCGGCCGCTCGGCGTGACGAGCGCTCGTGGCTCGGGCCCCTCGGAGAGGCGATCGCCGTAGCGCGCGAGCAGCCGGCCGTCGCGATCGAGCATCTGGCAGCGCAACTCCGCCTCGACGGCCTGCGCCGTCGCTGTGGCGACGGCCATGCTGTGCGGATGGACGGTGGCCATCTCGCCCGTGAGATCGATCACGCCGATCACGCGGCCCGTGTCGGGATCGCAGACGGGTGCGGCCGCGCATGTCCACGCCTGGACGATCTCGTTGAAGTGCTCGGCGGCGAACACCTGCACGGCGTGCTCGGCGGCGAGCGCCGTCCCGATCGCGTTGGTGCCGGCGCCGCCCTCGCTCCACAGCGTGCCCTCGGCGAAGTTCATCGAGTCGGCGGCGCGGAAGCGCACGCGGGCGTTGCCCTCAACCCAGAGCAGGACGCCGTTGGCGTCGCTGACCACGATCAGATGGCCTGACTCGTCGGCGGTCGCAGCCAGACACGAGCGAATCAGCGGCGCGATCTCGGCGAGCGGATGAACCTCCCAGCGCGCGCTCGTCTCATCGGCGTCGGCGACCACCGGCGCGCTCCGGCCACCGGACGGATCGACGCCTGCCGCCGCGGAGCGGCGCCACGAGGCCAGGATCGGCTCCCGGCCGTAGGCGCTCTCGTCGGCGATGTCCGAGGACCAGCCGTGCTCGACGAAGCGCTCCCACGCACGCCTGACCTCTCGGGCGCGCTGGGCGGGAGCGGTGGCCACATCGATGGCCAGCCACGGATTCGACATAGCAACTAGAGTCTATGCCATCGCTCGCGCCGATCGACGGCCTCGTACTCCGGTACCGACGGATGGGGCGGATCCTGGGCGTCGGAAACCCCCCGTCGATCAGCTCGATCCGGTAGCCGTCGGGATCGGCGACGAAGCAGATCCGATACTCCTCCCGCCCCCCCGGCGCGTAAGGCGGTTTCTCGGGCTCGATCCCCGCACCCGCGAGGTCGGCCAGCAGCCCGTCCAGGTCATCGACGACGAGCGCGAGGTGGTTGTAGCCCTCGCCGAGATCATAGGGCTCGTCACGCCCAACGTTGACCGTCAACTCGAGCACGTCGCCGCCGCCGGGGAGGCCGAGGTAGACGTTGTAGGCCGAGTCGAAATTCAGCCGGCCGCGCGGCTCGAAACCGAGCCGCCGGTAGAAGGTCAGCGACGCGTCGATGTCCCTCACGCGGACACAGGTGTGAACGAAGGTGGCGGTCATGGCGCGGCAGCTTATTGGGTCCGCGCGAGCCGATTTCAGAAGAGCTCGCGCCAGGTGAACTTCGCCTCGTAGCCGAGCATGCGTCGCGCCTTGTCGATGCCCAGCAGTGTCCCGTACTCCTCGATGCCGTCTGAGACCGGCACGCCGGGGAACACCTGGCTCATCAGGTCGAGGCTCGGCGTGCGCATCACGGTGTCGCGCGCGGCGATGATGAACGCCTCCGCGCCGGCGACGTCGGCCTCGAGCGCGCGGCGCACGCTCTCGGCTACGTGGCTCTCGTCGACGTAGCCCCACAGGTTCCACTTGCGCAGGTTGGGGTCCTCCCAGAAGCTGGGGAAGCGGTCGTAGTCGTGTCGCTCCATGATGTTCGAGAAGCGCAGCCCGATGTAGGGGATTCCGTTGCGACGGTTGAACTGTCGGGCGGCCTCCTCGCCCAGGACCTTCGTCGCGAGTAGGAGGTCTCAGGACGCAGCGGGTGCTGCTCGTCGATCGGGGCGTAGTCGGGCGGCGTGTCGAACGGGAGCCCCAGCGTGGTCTCGCTGGAGGCCCACAC
>CAWHRT010000040.1:0-74363 GCA_963831845.1 uncultured Solirubrobacterales bacterium | reverse complement strand
ATCAGTTTGAGCGGTTCCGCCGGGATCAACGGCAATGGCGTCTTCATCTACAACACCGGCGGCGGTGCCATCAATCTCAGCGGCAACAGCACCATGGCGAGTCAGCCCCATGACCAGCGGTACATACCAAGGCATCACGGTTTTCCAGGACCGGTCGAGCTCGGTCGGTGCCGACCATGTCCGGCGGTTCGAAACTCAACAACACCGGTACGTTCTACTTTCCGGGTTCGAGATTGACGCTGAGCGGTACGAGCGGTGTCGCCGCGATGGGTGCTCAGATCATCGCCAAGGACCTCACGTTCTCGGGGACCGCCGGCGTCCAGGTCAAGTATGACAGTTCCGTCGCCGGCATGACGGCGCTGGGCCTGATTCAGTGAGAGCGCGAGACTCAGCTAGTGCACCGTCAACGTGAAGGCCATGGGCGACTTCCGACAACCGTAGGGGCCTCTATTGGGGACCGGCCTTCGGTTACGCATGCCGGTCCGCGATCGCGAACTCCGCTCTTGAGGTTTTGCCGGGCACTGCCCAGGCGAATTGCAGGGCGGTCAAAAGGACCTCGACGGTACTTCCCGCGCAATGGTGGTTCTGGCTTTCTGCATGAGCGATTCGACTCCCGACCAGAACTCTCGAAAGGATCGTCGCTCGGGTTTCTTCAGGGTCTTCGCTGTGGATTCGACGCGAAGTGCCGCCAAGGCCGGGTCGACCTGCCATCGTCCGAGGCACTGGGTAGCTCGGAACGCTCGCGTACTGTCCCAGACTCGAGCATGCCGGCGGCGGCAGCGAGCTCTTCATTCATCCAGACCAAAGACTGGTCACGCCATCGGCTCCGGGCCACGGCTGCCCCTGGAACGTCGCTGCCTTTCCCGCAACTGGCCATAGCCGGCCGCGAGGGCCGCCTGGTAAACCCCCCCGCGCCGCGCTCGCCGGCAAGCGCGGGTCGCGCTGCAAAAGCTCCGACCACAGTCGGGCCGAGTCCGCATACAGCCCCTTGGAATAGCAAAGCCGAGCGAAGTCGGCAGATTCCTTGGCGTCGATCGGGCGGCCATCCCCTCGCAGAAACGTGGGCAGCCGAGCTTCCAGAGCGATCATCCGTTCAGCCTTGCTCGCGAGGGCGGCTGGATCGACGTTTCGATCTGGCGGGTGCATGCCGAGATCGCCTCGTCCGATAACATCCAGTGCTTCGCGGCATTCTCCGCGTGCACGCAGCGCCCGGCCGAGACCGAGGTACGCCTGCCCGCATCGTGCGTCGATGCGAATGGCTTCTCGAAAGGAAAGAGTGGCCACATCGGTTTGTCCCGCCGCCAGCAGAGCGAAGCCCAAGGCATTGTGGGTGAAGGGAAAATCCGGCTCGAGTCGTACCGCCTCGCGTCGCTCTTCGATCGCTGCGTCCAGTCACCGGCATCTGCCCGGGCGCTGCCAATCATGTCATAGAGCTTCCAATCGGTGGACTTGAGTCGCTTGGCCTCGGCGAATTCGGCGTCGGCACGCCGGTGTCGCCCGACTTCAAGAGCACCGCGCCGAGCTCGACTCGGGAGTGCGCATTCGTCAGGTCGGAGCGCGATCATGCGGCGGAACGTGTCGGCCGCTTCCCCGAGTTGACCGCTATGTTGGAGGGCCTTGCCGAGGGATCGAGTGCGAGGTCGCTCCTCGGGCGGATGCCTACCGCGACGGCGAAGAAGCGAACCGCCTCGTCGGGCTGACCAGAATCAACAGCTCTCGGCCAAGGTCGGCGTTGACCCAGAAGTCGTCCGGATGCACCCTCTGGGCGCGCCGCAGCAGAGCGATGGCGATCGCCCTCCGCCCCAGCGACGACGAGCCGAGGCCAGGCGCGTCACGCTCGCCTCCGGAAGCCGATCGACATCGGCCGTGGCGGCGAGCCGCTCCAGATCATCGAGCGCACGCCCGGTCCGCGGTCATCCGGCCGAGGGTATCGCGTAGCCGGTTGCGCCAGGGATCGGGGTCGGCCGCCTTGGCGACGGCGACCAGCCGTCGGCGCCCCCGGCTCCGCGTGTGCCCGTGCGACCGTGCCCTGGCCTTGCGGTCGGCCCGCGCGGTATCCGACGGAGGAAGACCCACTGGTCGAGCGCGTCGGCCAGCTCGGCCGCGACCGGGCTGGCGGCGAGCCGCGCTCCGGCCTCGGCCGGATCGGCTGCGTCGAGATTCACGCCGTACTCGCGAAACGCCGCGGCGTACTCGGCGTCGATGCGTTTCGCGTCGCCATGGACGCCGAGGTCGTTGTGAATCTCGGCGAGCCGTTCAACCATGCGACGGTCCTTCTCGGCGGACTCGACCTCGTCGCGCTCGCGCTCGATTGCGCGAGGACCGACCGCACGCGGTCTCGCAACTCCGCGTCACCCTCTGCCCGCGAAAGCAGCGACTCGGCGCGCCGGGCAGCCTCGATCGCCTGGACCCAGAGCGTCCGGTCGCCGCCGGCGGCGAGCGGGCCTGTTCGCGCTTCTCGTCGGCGTAGTCGAGGGCGCGGTTGACTTCGATGCGAACCACTCACGCGTCTCAGCGCTCGTTGCTCATCCAGGCCCATCCGCCCGCCCCCAGCAACCCCGTGGCGAGGATCGACGCGGCGAGGGCGACCGCAAGAGTACGCCGCTTTCGCTCCTCGGCCGGCGAGCGTCTCGGCCCTGGCCTTCGCCAGCCCGGCCTCGCGCAGCCGTCGCTCCGCGCCGGCGAGATAGCCGTTCAATGCGGCCAGGACCACGCCCGCATCGCGCGGCCGGTCCTTCGGGGCCGCTCCGAGACACGATTTCGCCAGCGCGATCAGCTCGGCGTCGGCGCCGCAGGCGTCGAGCCGGTCGAAGGCGTCTTGCAGGTCGGCGCGCTCTGCCATCCGGTAAAGTTCGGCCCGTTCGGCCGGCGTAGGCGGGCTGGCCGCTCAAGGATCTCGCAGAGGATCGAGCCGAGACCGAACACGTCGGCCCGCTCGTCGACGCGTGTCGATCTCGCCGCGGGCTTGCTCGGGGGCCATGTAGGCGGGCGTTCCCAGCACCGAGCCGGCGAGCGATTCCTCGGCCTCGGAGCCGGTGCGGACGGTCCGGATGGCGCTGGCGTCATCGCGTCCCCGCCGCGCCCTCGCTCGTCGGCGACACCCCCCTGGTCGAGCACCTTGGCGAGCCCCCAGTCCATCACCTGGACCTCGCCGAAGGAGCCGACCATGACGTTCGACGGCTTCAGGTCGCGGTGGACCACTCCGCGCGAGTGAGCGTAAGCCATCGTCTGGCAGACCTGCTCGAAGATCGACAGGAACCGCGGCCGGTCGTCGGCGGGCCTCTGCGGTCTCCAGAGCAATGCGGCCAGCGTGCGGCCGCGGACCAGCTTCATCGCGATGTAGAGCCGGCCGTCGGGGAAGCGGCCCAGCTCGTGGACCGGGACGATCCCCGGATGCTGGAGCTGGCCGCCGATCTGCGCCTCCTCGACGAACCGCCGGACGATCTCGGGAGCGTCGCGGTGCTCTTCCAGGATCACCTTGATGGCGAGGTCCCTGCCGAGGTCGACGTCGCGTCCCTTGAGGATCGCCCCCATTCCGCCTCGCGCCACCTCGCCGACGAGCTGATAGCGGCACCGGATTGCCGAGAGGCTCCGGCATCTCCGGAGACCGGGCCGGACGAGCCGGGCGTCGGCCGGGCCATCGCGGAGCAGGACGCGGGGGACCGGTCCGATCGACTGGTCCAGCGTCATCAGCACGCCCGATGCCTGCGAGCCTTCGGCACGCTCCGGAAGAGACGCTTTCCATTTCTTTGACCGTGTTCGGCACCCAGATCGGCTGTTCGCCCTGGGTCGTCATCATCCGCGCCGTTCGCCGAGAGTGCCCGCGCCCAGGCCGAGCCGGAGCAGGCAGTGCGGACAGAGCCCGGCCGGTCGAGTTCGCCGGTTGCTTCGAGCCACAGTCGGGACAAAAGCTCAGCACGGCGATCATTCTCGGCCTTTCTCGAGACGCGGGCGATTGAATGAGGTCCGTTGGGTCTGGCCCCGCGCGAACGCTTCCTCTGATAGGATTAGGATAACAGGGCCGAACGTTACCGAGCTTCCGCATTATCTCAGTCCTCGATTGCCGCGAAAAGCGAACGGATCTCGTCGTCAATCTCGTCCGGGTCGTCGACGGTGGCGGCGATCTCCTGGCGAAGCAGGATGCCGTAGCGGCGGCGAAGGCGATGGACGGCGACGCGGACGGCCCCCTCGGTGCGTCGCCAAGCCGCTCGGCGATCGTCGCGTAGGGACCGGATTCGGGGCTGCCGGTCAGCACGGTCCGAAGCTCGTCGAAGGTCGCCGCCCGTCCGGCGTCGTCGTACTCGCGGCGAAGCTGATCGAGGACCCGGCCCAGCAGGGTCAGCGCCCAGGTCCGGTCGAAGATCCGCTCCGGGGTCAGCTCGTGGGCCGGCTCGCGGGCGTACCGTCCCTCGGCGTCCCTGGCGTCGATCGAGAGGACCGGTCGGCCTCCCCCGCGCTTGCCCGCGGTTGCGCGGTCGCGATGGTCCGCAGAGCCGTCGCGCACAGACGGTCCGCAGAAAAGTGCGGAACCGGCCCCGCGTCGGGGTCGGCCTTGGCGAGCAGGTCTCGCTCGAGGACGTAGGCGAAGAAGTCCTGGGTCAGGTCCTGAGCCGCCTCCGGAGCATGACCCTGGCGCCGGACATACGCGTAGATGGGATACCAGTAGGCATCGCAAAGGCTCGCGAGGGCCTCCGTGGCCTCAGGCGCCGCCAGATCAACGGCCGCGACCACGCGGCTCCAATGCGTCGTTGGGAAATGCGCGGCGGTTGATCGGTGAGAAGCCGGCGTCGGCGTCGTCATTTGCGCGGCTCCGTCATGCCGAGATATTTGGCCTGGCACCAGTGCGCGCGCATTCGCCAGCTCGCGCAGGACCAGGCATCAGACTGAGCGTGGCCAGTATCGCGATCGGGCGGCTCAATGCGAACGTCTCCGTTCCCATCTGGAAGCAACCTCATCTATCTTACCAATCCGCCAAGACGGTGAGATCGCCAAGTCGCGGAATGCGCCAATTGCGACAAAATTCACGAACTCGTGTAACACCCTGCGCTTTCTAACGAATTACTTAGTTGAGAGAGCAATCATGGTGTCGCGGACGCCTCGATGCCTCATTAAGTTAATAGGGAAACCCCAAGATGCGGAATTTCCTTAAGCTGCCCAGTCCCCGCCTCTTCTTGATCCTTGCGGCGGCCGCGCTGGGATCGGTCGAGTTGATGCCCCCCACCACGCGCACTGGCCGCCGCCGCTTCCCATGGCGCCTCCCACTCCCATGAGTGTCTAATCTGCAAGCTCCCACTCTATGGCCCAGGTGACGAGGCGTCGAAATTCGGCCCGGATTCCTCCGCCAGTGCCGACCTGATTGATGCGTTGCGAAGGTAAGTGAGCCGTAGTACGCCGTCGAGACCAATTGCCGAGTGTGCCCGGGAAAATCCCCAATCCGGCGGCCCGGGGGAAGGCATGCGAGCGGCCCCGCGCCAGGCCAACTGGCATGGCTAGCGTGAAAGCGGGCGTGCCGCTACCAACGGGCTCCCTCGACCGAGGGAGAAGGTTGGGGTGAGGGCGCCTTTCGTCGCGCGTCCATTTGCGAGCAGTAGGCTCGCCGGTGCTCTCTCAGCTTCCAAACTGTTCCTGGGGCACTCGATTCGCTGGGTCGACCCTCAGACGCTCATCATTGAGCGGCAAGAACCAAAAGAACCCAATCAAGACCGACAACACGAGAATTGGCGCGGCCACCATGTATATGACGCGATCGTTGCCGGTTGGGGCTGTCGGCACTTTGGCGTTGTCAACGAGGGCCACCCGATAGTCGTCCTGGGAAGCCACGAAGTCTAACTCTTCAAGGTTTGTCTTCAAGTGGTCTTGAGACTTCAACAGCACTTCGAGCTCATGGCTCAAGAATTTGGCTTCGAACTCATCGTCGTTCGTAACCTTCGTATCGATTTTCAATCGACCATAGTACTTTGCCAGGAGCTCCTTTTGCTTTAGCAGCACCGCGACTTTCAGCTTCAGGTCGGCCAGAGACTGTCGGTATTGCTGGTCATTTTCACCCTCAATCGCGGCTTGCTTCGCTTCGAGAGTCGCTTGTGCTTTGATCAGATCGACGTCGGTCTTGACCATTTCTCCGGCGACCCAATCCCGCAGCTCTTCGGTAACGCTTCCGAATGTCGGTTCTGCGGGGTCGCTCTGCTTGCCGGACTCGTTGAGTGGGATCACGCTGCCCCGGGGTAAGTAACTCTTTCGAGCAAGCGCTTGAAGATTGGCCCGTTTTATCTTGATCTCATTCTGGATCTTTTCAAACTGCGCGGAAAGACTGCGACGCAGTATTGAGTTTTCACCGCGCTTGAATTCGCCCCGATATGCCAGATAGGAATTGACCACGGAATTAACAATCGCCGCCGCCTGTTTGCCCTCCGGCAGCGCCAGGGCGACGCGGATCAAATGCGTGTCCGGCATCGTCTCGACAACGAGCTTTTTACGAAGGTCGCTCGTCGCATTGTCAGACTTTCTGACGAAGCTCAGGTTGTTGAGCTGAGGGCTCGCAAGCGCGGTCGTGAGTACGCGTTCGGACGTGATCAGAGCGACCTGGGTTTGAAGGTAAGGTTTGACGATCTCCGGGTCGACCGGCGCTGACACGGTCGATCCGTAGAGTTCGTGTACGACCGGCTGCACCTGTAAAAGGCTAACCGCCTCGAACCGCGGCGGAACAGAAAGCGAGATCACGGAAAGAAGCGGTACTGTGAAAACGATCCAGAGCAGAGATATCTGCCACCAACGATCCGTGATCCGATTGAGAATGCCTTTCCGGCGAATTGGCGACGCGGGTGAATCAGCCATCGTGGTCATAGTGGCACTCGCACGATTGGAGGTTCGTCGGGGCGTACGTTTCCGGGTCAATGATACGACCTCGAGATTAACTACGCTACACTCGCGCTGATGCGGATCAACGTCACGCGTCGTGCGAAGTTTCGAGCATTCGGCCCAGTCGCCAGCATGCGACACATCTCCGTTGACTTCGCATGGTCGCACGCCTTACGCTCTCATCTCTGATCGCGAAATCAACCGCACGATGATCGGCGGCAGCGATCGGAACCAAGTGCCAGCTCACTAATCTCCAATTGACTGCCGAGAAACCGATGCTCCTCTCTCAATTACGTGCGATCCAGGAGCGTGTCGGCTATCTGCCGGACGAGGAGCTCAAGCGGCTCGCCGACCGGCTCGACGTCCCCCTGCATCGGATTCACGAAGTCGTCAGCTTCTTCCCGCACTTTCGGCGTGAAGCCGCCGCCCGTTGTCGAGGTTCGCGTCTGCCGCGACATCGCCTGCCACTTGCGCGGTGCGCCCGGTCTCCTCGCGGGGCTCAAAACGGTTGCCAATGACTTCGGCGACGACTCGCGCGTCAAGGTCGAGAGCGTCTCCTGCCTGGGTCGGTGCGACGGCGCACCGGCCGTGCTCGTCGAGCTGCACGAAGCCGGCCAGCCCGAACAGGTCCGCATCCTCCAGCAACCGGCCGCCGGCGACTTTCGAGCGCGGCTGCGAACGATTATCACCGCCCATCTCGAAGGTCGTGAGATACCTGCCTGACCCGGTCGACCACACCCCGTTGCCTTGGCGGATCGATCCCTATCAGCGGGCAACCGACGGCGCCGGTGCCCAGGAGCGGCTCTATTCTGGCGCGAACAATCGCCGAGAAGCTCAAGGCCGCCGCCGGTGAACCGGATCGTGTGGCCGTACGCAAGGGCGTGATCTCCGAGCTGGAACAGGCCAACCTCCGCGGCATGGGGGGCGCAGGCACTCCGGCCGCGCAGAAATGGCGCGACGTCATGGAGGCCAGGGGCGACGAGAAATATGTCGTCTGCAACGCCGACGAAAGCGAGCCGGCGACCTTCAAGGACCGCGAGCTCTTGCTGCGCACGCCCGACGTGATCATCGAAGGGATGATCATCGCAGCACTTCTCTTCCGCGCGAAACACGGCTACATCTACATTCGCCACGAATATCACGACCAGATCCACGCGGTCGACGAGGCGCTCAAGGTTGCCCGCAGCCGCGGTGCGTCTGGGCGAGAACGTCTTCGGCACCGGTCTCTCCTTCGACATGGAAGTGTTCATGAGCCCGGGCGGCTACGTCTGCGGAGAGCAGGGGGCCCTGATCGAGGCGATCGAGGAGCGACGCTCCGAGCCGCGCAATCGCCCGCCCCAGCTCGAGACCAACGGGCTCTTCGATAAGCCGACCCTGCTCTCGAACGTCGAAACCTTCGCCTGGGTGCCCGCGATCGTCGCCAACGGCGGCAAGTGGTACGCCGACGCCGGCCGCAAAGGCGGGCCTTGGTACACCGCCAGGAAAAAGCAGGGTGCCCCGGGCTTACGCTTCTTCTCGGTCTGCGGCGACGTGAAGGCGCCCGGCGTCTTCGAAGTCGAAATCGGCTCGACCCTCGGTGAATTGCTCGATCTCGCCGGCGGTGTGCGCGATGGCCTGCCGCTCAAGGCGGTCGCCCCTTCAGGGCCCTCGGGGGGTTTCATCCCCGCGGTGCTCACCAAGGAAGACGTCGGCGCCAGGGCCGCCCGCAACTTCCCCGACGGCCGCGAGACGCTCGACATCCGCGAGCTGCCGCTCGACATCGACGAGTTTCGCTCCTTGAACCTCATGCTTGGCGCCGGACTTGACCGTGTATGCGCTCGACCAGGGCGTGAACATGCTCGACCATGCCTTGAACGCCTCGCGCTTCTTCCGCAACGAGTCGTGCGGCAAGTGCGTCCCTTGCCGCATCGGCTCACAAAAGCTCGTCCTGATCGGCGAAGGCATCGCCAAGCAGGCCGGTTCGGCCAGGGACCTCTCTCGCGAAAAAGCCTTGGTTAACGAGCTCCTCGAAATCCTGGAGCTCACGTCAATCTGCGGCCTGGGAATGTCGGCCGCCAAACCGCTGTCGACGGTGCTCCAGTCGTTCTGGAAAGACCTGGGGCTCGCTGAACCAATCGTTTGACTTGACCGCGGGCCGGCTGCGCCCGAAACTGGTCACCAGGCCCAATGATGTGGGCCGGGAGTTGCCGGCGTCAGGGCCAGGTAGCCCTGGCGTCCTTCAGGGAGCAATTCGAATGAGCATGGGATCGGTCGACCAGGTTCTGGATCGCGAAGACGACGAACTTTCGGATTTCCCCTCCTGGCAGGACGAAGATCTCTTCGCCCGCGACTTCGAGGGACGGCTGATCCGGATGGACAAGGCCACCGCGGCCGATCTTGAGGAGAAAATCAAGGTCACCATCGACGGTCATGAAATCGAAGTCCATAAGGCCGTTCCCGCCACCGACGAGCAGGGAAACGTCCGGCGCGATGCGGAAGATCGGATCATTCCCAGGCCGACGACAATCTACGACGCCGCCTGCCAGCTCTACCAGGACAAGCTCCGCTCGCCAAATCCGATCCCCACCCTCTGCCACCGCGAATACATGGCCCCGGTCGGCGTTTGCCGCGTCTGCGTCGTTCAGGTCTCGATGTTCAAGAAGCGCACCGGAAAGGTCGAGGTAGGGCGAAAGCTGCTGCCAGCCTGCCAGCACCGCGTCGAGAAGACGATGATCGTCGACACCGTCGCCTCGCCCGACGAAAAAGCCAAAACACGAATTCGCTCGGCCGTGAAGACGCTGACCGAGCTGCTGATGACCGATCATCCGGCCCCCTGCGCCAAGGAAAAGCAACACGCCGGCGACTGCGAGCTCGAGGCGCTGGCGCGGCAATTCGGATCGACGCAGTCACGGCTCACCCGCCGCGAAGCCGTGCTTCCCAGCTACGAATCGCCCGTCATCGCCGTCGACCACAACGCCTGCATTCTTTGCGATCGTTGTGTCCGCGGCTGCGACGTGATCAAGGAAAATCACGTCATCGGCCGCATGGGCAAAGGGCTACACGGCCCGAATCGCCTTCGACCTGGACGAGCCCATGGGGGCTTCCTCATGCGTCGCGTGCGGCGAGTGCGCCGACGACTGCCCCACCGGCGCCTTGACTCACAAGCGAGTCATCGAGACCAAGTTGGCTGCCGGCCGTGACGTCACCGTCGATGACTTGCTCAATCACCCGATTCCGGATATCCGGGAGGCATTTCGCGGGCGTCTCGCTCCCGTTTCTTGCGCCAATATCCACGCCGTCAAACGGCGTGAATATCGCCAGGGAGAGGTGATCTGCCGTGAAGGCGATTTCGGCGCGACCGCGTTCTTCATCGAGAAGGGCGCGGTCGACATCTTTCTCCGCACGCCGATCGAGCACGTCGAGAATCAGCCCAAAACGGGCTTCTGGGGAGCGATCGGTCGGTTCACCACCAAGCTGACGGTCCGCCCGGACGACAACGCTCGCGAGTTTATTCCGGTAGATGCCCCGGTCGCTTTGAAGTCCGCACGGCCGCAAGCCACGATGAATGCCGGCGACATCTTCGGCGAAATGACCTGCATGAGCTCCTATCCGCGCTCGGCCACGGTGACCGCTCGCGAGGATTGCACCGTGCTCGAAATGCTGCGCAACATCCTTTATATCATGCAGCGCAGCCCGTCGTTCCGCGCTGTCCTCGAAGCGAAGTACCGCGCGCGCACGATCGACGGCCACCTGCGCAGCGTCCCGCTGTTTGCCCCATTGCGACATGACGAGGAACGCTTCCGCCGGATCGTCGACGACCTTCGCCCTCGAGTCTCGCTCTTGCGGTTCGAGCCGAAACAGGTCATCTTCCGCCAGGGTGATGCCGCGACCGACGGTCTCTACCTGGTCCGGACCGGCTTCGTGAAGGTGTCGGAATCTCGCCCCGGTGGCGATCGGGTGCTGAACTACGTCGGCCCCGGCGGCTACATCGGCGAGATCGGGCTCCTCTCCGAGCTGCCCGAGATGCGCGACCTGGGCCTCCGGCCGGCGTCCGCACCGCCACGTGCGCGGCCCTCGACCACGTCGACCTGGTGCGGATCACCCCGGCCGACTTCCGTCGGGTCCTCGAAGAAGCCCCGGCGGTCCGCTCGGCCGTGATCGCCGAGGCGCGCAAGCGCCTCGAGTCCAACCGGCGCGACGCCGTCGAAGCGAGCGAAAAGCCGCTCGAGACGTTCCTCGACCAGGGCTTGATGAACGCCCAGAACCTGCTCGGTCCTCGACCTGGTGAAATGCACCCGGTGCGACGAATGCACCAAGGCGTGCTCCGACACCCATCAGGGCGTGACCCGCTTGATCCGCGAGGGCCTGCGGTTCGACAAGTTCCTGGTCGCCAGCTCATGCCGGTCGTGCCTCGACCCGTATTGCATGATCGGCTGCCCGGTCGGCTCGATCCGCCGCAAGCTGACGAGCGAGATCGTGATCGAAAACTGGTGCATCGGCTGCGGCCTCTGCGCCGAGAATTGCCCCTATGGCAATATCAACATGGTCGAGCAATTAGACAGCAAGAAGGCGAGCGTGCGCAAGGCGACGACCTGCGACCTCTGCCAGAGCCTGGGCCCCAACCACGAGCCAAGCTGCGTCTACGCCTGCCCCCACGACGCCGCCCACCGCATGAAAGGCCACGAGCTCTTCGACCTGGTGTGCGCGAGCTCAATCGGATAAGCCACTGGCGCTGCGAGAACGTAATGTGGTGCGCTTGCATGAAGCTCTTTCGCCGCCTGCGAAATGGAACCGCTCCTTCGCAGAGCGAGCACGTGATGCTGGCAATGCCGGCACAATCGTTGATCTTCTGCGGCGACGGCCACTAAGTGGCGCGTCTGCGCGGAGCGCGTTATCATGCGGATAGCGTAGCCGCGAGATGGAGGCGGTCATGGATCTACCGAACTTCCTTACCCAATGGCCCAGCGGTGAAATCGTCATTTCGGGCCATCGCATCGGTCTCTACTCAGCTGATCGACCTTGTCGAGCGGGGATTCAGCCCGGCTGAAATCCGCGAGGAGTTTCCAACGCTCGATCTGGAGTTGATCCGGCGGGTCGTCGTGTTTCACGAAACTCATCGAGCCGAGGTCGATGCCTACGTCGCCAATTATCGCGCCGACCTCGATCGCCAGGAGTCAGCGTCTGCGGCTCAGCCCTGCCTTGCTCCGGATTCGCCGCCTGATGGCCGAGCGAGCCGCGAGCGGCAAGTCGCCGGCCGACTCCTGACCGATGTCCCTCAGCTATTTGCTCGACGAACATTTCCGCGGCGACCTCTGGAGGCCGTTCTCTCCTAATGCCTTTTCCGCAGATCCCATTGATGCGATCCGCGTCGGCGATCGCCTCGACTTGCCGCTCTCGACTCCGGATCACGAAATCCTGCTGTGGGCTGAGTCCGCAGGACGAGTGCTGATCTCTCGCGACCGACGGACCATGATTTCCGAATTCTCGGCACATCGAAACGCCGGCCGCAATTCCCCTGGTCTTTTCATCGTGTGCGCTCGCGCGAGTCTCGCCGACCTACTGGCGTTGCTCGCGGCGGCGGCTCATGCCGACGACGATGACCAGTGGAAAGATTTGTCTTCACTTCGCACACATAGCTCACGCTCGCCCCCCCAAAATACCGTCATAGCGTCATCTCCTTGCAGCGTTTGGAGTTACGTGTGACAGTATTTTTGAGGTCACGAACAAGTCGGCACAACTCGTGTGTGGATAACTACTCGTGAATGACGGTGCTTATTTTCCGTTTCGGCTCCTGACGACGGTCTCGCCGTCTCCGCCGGTTCGTCCGAATGCAACCAATTCACGGAAACTGCAGCTTCGCCAGCTTGAGCGACGGGTCGTGGTCGGGGAGGAAAGCAAGTTCCACGGCGGCGATGTTGCTCACTCGGGCGTGGATCGCTTGCACGTTCCCCTGGTGAATTCCGTCGATGAATGCCTTGAGCGGCCGCTTTTCCGGGTCGTGGGTCCTGACCTCGATCCGAGAATCGGACGGCAGCACGGCGGGCCGCCAATGGGGCGGGTGCAGCACGTTCGAGCCGACCAGCAGCAAGGCCGGCGTGTAAAGTGGCAAGGGCGTAGCGCCCATTGCGCGGGCGTACGACGTCGAACCTGCCGCCGTCGCGATGAGCACGCCGTCGGCAACGAGCTTCTCGATTCGCTGCACCTCATTGACCGCGAGCTTGAGCCACGCGGTTTGCCCGGAAGCTCGCTCGACCCACGCGTCATTGAACGCCAGAGCACCCGTGCGCCGACCATCGATCGACTCGACTTCGACCAGGAGCAGCGGCAGATGGTAGAACACCAGGTCTTGCTCGTGTGCATCCGCCTGCGGCGAATCGTTGAGCAAGAAACCGAGGTGGCCGGTGTTAATCCCGAAAAACGGCAGTCGGCGCCGCCAGTGCTGGCGAATGGCCCGCAGCATGGTGCCGTCGCCGCCGACAACCACGATCAACTCGGGGTCTTCGTGGCGGTATTTTGCCAATCTCTCGCTCACCGCCCGGGACTTGCCGTTCCGCTCGTCGGCAACCACCAGGTAGCGCCGCTCGTTAAGCCGGAACCTCGTCTGTCGCGGCGAGGTCACCCCCTGGTAGCAGCCGATGCCGGCGTATGTAGGCGTCTACCTCGGCGACCACCAGCTCAGCGATCGGCTCACGATGGAAAACCCGATTCCTGATCGCCAGGCTTGCCCCATCCCGCTCGGTCTCGAAGATGCGATGGTTTGGCGGCAGATCGGCCGGGTCGAGCGGGTTTCCGGAGCGGTTCAGGATCGCGAAGTTCGCGTCACTCCAAAGCTCGCTTCCACGCGTCCATTCACGTTGAACGATGGACTCGTTGTTTCGTCCCCCGCGAATGAACTCATCGGCAACGACGTGCCAGACGATTCCCTCCTCTTTGAATCTCCGATCGAGGTCGTACGTGCGAGTGAACGTGCTCGACTCCAGGTCAAAGAGATCCACGCGGGCCTTGGGCACCCCGCGGAAGCTCAGGTCGACCATGGCCGCCCGGTGGATCGGGTCGACGTCGTTGGTGACCTGCTTGTCCGGTCGCGGTCCGCACGGAACGATCACAACTTCGTCAAAGTGCCGGCAAAGCAATTCGACCGTCGCGCGATGATGCCGGCCCGGCGGATTGAAGCTTCCCCCATAGATGGCAATTTGTCGATTCACGATGATGTCTACCGCTGGAAAAAGCCCGTGTCCAAGAGATCGATTGCCCGGCCGAACTGCCGCGACCCCACTTGAGCTCGTTCATTTCGCGGCAAGCTTGTCAAGTTGATCCTGAGCGAGCTTTCTGAAAACGGCGATTGCGCCGGCAAATCGGTCCGTGTGAGCTGAAACAGCCGCCGTGCAGTTTCCGGTTGCTTTAGCGCGAGGAATCGCCGACCGTAAACATATGCAATCTTGCCTCTCAGCTCTCGCCCGTCCTTCAGCGACGCTTCCAGCCCAGACCACCCGAGGAACCCCGCGGTGCCCGACCATGCGCTGAGCATCATCATAAGTTGTCTCGGAGTGAACCGGCCCTCCTGAACCAACCGAGAAATCTCCTCGAGGCCCGAATCGATCAGCTCCGCAAGCCCTGGTTCACCCCCCTCGGGTATTGCATTCAGGCGGATCTCAGCCCCGACCGCCAGCATGAGTGGCCGATTGAACTCGTCCTGGATCGAAATTTCGAGGAAAGATGCGCGCTCCTGGCGAAATCGCGACCTGAAGCGTGATTTATACATCTCGAGGACGATCGCCCTGATATGTCCGGGCGCGATGAGAGAGTTGTTTCTGAAGCTATCAAAGAACTTGACGATTGGGGCCAGCGTGAAGTCCCCGCTCCCCATCGATTCGGTGACAATGCTATTGGACTCGTCAAGCTCGAGCTCGCCGACCAATGACGCGAGCATGGCGAAATAAAGCAACGCCCTCGAGTTGTCACGCAAGCCCTTGCCATCGAGAAGCCGGTCGTTCGGAGCGAGAATTGGAAGTTGTTTCGGCCAGTGCTTGCGCAGCCCGGCGCGCCAGGCGGTCAGGGCTTCATCCTTCCGGCCCCGGCGGTCGAGCAGAAAGCCGCGAAAGAGACAGGCCTCGGCGAAATCGCTGTAGGCGATCGATGGCTTTGGGGCCGCCTCGATGAACTTCGAGACGTCGTGATCGGCCTGATTCCAATCCTTCAGGGCGGCGTGAACTCTTGACCGAATCAGGAGCAAGGGAAGGTTGTCTCCTTTCTGGTTCTTTGTGAGACGGACGAGTTGCCTGTTGATCTCATCAAGGGCCTTGCCGGGCGTTCCCCCAATAATCAGCATCGATGCGTAGTCGCGGATGACTCCGATCCGGTCATCAAGCAGAAGGTCTTCCGAAGCGAGCAATTTCTCGATCGTGCCGATCGCCTCGGGCTCGCGACCGTCAAGCCGGTACGCGTCCGCGAGCCTCCAGAGCGTCCGCGCTCGGGTAAGGCCGCTCGCCGCGAAGAGGTCCTCGATCTTGAGAGCTCGCTGCACGTTTCGTACCCGCTGGAGGCCCAGTTGATCCGCGCGAAATGACCGACCTGCCGGTAGTATGCGAGGATCTCATCGCGCTCTTCTTCGGTCAGCACCATCGCGAGGTCCGCGTAATCGAGATTTGCGTTCAAGACGTCGAAGATCTGGTCTGCCTGTTCAATGTCATTGGCTGAGGGGCGAGGCGACCTCAATAACATCTTCCAGAGTCGACAGGCGGCGCGGGTCTGCCAGGGGCCCTTCGCTGCCGCAAGGCCCTCGAAGATCGGCTTCGCTTCTGCTCCTCGCCTGAGCTCGTCCAGGCAAAGCGCCCTCTTGTAACGAGCCTCCGACTTCACGTCTGCCAGTTCTGCCGTGTTCTCGACGCGGTCGAAGTCTTCCAGGGCCTCCGCGAACAGCCCCTGACTGTAAAGGGCGTTCGCTTTCTCCAGGCGGCTCGGTAGCGGTGGCAACTGCGGCTTACTAGCCTCGAGTCTATCGAGACGAACTCCCTGCGATAAGACGACCCCAAATACGCCTGCACCGCCCGCCGGCAGCGGAAAGGTGTCATCGAAGCTGAGCGCCGTCTTTCCCATGGTGAAACTGAGCCGATCACCCTTCTTCTGGGCAAAGACACCGACCGTCGCGCTCGGAAGCTGCACTTCAGTTCGCCTCAGAGTCACCTTGTTTCGCTCGATTGCCATCGTGAGCCGCGCGGGCTGGCTCAGATCGGCCGCGCGAGCTGCTTGGCTCGCGCCCGGCCGAAGGGCCCGTTCAGACGAAAGTGTGAAGTAATAGCCCCGATCCTCAGCCACGCAAGGATCGCCAGGCCGAAACGCGAGCCGGGCATCAACTCGTGAATGAGGGTGAAGGTCTCCTCGATCTCGACGTCACCCTGAGAGGGGACCTTCGACGGTATCAGTTGATGGCTGCGGCCGGATACTGTTTCGACCGCGACCAGACCTTGTCCCGAGAATCGCACCGAGCTCGGGTCAAAGACCCCGGCAAGCCCGTCGAATGAACCGGCCAGCGTGAACAAGGGGTCAAATTTACTCAACCGATTCCGGAGTGCAGTGTCGAGATCGGAAAGTGAGTCTGTGAGTCCTTCAGGGGTCGTCCCCCGAACGCGTCACATCGATGACCGTCGTCGCCAGCGAGTGGAACTCGTGGAACAGTCGGCGCGGGCCGGTCCGGGGAAACGAGAAGAAGCCGCCGATCACCTCGGCCCGGCCCACGGTAGGTCCAGACGAACACGGCCCCGTCCTGCCCCGTTGTTCCGGACCGGGTTCGTCCAGACGTAGACCGGCTCGTTGCGGAGCGTGAGCTTGCTCCGTGCGGGCGGCGTCGCGGTAAATCGTATAGCGGCGCGGCCTCGCCGCGGTAGAGCTCCAGCAATCGCGCACGCTTCTCCCGTGAATCGAGCTCGGCCTTGGCGGGCTCCTCGCGCCCCGGCCGCGGTCCAGCCCGGAGACCCCCAGGCCACGATCAGAAGGAGCAAGAGCCGTCGCAATCGCTTCATCATTACCTCGCGCCGACACCTTGATCCACTAAATATGAGTGAGCTCGCCGAAGTGTTACGAAAGAGATCGACCGACTACAAATATCGCCGATCCGGCCACCATGTCAACGAAATTCTTGGTTCCGGCGGCGGTGTTCAAGGGCCGAGGTCCTCGATGGCGGGAATCTTCCGGTTCTTGAAGCATCGGTAGCGATCCTGCGGATCCTGGTGCGGCACAGATTATAGGGTATGGCCATCGCCTTGAAGACCTCGTTCCCCTTGTGCCGCACCCAGAGGTTGAGGTCGGAGAACCGAGCCAGGGCATACTGCCACGAATGACCGTCCCCCTCCGGATTCCGCCTGGCCTCGATGACCAGGAGGATCTCGGGATCGGTCTCCCGCCGAGGTGACAAAGGAAAAGACGGCCCCGTCGAGGACCTCCGGATCAGTGCTCTGGTAACGATAGAGTGGCTGAGGCAGGAGTCGAGCTCCCATCGCCGTCCCTTCTTGTCCTCGCTCCGGGCCGTGAACTCGTTCGTCAGGGTGCGCATCTGCGTGAGCCGCCGCGCGGAGGAGGGAGCCGCAGCCGGGGCGTCGGCGATCGGCACACCGCGTGATCCCCGGTGCAGACGGCTTCCACTGGTGCTCTTCCGGCTCCCCCCCGTGCGTCACGTCGAGGACCGTGGTCGCGAGTGAGTGGAACTCATGAGTGATGACCTTCGCACCGATCGCCGGCGAGGAAAAGATCGTCCCGATCACTTCAGCCCGTCCCCGGCAGGTCCAGACGAAGACCGCGCGATCTGTCCGAATCTGCACGGGATTGGTCCAGACGTAAACCGGATCGTGTCCGGAGCCTGATCTTCTCCTTCCGGCTGCGTCGCGATGAATCGTGTCCGCGCCCTCTCGCGAAGAACCCGCGGCCTCCCCCCGAAGCCTCGAGGAGCCGCTCGCGCTCGCCTTGGTGTCGGGCATCGGCCTGGTGACCTCATCGTCGCCGGCGATGGCCAGACCCGACGCGAGCGTTCCGGCGGTCAACAGTAAAGCAAGGTTTCCAACGTGTTTCATCAAAGCCCTCCCCCCTCTCGCGGCTACGCGACGGATCGGAGTGGGTTCACCCAGCGGTTATGAATCGCATCGCCCGACTACAAATATCGCCGGATTCTCCGCGCTGTCAACGAATTTCTTCTGGTAGCCGATCGGTAAAGGCTGCTTCCTCCCGAGATTCGCCATGATCATCTCCGGGTGTCGCACGGGTAACCCGAGGCACCCGCATGGGGCGAGTGCCTCAAGGTCTGCCACACGATGCCACAGGTTCGCCCCTTGAGGCACTTATGAGGCACCACGGAGGAATCATAACGAAAAAAGGACTCACGGCAATCGCCGCAAGTCCTTTGATTTCAAGTGCCGGAGACAGGACTTGAACCTGCACGAGCATGGTTAGCTCACTAGCCCCTCAAGCTGGCGCGTCTGCCAATTCCGCCACTCCGGCAGCCTTCCTTCTTGCGGAAGCAAAACCCAGGCAGACGGTTCATGCTAGCCGGGAGCGGAGTAATGTCAAGGGTCCAGATTCTCCGGCGTTGCGCGATTCCGGGAATCGCCGACTGTCACAACGCGACTGTCCACCAAGTATTAATAATGAATCACCGTGGGTGATTGCGGTCATGAGCTACCTTTGCATTGAAAGCTTGAGGGACTGGGTTGTGATGGCACCGAAGGATTGACTCGTCCCGACGATGAAGCATTCGTTGCGGACGATCTTCATGGATTGAGCGGCCAGATTCAACTTGGGTCGTCTCACCCGCCGATAAGGGTCATAGCACTCCTGTCACCTCGGTCATCCCTGACATCCGTGGTGACGCTTTGGGTCGGCCGTCGCCCATTTGCGGCGATGAGGGGGCAAAACGATGACTTGGGGTCGCGGCGCGGCGGTTCCCGCTTTGTCTGCACGGTTTGCGTGTTGATCTTGTTCAACGTTCGAACCATCTGGCTCCATGCATCGTTGTAGTATACATGCGAACCGAGGCACGACGCATGTCTGCCTGCGGGGTGGGCTGATTCCCCCCCTTTGAGATCGACATGAGTCTTCCGCTTTGGGTCCGCTCCCTCAGCAGTGGTAGAGGGGGGCGCTTCCATGAGACTTTGCAGAATCGCCTTGATGATCGCAACGTTGTTCTCGGGTGTGTCCGTCGCGACGGCCGCACCTGGGGGACTTGGTCCCGATGATCGCGCCGTGCTGGCCGATTATGCGCGCGACACCTGGCGCTCGATAGCGGCCGTGGCCGATCGCGGTCCGCTGCCCGCTGATAGCTTGCGCCGTACTGCCGACGGGGGATGGGTCGCGGATGGGCTCACCTCGCCCACGAACATCGCCGCCTATCTCTGGAGCACGGTGGCTGCCGAAGACCTGCACCTGATCTCGGCCGGAGAGGCGAGCCAGCGGGTCGGGCAGACTCTGACGACACTGGCGCAGCTCGAGCGGTCGCACGGATTCTTCTATAACTGGTACGACCCCGCCACCGGCCAGCCGGCCCACATGTGGCCGGGCGGGTGCGAAGCTGCGTCCGTTCCTCTCGGTCGTCGACAACGGATGGCTGGCCGCCGCCTTGATGTTGATCGGCAACACCCGGGCCGAGTTCCGGCAGGCGACCGACGCGATCCTCGAGCCGATGAACTTCGGCTTCTTCTACGACCCATTCGAAGCCGACGAACCCGATCGTCCACCCGGGATTGCTCCGGGGCGGGTACTGGCCCGATAACGACACGTTCGCCGGTTTCCACTACGGCGCCCTGAACACCGAGCCGCGGATCGCCAGCTACATCGGGATCGCGCGGGGCGACTTGCCGGCGGAGCACTACTACCGGATGTTTCGCTCCAGTCAGGACGCCGGCCCCGGAGGTCAAGGCCGGGCTCAACACCTATGCCGGCGTGCTGGTGAACGAGGGGACCTTCAGCTATCGCGAGATGCAGTTTGTGCCGACCTGGGACGGCACGATGTTCGAGGCGCTGATGGTGTCCCTGCTGGTCCCCGAGGCCGAGTGGGCGCCGCGGAGCTGGGGCACCAACCATCCGCTGTACGTGCGGGCCCAGATCGACCGCGTCGAGAGGAACGTTGCTCCCGCTGAACGGGAAGTTCGTTCCGCTCGACGCGTGAAGGCGCGCCGAGAGGAACGTTATTCCCGGGCGCCGACCGCTAAGCCCGCACGCGCAGCTCGTTCGCAGTCGGCATCGGCGCCGGGCACGGAGTAGGGTCCGCCCGACGGGCGAGAACCACGCGACCAGGAGGCTCAGATGGCGAAGGAGTTCAAGGGCAAGATCGAGCTCGACATCCGCGACTCGACCCCGGACTGGTCACCGTATCTGGCCGCTGCGCTCGCGCGCGACTGACGATCATGCTCGCCGATCTCCCCGCCGCCAAGACCTGGACCAACTGGGTCGGCAACCAGTCGTTCACGCCGCGCCACGCCGCCGCCCCGCGCGACGAGCAGGAAGTCGCCGCGCTGGTGCGCGACGCGAGCGGCGCCGGCTCCGGCGTGCGGGTCGCGGGCGCCGGGCACTCGTTCACGCCGGTCGTCGCCACCGACGGCCTGTTGCTCGACCTGTCGGCGCTCAACGGCGTCGTGGCGACCGACCGCGACCGCAAGCGGGCGACCGCGCTGGCGGGGACGCCGATCCACGGCTTCTACGAGCCGCTGTGGGCCGAGGGCCTCGCGCTGAAGAACCAGGGCGACATCGACACGCAGCAGATCGCCGGCGCGGTGGCGACCGCGACGCACGGCTCGGGCATCCGCAACACGTGCCTTTCGGGCGTGGTGCGCGGCGTCCGCCTGGTCACCGGCACCGGCGAGGTGCGGGAGATCACCGAACGCGAGCCCGAGCTATTGCGGGCGGCGCAGGTGTCGGTGGGGATGCTCGGGGTGATGACGCAGCTCGAGCTCGAGGTGACCGACGCCTACCGCCTGAGCGAGCAGATCGACCTGTGGCCCTGGCAGGAGGTGCTCGACCGCTGGGACGAGCTCGTCTACGAGCACCGCCACTTCGGCTTCTTCTGGCTGCCCACCGAGGAGTCCGCCGCGCTCTACAACCTCTCCTCCCACGGGCAGACGATGGCCGACAAGTGCTACGTGAAGATCTACGACGAGGCTACCGACGACCAGCCCGACGACGACACTCCCGGCCGGCGCACCGACCGCTGCTACCGGATCTATCCGATGGTCTACGACCCCAACTTCCACGAGCTCGAGTACTTCGTAGAGCTCGAGCGGGGGCCCGACGCGCTGGCGGCGATGCGCGAGCTGATGCTTCGCAGCCTGCCCGATTCGGTGTTCCCGCTGGAGGTCCGCACGGTGGGCCCCGACGACGCCTACCTGTCGCCGAACTACCGGACGGCCACCACCGTGATCTCGGTCTCGGGGATGCCGGGCACCGACTACTGGGACTACCTGCGGTCAGTCGACTCGCTGCTGCGCGAGTTCTCGGCGCGCGTGCATTGGGGCAAGCTTCACTTCCTCGACCCCGAACGGCTTGCGGGAGCTGTATCCCGAAGCCGACGAGTTCATCCGGATAAGGCGCGAGCTCGACCCCGAGGGCGTGTTCCTCAACGATCATCTGCGGCCGCTGTTCGCCTGAGCGGCGAAGGGCGGCTCAGCCGGCGACGGCGGGCAGGCCGATCCCGATCACCTTCATCCGCCGGGCCAGCGCGCGGTAGGCGAACTCGCTCCGGTCGGCCGCGGTCGCGCCGAGGAACTCGTACTCGTCGTCGGCGTCCATCCCGGGCGGCACGATCACGCCGGCCGCCGCGGGCAGCGTCTGCACCAGCTTGTCCTGGACGCGTTTGGCGAGCTCGGGGTCACGCGACCGGCGCTGGAGGTACCAGGTGCCGTAGGCGACGTGGCGGTGCTCGTCCTGGGAGATCCGCCTGAACGCCTCCAGATGCCCGGGCAGGATCCCGCGGCGCTCGAGGCGCATCGTCTGGAAGTGCTGGCCGGTGAGCGCAAGCGTGCCCTCGATCACCATGTGGTACGTGGTGATGAAGTCGAGCTTCGCCTCGACGCTGGTGGGGTCGGCCAGGAGCCGGCGGTGGTCCTGCACCAGCTGGCCGTCGAACAGCTCGAAGAACGAGTCGCTCAGGTAGGCCCGGGCCCGCTCGAGCCGATCCTCGAACTGGCCGTCGAAGTCCAGCACCTCCTCGTAGAGCCGGTTGAAGTGCTGCGCGTGGCGCGCCTCGTCGACCTGCTGAGTGAGCAGGAACGCCTCCTCGTGCTTGTCCTCGGCCGCCATCACCAGAGCCGAGAACTGGTTGGTCACCCGCTCCTCGCCGACGAAGAACGCCGACAGCCCGTACATCATCTGCTCGCGCTCGTACTCGGTCAGCGACGCCCAGTCGCGCCGGTCGGCTTCGAGGTCGATCTCGTGCGAGGCCCAGTTCTGACGCTCCCACAGGCGGTAGAGCTCGAGTGGCGTCATCAGCGTGACCTGCGGCAGCTTCGACTCGTCGCTGATCGTCGCCACGTCGCCCTGTACGGTCAGATCCAGCAGGCCCGCCACCGCGTCCTCCTCGGTCTAGTGGGTCTCATATTTCCGGGAGGCCCACTGGTGAGGCCCGACTCTACCCGGCGGGCAGATCGCCGAGCAGACCAAGGCCGACCTGGGCCACCAGCGCGCCGGCGAACCCGCACGCCTGCTCGGCAAGGCGTGGATCCTTGACCGCGCGCAGGCCCAGGCTCCGCCGCCGGGTGAGCGGCCGCGCGACGCCGCCGACCCCGCTGCCCATCCACACGCCGAACGCGCTCAGCATCCAGCCCGCCGGCCGGTGCTCGAGCCCGCTCAGTCCCGCGTCGAGCTCGGCGATCGAGTCGGTCGCGTATCGGAGGCGAGCCTCGGGCGTGGACAGCGGGTCGAGCAGCCCGCCGGCCAGCTCGCCGGCCAGCTGCCGGACCTCAGGTGCGTGCTCGCCGGGCGCCCAGTCCGCGCTCGGCGGATGCCGGTCGGCGTCCGCGATCAGCAGATCCCCGCCGACCCCCGCGACCAGCCCGGCCCACAGCAGACCGACGCTGAACGACGGGTCGCGCCCGCGCGCGCTCGGCGGCGCGAGCGCGTCGGTGCTGCGGGCGATCTGGACACCGGTCAGCAGCAGCGCCCAGCCCGCGTGGGCGCGGTCGAGCCGGCCCAGGGCTTCCAGGCTCTCGGACACGCCGACGCGGGCTAGCCGGTAGACCGCGTCAGTCGACAGGCGCAGCCGCCGCTGCATCGCCGGCAGAGCGGCCTCGCGCAGGACGCGGCGCGCGGCGGCGACCTCGTCGGTCGGGACCGGTGTGGTCATAGTGCGGCGAGGGACTGTATGCCAGCGCCGCCCGGCGGCGGATGATGTTGCGTGGAGCCGCGGAGTTCCGGTAAGAAGCAGTGCACCCGAGATGAGCAGTGCGGAGGTTTGACGATGGGCTTCTTTCGTCGCGACGAGGACGCGGAGCGCGAGCGGGCCGCGTCACTGGCGCGGATCGAGGAAGGCGGAATCCCGCCGGAGGCGGCGGAGCGGCTGACAGCGCTCTCCACCGAGGGAGAGCTGTTCACCAGCGGGCTGTCGGTCAACGAGTTCGCGCTGCTCGGGCGGCTGGGGCCCCAGCCGGTCGCCCAGGTGATGGGCGCGAGCGTGATCCGCACCGGTTGGCAGTACCTGCCGGCGCTGGAGCCCGGGAGCGTCGTGGTCAGCGGCAGCTGGTACGCCCCCACCAACACCGGACAGGCGTTGAAGAACCGGATCACCGAGGCGTCGTGGTCGCAGGTCCGCAACTACCAGTGGCACGCCCCCGTGGTGTGCGAGCTGGACACGCTGACCGACGCGTGGAACCTGGCCCGCCGGCGCGCGCTCGACCGGCTGGTCGAGGAAGCCTTGCTGGTCGGCGCTGACGCGGTCGTGGGCGTTCACGTCCGCCGCAGCGACCGCGACCTGGGGCGCGGCACGATCGAGTACGTGGTGACCGGTACGGCGGTCCGGCACCCGGACTCGGCCGGAACGCCCTGGCCGGTCCTCACCGACGTGTCGGTCCAGGATTACTGGCGGCTGCGCAGCGCCGGTCACGAGCCGATGGGTCTGATGGCGGCGAGCGCCGTCGTGTTCGCCTCCGCCGCCCGCGACACGCGGCTGATCCGGACGCGGACGATGCACCGAAACCAGGAGCTCCAGGAGCTGAGTCGGGCGTTTCACGCGGCGCGCGAGACCGTCCGCGCCGGCCTGATCGGTCAGATCTCCGACGCCCACGCCGACGGGACCGTCGGGGTCGATCTGTCGCACTCCGTGCACCGCGAGAAGTTCTCGCTGGCCTCGGCGATCGGGTCCCCCGCTCACCGGGGGTGGAACCGCGGCCGGCTCGGTCTGCCCTACTACGTCCGCGGCCGGGCCGACGCCGAGCGCAAGGGCTGGGTGATCACGATGCACGCCGCCGGCACCGCGATCCGACATAGCCGCGCGCCGGTGGACACGCCCGTCAAGACCTCGATCCGCCTGGGAGGGTGATGTCCGAAGACTACGACCCCAACTCGCTGGAAGGGATACCCGAGTCCGGCCGCGAGCGCCTGGCGCAGAACCGCCAGGGTCTCTACACCTCGGACCTGAGCGTCAACGAGTTCCTGCTGGTCACGCAGGCGGGGTTCGACCCGGTCGGGATGGTCGTGGGGAGCTCGATCTTCCACATCGGCTTTCAGGTCACCGGCCTGACCACCAGCCGCGAGCTCAACGTCCTGTCGGAGGCGATGTACAGCGCCCGCCACCTGGCGATGACGCGGATGGAGGAGGAGGCCGACCAGCTCGGCGCCGACGGGATCGTCGGTGTGCGGCTCGAGATCGGCCGCTACGAGTGGGGCCCGAACATGGCCGAGTTCATCGCGATCGGGACCGCGGTCAAGCACCGCGAGGGGGTTCTGCACCGCGCGCCGAACGGCCGGCCGTTCCAGAGCGACCTGTCCGGTCAGGAGTTCTGGACGCTGCTGCGCACCGGCCACCGCCCGGTAGGGATGGTGATGGGCAACTGCGTCTACCACGTGGGCCGCCGCGGCCCGCTGCGCACGCTGGCCCAGAGCGGTCGCAACGTCGAGCTCCCCAACTACACGCAGTCGCTCTACAACGCCCGCGAGCTGGCGATGCAGCGGATGCAGACCGAGGCCCAGGACCTCAAGGCCGAGGGGATCGTGGGGGTCTCGCTGTCGGAGCGAAGCCATGGCTGGGGCAGCCACGTGATCGAATTCTTCGCGATCGGGACGGCGATCATCCCGTCGGAGGAGCGGGGTGAGATCGAGCCCCCCATCCCCGTGCTCGATCTCAACGATCGCTGAGCCGGCCCGACCGTCCCGTCAGCCGGTGCGGGGTCATCGGTTGTTCAGTGACCGCCGCCTGGGGGTCGGCCGCGAGCTTGTCGGCCGCCTTGGTCTCCGCGGGAGTCGCCTGAAACGTCGAGCTCTCCTTCGTGTAGGAGCGGACCAGCTCGAGCACCTCGATCGTGTAGTCCTCGAGGATGTCGCGCCGCCCGATCGTCTCCACCGCCCGGTGCTCGGGGTGGTTGTACCAGGCCTCCATGTCCTCCTTGGTCTCGAAATAGGCGATCGCCAGCTCGCGCCCGTCGGGCACCTCGAGCCGATGCAGGGCGACGAACCCCGGCGATTCCGACGCGCGCTGGAACATGCGCAGGCCCAGCGCCGCGTAGTGCTGGTTCTGCCACTCCGGGCGGACCTTGCCCCAGAACAGTGCGACGTACATGCTCGGCACCTCCGATCGATGTGGGAGTCGCGCATTATCTGGCAGCGAAGCGGCGGCGCTGTGGTTCGGCGATCATTGCCCGATGCTGACCCGCGATCTGCTCGCGTTCGTCCGGGCTGCGCTGCCCCCGCCACCCGCGCGTGTGCTCGAGGTCGGAGCCGGCCGCGGAGAGCTCGCGCTCGCGCTGCGCGACGCTGGATACGAGATCACCGCGGTCGACCCGGCGGCCGAGCCGGACGGCATCGTGCGCCAGAGCTCGCTGCTGGACGTCCGCGGCTCGTTTGACGCCGTCGTCGCCGTCGTCTCGCTGCATCACATCGAGCCCCTCCAGGAGTCCTGCAACCACTTGGCGACGCTGCTCCCGCCAGGCACCCGCCTGGTGATCGACGAGATCGACATCGATCGCCACGACGAGCGCACGCTCCGCTGGTGGCTGCTCCAGCGCGAGGCGCTGGGCTTCGACGAGGAGGAGCGCAGTCCGACGCAGATTCTCGAAGAGCTCCGCCGGCACGTCCACCCGCTCGAGAAGGTCTGCGCCGCACTGAGCCCGCACTTCGACTTCGGCAGCCCGGTCCGGGGCCCGTATCTGCATCGCTGGGAGCTGCGCCCGAGCCTGCGCGAGGTCGAGGTCGACCTGATCGCCGAAGGCCTGCTGCCGGCCGTGGGCGCGCGGCTGGTCGCGACGCGCACGTCCGGGTAGCGGTCCCGCTGGGCGCGGCGGTGGGGCTCAGTACTCCGACGGACGGTTGAGGATCGTCACCAGGGCGACGATCTTGCCGTCGCGGACGCTGAAGTAGTTGGTCAGGACGAGCGGGTCGGGCAGGTTGGTCTTGTCGAAGTCGCCGTCGTAGACGGCGCGGACGATCGTGTCGCCATGGTGGTCGCGGACCTCGGACACGTCCATGGTGACGTTGTCTCCGACGATCTCCTTGTCGACGAAGCGCCGGATCGCCTCGGTACCCCGGATCTCGCGCCTGGCGTCGTTGACGTACGCGTCCGGTGCGAACGTGGCCACGATCGCGTCGGCGTCGAATGCGTTGACTGCGTTGATGTGGTCGGCGATCACGCCGGTCAGAGTCGTCGTGGTGGGCATCTAGCTCGGCCTCCTGTGGTGTCGTTGTGGCCCCGGCGGGGCGTGCCAACACAGCGTCGGCGGTGCCGTCACGGGAGAGTCAAGAGCCCGGTTCGCGGTTGACCCTCCCCCTGGGGGAGGGTCGATACTGCGCGTGTGCCCACAACGCTGTCGATCGGCGACTTCGCGCGCGCGACGCATCTGACGATCAAGACGTTGCGTCACTACCACCGGGTCGGGATCCTCGAGCCCGTCGACGTCGACCCGCAGACCGGTTACCGCCGCTACGACACCGGGCAGATCGCCGTCGCTCAGGTGATCCGGCGGTTCCGCGATCTCGAGATGCCGCTCGAGGACATCCGGGCGGTGCTCTCGGCGCCCGATGTGAGCACCCGTAACTCGGTTGTCGCGTCTCATCTGGACCGGCTCGAGGCCGAGCTGCGACGCACCCGAAGCGCCACCGAATCGCTGCGCGACCTGCTCGGCGGGACGAGCGCAGGCGCGCCGCCCGAGTTCGAGCACGTCTCGGTTCCCGCCGCCTCGGCGGCTTCGATCACCGCCACGATCGACGTCCAGGACGCCACCCCGTGGTATCAGGGAGCGCTGGGAGAGCTGCGCTCCACGCTGGCCGCCCAGAGCGTCCCGCCGTCCGGGCCGCCGGGCGGAATCTACCTCGACGGGTTGTTCTCCGAGGGCTACGGACAAGCGACCGTGTTCATCCCCTGCGACCCGACGTTCCGGACGCTGGGCCGGATCGAGACGGTCGTGATCCCGGCGGTCGAGCTCGCGACCACGATCCACACCGGTCCTCCGACCGAGATCGACCGGGCCTACGGAGCGCTCGCGACCCACGTCGCCCAGCACGCCGTGGGCGTGGAAGGCCCGATCCGCGAGTACTACCTCGTCGACGCCCAGACCGATCCCGACCCGGCAAGCTGGCGCACCCAGATCGGCTGGCCGATCTTCCGCACGACCGCACCGCGATCGCCGTCCCAGGCGTATTGATCCTGGTCACTGCGCTGGTGCTGGCTGGACCTTGAATTCGGGGTGGGTGAGCAGCTCGTCGATCAGCGCGACGCTGCCCGCGACATAGGTGAACTCGAAGTCGATCTCGGTCGCGACGCACCACGCGTGGTCGTCGGCCACCACAGACGCGCACGTCGGTCCGGGCCCGCTCAGTCGACCCGCAGACACGCGGTCCCGAGCGTCAGAGAATCGCCCGGCCGAAGCTGGCATCTACCCACCTGCACGCCGTTGACGGTCGTCCCGTTGGTCGACTGGAGGTCCTGGAGGACCCAGCTGCCGTCGCGGAACACGAGACGCGCGTGCCGGCGGGATACGCCCGGATCGTCGAGGACGATGTCGCAGCGGCGACTGCGACCCACGAGCAGCTCGGGCACGACGCCGGTCCAGTCGAGCGCCAGCAGATCCGCCGGCTGCACCAGCTCGCCCGCACGCGGTAGGTGGAGCCGATCGACCGCCGCGAGCAGACGAGCCTTCAGCCCGCTCACCGGAGCCCGGGTCATCAGGTCGCCGACGAGCCCTCCCGCGTCGATCTGGCCCGACCCCAGCG
The DNA here is from genome assembly GCA_963831845.1 of uncultured Solirubrobacterales bacterium. Lineage (GTDB taxonomy): Bacteria > Actinomycetota > Thermoleophilia > Solirubrobacterales > Solirubrobacteraceae > Palsa-465. The sequence goes on along the minus strand of CAWHRT010000040.1, from coordinate 46,139 downwards.
CGTGGTCGAGGCGGTGCAGGAACGTGTCCTCGCTCAGCAACCCCTCGCCGTAGGCGATCGTAAGCACCTGAGCGATCTGCCTTCGTGACGCGCCGGATCGAGCCACCGCCCGATTCTCGCGCCAAACCGCGCCGGTGTCGAGTGAGCCGCGGGGCCGGCCCGCCTAGTCAGTACGGCACGTCGCCGCCCGAGGACGAGCTGATCCGCGCATATCTGGCGGGCCGCGCAACGGCTGGCAGCGCTCGTGGCCGAAGTGCTGCGGCCCGGTGGCACAACCCGCGGGACCGGTCGACCGCGCGTCCGCCAGACGACGGTGTCGCGATACTGACGGGATGCAAGACGCTTCCGAACGCTGGACGACCGGCGGGTGCCTGTGCGGCGCGGTCCGCTACCGCGTCACGGGGCCGCTGCGCGACGTCGAGATCTGCCACTGCAGCCGCTGCCGGCGCACGCATGGTCACGTCGGCGCCTACACCGAGGCGCCGCTGAGCGCGCTGACCCTCACCGCCGAGCGGGGACTGCGCTGGTACATCGCCGACGGCCGCGAGCGCGGCTTCTGCCGCGAGTGTGGCGCAAGCGTGCTGTGGCGCCGGAGCGGCGCCAATCAGATCTCGATCGCGGCCGGGACGCTCGACGCACCAACCGGCCTGCGGACCGCGTTTCACATCTTCACCGACAGCCGCGGCGACTATTACGAGATCGCCGACGACCTGCCCCAGCACCCGGCCGGCGAGCAGCAGCCGCCGCGCTAGCCCGGTCCGAGCTGGTCGGGGCCGAGCGAGGCTGCGCAGCAGCCCCGTGAGCTGCCGGCGCTGCCGCGGGTTCAGCGCAACGAGCAGGTCGGCGGATGGCTCGGCCAGCGCGCGCTCGATCCTCCCGACCAGCCGTCGCCCCTCGGGCGTGATCGCAACCCGGATCGTTCGCCGGTCCTGGGCGCCGGGCTTGCGGATGACGAGCCCGCGCTGCTCGGCGCGGTCAATCAGCCCGCTGGCACTGGACTTCTCGAGGTGGAGGTGCCGGGCGAGGCTGAGCATGGTCGGTTCGCGGTCGCGCAGGATCCCGAGCAGGCGCAACTGGCTGAGCGACAGGCCGTACCGGTCGGCCGTCCGCGCGAGCAGCTCCTGGATCGCGAACGACACCTCGACCAGGGCGTCGAACGCGGCGCCGTCGGTCGCGGATCGGACGGGGGTATCGGCACTGGTCACGGACACCGATGATACGCGTGGTTAGTTCGCGATAGGAACTAATATAGTTCGTGTCACCAACCAATAACAGGTGGAGAATCAGATGCACGCCGCAGTCGTCACATCGTTCGAGCACCCGCCCCGCTACCAGCCCTTCGAGGACCCCGTCGCGCAGGACGAGCACGAGGACATCGTGCGGGTCCTGGCCGCCGGTCTGCATCCTCGCGTGCGCTCCGGCGCGAGCGGCTCTCACTACACCAGCACCGGGGCGCTGCCGTTGATCCCCGGCATCGACGGAGTCGGCGAGACCAGCGACGGCGAGCGCGTCTACTTCCTGCTGATCGACACGACCCGCGGGAGCATGGCCGAACGGGTCGCCGTTGACCGCCGCCGCAGCGTCGTGCTGCCCACCGACGCGGACGTCGAACGGATCGCCGCGGCGATGAACCCAGGCATGTCGTCGTGGGTCGCGCTGCGCCGACGCATCGACTTCCAGCCGGGGCAGAGCGTGCTCGTGCTCGGGGCCACCGGCAGCGCCGGCCAGATGGCGATCCAGGTGGCCAAGCACCTCGGCGCCTCGCGCGTGGTCGCCGCGGGGCGCGACGCCGCTGCGCTGGCGACGCTCCCGGAGCTCGGCGCCGACGCGACCGTCTCGCTGCTCGGCGATCCCGACGCGGTCGATCGCGCCCTCGGGCAAGCCGCTTGCGCGGTGGACGTGGTCATCGACTACACCTGGGGCGCTCCGACGCAGCGCGCGCTCCCGGCCGTCCTCACCCACCGCGAGGACAGGTCCAGGGCGCTGACCTGGTTGCAGATCGGAGCGATCGCCGGTCCCAGCGTCGAGCTGCAGTCAGCCTGGCTGCGCGCCGCCCGCGTCGAGATTCTCGGCAGCGGACAGGGGTCCGTGCCCACGCGCGCGTTCGTCGAGGAGCTGCCCGCGCTGGCAGCCGAGATCAGCGCGGGCACGTTCGCGATCAACGCCGTCCCGACGCCGCTGAGCCAGATCGAAGCCGCCTGGAACGCCCCCGCCGCTCGGGGCGAACGCGTCGTGTTCACGCCGTAGGGTCCCGCGATCAGCTCACGACGGCCGCAGCCAGGACTGCAGCCCGACGATCGCTCAAACCGCCGACCCGGCCGTCTGCCGGGCCCGGAGCTGTGCCTGCTCCTGCTCATAGGTGACGACGCCGGCGGGCAGCACCCAGCGCCGCGGCTGCGGCGGCTCGTCGTCGGGCCACTCCCCGTGCTCGTCGAAGTACGTCCGCGCGCGCTCCTCCTGCGCGCGGTCGTCCTCGCTGCTGATGCTCAGGCGAAACAGGACGTTGAACAACACGATCGACAGCCCGCCGCCGACCGCCATCGCGAAGCCGTCGACGCCGAGACCGCCCGGCGAGACGATCAGCATCACGACGCCGCCGAGGATCATCACCGCACCCAGGCCGTAGCGAATCAGAAACGTGCCGAGCGATGCGTCGGCTCGCAGTTCGGGGGAATGCTCTAGAGCGGCGTCGGTCATGGCGGGTTCCTCGGTCGGGCTCGTCTGGTTCAGGGATCCCCAACAGCATCGCTCGCTACTGCACCGGTTTCGACCCGGCGTGCTCCCCGACGGCCACGGCGGACCAGACCGTCTATGTCCGGCTAGCCATACCGCGCACGCGCTAGCGTTGCCCGTCGTGCCCGCCCTGCGAGTCGTGGTCGCCGAGGACCAGTTGCTGCTGCGCGAGGGGCTCAGCCGCCTGCTGGCCGACGCGGGTTTCGAGGTCGTCGCGCAGTCGGCCGACGCCGACGACCTGCGGCGCAAGGTGGCCGCCCACCGCCCAGACGTGGCAATCGTCGACGTCCAGATGCCGCCCGACCACACGGACGACGGACTGCGCGCGGCAATCGAGATCCGCCGGACCCATCCGGATACGGGCATCCTGATGCTGTCGCAGTTCCGCGACGAGGCCTACGCGCTGGACCTGATCGGTGAAAACGCCCGCGGCGTGGGCTACCTGCTCAAAGACCGGATCGCCGACGTGGAGTCGTTCGCCGATGCGGTCCGCCGCGTCGGGGAGGGCGGATCGGCGCTGGACCCGGAGATCGTCGCGCTGATGGTGGGCCGCCGGCGCAAGCACGACCCGCTGGAGGCGCTGACGCCCCGCGAGCGCCAGGTGCTGGCGCTGATGGCCGAGGGCAAGTCCAACCGCGGGATCGCGCAATCGCTCGACGTGACGCTCGCCGCCATCGAGAAGCACGTGGGCCGGATCTTCGCCAAGCTCGGGCTCGCCGACGAGCCCCTCGAGCACCGGCGGGTCCTCGCCGTGCTCACGCTCCTGCGGGCTCGCTGACGCCCCTGCCGAGCGGCAGCTCGGCGACCAATCGGGTCCCGCCGTCCGGCGGCGACCTCACCGCCAGCGTCCCTCCCACCGCGGCCACCCGGTCGTGCAGCCCGGCAAGACCCGAGCCGCCGGCCAGATCAGCCGCTGCGCCCCCGCGCCCGTCGTCGGTGACCGTCACCAGCAGCCGGTCGCCCCGCGGGGCGACCGTGACGGCGGCCTCGGAGGCGTCGGCGTGCTTGGCGATGTTGGCCAGCGCCTCCGACACGACGAAGTAGGCGGTGCTCTCGACGAGCGGAGCAAACCGCTCGGTCGGCAGCTCCAGCGCCACCGGCACCGGGGTGCGCGCGGTCAGCGACGCGATCGCCGCGCCCAGCCCTCGGTGAGCGAGCACGGACGGATCCAGTCCGGCGCCAAGATCGCGCAGGTCGCGCACGGCGATCTGGGTCTCCTCCAGCGCCTCGGCGATCGCACGCTGCGTCGTTTCGTCGCCGGCGGTGCGACCGGCCGACTGCAGGGCGAAGATGATGTTGATCAGCCGCTGCTGAGCCCCGTCGTGGAGGTCGCGCCCCAGCCGGCGTCGCTCGGCCAGGGTCGCCTCCACGATCCGGGCGCGGGACGCGTGGATCTCATCGGCGCGCAGCCGCTCGGCCTCGGCGCGGTCGCGCTCGGAGGTGTCGCGGAACACGACCACCGCACCGCGGCGCCGCTCGAACGTCACCGGCGCCGAGGAGTACGCCACCGGCACGAACGAGCCGTCGCACCGGATGAACCAGTCCTGGTCGACTCGCACCGCCTCACCCGTCTGGCGGGGACGCAGCAGCGGGCAGTCGGCTTCGGGGAACGGCCGTCCGTCCGGGTGCAGGTAGTGGATCGTGGCGTGGCTCGGCCGGCCCAGCAGCTCGCTCTCGGAGTCGTAGCCGAGGATGTTCACCGCCGCGGGGTTGGCGAACAGGACCACGCCGACATCGTCGACGGCGTACACCGCGTCCACCATGCTCGCCATCAGCGCGCCGAGCAGCTCCCCTTCGTCCGAGCCCAGCCGGCTGGCGATCTGTCGAGGGGTGGGCATCGCCTCATCCTCGCACCGCCGGCCGGCTGAGACACAGGCACTAGCGGCGGGCGGAGATCACGGCCGTCGCGATCACCAGCGACACCGCAACCAGCGCCCCGAGCGCCCCGACCCAGTTGAACCCGACGGTGTTACGGACGTGATTCGCGTAGGCGATGAACGCCACCGGGATTGCGACCGACAGGAACAGGACGGCCGCGCGCAGGACGGTTCGCTTGTCGTGGCCACGGTCGTGGCGCCGGCCGGCGAGCGTCATCGCGGCGTTGATGCTCCCCGCCTCCCCGTCGTAGAAGACGAGCGCCCGGCGGCCGAGCTGGCGCGCATGGGTCTCGCATCCCCAGGCCATCATCACCATGAACGTCACCGGCAGGACCCACGTCATCACCCACAGCCCGGCGCCCAGCAGCAAGCCGAAGACGGCGGCGACCCGGCCGCGCCAGCCGTGCGGCGGCGGCTTGCCGGAGGCCGGGGAGATGAACCCGCCGAACACGAGCATCTGCCGCACGCAGTACCACCAGGTGCGCAGCGATCGCCGCTGCGTCACGCGTTCGGGCATCGGTTTCGCGCGGACCGCGAGCAGCTCCGCCTCGGCGGTCTCGACATCGGGATGGACTCGCTCTGAGCGCGAGCATCTCGCCCGCGGTCTTCAGCGCTCGGGGGTCTCGCCCGTACAGCGCCGCGGTCCGCATCGTCATCCGCATCTCCTGCCACAGGTACGTGAGATACCCGGGCGCGAGCGCGATCAGGAACGGGGTTCCGGAAATCGCGCCGTCGATCCGGGCGATCTGGGCCGTTCGCAGCCGCAGCTCCTCGCCGATCTCCGCCGGGGGCGCATCGGGGCGCAGTTCCTGGACGATCCGGGCCCAGTTCACCGACGGCTCCGCCAGCCGATCCACCGCGTACAGGGTGAGTCGCTCGGAGACGTGCTGGGGATCGCGGTACACGATTCGCAGCAGGTCGCGCGAGCCCGCGAACGCCCGACCGAGACGGCCGCGGCGCGGCTGCGCAGGAGACTCGGTTGCGTCGGAGCCGTCAGGCCCGGGCGACTCCATCTCGGCTCATTCCGATCCGGGCCGGTTCAGCCTGGCTTCGATTCGCGCGAGGCGCTCGCTGACCTCGTCGAGCCTCCGCGCGACGTCCCGCTCCGACGACGCGTAGAAGCGCCGGCGGGCGCTTTCCACCAGCGAGGCGGTGGCCGCCGCGGTGATCACGGCCAGCAGGCCGATCGCGGTAAGCATCACGACCGCGGCGATGATCCGACCCTGCACCCGCTTGGGCGTGACGTCCCCGTAGCCGACCGTGGTGACCGTCTGCAAGGCAAACCACAGCCCCCGCCCGATCGTCGGAAACTCCTCGTGGTCAAGCACGCGCTCGAGAACCCCGCCGACCACCGTGATGACGAAGGCGAACCCCGCGATGATCGCCGCTGCTCGACGAGCGGTCAGCGACTGATGCAGCAGCAATCGGGCCGTGAGCGAGACATTGGCCGCCGGGTCGTCTTCGCTTGACGCGCGCGTAGGGGTCATGCGTCTCAGCCGATCAGCGAGTGAAGCCCGCCGCCTGCCGGGTCGGCGGGCTGGCCCGGGGCGCCGCGAGTCCTCAGCTGTTCGGCTGCCCTGACGGCGGCGCGCCCGAGAGCGTTGGCGTACGTCGGAAACGAGAACGGGACGAGGGCAAGCTCCGGCACGCTCATCCCGGCGGCCATCGCAACCGCCGCCAGCTGAGCGATTTCAACCGCCCGCTCACCGACGACGTGGCAGCCAAGGATCGCGTGACTGTCGGCGTCCCCCAGCAGCTTGCAGAAGCCGGTGGTGCGGCCGTCGATGATCGCTCGCGGGAGTGAGTCCAGGCGCTCGATCCCCACGACCACGTCGTGACCCCTGCGCGCGTTCTCCTCGGTGAGCCCGACCGAGGCGTATTCGGGATCGGTGAAGCTCCCGATCGGACTCACCTCCGCCGCGATACCGGGTGCACGCCCGGAAACCGCCCAGGTGGCCGCGAGGTTGCCCTCGCGCGTGGCTTCGTGGGCGACGAGCACACCTCCGTTGACGTCGCCCGCAGCGAAGATGTGGTCCGCCGTGGTACGGAGTTGTGCGTCGACACGCACGAACCCGCGGTCGTCGAGCTCGACACCGGCCTTGTCGAGGGCCAGCCCGTCGGTGCTCGCCTGCCAGCCGACCGCCACGACCACGACCGCCGCCTCCTGCACACGCTCGGCGCCGTCCTTGGCCAGGACGGCGCGGACCCCCGCCGGGCACGTCTCGAACCGGCTGATCGTGCCGGCGGCCTCGATCACCGAGATTCCGGTTTCCTGCAGCGCGCCGGCGACCACCGCGGCCACGTCCGGGTCCTCGGTCATGAGAATCCGAGGCGCCACCTCGACCAGCGCCACGTCGGATCCGAAGGCGTTGAAGATCGATGCCAGCTGCACGCCGGTGGCGCCGGCGCCGATCACGACCATCGTCGGCGGGACCGCGTCGAGGGTCCATGCATCGCTGTGCGTCGAGGTCAGCTCAAAGCCCGGCACCGGCAGCGGACGCGGCGCTCCTCCGGTGCAGATGATGAGCTTCTCCGCCTCGAGTTGCGGCGCGTTCTCGCTGACGATCGTGTGCGGGTCCGCGAAGCTGGCCGTACCGGCGTGCTCGTAGATCTTCACGCCTGCGTCCTCGAGCTCTCCGCGGAGCAGCGAATGCGTGCGGACATCGTGGTTGACCTCGGCGATGCGGTCGAGCAGCCGCTCATAGTCGAGCGTGGGCTCGGTTGTGAGCACTCCGTAGCGCGGGAGCTGGCGCTTCTCGCGCATCAGCCGCGCCGCGTGGGCCAGTGTCCGCACCGGGACCGGCCCGTCGATCGCGGCCATGCCCCCGAACTCGTCGCGGGTGATCAACGCGGTGCTCGCTCCGAGTCGAGCCGCCCTGAGCGCCGCCACGACACCAGCGGGCCCGGCTCCGATCACGACCACACCGAGTCGCGCTGAGCGCCGCGAGTCCATCGTCACATCGTCGGGCAGATCTGGCGGGTCGCCTCATCCGGTTCGGGTGAAGCAACGTCGGACACCGCTGCCAAGCTGTCGGCGTGCTTGCGATGACCGTCGCGCCGGGTCACCCGGGAAGCGCCGCCACGGAGGACCTCCCCGAGCCCGACAGGCGGGACGGGGAGCTGCTGGTCCGTGGCCGCCTGATCGGCGTGTGCGGGACCGATCGCGAGATCGCGGACGGCGGCTACGGGGAGGCGCCGGCGGACGCCGACCGGCTGATCATCGGCCACGAGGGGCTCGGTGAGGTTCTGGCTGCACCAGCGGGATCGGGGTTCAGTCCGGGCGACCTGGTCGCCGGCATCGTGCGCAGACCGGATCCCGTGCCGTGCCCGGCGTGTGCCGAGGGCCACTGGGACATGTGCCGCAACGACCGCTTCTTCGAGCGCGGGATTGTCCGCTCCCACGGCTACGGCAGTCAGCTGTGGTCCGTCGAGCCCGAGTACGCGGTCCGGATCCCGTCCGAGCTCGGCGAGCTCGGCGTGCTGCTAGAGCCGACCTCGGTCCTGGCCAAGGCGTGGGACCAGGTCGATCGGATCGCCGAGCGCGGGTTCGCCCGCCGGGACACCGCCCTGGTCACCGGCGCCGGCCCGATCGGGCTGCTCGCGGCGCTTCTGGGCGCACAGCGCGGCTACGAGATGCACGTCGTCGACCTGCCAGTCGAGGGCGCCAAGCGCGACCTCGTCGAGAGCCTGGGCGGGATCTACCACTCCGGCGACGCGGCCGCGGTCGACGCCGAGGTGGATGTCGTGATCGAGTGCACCGGCATCGGCGCGGTCGGCCGTGCTGCCGCGACCCGGCTGGTCAACGGCGGGATCATGTCGCTGACCGGGATCATGGACGCCGACACGACGCAGGCGATCAACTCCACCGAGATGAATCGCCGGATGGTCCTGCGCAACGCCGTGCTGTTCGGCACGGTCAACGCCGGCCGGCGCCACTGGGAGCAGGCCGCCGAGTCGCTTGCGGCAGCCGATCCGGCGTGGCTGTCGCGGATGATCACCCGCAGCGTGCCCCTGTCGGACTGGACCGAGGCGCTCGAGCGACAGGCCGACGACATCAAGGTCGTGGTGGACCTCACGGCGGGCTGAGCGCCGCCGCCGAGAGGTCGCCCGGTCAGCCGTAGATTGAGGTGCCCGCCCCGGCCCGGGCGTTGTGCGGGTAGGAAGCGAAATCGTCGACGAACCCGGGCAGCGCCCGGACGCGGTCAAGCCAGGCGGCGACCGGCGGCCAGTCCGCGGGGTCGAGGTCGATGTCGCCGGCGCGGCTGGTGTAGGCGAACACGGCGACGTCGGCGATCGTGGGGCCGTCACCGACCAGCCAGTCGCGGCCGGCCAGCTGCGCGGCGAGGACGTCGAGCGCCTCGCGGGCGGTGGCCAGACGCCCCGCGATCAGGGGCTGCTCCGCGGTCGCGCGGCCGGTGATCAGACGGAAGCGGGCGCCCCCGATCCCGCCCATCACCCGCTCCTGCTCAAACGCGAGCCACTGCACGACCTGCGCGCGTCCGAGCGCGGTGTCCGGGAGCAGCGGCGTGTCCTCGGCGAGGAACCAGAGGATCGCCGGTGACTGGGTGATCACGGTCCCGTCGTCGAGCTCGAGCACCGGGGTCTCGCGCACCGGATTCAACGCGGCGTAGGCGTCCGTGAGCGTGTCGCCGGCGAACAGGTCGACGGGCACGCGCTCATACGGTCGGCCGAGGAGCGCGAGCAGCAGCCGGGCCTTGTAGCAGTTGCCTGAAGCGGCGTAGTCATAGAGGCGCATGCCGTCGGTAACGCTACTGCGGTCCCGATTCGTGAGAACGCGCGCTGATCCGTCAGCGCGTCGTGCACGTAAGAAGCTGTATGCCAGGTTTGCGATCGCTCGCCCGCCAGGCGCCGATCGCACTGGGCGCCGCCGCGCTGCTCGGAGGGTGCGGGTCGGCGTCGGCGGTCAGCCCTGACCCGGCCCGGCCGCCCACGCCGCCGACGCCGCGAACGTCGTCAAGGTCGCCGTCGAGTCCGCAGCGACCGAGATCCGGCGCGTGACCGTGTCGATCGACGACTATGCCTACCGGCCCCGGAAGTGACGGTCAGAGCCGGAACCCGGATCACGTTCGTCAACCACGATCAGCAGCCGCACACGGCCACGTTCGAGCCGGCGTCGCTGGGCGACAAGGTGATCGTCTCGAGGGCGAGCGCGATCGTCACGCTCTCCCGGCCGGGCACCTACCACTACTTCTGCGCGTTTCACGCGTTCATGCGCGGGACGGTCGTGGTCAGACCGCGCGGGCGCTGACCCGGGCGACCCGGCTTGACCGCGATTCCGAGGATGTGCGGGATCGCCGGCTCGAACCGCGCCGCCGCGAAGTCGAACCGCTCGCTGCGCTGCACGCTGAAGCCGGCGCGCACGATCGCCGCGCCGGTGTCCCTGGCGGGGTGACAGCCGCCCGCGATCGCCGGCCACAGACCGCTGCGGTCGGCGATCTCGAGCAGCACGCGTTTGGGCTGGCTGAGCGGGACCACGTGCTCGTAGAAGCGCAGCTCTCCGCCTGGCCGCAGCACCCGCCACAACTCCGCCAGCGCTCCGTCCTGGTTGGGTACCGAGCACAGCACCAGGCTGGCCACCGCCGCGTCGACGCTCCGGTCATCCAGCGGGATCGCGTCGGCGACTCCGGCAACCACGCTGACCGGAACGGAGGCGTCCGCCGCCGCGCGTGTGGCCGCGGCGCGGAGCGTCGGCTCGGGTTCGACCGCGGTCACCTCGGTGACGTCCGCTGGGTAATGCGGGAAGTTGAGGCCGTGGCCGGCTCCGAGCTCGACGACCGTCCCCGACAGTCCGGCCAGCAGCCGCCGGCGGTGGTCGGTGGCGCCGCGGCGCTCGCCGTTGCTCGACATCCGCATATACGCGCGGGCGAACCGCGGGTGCTCGACGTCGGGCTTGGTCGTCTGAAGCTCTCTCATCGTGAACGCATCCGGATCGTGCACCGTTGCGCCGGGCTCGCGCGCTCGGGCGCGGAGTGCGTGCGCCGGGACATCTCTACTCGTTCCCTACCACCTCCCCATATATGCACACATCGACAGTGACCCAAAGCCGTACGGGCGGTCCCGACCTAACATCCGAGGCATGGAAGCCGGGCGCACCGACACCCCTCCCACGCGCGTGCAGTCGTTCTTCACGACGCTCCTGCGGCGCGACGCCTCCGGGCGCACGTGGCTGCCGCAGCTGCTCGCAGCCACGCCGAACGGTTCCGCCAGCCTGGGAGAGCTGGTCGAGCGCCCGGGGTATCTGACCACGCTGGTGGCGGTTGAGACCGTCAGCGGTCTGCTCGGCGCGCTCGAGTATCCGGTGGCGCCACCGCGCGAGCTGCTGGCGTGGTTCATCGACCATCCGGATCGCCTGACCTGGCCGGAACGGGAGGCGATGTCCTCCGAGGCGCTGCGTCTGCGCCGGGCGCTGCTGCTCGACGATCCCCCCGGCTCGCAGGCCCGGGCCCAGGAGCGGGCCCGGGAGCTGCTGGCCGCCGGTCCTCCGCTGTCGCTGGCCTGGTGGCGGTTCGAGGAGCTGGCCAAGCTCGATTGCGTGCTGATCACCGACCGGCTGGTGGTCACGATCGCCGGCAAACGCACCGAGAGCCTTGGGCCGGCGACCGACTGGTATCCGGAGCGCTCGGAGCTCGTTCGCAACCTCGAGGCGGCCAGGCTGCTCGCCCAGGACCGCCGCTGGGCCTCGTTGGTGCTGTCCGACGAGCCGTTGCCGGACGCCACCGGCGAGCAGCTGGCGCGGACGATCGCCGCTGCCGCGCCGCACCTGGACCCCGCCGGCCGCGACCAGCTGCTGTCCGCCTACCTGGGCAACCTCACTTGGGACCGGGCGGCGGCCGCCGTCGGCGTGTCGGACGATCTGCACGACGCGGGATTCACAAGGACGAACTGACGGTCTCGTGTCCGAGCTCGAGCGGCCACCGGGGTGGCTCCCCGAAGCGGAATTCCACGCGATCTACAGCCGGGTGCCGCGGCTGTGCGTCGAGGTGGTGATCGCCAGCGCCGAGCGCGGCGTGCTGCTGTCGCTGCGCGACATCCCGCCGAACATCGGCGCCTGGCACATCCCCGGCGGCACGGTGCTGTTCGGAGAGTCGCTGGCCGCGGCGGTCCAGCGGGTGGCGCGCCACGAGCTCGGTCTCGACGTCGCGGTCGGCGAACTGCTCGGCTACATCGAGTACCCCAGCCACCACGAGAACGGCCTCGATTCGCCGGTCGGGCTCGCCTTCCGGGCGCAGCCGCGGCCGGCGCAGCCGGGCGCCGAGCGACTGCCCGAGGGGATCGAGTGGTTCACGCGGCTGCCCGAGGGGCTCTACCAGGAGCAGCGCGAGTTCCTGGTGCGACGGCTTGGCTTCGCCGGCGAGCTGTAGTGCCTGACCAAGCGACTCGGGCGCCGACGTGCTTAACGCCCCACTCGAGGCCTTCGCGGGTCAGCCTGGGACGTTGATCACGCCCCACGTGCACAACGTCCCACGGTCGCCGGCAGAGCAGTCGAGTGGGACGTTGTACACGCGGTTCGCCCGCCACCCGCCCACGCCCGCATCCGCGCACCCGCGCACCCGCGGACCGCGCCCCCGCGCCTATGCTGCGCCGATGATCACCTGCCACGTCCGATACGAGATAGACCCGGCCGAGATCGATGCGTTCGAGCGCTTCGCGGAGCGCTGGATGGGGCTGGTGGAGCGTCACGGCGGGATGCATCACGGCTACTTCCTGCCCGCGGAGGGCGCCAGCGACATCGCCTACGCCCTGTTCTCGTTTCCCAGCCTCGCCAAGTACGAGCGCTACCGGCAGCGCTTCGGCGTCGACCCCGAGTTCATCGAGGCCGACCGAATCCGTGACGAGTCCGGCTGCGTGCGCCGCTACGAGCGCAGCTTCCTGCGGCCGCTGCTGCCCGCGCGTTGACCGCCGCTCAGCGCCACGCCTCGCGCGGCAGCACCACGTAGCTGGCCTGCCCCCGCCCGAACGACCAATCCTCGCGCGCGTTCTCGGTGAGCACGATCGCCACGTCCTCGGCACGGACGCCCACGCGCTCGTGCAGGAGCCCGGCCAGGCGCGCGTAGAACGCCTGCTTGGCCTCGGTGGTCCGCCCGCGCGACAAGCTCAAGCGGATCAGCACGAACCCGTCGGTGCGGTCGATGTCGAGGTAACCGCGGTCGAAGCGCAGCGACCGCGGCGTGTGCTCGGTGACGATCTGGAACCGGTCGCGCAGGGGCACGTCGAGCTCGGCCGTCATCGCCTCGTGCACGCAGTCGCTGATCCGGTCGATCTCGTCGTCTGACCTGCCGGCGAGCAGGTCGATGTTCACCAGTGGCATTCGGCGCTCTCCTTGTGGTCGGCTACGGGCATAGGATGACCCGCGGGAGAACGATGAAGGCGATCCAGTTCAGCGAGTTCGGAGGCCCGGAGGTGCTGCGGCTGGTCGAGCTCCCCGACCCGCATCCAGCCCCCGATCAGATCCGGGTTGCGGTCCGGGCGGTCGGCGTGAACCCGATTGACTGGAAGGTCCGCAGCGGGATGATGGGCGGCGAGCTGCCCCAGACGACCGGTCGCGAGGTCGCGGGCGTGGTCGACGAGGTCGGCGAGGATGTCGACGAGGTGGCGGTCGGCGACGCCGTGTTCGGCTTTGCCGCGGGCGGCGCCGGCGCGGCCGAACTGTCGCTGGTCGCTGACTACTTCCCGATCCCGCCGCCGCTGACGTTCGTGCAGGCGGCGAGCCTGCCGGTCGCGGTCGAGACCGCCGCGCGCACACTCGACCTGCTCGGGGTGAAAGCCGGCGACACGCTGCTCGTCAACGGCGCGGCCGGAGCCGTGGGCAGCTCCGCCGTACAGCTCGCGGTTGCCCGCGGCGCGCGTGTGATTGGCACGGCCAGCCCGGCCAACCACGAGTACCTGCGCTCGCTCGGGGCCGAGGCCACCTGCCACGGCGACGGGCTGCCCGGGCGCGTGCGCGAGCTCGCCCCCGGCGGCGTCGACTACGCGCTCGACGCGTTCGGCGGTGGCGCGCTGCCGGCGCTGGTCGAGGTCACTGGTGACCCCGAGCGCGTGATCACGATCGCCGACTACCAGGGCGCCCAGGCGACCGGCGCCAGGTTCAGCGGCGGCCCCGGGACCGAGCGGGCGCTGTACGCGCTCAGGGAGATCGGCGAGCTGATCGAGGCCGGCAGGTTCTCGCTTCCGGTAGCGCAGACGTTCCCGCTCGAGGGCATCGGCGACGCCCACGAGCTCAGCCAAGCCGGGCACGTCCGCGGCAAGCTCGTGCTCGTAGCACCGCCCGCGACGTAATCCCGGCTCCTACGATTTGCCCGGCCGCAGCCGGTCTACGGAGTGAGGACCAGCTTCCCGTGCAGGCCGCCGCGCTGGAGGCGCTCGAACGCGTCGCGGAAGCGCTCGAACGGCATCACGTCGGCGACGCGTACGGTCAGCTCGCCGGCGGCGGCGCGGCCGGCGAGCTCCTCGGTCGCGGCTGCATCGGGCTGCACCTGCACGGTCTGCGGTGCGATGTCGCGATGCCCGTCGGGTACCGCGGTCGGGACCGAGGTCACGAACCGGCCGCCGTCGCGGACGCACACCAGGGCATCGCCGCCGAGCCCGACGGTGTCGATGCAGGCGTCGACACCATCCTCCCACCGGCCGCGGACCTCAGCCTCGAGCTGGTAGTCGGTGTCGACCACAACCTCGGCTCCGAGGTTGCGCGCCTCGTCGGCGTCGGCGGCGCGCACGGCCGCGACCACCCGCGCGCCGCGACCGCGGGCGAGCTGCAGCGCGAAGCCGCCGACCATGCCGGCGGCGCCCGTGACCAGCACCAGGTCGTCATCGCCGACGGCGGCGGCGTCCACCAGCAGCTTTGCCGTCAGCGCGCACACCGGGATCGCGCTGCCGGCATCGAAGCCGAACGAGTCCGGAAGCGTGGCGAGGATCGCCGAGGGAACCGCGATCCGCTCGGCCAGCGCGCCGACGCCCGCCCACGGTTGCGCGACGAACCCGAGCACGCGCCGGCCGTCGGCGGTCTCGCCGGCGAAATCCCACCCCGCGACCTGCGGCAGATCGCCCGAGCCGCCCTCCGCCGTGAACGCTCCGCCGGCAGCGCCCAGATCCCACGGGCCGAGTGAAGCGGCGCGGACGATGACGATCTCCTCACCGTCGTCCGGGAGTCGGATCGGGCGCCTCCGCGAGCTCCAACCCGTCGATGCCGCTGAACGAGTTCATCACGATCGCGCGCACGGGCGGCAGTCTCTCACACGATCGGCGGCGGATCACCGGTCGCCCGGCGGCCGGTCGCGATCTCCTGCGTCTCGGCCTCAAGCCAGCGCCTCAGCAGCAACGCGCACCACGACCGGTACGGGCGCCACGGCTCGGTGATCGGCCCGATCTCGGCGTCCGAGGCCAGCCCGTACGCGGCGCGGATCGCTCGTTGCACGCGCGGCTCGTTGTCGGGCAGCGCGTCGGGAGCCCCGACCCCACGGATCACGATCAGCTCGGCCGAGAACGGCCCGATCCCCGGCAGCCGCTGCAGGTCGGCGACCGCGTCGGCGAACGACAGCTCGCGCAAGCGGTCGCGGGTGAGGGTCGCCCGCTTGTGCGGCCTCGGCGAGCGCGCGGAGCTGATCGATCTTGCGCGCGGTGAGCCCGCGCTGCGGCGCGGCGATCGTGGCCAGCCGCCCCGGGGCGGGAAAGGCGCCCTCGGACCCGAGCTCATCGGTCAGCCGGCGCTTGACCGCGGCCGCCTGCACGATCCGGATCCGCTGGCCGATGATCGTCCAGGCGGCGGCTTCGTAGGGCGAGTAGAACAGGACCGGGCGCAATCCGGCGAACCGGCGCTGCAGCTCCGCCATGACTGGATCTCGCCGGCCGACGCGCTCGAACTCGGTGCCGTCGACGTCGAGCGACAGGATCCGCTCGGCGTCTCGTCGCGCCAGGCGCGCCAGGTCCGCCGGGGGCGGGCCCTCGAGTTCGCCGCGGACCGCGTCGCCGCGCTGGCTGAGCTTGACCGCCACCACCCGCCAGTCGCCATCGACCGCCCAGGCGTAGCGCAGCTCGCCGGACTCGTGATCGGCCTCGGTGCCCGGAAAGCCCTCCGCGAACGTCGCGGCCGAGTGCAGCGAGAACCGTCCCCGAGGATGCAAGGTGAAGCCGGGCACGGGGTGAATCTTGCCGCGTTACGATCGCGCCGTGAGCCTCGAGGAGTTCGACCGCGTCGAGTTGCTGTTCGGGCCTTCGCCGGTGCACCGGCTGGACCGGCTCAGCGAGCATCTGGGCGGCCAGGTCGAGATCTGGGCCAAGCGCGAGGACTGCAACTCGGGCCTGGCCTACGGCGGCAACAAGGTCCGCAAGCTCGAGTACCTCGCCGCCGAGGCGCTGGCGCAGGGTTGCGACACGCTCGTCTCGATCGGCGGCGTGCAGTCCAACCACACGCGCCAGGTGGCCGCGGTCGCGGCGCGGCTCGGACTCGAGTGCGTGCTCGTCCAGGAGCATTGGGTCAAGTGGGACGATCCCGGCTACGAGACCGTCGGCAACATCCTGCTGTCGCGGATCATGGGCGCCGACGTCCGGCTGCACCCGGCCGGGTTCGACATCGGTTTTCGCGAGAGCTGGGAGCAGGCGCTGGCGTCGGTGCACGACCGCGGCGGCAAGCCGTACGCGATCCCCGCCGGCGCGTCTGACCATCCGCTCGGTGGCTTGGGGTTCGCGCGCTGGGCGCGCGAGGTGCAGGCCCAGGAGCACGAGCTCGGCGTGTTCTTCGACACGGTCGTCGTCTGCTCGGTCACCGGGTCGACCCAGGCCGGGATGATCGCCGGGTTCGCCGAGGAGCCGGCGTCCCGGCGCGTGCTCGGGATCGACGGCTCGGCGACGGTCGAGCAGACCTGGGACCAGATCGCCCGGATCGCGCGACGCACCGCCGAGGCGATCGGCGTCGAGCGCGAGCTCGGCGACGACGAGATCGTGCTGCTCGACGAATGGCACGCCGGCACCTACGGGATCCCGGACGACAAGACGATCGACGCGATCCGGCTGTGCGCGCGGCTCGAGGGCGTGCTCACCGATCCGGTGTACGAGGGCAAGTCGATGGCTGCGCTCATCGACCTCGTGCGGTCCGGCCGGATCGAGCCGGGCTCGCGGGTCCTTTACGCCCACCTCGGGGGCCAGCCGGCGCTGAACGCGTACGCCGGCGCGTTCGCCGGGTGAACCCTCACCCGCCGGCGCGGGCGATCGACTGTTTTCTGGTCATTCGGGCCGTGGCGACGCGGGCCGATCCCGTCCTCGCGTCGGATCTGTCACGAGGACAACAGGGGCGTGTCAGCCGCCCAGGCCCTTGACCGACTGCCACTTGTCCCACGCCCCGACTACGAGCAGCGCGACGCCGCGGATGTCCTCGGGGTCCTGGACGAACTGGGGCACCGAGAACTCGGTCACCTCCTCGTCGTCGTGGATCAGCGGGACGTGTAGCGCGTCGCCCTCGTATTCGTGGCGAAACGGACCGTAGGCCCAGCCGTCTGCGCCGGGTATCGGGGTTACGTTGCGAGCTTCCATACGGGCTGGCTACCCGGCTGACGGTGCGTTCACCCCTGGTGTCTGACGAGCTCCTCGACGGCCTCCGCGTTCTAGAGTTCTGTCAGCGCGCCCGGGTGAGCGCGTCCGGCTCGCGGATAGGGCCCGAGGCCCTTCGCTCACCAGCTTCAGTCACCGCTCACGCTCGCGATCTAATCGGGCGCGCTGGGATGCGAGCACCGGGCGCCATGGAGGAGATCGTGATGATGCAAATCGACCTCGGCCAGGCGCGTCGCCGAGCGAAGGAGCTGCTCGCCGCGGCCCGGGCCGGCGACGAGGATGCCCGCGGGCGGTTGCGCGCCGACCGCGAGCCGCGTCTGGCCGACGCCCAGCGCGCGGTCGCCGCCGACCTCGGGTTCGCGTCGTGGCCGGCGCTCGTGGCCGCGTGCGCTGCGGCAGGCGAGGAGGTGCGCTCGGAGGCCGTCCGCACGACCGAGCTCGCGTACATGCCGGGGCGGCCCGTCCGGATCAGCGTCCGGCGCCGCGGGCACCGCTACGACATCGACGACATGGGCGCCGCGGTCGCGATGTCCGGGCGCCCGCCCGGCTGGCGCGCGGCGGCCGAGCGCGCGGTGCGCGAGCTTGACTGGAACATCAACCGCGACGGCGTCGTGTTCATGCAGACGCTCGAGGGGCGCGACATCGACTGGTTCGTGCGGCGCACCGCGGAGGTGTCGCTCGCGGTGCTCGAGGCGATCCTCGACGCCGAGGGGTGATCGCGCCCTCCCTGGCCCGACAAGCCACGGGCGCGCGGACGTTCGTGGCCCAAGTGCCCCGCGGCTCAGTCCTCCATCCGGAAGCCCAGCTTCAGCGTCACCTGGTAGTGGTCGACGGTCCCCTCGTCGGTGAGGTGACCGCGCAGCTCGGTGACCTCGAACCAGTCGAGGTTTCGCAGCGTCTTGCGGGCGCGGGTGAGCGCGCTGTCGATCGCGTCCTCGATCGACTTCGGCGAGGAACCGACGATCTCGCTCACCGAGTAGACGTTGTTGGTCATCGTGTCTCCTTTGTCAGGGGCCCGTCGCCGCGGCAAGGCGAAGGGCCGGATCGGTCCGCATCTCATCGTCCCCGGCGGCCACGAGCAGCGGCTCGACGTGCGAGCGCGCGATCAGCGCCGGGACCGTCAGCACCACGAAGTTAAACACCCGGTAGACGACGACCGCCGCCAGCGACGCCGGGATCGGCTGGCCCACCCAGTGCAGCGAGAACGTCAGCAGCGCCTCGGTGGCTCCGGCCCCCCCGAGCGGCATCGAGCGGCGGGTCAGCGCGTAGCCGGTGGCGTAGGCGACCACGGTCTCGGCCACGTTGCAGTGCAGCCCGATGAAGCGGACCGCGCCGTAGAACGAGGCGATGTCGAACACCCAGTACAGGGCGATCCCCACCCACGCGCGCCAGTAGCGGGGGACGTCGTCGGCCAGCGCGTGCAGCACGCCGACGCCCTCGAGCGCGATGTGGAGCGTCTGCCGGTGACCGCTCTTGCGCTCCAGGCGCTCGAACCGGCCCGGCTTGGTGGCCCACAATCCGAGCGCGAAGCCGATCGGGACCGCGATCGCCCACGGCCACAGCACCGACTTCATCGGGCCGGGGTCGCCGCTCAGCAACAGCCCCACGGCGCAGGCCCAGGCCAGCGGCGCCAACACCGCCCACTCGAGCGCGCCCAGCCCGAGCACGCGCACGGTCGAGGCTCGCTCGTCGTTCTCGATCGCGTACAGCGCGCGCTTGTCGAGCGCGAACCCGCCGCCGACCGCGAACGGGCCGAATCCTGCCGTGACCACGCGCAGGGCCAGCCCGCGCCTGAGCCTCGGCCCGCCGTGCACGAGTGCGATCCCGCGGTAGGCGACGACGTACGCCCCGACCGCAAGCAGCTCGGCGCAGCCGACGACCGCGAGCCAGCCGTACTGGGGGTGCGACCACGCGCGCAAGAAGGCATCGAAGCCCCACGCGGCGGCGATCACCAGTACGACCGCCACGGCGAGTGCCAACGCGATCAGCGTTACCACGATCGGATGGTCGTGCAGCCGCTGCACAGACACGTGTTACCCCGATCCTCGAGTCACACCCCGCTGCGAACCCCGGATGTCCGCGCCGGTACCCCCGGCGTAGTCAGGCCTAACCGGCTCCCTGCACTGCGAGGTCGGCCTCGGCCTGGCGCTTCCAGTCGGGCTTCTCGGCCCGCCACTCCTCGTCGGTCCGGCGCAGCTTCCAGTACCCAGAGACCGACAGCGCCTCGAGCGGCATCCCGCGCTCGAGCAGCAGGTGACGGCGCACCAGGCGGACCGCGGTGGCCTCGCCGTGCACGAACGCGTGGCCGCGCCCCTCGGGCAGCGCCAGCGACCTGACCACCTCGAGCTGGCGCTCGGGGTCCTCCCCCGGGCCGCCCGGGCGGTGAACCCAGGAGATCCGCAGGTCGCCCGGCGACGCGAGCGCCTGCTCGTGCTCGGGCCCTTCGACCTCGATCACCGCGAATACGGGCACGCCGACCGGGATCCGCTCCAGCGACGCCGCGATCGCCGGCAGCACGGCGTCGTCGCCGACCATCAGGTGCCAGTCGGCGCCCGGATCCGGAGCGTAGGCGCCGCCGGGTCCCGTCAGCTCGAGCGTGTCGCCCGGCCTGGCCCCCGCCGCCCAGGGCCCCGCGACGCCGCGATCGCCGTGGACCACGAAGTCGAGCGTCAGCCGTCGCTGCGTCGGGTCGAACGCGCGCACCGTGTACGAGCGAGTCTTGTTGCCGAACCGGCACTTGACGTAGTGGTCGGTGAACTCGCCGACGCCGAAGCCGTCGAGGTCAGCGCCCTCGACGACGACGCGGACCATCCCCGGGGTCAGCCAGACGGTCTCGGTGACCGTGGTGGATAGGACGCGGCGTTCGGGCATCGGCTCACACCGAGGATACGAACCCGCGCCCGATGGCCGTCCGGCGCTCGCTGCGGTAAGATCTGAAAGAGCCTTTCAGATTCTCGTGGAGGAGCACGATGGCACGCGAAGTCCGACGCAAGATCGCCGAGCCCGAGGCCCTCGAGGCGCTGGCCCACCCGGTGCGGCTAGAGCTCATCAACCACCTGATGTCGGCCGGTCCCGCGACCGCCTCGGCGTGCGCCCGCGCCGTCGGCGACACGCCCTCGAACTGCAGCTACCACCTGCGGGTGCTGGCCCAGGTCGGGCTCGTCGGCGAGGTCGCATCGGCGGACGGACGCGAGCGCCCCTGGGAGGCGCTGATCACCGGCTTCGACACCGCCTCGGACACCTCCGGCGCGCCGATGACCCCCCAGGAGTCGCGGCTGCTGGCGGTGTCGCTGCAGCGCGACCAGCAGCTCGTGCGCGACTACATGGCGCACCGTGAGAGCGAGCCGGCTCGGTGGCGGCAGGCCGACTTCTACGGCACCTACACGCTGGCGCTCACGCCCGCCGAGCTGACCGACCTGAGCGCCCGGCTCGACGCGGTGATCCGCCCGTACATCGCGGCCACCCGCGAGCCCCGGCTGCCCGACTCAGAGCTCGTGCACCTGAGCCTGCACGCCTTCCGTTCCCCGGCGCCGTGAGCGCGCTGCGAAACCCGGGCTTTCGCCGGCTGTGGTTCGCCGGCCTGATCTCGGACACCGGCGACTGGCTGCTGTTGGTGAGCCTGCCGATCCTGGTCTACCGCTACACGGGCTCGGCGCTCGGCACCTCGGCCGCGTTCCTGGTCGAGCTGGTCCCCCCGGTGCTGCTGGCGCCGGTCGCCGGAGCGATCGCCGACCGCTTTGACCGCCGCCGGACGCTGATGCTCGTCTCGGCCGCCCAGGCGGCGGCGCTGACGCCGCTGCTGCTGGTGCACGGACGGGCCGGCCTGCCGATCGTGTACCTGGTCGTGTTCGCCCAGTCGGCGTTCGCGTCGGTGTTCGACCCCACCAAGAGCGCGCTGATGCCGACGCTGGTCGACGCCGACCAGCTGGTGTCGGCGAACTCGCTGGTGGGTCTCAACCAGAACGTCGGCCGGCTGATCGGCGGCTCGCTCGGCGGGGTGCTGCTCGCCGTCGGCGGAGGACTGTCGGCGATCGTCGTCGTCGACCTGACCAGCTTCCTGGCGGCGGCCGCGCTGATCGCCACGTTGGCGTCCGCCCCAACCCGTCGGTCAGAGGGTCCGGCGCTCGCCGACGAAGCCACCTCCCACGCGAGCTGGTCAAACGCGCTGGCCGAGCGCCCGGTGCGCGGCGCCCTGGCCGTCCTGGTCGTGGCCAGCGTCGCGCAGGGGATGTTCGTGGTCCTCTCGATCGTGTTCGTCGTCCACGTGCTGCACGGCGGCTCGGGTGAGATCGGACTGCTGCGCGGCGTCCAGGCGATCGGGGCGATCGCGGCCGGCCTGGCGCTGTCGGCCACGACCCGGATCCGCGCGGGAGCGCTCACCGCCTGGGCCGCGGCGGTCTTCGGGCTGCTCGACCTCGCGATCTGGAACGCCCCCGAGCTGACCCGTGTCGAGCCGTTGTTCGTGGCGCTGTTCATCGCCGTCGGCGCGCCCGGGCTCGCGCTCGTGGCCGGGCTGACCACCGCGATCCAGCAGGCCACCCGCCACGGCCAGCGCGGGAGGGCGTTCGCTGCGATGGGCGTGGCGGTCGCCGTCGGGCAGGCCGCCGGGATCGTGGTGGCCGGAGTGTTCGGGGACTCGGTCGGCGTCGTGACGCTGCTCAACATCCAGGGGGCGCTGTACCTGCTCGCCGCCGCGATGGCCGCCCGGTGGCTGCGGCCGGGGCGCCGACAGCGGAACGCCGCGCGAGCCCCGGGCTTGACAGCGACATAAGTAAGCCGTAACTTACCGTTAGTCGTGGCGAACGGACCAGAGATGATGACGGCCCTGGGAGATCCGACGCGGCAGGCGATCTTCGAACGCCTGTCGGTGCAGCCGTGCCCCGTCGGGGTGCTGGCCGCCGACTTGCCGGTCAGCCGGCCGGCGGTCTCCCAGCACCTCAAGGTGCTCAGGGATGTCGGCCTCGTGACCGACCGGCACGTGGGAACGCGCCGGATCTACGAGGTCGATCGGGCGGGGCTGGCCGTCCTGCGGTCCTATCTGGACCAGTTTTGGAGCCGCTCGCTCGAGTCATTCCAGGCCCAGGTCGAGCAACAGGAGGGACGGCACGATGATTGAGACCATCGCGGCGATCCGCCGCCACGTCGTGGTGCGCGCCGATCAGCAGCGAGCGTTCGAGGTGTTCACCGCCGAGATGACGAGCTGGTGGCCGCCCGAGCACCACATCGGCAGCGCGCCGATCCAGGAGATCGTGATCGAGCCGCGCGAAGGCGGCCGCTGGTACACGCGTCACGAGGACGGCACGGAGACGTCGACCGGATACGTGTCGAGCTGGGAGCCCTACGGCCGGCTGGTGCTCGTCTGGCAGGTCGGCGCCGACTGGAAGTTCGACCCCAAGCTGCTGACCACGGTCGAGCTGCGGTTCCTGACCGAGGCCCCGGATCGCACGCGCGTCGAGCTCGAGCACCGCGACCTCGAGGCATTCGGCCCCGAGGCCGAGCGGATGCGCCAGCTGTTCGAGCAGCCCGGCGCCTGGCAGTCCACCCTCGCCGCTTACGCGGCGCGGGCCGAGGGCGAGTGATCGCCCCCACCACCTGAACCGACCCCAACCTCAAAGGAGCATCACATGGCAAGTCAACTTGTCTGGTTCGAGCTGCCCGTCGCCGACGTCGATCGCGGACAGCGATTCTTCTCCGGACTGCTGGGCTGGGACTTCGATGCCTGGGACGGCCAGCCTTACCACATGATCCAGGGCGCCTCCCCGGGCGGCGCGATGATGCCCGGCGAAGGCCCGCCGGTCGTGTACTTCTCGACCGACGACATCGATTCGGCGGTGGCCACGGTCGGCGAGCTCGGAGGCACGGCGCAGGAGATCCAGGAGGTCCCGGGCGTGGGTCGGATGAGCGCCTGTCGCGACGACCAGGGCACGCCGTTCAGCCTGTACCAGCCCGCGTAGCGTGCCGGCCCGGTCTGATCAGGCGGTCACGCCGGTGGCGCCGCGCTGGGGCTGCCGGCGACCGCCGCCTTGAGCAGGCCGACGGCGTCCGGCTCGAGGTGGTGACGGACCAGTCGTCCTCCGCGCGACTCGAGCACCGACAGCATCGCGTCGACGTGCTCGGGCGGCGCCAGCAGCATCACCGCCGAGGATCCTTGCGGCACCTCGCCGCGGACCTCGTCGAACAGGGCACTGCGCAGCTGCGGGCCGGCGTGCTCCTGGGCTACGCTGCCGGCGATCCCGCCGCTGAGAAAGCCGGCGACCAGGCCGGTGGGCCCGAACAGCGCTCCGGCCGCAGCACCGCCGAGCGCTCCCTCGACGGTCTTGGCGCCGATGAACTGCTCGTCGTCGTCCGCATCCACGTAGCGGCCGGCGAACACGCCGCGAACCACGATTCGGTCGTGACGGTGGTGCTCGACGAACGCAACCTCCTGCGACCAGCGGATCCCGTCGGCCTCAGGCGGCGCGTCGGCGTAAGCGCGCTCGGCGCCGCCGGTGTGTTCGAACACCATCAGCGCGAAATCGAGCCCGGCCGCTTCCATCGCGGCGGGAACCCTATCGCAGGCCGCGCCGCCGGCGGTGGAGCAGGTAGCGCCATCCGATCGCCAGCCAGATCAGCCACACGGCCGAGCCAGAGATGCCGAAGCCCCCGTGATGCTCCCCGTGCCCGTGTCCGACGGCGGCCGAGATCGACGACAGCAGCACGAACACGAGCACGACCGCGATCGCCACCGCAACCCCAGGCCGCAGCCCGAATGCGGGCTCACGACGGCGCACCACGGGCGGGGCCGGAAGGTCCGCGACGACCCGGTCGAGCTCACCGTAGGTGCGCGCCGAGAACGTCGTCGCGAGGCGCTCCTCGAACTCCTCGGCCTCCAGCCGGCCCTCTGTCGCCGCCACCCGGAGGCGTTCCGCCACCTGCTCGCGGTCGGCGTCCGACGCCCGCCAGCCTGCTCGCCCGGTCATGCCGCCGATACTCCTTGATGACCGCTCACCGATATCACGTCCACCCAAAGGGTACCGACCCGCCCGTCCCGGCCGAAATCGACGAGGCCTCAGCGGCGCAACCGCAGCAGCAGCTTCTGGTCGTAGAAGTAGTCGAGCCACTGCAGTGTGCGGCCGCGCTCGTGATGCTGACGTCCGTCGGCGGGCACGAACCCGATCTTCAGACGGGCGACGGCGGCGTCGAACCCCTCCGCCTCGAACGCCGCCAGCACCTCGTCGATGTCGCGCAGCGGCGGCATCTCCAGCGCTTGCGCGTTGTTGCGATGGAACTCGGTCATCAGCGGGCTGCCGGCGTGCACGCCGATCACCGCGAAGTAGACGCCGCCGGGCGCCAGCGCGCCGTAGATCCCGCGCGCGTGCGCCGGCAGGTCGTGCACGAGGTAGAGCACCTCGTGGCTGAAGGCCACGTCCAGGGCCGCCCAGTCGGCGGGGACGCCGTCGGCGGCCTCGTAGGTCAGCGGCCGCGAGCCGGCCAGCCGCCGGGCGTCCTCGATCGCGCCCGAGGCGGGGTCATACCCGAACCCCTCGGCGATCCCGTAGCGGTCGACCAGCAGCCGCAGGAACCCGCCCTGGTTACAACCGGCGTCGAGCACGCGCTTGCCGGCCACGTCGACGTCGATCGTGTCGAGCATCGCCCGCCATACGAACCCGTGCTCATCCTGCATCGCCTCGTCTTCGGCGGCGCTCTGCCAGTAGGTGGTGCTCATCGTCAGCGCATCGCCCGGTAGCGCCGGATCAGTGCGTTGGTCGAGCTGTCGTGCGACAGCTCGGACTCCGACTCGAGCTCGGGGATGATCTGCTTGGCCAGCACCTTGCCGAGCTCGACTCCCCACTGGTCGAAGGAGTCGATCGACCAGATCGTGCCCTGGGTGAACACGCTGTGCTCGTACAGCGCCACCAGCGAGCCGAGCAGGCGCGGGGTCAGGATCTCGGCCAGCAGCACGTTCGTCGGGCGGTTGCCCTCCATCACCCGGTGGGGCACGACCTCCTCGGGCGTGCCCTCGGCTCGGACCTCCTCCTCGGTCTTGCCGAACGCGAGCGCCTGGGCCTGCGCGAACACGTTCGACATCAGGATGTCGTGCGCGTCGCGCAGCGGGTTGAGGTTCTTACCGAAGCCGATCAGGTCGACCGGGATCAGCTTTGTCCCCTGGTGGATCAGCTGGTAGAAGCTGTGCTGGCCGTTGGTGCCCGGCTCGCCCCAGTAGACCGCTCCGGTCTCGTAGTCGACCGGGCGACCGTCGATCGTCACGTGCTTGCCGTTGGACTCCATCGTCAGCTGCTGGAGGTAGGCCGGGAAGCGCTTGAGGTATTGGGAGTAGGGCATCACCCCGACGGTCTGCGCGCCGAAGAAGTCCCCGTACCAGACCGCGAGCAGCCCCATCAGCACGGGCAGGTTGCGCTCCAGCGGCGTCGTGCGGAAGTGCTCGTCCATCTCGTGGAATCCGGCCAGCATCTCGGCGAAGCCGTCGGGGCCGATCGCCAGCATCGTCGACAGGCCGATCGCGGAGTCCATCGAGTACCGGCCGCCGACCCAGTCCCAGAAGCCGAACATGTTGGCCGTGTCGATCCCGAACCTCGACACCTCCTCGGCGTTGGTCGAGACCGCGACGAAATGCCGGGCGATCGCCGCCTCGTCGCCGAGCGCCGCCACGCACCACTCCCGCGCCGACTGCGCGTTGGTCATCGTCTCGAGCGTCGTGAACGTCTTCGACGAGATGATGAACAGCGTCTCCTCCGGGTCGAGATCGCGGGTCGCCTCGGCGAAGTCGGTCGGATCGACGTTGGAGACGAACCGGCACTCGAGATCGCGCTTGCTGTAGTGGCGCAGCGCCTCGTAGGCCATCACCGGGCCCAGGTCGGAGCCGCCGATCCCGATGTTGACCGCGGTCCTGATCGTCTTGCCGGTATGTCCCTTCCACTCGCCGCTGCGGACCCGCTGCGCGAAGTCCCCCATCCGGTCGAGCACCTCGTGGACCTCGGCCACCACGTCGGTTCCGTCGACCACCAGCGACGTGCCCTTTGGCATCCGCAGCGCCACGTGCAGCACCGAGCGGTTCTCCGAGACGTTGATCCGCTCGCCGCCGAACATGGCCTCGGTTCGCTCGCGGAGCCCCGACTGCTCGGCCAGCTCCACCAGCAGCGCGAGCGTGTCCTCGGTGATCCGGTTTTTCGAGTAGTCCAGGTACAGGCCCGCGCCCTCGGCCGTGAACCGCTCGCCGCGCCCAGGGTCGGCGGCGAACAGCTGGCGCAGATGTAGATCTCGGATCTCGTCGTAGTGCTTCTCAAGCGCGCTCCACGCGGGACGCTCGCGTAGCGGCGCAACGGGGTTCCTCGCTGTCGTGCTCATGCCCTGGATCATCCCAGGAACGCGAGCACGGTCGAGCCGGACCAGGCAGCGACGGGCGGGCCCGGTCCGCCGAGCGCCTAGGCGCGAATCAGCGAGCGCAGGAATCCGCTAGCCAGCCGCCGCGTTGCCATCGCCGCGTCGAGGTGGTCGCGCCAGGTCGCCTCGAGGATCCCCTGGCTGTCGAGCACGCGATCGCCGGGCCGGGTCACCCAGTCGCGGACGATCTCCGGCGTCACCTCCGGGTGAAACTGGACACCGAGGTGGCCGTTGGCGGTGAACGCCTCGGGACCGAGCGCGCTGCGGGCAAGGACTCGGGCGGTCCGCGGAGGCCTGATCGCGTCCTCGCGCCACGCCAGCCACGGGCCGCGAGCGATCCAGCGCGGAACCTCGCTCGACACCTGGATCCAGCAGTGCTGCGAACGCGCCGCCGGCTCAGAGCCACCGCCCAGCGCCACCGCCAGCGCGTGGGACCCGGATCCGATGCCCAGTACCGCCGTCCCCGCGCGGTCGGCCTCGCGCAGCCAGTCGAGCTGCGCGTCGGGCCACGTGCGCGCCAGCTCGCCCAACCGTGCCGTCGGAGCCGAGCGCGACCGCCAGACGCAGCGAGGCGGGATCCGGCAGCGGCTCGCCGAGATCGACGCGCACCGTGCTGACGCGCAATCCGTGGCTGGTGAGGACCTCCTGCAGCAGCCCGGCCGGCGCGTCCGCGCGGCGCTGCAGCACCGCCGCCGTGCCCACGCCGGCCTCACCGCCCGAGATCCGCCACCGCCGCCGGACGGCGCCGGTCGCGACCGGCGAGTCCCCGCTGATTTCCCGAATGCTGTCAATGCTCATCAGATGCACCTCGTGTGAGTTTCAGTTCTCCGATCGGGCCGCCGACGGATCGTCGGCGCCGACCGCCTGCCGGGCCCAGCGGGGCTCATACATCGCGAGTTGCATCTGCGGGGGATGGGGAAACTAGACAATGTCGATTGACATTATCGTGAATGAATGTGGACCGTGTCAAGCGGCCAGCGCGGCCGCCGGCTCGGATCTACTCGTCGGGGTCGCTGGTGTCGGCGAACGAGTGGTGCTCGTGGGCGACCGTCCAGCGACCGTCCTGCTTGCGCAGACCGAGGGTGAGCCGCAGGCGGGTCTCGGGATGCGCCTCGAGCTGGGCCGCGGTGCCGCACAGCAGCAGCGCGTACGCGTAGGCAACGTCAGCGCCGGTGACCACGTCGAGCGAGACGATCTCGAACGAGGCGCCGGACGCTTGCCAGTGAAAGAACCCGGGCCACGTCTCGCGGTAGGCCTCGATCCCGCGGACGCCGTCGTGCGGCGGGGGCACGTCGAACATCACGATGTCGTCGGAGTGATCGACCAGGACGCCATCCATGTCGCCACCGTGGACGGCCGCTGCCCAGCTGGTGATCAGGTTGCGGATCTGCTGCTCGTCAGAAGTGCTCATGCGCGCTTGGACCGTCCGATCCTCGGAAGCTAATCGGTGTGCTGCGATCGCGCGCCGGTTCGGTGATCAATGCGTGAAGGGGCCGGGGCGCAGAGGTCGAAAGGAGACGATGAGGATGTCACCGGAGCCTCCCAACTCCACCGCGTCGTCGCCGTGGCCGGCCAGGGTGCAAGCCACCGTCACGGCGATCCAGGAGTGGGTCACGCGCCCGCGCGTGACGCTCTGCATGGCGGGCATCGTGCTCGCGTTCGTCGGGCTGCTGCTGACCAACTCGGTGTGGACGCTGCCGCTGGTGATCGTCGGCGCCGTGATGGTCGTGGTCGCCTGGGTCGGACACCGGCTCGAGGGCCGGTTCGCCGTCGAGTGGGGCAAGACCGGCACGGAGCTGGCGTTCCGGGCGACCGTCAAGCCGGCGCGCGCCGAGCTCGCGATGGTCGCGGTCTCGACCGCCGAGCCGCAGCCGGCTACGCCTGAAACCCCGACGTCGCCAGAGGACCAGGTGATCGAGGGCGAAGCCCACACGGTCGAGGTCGACGTCGGCGAGCTGAAGGCGCTGATCGCGGCCGTCGAGGCCGAGCCGTCGGCCGTCGCCACCGAACAAAAGGCGCACGACATCCGCGTCCACCGGGTCGTCAACGGCAACGGGCGCGCCTCCAACGGCTCGCACTGACGGCGACGGCCCGTCCGACACCCCCGACCTCGGGCGGCGACGTGCTCAACGTCCCACTGGAGGCCTTCGCGGGCTAGCGTGGGACGTTGATCACGTCCCACGTGGCGAACGTCCCACAGTGGCGCCCAGGGCGCTCGAGTGGGACGTTATGCACAAGACGACCCGTGAGCCACACCGATCCCGATCCCAACCGGTGGAAAGCGCTTGGCGTATGCCTCGTGGCGGGGTTCATGACGCTGCTCGACGTGTCGATCGTCAACGTCGCGCTGCCCACGATCAAGACGGGGATCCACGCCGGCGACAACGACCTGCAGTGGATCGTGTCGGGCTACGCGCTGGCGCTCGGCCTGCTGCTCGTGCCGTCCGGGCGGCTGGGCGATGCTCGCGGCCGGCGGACGGTGTTCATGACCGGCGTGGCGCTGTTCGCGCTCGCCAGCGCCGCGTGCGGGGCGGCGCCGTCGGCGACGTTCCTGGTGCTCGCCCGCGTCGTCCAGGGCTTTGCCGGCGGGCTGATCACCCCGCAGATCAGCGGTTTCATCCAGACGCTGTTCCAGGGCGAGGAGCGGGGCAAGGCGTTTGGCTACTTCGGCACGATGATCGGGGTGTCGACCGCGATCGGGCCGCTGCTGGGCGGGGTGCTGATCGCGGTGTTCGGCAACCACAGCGGCTGGCGCGCGGTGTTCTTCGTGAACCTCCCGGTGGGGGTGATCGCGCTGATCCTGGCCCGTCGCTACCTACCACCCCCGAAGCCGCGCCCGGCCGACGGCGCGCGGACCGAGCTCGACCCGATCGGCGTGGTCCTGCTCGGGCTGGCCGTGATCTGCATCCTGGTGCCGTTCATCGAGCAGCGGACCTGGCACAGCCCGTTGCGGCCGCTGCTGTTCGTGGTCGCTGCCGGGCTCGCTCGTCCTCTGGGTGCTGCACGAGCGGCGTTACGGGCGCACCCGCGAGCCGGTGGTCAGCCTCGACCTGTTCAAGATCCGCTCGTACGTGCTCGGCGCCGGGGTCGGGCTGCTGTTCTTCGCCGGGTTCACCGGCACGTTCTTCATCCTCAGCCAGTACCTGCAGATCGGCCTGCACTACTCGGCGCTGCAGTCGGGTCTCACCTCGACGCCGTTCGCGGTCGGCGGCGCGCTGACGGCCTCACTCGGCAGCCGCCAGGTCCTGCGCCGCGGGCGCAAGCTGGTGGCGTTCGGGCTGGCGATGGTGATCTTCGGGCTGGCGCTGGTGTGGCTGGCGGTACACGCCGAGCCCGGGCGCAGCGTTGGGTTCTACACCGCGCTGCCGCTGCTGATCGCCGGGATGGGCGGCGGGTTCGTGATCTCTCCCAACCAGACGCTGTCGCTGTCGCAGGTGCCCAACGAGCGAGCGGGCAGCGCAGGCGGCGTGCTCCAGACCGGGCAGCGGATCGGCTCGGCGGCCGGGATCGCGATCACCGGCAGCGTGTTCTACTCGGAGCTGGCCAGCACTCACGGCGATTTCGCCGCTCGCCTTTCGCCACGGGCTGATCGTGATCGCGTCGTTCTGCGCCGCCGCGCTGGCGCTGGCGTTGGCCGATGCGCTGACCGCGCAGAACGTCCCGCTGCATCGGCTGGCGGCGACGCACGGCGGTCAGCATCGGGACTGACGCGTTCGTCGCCTTGTAAACCCTGTGTTACGCTAGCCGCGCTTGGGTCCGGCCGGGGACCGAAAGGGGCAAAGAAAGGAAATCTCATGTGGGGACGTACTGCGGCGATCACCGCCGCAGCAGTCGTATCTACCGGGGCGATCGCGAGTGCCGCCGTCGCCGCGGCCGGCCCGCCGCCGCCGCCGACCGGCGCCAACGGCGCACAGGTCAAGCTGTTCGCGACCGGAGTCAAGACTCCGACCTCGTTCGCGTTCGGAGGCGGGACCGTGTTCGAAGGTGACGGAGGCAGCGAGAGCAACAACGCGCCGCCCGACGGTGGCGTGTTCGTGCTCAAGGGCGGCAAGGCGACGATGGTGAAGAGCTCGTTCGGCTTCGTCGGCGGCCTCACCTGGCGCAACGGCACGCTGTACATCAGCGGCGCCTCGCTGACCAAGAAGGGCATTGCCTGGCAGCTCCAGGCCTGGAGCGGCTGGGACGGCGCCAAGTTCGCCAAGCAGAAGGTGATCTGGACCGCGCCGAAGAAGCTCGACGGCCTCAACGGCGTCGCGTTCGGCCCGACGGACGCCTGTACGTCGGCGTCGACGTCGGCCTCTTGCACCACGGCGACCACGGACCGCCGAAGACGCCGTACGTGTACAAGATCCTGTCCTTCAAGGCCAACGGCAGCGACCTGCAGGTGTTCGCGTCGGGGATCCGTCAGCCCTGGCAGTTCGCGTTCGCCAAGGGGTCGTCGTCGCCGTACGTGTCCGACCTCGGTCAGGACAGCGGCGCCAAGAACCCGCCCGACTTCGTGCTGAAGGTCAAGAAGGGCGACAACTACGGCTTCCCCAAGTGCAACTGGATCGACAAGAGCAAGTGCAAGGGGTTCACCAAGCCGTGGAAGTTCTTCCCGCCCCACACCGACATCATGGGGTTGGGAATCATCGGCAAGACGCTGTACATGACCTCGTTCGCCGGCCACGGAGCCAGCGGTCAGGGCGGCGAGGTGTACGCGATGCCGGTCAAGGGCGGCGCCTACAAGCCGGTCGCAACCGGCTTCGTCGCTCCGACCGTCGGACTCGGAGTGAACAAGGGCACGCTGTACGTCGGCGAGCTCAGCGGCCAGGTCTTCAGCATCACGCCGTAGACCTCGGCGCGGCAACTCAAGACGCGATCGCGCGGCGTCCGGGCTCTGTACCGGACGCCGCGCCTCGCGCCCGGTAGATTTACCGGTCGGGCAAAGGGAATGGGGCAAGTTCCCAATCACATCGTCGCTCGACGTGCTCGGAGCAGGGCACGACAGCGCCGTCGGCGAGCCACGGCGCTCGGTGGGCTGCTGCTGTTGGCGCTCCTGGTCGGAGCCGTGTTCATCGTCTCCAGCAGCGGCGGTAAATCCAGGCACCGGACGCGGGCGGCGGCCCGCACACGGCGCGGCGCCCGCGCCGACGCCGAGCCACCGGCTGGCCTCACTGGAGGCGCACGGAAACGCGACGATCCGCAAGCTGGCCAAGCTCGCGCTGCCGGTGTACTGCGGCGGCCAACACGGTCGCGAGCTGGCATTCACGTTCGACGACGGCCCGGGTGTCTACACCCACTACGCGCTGAAGAAGCTCACCCAGGCCCACGAGCGTGCCACCTTCTTCGTGGTGGGCAAGTCGATTCAGGCCTGGCCGGGCTGGATCCGCCGCGAGCTCAAGATCGCAACGCTGGGCGACCACACGTTCACGCACTCCGATCTGCTCGAGATGCCCTCGACTGAGGTCGCGACCGAGCTCGAGTCCAATGCGCGGCTGATCGAGCGTGACTCCGGCCAGTCCGTCGACCTGTTCCGCCCGCCCTACGGGGCGCAGGATCCGTCGGTCAACCAGGTCGCCAGCCACCTGGGTCTCCTGGACATCATGTGGTCGATGGACTCGCGCGACTCGCTCGGCGCCAACTGGGCCGGGATCATCAAGAACGTCGAGTCCGACCTGCGGCCCGGCGCAATCATCCTCATGCACGAGAACCGGGGGCAGACGATCCGAGCGCTGACCACGCTGCTGCCGGTGCTGCATCGCCGCCATCTGCGGTCGGTGAGCCTGCCCGAGCTGTTCGCGACCGACCCGCCCACGCCGGCGCAGCTGCGGCGGGGCATCTCCGGCTGCGGAAACGTGCCGGGCT
This sequence comes from uncultured Solirubrobacterales bacterium, assembly GCA_963831845.1. Taxonomy (GTDB): domain Bacteria; phylum Actinomycetota; class Thermoleophilia; order Solirubrobacterales; family Solirubrobacteraceae; genus Palsa-465. The sequence goes on along the minus strand of CAWHRT010000040.1, from coordinate 13,740 downwards.
CGACCGACCTGACTGGGAGCTGAGTGACTGTCACCCGGCCGGCACGTAGGTGAGCACGACCACCCCGGTCTCCAGCGTCCTGGTGGCGACCAGCTCGAGCGTGGCCACGGCGCCGTCGCGGCGCAGCGGCGTCCCGTGGCCCACGAACACCGGATGCACGGCGAAGGTGAGCTCGTCGAGCAGGCCGTGCTCGAGCAGCGTCTCCCCCACCGGCCCGTGGCCGTACATGACGAGATCACCGCCGTCCTCGCGCTTGAGCCGCTCCGCCTCGGCCGCGACGTCGCCCCGGATGACCGTCGTATTGCTCCACTCGGGGTTCTCGAGCGTCGAGGAGAACACGTACTTGCGGATACCGTTGATCGCGTCGGCGTAGTCGCCCGACTGGCGTGGCCACAGGCCCGAGAAGATCTCGTAGGTCCGGCGGCCCATCAGCATGCCCCCGCTGGCCCGCAGCTGCGCCAGCGCCCCGTCCCGGGCTTGTTCGTCGAAGCGCTCGGAGGCCCAGACGTGTGGGTCGCCGATCACCCCGTCGAGCGACAGCAGCGTCGATTCGATGATTCGTCGCATGACGTGCCCGCCTCAGGCGGCGCGCTCGGACGTGCTCTGGTACGCGGCCACGTGCCAGCCGTCCTCGCGCCGGGCCAGCACCCAGGTCTCGCGGTAACCGGTCGCGGGCGACCGGCTCGGTGCACCCGGCCGGCGCGATCGCGCCGATGCTGTGCACCACCGCGACGTCGTCGGTGAGAAACCGCACCTGCTCCACGTCGGAGAATCCGCGCGAGCCCTTCAGCGGTCCGGCGAAGACCTCGATCGTGGCGGTCGACTGCTCGGTCATGGGTGCCTCCTGGTCGTGGGCTGGGCCGCGGATTTGCGGCCTCGTAGACACGACGCAGCAGCCACCCCTATCTGGACAGAGTCGCCAGACGATGCTCGAGCTCAGCGCGCTCCACCCGGTTGTCGGTGAGCTCGATCGCCCGCCGGTACGCCCGGGCGGCGCCGCCGGTGTCGCCCGCGCGCCGGAGCAGGTCGGCGTGCGTTGCGTGCAGCGGCTGGTAGTCGTCGAGCACGGCCTCGCCCAGCAGCGGCTCGAGCAGCTCCAGCCCCGCCCGGGGGCCCCACGCGAACGCGACCGCGGCGGCGCGGTTGACCTCGACCACGGGCGACGGGCTGAGCGTCGCCAGCGCTCCGTACAGCTCGGCGATCCGCTCCCAGTCGGTCGACTCGCGAGTCGGGCGCCTCGACGTGCGCGGCCGTGATCGCCGCCTGCAACTGGTACTCGCCCGGTCGTCCCAGCCGCACGGCGCGCGCCAGCATCCCGAGCCCCTCGTCGATCCGCCCGGCGTCCCACAGCGAGCGGTCCTGCTGCCGACAGCTCCACGTAGTTCCCGTGCGGATCGACGCGGGCGGCGCGGCGGCCGTCGTGCACCAGCATCAGCGCGAGCAGCCCCAGCACCTCGGCGTCGTCGGGCATCAGCTGGGCCAGCAGCCGGCCGAGCCGGATCGCCTCGGCGCACAGATCGGCGCGGACCAGGCGGTCGCCACCGGTTGCGGAATAGCCCTCGTTGAAGATCAGGTACACGACCCGCAGCACGCCGCGCAGCCGGTCGGGGAGCTCCTCGTCGGCGGGCACTCGGTACGGAATGTGGGCGTCGGCGATCTTGCGCTTGGCCCGCACGATCCGCTTGCCCATCGTCGGCTCGGAGACCAGGAACGCGCGGGCGATCTCGCCCGTGGTCAGGCCCCCCAGCATCCGCAACGTCAACGCGACCTGGGCCGCCTCGCTGCAGGGCCGGATGGCAGCAGGTGAACATCAGCCGCAGCCGGTCGTCGACGACGGCGCTGTTGTCGGTCACGGGGTCGTCCTCCTGCTCGGCGGGCGGCGGCCAGCTCGGCCAGCCGGGCCGCGCGGTGGGCCAGCGAGCGATCGCGGCGCAGGCGGTCGATCGCCCGGCGCCGCGCGGCCACCGTGATCCAGGCCCCCGGTCGGTCGGGCACGCCGTCGCGCCGCCAGGCGGTCACCGCGTCGGTGAACGCATCCTGGACCGCGTCCTCGGCGAGCTGGAAATCGCCCACCTGGCGGATCAGCGTGGCCAGGACCGCGGCGCGCTCGTCGCGGAAGGCGTCCGTGATCGCGTCCGCCGGGGCAGACCGCTGAACGCGAGCGCTCACCCCTGCTCGGAGGCGACCCCGTCGGCCGCCGGCAACGAGCTGACGTCGAGGATCGGGCGGACCTCGATCGAGCCGTAGCGGGCCAGCGGCAGTCGCTCCGCCGCCTTGAGCGCCTCGTCCAGATCGTCGCATCGCAGGATGTAGTAGCCGGCGAGGATCTCCTTGGTGATCGCGAACGGCCCGTCGGTGAACTGGGACTCGCCGCCGCGCACGCGCACGGTCGTCGCGGTCTGCACTCCGTGCAGCGGGGCGTTCGCCACCAGCAGGCCGGCCTCGCGCAGGCTCTCGTTGATCTCGTCCCAGAGCGGCAGCTCGCCCCATCGCCGCGCCTGCTCGGCCTCGTCGCCTTCGGTTGTGTACAGCAACAGCATGTAGTCAGCCATCACGCCTCCTTGTGGTCCGGGAACGGGCCACGTGCTCGTGCTGGTCACGATACGCGGCCTCTGTGTCTACGACGCGGCTGGGCCGGCGATTTGGACACGCACGTAGCCTTCGCTCGCAAATGCCCCCCAGCCTCAGCCACCGCGTGGCCAGGATGACCGGCCGCGACCCCGGCGAGCACCACCGCGCCTCGACCCCGCTCGAGCTGCTGTTCGACCTGACGTTCGTGGTCGGGTTCGGCACCGCCGCCGACGAGTTCGCGCACTACCTGTCACTCGGCGAGGTGCGCACCAGCCTGATCGGCTTCTGCTTCTCGGTGTTCGCGATCAGCTGGGCGTGGATCAACTTCTCGTGGTTCGCGTCGGCCTACGACACCGACGACTGGGTGTTCCGGCTGCTGACGCTGCGTGCAGATGGTCGGGGTGCTGGTGCTCTCGCTCGGGATCGCCAGCCTGTTTGACTCGATCGCCCGCCACGAGCCGGTCGCCAATGGGGTGATCGTTGCCGGCTACGTGGTGATGCGCGTGGCGATGGTCGCCCAGTGGGCGCGAGCGGCACACCAGGACCCCAGTCGCCGGAGCGCGTCGAGGGCCTACATGATCACGATCCTCGTCGCGCAGGCGGGCTGGGTGGCCCTCGTGTTCGCCCACGTGCACATCGGCGAGATGCTCGCGCTGGCGGTCCCGCTGATCGCAATCGAGCTGCTCGGCCCGCTGATCGCCGAGACCAGGTACGGCGGCACTCCGTGGCACCCGCATCACATCGCCGAGCGCTACGGGCTGCTGGTGATCATCTGCCTGGGCGAGGCGATCCTCGGGACCGTCGCCGCGCTCGGTGCGGTCGTCGGACCGAGCGGGGACGGCTGGTCGGTCAAGGCGGCCGTGATCGGCCTCGCCGGCGTCACGCTCACGTTCGGGATGTGGTGGATCTACTTCGTCGTCCCTAGCGGCGAGATCCTGGCTCGCCGCCGCAGCCGCTCGTTCGGGTGGGGCTACGGTCACATACCGATCTTCGGAGCGGTCGTGGCCACCGGCGCGGGCCTCCATGTCGCGGCCTACTACGTCGAGCATCACACGAAGCTGTCGGCGTTCGACACGCTGCTGACGACCGCGATCCCGGTGGCCATCTACGTGCTCGGGCTCTTCGTGCTGTACGCGTACCTGACCGGGTCGATCGATCCGTTTCACTACGCGCTGATCGGGCTGTCGACGCTGGTGCTGGCGACGCCGGTGGTGATGGCCGGAATCGGGGTGGCCCCCGAGTGGTGCCTGCTGGTGCTGTCGCTGGTTCCATGGATCACCGTCGTCGGGTATGAGACGATCGGTCATCGGCACAATGCGCAGGTGCTGGCCGCGCTCGAGGACTTCGGGCGCGCCTGAGCACGGGTGCTCTAGTGTCCCGGCGATGAGACGGCGGGGTACTCGGTGAACGTCTCGATCCTGATCAACGCGGCCTCAACGGTCAACTCGGAGTTCCTCTACGACCTTTCACAACGGGCGGGGTTCGTGCTGCTCGGAATGTTCCTGCTGTCGTTTTTGTTCATCCGTACCAGCGCGCGCCTGATCCGCAACCCGAACGTCACCTGGTGGCCCGGCAACGTCGAGACCACCGGTGGCCTGCACCTGCACCACGTGGTATGGGGGATCGGGTTGCTGTTGATCTCGGGATTCCTCAGCTTCGTGATCAACCAGGGCAGCCCCCAGACCGAAATCCTGGCCGGAATCTTCGGGGTCGGCGCCGGCTTCACGCTGGACGAGTTTGCCCTGTGGATTTACGTCCAGGACGTCTATTGGGCCGACGAGGGGCGGATCTCGTTCCGGGCGGTGGTGGTGGCAGCGCTGCTCGGCGGTTTGGTGCTGCTGGGGATCGCGCCGTTCGGCGGCAGCGCCAACGGCTCGTCGATCTCGGGCTGGGCGATCACGATCACGATCGACATCTTCTTCTCGGCGATCGCGATCTCCAAGGGGAAGCCGCTGGTCGGGCTGTTCGGCATGTTCATCCCGCTGTTGTCGCTGGTGGCCTCGATCCGGCTGGCCCGGCCGCATTCGATCTGGGCTCGGCGCTTCTACAAGCCTGACAGTCGCAAGCTGCAGCGAGCGCAGGCGCGGTGGCAGCGCGTCCAGGCCCGGCGTCGGCGGCTGTCTGACTTGATCGCCGGCGCCCCTGGAGTGCCCAACATCGTCGCCCAGGCGACTGATGGTGAAGAGCAGGTGATGGCAAAGCAGGTGAACGAGGACTGACGCCCGGCGCACACCGGCGCCAGTCGCGTAATCAACGCAGCGAGCAGGAGGGAGTCGAGTGTCACGAACGGGACAGGTATTCACCAATCCGGTCAGCGGGGAGCGGGTGGTGATCCTCACCGACCCCGATGCTCACCCCGAGCGCGTGCTGGTCGGCCACCTGTTCGTCCGCCCGGGCGGCCGCGTGGCGGCCGAGCACTACCACCCGACGATCACCGAGCGCTTCCACGTGCTGGAGGGCCAGGTCGGCTTCATGATCGGCGGCAGTGAGCGGGTGCTCGGAGCCGGAGACCACGCCGAGGTGCCGGCCGGCGCGCCACACGACTGGTGGCAGGTCGGCGACCACGAGGCCCAGGTGGTCGTCGAGGTCGCCCCCGGCGACCGGTTCGTCGAGATGGTGGGAACTATGTTCGGGCTGGCGCGCGACGGCAACGTCGACAAGCGCGGCCTCCCCCACCCCCTCCAGCTCGCGGTCACCGCGTCGGCGTACACCGACACGCTGATCCTGACGTCGCCGCCGCGCTGGGTGCAGCGAACGATGTTCGGGATCCTCGGGCCGCTCGGACGCGCGCTCGGGAGGCGCCCGTTCTACGAGCGCTATCTCAACTCATCGGAGGTGGTCGAGCCCGAACCGGCGGCGCTCGCGCTGCTGCGCCCGGATGGCCGGCTCGCGTTCGGCGCCGGCGCGGCCGTCTGACGCGTATCGTGTCGAGGCGATGAGCAGCATCGGCGACGGCAGGTTCCACAAGGGGCAGCCGATCTGGGTGATCGAGCCCGACGGCTCCGAGCGCGCGGCCGAATACGTCGGCGAGGGCGAGCTGAGCGCCTGGTTCGGCGGCTCGCCCTCGGTGTTCGTGGTGTACGCAGACACCCGCGAAGGCGCGGCGGTGGAGATCGACCGCGTGATCCCCCGCAACGCCGACGCCTCCTGACGGCGGGTCTTCAGGCCGCGATCTCGGCGTCGCGCAGCGCGACCGTGCCGGCCACCCGGCGCGAGAGCTCGGCCGGCGTGGCGACGGTCGCTGGCGAGCGGTCGGCGGCCACCCGGGCCGCGATCAGGTCCAGGTCGGGCAGTCTCACGCAGCCGATCAACACCGAGTTGCCGGTCCGCCCGCCCAGCACTGCGGCCAGCGGGTAGGCCTCGCTCATGGCGGCCGCCACCAGCGCCAGCTCGCGCCCGGCGCGGTCGTCGACGATGTTGACGAGCGCGAGCGGCGCCGCGCGGGCGATCGCGGTCAGCGCCTCGGCGGTGATCAGCGGCCTCGGGATCAGCGCGCCGGCGAACGCGTCGACGACGACCGCGTCCCAGCTGCCCTCGGGCTGGCGCTCGACGAACTCACGTCCCTCGGCGTGGCGCACCCTGAGTCCGGGCGCGCGGCGCAGCCCCAGGTGCTCGCGGGCCAGCGCCAGCACCCGGGCGTCGAGCTCGCACACCAGCTGGCGTCCGGACGGATCCTCGGCCGCGAGCGCCCGCGCCAGGGCACAGGCGCCGCCGCCGATATGCAGGACCCGCCGCGCCCGAGCCGCCCGCAGCACGATCCGCATCCACCGCATGTAGTCGAACTCGAGGTGCGACGCGTCGGCGAGGTCGACGTATGACGCCTCCATGTTCGCCTGGCGAAGCAGCCGCCCCGTCGGGCGCCGGGGGTCGCGCTCGACGACCAGGTCGCCGTCGCGCGCGACGATCCTCGGGGCGGCGGCGGATCGCGCCACGCTCGACGCTCAGCTCAGCTTGAAGATGAAGTCGTACTCCTTTCCGCCATTGCGCGACTTCAGGACCATCTCGCCGCGGGCGTTGCGGTAGGCGCCGGTTCCGCCGGTGACCGACAGGACGCTGTTATGAGCGTCGTAGAACGGTCCCTGGACGGTGATCTGGCCGCCTTTGAGGAACGTCGTCCACAGGCACTCCCAGATCCCCTGCTTGACGTCCAGCCGCGTGCAGAAGCCCTCGTCGTGGCCGACTCGCTTGTGGTTGGTCGCGTCGAACACCGGGTTGACGAACGTGAGGATGTTCCCCTTCACGTCCTTGCCCCCGCCGGTGGGAATTTCGTCGTCGGTGATCGCGTGCTCGACGACGTGCACGGTGGTGCTCCCAGCGTGAGCGTGGGCGTGGCCCCGCGCTGGCTTCGCCGAGCTCGCCGAGGCGAACAGGGCTCCCGCGGTCAATGCCGCCGTGGCGGCCAGCGTGGCCGTCTGGAACTTGGACAAGGCTCTCCTCCTCGTTGGACTGCAGTACGGCGGATTCTGACGCGGGCGGTCAGCTGCCGGGCGTCGCTGCCTTGACGAGCTTCATCGTGAACTGCGAGTTGATGCGTCCGAGGCCGGGCAGCTCGGCCAGCTCGGACATGTAGAACGCCTCATACGCGTCCTTGTCGGCGACGGCCACGCGGATCGCGTAGTCCGGAACCCCGAACATCCGCCGGCACTCCACGACCGCGTCCATCGCGGCAATGCGGCGCTCGAACTCCTCGACGGTCCGGCGATCCTGCGCGGACAGCTCGACCAGCACCGACACTTCGAATCCGCGCCCGGCGGCGGACGGTTGGACGTCGGCGTGATAGCCGCGGATCACCCCGGACTCCTCGAGCGCGCGCACGCGGCGCAGACACGGCGACGGCGACAGGTTGACGCGCGCTGCCAGCTCGACGTTCGACAGCCGCCCATCGCGACTCAGCTCAGAGATGATTGCGCGATCGATCTTATCCACGGCATGATATTGCCATAGATTCCGATTGGCGGGCGGAATTGGCAGCCATCTGCCCGCGATTTCTCGCAACAATGGCCAACCCAAATGTCGAACGACTCGGTCCTCAGGAACGCGCTCTCGATCGGGATCGCCACCGGCGTGTACTCGGTCTCGTTCGGCGTGCTGTCGGTCGCGGCCGGACTCAGCGTCGCCCAGACCTGCGTGCTGTCGCTGGTCACGTTCACCGGCGCCTCGCAGTTCACGTTCGTATCGGTGATCGGCGCCGGCGGCGGGATCGTGGGGGCGCTGGCGCCGTCGATCCTGCTCGCCGGCCGAAACGCGGTCTACGCCCTCAGCCTTCGAGGAGTGTTCACCGGCGGTTGGCCGCGCCGGGCGGCGCGGGCTCACCTGGTGGTCGACGAGACGACCGCGATGGCCCACGCGCAGGTGGCTCCGGAGTCCAAACGGCGGGCGTTCGACCTGACCGCGCTGTGCCTGTTCACCGCATGGAACCTGGGGACACTGGCCGGCGCTGTCGCCGGCTCGGGCCTCGGCGACCCGCGCGACCTCGGCCTCGACGCGGTGTTCCCGGCGGTGTTCCTGGCGCTGCTGGCCCCGCAGCTCCGTCGGCCGGGCGCGCCGAGAGCGGCGGTGACCGGCGCGGTGATCGCGCTGGCGCTGGTGACCGTGACACCCGCTGGCGTCCCGATCATCGCCGCGGCCCTCGGCGCGGTGCCGGTGCTGATCGCCGCCAGGCGCCGGGAGCGGACGCACACATGAGCTGGTGGCCGGTGATCGCGCTGTGCGTCGCGGCGTATGGGCTGAAGGCGCTCGGGTTGGTGCTCGGGGAGCGGATCGACGCCGGGACCGCCGATCGGTGGTCGCTCGAGCTGGTGATCGTTCCGGTGCTGGCGGCGCTGATCCTGGTGCAGACGTTCAGCACCGGCAACCGGTTGGTGCTCGACGCCCGGGCCCCGGCGCTGCTGGTGGCAGGTGTGCTGGTGTGGCGGCGGGCTCCATTCATCGCGGTGGCGCTGGCGGCCGCGGCCACCGCGGCGCTGCTGCGCCTGGTCGGCTAGCGGTAGTCCCGCCAAGCGCTCTGGGGTCCCCGCCGACGAGAAGCGATCACCGGCGACATGCACAACGTCCCACGCGACGCGTTCGCGGGTTGGCTTGGGACGTTGATCTCGTCCCAGGTGGCGAACGTCCCACGGTGGGGTCCAGAGGCGCTCGCGTGGGACGTTGTGCACGCGGTCTCGCCGCGACCCGCCCCGCGCACCGCCCGCGCACCGCGCCCTCGGCTGCTACAGCTAACGGATGCTCGAGTGAGCGACCACTGGCCGGCCGTGGCCCAGGAAGAAGATCCCGGGGAAGCCGGCCGTGTGAAAGCCGTCGTTGGGGTTGGCGTCCAGCGTGCTGCGCGAGATCGCCATCGTCCCGGTCCGGTCGTTGGACACGTAGAAGATCGCGCCGCCGCCCTCGCGCGCGTGGTTGTGATCCAGCACGCTGCCGGCGACCGTGAGCTTCATCCGGTCGCCGTCGTTGTAGATCGCGCCGCCGCTGCCGCCGCCCGGCGTGCCGGTCCGGGCCGGGTTGGCGCCGTGGCCGATCGCGCGGTTGCCCTCAAACAGGCTGTTGAGCACCGTCCAGGAGACGCCGATGCTGCTCAGCGCGCCGCCGTTGCTGCAGACGTTGTCGGCGAAGCGGCTGCCGGTGACGTACACCGGCAGGCCGTGGTACTGCGACAGCGCCCGGACGGCTCCGCCCCCGAGGTCCGGGCCCTCGGATTCGCAGCGGTTGCCGGCGAACTTCGAGTTGACGATCCGCATACGGCCGCCGCGGTCGAAGATCGCTCCTCCACCGCCGCCATCGAACCGCTGACCCGTCGAGTTGCCGTCGACGAAGTTCAGGTTCTGGACGATCAGGTGCGGCTCGGCCTGATCCTGGCAGTGCGAGGTCGTCCACGTCTGCGCCTGGTCGCAGGTGTCCATGTACAGGATGCGGCGCCGACCCTCACCGCTGAGCGTCACCAAGCCGCCCCCGTCGAGCACGACCCGGCGGCTGGTGTTGGAGACCTTGGCCGTCGCCCGCATCCGGATCGTCACCGGCTTGGGCCCGCACGCGAACCGGATCACGCCGCCCGCGCGGACCGCCGCCACGACCTTGTTCGACGTGCAGCCGGCCGGCGTCCCGTGCCCGATGACGTGATCGGCGTGCGACGTGCTCACCGCACGCGCGCCGGTGGGCACCGCCACGTGACGCACACCCCGGCCCGGGCTCGCGACGCCCGCCGGCGGCATGGCGAGCAACGCGGCGGTGGCCGCCACCAGACCCAGGGCGACGAGCGGCGTGCCGCCGCGGCGGTGCATCGCGCGCGCCTGTCAGGCCCGATCCTGCTGCTCGGTCTGGCGCTCGGGCTCCTCCTCGATGCGAGGCGGCATCGAGTCCGGCAGTGCCGGCGGAGCGCCCTGCCCGGGCAGCGGGTCCGCGTCCGCCTGCCAGACGTGGTTGAGGTAGTACTGCAGATAGGCCGGAAACCCGAGCCAGAGGATGATGTAGAGGATCAGCGCGATCCAGCCGTTGGGCGGCTCGGTCCTGGCCAGCCGGGCGGCTCCCTGGACCCGGTGGGTGCCCCGCCAGTAGCTGACCAGCGGGGGGATGATGATGAAGCCGCCGGGGAACAGCGCCAGCAGTGAGTTGGTCGGGCTCTGGCCGAGGTCGTAGCCCTTGGAGTCACCGTAGTCCCGGAGCTCGCGGTTGATCTTGTACCACCAGACAAGGTGGTAGATGCCCAGCGTGATGATCGGAAGCAACGCCACGGCCCACACGCTGCGGATCTTCGCGCGCCCCGGACTGTTCCGGATCTGCATCTCGTACGCCATGCCACCCTGCCTCTCTGGGCGCCCCGCCCATAGGTTGAACGCAACCGTATCCGACGGGCCGAGCCACGCCAAGGTCTCGCCGGTGGACCTGTCGGGGTCCACTAGGACCTGCGAACATGCCGCGCGATGCAAGAGGGAACCGCCCGGACCAGCCTTCAGCCCGACAGCGAGCAGCAGTTCGTGTCGCTGCGCCGTGCGCTCGGCGTCACCACATTCGGGCTCAACCAGATCGCGCTGGCCCCGGGCCAGCGGCTGCGGATTCACCGCCACCAGCGCCAGGAGGAGGTGTACCTGGTGCTCGAAGGACGACTGACGGTGGCGTTCGAGGACGAGCAGACCGAGCTCGCGCCCGGTGAGCTGCTGCGGGTCGCCCCGAGCGTCCGCCGTCAGCTGATGAACCGCTCGCGCGATCGCGTGGTGCTGATCGCGCTCGGCGGCGACGCCGAACACCGGGGCCGGGACGGCGAGGCGTTCACCTCTTGGGAGCAGTCCACGGGGGCACCGCCGCAAGAGGTACCGCTGCCCGACGATCTGCCCGCATCCGAATTGCGCTGAACCGGTGAGGCCACGATGACCCGGGAACGTGAGCCAGGAACCCGGGAGGACGAGCGCGAGCACCGGTTCGGGGTCGGCGATCCGTTCTCGATCGGCGTCGAGGAGGAGCTGTTCCTCGTCAACCCCGACACCGGGCGTCAGGCGAACGCGTCGACGGCCGTGCTCGAGCGGCTCGGCGAGATCGAGCGGCACCGTCGAGCCCGAGCTGCACGCCTGCCAGATCGAGCTGATCACCGACGTCCACGCCAACGCCGGCTCCGCGATCGACCAGCTCGGCGGCGCTGCGACGGGCGGTCGTGCGAGACCGGAGCGGGCCTGCTGGGCTCCGGGACGCATCCCACCGGATCGAAGGAGACGCCGAGACGACCGACAAGGAGCGCTACGAGCGGATCCGCTACCTGCTGGGCGACGCCGTCGATCACCCCGGTCGGTGGCCTTCACGTCCACGTCGGGATGCCCGACGCCGAGACGGCGATCAGCGCCTTCAACGAGCTGCGGCGGCACCTGCCGCTGCTCCAGGCACTGGCCGCGAACTCGCCGTTCCGCCACGGCCGCGACACCGGCCTCGCGTCCGCCCGCGAGATCACGATCCGCGGCTGGCCCCGCTCCGGAGTCCCGCGGGCGATGCGCGACTACGACGACTTCCGCGAGCTTTCGACGCTGCTGGCGCGCCGCCGACGTCGCCGACTACACGTGGTTCTGGTGGAAGCTGCGCCCGCATCCCGCGTCTGGGCACGGTCGAGATGCGCGGCATCGACGCGCAGGCGTCGCTGCCGGACACGGCGCGCGATCATCGCGCTGATTCACTGCCTGGCTCGCGATGCCGCCGAGGCGCCCGCCGGCCGCCGTCGACCCGCCGGCCGAGCTGCTCGAGGAAGGCATCTTCCGCGCCGCGCGCTTCGGCGTCGACGCCAGCCTGCCGGACCATGACGGGCCACCTGCGCCCGGTCGCCGGAGCTGCTGACCGCCGCACTGCGGATCGCGTCAGCCGACACGCCGCCGAGCTGGGCTGCGCGGAGGAGCTCGCGGAACTGTCGCCGCTGCTGGCGCGTGGCGGCGGCGCCGGGTTCCAGCGCGCCGCCAACGCGATCGCCGGAATCGACGCCGTCGGCAGGCAACTGACCGAGCTCACCTCCGCTCAGCGAAGTCGCTGACACGCCGCTTGACAACTGTGGTCCACAGTTCATAAACTGCAGACCACAGCTTAGTCCCCGCTGCCCGTAACAGTCGCGGCCGCCGGAACCGAGCGACAGGGCGCGACAAACAAGGGAGCGACGATGAACGACCTGACTGGCGAGATCGGGCCGGGCCCGGTCGCCGTGATCGGGCGGGCCTCCGGCTGGCCGCCGCCAGCATCTGATCGAGCAAGGGCTCGAGCCGATCGTGCTCGAGCGCGGGACGACCTCGGCGGCCAGTGGAACGTGGCTCGCCGTACAGCGGAGTGTGGCGGGGATGCGCGCTACACCAGCCGGACGACGACGGCGTTCTCCGACTTCCCACTCGGCCCGGCGGTGGCGACTTTGCCCCGCGCCGACCAGGTGCACTTGTACCTGCGCGAGTACGCCGGGCACTTCGGCGTGCTCGAGCGCATCCGGACCGGAGCGCGGGTGACCGCGGTCGATCGGCGACGTCGCGGACTGGATGCCCGCTGGAGCCAGGACGGTGCCGAGCACGCCGAGCGGTTCGCCGGCGTCGTCGTCGCCAGCGGCCGCTTCGGCGCGCCGCGGTTCCGCGACCCGGGGTTGGCGCGGTTACGGGTGGACGGTCGCCTGCTCGCACTCGTTTCACTATCCGCGGGCGCGACGAGTTTCGCGGTCGACGGTGCTCGTCTATGGCAACTCGATCTCCGGCGTCGAGATCGCCAGCGACCTCGCCGCCGACCACACGATCGAGGTGATCTCGGCCTGCCGTCACCCGCGCTACGTGCTGCAGAAGATCGTCCGCGGATCCGACCGACTGGCGCTGGTTCAACCGCTTCTTCGGATTGCTCGGCGCCGCGCTGCCGCCCGAGCAGGTCGCCGCGGGATCCGCGAGGGCGTGCTCGCCGAGGCCGGCGACCCCGCCCGCTACGGGGCGCTCGCGGTCGATCCGCAAGCTCCGCCGAAGCTGTCGATGAGCCAGGAGTACCTCGCCTACGTGGCCGAGGGCGGATCGCCGCGCGGGGCGCGGTGGAGTCGATCGAGGCCGGACCGTGCGCTTCGCCGACGGAGCGCCGGCCGAGGTCGACGCCGTGATCTGCGCGACGGATACGACCTCGACCTCCCGATCTCGTCGGCCGGACATCCGGCGGGCGCTCGGCGAGGATCGGACGCATCTGGACCTGTACCAGCGGACGTTCCATCCCGAGCTTCCCGGGCTGGCCCTGCTGGACAGTTCCTGCTGATCGGGCCCCAGATCCCGACCGTCGAGCTGCAGGCCCGGTGGGTGGCGGCGCGTGTGGGCGGGCGCGCTGGCGGCGCCCACGGCCGACGGATGCGGCCGGAATCGCCGAGCACCGGGCGACCCGGGAGGCGATGCCGTTCGACATGTACCCGGCGCTGGCGGCGATGCTGGCGGCCGAGCTCGGGCCAGCCGACGTCAGCAAGCATCCCGGAGCTCGCCCAGGGCCTGTTGTTCGGCCCCTGGCCCCGGCCCGCTGGCGGCTCGACGGGGACCGGCGCACGCCCCGAGGCCGAGCGGCTGCTGGCCGCAGCGTCGGCGAGCTCGGTCCGCTGCCGCCGGTTCCGGCGGACCAGCTCGAGAACGCTGAGGACGATCGCCGGTGCGCTCGGCGATCCGGCGCTCGCCGAGGCCGTCGATCGTCTGGAGACGGGGTTGACAGCGCAGC
>CAWHRT010000039.1:0-69563 GCA_963831845.1 uncultured Solirubrobacterales bacterium | reverse complement strand
CGCGCCGTCGATGAAGAGGAGCGCCTCCTCGACGCGGAGCTGGCGGCATCGGGCTGCCGGCCCACGCACCTGCTCATTCATTCTGCTGCTTCGTTCCAGTTCCTGCTCTTGCTCTGCGCGTCATCAAACAGGTCCGCCGCATACCCTCGCGCGATCTCATCGCCCCCAGCCACGCCCACACCTCCGAGACGTTGTCGCGTCGGGCCGCAACGCCAGCGAGTGTGCAGGCGAGGTCGCGGTAGGTAGGCCAATCGGCGGCAAGTTCGGGCGCGACCGTCGCCATCGCGGCAAGCCGCGCCTGCTGGTCGTCGTCGCTGCGGGGATCGTCGAGCCCGAAGTACGACGACCAGCGCAAGGCTCCCGCCGTCCACCAGTGCGTCGGCCGCCTTGCGCCAGCTCGCGTCCGGATCGGCCCAATGGATCGCCGACGCCGAGAACACAGCCGAGTACTGGGCACGGGGCAGCAAGGCGTTCTCCAGGCGCGCGTTGACGAACTGGACGTCACCGACGCCGTTGCACTGATCGCGAGCCCGCGCGATCAGTTGGTGGCCCGGCTCCACGGCTGTCACCCGCAGCCCGCGGGTGAGCAGGCTGCGCGTCAGCTGCCCCGTGCCGCAGCCAATCTCGAGCACCGCGGCGCCCGGCCAATGCCGGCGGCCTCGCACGCCCGGTCGACGAGCACGTCCGGGTAGGTCGGACGATGACGCTCATAGTCCTCGGCGATCTCATCGAAGACGCTTGCGTAGCTGCGGGCCGCGGGTTGGCACGGCATCCGTCCACGGTAGATGACGGCGGAGACGGCCGAACGGGACTGTGCCGTCTCAGAGCGTCGAGGCCGCGACCAAGGGAGGCTTGGCGCGCGCGCGGCGGGCCAGATAGACAGCCGTGACGACTGGGCCGAGGACGACGAACGCGAGTAACGCGATCTGCAATGCGGTCGTTGCTGCGCTCGGTCCGCCGCTGGGGGTGCAGTGCACGGTCGCACCTCCAACCGGCGCTCCGGTCGACGGACTGACTGATGTGAGCTCCTTACAGCGCCGAGTGGTGGCCGTCAGCACCACGACTAGCAGCGCGGTCGCGATCCCGCCGGGAACGATCAGCGTCCCGATCAGTTTGTCGCGAGTCGTCCATAGCCGGGAGCTCCACAGCAGGATCGAGCCCGACCAGCCATCCCACGCCGAACGCAAAGCCGCCCAGCGGAAGCAGGATCACCGCGGCCCACTCCCGCCAGCCGCGCCGATCGGCTGGTCCAGAGGCTGAAGGCTGCTCCGCTTCGATGATCTCGCCGGGTGGACCGAGGCGCTCGAGCACTTCGAGCGCCTCGTCGTCCGATGCGTCCGGCGGGATCGCGTCGGCTAGGTGTCCCTCGATGTCCGCCAACAGCTCACCGAGGCGCTCCGGCGGAAGCCGACGTCCGGCTTGCCGCAACCGCCTCAGGTAGTCCTCGGCGAGCGGGTGCAGGCTGCCTGCGTTCATGCCGTCGCCTCCAGATCGATTAGACCGTCCACCGACTCGCGAAACCGTGCCCACTGGCTCGCGAACGCCCGCAGCGCCGCGTCTCCGTCCCGTGTGATCCGGTAGTAGCGGCGGGGCGGTCCCGACGCCGACTCCCGCCACGTGCTCTGCACCATCCCCTCGCGGCGCAGACGCCCGAGCAGCGGATACAGCGTGCCCTCGCTGGTGACCAGACCGTCGGCGTCCCCGAGCGCCCGGACCAGATCGAAGCTGTAGCGCTCGCCGTCGCGCAACAGCGCGAGCACACAGAACTCCAGCACACCCCGCCGCAGCTGGGAGATCATCGCCTCGCCACGCGGTGCCATGCAACGCAAGGTAGCTGGTAGAGCCAGCCCCGTCAAGCGGGCGGCTAGGTGTCGTCACCGCCGTTCGCGTCGTCGCGGGCACAACGGACTGACGCTAGTCGTGCGTCTTTGCCGGCGACGGCGGCGCGGATTACGGCTTCCGGTCAGTTTCCGGCAGGCCAAACTCGGCGAAGAGCTCTGGGCTGCCGAACGCGGTGATGTCGGCGATCAGCGCGTCTGCGATCGTCAGCACCATCACCGCGCGCCCGGCGAAGCGCTTTGTCGTCTCGTTCCATCTGTATTCGCCGAACGCGAGCTGCCCGTTGGCGCTGACCGGCAACAGTCGCCAGCGCATCCCCGGGGCGAACGCGACGACGCGTAGGAAGGTCGCGACCGCGTCTCGCCCGCGGTACCAGGTCGGTTGCGGTGGCATCGCGATCGTTGCTTCGTGGGCGAGCATCGCGACGACGGAGTCGACGTCCGCACGTTCCCACGCATCGATGAAGCCGTCGACGAGCTCGCGCAGCTGCTCGTCTCCGATCGCTTGCAGGGTGTCCTGCTGGCTTCGTCCGGGCAGTCGCTCGTCGACGGTCTTGTGCGCGCGCTGGAGCGCGGTGTCGACCGCGGCGGGTGTCATCTCGAGCGTCTCGGCGACTTCTTTTGCCGAGAACGCAAGCACGTCGCGAAGGATCAGCACGGCGCGCTGGCGGGCCGGGATGTGTTGTAGAGCTGCGACGAACGCGAGCTCGACGCCTCGCGCTGCTCGTAGCGTGCGGCGGGGGAGGCATGTCCGATCCTCGAGCTCGATGCCAGCGTCTGGGTAGGGCTCGATCCACACCGACTCGACGAGCGGTGCCGCCAGTGGATCGTGCGGGTCGGCCGCGGGGCCGTAGTCGATTGGGAGCACTCGCCTGGGCCGCCGCTCGATCGTCTTCAGGCAGGCGTTGGTCGCGATCCTGTAGAGCCAGGATTTGAGCGAGCTGCGGCCTTCGAATCGGGGCAGTGCTCGCCACGCATTGAGCAGCGTCTCTTGGAGCGCGTCCTCGGCGTCCTGAACCGAGCCGAGCATCCGATAACAGTGGGCGTGCAGCGCGGAGCGTTGCGATCCGATCAGTTGGCTGAATGCGCGCTCGTCGCCGTGGCGGGCGGCCTCGAGCAGGTCGTTTTCGCGGTTGGTCATAGCCGCCATCTTTGCTCCTGAATTCGTCACGTGCAGACATAGATCCGCCGAGCGGCCGAAATCCAACGCCGCCGCGAACGGCGGCCGGATCCGATCTCGCCGTTGGATTTCCCGCTGCAACCGGATCTCTACTGGCAACCGCGGCGAATGCGACCGCGAACCACCTACGTCGGAGGAAGGCATGACCATCGAAGGCAAGACAGTTCTAGTGACCGGCGGCAATCGCGGCATCGGTCAGGCGCTGATCGAGGAGGCGTTGAGGCGAGGCGCGAAGCGGGTTTATGCCGGTACGCGCCGGCCGTTGGATCATCCGGATCCGCGCGTGACGACGGTGACGCTTGACGTGACCAATCAAGCGCAGATCCAGGCGGCCGTCGAGGCCGTCGACTCGCTCGACGTTCTCATCAACAACGCCGGCGTCGCGCTCTACGATGACCTCAGCGACCGTGCCGCGCTCGAACAGAGCCTCGCCGTCAATCTCTTCGGCCCGTGGGGCGTGACGCAGGCGTTCCTGCCGTTGCTGACCGAGTCTCGGGGGGCGATCGTGAACAACGTGTCGACGATGGCGCTCGCCCCGTTGCCGCTCACACCGGCCTATGCGGTCTCGAAGGCGGCCGCATTCAGCCTGACCCAGTCGCTGCGCGCACTACTGGCCGGGCGGGGCGTCAGTGTGCATGCCGTCCTGACTGGGCCCACCGACACCGATATGACCCGCGGGTTCGAGATCCCGAAGGCATCTCCAGAGTCCGTCGCGCGGGCGATCTTCGACGGAGTCGAGGCAGGCGAGGAGGACATCTTCCCTGACCCGATGTCGGCCTCGCTGGCCGACAGCTGGAACAACGGTGCGGTCAAGGCGTTTGAGCGCGAGAACGCCGCGTTCGTCCAGGCAGAGCCGATCGCGGCATGAGTACGAGGAGGTCGGGGTGCATTGGCATGCGGCCGCGCCCCTAGCTCCGCACTCCTGTGACAATCTTCACAGGGCAGCGGGGTCTTCAGCCGGGAGAGTGCTGGGCGTCACCGATGGCTCAGCAGAGTATTGCTGGCCATCGGGCGTTCGGCTCGCGGTAGGTCGAGTCGACAGCAACGTCCGTCCAAAGCTAGGGAGGTCTAGCTATATGTCCCGCAGGGCACACTGCGTGTTGGCGACCATCGCTGCATGTGGGTTACTCGCTGCCGTTGTCCCCGCCACGTCGCTGGCGACCGCTTTCGGCATCCAATATTGGGGTGCGTTCACCGTCAATATCAAAGGTCAGTCGATCGGCATCCCGTCGGGCCAGCTGGCTCACGAGATCAATGGCAAGGGTTTGCACATCAATTGGGATGGTGCGAATTTCGGGTCGGTCGCGAACTTGTGCGATCCGTCGATGAAGTTCACCTACGGCAACGGCCGTTACTACGTCAAGGGCAACGTGCACTGGGGTTGCAGCCACGTTGGACAGTGGAAGTACGCCCTGAACTGGAACGCGCCTCGTGGTAGCGCGTGCGCCGAACTATGGGAGCACGATTGGCAGATCCGCGTCGCCAGACAGTGCCACTACGTGTACTAACGCCGCGCGGTAGTCGTGGTTCGCGCGGGTGTGGACGATGTCCTGCCCGCGCGGGCCGCGGTCATGGAGGCGGACGTAAGGGAAGAGGTCCGTCGGGAACAAGCGCGGGAGCGCCCCCCGCCTGGGAAACGGAAGGAGTCCCGAAAGAACTTCCACGTTTACTCCTAGCGGCACGGGGGTATCCCGCGCGTGTTTAGGTCGCCTGGCGTCGGGAGGTCAGGCTCGTGCGTAGGGTCAGGCTCATCCGTGGGGCCCGCGACATCGGGTCTGCTCGCAAGCGTCGTGGAGAGAGGAGCGCGATGCGACGCATTTGGGTGGTCCTTCCCCTGATGGCGCTGTTCCTGGCAGCGCCCGGCGCTGCACTGGCCGTCGTCACCCAGCCTCCGCCACCGTATGACCCGAGCCCGCTCGACGGCGACACCGAGTACCTGATCAATCAGGCGTCCGGGCTGCAGGCGGAGGCCCGCGGCGCCGACGTGGTGGACAGTGTCCGCAGCTTCAGCCACCTCAGCCAGCGCTGGGCGATGACCAAGCTGCGCAGCGGCCACTGGAAGATCAGCAACGTGGGCACCGGTCGGTGCCTGGAGGCCGCGCCGGCGCGGGTGGTCGTACTGCGCGCGTGTCGCGTCGGCGTCGCCGCGCAGGCGTGGTCGTTCAGCTACGTCGGCAACGGCTATTCCACGATCGCCAACGCCGAGACCCGTCTCGTGCTGGACGTGGCGCCACCGCGGGCAAGCTGACTCAGTCCGCGGTCCGCGGTCCGCGCACTCAGAGTCAGCTGTGGGAGTACCGGCCAACGTATTTCCGGGGCAACGACTCGAGCCTGCAGTCGAAGGCCGAGTCCGACCGGGTGTTCGCCAACTCCGTGCCGTGGTGGCACGACGCCTACCTGCCCGGCCAGGACCTGCTGCAGATCTTCAAGGACAACGGGCTGAACATGATCCGCGTCCGTCCGGCGTCGATCAACACGACCGTCATCCACGACGGCGTCAGCTTCCCGATCACAGCAGCGCCGTACAACAACTACACGCTGGCCCCGCCGCCGGCCAGCCAGGTCATCCCGGCCTCCGCCAACCCGGCGTCGCCCGGCGGGACGAGCAGCGGCAACCATGCGCAGACCGACTGGTCGGCGGTCGACCTGGCCAAGCGAGCCAAGCAGCTGGGGATGGCGGTCAACGTCACGCTGTTCTACTCCGGCGATAACACGTCGGAGACGCCCGGCAACTGGGCGGGCAAGACCGTGGACGAACTCGCCGGCGTCCCGCCGCACGCGGGGCTGATGTACGACTACGTCAAGCAGGAGATGGAGCTGTTCCGCGCCAACGGCGCGTGGCCGGACCTCGTGTCGATCGGCAACGAGGTCAACAACGGCATGTTCAACACGACCGGGGCGGATGGGCTGTCACCGTCGGGAACGAACTGCACACCGACCGCCACCGCCGGCGGCACCGGCACCGCGAACTGCTTCCCGCGCATCCAGCGCGCGGCCATGCAGGCGATCGCCGACGCCGCATCCGACAGGTCGGATCCCGCGCTGCTCGGCCGGCCGCTGCCGCCGCCGCTGACCTGCATCCACGTCGACGGCAATCCGGACCTGCAGGCGTTCTTCGACGGCGCCGTCAACACGAACGGCATCCCGCTCGACGTCGCGTGCGAGAGCTACTACCCCGGCTGGCACGGTCCGCTCACCGCGGGCGCAGCAGACTTGGCACCCGTGCAACACCTTCGGCGATTGCGGCTCCACCGTCCAGCACGTGGCCCAGGATGACTTCGCCGGAGAGGCGAACGGGCTCGGCCTGCCGATCTTCACGATCGAGGACGGCGTGTCCTACACCACCCAGGGCAGCCCACAGGACCCGTGGTACGGGATCAACCCACCGGGGCCGTCGCGCGCGCTATCGCGCCAGGGGATCATCGACCTTAACAAGGTCGAGGAGAACATCCCCCACCATCTCAGCCTGGGCATGGAATGGTGGGCCGGAGAGGCGACACCGATTCCGGGCGGCAGCTCCGACCTGCGCGGGTTCTGGGCCACGCCGGGCATCGGCCTGTTCGACGCGTCCACCACCGCCGGCGACCCGTCGGACAACGCTACGCTGCCCGTGATGGCGGCGATGGGCGACCGGCTCGATCCCACGCTCGCGTACAAGCTGGTGAACGCGACCGACCGAGGCGTGCTGGAGAGCGCGCGGAAGTCGACGGCGCTTGACACTGGCCCGGACACGGGCATCACCGACCCGCAGCAGCAGTGGCGGCTGCTCGCGCAGGGCGCCGACCCCGAGGAGAACAGCGCCACCTACCCGACGCCAATGGACCATCGCGGCGACGGCTACTTCCAGATCGCGAACATGGACCGCGCGAACGGTGTCAACGTGCTCGACACGCACGGGACGCACGTGACGCAGAGCCCGCAGGCCGCCGACGTATTCGCCATCGCGGGGACCGATCCCAACCAGGAGTGGGACATCCTGCCCGCGGGCAACTGCGGTGACATTCCGGCGAACTGCACCGCACCGCCGACGGTCACCAACGGTGATGGAAACTACTATGTGATAGTGAACAAGGCGACCGGGCAGGTGCTGTCCGCATCCGGCGCGAGCGTCGAGGCGCAGGCGCCGGCCGCCCCCTCGAACGGCGACTGGATCGAGCCCGCGAACAAGGGCCAGCTGTGGCGGATCGTCCCCGCGCGTATCACGCGACTGATCCCCAACCATCGACGACGAGACCGCCGCCGCTGCTTCGGTAGACGTCGCCACTAGAACCGCAGCAGCGCTCCGGCACGGTGGTCCGGCGCACTGAGTGGCTCATCCGGTTCGGGGATCACGAGCACCGCCGCGTCCTGGCGGACCGCCGCGGCGATCATCGGCTCACGCAGGTCAGCGACGGGGCTTGTCGTTGTGCCGTCGATTGGGCATTCCGAGACGTCTGAGGGCAGCAGCATCCGGCACTGCGGGCACTGCGCGCCGGCGGCATGGAAGTCATCCGCGAGCAGGAGGGTCTCCACGCGCTGCTCGGCGAGCGCCTCGAGCACGTCGGCGATCCCGCCCACGGCGTGTGCGGGACCGTCCTGGCCCCGCGCGGCGGCCAGCTGATCCCTGAATTTCGCGAGCGTCTGCTCCTCCGCGTCCGCGTGCGTCTGGACCAGCAGCTTGCCGACCGCGGCTGCCACGTCGGCCGCGGTCGCGGCGGACGGATCGACGTCGAGCCGTCCGGCTAGCACGGACCGCAATTCGTCGGGGAGGCGGCCCTCCAACCCGGTCAGGGCATCCACTGGGCCGCCGATCGCCAGCACATCGAAGCGTCCGGCGCGGCGGTCGTCGGCCAGCCGCTGCGAGACGGCGATCAGGTGGCCCTCGATGTCCTGCTCGCGGCCGTGCTCGTCGTTGCCGTCGGACTGGCTGTGCCCGCGAACGTAGTCCGAGCCCGTCCTGCGCGTGACGACCGTAGCGCCTGCGCCCATGTCGACCGTCACGTCTCGGGCGGAGACGAGCACCGCGCACCATCGCTGCGCGGCGGGCTCGATGACGATCGGTTCGATGTGAGGTTCGCGATCGAGGTAGATCGACGACGTCGAAGGCCGCGAGAGCGCCACCGTCTCAAACAGCCCAGAGCCGTGGGAGACGAAGATCGCCAACGCCGCGACGCCCGAGACCGGCAGATCGTCGGACCCGAGGTAAGTCTTGAGCTGGTCGAGGTCAGACCGAATCGCTTGGCGGGCGTCGTGGTTGAACGTCTGGTCGGCGGTCTCGAGGTTGTGCGCGGCATCGAGCAGCGAGTTTGCCTGGGTGGCGCGCGCCGGCGCGGTGGCGAACTCCGTGGGGTTCAGGTCAAAGACGACCGAGATGACGGGGTGCTCGGCGGCGGTGGCCTCAAGCAGCCGCTTGGCGATCGGCGATGCGCTCATCGCTCGTCGGTGCCCTGCCCCGCGCCGCGGATGCCGGATGCGCGGTCGCTGTCATCTTCGATGGTTTCGGAGCGATAAGGATCCGAATCGGTCGTCTCGTCGATCTTCCCGACGTGCGTGTTAAGCCGGTGGTGCGGGTCGCTGTCGTCGGGATGGGGCACATCGGCGTCGTGCAGCGGCTCGTCTGAGGACCGCGGCTCCAACGGCCGGTCCGCCGTGTCAGCGGGGTCGGCGGCACGCTCGTGGTGGCGCTCGGTGGTGTCGTGTTCGCCCATCAGGGCCTCCTTGATCCGTTGTTGCAGGGAGTGACCGGCCGATTTTGCATGGGGCTGAGACCCATGGCAAGTCCGGCCCAGTCAGCTTACGCTTGGGCCACGCGAGGCTGCGGATCGACCTCGTCAGCGACGCCGAGCGACGGAGGACGGATTCTCTGACAGCCGGCTATAGCCCGTTGAGCAGGCCGCGCAGCGTATCGGTGGAGGTGTCCAGGGCCGCGCGATCCCGATGGGTCAGCGCCAGAGGGGAGCGTTCACTGCACCGCAGTCCAAACCCGCCACCGTTGATCGCGCCATAGCGACCGACCAGCACTATCCATCCTGAGCGGCAGTGTCAATGAAGGGAGGGTCAGATTCGTACGGACAGGCAAGCCGGCTCCCAACGGGGCGCCCGCATGGCGGCGGCTTCACCCGACCAACAACCCAACCGAAACCTCGCTGCAGCCGGCCGGTGACACCGAGCAGGTCAGTGCGGCCGAGGTCTCAACGCTGCACAACTGCGCATTCTGGGACAAGCTCGACCCTAACCCCCTAACCCTGGCGCGGAGACGAGGAGGGCCGGTACGGGTGCGCTCGTACCGGCTCTTCTACGCCCACGAACGCGGAGCTCGAGCTCAGCGGATGAACGCGACCGCGCGCTCGCAGTGGTCCTCGGCCACCCACACGTACATGCGCTGCCAAGGGCCGACGGTGAGTTGCGCGAGCAGTTGCCAGTCGCCGTCACCGGCGGCCGCGACACAGTCGGCGGGCATTGCTCCTGAGGTCTCGTCCGGGTAGCCCAGGAGCCGGTGGTAGGCCAGCTCCGCGCCGCCGTCGCGCTCGACTTCGACGCCTTGGCGCTCGGACAGCTGGTCACGCACCCGGATGTAGGCATAGTGCTCGTCGGGGTCGAGCTCCAGCTCCTGGACCGGATCGCTCCAGACCCGCGGCAGCAGCAGCTGGGCGCCCAACCGCATCGGTTGCATCGTGGGCGCAAACGCGAGCGGTTGCTCATAACGCTGCACCCTGGCCCGCAGCGCGTCCGGGACCTCCGGAGACTGCGTCGGGGCCCGCTCGACCGACACCACGAGCCAGCCCGACCCGGCGAGCGAGGTCTCGTGCAGCGCCGGCGCGGACAGCGCGATCTGCGCCAGCGCAACGAACTCCGGCCCCGGCTCGATCGGTTCAAGGCGCTCCACGATCTCGTCCCCGGCGTCGAGGTCCAGCCACGCCTCAGCCTGTCCAGGATCAGCCGCATCCGATGTGATTCGCGCCGACCGTCGGGCGAGCTGTTGGATCTCGGGGAGCCTCGCCTGCAGGTCCTCATCCCGGGCGAGCTCGGCAAGCTCGTCCAGCTCGAGACAGCGGGCCGGCGCCCTGGCCTCGGCTCGCATCGGCGGCGGCTCTTCGAAGCCCAGGGGGATCGAATCGTCCGGCGCCGAGTTGTCCCCAAGGATGTTTCCGAACTCGGACATCGCGCGAACGGACGGCGCCGCAATCTCGGTTATCTCCCGTGCCTCGCGGACGACTCGGCTGCCGAGCGTCCGCAGGAAATCCCGGCGATTTGACGTCATGCCAGACCCCGATCTCGACGGCCGGCGGTCATCAATCCAGCCCGCATGATCCCGAAGTTTGTCAGGGTCGCCGCTCGAGGCATCGGCGAGGCCACCGGCGACGGGCATTCCGCCGCTCGGGATCCCGGCGCGCCCGAAGAGGCGGCGACTCCCCCTTCACAGCATCTTTGTGCTCAGCTGCGGATTCTGCACCTTGTCTTGATACGCCCAGGCGGAGGATGGATTACGTACGAAACCGCCTTGAAGGAGGCGCACGAATGCGAGTGCTAGCCACCCACAAAGCCAGCAAGCCGAGGATCGCGGCGCCGATAAGGTGCTACTCACGGACCCTAGCTGGAAGCCTGATCGGTTAGCCGAATTGCTGGACTGCATGGCGGAGCTGGTGGTCGAGACAGCCAAGCTATCCGCAGGCCTCGAGCAGCACCCCGACAGCGACGATCCGCGCGTGTGCGAAGCCCTTGCGCGCCTCGCCGAGCTGCAAGGCTCGCTCCGAGCGGTGGGACTCAACGCCGCTTCGGTCCACCAACAGCTCCAGCACGTCCACGTGTCGGCCAGCCGCTGCGGCCGGCGATCGCGGACGTCATCAGCGCGCTCTCGCCCGTGCCTGGGGTCGACGGATTCTGAGGCGCGCTGCCAGCAAGTAGCCGAGCGATCCAGGCAAGCAGCGGGCCCAGCTCCGTGAGCGTGCACGAGGAGTGCGATGGGTTGCGACTGCCGCGTTGACTTTCGGTCATCAACTGCGTTTAATCGGCATTGGAGGACGGGATTCGGGGCTCACTGGCGCCGCCCAGCGCCTTCAGTTGAGTTGGCTGGTTCGTCGGGTTTTTGGCCGGGTGTCTGAGTCCCTTGTGTGCCGAGTTGGCGCTAGCGAGTGGAGGTGCTCGGGGATAGTTGGGCGCGGCCCCTTGGGCCGGGAGAGGTAGGAGGTCGGGTTGGAAGCTTCGCGTGTTTGGCTTGGCGGCGCGATCGGTCCGGACGGATGCCGAAGTCGTGTGCGGCGGCTGGTGGGGTTTGCGCTGATGGTGGCGGCGTGTGTGCTGGCCGGCCCGATCGTCGCTGAGGCGCAGGCGGCGCCCGTCGGCACAATCACGAACTACACCGATCCAAGCTTCAACGCCCCGGAGTCGATCGCGGCCGGGCCCGACGGGGCGCTCTGGTTCGTCAACACCGGGGGTAACGTGGGTCGGGGCTCGATTGGGCGGATCACCACCAGCGGCAGCGTGACCAACTACACCAGCGCCAACATCAACTCCCCCACCGGGATCGCGGCAGGGCCCGACGGCGCGATGTGGTTCACCAACCTTTTTAATCCAAACTCGATCGGGCGGATCACCACCACCGGCACCACTGCCGCATACCCCGACCCCAGCATCGCTTTCCCAGCCGGCATCGCGGCGGGCCCCGACGGCGCGCTGTGGTTCACCAACAATCAGGCTGACTCGATCGGGCGGATCACCACCAACGGCTCCGTCGCCGACTACTCCGGCCCCGGTATCGTCCAACCGACCGGGATCGCGGCGGGACCGGACGGCGCGCTGTGGTTCATTGACGACGGGAATAACACGATCGGGCGGATCACCACCAACGGCTCGGTCGCCGACTACTCCGGCCCCGGTATCGTCCAACCGACCGGGATCGCGGCGGGACCGGACGGCGGGATTTGGTTCACTGACGACGGGGGTATCGGCGGGAATGGCACGGTCGGGCGGATCACCACCGCGGCCACGGTGATCAGCTACTCCGTCGGCGGGCAACCGCAAGGAATCGCGGCGGGACCCGACGGCGCGCTGTGGTTCACCGACAGTCAGTCTGACTCGATCGGGCGGATCACCACCAGCGGTACTGTGACCAGCTACACCGGCCCCGGCGTCGACTCCCCGACCGGGATCGCCGCGGGGCCGGATGGCGGGATGTGGTTCACCAACACCGACAACGACACGATCGGGCGAATCCAGGCGGGCCAGGGTCTTGGCCGTTGCGCCGGTCTGCCGGTGACGATTTTGGGAAGCTCTCATGCGGACGGGCTCGCCGGCACGCCCACGCACGACGTGATTCTTGGTGGGTCGGGGAACAACCGCATCAGCGCGGCCGGCGGCCGCGACCGAGTGTGCGCCGGCACCGGCAACGATCGCGTCGCGGGAGGCGCGGGCAGCGACACCCTCCTCGGGCAAGCCGGCAACGACACCCTCCTCGGGGGTCCCGGCCGCGATCTCCTGCGCGGCGGCCCGGGCAACGACCGCCTCTCGGGCGGCCTCGGTAACGACCACATCTTCGGTGGGGCGGGCGATGACCGCATCACCCCGGGACGGGGCCGCGACCGCGTCGACGCCGGCCCCGGAAACGACCGCATCTTCAGCCGCGACAGCCAGCGCGACGTGATCGACTGCGGCCGCGGCCATGACGTGGCCATCGTCGACCGGATCGACCGCACCCGCCGCTGCGAGACCGTCATCCGTGCCCACGCTCCCCGCCGGCGGCCAGCACCCCGCGGCGGTCTGGGATAGCGCCGCGCCGTCGCCGAGCATCCGCTGGCCGCACCTACGCGCTAACCGAAGCCCCGCCATCCGCGCCGCATCCAGCGCGCGCCCCGGGCTTCGCCCAGGGTTGCGTTGTGAGCCGAACCGGGCCTTGGCCCGGCCGGCCGCTGGTGACCCTCAAGCCTCACTCTTCCGAAAGCGGTAATCGAACTCGACGCAAAGGTCCTCCCTGGGCTCCCGCGCACGTCCCCCTCAGGCGCCCCCTTTTGTCGCGGCTGCGGCTCGCCCGGACAGATCTCGATCCGCAGCCCGCGGCGTTTGCCCTCAACGACCATGACCGCCTTGCGGCGCCCGGCGCGGACCAGGTTGAGAACCGCCTGCCGTGCGACGCCGAGCAGCCGGGCGGCCTCGCGCAGCGTCCGTCAACCGTACAGGTGCTGTGCCGGTCGTTGATCTTCGCCTGGCTAGGGACCAGTCGCGCGAGCGAGGTGCCTACTCGTTCGTCGACCAGATGTCCGATTCGATCAAGACGCGATCGCCGCGGGCGTCTTGAATGGGCGTAAAGCCCAGACAGGAGGAACGCTCATGAAAGTGGAATTCGTCGCCGGTATCGCCCCCGTCAGCCCCGATCCCGCCGCGAGCCGGCGGTTGTACGTCGACACGGTCGGGCTCCCGCTGGAGGGGGACGACTACATCCACAGCGAGAGCGTGCCCGGGAGCCGGCACTTCGGGGTGTGGCCGCTCGCGCTAGCCGCCGAGGCGTGCTTCGGCACGTCCGAGTGGCCGGCCGACCGCCCGGCTCCGGCAGGCGTCGCTCGAATTCGAGGTGGCCGACGAGGCTGCGGTCCGCGATGCCGAGGCGGAACTGCGCCACGCCGGCCACGAGATCCTGCACCCGACCCGGACCGAGCCGTGGGGCCAGACGGTCGTGCGCGTCCTCTCGCCCGAGGGGTTGATCGTCGGAATCTCCTACATACCGTCGATGCACTCGTAGTCAAACGGGGCGGCCCTTAGGCCGGCGCCGACACTGGGCCGGCGACGACCCCCTGGTCGTGCAGCGCGCCGATCTCGCGCGGGCTCAGTCCCAGCACCTCGGCGAGGATCTCCTCGGTGTGCTCGCCGAGCAGCGGCGCGCGGCGGACCGGCAGTCGCTCCCGCCGGAGAAGTCAAGCGGCGAGGCGGGGGCACAGGTAGCGGCCGACGCCCGGGTGCTCGACCTCCTCGAACATCGGGTTGTCGGGCGAGCAGCGCGGGTCCTCGTCGACCAGCTGGCGGAAGGTCTGGTACGGGCCCCAGGAGACGCCGGTGCCGGCGAATCGCTCGCGGACCTCCGCCAGCGTGCGCGCCGCGAACCACGGACGCAGGATCGCCGCGATCAGGTCGCGCGCCTCGTAGCGTCCGGTCTCGGTGTTGAGGTCGTGGCCGGTGGCGTCGCTCGATGCTCGGCGAACGCTCGACCGATCCCGGTCGCCTCCACCAGCGCGCGCCACTGGCGGGCGGTGAGCGCGACGACCATCACGCGCCGGCCGTCGCGCGGTCTCGAAGTCGTGGCCGAACGCCCCGTAGAGGTAGTTGCCGTCCTTGCGGCTGGTCGCGGCCGCCGAGCTGGGCCTCGGCGATCCGGCCGAGGTTGCCGACCATCGCGAAGGCGACGTCGGAGAGCGCGAGCCGACCAGCTGGCCCTCGCCGGTCCGGCTGCGGTGGCGCTCGGCGGCGAGCAGGCCGATCGCGGCGAGCGTGCCCATCGCGAGGTCCCAGGCGGGCAGCACGCTGTTGAGCGGCTCGGACAGGTTGCGCGGCCCGGTCGCCCACGGGAAGCCGGTGGCCGGGTTGACCGTGTAGTCGACCTCGGATGGTGCCGTCGGGGTTGCCGGTGAGCGCGACCATGATCAGGTCCTCGCCGCGCGCTCGCGCAGGCGCTCGTAGTCGAGCCAGCCGCGGGCCGGGAAGTTGGTCAGGAACATGCCCGTCTCGCCCGGCGCGATCAGCGCCGTCACGAGCTCGCGCCCTGCGCCGAGCGCAGGTCGACCTGGATCGAGCGCTTGCCCTTGTTCAGCCCGGCCCAGAACAGGCTCTGCCCGTCGGCGGCCAGCGGCCAGCGGTGATAGTCGAGCCCGCCGCCGATCTGGTCGAAGCGGATCACGTCGGCGCCGAGCTGGGCGAGCGTCATGCCGCCGAGCGGCGCGGCGACGAACGCCGAGCCCTCGACCACGCGCAGGCCCTGCGAGGATTCCGCCCTCGCGCCTGGCCGTCCCTCACGCCATCACCCCGACGAGGCGCCAGTCGAGGACCGCCTCGACGTCGCTCCCGTCGGCCGCGTCGGCGCCCGTCGCAGCGCAGGTCGACGAGCGCGCCGCCGCCGTCGAGCGGCTCGACCGCTCGAGCTCGATCGAGCTGTGCAGCATGTCGCCCTCGAACACCGGCGCGAGATGATCGCAGGAGTGCCACGCGACGAACGTCACGAGGTTGGGCAGCGCGCGCGTCGGCCTGCGCAGCGCGAGACCGATCGTGTGCCCGCCGTAGACGAGCCGCCGCCCGCGCGCTCGTCGACGGATCGTGTGGGCGGCCGCGACGTTGAGGGTCAGCCGCGCGAGCTCGGGCGCGGCGGTGACGGTGTCGCCGCCCTCGATCCCGTAGCTCGTCCCCGGCCGGCATCGCGTCGGCGTGCGGGCCGGGAACCGCTGCGCGGTACGCGCGAGGTCCCAGCCCGCGACGGCGCGGCGAGCGCGGCCGGGTCGAGCTCGGCGGTGATCTGGTCGAGGTCGTCGGCGTGCCCGGGCGGCGCGGCGTCGCGCATCGGCAGCATCGCGCAGCGGTGGAAGTCGAGCACGGCGCGGCCGCGTCTGGTCGACGTGCGGATGCGCAGCGCCGCGAGGCCGGTCGGCGCGCGGCCCGGGCGGGCGCGGTGTCGCGCAGCCCGACGACCTCGGTCGTCGTGCGCAGCGTGTCGCCGATCGCGCGGCGCGCGGCGCAGGACGAGGCCGCGGTAGAAGAGGTTGGCGATCACCCGCTGCGTGGCCAGCGTCGACTGGCCGATCGCGACGTCGCAGACGAGGCCGGGGTGAGCGAGTGGCGGTCCGTCCCGGTGACCTGCGCGGCGAGGTCGGCGTCGAGGGCGAGCCGGAGCCGGTCGCCGAGGATCGCCTGGTGCAGCGCGGCATGCCCGTCGGTCAGGGTCAGGCCGGGCGAGCTGTCGTAGACCTGCCCGACCTCGAGCTCGTCGTAGTAGGGCCCGGCGACGTCGATCTCGGACGTGAGCATGCCGCTGATTCTGACGGACTGGCGCCGGCCCGGTTCTCAGCCGAGGCTCGCCAGCCGCGCGGCGGCCTCGTCGATCACCTCGGGGCGCTTGCAGAAGGCGAAGCGCACGAGCGTCGCGCGCCGCCCCTGTCGTCGTAGAACACGCTCGTCGGGATCGCCACGACGCCGCAGCGCTCCGGCAGCTGCGCGCAGAACTCGACCGCGTCGTCGCCGACGTCGGCGTTGACGAAGTACGTGCCCGGCGGGGCGCAGCGGCTGCAAGCCGGCGGCAGCGAGTCCCGCGCACAGGTGATCGCGCTTGGCCCGCGAGGTCGTCGCGCAGCGCCGTCGAGGTCGCCGGCCGGCAGCCGCAGCGCCGCGGCCGCGGCGTGCTGGAGCGGCGTCCCGCCGGCGAACGTGAGGAACTGCTTGACCGTGCGCACGCGCGCGCGACGAGCTCCGCCGGGCCCGGAGCACCAGCCGATCTTCCAGCCGGTGAACGAGAACGACTTGCCGACGCTCGAGATCGTCAGCGTGCGCTCGGCCATGCCCGGGAGCGTCGCGATCGGGATGTGCTCGCCGTCGAAGACGAGGTGCTCGTAGACCTCGTCGCTGACGCAGATCAGGTCGTGCTCGATGCAGGCCGCGGCGATCGGCTCGAGCTCGTCGCGCGGTGAAGACGCGCCCGGTCGGATTGTGCGGGCGAGTTGAGCAGCAGCACGCGCGCGCGCGGCGCCGATCGCGGCGTCGCAGCGCGTCGGGGTCGAGCGCGAAGTCGGGCGGGCGCAGCGTGACCGGCCGCCGCTGCGCGCCGGCGAAGCGCGATGCACGCCGCGTAGGAGTCGTAGTAGGGCTCGAGCACGACCACCTCGTCGCCGGGCTCGCACAGCCCGAGCAGCGCGGCCGCGATCGCCTCGGTCGCGCCGAACGTGACCAGCACGTCCTCGGGTTCGAGCCCGTAGTAGCGCGCGCTGGTGCTCGAGCACCGCCTCGCGCAGGGCCGGCACGCCGGGCAGCGGCGCGTACTGGTTGTCGCCGCCGCGCAGCGCCGCGACCGCGGCCTCGATCACGGCGGCCGGGCCGTCCTTGTCCGGAAACCCCTGGCCGAGGTTGATCGCGCCGGTCCGCTCCGCGAGCGCGGTCATCTCGGTGAAGATCGTCGTGCCGAGGCCGTCGATTCGCGCGGCAGCCCTCATGCCGGGTCCGCCGCGCCCCAGATCCCGGGACCACGGCGGTGCTCGTAGATCAGCGACGTCTCGGCGTGGGCGACCGACGGGTGCGTGGCCAGGTGATCGACCACGAACTCGCGCAGGTCCTGGGCGTCGGCCGCCGCGACCCAGACCAGGTAGTCGGTCACGCCGGTGAGGTGGAAGACCATCAGCACGCCGGGCAGCTGCCGGACCGCCTCGGTGAAGGCGTCGATCTGCTCGCGCGCGTGCACGGCGAGGCGGACCGCGATCAGCGCCTGCAGCGGGCGACCGAGCGCGGCGAGGTCGACCTCGGCGTGAAAGCCGCGGATCACCCCGCGCTCGCGCAGCGAGCGCAGCCGCGCCAGCGCCGTCGACGGCGCCACGCCGACGTGATCGGCGAGCCGCTGGTTGGTGACTCTGGCGTCCTCGGCCAGCAGCTCGAGCATCGCTCGGTCGATGTCGTCCAGGGCGGGTTGTCGATCGTTCGGCATAGCTTAAAAGCGGGGCTGCGCCGAAGAATATCCACTCGGCGATCGATCAGGCGCAGAATCTTCGATCGCTTGTCAGATTGTCGCAGAATCATCACACTGTGAGATGGCAGAGACCGATCACCGCACCGCTCCTGAAGGACTCGATCCTCGACACGATCGGCGACACGCCGCTGGTCCGGCTGTCGCGCATCGGCGCGGGCCTGCGCCCGCAGCTGGTCGCCAAGGTCGAGTCGTTCAACCCGGCGGCTCGATCAAGGACCGGGTCGCGGTCGCGCTGATCGAGGCGGCCGAGCGCGACGGTCAGCTCACGCCGGGCGGCACGATCGTCGAGCCGACCTCGGGCAACACCGGCACCGGGCTGGCGATCGCGGCGCGGCTGAAGGGCTACCGGGTGATCGCGGTGATGCCCGACAAGATGTCGCGCGAGAAGATCGACCTGCTGCGCGCCTACGGCGCCGAGGTCGTGCTCGCCCCGACCGACGTCGCCGCCCGACTCGCCGCAGTCCTACTACCGCGTCGCCGACCGGCTGACCGACGAGATCCCCGGCGCGTTCCAGCCCAACCAGTACTTCAACCAGGCCAACCCGCAGGCCCACTACGACTCGACCGGTCCCGAGCTGTGGGAGCAGACCGGCGGCCAGATCACGCACCTGGTCGTCGGCGTCGGCACCGGCGGGACGGTCACCGGCACCGCCCGCTACCTGCGCGAGCGCAAGCCCGACCTGGTCGTGGTCGGCGCCGACCCCGAGGGCTCGATCTACTCCGGCGGCGAGGACAACGTCCGCCCGTACCTGGTCGAGGGCGTCGGCGAGGACTTCTGGCCGGAGACGTTCGACCCGACGGTGGTCGACCGCTGGGTGACGGTCTCCGATCGCGACGCGTTCCTGACGACGCGCCGGCTCGCCCAGGCTCGAGGGGATCCTCGCCGGCGGATCGGGCGGCCTGGCGCTGCACGCCGCGCTGCAGGTCGCGCGCCGAGATCGACGACCCGGAGGCGATGGTCGTGGTGATCCTGCCCGACGGCGGCCGCTCGTACCTGTCGAAGATCTACTCCGACAGCTGGATGCGCCAGTACGGCTTCCTCGACGCGCGACACGAAGCTGGTCGTCGGCGACGTGCTGCGACGCAAGCGCGACGCGGGCGAGATCCCGCCGCTGGTCACCGTGCAGACCCACTACAAGGTCCGCGACGCCGTCGCGCTGCTGCACGAGCACCGCGTCTCGCAGCTGCCGGTGGTCGCGCCGAACGACCCGGCCACGGTGGTCGGCGCGATCGGCGAGCGCGGCCTGCTCAAGCGCGCCGCCGACGACCCGTCGCGTGCTCGACGCCGAGATCGTCGAGGTGATGGAGCCGCCGTTCCCGGCCGTCTCGGCCGACGACCCGGTGCGCGAGGCGGTCGAGCTGCTGGTCGGCGATCAGCAGGCGCTGCTCGTCACGCGTGCCGGGCGCGCCGAGGGGCTCGTCACGCGCGCCGACCTGCTGGAAGCATTGGCTTCGTGAGCAACCCTCCCCAGCGCCGCGACGCGTTCGCGACCCGCGCGGTGCACGCGGGCCTGACGCCCGACCCGGCGTTCGGCTCGGTGATCCCCGCGATCCACCAGACCTCGACCTACGCCCAGCGCCGCGCCGGGCGAGTTCGTCGACGACTACGACTACGCGCGCTCGGCCAACCCGACCCGAGCCGCGCTCGAGGAGGCGCTCGGCGAGCTCGAGGGCGGCCTCGCGGTCGCCTTCTCCTCCGGCCTGGCCGCCGAGCACGCGCTGATCACCGTGGTCTGCCGGGCCGGATCGCACATCGTCCTGCCGGCCGACCTCTACGGCGGCACGTACCGGCTCGTCGACAAGGTGCTCAGCCGCTGGGGCCTCGAGTTCGACCTCGTCGACCAGACCGACCTCGACGCGCTCGCAGCGCGTCGTGCGCGACGACACCGCGCCTGATCTGGGTCGAGACGCCCGACCAACCCGCTGCTCAACGTCGTCGACATCGAGGGCGTCGTCGCGCGGCAGCGACAGCGCGCTCGTCGCGGTCGACAACACGTTCGCGACGCCGGTCAACCAGCGTCCGCTCGAGCTCGGCGCCGACTTCGTCGTGCACTCGACGACGAAGTACCTCGGCGGCCACTCCGACGTCGTCGGCGGCGCCGTGATCGCGCGCGCCGAGAGCTGGTACGAGCAGCTGCGGTTCGTGCAGAACTCGGTCGGCGCCGTGCCCGGCCCGTTCGACTGCTTCCTCGTGCACCGCGGCCTGCGCACGCTGCACCTGCGGATGGCCGCCCACGCGCGCAGCGCCGCGGCGGTCGTCGAGTTCCTGCGCAGGCACCCACGGCGTGCAGGACGTGCGCTGGCCGGGCTTCAGCGGCATGGTCAGCTTCCGCCATCCCGACGCGACCGGCGATCGCCGCGCGCACGCGGCTGTTCACGCTCGCCGAGTCGCTCGGCGGCGTCGAGTCGCTGATCGAGGTCCCGCAGGCGATGACGCACCAGTCGGTCGAGGGCTCGACCGCCGCGGTGCCCGCCGACCTGGTGCGGCTCAGCTGCGGCATCGAGGAGCCCGAGGACCTGGTCGCCGATCTCGCCCAGGCGCTGGGCTGAGCCGCAGGCGGCGGGCCGCGGCTGTTCGCGCCGGCGTCTACTCGGGCGGCTGCTGGAGCGAGAGCGTGTTGCCGTCGGGGTCTG
Organism: uncultured Solirubrobacterales bacterium; assembly: GCA_963831845.1. Taxonomy (GTDB): domain Bacteria; phylum Actinomycetota; class Thermoleophilia; order Solirubrobacterales; family Solirubrobacteraceae; genus Palsa-465. The sequence goes on along the minus strand of CAWHRT010000039.1, from coordinate 49,231 downwards.
AGAACCAGACCACCAACGATCCGGCCGGCGCCTTCCACACGCCGAGCTCGTCCTGGTCCATGCCCTGGTAGCGGTTGGGCCGCACGCCGGCCGTGGTCAGCTCCCGAACCGCCGCCGCGATGTCGTCGACGCGCCACCCGAGCACCGTGTACGGCGCCGCCGCCGGCTTGGGTACACGGGTGACCCGCAGCTGCGCTCCGCCGGCCATGTACACGTTCGCGTACTCGCTTGAGTCGACCCGGTGGAGGCCGAGCACCCCTCCGTAGAAGTGATGCGCGCGTGCGAGGTCGCTGACGCCCACGAACGCCACCAGCTCTTGATCGCCGAGCACGATGCTCAGCTTATTGCTGCGGCGGGGCCCGTGGGGTCGATGCCGAACGCGTCGCGAAAGCCGACCGTTCCCTCGGGCGTCACGCGGACCGCGCGGGTCGACTCCGCCCGCTCGATCCAGTCCAGCTCGGTGAAGCGGTCGAGCATTCCGCGGCCGACCGCGCCGGCGAGATGGTGGCGCTGCTCACTCCAGTCCACGCAATAGCGGATCGCGCGCCGACCACTGGCGATCCGCACGCCGAGGTCGGACAGAAACTCCCGGCCCCCGTCGGTGAGGTCGTAGGCGACGTCGTGCCCATATCCAGTGCGCCCGTCGCGGCGAGCGCGCGTTGGATCGAAGACCCCGTCTCCGCCCGCGAGCTGCCCTCGGGTGAGCATCGTCGCCATCAGCTCGACGCCGAGCCGCCCGGCCAGATGGTCGTAACAGGTGCGGGCCTCGCGTAGCGCGCGGGCGTGGTTGTCCTGGCGCAGCGAACGCACCGGCTTCACCGGGGCGACCTGCTGGAGGGCCTCGATCAGCCGCCCGACGTCCGGACCCGACAGGCGGTAGTAGCGGTGGCGGCCGTGTGGCTCGACGGTCAGCAGGCCGGCATCGGTGAGCTTGCCCAGGTGAGAGCTCGCGGTGGCTGCGCTTACCCCGGCCTCCGACGCGAGCCGGCTGGCGGGCAAGGCCCGTCCGTCGTCGAGCGCGAGCAGGATCTGACACCGAGCCGCGTCGGCGACCAGCGCGCCGACGGCGGCGATATCGGTGTCGCCGCCGGCTCGGGGGGTGATCGGGTGGGTGTCGCGCGGGGACATCCGGTCAGCCTCCCACTTCGGCGTAGTACTGCGGCGCCCCGCGCCGCAGCAGCTTCGCGTAGCCCAGATACGCGTCTCGCTGCTCCCGCTTGGGATGCACCTCAAACAGAACCGCGAACACAGCCTTCATCTCCCGCCGGTTACCGAACATGAGCACACGGTAGGCGCGAAACACTTCGATGGCCGTCGAAACGAAATCGGGCTACGTTCATGGCCAGGCGATCTCACGGACCGGCGTGCGGACGCGTTCAGTGCACATGACGGATGCGTGGACGATCTATCACAGCCCGCTAGGGCCGCTGACGCTGATCGGCGGGTCCGGCCGACTGAGCGCGCTGTACTTCCCCGGGCGCAGTGGACCGCTCGCCGAGGAGCGGCGTGACCCCGAGGCACTCGTGGTCGCATGCGACCAGCTCGAGGAGTACTTCGCCGGCATCCGGGCGCGGTTCGAGCTGGCGCTCGACCTCGGCGGCACGGCATTCCAGCGACGGGTGTGGGCCGAGCTGATCGCGATCCCGTTCGGCGCCACGATCAGCTACCGCGCGCTGGCCAACGCCATCGGCCGTCCCGACCGCGTGCGCGCGGTGGGCGCCACGGTGGGGCGGACTCCGGTCCCGATCGTCGTCCCCTGCCATCGGGTGATCGGCGCCAACGGCGAGCTCACCGGCTACGGCGGCGGGCTGCAGCGCAAGCAGGCGTTGCTCGACCTCGAGGCCGCGGTCGCCGGCGGCGATCCGCCGCCCGCCGTCTGGAGGGGTCGCCAGCTGGCGATGCTGTAACCAGCGTCCCGACGTCGCCCCCGGAGGGTTCGACTGGGACGTTGTGCAGGCGGGTTGGCCCGAGCGCCCACAACGTGCTCGTGTCCTACGCCTGGCCCACGCCGACCACGGCCCGCAGCGCGTCGCGGATCGCCTCGCCCAACGACCACTCCGAGTGACGCCTGGCCTGTCATCAGAGCGCACCGGCGCGGGGCAGCCCCCAATGCTGCCAGGCGGCGATCAGCCGCAGCCCCAGGCAGGCGCCGCCGCCGATGAACATCATCCGCCCGCGCGGCTGCCCCAGGCGGACGCCGAGCGTCATCACCGCGGCGCCCAGTAACGCGGCCGAGGCGTACACGTCGATCCGCAGGATCGCCGGGACCTGGTTGAGCAGCAGGTCGCGGATCACGCCGCCGCCGGTGCCGGTCGCGACGGCATTCGCACAGACTTCCCGGGCGCCCGGACGGAAGCCCCGTTTGCACTCCGGCTCGCGACCCGGGGCCGCGCGAGGTTGATCGTGGTTCTCGCGCGGACATTTTCCGCGGACCTGCCGCCGGGCAGACTAAACTGTGCGTAGCAGGCCGCGCGCGCCCCGTGGGGAGCGCCGGCAGGCGGGACAACCGGGTGATCGCCTCGCTTTTTATGGCGAAGTGCGCGTTCCCGGAACCAGGTTTCCGTCTTGCCGGAGGTTTCAATGCCGCATCGGTCTCATATCTCGCAATCGCCGCCAGGCGATTCTGCGGGCGCGGTCCGGGGGGACGCTGTTGACATCCTCGACGCATCGGCGATAGGTACCGACAATGACCGACGAACAGAACTCACAGCGGCCGAGCCCGGCTCGCGAGCTGGTCAAGGCGGGCGGCGGCCAGATGCCGGGCGAGCAGGGCGGGTCGCTGCGAACCGCGCTGGCGAACGCAATGGTGGGGATGAAGAAGCAGTTCTACGGGCGCGGCCCGACGGCGGCGAAGGCGTGGATCCTGGACGACTACGTGTTCGTGGCGATGGAAGGGGGCCTGACCCGGAACGAGGAGACGTTGCTGGCGGACGGCAAGGCGGACCTAGTGCGCGGCTACCGACTGAGCTTTCAGGAGACGGTGGGGCCGACGACGATGGAGGCGGTCAGCGAGCTGGTGGGGCGCAAGGTGCTCACATACCACAGTCAGATCGTGTTCGATCCGCCGCGGACGTTCGAGATCTTCGTGCTCGAGCCTGCGGCGCAGGAGCCCGGCAGCTAGAGCAAGCCGACACCGAGCAGCTGTTCACCCGCTGGCAGCAGCACCACGACCAGGCGGCCCGCGAGGAGCTGGTGCGGCGCTACCTGCCGCTAGCCCGCGGCCTGGCGGCGCGTTACGCGCGCACCCAGGAGCCGTTCGAGGACCTGTTCCAGGTGGCGAGCCTCGGGCTGGTCAAGGCGATCGACCGCTACGACCTCGACCGCGGGTTCGCGTTCAAGTCGTTTGCGGTGCCCACGATCGTCGGGGAGGTCAAGCGCCACTTCCGGGACAAGGGCTGGCCGGTTCACCTCCCGCGCGGACTGCAGGAGCTCGCGCTCAAGATCCAGGAGGCCGAGAGCAAGCTCAGCGCTCAAAGCGGTGAGTCGCCGCCGGTCGCCGACATCGCGGAGTACCTGGGGCTCGACATCGAGCAGGTGCTCGAGGGCCTGGACGCGCTGTCGACCCACCACGCCGCGTCGATGGATGAGCCGATCCAGGCTGACTTCGAGGACGAATCGGGGACGCGCCACGACACCGTTGGCGCGATCGACGACCGCTATGAGCTGGTCGACACGACCGCGAGCCTCGCCGTCGGCATGAGGCGGCTGCGAAAGATCGACCGCGAGGTGCTCGCGCTCCGGTTCCGCGACGGCCTCAAGCAGAGCGAGATCGCAACCCAGGTGGGCGTCTCACAGATGCAGGTCTCCCGGATCCTCCGTCGCGTCAACGAGGAGCTGCGCGAAACCGCCGACCTAGATCCCTCGGCCTAGCACACCGCGGCCAGCCTGGACTTGACCGCGGCGCCCCGAGGTTGGAGGCTTGTCGCCCAGACGACCCAGCCGAAGGAGATCGAGCATGTTCAAGAAGGTCGTGTGGGCAACCGACGGCTCAGACGCCGCCGACGACGCGCTCGTGCATGCGCGGAGGCTCGCGCAGGAATCCGGTGGCGAGCTGCTGGCGATCCACTGCGATGAGTACACGTTGCCCGGCAAGGGCGGCGGCAGCTTCTCGGTGAGCGCGAACGAAGAGGAGCTCGAGGCCAAGATCGAGCGCCAGGTCAAGGAGCTGTCCGGCGATGGCATCTCCGCGACGGTCGAGTTCGTCCGCAGACCCGCGGGCGGGGCCGCCCACGCGATCGCCGAGTACGCGGAGGTCAAGCAGGCCGACCTGATCGTCGCCGGCACCCGCGGCCACACGGTGCTGGTCGGGCTCCTGCTGGGGAGCGTCACCAACCGCCTGCTGCACGTCGCGCCGTGTCCGGTCCTGGCCGTGCGGCCGGCGAAGGGTCACTGACTCCGGGCCAGCCGCGACGCCAACTGGTGGCGGGAACGCAGTCCGACAGGTCAGTGGTGCCGCCCTCCCTCGCTTACGTCCCGCTCCCGGGCGACGGCGTCCGGTCCCGCTCGGCGCGCTCGGGCAGGCCGCGGATCGCGTTGAGCTGCATCTTCAGCAGGTGATAGGTGGCGAGCCCCGCCACCGAGCCATCGACCACGGTTTCGAGCATGCGCAGGGTCAGGTCGTCCTCGGGCTTCTCGATGCTCTTAGCGCTCATGGGGGTCTCCTTCAGGCGAGTTCAGCGATGGGGGCATCGTCCGCCGCTCGCACGGCGGTTCGCACCGGGGAGACCCCCCTGTGTTTGCTCGGGCCGCGACGGGTCAGACCGCGGCGGGCACGTGGATCCCGAGTTGCTCGGCGGCCATCTTCGTGCCCTGCACTCGGCTGGCGATCTTCTGGAAGGCGATGTCGCGCGCGTAGTCGGCGGATCCGTGCAGCGGCTTCTCGTCGATGCTGAACGGCGAGAACCCGCAGTCGTCGGTCGCGGCTAGGCGCTCCTTCGGGATGTACTTGGCGGCCGCGACGAGCTCGTCGCAGACCTCCTGGGCGGATTCGACTCTGGGGTTCTGTGGGTTGGTCACCCCGACGTAGACAATCTGGGGCACGCCGTTGGCGTCCTCACGGCTGTGCTCGCCGACCAGCTTGTAGACCGTCTCGCGGTCGCGCTCGCTGCGGCACTGCATCAGGAAGTAGCCCGCGTTCAGCGCGAACAGACTGGGGAGCAGCGCGCTGTAGGGGACGTCGGCGCTGTGCACCGAGTCGCGGTCGCCCCCGGGGCAGGTGTGCACGCCGATGTTGGCCCGCTCGTCGGGGCCGAAGCGATCCAGCACCCGGTTGATCATGTCGACGAAGTGCGGGAGCATGCCGCGCCCGGTCCACGGGTTGCGGGAGTCCTCCCGCAGCGCCAGCCGACCCTCGGTGAAGTCGATCGAAACCCGCGCGGCGCCCGCGTCAAACGCCCGCCGGATGTCCTGCTCGCACTCGTTGACGAGATCCTCCTCGAACTGCTCACGCGAGTAACCGTCGATCTGCTCGTCGAGCGGGTACAGCAGGGCGAGCATCGACGGCGCGATCACCGCCTGTTTCATCGGCTTGTTGGCGAACTTGATCGACCGCTGCAGCGTGTCGGCGGCGAACGTCTTGTAGCGGAACGGGCCGCCCACCAGCTTGGGCAGCTGGCGGTAGTGACCGTCGGCGAAGATCGCGAAGTACTGGCCGCCCGGCCCGAGGTTGTCGGCCAGGCCGGTGCCCGCGAGCGTATCGGTGACGGGGTAGGTGGCGAAGCTCGACCACCACTGCTCGCCGTCGGAGACGATCGGCTCGCCGGCCGCCTCGCCGCGGCTGATCGAGTCCTTGGCCGCAGCCTCCTGCTCGGTCTCGAGCTCGTCCTTGCTGATCTTGCCGGCGTCGTATTCGGCGTAGGCCGCCTGAAGCTTGTCCGGCCGCGGCAGCGAGCCGACGGGCTCGGTGGGGATACCCGTCTCGGTGCGCGGGTCGTAGGCCATGCTCCACTCTCCCTGTTGGTGTGGGCTGCGAGACCGACTGGTCTCCCTCGCCGGTGAGCCTACTTCGCGCCCGAGCCGTCGTCAACGGCCTGTCGCAGCAGCAGCGAGCCGATCCGCTGGGAGCGGCGGGCCGCGTCGTGGTCGCCCTCGGCCGCGGCCACGATCGACCCTTTCATCAGGATGTGCCACTCCCGTGCGAAGTCCTCCGGCTCGTCGATCCCGGCTGCGGCGGCGAGCTGCTCGAGGAACCCGCGGATCTCGGCCAGATAGCCGACGCCCGCCCGGTGGATCGCGTCGGCGGGGTCGGGGTGCTCGAGCATCACGTTGATGAACGAGCAACCCTCGAAGTCGGGGCGCCGGAACCACTCGTCGAAGACGTCGAAGATCGCCAGCAGCCGCTCCGCCGGCTCCGTCGCGCGAGCGCGCACCTCGGCCTGCAGCCAGCCTCTGGTCCAGAGCTGCTCGCGGAGCTCGAGAAAGGCCAGCACCAGCTCCTGCTTTGAACCGAAGTTGCGATACAGAGTCTGTCGCGCGACCCCGGAGTGCGTGATCACCGCGTCGATTCCCACGGCCTGGATCCCGCGGGTGGAAAACAGCTCGTAGGCCGACTCCAGGATCCGCTCGCGCGCGCCACTGGGGCGGGCCGCGGGATCGCCGTCGAGGTCTTCCGCGTTCGCCGCGCCCGGTCGCTCCCGCACACGATCCGATTCGAGCATCTGAAGGCACGGAACTGTAGCGCCGGGCTGATTAGACTCGCGGCCACTCATGGCACAGGCCGGCACCGTCTCGATGTCCCGACTGAAGCGGTCGCTGGCCGTGCGTCCGGGATCGACGCCGTGGCTGCCGGTGTGGTCGAGCGCCGCGGCCCTGCGCGCGGTGCGGGCGATGGTGATCATGCCCGGGCTGTTCGCCTTCACCTTCGAGGTGGTCGGCAACCTGCAGATGGCGACGTTCGCCGCGTTCGGGTCGTTCGCCACACTCGTGCTGGCGAACTTCGGAGGCACGCGGCGCGACAAGCTGATGGCGCATACCGGGCTGGCCGTGGTCGGCACCGTGCTGATCGCGATCGGGACCGCCGTCAACTCGTCGGTGGCGCTGGCCGCGATCGTGACCGTGCCGGTGACGTTCCCGGTGTTCTTCGGCGGGATTCTCGGGCCTAACGCGGCCGCCGGCGTGACCGCGGCGCTGCTCCCGTACGTGCTCCCGGCGGCGTCCCCAGGGACGATCTCGATGGTGCCCGACCGCCTCGCTGGCTGGTGGCTGGCTTCGGTGGTCGGCACCGCGGCGGTGATCGCAATGTCCCGGCCGGGCGTCGGTGACCGGCTGCGAGGCGCCGCCTCGAAGCTGGCCGGGGAGCTCGCCGACGAGCTCGACGCGATCGTGCGTGGAGACGCGACCGAGGAGCGACTGAACAGGTGCATCGACGCCGAGCACGACCTGATCACGGTGTTCAGCGCGTCCCCGTTCCGTCCCACCGGGGTGGCCACCTCTGACCAGGCCATGGCGAACGCGGTCGAGCTGCTGGAGTGGTGCACGTCGCTGATCGCCGACAGCGTCCGCGAGCGCCACGACCTGAGCAACGCGCCGGAGATCGAGCGCGAGCTGCTCACGGCCGCTGCTCAGGTCATGCGTGACGCGGGCACGCTGCTGGCCGGGGGCTCGGCCCGGCCCGACCTGGAGCGGCTAGAGGAGCTGCGGATGCAGAGCATCGGCCGCCTGCGCGGGCTGCCGTTGGATGCCGACCACTTCCGCGACCAGGTGCAGATCTCGTTCCATGCCCACGCGATCTCGATCACGGTCCTGGCGATCGGCGCCGACGCCGAGGTCGCGGCGCGGGTGGCGGACGCCGATCGGATCGCCGAGGAGGGCAGCCGCTGGTTCGGTGGCACGACGTTCGACCCTGCCACCAACCGTCGCCAGGCCGTCTCGAACCTGGCCGGCCTCGCCGTCCGCAACACCAGCCTCCGGTCGGTGTGGTTCATCAACAGCCTGCGCGGGTCGCTGGCGCTGGCGGCTGCGGTCGCCGTGGCCGACCTGACGACCGTGCAGCACGGGTTCTGGGTCGTACTGGGCACGCTGTCGGTGCTGCGCACCAACGCGTCGGCGACCGGCGCCACCGCGCTCCGGGCGCTGCTGGGCACGCTGGTCGGGTTCGTGATCGGCGCTGCGCTGATCACGGCGATCGGGACGGGCTCGTCGGTGCTCTGGGCGGTACTGCCGATCGCGGTGTTCGTTGCGGCATACGCCCCGGGCACGGCGCCGTTCGCGGTCGGACAGGCCGCGTTCACGGTCACGATTGCGGTCCTGTTCAACCTGCTGCTCCCGGTGGGGCCCGACGTCGTCGTGGTGCGGATCGAGGACGTTGCGATCGGCTGCGCGGTCAGCCTGGTCGTGGGCCTGCTGTTCTGGCCGCGGGGCGTGTCCTCGGTCGTTGGCGACGACCTGGCCGATGCGTTCCGGTCGGGCGCTGCGTATCTGACCCAGGCGGTCGAGTGGGCCGCGGGCATCCGCAAGCAACCGCCCGATATCTCACTCGACGCCGTGACCGCGGGCCAGCGGCTCGACGACGCGTTGCGTGGCCTGATGGCCGAGCAGGGCACCAAGCACGTCACGATGGAGCAGCTGTGGCACCTGGTCGGCGGCTCGCTGCGTCTACGGCTGACCGCGCACGCGGTGGCGGCCCATCCGCCCCACGACGTCGACGAGCCCGAGGCCGCGATCGAGGTGCTGGACCACCGCACCGCGATCCTCCGGGCCTGGTATGACCGCCTGGCGGCGCAGGTCGACAAGCCCCGGGGCCGCAGCATCGAGACGCTGACGCCGCCCACGTTCAGCTCCGACGGCAACCACAAGCTCGCGCTGTCGCCGCACCTGGTGTGGCTGTGCGAGCACCTCACGCACCTGTCCGAGCATCTCGGCGAGCTCGTGGCCCCGGCGGTGAAGATCGCCGAGATCCGGCGCCGGCCCTGGTGGCGTTAGCACTCCCCACCGTCAATACCGTCCCATTCGAGCGGCACCGGCCGGCGTCTGGCTATGTCCTCGGAGACTCGCGCAGCTCCGCTGCGCCACGCCTCCTGCGTCCTCGCCAGCCATCCGGCTGGCACCACTCTCGGTGGGACTGGATTTACGGCGGGAAGCGCTGGCGCTGGCGCTAGCCGTTGAGCTCGAGCACGAGCTTGCCGGTGTTCTCGCCGCTGAACAGGCGGTTGAACACGGCCGGGAACGACTCGATGTCGCCGGTGGCGGTGTCCTCGACGCACTTGAGGCGACCGTCGGCCACCCACTTGGCCATCTCCGCGGTGGCCTCGCCGTAGCGCGAGGCGTAGTCGAACACCAGGAAGCCGGTCATCGTGGCGCGCTGCACGAGCAGCGCCATGTAGTTGCTGGGGCCGGTCGCCGGGCCGGTGTTGTTGTACTGGGAGATCGCCCCGCAGATCACGACCCGCGCGCCGCGGCCGATCCGGGTCAGGCCGTGGTCGAGGATCTCGCCGCCGACGTTGTCGAAGAACACGTCCACGTAGTCGGGCGTGTGCTGGCGCAGCTCGGCGAGGACGTTGCCCTGCTTGTAGTCGATCGCGGCGTCGAAGCCGAGCTCCTCCAGCAGCGCGATCTTCTCCGGGCCGCCCGCGATCCCGACGGCGCGTGCGCCCTTGATCTTCGCGATCTGCCCGACGACCGTGCCGACGGCCCCGGCCGCGCCCGAGACCAGCACGGTGTCGCCTTCCTGCGGGCGACCGACGTCGAGCAGCCCGAAGTACGCGGTCAGCCCGGTCATCCCGAGTGCGCCGAGGTAGGCGGCAAGCGAGACGCCCTCCTCGGGGGTGATCTTGTCGACGCCGGAGCCGTCGGAGAGCGCGTGCTCCCTGACGCCGAAGGCGCCGCGGACGAGGTCGCCCTCGGCGAACTTCGGGTGGCGGGACTTGATCACTCGCCCGAGCGTTAGCGCGCGCATCACCTCGCCGATCTCGACCGGCGGCACGTACGAGCGGCCGGCGTTCATCCAACCGCGCATCGCCGGGTCCAGCGAGATGTGCGTGACCTCGACGACGAACTCGCCATCGCCGGGCTCGGGCACGGGCCCCTCGACGAGGTCGAAGTCGGAGTGCTTGACGTCGCCGACGGGGCGGGAGGCGAGACACAGCTGGCGGCTCATCGATCGTGAAGCATTGCATGCGCGCAATCGCGAGGCGGACGACCTGTGAGAACCTCTCGCTCCGAACCCGGGTCAGAACCGTAGATGAGCGATTACGCGGACACCAGGCAGTTCAAGCTCGACCACCGGTGGGCGCGCGCGCAGATGTCCGCCTACGTCGACGGCGAGCTGGCGGACCCCCGCCGCCGGCGGATGGAGGGTCACCTGGCCCGCTGTGAGCGCTGCCGGCAGCTGCTGGCGAGCCTCCGGGCGACGGTCGCGGGCGTGCAAGCGCTCCCGTCACCGGCGTCGCCTACGCCGCCGAAAGCCCTGGCGGCCGCCGTGATCGCCCGCCTCGACGGCTGAACCGTTTCGCCCGCACCCGGGTCAAACGAATCATGAACAAGAATAAGACCGACACCAACACCGCCACGAACTCGGTCGTCAAGACCGACGGCGAGTGGCGCGCGGAGCTGACCCCGGCCCAGTACGAGGTGCTCCGCCAGAAGGGCACCGAGCCGCCGTTCACCGGCAGCTACGTGTACGAGAAGCGCGACGGCACGTATCGCTGTGCCGCCTGCGGGACCGCATTGTTCGACTCGAGCGCGAAGTTCGACTCGGGCACCGGGTGGCCGAGCTTCACCGAGCCCTCGGAGCGGGCCAACGTCGAGCTGCACGACGACTTCAGCTACGGGATGCACCGCGTCGAGGTGAATTGCGCGGCCTGCGGAGGCCACCTCGGGCACGTCTTCGACGACGGCCCCGGCGAGAGCGGGCAGCGCTACTGCATCAACTCCGTCTCGCTGAAGCTGGAGGACTCCGACCCGGAGTAGCTCCGGCAGCCGGTATAAACGCGCCGTGACCGGCGCGACCGCCGAGGGTGAGCTGATCCGCAGAGCCCGGGCCGGCGACCAGGACGCGTTCGGCGAACTGGTTGCCGACAACTCCGATCGCGTGTACGGCGCGCTCCGGCGGTTCGGGCTCGATCAGGGTGAGGCCGACGAGGTCGCCCAGGAGGTGTTCCTGCGCGCCTGGCGCGGCCTCGCCCGATTCGAGCAACGGGCGCGGTTCTCCACCTGGCTGTACCGGATCGCGTTCAACGAGGCCCAGCGGCGCCTGTCGCGCCGGCGCCCGCCGCGGTCACGCCGACCCCGAGGCGCCCGACCGATCGCCGCGATTGCCCGACGCGCCAGAGCGTGGACCCGAGGCCCGCGCGCTCGACGACGAGCTGATGCGGGCCGCTCGAGATCGCGCTGTCGCAGCTCCCGCCCGACTGGCGGATGGCGGTCGTGCTGCGCGACATCGAGGGGCTGTCCACCGAGGAGGCCGCGGCCGTCGTCGGGATCGGCCCGGCGGCCTTCAAGAGCCGGCTGCACCGCGGCCGGATGCGGCTGCGCGAGCTGGTCGAGCCGTACCTGACGAGTGACTACTGAGCGATCAGCGCTCCTGCGCGCCCGTTGAGCGAACTCATCGCCGGCGCGCGCGGGCTTCAGGCCGCGCGCACCGACAGCTCGAACCAGACCGTGGTGCCGTCGGCGCGCTCGACGCCCCAGCGCTCGGCCTGCTTCTCGAGCAGGTACAGGCCGTATCCGCGGTCAGACCGGGTCGGGTCCCGCGGGCGCGGCTCAAAACCGTCGCCGCCGTCGGTGACCTCGACGCGGATCACGTCGCCGGCGAACCGCGCGCGCAGCTGGATGTCGCCGGGATCGTCGACCTCGGGATGGATCACGGCGTTGGTGACGAGCTCGGAGACGAGCAGCGTCAACGTCGCCAGCGTGTTCTCGCCCAGGTCCCGGTCCTCCGAGAACCCGGCGATCGCGGCGCGCGCCACCGAGGGTGCCTCGCGATTGGTCTCCAGAACGAGCGCCAGCACCGGCGATTCGTCCGGGTGGGTCTGGGAGGGCGCGCAGCTCATCGGGGCTCCCGCTCGAACGGCAGCGCCTCGTCGGCGCCGGTGGCACGCAGCACGATCCTTGCCGCCTCCTCGCGCGGGGAGCGCAGCCTCAGCGTCCACACCTCCTCGCGGGCACGATCGTGCAGCGCGATCAGCAGCCGCAGGCCCGATGAGTCCATGAACGCCAGGCCGCTGAGGTCGATGACAAGCGAGATCGCCCCCGCGTCGAGCTGCTGCTGCACCCGCTCGGACAGTACCTCGACGGTGTTCATATCAAGCTCGCCCGTGACCGACAGGACGACGGCGCCGTCGCGCTCGCTCTGAGCGATCTCGAACTTCGTCGGTCGAACCAATTGTCAGTCCCTCGTGGCGATGTTGCCGTTGTCCCGCCGAGCCACCCCCGGAGTGGCTCGCTCGCGGATCCCGGTGCCGTCCGCCGGACGCCGCCGCAGCACCAGGGCGGCGGTGTCGTCGGCGTGGGCGCCGACCTGAAACTCGCCGAGCGCGAGGGTCAGACCCTCGATCACCTCGGCGGCCGAACGCCCTTGTAGCTGCGTCAGGGTATCGCGCAGCCTGGGAACTCCATAGCGCTCGCCGTTCTCACCGATCGCGTCGGTGACGCCGTCGGTGTACGCGATCAGGGCGTCGCCGGGCTCGATCGCGACCTCCGTCTCGGTCCAGGTGACGTCGGGAAACCCTCCCAGCAACGGCCCGTGCTCGCCGGCCACGACCAGCCCATCGGCGCCGAGCCTGAACGGGAGCGGATGGCCCCCCGCCGCGACGACCGCGCGGTCGCCCGACAGGCGCACGCACAGCGCGGTGCAGATCGAATGGTGGCCGTGCTTCTTCAGGATCGTGTCGACGCGCCCGAGCAGCGCCGCGGGGCTGCTCTCGAACTCCGACGCGGCGCGCATCGTGTGGCGCACGAGCGAGGTCAGCGCCGCCGCCTGCACGCCCTTGCCGGTGACGTCGCCGACGATCAGCATCCAGCCGTCGTCGAGCTCCCACACGTCGTAGAAGTCCCCGCCCACCTCGTCGCTCTCGAACGCCGGGATGTACACGCTGGCCAGCTCGTATCCAGGGATCTCGGGCAGCTGGGTGGGGAGCAGGCTCTGCTGCAGCGTATGAGCGATCGCCGAACGCTCGCTGTAGAGCCGGGAGTTCTCGATCGCGACCGCTGCCCGGGCGGCGACCTGCTCAGCCAGGGCCACGTCGAACTCATCCAGCACGCGTCCCGAGTCGGCGCTGACCAGCGTCATCGCCCCGAGGATCCGGTTACCGATCAGCATCGGGACGACCACTGCAGAGCGCAGGCCCACCGCGCGGAGCAGCTCCAGGTGGTGCTGCGTCAGCGGCGATCCGCAGGAGCAGCTCGTCCCCGATGTAGCGCATCAGCACCGACTTGCCGGTCCGGAACACAAGACCCAGACCGCGCTCGGGATCGAGCTGGGCCGGCTCGTAGGTGCGCATCTGCTCGGCCATTGCCAGGCGATCCGGATCCGCGTGGGCGACCGCCACCGGCCGGCGCTCCCCATCGTCGTCGAGCAGGTCGACGGCGCACCAGTCGACCACATCGGGGACCGCCAGCTCGGCGACATTGCGCAGCGTCTGCTCGTAATCGAGCGACGACGCCAAGCACCCCGCTGACCTGTGCCAGGAACGCCGCCTGGCGCTCGGCGCGCTTGCGCTCGGTGATGTCCTCGAAGATCATGATCGTGGCCTCGATCTCGCCGTCATCGTCGAGCAGCGGCGACGCCTTCAGCAGCTGCCAGTGCAGCTCGCCTGTGTCGCGATGCACGGTCCGGATCACCAGCGGCTCGGCGTCCTCGCCGCGCAGCAGCCGTACCGACGGGATGTCGTCCATCGTCACCGGTCGGCCGTCCTCGCCCGCGACGATGTAGTCGGCCATGATCTGCTCCGGCGAGGTCTCCCGCAGCTCATCGACCGAGGAAAGCCCGAGGAGATCGAGGGCGGCGCGGTTGGCGTAGACGAGGTGATTGGCGCGATTGCGGATCGTCACCGGGTCGCCCAGCGAGCCGACGATCGCGTCGAAGCGGCGCTCGGCGCCGCGCAGCGCCATCCGCAACTCGCCGACCAGGCGGTCGTGCTCGCTCTCGCTCGCCCTGCGGGCCGAGATGTCGCGGGCGAACGCGTGAAAGGTCCATGAGCCGCCGTCGTTCAGCGCCGAGACAGTCATCTCGATGGGGAACTCGGTTCCATCGCCCCGCAGCGCGGGCATCTCCACGCGGTGGTCCAGAACCGGGCCCTCGCCCGTGGCCAGGAATCGCTCGAGGCCCTCCGTGTGCTGGGCCCGCAGACGCTCGGGGATGATCAGCTCGGCCAGATGTCGGCCGACGGCCGTCTCCCGCGGGATCCCGAACGCGGTCTCGGCGGTGGGGTTCCAGTAGGTCACCAGCCCTCGCTGGTCCATCGAGATAACCACGCCGAGAGCCCGGTCAAGGATGCGCTCGGTAAGCGATGCGCCCATCTCCAGGGGATTATCCGGATTCCGGCCGATCATCGCCAGCCCTGAAAAGGCCTTGACAATCCCGGGGGCGACGTGTGGACTCCGCGCCCTGACGTCCACCCGCTACGGTCGGGCTCAGCAGGGCAACAACGGATCCGAGGGCGGAGAACATGGCAAGAACGGCGACCCCCAAGGGGAAAAGCTCCGGACGAGCGGCAGTAGCCTCCCCGACCAACGGCGACGCTTCGACGGCCTCGCTTCAACGCATCGAGCAGGCGCTGCGCGCGGCCGCGGCCGGTGACTTCTCGGTGCGCCTGCCGGCGCGCCGTAAGGACGCGATCGGCGGGGTCGAGGCCGCCTTCAACCAGCTCGCCGCGCGAAATGCGGCATTGGAGACCGAGCTCGTGCGGGTCGGCCAGATCATCGGCCGGGAGGGCCGGATGACCGAGCGCGCCCGGCTTGCGGAGCCTGACGGCGCCTGGGGCCGGACGGTCGACTCGGTCAACGGCCTGATCGACGACCTGGTGCGGCCGACCACCGAGGTCGCGCGCGTGATCGTGGCCGTCGCCGAGGGTGACCTCAGCCAGAAGATGGCGCTCGAGATCGAGGGCCGGCCGGTGAAGGGCGAGTTCGCCCGGATCGGGACGACGGTGAACTCGATGGTCGACCAGCTGTCGAGCTTCGCCGACGAGGTCACCCGGGTGGCCCGGGAGGTCGGGACCGAGGGGAAGCTGGGCGGTCAGGCCGCGGTACCCGGGGTCGCGGGCACCTGGAAGGACCTGACCGACTCCGTGAACTTCATGGCCTCCAACCTCACCGACCAGGTGCGCAACATCGCCCAGGTGACCACGGCGGTGGCCAACGGCGACCTCAGCCAGGAGATCACGGTCGACGTCAAGGGCGAGATCCTCGAGCTCAAGGACACGATCAACACGATGGTCGACCAGCTGAGGTCGTTCGCGTCCGAGGTGACGCGGGTGGCTCGCGAGGTCGGGACCGAGGGGATCCTGGGCGGTCAGGCCGAGGTGGAGGGCGTGGCCGGGACGTGGAAGGACCTGACCGACAACGTCAACTTCATGGCGCTCAACCTGACCGATCAGGTACGCAACATCGCCGACGTCACGACCGCGGTGGCCAACGGCGATCTGGGCCGCAAGATCACGGTCGACGCCCGCGGCGAGATCCTCGAGCTCAAGAACACCGTCAACACGATGGTCGACCAGCTGTCGG
Organism: uncultured Solirubrobacterales bacterium; assembly: GCA_963831845.1. Taxonomy (GTDB): domain Bacteria; phylum Actinomycetota; class Thermoleophilia; order Solirubrobacterales; family Solirubrobacteraceae; genus Palsa-465. Next base: position 33,568 of record CAWHRT010000039.1, on the reverse strand, counting down.
CGTTCGCCGACCAGGTGACGCGGGTGGCCCGCGAAGTCGGCACTGAGGGGATCTTGGGCGGTCAGGCCGAGGTGCCGGGGGTCGCCGGCACGTGGAAGGACCTGACCGACAACGTCAACTTCATGGCGCGCAACCTGACCGACCAGGTGCGCAACATCGCCGACGTCACCACGGCGGTGGCCAACGGCGACCTCAGCCAGAAGATCACGGTCGACGTCAAGGGCGAGGTGCTCGAGCTCAAGCGGACGGTCAACACGATGGTCGACCAGCTGTCGGCGTTCGCCGACGAGGTGACCCGCGTGGCTCGGGAGGTCGGGACCGAGGGGATCTTGGGCGGTCAGGCCGAGGTGGCCGGCGTGTCGGGGACCTGGAGCGACCTGACCGACTCGGTCAACTTCATGGCCTCGAACCTCACCTCGCAGGTGCGCAACATCGCCCAGGTGACCACCGCGGTCGCCCAGGGCGACCTGTCCAAGAAGATCACCGTCGACGCGCGCGGGGAGATCCTCGAGCTCAGCGACACGATCAACACGATGGTCGACCAACTGCGCTCGTTCGCGGCCGAGGTCACCCGCGTGGCCCGCGAGGTGGGTACCGAGGGGATCCTCGGCGGCCAGGCCGAGGTCGAGGGCGTGTCCGGGACGTGGAAGGGGCTGACCGAGAACGTCAACCTGATGGCGTCGAACCTGACCACCCAGGTCCGAAGCATCGCCCAGGTGACCACCGCGGTGGCCAACGGCGACCTGTCGCGCAAGATCAACGTCGACGCCAAGGGCGAGGTCGCGGCGCTGGCCGAGACGATCAACCGGATGGTCGACCAGATCCGGTCGTTCGCGGCCGAGGTGACGCGCGTCGCGCGCGAGGTCGGTACCGAGGGCATCCTGGGCGGTCAGGCCGAGGTGCCCGGCGTGGCCGGCACGTGGAAGGAGCTGTCGGACAACGTCAACTTCATGGCGCGCAACCTGACCGACCAGGTCCGCAACATCGCCCAGGTGGCCACCGCCGTGGCCAACGGCGACCTCACGCAGACGATCACGGTCGACGCCCGAGGGGAGATCCTCGAGCTCAAGCAGACGCTGAACCGCATGGTCGCGCAGCTGTCGAGCTTCGCCGACGAGGTCACGCGCGTGGCCCGCGAGGTCGGGACTGAGGGCAAGCTGGGCGGACAGGCCGAGGTCGAGGGCGTGTCCGGGACGTGGCGCCGCCTGACCGAGAACGTCAACCAGCTGGCCGGCAACCTCACCACCCAGGTGCGCTCGATCGCGGAGGTGTCGACTGCGGTCACCCAGGGCGACTTGACCCGGTCGATCTCGGTTGAGGCTCTGGGCGAGGTCGCCGAGCTCAAGGACAACATCAACCAGATGATCGCCAACCTGCGCGAGACCACCCAGCGCAACGCCGAGCAGGACTGGCTGAAGTCCAACCTGGCGAGCATCTCGAGCATGCTCCAGGGCCAGCGCGACCTGGCGGCGGTCACGCAGCTGATCATGAGCGAGGTCACGCCGACGGTGAACGCTCAGCACGGGGCGTTCTTCCTCGCCGAGCAGCGCGAGGACTCGACCACCGAGCTTCTGCTCGCCGCCGCCTACGGGTTCACGCCGCGCCGCAGCGAGCTGCGCAGCCGGTTCCAGGTCGGCGAGAGCCTGATCGGACAGGCGGCGTTCGAGCGCAAGACGATCGCGCTGACCCACGTCCCCGCCTCCTACATCAAGGTCGGCTCCGGGCTCGGCGAGGCCACGCCCGCCGCGATCCTGGTGATGCCGGTGCTGTTCGAGGATCGCGTGCTCGGGGTGATCGAGCTGGCCTCGTTGCGGCCGTTCTCCGACGTCAACCGCGACTTCCTCGAGCAGATCTCCGAGACGATCGGCGTGGTGCTCAACACGATCCGCGCGAACATGCGGACCGAGGAGCTGCTCGAGCAGTCCCAGGGCCTGACCCAGGAGCTGCAAAAGCAGTCCGAGGAGCTACGCAACACCAACGACGAGCTCGAGGAAAAGGCGCGGCTGATGTCCGAGCAGAACCGCGACATCGAGATCAAGAACGACGAGATCGAGCTCGCCCGCCGCGGGCTCGAGGACAAGGCCGCGCAGCTGGCGCTGTCATCGAAGTACAAGTCGGAGTTCCTGGCGAACATGTCGCACGAGCTGCGCACGCCGCTGAACTCGATGCTGATCCTCTCGCGGCTGCTGGCCGAGAACGAGGACGGGCTGCTCTCAGAGCGCCAGGTGGAGTTCGCCCAGACGATCCACGGCGCGGGCAACGATCTGCTGTCGCTGATCAACGACATCCTCGATCTGTCCAAGGTGGAGGCGGGCCGGATGGAGGTCGACATGGCGCCCGTGCCGCTGTCGGACATCTACGAGGACGCCGAGCGCGCGTTCCGGCAGGTGGCCGAGCAGAAGGAGCTGGAGTTCACTGTCGAGATCGACCCGGCGCTGCCGTCGTCGATCATCTCCGACGAGCAGCGGCTCGGGCAGATCCTGAAGAACCTGCTCTCGAACGCGTTCAAGTTCACCAACCAGGGCGGGGTCGTGCTGGCGATCGGCCGCCCGGGCGAGAAAACGAGCTTCACCGCCGACACGCTCGGCGCGGCCGACGATGTGATCTCGTTCACGGTCACCGACACGGGCGCGGGGATCCCGGACGACAAGCTGTCGGCGATCTTCGAGGCCTTCCAGCAGGCCGACGGGACGACCTCGCGCAAGTACGGCGGGACCGGACTGGGCCTGTCGATCTCGCGAGAGATCGCACGTCTGCTGGGCGGCGAGATCCACGTCGAGTCCACGCCCGGGGAGGGCAGCAGCTTCTCCCTGTTTTTGCCGCTGACCGAGCGCTCGCCCGAGCAGGTTCCCGAGATGCGCGTGTCCGAGCCGGTGGTCGTGGTCGCGCCGGCGCCGGGGAACGGCAAGGCCCATCCGCTGCCCGAGGATGAGCGCCCAGCCGACGACTCGGCGCAGCTCGATCCCGACGACCGGGTGGTGCTGGTGATCGACTCAAAGCCCGACCGGGCGCGGGCGCTGCTCGAGGGTGTCCACGCGCTCGGCCTCAAGGGCGTGGTCGCGCGCCGGCCGACGGCCGGGCTCGGCCTGGCCCGTGAGCACCGTCCGGTGGCCGTGCTGCTGGCCGGCGACGTCGCGCGGGTCGACACGGTGCTGGGACAGCTCAAGAAGCATCCCGACACGCGGCACGTGCCGGTCGCGATGATCGGCGAGCCGGCTTCGCGGATCGACGCGCGGCGCGCCGGAGCGGCCGCGTTCGCGGCCGACCCGCTCCAGGACGGCGAGCTCGAGCGGACGCTGGCCGAGCTCGAGCGCCAGTCCGAGCCGGCTGGCCGGAGGATCGCGCTGATCGAGGAGGAGGGCGCCCGGCTTGACGACGAGACGCTCGGCTACCTGACCGGCGACGACCTCGTCGAGCTGCGCCGCATCGGTGCCGCTGAAGCGCTCGCGGAGCTGCGCGGGAGCGAGTTCGACCTCGCGGTCGTGGTCGTGGGCGAGCAGGGGACGCACGCGACCACGCTGCTGCGGGAGATCAGCGTCGACGAGTCGCTGCGCGAGCGCCCGATGATCGCCTACGTGCAGGAAAAGCTGTCGAATGCCGACCGGGCGCGGATCGACGCGGTGTGCAAGACCGCGGTCATGGCCGTGGCCGACTCGCCCGAGCGGCTGGTGGATCGCACCGCGGTGTTCCTGCACCGCGTCGAGGCGCAGCTCCCGACGCCGACGCGGCGGCTGATCGGGGCGCTGCGGACGGGCAACGCGTCACTTCAGGGCCGCAAGGTGCTGGTGGTCGACGACGACATCCGCAACGTGTTCGCGCTGACCTCGACGCTCGAGCAGCGCGGGATGAAGGTGGTGTTCGCCGAGAACGGCCGCGAGGGGATCGACCGGCTGCTGCAGCACGCGAACACCGACCTGATCCTGCTTGACATCATGATGCCGGAGATGGACGGCTACGAGACGGCGCGTGCGATCAGGTCGATGCCGCGCTTCGAGCACCTGCCGATCATCTCGCTCACCGCCAAGGCGATGAAGGGCGACCGCGAGAAGGCGATCGCCGCGGGGGCGTCGGACTACATCACCAAGCCGGTCGATGTGGATCAGCTCGTCTCGATGATGCGAGTGTGGCTGGACCTGTAGACCCGGAGGCGGACGGGACCGTAGGCGGTGGCGAGCCCGACGAGCTCACCGCCGTCGGCGTCCTGCCGATCCTGATCGTCGACGATCGCCAGGAGAACCTGAACGCGCTCGACGGCGTGCTGGCTCCGCTCGGTTATCCGCTGCTGGCGGCCCGCTCGGGCGAGGAGGCGCTGAGGATCCTGCTCGAGCACGACGTCGCGTTGATTCTGCTCGACGTGCGGATGCCCGATCTCGACGGCCTGGAGACGGCTCGCCTGATCAAGGGCCGCGCGCGGACCCGCGACGTTCCGATCGTGTTTCTGACCGCGGCGCGCGACGAGGCCGACGACATCCTGCGCGGCTACGGCGTCGGCGCCGTCGACTACGTGCTCAAGCCGTTCGATCCCGACCTGTTGCGCTCCAAGGTCGCGGTGTTCGCCGAACTCGAGAAGAACCGCCGCGCGCTGAAGCGCTCGGAGACGCTCCTGCGGGCGGCGTTCGAGGCCGCCCCGATCGGCAAGGCGATCCTCGACGGCGAGCGCCGGATCGTGCGCAGCAACGCCGCGTTCGAGCGACTGGTCGGTCGCGCGGCGGGAGAGCTCGAAGGGGTCGAGGTGCTCGAGCTGTGCGACCCCGAGGATCGCGACAAGCTGTCGAGCGCGCTCGATGACGTCGGCGGCGTGGACCTGCGCCTGCAGACGGCATCGGGTGCGGAGGCGTGGGTCGGGCTCGTGGCCTCGTCGATCGATCCAGGAGACCTGGGGCAGCCGCTGCTGCTGATCCAGTGGGTCGATCTCAGCGCTCGGCGCAGAGCCGAGGAGGCCCGCGCCGAGCTGTTGCTCGAGCACGCGGCGCGCACCAGCGCCGAGGCGATGGCCGATCGGCTGTCCAAGCTGCAGGCGCTCAGCGGCGCGATCGAATCGCTGTCTCAGCACCAGCTGATCGCCGAGCTCGCGGTGCAGCTGGCGGAGCTGTTCGAGGTCGACGTGGCCGAGGTCGAGATCGAGCGCGACGGCGGCGAGCCGATCATCGTGCACGCCGCCCAGGGAGGCGGAGCGGTCCAGAGCCTCGAGGTGGCGCCGGCGCTCGATCAGACGTTGGAGGCGCCCGTGGTGATCGAGGGCGCGCCGGTCGGGATGCTGCGGCTGGCCCGCTCGAGCCGCGCCTTCAACGCGTCGGAGCGATCGCTGCTCTACGACGCGTCCGAGCGCGCGGCGCTGGGAATCCGCCGCGCGCAGCTGCACGAGCAGGAGCATCGCGTCGCGGTCGAGCTGCAGCGCGGTTTGCTGCCCAAGCGGCTTCCCGAGATCGCCGGGTTGCAGTTGGCCGCGCACTACGAGGCGGCCGGCGCCGAGGTCGGGGGCGACTGGTACGACGCGTTCGCGCTGCCCGGCGGCCGGCTCGGGGTCGTGCTCGGCGACGTCGCCGGGCGGGGTGTTCCCGCGGCCTCGGCAATGGGCCAGCTGCGCAGCGTGACCCGCGCGTTCGCGCTGGCCGACGAAGGCTTCCGCTCACCCGGCGAGATGTTGACCCGGCTCAACCGCCACCAGCTCGCACTCGGACAGACCGAGCTGTTCACGGTCGTCTACGCGATCGTCGACGCCCCGGGGGGCTCGGTCTCCTGGGCCTGCGCAGGGCACCCGCCGCCGCTACTGCGAAACGGCGATCGCGAGACCCAGTACCTCGAGGGCGGCGAGGGGTTGATGGGGATCGAGGACGTCGTCTACCGCGATCTACGGGCGCCGATCGGCCCCGGCGGGATCCTCGTGTTCTATACCGATGGGCTGATCGAGCGGCGCGGCGAGTCGCTCGACGTCGGGATGCGGCGGCTGGCCGAGGCGGTCGGCGCCGGCGACGGCGACCCATCCGCGCTGTGCGCGTCCGTGCTGGAGAGCGTGCGTTCCGACGAGGGCGAGCTCGACGACGACGTCACCGCGCTGTTCGTCAGGCTCACCTGACCGTGGCGGTCACGCGGTCGGGCACGTGGTCGATCTCGAACCAGACCGTGAACCGTCCCGGCACCCTTTGCACTCCCCAGCGGGACGATTGGCCGTCGAGCAGCAGGATCCCGTAGCCGCCGTCGACCCGCCCCTGGGGCAGCGACTCGGACGGCCATTCGAATCCGGGTCCGCCATCTGAGACCAGGACCCGAGTCAGCTCCGGGGTGATGGTGACGCTGAACTCGACGTCGCTGTTGTCGATGAGTTGAGGGTGGGTGACCGCGTTGGTCACGACTTCGGAGACGAGCAGCGTCAGGCTGTCGAGGTGAGCCGCGGCGAGCGGATGGTCGGAGACGAGCTCCCGCGTGGCCACCCGGGCGGTGCGAGGCGCCTCCATCGATCCGGGGATGTGAAGCCGCAGCATCCGCTCGGCGTGGGCCACGATCGCGCGGTCCTCGTCGGCCTGGGTCGCCGCCGCTGGCTCGGAGCCCTCAGACGCGAACGTCAGCCACTTGTCGGCGCCGGTGAACTCGAACGCCTTCATCGCCGGCTCGGCGGGCCGGCGCACCGTCAGCGACCAGCCACTTCGCTGGGCCCGCTGGTTGGCGCGCAGCAGAAACCTCAGGCCGGAGGAGTCGACGAACTCGACCCCGCTCAGGTCGATCAGCACGCAGGCGGGCGAGGAGGCCAGCGCCTGTTCGAGCGCATCTCGCAGACGCGGGACCGTCGCGATGTCGACATCGCCCTCGACCACGATCCTCGCACCGTCATCCATGCCCTCCATGGAGACAGCGAATGCGTCCCTTTCCATCATCAGCCCAGGCAATAGCTTTGCACGAATCGCGGCAGCCGGGGGCCGCCGGCTTCCGGCGCAAGCCTGGTTTCAGAGCACCGCGGCCACGTCGTCGACGATCGCGTCGGCTTCGGAGAGCTCGGCATCGGCGTGGGTGGTGCGCACCGCGATCACGCTCGCACCGGCCTTGCGGCCGGCCCGGATCCCCGCCGGCGCGTCCTCGATCACGACGCAGCGCACCGGGTCGACCTCGAGCCGGCGGGCGGCGATCAAGAAGCAGGCTGGATCCGGCTTGCCTCGCTCGAGCCCGTCGGAGGAGACGAGCACGTCGGGGATCGGCAGCCCGGCGGCATTCAGCCGCGCGTGTGCGAGCGCGGTCGAGCACGAGGTGACGATCGCCAGCGGCCGGCCTGATCCGAGCAACTCCGACGCCCCGGGCAGCGCGACGACGCCGTCGGTGTCGGTCACCTCGGCCTCCTCGACCGCGGCCGTCTCGGCCTCGATGTCCGACTCCGGTGCGAGCAGCCGGATCGACTCGCGCGAGGGTCGCCCCTGGGCGAACCGATGGACCTCCTCGGGATCGAGCCCGTGCCGAGCGGCGAACCCCTCCCAGGCGCGGCGGACGGGTCCGCTCGACTCGACCAGCGTGCCGTCGAGGTCGACGAGGATCGCGTCGGCGTCGTGCAGGATCGCGCGGGCGTTCACGTGGTCAGCGAGGGCCGAGCCGCGGGTCGGCGGCGGTGGTGGGTCACCGGCGGCGCGGCGGTGGGCGCGAGCAGCATCACCAGCAGCCCGGCGAACACCAGCAGTCCGCAGGCGGCCCGCAGCGAGGTGAGCTGCGCGACCGCGCCGACCAGCGGCGGGCCGGCGAGAAATCCCAGATAGCCGAGCGAGCTGACGGCGGCCAGCGCTGGTCCGGTCGGGACCCCGGGCTCGTCGGCGCCCGAGCGAAACAGCGTCGGCACGACCCCGGCGAGCCCCAGCCCGAGCGCGGCGAACCCGGCGATCACGGCCGGCACCGTGCCCGCGATCAGGCCGGCGGCGAACCCCACCGCCGCCAGCGCGCCGGAGCGGCGCAGCAGCCCGACGGCGCCCCATCGCGTCCACAGCGCGTCGGTGGCCAGTCGCCCGGTGCCCATCGCGATGCTGAACACCGCGTAGGCGACGGCGCCCGAGCGCGGCCGTGCTGTGGAGCCCGTCGCGGACCAGCTTCGCGCTCCAGTCAGACGAGCCGCCCTCGGCCATCAGGCAGAAGAAGCAGGCGGCGCCGAGCAGCGCCAGGCGGCTGGGCAGGCGCCGCCAGCGCATCGCCGGCGCCTGTGCGTCGACGTCCTCGTCGTGGTGCAGCAGCGGCCGGATCGCGATCAGCCCGGGGATCCCGAACAGCAGCGCCGCGGCGGCGAGGTGCGGGAAGGGGGCGATGCCGAGCGCCGCCGCCACGGCTCCGAGTCCCGCGCCGGCGAAGCCTCCGAACGAGAACGCGGCGTGCAGCGAGGACAGGATCGGCTGCTGGCGCCGGCGTTCGATCGTCAGGCCCTGGGCGTTCATCGACAGGTCGAGCGTCGAGTTGGCGAGGCCGACGACGAACAGCGCGCAGGCCAGCTCGGGGACGGTGTGGGCCGGCCGGCGGGATCAGGATCGCGACCATCAGCGCGATCACCCCGAGCAGGGTGAAGCTGCGGCTCGAGCGTCCCGGCAGCAGCCGCCCGACCAGCGGCATCGCCACGATCGCGCCGACCGCCGGGGCGAGCAGCGCCAGCCCGAGGGTCCCGGGCGTGGCGCCGACCCGGTCAGACAGCGCCGGGATCCGCGACGCCCACGAAGCGAACAGCGCGCCGTTGACGAAGAACACGACGGTGATCCCGGCCCGGGGGGTCACGCTCGGAGAACCTCGATCCCGAGCGCGAGGTACGGGGCGAGCGCGGCGTCGTCGACGTCGGCGTCGGTGACCAGCTGGGTGACCGCGCTCATCGGCGCGACCACGACCGGCATCGCGGTCCCGAGCTTGTCGTGGTCGGCGAGTGCGACGACCTCGCCGGCGCCCTCGATCATCGCCGCCTTGACGTGGCGCTCCTCGAGGTCCTCGGTGGTCACGCCGATCTCGGGGTGCAGGCCGCAGACGCCGAGGAACACGATGTCGGCGCGGATCACCTTGAGCGCGTCGACCGCGGCCGCGCCCACGGTCACGAGCGCGTTCGGGCGCAGCGTCCCGCCGACGACGGTCACCTCCAGCCCAGGATGGCCGGCGAGCGCGATCGCGATCGGCGGGCTCGTGGTGATCACGCTGGCGCGCAGGTCGTCGCGCAGCGCGCGGGCGAGCTCGAGCGTGGTCGTGCCGCCGTCGAGCACCACCACCTGGCCGTCCTGCACGCACGCGGCGGCGCGGCGGGCGATCGAGGCCTTGGCCTCGGGGGCGCGGCGCTGGCGGCTCGCGAACGGGGAGGCGTCGCCGTGGCGGGGGAGCGCGCCGCCATGGACCCGGCGCAGCAATCCGGCTTCGTCGAGCTCGCGCAGATCGCGGCGGACCGTGTCGGAGGAGACGCCGAGCTCCTCGGTCAGGTCGGCGGCGAGCACGCGGCCCTGGGTGCGCAGCCGGTCGAGGATCAGCGAGCGGCGCTCGTCGGTCAGCATCCCGCGGTACGTTACACGAACTCTGCGGGTTCGTGCGGGTTCGTGCACGAGTGGGCAGGGGCACGGCGGGCACGGCGGGCACGGCGGGTGGATCGCGCCGGGTCGGCGTGCATAACACGACAATTCCGCGCCGCAAGCGGAGCCGTGTCGCGTTATGCACCGTATACGTGCTCAGCACGGCAAGCCCCACCGTCGGCGGCGGGTTTGTCGCGTTATGCACGTCGGGTTCAGGCGCTCAGCGGCCGCCCGATCTCCCAGTGATGCCCGAACGGGTCGGCGATCCGGCCCAGTCGCCACCCGTGCGCGTCTGCGGGTGGGTACACCTCGGTGGCGCCGGCCTGCACCGCCCGGGCGACCGCCGCGTCCGGGTCCTCGACGACCAGCAGCATCCGCGTGGTTGACCCGCCGATCGACTCGGGCGAGAAGTTCTCGTGCTCGGGCGACTCGTCGGCGACCCAGAAGGTGGCGTTGCCGATCGACAGCTGCGAGACCACGGACGGGTTGTCGTCGTCGCCGCCGACCCGGTAGACCTCGACCGCGCCGAATGCGGCCTTGTAGAACTCGACGGCCTCGCGGCCTCGGCGGACCGACAGTTGCGGCTGGACACTCGTCTGGTCGGGCATGGCGTTGCGGATCGTGGCAGAACGCGTCTACGCTTCACCACATGTGCCGAAACATCCGAACGCTCTACAACTTCGATCCGCCCGCGACCGACGAGGAGATCCGCGCCGCGTCGCTCCAGTACGTCCGCAAGATCAGCGGCTTCACCAAGCCCTCGCGCGCCAACGAGGAGGCCTTCCAGCGCGCCTGGGACGCCGTCGCCGAGGCGTCTATGCAGCTGATGCACGAGCTGGAGACCAACGCCCCGCCGAAGGACCGTGAGGTCGAGGCGGAGAAGGCCCGCGCACGGGCCGCCCAGCGCTACGCGGCCTGACCCGCTCGCGGCGACCGGATCGCCGAGACCACGCCCGATCGTGGTCGTACGCTGATAACAGAAGATGGCCAACAACTCGGGACCCCGCGCATTCGGGGCCAAGCGCCCGCCGCTGTGGCTCGGGCTGACCCTGGCCGCGGTCGCGGTGGGGCTCGCCACCGCGGCGATCTACCCGCTCAAGTCGGTCGCCCCGGCCGTCTCGCTGAGCGTCGTGTACCTGCCGGCGGTGCTGCTGATCTCGGCGTACTGGGGGTTGCTGCTGGGGCTGGTGACCGGGCTGGCCAGTGCCGCCGCGTTCAACTTCTTCCACATCTCGCCCACCGGCCGGTTCACGGTCTCGGACTCGCGCAACTGGGTGGCGCTGGCTGCGTTCACGATCGTCGCCGCGACCGTCAGCACGGTCGCCGAGCTCGCTCGCGCCCGGACGATCGAGGCCGAGCGGCGCCGGCAGGAGGCCGACCTGGCGGCCGGGCTGGCGCGCGAGCTGCTGGCCGGGGCCAGGACCACCGAGGTGCTCGGGGAGGCGGCGCGGCGGGTGGCGGCGGCGATGGAGCTGCCGTCGGCCGCGATCGAGCTCGGCAGCGCCCCCGAAGAGGTGCGGCGCGTCGCGCTGGCGCTGCGCGACCCCGACGGCCGCCAGATCGCGACGCTGCTGGTCCCGCGCGACCTGCCGCCGGAGACGATGGAGCGGCTGCGCGTCCACGTGGTCGACTCGCTCGGCGCGCTGGTGGCGATCGCGCTGCACCGTGACGCCGTCCAGGCCGAGGCGGTCGAAACCGCGGCGCTGAGGCGCAGCGACGACGTCAAGACTGCGCTGCTGCGAGCCGTCTCGCACGACCTGCGCACGCCGCTGACCGCGATCCTCGCCGCCGGGCACGCGCTCGGGAACGAGTCGCTACCCGAGGAGGACCGGGCCGAGCTCAGCGCCGCCGTGGTCGATGGCGCCGCCCGCCTGTCGGTGCTCGTCGACAAGCTTCTCGATCTGTCAAAGCTCCAGGCCGGCCGCGCCACGCCGCGTCCGGACTGGGTCTCGCTCGAGGAGGTCGTGCTGGCCGCGCGCGAGACCCTCGGCGAGGGCACGGCGGACGTGCGGGTCACGGTCGACCCCGATGTGCCCGACGTGCGCGCCGACGCCGCCCAGCTCGAGCGCGCGTTCGCGAACCTGCTGGAGAACGCGCGGCGCTACTCCGGCGGGCAGCCCGTCGCGGTCCACATCCGGCGGACCGGATCGCGGGTGCTGGTCAGGGTGGTCGACCGCGGCCCCGGGATCGGCCCCTCGCAGCGCGAGCGGATCTTCGAGCCGTTCTACCGCGGCCCCAAGGCCGGCAGCGAGCCGTGGTCGGGCTCCGGGCTCGGGCTGGCAATCGCCAAGGGCTTCATCGAGGCCAACGGCGGCACGATCACGGTCGAGTCGCTCCCGGGCCAGGGGACCAGCTTCGCGGTGGCGCTGCCCGCGGCCGGACCTGTGCCGGCGGAGGTGGGGGCGTGAACGCGACCGCGCGGCCGAAGGTGCTCGTGTGCGACGACGAGCACCAGATCCTCCGCGCGCTTCGGGTGATCCTGCGCGACGCCGGGTTTGAGGCGCTGCCGGCCTCGACCGCCGAGGAGGCGCTCGACGTGGCCGCGGTCAGCCACCCCGACGCGGCAATCATCGACCTCGTGTTGCCCGACGGCGACGGCATCGAGCTGTGTCGGCGGATCCGGGAGTGGAGCGACGTCCCGCTGATCGTCCTGTCGGCGATCGGCGACGAGGACGCCAAGGTCAGGGCGCTGGCGGCCGGCGCCGACGACTACGTGACCAAGCCGTTCGGCCCGCGCGAGCTCGTCGCCCGCCTGAACGCCAACCTGCGCCGGATCCACCGCGAGCCCGAGGACACCGTGATCACCTCCGACGGGCTGGAGATCGACCTCGCGCGGCGGACGGTCCGCGTCGGCGGCGAGGCGGTCCACCTGACCCCGATCGAGTTCGACCTGCTGCGCCAGTTGGCCACCAACCGCGGGCGGCTGATGACCCACCGCGACCTGCTGGCGTCGGTGTGGGGACCCGGTTACGCCGACGACACGCAGGTGCTCAGGGCGCACATCGCCAACCTGCGCCGCAAGATCGAGCCGCCCGGAGGCCCCCGGTTCATCCGCACCGACCCGGGCGTCGGGTACCGCTTCAGCGACGAGTAGCGCCCGCCGGAAGCCTTCACAGCATCTTTATGCCGGGCCGTTGTTTCTACACGCGGCCTTGACGAGCGGGTGTCCATGATCACACCCATGGATATCGCAGCAATCGCAATGGGCATCGCGGCCTTCGTGATCCTGTTGGGACTCATCTACGCGATCGACCGGATATGAGCGGCGCTGACCTGTTCGGGCTGGTCGTCTCCGCGATCGTGTTCGCGTACCTCCTGTACGCGCTCCTGCGCGGAGAGCGGTTCTAGGAAGTGACACGATGACCTTCCTCGGCTGGCTCACCATCGTCCTGTTCGCCGTCATCCTGACGGCGCTGGCGCTCCCGCTGGGCCGCTACATGTCGGCCGTCTACACCGGTCAGCACACCTTCATGGACCCGGTCTTCCGTGTCCCCGAGCGGCTGACGTACAAGGTGCTCCGAGTCGACACCGCCCACGGCCAGGATTGGAAGGCCTACGCCAAGAGCGTGATCATCTTCTCGCTCGCCGGCTGGCTGCTGCTGTACATCGTCCTCCGCACCCAGACGCTGTGGAACTTCACCGGGCTGAACCCCATGCACTTCCACTCGGCCCCGTGGAACGTCACGTTCAACACCACCTCGTCGTTCGTGACCAACACGAACTGGCAGTACTACGCCGGCGAGACGACGATGAGCTACTTCAGCCAGATGGCGGGGCTCACCGTTCAGAACTTCCTGTCCGCCGGTGTCGGGATCTGCGTCGCGGTGGCCGTGATCCGCGGGATCGTGTCGCGCAGCGGCGCGAGCCTGGGCAACTTCTGGCAGGACATCGTGCGCACCGTGTTCTGGGTCTTGCTGCCTCTGTCGCTGCTGATCGCGCTGGTGCTCATCTCCCAGGGCGTGATCCAGAACCTCTCGCACTATCTGGCGTTCACGTCGCTGACGCACCTGAGCAACCAGACGATCGCGATGGGGCCAGTTGGCTCCCAAGAGGCGATCAAGCTGCTGGGCACCAACGGCGGCGGCTTCTTCAACACGAACTCCGCCCACCCGTTCGAGAACCCGACCGGCTTCACCAACCTGGTCGAGATGCTCGCGGTGCTGGTCATCCCCGCTGCACTGGTGTTCGCCTACGGGCGGATGGCGGGCAACCGCCGTCAAGGCTACGCGATCTACGCGACGATGATGCTGATGTTCCTCGGCGCGGTCGTGGTCGCCTACATCGCCGAGGCGCACGGCTCGCCGGCCCAGCACGCCGCGGGTCTGCACACCCACGCGATCGCCGGCTCGGCCGGCGGCAACCTGGAGGGTAAGGAGCAGCGCTTCGGGATCGCCGGGTCGGCCCTGTTCAACGTGGTCACGACTGTCACCTCTTGTGGCGCGGTCAACAGCGCGATCGAGTCGTTCACGGGGATCGGCGGCGCCGTCCCGTTTGCCAACCTGTCGGCCAGCGAGGTGATCTTCGGCGGCGTCGGCACCGGGCTCTACTCGATCCTCCTGTACGTCCTGCTGGCGGTGTTCATCGGCGGGCTGATGGTCGGCCGCACCCCCGAGTACCTCGGAAAGAAGATCGAGTCGCGCGAGATCAAGCTGGTCTCGATCGGGTTGCTGCTGACGCCCTTGGCGGCGCTGTTCTCGACCGCGCTTGCGACCGCGAGTCACGCCGGCCGAGCATCGATTTCCTCAGTCGGCGTCGGCCCGCAGGGCTTCTCGGAGACGTTCTACGCCTACCTGTCACAAGCGAACAACAACGGTTCCGCGTTCGCCGGCTACACCGGCTTCATCCAGCCCAACGCGGGCAGCCTCGGTTCCCACGGCGTGACGTTCGCCGACCTGCTCGGCGGCTTCACGATGCTGTTCGCCCGGTTCATCCCGATCCTGTTCGCCCTGGCGGTCGCGGGCTCTCTGGCCGGCAAGCGGATCAGTCCCGCCGGCCTGGGCACGATGCGAACCGACAACCCGACGTTCGTGGTCCTGCTGATCGGCGTGATCGTGCTCGTCGGCGCCCTCACCTTCTTCCCCGCATTGCTACTCGGCCCGATCGTCCAGGGCCTCACTGGACACCTCTACTGATGAAAGAAATAAAGCGTCAAATCGTCACCTCAGCAATCGCGATCATCGCGTTCACGGTGGTGCTGGGGATCCTGTACCCCCTGGTCGTCACCGGCGTGGGCCAGGTCGCATTCCCCGGCAACGCCAACGGCCAGCAGATCAAGGTCGACGGCAAGCTCGTCGGCTCGAAGATCATTGGCCAGCAGTTCGTCACCCAGGTCGTCAAGAACGGCAAGCCGCAGGTCGACAGTGACGGCAACCCCGTCACGGTCCCCGACAAGCGCTACTTCCAGAGCCGCCCGTCGGCGACGGTGCCTCCCTACAACGCCGGCGCCAGCACGTTCTCGAACCTCGGGCCCAACGACAAGGCCACCGAGGAGTCGATCTCGGCGAGCATGAAGGCTTACCTCCAGCTCGAGAAGCCGTATGACCCGAGCCTGACCGCGTCGCGCATCCCCGTCGACGCCGTCAACACCACCGGCTCGGGGCTCGATCCCGACATCTCCCCGGCCAACGCTGACATCCAGGCCCACCGGATCGCGGCCGTCAGGCACCTGCCGATGTCCGACGTCCAGCACCTGATCTCCCAGCACACCCACGGCCGCGGCCTCGGGTTCTCGGGCGAGCCCGGCGTCAACGTGCTCCAGCTCAACCTCGCCCTCGACAACGCGGGAGGGTCGCGCTGATGTCGGTCACGGCACCCGAGCCCACTCAGGCGCCCCCCGGCGAGCGCCACGCGATCTCACTGTTCCGCCGCGACATCGTCAAGCGCGCGCTGATCGACAGCTTCATCAAGCTCGATCCGCGAGTGCAGATTCGCAACCCGGTGATGTTCGTGGTCGAGATCGGAGCGGTCATCACCACCGTCACATGGTTCATCCAGGTGTTCGGCGGCGGGCCGCTCGGCGGCGGTAACGAACCGGCGTGGTACACGGTCACGATCGCGTTCTGGCTGTGGCTGACGGTCTTGTTCGCAAACATGGCGGAAGCATTTGCCGAGGGCCGCGGCCGCGCTCAAGCGGACACGTTGCGCGCGATGCGCAGCGAAACGGTCGCGCGGATGCAGGACGGAGCGACCAAGCAAGCATCCGAACTGACCAAGGGCGATATCGTCGTGGTCGAGGCCGGTGAGCTGATCCCCGGCGACGGCACCGTGATCGAGGGGATCGCGTCGGTCGACGAGTCCGCGATCACGGGCGAGTCGGCGCCGGTGATCCGCGAGTCCGGCGGCGACCGCAGCGCGGTCACCGGCGGCACCCGGGTGCTGTCTGACCGGATCGTCGTCGAGATCACCCAGGAGCCGGGCCACTCGTTCCTGGATCGGATGATCCAGCTGGTCGAGGGCGCCCAGCGCCGTAAGACCCCGAACGAGATCGCGCTGGGCATCCTGCTCGCCGGACTGACCCTGATCTTCCTGGTCGTCGTCGCGACGCTGCGCCCGTTTGGCCTGTTCGCCGACACGTCGATCTCCGAGACGACACTGATCTCGCTGCTCGTCGCGCTGATCCCGACGACGATCGGCGCGCTGTTGTCGGCGATCGGGATCGCCGGCATCGATCGGCTCGTGCGCCGCAACGTGCTCGCTCTGTCGGGTCGCTCCGTTGAGGCATCGGGCGACGTCGACGTGCTGCTGCTCGATAAGACCGGCACGATCACGATCGGCAACCGGCTGGCGTCCGAGTTCATCCCGATGCCCGGAGTGTCCGAGAGCGAACTCGCCGAGGTCGCACAGCTCGCCTCGCTCGCCGACGAGACGCCCGAGGGCCGCTCGATCGTCGTGCTCGCCAAGCAGTACGGGATCCGCGAGCACGACATGGCGGACCTGCATGCCGAGTTCGTACCGTTCACCGCGCAGACGCGGATGAGCGGCGTCAACCTCGACGGCCGTGAGCTGCGTAAGGGCGCCGGCGACGCGATCATCTCGCTCGTCACCGCCGACGGCGGTCGGCCCCCGGCAGAGCTCCAGCCGGCACTCGACCGGATCGGCCGTGAGGGAGGCACGCCGCTCGCGGTCGCGCGCGACTCGCAGGTGATGGGCGTGATCTACCTGAAGGACACGATCAAGGAGGGCATGCGCCAGCGCTTTGACCATCTCCGCGCGATGGGGATCCGCACGATCATGATCACCGGCGACAACCGCCTGACGGCCGCGAAGATCGCCGAGGAGTCCGGCGTCGACGACTTCCTCGCCGAGGCCACCCCCGAGGCCAAGCTGCAGCTGATCAAGGACCAGCAGGCCGAGGGACGGCTGGTCGCGATGACCGGCGACGGCACCAACGACGCGCCCGCGCTCGCGCAGGCCGACGTCGGCGTCGCGATGAACACCGGCACCCAGGCCGCGCGCGAGGCCGGGAACATGGTCGACCTGGACTCCAACCCGACCAAGCTGATTGAGATCGTCGAAGTCGGCAAGCAGCTGTTGATCACCCGCGGTGCGCTGACGACGTTCTCGATCGCCAACGACGTCGCCAAGTACTTCGCGATCCTGCCGGCGATCTTCCTCTTCACCTACCCCACCAGCAAGAACGGCCAGGGCCCGCTGCACGTGCTCAACATCATGGACCTGGGGACGCCGAGGTCGGCCGTGATCTCGGCGATCATCTTCAACGCGATCGTGATTCCACTGCTGATCCCCGTAGCCCTGAGGGGCGTCCAGTACCGGCCGATCGGCGCCAGCGCGCTGCTGCGCCGAAACCTCTGGATCTACGGGCTCGGCGGGCTGATCGCCCCGTTCATCGGGATCAAGTTGATCGACCTCGTCGTCCACGGTCTGTTGGGCGCATGAGCCGTGGCCATCTCCGCGTGTTCCTCGGCATGGCGGCGGGCGTGGGCAAGACATTCCGGATGCTGCTCGAGGGTCACGCCGAGCAGGAGAACGGGCACGACGTCGTGATCGGGCTGCTCGAGACCCACGGCCGGGCCGAGACGGCCGAGCTGGCCGAGGGCCTACCGGTGATCGTCCGCCGGCGGGTCGAGTACCGCGGCACGATGCTCGAGGAGATGGACCTGCCGGCGATCTTGGCCCGCGCGCCGGAGCTGTGCCTGATCGACGAGCTCGCGCACACCAACGTGCCGGGTGTCGAGCACCGCAAGCGCTACGAGGACGTCGAGGACGTGCTGGCCGCCGGGATCGACGTGCTGTCGACGGTCAACGTCCAGCACCTGGAGTCGCTCAACGACCAGATCTCGGAGCTCAGCGGCGTCCGGGTGCGCGAGACGATCCCCGACGCGGTGCTCGGTCGCGCCGACGAGATCGTGATGGTCGACCTCACCCCGGAGGCGCTGCTCGACCGGTTGCGTGCGGGCAAGGTGTATCCGCAGGAGCGCATCGACGCCGCCCTGAACAACTTCTTCCGGATCGAGAACCTCGCCGCGCTACGCGAGGTCGCGCTCCGGCAGGTGGCCGAGGAGGTCGGCCACAAGCGCCTGACCACCACCGAACCGGTGGGGTCCCGCGAGGAGACGCTCGCCGCCGACGCCCCCCAAGCGGTCGGCGAGCGTCTCCTCGCCCTGGTCGAGCCGTATCCGGGAGCCCAGCGGCTGGTGCGCCGAGCGTGGCGTTCGGCACAGCGGCTGGGCGCCGACCTCGACCTGCTGTGGGTGCGCCCGCCCGGCCCGAACCTGTCCGACGAGCAGGAGCGCTCGCTGACCGGGCTCCAGCAGCTCGCCTCGGTGCTCGGCGCGCATATGCTGATAGAGGAGTCCGATGACGTGCCCGCGACCGTAGCCCAGATCGCCCGCAAGCGCGGGACCACATACGTGCTGCTCGGCCGCAGCCGGCCCGCGCGCGGCCTCGCGCGGCTGCGGGCGCCGCTGCCCCAGCGGCTGATGGAGCTGCTACCGGGGGTCGACGTGCGGATCGTCGCCGACCGGTCTCGGCGCGCCGCGCGCAATGACGGCGGCTGGGGTGACGAAGAATGAGCGTGGGGATCGCGATCGGGATCGCGGCGGTGACGCTGCTCGTCGGGTTAGTCGTCGGCTTGGCCGCCGGCTACTGGCTGCCACCGCACGGCCGCAAGCCCCGCCGCGAGCAGCCCAAGCCGGGGCGCACGATTCTGCTCCCGTTCACCGGGCAGGCGATTTCGCGCCGCTCGTTCGAGGCCGCGGTCCGCCTGGCGCGAGCGGAGAACGCCACGATCGTGCCCGCGTTCCTGGCACGGGTGCCGCGCAACCTGCCGCTCGACTCACCCGTGCCCGCTCAGTGCGCGGGCGGGATGATTCTGCTCGAGGCGATCGAGCAGAAGGCCTCGGCGCAGGGCCTGATGGTCGACTCACGGGTCGCGCGCGGGCGCTCCTACCGCGATGCACTGCGCCGGCTGCTCGAGCAGGAGCACTTTGACCGCGTGATCGTGTCGGCCACCGACAGCCCGCGGATCGGGCTCAGCGGCGACGACCTCGAGTGGCTGCTCGAGCGCGTCCCGGCCGAGGTCATGATCCTGCGCCCGGCCCCCGACGACACCCGCCAGATCTCGATCTCGTCCAACGGCAACGGGAACGGCCTCGCGCATCACATCTGAGGTACGGTCGCGCCACCACCGGACCCCCGACTGGAGGCGAGACAGATGGCGAACCTGAACGGAAGCTCGACCGCGGAGATCGACGCGCCGCTCGAGCGCGTATGGGGGCTGGTCGCGGACGTCGAGGCCGCGCCGCAGTGGCAGGGGGGACTGAAGGCGCTGCGCGCGATCGAGCGCGACTCCGAGGGCCGGCCGATCCTGTGCGAGTCCGAATCCGACGCCAAGGTGCGTTCGATCAAGTCGACCGTGCGCTTCACCTACGAGAGCCCCAACTGGCTGCGCTGGAGCCAGGAGAAGGGTGAGATGAAGTCGGTCGACGGCAGCTGGGAGCTCGAGGACATGGGCGGCGACCGCACCCGCGCCACCTACTCGCTCGACGTCGACCTCGGGCGCATGCTCGGGATGGTGATCCGCGGGCCGCTGGTCGACCTCCTGCGCGGGATGCTGATCAACGCCCGCGCGGGCGAGCTCAAGCAGCACGCCGAAGCCGGCTAGTGTCGGGACACTAGGCCCGGGCTGCCACCGGCTTGCGGTCGCGGCCGGCCGCCGCGCGGCGCAGCTCGTGGCGCGCGATCGTGCGCTTGTGGATCTCGTCGGGGCCGTCGGCGAGGCGCAGCGCGCGCTGGTGCGCATACATCATCGCCAGCGGGAAGTCGTTGGAGACGCCCCCGCCGCCGTGCACCTGGATCGCCCGGTCGATCACCTTCAGGGCGACGTTGGGCGCCGCAACCTTGATCGCCGAGATCTCGGTGCGGGCGAGCTTGTTGCCGACCGTGTCCATCAGCCAGGCGGCCTTCAGCGTCAGCAGCCGGGCCATCTCGATCTCGATCCGCGACTCGGCGATCCAGTCCTGGACGTTGGCCCGTTCGGCCACCGGCTGGCCGAACGTCACGCGTGATGCGGCGCGCGTGCACATCAGCTCGAGTGCGCGCTCGGCGGCGCCGATCGAGCGCATGCAGTGGTGGATGCGGCCGGGACCCAGGCGAGCCTGGGAGATGAGGAAGCCGTCGCCCTCGTTGGCGATCAGGTTGGCGGCGGGCACGTGGACGTCGTCGAACGCGATCTCGCCGTGGCCCTCCTGGTCGACGTAGCCGAACACCGGCAGGTTGCGGATCACCGTCACGCCGGGCGTGTCGCGCGGCACCAGGATCATCGACTGCTGGCGGTAAGTGGGGCCGTCCCGGTCGGTCTTGCCCATCACGATCATCACCTTGCAGCGCTCGCGCAGGGCGCCCGACGTCCACCACTTGCGGCCGTTGAGGACGTACTCGTCGCCGACGCGGTCGATCCGCATCTCGACGTTGGTCGCGTCCGAGCTGGCCACCCCGGGCTCGGTCATCGCGAACGCCGAGCGGATCTCGCCTTCGAGCAAGGGGCTCAGCCATCGGTCGCGCTGCTCGGGCGTACCGAACAGGGTCAACACCTCCATGTTGCCCGTGTCCGGCGCGGCGCAGTTGCAGGCCTCCGGGCCGATGTGGCTGCGGCCGAGGATCTCCGCCAGCGGCGCGTACTCGACGTTGGTCAGGCCGGGGCTCGAGAACCCGTCGACGTCGTGGGGCAGCCACAGGTTCCACAGCCCCTGCTCGCGCGCCCGGGCCTTGAGCTCCTCCATCACGGGCGGGTGAAAGTGCGGCTCGCCGGAGTCGACGAGCTG
Organism: uncultured Solirubrobacterales bacterium; assembly: GCA_963831845.1. Classification (GTDB taxonomy): domain Bacteria; phylum Actinomycetota; class Thermoleophilia; order Solirubrobacterales; family Solirubrobacteraceae; genus Palsa-465. The sequence continues at coordinate 12,789 of CAWHRT010000039.1, read as the reverse complement.
CTCGTGATAGACCGGCTCGGCCGGGTAGACGTGCTCGTCCATGAAGGCGAGCAGTCGCTCGCGGAGCTGCTGGCAGCGGTCGCTGAGCTCGAAGTTCATCTCGGTCATCTCCTTGGCTTGGACGGGTCAGAGTTGCCGGCGCGCCTCGCGGTCAGCCCCAGCGCGCCCGCCCACAGGGCGGTGAGCGTCTGCGTCAGCGACTCGAGCGAGGCGGTGTTGAACCGGTGCACGTAGCGGTAATAGGCGACGCGGCCGACCATCGCGCTCAGGGCCTGCGCCGTGAGCTGAGGGTCGAGGCTCGGGTCGGCGAGCCCGCGCTGCTGCAGCTGGGCGATCGCCTGTGCGTTGCGGTCGGTGAACGACCGGACGCGGCGCAGCCGCATCCGGCGGAAGTCCTCGTCGACCTGGGCGACCTGCTCCATCAGCGCCATCAGCTTGGCGTTGCGCCGGTAGGCCATCAGGTAGGAGCGGTTGGTCGCCTCGATCATCGCCACCGGGTCGTCGCGATCGGCGGACTCGCGCAGGCGCGGGTGCAGCATCTCGTCAGAGAGCTCGTCGATCACCGCGGCGAACGCGTCCTCCTTGCTGTTGAAGTACGTGTAGAAGGACCCGGTGGCCACGCCGGCGGCGGCGGCGATGTCGGTGATCCGGGCATCGAGGAAGCCGTCTCGCTCGAACACCTCGCGGGCCGCCTTGACGAGCGCCTCGCGGGTGCGCGCGCCGCGGGCGCTGGCGGGCGGTCGGCCGCTGCGCGCGGGGAGCAGGCTCGCCATCGGCCGGACTGTACCTCAAGTTGAATTCGGGTTCAAGTTCAAGTCACGCGGCGTAGGCGCCGTGAGTTGGAATAGGCTGTGCCGCCGATGGAGCTAGCGGACCGCAACGTGGTGATCACCGGCGCGGGGAGCGGCATCGGACGCGCGCTCGCCCACCGGTTCGCGATCGAACGGCCCCGTGCGTTGGTGCTCGCTGACATCGACGCTGAGGCGGTCGCGGCGGTGGCGCGCGAGGTCGGCGGGCACGCGGTGGCGACCGACGTCAGCCGTGAGCGCGACATCCAGTCGCTCGTGGCCCAGGCCCGGGAGCTCGGCGGCCCGATCGACCTGTTCTGCTCCAACGCCGGCGTGGGCGGGCCGGGCGGCGGGCCCGAGGTGTCCGACGAGGACCTGGATCGCACCTGGAAGATCAACGTGATGGCCCACGTGTGGGCAGCGCGCGCGGTGTTGCCGGAGATGGTGGAGCGAGGCGACGGCTATCTGATGAGCACGGCGTCGGCGGCCGGGCTGCTCACCCAGGTGTCGGCGCTGGCCTACTCGATGACCAAGCACGCGGCCGTGGCCGTGGCCGAGTGGCTCGCGATCACCTACGCGGACGCAGGCATCAAGGTTTCGTGCCTGTGCCCGCTGGGGGTGCGCACGCCGATGCTCGAGATGGCGCTCGACGACAAGGTCGGCGCGGCCGCGCTGCTTGCCGACGACGTGCTCGAGCCCTCAGACGTGGCCGAGGCAGTACTGGTGGCGATCCGCGAGGAGCGATTCCTGATCCTCCCGCACGAGATCGTCCGCAAGTACGTGGCGCTCAAGGGCGCCGACCACGAGCGCTGGCTGACCGGCATGCGCCGACTGGTGCACGGCGCCCGTTCGGACTGAGCCCTCGGTCCCGGGGGCTACGCGGCCGCGGCCGGGCGATCCGGCAGCAGCGACGCGACCAGCTGCGCGAAGTCCCGCGTGTCGATCGGCTTGGTCACATAGTCGTCGCAACCGGCCTTGAGCGCCCGCTCGCGGTCCTCGCCGAGCGCGTCGCCGGTGCAGGCGAGCACGGGGCAGTCGGGGCCGGCGTCGGACTTGATCGCGCGCGCGAGGTCGAGGCCGTCGCCGTCGGGGAGGTTGAGGTCGAGCACGACCAGTGCCGGCGGCTCCTGCTCGATCACCCGGTGCGCGTCGTCCAGCGACGTCGCGCCGATCACGTCGTGGCCCTCGAGCTCGAGCACGCACGTCAACAGTTTCAGGTTCAGCTCGTGATCGTCGACTACCAGGATCGCGTTCGAGCGCGGGTGACTCCCCATTGCCAATCTAATCGGCGCGGGGGACCGGGAGCTTTAGCGAAATCTCGCTTACCGCTCGGTGACGCAGCGCTGGAGCTCGTCGCGGGTCGCCGGCCACACGGCGCGGACGCGCTCGAGCGCCGCTCTGGCGGGCTCAAGCTCGCCGCGCGAGCCTGCGGTCTCGACCTCGATCAGCGCGTCCAGCAGCGGTTGCGCGCCGATCATCAGCCCGTCGTTGCGCGCGCGGTGCGCCGGGTGGACTGCGTCGTGCGGGCGGCCGGCGGCCAGCGCCCGGTCGACGTTGTCGATCTCCAGCGACACGCTGGCCACCAGCGAGTCCACGACCTCGCCGAGCTCCATCCCCAGAATCTCCTCGAGCCCGATCACGCGCGCGCGATCCACCAGCGGCTGCCCATCGCCAGCCATCACACCGAGCTTACGGGGACTGGCGACCGCCGTGTGGAGCTTCGCGGCTCAGGGCGTGCACCGACTTGGTGATCCGGTGCCCGAGGCTGCGCAGCCGCTTGTGGCTGTGGGTCAGGCCGATCAGCCCGAGCACGATCACGATCACGCCCGCCGCCAGCAGCACCGCCGCGAGCACGTGCGGCCAGCGTCGCTCCAGGAAGTTCCTGACCCGGAGGATCAGGCGGTCGGTCTGGTCGCCGCCGAACGTGAGCACGCCGATGATCACCAGCAGCGGCAGCACGAACGCGACGTTGAACAGCAGCAGGTAGAAGAGCTGGCGGATCGGTCCGGCGCCGGATCCGACGATCGCCGCGATCGCCGCGAAGTACGGGAACGCCGTCGGCAGCTCGATCACGGTGATCGACGCTCCCAGCACCCAGCTGGCCCTCCCCTTCGGGTCGACCCCGGGCGGGTCGCGCTCCGCGAGCTTGTCGCGCTTGATCCAGAGCAGCGCCGCTGCCACCAGCATCGCGGCGCCGACGACGAGCTCGATCACGTGCTGGGTCGTGTGGTTGGGGTGGGGGACCAGCGACAGCAGGAGTTCCCCGGGGCCCAGCGCGACCGCGGCGCCGCCGAGAAAGTAGACGCCGAACACCCCGATCGTGAACTGGGTCACGCGCTCCCGCGCCCGCTCGCCCGTCGCCAGGTACAGCGCGACGGCGATCGTCGACGGGTTCAGCGAATCGGCGAGGCCGATCGAGATCACGATGCCGATCAGGCGGATCATCGGCGGCATTCTCTACGCGGCGGACCGGCGGGCGCCACCGACGCACGGGATCCTCCACGGTCGTTAACGGACGGCCAACGTGCAGAACAAGACATCCGCGCCGAGATCGGCGAGCCCGGTCGCGATCTGCGCGCGCCGAGATCGGCGAGCCCGGTCGCGATCTGCATGGTCGTCCCGGCTACGCGAAGTGCAGCTCTTCGCCCTCGTCCTCGGACACCGGGCGCTCACACGTCGGGCACCACCAGCGCGCCTCCATTGGCGTCCCGCACACGGAGTGGCGCGGCGCGGCGGCGCCCTCGGCGTTGCGCGCGCCCCAACCCGCCAGCAGCCGGAGCACCCCCGCCAGTTCCTGCCCGGAGGCGCTCAGCTCGTAGACGGAGCGGGGCGGCCGGTCGGAGTAGGGGCGGGCGATCACCAGCGCGTTGCGCTCGAGCTGGCGCAGCCGCTGGATGAGGACGTTCGGGGCGATCCCCTCGACCTCGTCCTGCAGCTCTCCGAATCGCCGCGGCCCATCGAGTAGGGCCGCGATCAGCAGCAGCGTCCAGCGGTCGCCGACCGCCGCCAGCGCGTCCGCCAGCGCCGTCCGCGAGGGGTCGTCGGGGCGCGGGTCGGCGGCGGTCGAGGGGTTCGTCTGCGGGCCGGTGCTCATCGCTGCCATCGAATCGTACGGACGCGGTCAGTCGTTTGGTATCGTTGCGACTTGCACATTGCAAGTAACTAGTTTAGGTAGCCGGGAGGCAGTGCACATGACGTTGCTCGAAGAGATCGAAGGACAGATTCAGAACGCCGCTCGCCAGGTCGGACCCGCCGTGGTCGGACTCGGCCGCGGCTGGGGAGTGGGCTCGGGCGTCGTGACCGCCCCGGGCCGGGTGCTCACCAACGCCCACAACCTCCGCCACGACGAGGTGACCGTCACGTTCGCCGACGGGCGCAAGCAGACGGGCCGGGTCGCGGGCGCGGACGCCGATCTCGACCTCGCGGTGATCGAGGTCGAGACCGGTGACGTCGAGCCGGTCGCCTGGCCCGAGGACGGCGAGCCCGCCGAGATCGGCCGCGCCGTGCTGGCGCTGGCCAACCCGGGCGGCCGCGGCCTGCGGGTCACGTCCGGGTTCGTGTCCTCGACCGCCCGCAGCTTCCGGGGCCCACGAGGTCGCCGGATCCGCGGGGCTGTCGAGCACACTGCGCCGCTGCCGCGCGGCTCCTCCGGCGGCCCGCTGGTCGACACCTCCGGGCGGCTGCTGGGGATCAACTCGGTGCGTGTCGACGGCGGCCTGATCCTGGCGATCGCCGCCGACGCGGCGCTGCGCGAGCGGCTGGACGCGCTTGGTCGTGGCGAGCCGCCGCAGCGGGCCCGGCTCGGGGTCGCGATCGCGCCGCCCCGGGTGGCGCGCCGGCTGCGCCGCGCGGTCGGGCTACCCGAGCGCGACGGCGTGCTCGTGCGCGGGGTCGAGGACGCGAGCGCCGCGGCCCGCGCCGGACTGCAGCGCGGCGACCTGATCGTCGCCGCGGGCGGTCGCGAGATCGACTCCGTCGAGGCGCTGTACGAGGCGCTCGACGGCGCGGGCGGGACAGGTGAGCTCGAGCTGACGATTGTGCGCGGGACCGACGAGCAGACGATCAAGGTGACGTTCTGAGGAGCTGACGATGTCGACGACCGTTCCCCGTTCAGACAACTACGACCAGGCTGGCGAGGCCGAGGCGCTCGACGCCTACTCGCAGGTCGTCGTCAACGTGGCCGAGCAGCTGGCGCCGTCGGTGGCGAGCCTGCGGGTGATGCGGCGCACGCGCGGCGGGCAGGTGCCCGCCGGCGCCGGCAGCGCGGTGGCGCTGACCCCGGACGGCTTCCTGCTGACGTCGGCCCACGTCGTGCTGGGCCGCGGCGCGTCGTCGCGGCCATCGCGCGGGCGAGCCGCGTTCGTCGACGGGCGCGAGTTCAGCTTCAACGTGGTCGGCGCCGACCCGCTGTCCGATCTCGCGGTGCTCCGGGCCGACGGCGACGACCTGACGGCGGCGACGCTCGGCGACGCCGAGCGGCTGCGCGTCGGCCAGCTCGTAGTCGCGATCGGGAACCCCAACGGGTTCGCGGATTCCGTGACCGCCGGGGTCGTCTCGGCGCTGGGCCGCTCGCTCCCCGCGCGCGCGGGACGCAGCGTGCGCTTCATCGACAACGTGATCCAGACCGACGCGGCGCTGAACCCCGGCAACTCCGGCGGGGCGCTGGTCGACAGCCGCGGTCGCGTGATCGGGATCAACACCGCCGTGGCCGGGGTCGGCCTCGGGCTGGCGGTCCCGATCAACGACGCAACCCGGCAGATCATCGGCTCGCTGATGCGCGACGGACGCGTGCGCCGGGCCTACATCGGGATCGCCGGCGGCCCGCGTCCGCTCCCGCCTCACGCGCGCACCCGGCTTGGCCGCAAGGCCGGGGTGGAGGTCGTCGACGTCGCCGAGGGCAGCCCGGCCGCCACGGCGGGGCTGCGTGCCGAGGACCTGATCGTCGAGCTCGGCGGCCGTCCGGTGGAGCGCGTCGACGACGTGCAGCGGATGATGGGCGGCGACGCGATCGGGCAGGCGCTGCCGGTCCGGGTGCTGCGCGGCGAGCTCGAGCTCGAGCTCGAGCTGTGGCCGGTCGAGCTTCCGGACTGAGCGGCGCCACCGCGGGGTCCGGTCAGGCCACTGGCCCGGTTTACTAGTGCGCCGATGCGCCACTAGCTACACTCCATGACCGGCGCCGGGCGGCGTTCGTTTTGGCGCCCGCGGTTCGGTCGCCAAGTCCTGAAGACCCCGACGGGAAGCGCGTTATGGCCCGTGGAGATGTGCGGATCGCTGCGACTCTTGCTTGTGAAGAGTGCAAGCGCCGCAACTACCAGACCAACAAGAGCAAACGGAATAACCCGGAGCGGCTCCAGCTGCGCAAGTACTGCCGCTGGTGCCGGTGCCACACCGCTCACCGCGAGACGCGCTGAGTTGACGGGAGCTGTCCGTGGCTCGGAATCGCAAACGCGCCAAAGAGCGACGCGCCCGTAGGCCGCAGCCGGCCGCGGCCCGCCAGGGTCCGACCGGCGCCCGGCCGGACGCCCGGCCCGACCGGACCGAGGACGGGGCCGACCCGATGCGCCACGCGGCGCCGGACGTCGAGCTGGCGGAGGCGCAGATGGCGCTGGGCCGGCCCGAACTGGCCGACGCCGAGCCCGAGGTGGCCGACGCGGAGCCCGTACTGGACGACGCCGCGGCCCCCGAGTCGCTCGACGAGGAGGAGTTCGAGGAGCTCGAGACCGAGGTCGACGAGCTGGCCGAGAGCGAAGCCGAGGCGGCTGACGGTGACGCCGGCGCAGGCGCCGGCGGCCCCCCGACCCGGCGAGGACGTGGCGACGGTGGCTCCGACGGCGGCGGCGAGCTCGCGCCGGCGGGGGCGACGGTTCCCGAGCATCACGCCAGGCACGGGAACCGGCTGATCAACTTCCTCCGTGGAAGCTGGAACGAGCTTCAACGGGTACAGTGGCCGGACCGTCGTCAGGTGATTCAGGCCACCGGCGTCGTGATTGGGTTCGTGATCGTGGCCGGAGTCTTCCTCGGTGTCGCCGACTTGGTCTCCACGAAGATCATGAACTTCATCCTCAAGTAGCGGGTCGGGCGAGGCGCAAAACGTCAATGAATGGCGCGGGACCTGGGTGGTCCCGCGGAGAGAGAAAATGTTCCGCTGGTACGTAGTCAACACATATTCGGGTCACGAGAACAAGGTCAAGCACAACCTCGAGCACCGCATCGTGTCGCTCGGGCAGCAGCGCGCGATCAGGCAGATCGTGGTCCCCACCGAGTCCGTCTCGGAGATGAAGGACAACCAGAAGATCACCGTCGAGAAGCGCACCATGCCCGGCTACGTGCTGGTCAACATGGACCTCAACGAGGACTCGTGGACGCTGGTCAAGGGCACGCCCGGGGTCACCGGGTTCGTCGGCGCCTCCCAGGAGCCGGTGCCGCTGACCCAGGACGAGGTCAACCGTCTGCTCCACCGCGAGCAGGAGGTCCGGCCACGCAGCCGCGCCCAGTTCTCGATCGGCGAGTCCGTCAAGGTGATCTCCGGTCCCCTGTCAGACTTCTCCGGGGAGATCTCCGAGGTCAACGAGGACGCCCAGCGCCTGAAGGTGCTGGTCTCTATCTTCGGTCGTGAGACTCCGGTGGAAGTCGGATTCGATCAGGTGAAGAAGATTTAGAAAATGGCGAAGAAGGTTCTGACACAGATCAAGCTTCAGGCTCCAGGGGGCCAAGCGAGCCCGGCGCCGCCGGTCGGCCCTGCCCTGGGTCAGCACGGCGTCAACATCATGGAGTTCGTCAAGGCGTTCAACGCGCAGACGCAGTCCGACGCGGGCACCGTGATCCCGGTCGTGATCACCGTCTACGAGGACCGCTCGTTCACGTTCATCACCAAGAGCCCCCCGGCCGCGGTGCTGATCAAGCAGGCGCTGTCGCTGGAGAAGGGCTCGGCCGAGCCCCATCGCGACAAGGTCGCCCGGATCTCCCAGGCGCAGCTGCGGGAGATCGCCGAGAAGAAGATGAAGGACCTGAACGCCAACGACATCGACGCGGCGGCCAAGATCATCGCGGGCACGGCCCGCTCGATGGGTGTGGAGGTGGTGTGAGTTGTCACGGCACGGCAAGGCATACGACGACGCCAAGCAGCGGTTCGACCGTGAGCGCGAGTACGCGCCGGGCGAGGCGATCGCGCTGATCAAGCAGCTGGGCACCGCCAAGTTCAACGAGTCCGTCGAGGTGCACGTGCGCACCGGGCTGAACGTCCGCCACGCCGACGAGCAGCTGCGCGGGACGATCGCGCTTCCCAACGGGCTCGGTAAGGACGTCAAGATCATCGTGTTCGCCCAGGGCGACAAGGCCCGCGAGGCCGAGGAGGCCGGCGCCGACGTGGTCGGCGCGGAGGACCTCGCGCAGCGGATCCAGGACGGGTTCGACGACTTCGACGTGGCGATCGCGACGCCGGACCTGATGCCGGTGGTCGGCCGCCTGGGCCGGATCCTCGGTCCGGCCGGCAAGATGCCAAACCCGAAGGTCGGCACGGTCACGATGGACGTGGCCAAGGCGGTCGATGAGTCCAAGTCCGGGAAGGTCGAGTACCGCACCGACCGCAACGCGATCGTGCACCTGGTGATCGGCAAGCGCGACTTCGAGGAACAGCGCCTGCTCGAGAACTACGCGGCCGTGATCGAAGAGCTGATCCGGGCCAAGCCGTCCGCGGCCAAGGGCCGCTACATCCACTCGGTGACCGTCGCGACGACGATGGGACCGGGCGTCAAGGTGGACCCGTCGCGCACGCGCGACATCGTCGAAGAGCCGGTGGCGGCGTAGCTAGACTGACCTGAAACTTCCAAGAGACAGCCCGAGACCTCCGGCGGCGTGACCGCATAAGACCGGAGCAGGCGAGCCTCGATCAGCGCCCGATTCACGTGCCTGTCAGACGCCCGCCTTGCGCGGGCGTTGTTTTAGGGGTGACTTTGGCGGCCGACGTGGCCGCCAAAGTCGGGCCCCCAGAGCGAGTATTGAGAGGAACATGAATCGAGACCAGAAAGCAGCAGTAGTAGACGAGATTGCCGGCCAGATCGAGGCCGCCCAGGCGATCTTCGCGGTCGACTACCGCGGGATCTCCGTGTCTCAGGTGGCGGATCTGCGCGCGAGACTGCGCGAGTCCGAGACCAAGTTCCGGATCGTCAAGAACTCCCTGTCCGAGCGGGCGGCCGACAAGGCCGGCGCCGAGTCGCTCAAGCCGATGCTCGAGGGGCCCACGGCGTTGGCGCTTGTGGGCGGTGACGCGGCGCTGGCGGCGAAGGCGCTCAACGACACCGCGCGCCAGCTGAACATCCTCGCGTTCAAGGGCGGTCTGATGGACGGCGCCGCGCTCAGCGCCGACGAGGTCCGCGCGATCGCGCGGCTCCCCGCGCGCGACGTGCTCAACGCGCAGCTGGTCGGGGCGATTGCGTCGCCGCTGACCGGGCTCGTGCGGACCCTGAACGCGCTGATCTCGGGGATTGCGATCCAGCTGCAGTCGATCGCCGACCAAGGTCTGGTCTCCGGCGAGGCGCCGGCCGCTGCTGCTCCCGCCGACGAGGCGGCTGCGGAGCCCGAGGCGGCTGCGGAGCCCGAGCCCGAGCGGCGGCTGCGGAGCCCGAGGCTGCTGTCGAGCCCGAGCCCGAGGCTGCTGCGGAGCCCGAGGCGGCGGCGGAGCCCGAGCCCGCGGCTGCTCGAGCCCGAGCCCGAGGCGGCGGCGGAGCCCGAGCCGCCTGTCGAGCCCGAGCCCGAGGCGGCGGCGGAGCCCGAGCCGCCTGCCCAGCCCGAGCCCGAGGCGGCGGCGGAGCCCGAGGCTCCCGCCGAGCCCGAAGCGCAAGCCCCCGCCGAGCCCGAGCAGCCGGCGACTGAAACTGAACAACCTGAGGCGGACGCGGCTGACGCGGACGCGTCCGAGTCATAAGGAGGAAACATGGCAACCAGTACCCAGGAGTGGATCGAGGAGCTCAAGGGCATCTCGGTGCTTGAGCTGTCGGAGCGCATCAAGGCGCTCGAGGAGACGTTCGGCGTCTCCGCGACCGCCGTCGCGCCCGTCGCGGCGGCCGGAGCGGGTGCCGCTGACGGTGGCGCCGAGGAAGCCGAGGAGCAGACCAGCTTCGACGTCGTCCTGACCGCCGCCGGCGACAAGAAGATCCAGGTGATCAAGGTCGTCCGCGCGGCCACCGGGCTCGGCCTCAAGGAGGCCAAGGCGCTGGTCGACGAGGCCCCCAAGCCCGTGCGCGAGGGTGTCGACAAGGCGGAGGCCGACAAGCTCAAGGCCGACCTCGAGGAGGCCGGCGGGAGCGTCGAGCTGAAGTAACCGGCGTCCGGCAAGCGTAAGTCGAAAGCGCCCGACGGGCTGACAGCCCGTCGGGCGCTTTTGCGTCTCATTAGCCGGGCGGGACGTAAAACGTCCCGTATGCGGACGTTTCACATCCCGCCTCCGGCAGTCGCCCGAGTTCGCCCCGAGCTTGCTCCGCGGCGAATTTCCCCCTAAACTTCCCGCGTCAGCCAATAGCCGTAGCCGCCCGATGGCAAAGGTGCCGCGCACACATACGCGGTGTCCCGGGGCGGGGTCCGTGAGAGCTGAACACCCCTGCACGGGGCAGCGATGCCGTGTGCTATCTTGGTTGGTCGCGCTCTATGGGGCCGTCGCGACCTCCGGAGCGCTCTCGTGCCTCCCTCTCGACCGCCCGAGGAGCCGCCGTCTTGGCTACTACTCATGCCCCGCGGACGCGCCGTAGTTTCGCGCGTCTGAACAAGGTCCTTGAAGTCCCCAACCTCATTGATATTCAGCGCAAGTCCTTTGCGTGGCTGACCGACCCGAACGGCGGTGGCCTGCGCGAGACGATCGACGACATCTCGCCGATCGAGGATTACACCGGAAACCTTGCCGTCCAGTTCGGAGAGTTCACCTTCGACGAGCCCGTCGCGAGCCTGGAGCAGTGCCGTGAGAAGGACCTCACGTACGCGCGCCCGCTGACCGTGACGGTCGCCTTCATCAACCGGGAGACCGGTGAGATCCGTGAGCAGTCGGTGTTCATGGGCGATTTCCCGTGGATGACCGAGCGCGGGACGTTCATCATCAACGGCACCGAGCGCGTGGTCGTCACGCAGCTCGTCCGCTCTCCGGGCGCCTACGTGATGGAGCCCAAGGATCGCGAGAAGCAGGTCTTCATCGCGAACCTGATGCCCGCCCGCGGTTCGTGGCTCGAGCTCGAGATCGACAAGAAGGGCCGGGTCTACGTCCGCATCGACCGTAAGCGCAAGCTGCCCGTGACGGTGCTGCTGCGCGCGATGGGCTACGCGTCGGACGAGGAGATCCTGAACCTCTTTGACAACTCGCTCTACATCCGCCTGACCCTCGACGCGGACCCCGAGATGGTCCGCACCGAGGAGGGCGCGCTGATCGAGCTGTTCAAGAAGCAGCGTCCCGGCGAGCCGCCGTCGATCGACGCCGCCCGTTCGCTGCTCAACCAGCTGTTCTTCGACCCCAAGCGCTACGACCTCACCCGCGTGGGCCGCTACAAGCTGAACTCGCGCCTGGGTCTCGACATCGACCTCGAGACGCGGACGCTGACCCACGACGACGTGATCGCGCTGGTCAAGGAGCTCGTCTCGCTGCCGCGGCTGCTCGGCATGCCCGAGGAGCCGGACTCCGAGGTCAAGGACTACGCCGCCGAGGCGCTGGCGCTCCCGCGCGAGCCGGTCGCTGACCACCTCGACGAGTACGAGCACTTCGGCAACCGCCGTCTGCGTACCGTCGGTGAGCTGATCCAGGAGGCGTTCCGGATCGGCCTGTACCGGATGGAGCGCGTCGTGCGCGAGCGTCTGACGACTGAGGACGCCGACACGATCACCCCGCAGACGATCGTCAACATCCGGCCCGTGGTCGCGGCGCTGAAGGAGTTCTTCGGCTCCAGCCAGCTGTCGCAGTTCATGGACCAGACCAACTCGCTGGCCGGGCTGACGCACCGGCGGCGCCTGAGCGCCCTGGGAGCCGGCGGTCTGACCCGCGAGCGCGCGCCGATCGAGGTCCGCGACGTGCACCCGACCCACTACGGCCGGATGTGCCCGATCGAGACCCCGGAGGGTCCGAACATCGGCCTGATCGGCTCGCTGTCCTCCTACGCGGAGATCTCCGAGCACGGGTTCGTCACGACCCCCTACCGGGTGGTCAAGGACGGTCGCGTGACCGAGCAGATCCTCCACTTGGACGCGACCCAGGAGGAGGAGCAGATCATCGCCCAGGCGAACACGCCGATCGATGACAACGGCCACCTCCAGGGCGAGGAAATCCTGTGCCGCACCCAGGCCGGTCAGTACGTGACGGTCGCGCCGAACGAGGTCGACCTGATCGACGTGTCGCCGGAGCAGATCTGGTCGGTCGCGACGGCGATGATCCCGTTCCTCGAGCACGACGACGCCAACCGGGCGCTGATGGGCTCCAACATGCAGCGCCAGGCGGTGCCGCTGCTGGTCACCGACGCTCCGCTGATCGGTACCGGAATGGAGCGTCGCGCGGCGATTGACACCGGCGACGTGATCCTGTCCAAGTCGCCCGGAACCGTCGCCTACGTCGACGCCGAGCAGATCGTCGTCGACCGCAAGGACGGCGGCCAGGACGAGTACGAGCTGCAGAAGTTCATGCGTTCCAACCAGGGGACGCTGATCCACCAGAAGCCGATCCTCGATGTCGGCACCGCGATCGGCGAGGGCGAGGTCCTGGCCGATGGGTCCGCCACCGACTCCGGCGAGATGGCGCTCGGCAAGAACCTGCTGGTCGCGTTCATGTCCTGGGAGGGTTACAACTTCGAGGACGCGATCATCCTGTCCAAGCGCCTGGTCCAGGACGACGAGCTCACCTCGATCCACATCGAGGAGTACGAGGTCGACGCGCGCACGACCAAGCTGGGCGACGAGGAGATCACCCGCGACATCCCGAACCGCTCGGAGGAGTCGCTGCGCAACCTCGACGACCGCGGCATCGTCCGCATCGGCG
>CAWHRT010000038.1:0-175232 GCA_963831845.1 uncultured Solirubrobacterales bacterium | reverse complement strand
GACCAGCCCGAGCCACGCGGTCAGCAGCAGTCCCGCCAGCGACGCCAGCGGGCCGGCTGCCGGTGAAGTAGAACGGGGACAGCGGCGCACGGCGCCGATGCTGACCGTGACGGCCAGCACCGGGATCGGGTCGGCGCCGGTGCCCAACAGCCGCTTCACGCACACCGTATAGGCGCCGTAGCAACCGCCGGCCACGATCGACAGACGCAATCCCGAACGGATCGGCTCCACCGCCGCCGCCATGCGGAGCACCACCAGCGCGCATCCGGCGACCGCACACGCCGCACTGAGCGTCCAGGCGCGCGGCAGCGACTCTCCAGTGAAGCGCCGCGCGAACAGCCCACAGAATGCCGGCGCGCTGCCCAACGCGACCAGCGTGCCCAGCGCGACGCCGGTTCGCGCGACGGCGCCGAAGAACGCCGCCTGGTAGACCGCGGTCGCGACCCCGGCGGTCAGAAGCCACCGGCGCCGGTCGCCCACGAGCAGCTCGCGCAGTTGCAGCCGCCCCTTCGCGGCAGCGATCACAACCAGCGCCGCGGCACCCGAGAGAAGCCTCGCGGCCCCGATCAGCGGTGGGTCGGCGTGGAGGCGCGCGAGCGCCTGCGCGGTCCCGCTCGTGCCCCATAAGACCGACGCCGAGAGCAGTGGCAGGATCCCCCACCGGGCACCGGCGCCGGCGAGCCGGCTGGAATGTCCACCCATTCTGTACATCGCCGGTAATTTGAGCATAGGCGTGGATATCTGTCGTCCAGTTCGTATACTGTACGGATCAATAGGACGTTCGCCGAACTTGATGCGATTGACTGGTCGCTAGTGGGCGAGCTGCAGCACGATGCACGGATCACCAATCGCGATCTGGCCGCCACCGTGCACGTGTCCCCATCGACGTCGCTGGAGCGCGTCCGCGCCCTGCGTGCCACGGGGGTGATCCGCGGGTACCACGCGGACATCGACCTCGAGGCGCTCGGCCGGCCCGTGCAGGCGCTGACCGAGGTCACGATCCGGCCTCCGACGCGGCAAAACATCGAGGCGTTTCGCAACTGGGCGGTCGAGCTGCCGGAAGTGATCGGCGTGTTCGTCGTCTCCGGCGCCAACGACTTCCGACTGCACATCGCGGTCCCCGACACCAACGCCCTGTACGCGTTCGTGATCGACCGCCTGACCGAGCGGCCGGAGGTCGCCGACGTCAACACGTCGGTCGTGTACGAGCACATCCGCCGGACCGTGCTCGAGCCGCTGCACGCCGCTGCGGAACGACGACCGTAGGATGGCATTTCTGTCTCATTAACGATATAGTTCTCGTAGATGAGAGATAATCAAGCCGACCTGCTCATCCACCCGGTTAGGCTGCGGATCGTCCAGGCGTTCTTCGGGGGTCGACGGTTGTCGACCGAGGATCTCGGCGGCGGAGCTGCCCGATGTCCCCAAGGCCACCCTCTACCGGCACGTCGGGCAGCTCGCCGACGCCGGGGTGCTCGCGCTCGTCGCCGAGCGCCCCGCACGCGGCACGCCACGGCGCATCTACGTGCTGGCGCAGGGCCAGGCCCGGCTGTCGCCGGCGGAGATGTCCGAGCTGCGCGCCGAAGAGCACCTGCGCTACTTCACGGTGTTCGTAGGGACGCTGCTGGGAGACTTCGCGCGCTATCTCGGAGAGGAGTCCGCCGATCCTGCGGCGGACGGCGTCAGCTACGGGCAGTTCGCCCTCAATCTCTCCGACCAGGAGCTCCACGAGCTCGCGGGACGCATCGGCGCAGCCCTGGCCCCCGTGCTCGACAACGAGCCGACGCCGGAGCGGCGGCGTCGGATCCTGTCCACGGTGATGATGCCGGCGGCTCGGGCGACCCAGGAGGACGAATCGAAATGAAGCGGAGACGCATCTCGCTGGCGCACGGCAACGTGCGGCTGGCGGTCACAGACAGCGGCGAGGCGATGGCACCGGTTGTGCTGGTCCACGGGCTCGGCGGCAGCCAGCTGGCGTTCAAGCGCGTGGCGGCCCTGCTCGCCGGCCGCGCGCGGGTGATCACCTACGACCAGCGCGGCCACGGAGCCTCGGGTGTCAGCGACGACTACTCGTGGGACGCGTTGGTAGCGGATCTCGGTGCCGTGATCGAGCACCTAGAACTCCGCGACCCGGTACTGGTCGGTCACTCGCTCGGTGCAGGCGTCGCGCTGTGCGCGGCGGCTGCGACGCCGGACTGCGGCGGGCTGGTGGCGATCGACGGGGCGCTCCCGGTGCGGATCCCACCTCCCGACTGGGCTCGCGCGCCGCCGAGCTGCGCGCAAGCCGTCGATCGTCCTCACCCGGGCGCTGATGCGCGCGCTGCGCGTCGGGTCGGCGATGTCGATCGACGAGCTGCAGGCGCTCGCGGCGGAGCTGCTGGCGCGCGCCGATCAGTTCGAGCGCGCGCTGCGCTCGCTGTCGTGCCCGACCCGGTATCTGCTCGGCTCCCAGGCCGGGCCGGGGCCCGACGGCGGCGCCGCGCTGGAAGCGGCCCGGGCCGCTGCCCGGCGCGTGATCGAGATCGATCCGGCGATCGAGGTGACGTGGCTGGACACCGGCCATGCGATCCCGCGGACGATGCCGGCCGAGGTCACCGAGGCTGCGATGTCGATGGTCCGTACTCGTGGCGGACGGCGCGGCCGCGCGCGGCGGGCTCTGGGTAACGCCGTCGAAGCCATCCGCACAGCTAGCCTGTCGAGCGTGAGCCCCGTCACCGTGGTGCGGCTGCTCGGGCCGCCAGAGGCCGACGGCGAGTACGTAGTCCTCCGCGGCGGATCCGACGGCGACGCCGCCGAGGAGACCGTTCACTTGCATGACTACGCGCGCGTCTACGGCGTGCCGGGGCTCTACGAGCACGTCGTGCAGGATTTGCTGGGCTGCCGCTCGCCCCAGGTGGTGGCCCAGGGCCTGGCCCGCGCGCTGGACGCGCTGCAGCTTGATCGCGCGACATTGACCGTGCTCGACCTCGGCGCCGGCACGGGGCTGGTCGGCGGGCTCGTGCGCGAGTTGGGCGTCGGGAGCGTGGTCGGACTCGACGCGCTTGACGCCGCGCGCGAGGCGGCGCTGCGCGACCGGCCGGGCGTGTACCGCGACTACCTCGTGGGCGACCTGGCCGATCCGGCGCCGCGGCTGCTCGAGCGGCTGCGCGAGCACGAACTCGGCGGCCTGGTTGCCGCCGGGGCGTTCGGCGGAACGCACGCTCCCGCGTCGGCGCTGGAGACGGCGCTGGGCCTACTGCCGCCCGGCGCTCCGGTCGCGTTCACGATCGACGAGCAGTGGATGCAGACCGACGGGCCCGGCGGGTTTCGCGCCGAGGTCGCCGAGCTGCTGAGCTCGGGCAGGCTCGAGCAGATCGAGCGCTCGCGCTTTCACCACCGCGTGACCACGACCGGCGAGCCCATCCACTACGAGCTGCTGGTCGCCGCTACCGGCCGATAGCGCCGGTGACGGTCCGGCGACGGGCCGTTATCGGCGGTGATCGATTGGTGATCGGCGTCGCCGATCCTGCTCATCGCGTCCTGTACTCCCGAACAAAGGATCGCGATGCACTCCCTGCTTGGAATCGAATACTCCCGCACCCTCGCCGACGACAAGGACCGGCGGGCGGCGGTGACCGAGACGCGGGCCCGGCGACCGAAGCTCGCGCAGCTGTTCCGGTCGTTTCCCGTGCGCAGGCATCGGGCGAAGGCGTCCACCGTCGCCCGAGGCACGACGTGAGCTGGCGCAACGTGCCGCAGCCTTGGCCAATCTTGCCGCCCCCCGCCGACAACGCGGACCGGCTCTCCGACGAGGCCGAGCCTGGGCGCGGTCCGGTGGACGGGATCGTCTACTCGGAGTCCTGGAGCCTCAGGCTGCGTCAGCACCCGCTGAGAGGCCACGATGCCGCCGCGCTGCGCCCGACGCCGGGTCGGCCAACGGCGCCGGGGCGGTCGTCGATCAGCTCCAGCGCGTCGTTGCTGCCGTGATCGCCGGCTAGCGAATCGGGCCCCGGTGCACGCCTCCCAGCCGTCAGGCACTAGTTGCCGGCGAACAGCCGCAGCTCGCCCTCCGACAACGTCGAGTCTGGCCTTCGTCCTCTCGGTCGATGCTCGGATGCGTCGAATCGCTCACGGGCGACTAAGGGGATAATCGCCGGCATGACCGCCCTGGCGGACACGATCGCCGCGCAGGCCGAGCTGCTCGAGCCGGTGCTCGCGTTGGACCTCGGCGACACACTGGCGCGGATCGAGCCGGCGAGGCGGATCTGGCTGGTTGGCACGGGCTCCAGCCAGCACGCCGCCGAACTCGGCGCGTGGATGTTCGGCACGGGCGACCGGGAGGCTCGATGGAGCTCGTCGGCGACATTCGTCTCGAGCGACCGCTCGCTCGCGAGCGACGACGCAGTCGTGATCATCTCCCACACCACCGAGACGGCGTTCGCCCGCCGGGCTCGCGCCCGGGCGCTGGCGGCCGGCGCTCGCGTGGTCTCGATCACCGGCCGGGGGCGGGGATGGCCGGAGGCGGTCCAGACCGTCGAGGCCGAGCGCTCGGAGACCTACACGGCGAGTTACCTGTCGGCGCTGATCGTGCTCGCGCGCCTGAGCGCCGCGCTGGGCCAGGCCGGCTTCGACGAGCGGCAGCTGAGCGCGCTGCCGGCGCGGATCGACGCCGCCGCGCGGGCGCCGGTCGCTCTGTCGGCGCCGCCGCGACGTCTGATCGTGCTCGCCGGCGCCGGACCTGCCGCGGTCACCGCGCGTGAGGGAGCAGTCAAGCTGCGCGAGGCCGCGCGTCTGCCGGCCGAAGGCTTTGAGGCGGAGTATCTGCTGCACGGCTCGGCGGTCCCGCTCGGGTCCGACGACGCGCTGCTCGCGATCCAGCCCGGCGACGATCGCTTCGGGTTGCTCGGGTTGCTCGCCGGGACCGCCGCAAACGAGGGCCTGGTTGTGGCGACCGTCGAGGAGCCCGAGGGCCTTGACCCGGTGCTGGCGCAGATCCCGCTCACCGTTCGCCTCCAGAAGCTTGCGTCCGAGCTCGCCGACGCTCGTGGGATCGACGCCGACAAGGTGATCGTCGACGGCTGGGAGGACGACCGGCTGTGGCGCGCCGGCGATCCCGGCTGATCAGCCGGCGCGGCTCGGCGAGCCCTGCACAACGCCGCGCACGCTCACGGCGATCAGCGCAGCCACCATCGAGGTCGCACAAGAGATCACGAACGGCGCGCTGATACCGAGCGGGCCCACCACCGCGCCTCCGATCGCGGACCCCGCGGCGAGGCCGCCGATCAGCGCCGCCGAGATCCAGGTGAACGCCTCGGTCTCGGTGCCCGGTGCCAGCGATCGGCCGACCAGCGCGTACTGGCAGGAGAACATCGGGGCGACGGTCAGGCCGGCCAGCACCGCGCAGACGACCGCCACGTCGATCGTCCGCGCCGCGATCAGCGGTGCCGTGCAGACGACCGCCAGCACCAGCAGCAGCTGGTAGCGGCTCACCAGTGACGAGCGCCACACCCGTGACCCGTACCACAGCCCGCCGGTCATGCTGCCGACGCTCCAGAGCGCGAGCAACAGCCCCGACGCGGGGCGCGAGCCGGCGTGGATCGCCAGCGACGGCAGCCCCACCTCGATCGCGCCGAGCGCCATCCCGGTGAGCGCAACCGGCCCGAGCAGCACCCGCAGCTCCGGGCTCGCGAGCGCCGAGCGACGCTCCGGCAACGTCCGCGGCGCGTCCGAGCGGCGCACCAGCGGCGAGCTCACGAACAGCAGCGTGCCGCTGACGCACACGACCCCGAGCAGGACCACCGCGAGCTCCGGTGAGGTCAGCGCGATCACCAGCGCGACCACCAGCGGGCCGGCGATCCAAATCGTCTCCTGGGCCACCGCGTCGAGCGCGTAAGCGGTGTCGCGCAGCGAGAGGTCGTCGAACACCTCGCGCAGCAGCACGCGGACGACCGGGGCGATCGGTGGTAGCAGCGCGCCCGCCAGCGCCGACAGCGCCACCAGCACGAGCACGCCGGCGCCGGCGCTCGTGGCCACGACCAACCCGACGTACGCGCCCGACTGGGCGAGGGCGAACGGGACCAGCACGCGCGCGCGGCCGAAGCGATCGATCAGCCGGCCCACGAGCGGCGCGCAGCCGGCCGTAGCCAGGGCGAACGCGCCGACCGCCGCGCCGGCGGCGGCGTAGGAGTCGGTGGCATCGCGGACCAGCAGCAGGATCGCCAGCGACGACATCCCCTGCGGGAGTCTGCCGACGAGCGCCGAGGCGAACAGTCCAAGCGCGCCTCCGACCGACAGCACGGAGCGGTACTTGGCGACCATGCTCCGAGCCTACAAAGGAGGGTCACACCGCGATCATTCGGTCACCGCGCACGAGCGCGACCGCTTCACCTTGATCGAGGTCAGATCCGGCCGCGAAGGCCTCCTTGAAGACGTCGGGATCGATCGTCTGCGTCACCTCGGCAGCCAGCTCCGCCTCGCCGCGCCGCATCGACGGCCACGCGCGCAATCCCGCACGCTGGCGCAGCCCATCGGCCGCACCCAAGGCCATCGCGGCCCGCCGCCCATCTCTTTGCGCCAGAGCGAGGTGGGCATAGGCGACGAGCGAGAAGGTCACGGTTTGGGTGCTGAGCTCGGTGTCCCCGCTCGCGCCTACCGCATGCACGAGCTGCGCTCGAGCCTCGTCGAGTTGGCCCGCCCTCACAGCAAGCGAGGCGAGCTGCGTTCGTGCACCCGACTCGAGCCACTTGTGGCCGAACTCGCCGCCGCGCTCGTTGGCCTCGGTGAGGTGCTCACGCGCGGCTTCGTGTCGGCCGAGCGTCATCTCCAGCAGCCCCACGGTCAGAGCCGCCCACGCCATGAACGGCTCGTTCTGCTCGCGGAAGCCGTCGAGTGCCGTCGACGCGGCCTGCAGCGCACCATCGTAGTCATCAGCGATCGGCAGGACCCACGAGACGGCCAGCTGCGCCGCGCTCTCGAGATACGGATCGTCGATGCGCCCCTCGAGTCGCTTGATCCCCTGGACCGCGGCCTGCGCGCTGTCATCGTCACCGATCTCGACTGCAGTCGCGGCCGAGATCAACAACAGCTCGGCTTGCGCGCGAGTCTCCAATGCATCAGCTCGGAGCAGTAGCTCCTGGATCCAGGCCCGACGTTCGGGCATGCGATCGCGCATCCGCCAGAACAGCCAGAGGTTCTGGCAGAGGATCAGGAAGATGTGTGGCAGGGGCGCGATGTCATGGGCGAAGAACCACCGGATGGCGACCCCGAGGTTCCCTTCCTCGGTTCGCAATCGCTCGGCCCATTCGGCCTGTCGGTCAGCGGTCCAGTCGGCGTTCTCCACGAGCGCACCGAAGTACTCCGCGTGCCGCCGCTCGACGTCCGCCAGGTCCGCGCGGGCGGCAAGCCGCTCGGCGGCCAACTCCCGTATGGCTGCCAGCATGCGGAACCTCGGCCCGACAACGGTCGCATCGACGCTCACCAGGCTGTGCCCGGCGAGCGAGTCGAGCAGATCGAGCGTCCGATCTTCGGTGAGACCGGAAACGTGCACGGCTGCCTCCACCGTCCAGCCTTCGACGAAGATCGACAGGGTGGCGAGCATCTGCTCCTCGGCGTCATCGAGCAGCCCGACGCTCCATTCGACGGTCGCGCGCAACGTGCGTTGACGTTCGGGAAGATCGACCGGACCGCTACCCAACGCGTCGAGGCGACTTCCGAGCCGAGCGAGCAACGCCTCTGGTTCGAGCAATCGCGCGCGGGCCGCTGCGAGCTCGATGGCGAGCGGCAGGCCATCGAGGCGCCGGCAGATCTCCACGATCGCGAGCGCGTTGGCGTCGGTCAACGCGAAGTCATAGCGAACGGCTTGGGCTCGATCGACGAACAGCTGGACGGCGGGCAACGACGCCAGCTGCTCGATCGGGACCTGCCCTGAGAACACGGGCACGGACAGCGGGCCGACCGCGTACTCGCGCTCGGCCCGAAGCCGAAGCACCGTCCGGCTCGTGGCGAGAATCTCGAGACGAGCGCAGCGGGCCAGCAGCTGGTCGAGCTCGGGCGCAACGCCAACGACCTGTTCGAGATTGTCCAACACGAGCAGGGTGGGCGTGTCCGCGAACTGCTCGACCAGGACGTCCAAGGGCGGGCGCACGCCCTCGATCGTCACGCCCACCGCGGCCGCGATGCGCGGCAGCACCAGCTCGGGCGCAGCGATGGAAGCGAGCGGTACGAACACTGTCCCCCGCGGATAGCGATCGTCGAGTTGCTCGCCCACGGCGATCGCCAGCCGGGTCTTGCCGATCCCGCCGGGACCGGTGAGCGTGACCAGCCGGACCTCCGGCTTCGCGAGGAGTTTCGAGACCTCGACAATGTCGTGCTCGCGCCCGATCAACGTTGTCGACGTCACCGGCAGCGAGCGCGGACCCCGCTGGTCGCCGTTGGACGCGGGCGATGCCGAACGGTCGGCCCGGCTGTGTGCGGTCGCGAAGCGCTCGCTCAGGAGCAGAGCCAGGTCGTCGCGCACCAGTCGCCCGAGCTCCCGCGGCGTACCGAAACTGCGGTACGAGTCGGTCCCCTCCGACTGGAGCTCGTCGATCATGGCCGTCAGCCCGGGTTCTCGGTCGGGCGCCGGTTTCTTGACGTACAGCAGGCGGGGAATCGAGTGGGAGAGTCGGAACTCGTCCTCAAGTCCCGAGATGTCCATCCCCGGCCCGACCCAGCCATACCGCTGCCAGTACAGGCCGATGAAGATGTCGGACTGCGCGAGGTAGGCCCGGTACAACTCGCGAGGTGGGTGCGGCCGCGCACCGAGCTCGAACAGCACCGGCGTGAGCCGCAGGCCCGAGACGGCACGGGCTACCGCAGCACGCTCGTCGGCGAGCTCGCCCAGCGTCGAGCTCACGAACACGCGCAGACGCTGATCAGGGGTGCGGATCGCGACGTCGCCCGGCTGCCCCTCCGTCATCTATCCGCCTACACCGATGTCCACCGTCGAATCGTCGCAGGCGCCACGCGGTGCGTCCAGGAGCACGCAATGAAAAACCCCGCTTGCGCGGGGCTTCTGTAGTGGGCCGTGAAGGACTCGAACCTTCAACCTTGGGATTAAGAGTCCCCTGCTCTACCAGTTGAGCTAACGGCCCGGGGAGGGCGATGTTACCCGGCGCTAGTGGGCTCCGTCGGAACGACACGGTCCACCGAGGCGACGGCGGGGCTCAGCACTGCTGGGCTAGCTGCTGGGCCGTCTGCGGCGAGCTCTTGGCCTGCGTGAACGCCTGCTTGATCGACGTCTGGCCGGCCTTGGGCAACAGCGTCAGCGCCTTGGCCGAGGCCAGGTCGCCCTTGCGGCTCTGGCTGGCGCCGTAGGCGTTGAACGCCAGACATTCGTACGCGGTGGCCTGGTTGGGATTGGCCCCGCTCACGTCCTCCCAGGCACCTGCCGCGCCGGCGTAGTTGCTCTCCTTCGCGTACGCCCTGGCCGCGAGGATCGCGGTGTCGGCGTTGGGGTTCTTGGTCAGCGCCGTGTAGCGCTCGTAGGCCCGGGTGAGCGAGGCCAGCTCCTTCTTGCCCGAGGCGGTGAATGTCCCCGTGTTGCTGTCGTAGTTGGAGCCGTCGGTCGTCGCGCTCGTCCAGCGAGCCTGCACCAGCGAGGCCCAGGCGGCGGGGTCGTTGGGGCGCTGCTGGGTCGCCTTCAGCGCGGTCTTCTCCTGCTGGCTGACGACCGAGTTCTGGCTGTTGCCGCCGCCACCGCCGGTGAACGCGTTGAGGATTCCGCCGAAGCCGTTGCCCGCGCCGACGCCGAACAGCACCAGGCCGCCACCGAGGATGATCGCGAGACCCAGGTAGACCACCTGCACGGTGCGCCGGCGGCCACGGCTGCGGAGATCGAAGAGCATCTACGCGGTCGAGTCGAGGCCGTCGCCGAACGGCGACGACGCCTCCTCGGCGGCGCGCGCAGCCGCGCGACGATCGGCGATCTTCAGCATCACGATACTTGCCAGGAACAGGATGACCAGCGGGAGCATCTCCAGCCCCGTGGTGACTGGATCGGCCCCCGGCATCGCCGCTGCGATCACGGCGATGATGACGACAGCGTAGCGCCAGTGCGTGGTCAGGGTTTGGCCGTTGACCACGCCGATCTTGTGCAGACCGAGGAGCGCGAGGGGTAACTGGAACGCCAAGCCGATCCCCGCCATCGTGAAGATCTGGAACGTGTAGTACGTCTTCGCCTGGACGAGGATGTCGAAGTTCTGGCTGTTATAGCCCTGCAGGAATCTCACCGCCGGCGGGAGCACGACGAAATAGCCGAACACGACGCCGCCGAGGAACAGGATGGGCGCGAATAACATCAGCGGGATCGCCGTCCGTCTCTCCCGGGGGTTCAGCGCCGGGATCACGAACGCGTACAGCTCGTACAGGAGCACGGGTAACGCGAACAGCAGCGCGAAATACGCGGCCACGGTCAGCGTCGTCGTGAACGGCTCGCCGACGCCGATCGTGATCGGCAGCTTCTTGGCCGTCTCCGACGGCAGCGCCTTGGCGGCCTCGGTGGCTCCAGCGGCCATCTGCTGCGCGGCCTGGCGGTCGGCCGGCGACTGGGTCGGCGAGTTGGCCAGCGCCGTCGCGCCGGCGGCCATCTGCTGCAGCCCGCGGCGCTCGTTGGCCAGGTCCCCGGTCGTGCCGGAGATGTGGTTCTGGCTGGTCGCGGGCTCGTTGGGCAGCGCCCGGTTGAGCGCCTTCAGCAGCGCTTGGTTCTGCCAGAAGCAGATGCCGAATGCGACCGCGAGCGCGAGCCCGCAGATAATCAGCCGCGTGCGGAGCTCATCGAGATGGTCGATGACGCTCAGGCGCTCTTCGTGCGCGATGGGTCGTAGGACCTTCGACACGCGATCTGCTTCCTACGGCGTCGCTACGAGCGACGCTCTGGAGTGGCGACCTCGGCCGCGTCGCCGTTCTGCGGCGTCACCGGGGGCGCTGCCGCCGGTGCCGTCGTGTTCTGGGTGAGCTCAGGATGCTCGGCCGCCTCGTCGTCCTTGTGGTCTCCCGTGATCGAGTCCTTGAACTCGCGGAGGCCGGTGCCGAGCTGCTTTCCGAGCCCCGGCAGACGCTTGGGACCGAAGATCAGCAGCACGATCACCAGGACCACGATGACATCGGCTGTTGGGTTGCGGAACATGGGTTACTCCCCTCCGGATCGGGCCTGCAAGGTTAGCGACCACGGCGAGGCCGCACCAGCGACTAACGAAACGTTCGCACGCCCGGCCTGTTCTGGTGCCCAGGCGGGTGAATTTCTTACGAAAGACCTAAGCGGAACTCTCAAGTCCAGGCCTCCGCGAGCCGATGAAATGGACATCCGAGAAGCTCCAATGAACCAGGATCCCAAACACTCCGTCCGGCGCATCGTCCTCCCGAGCGGCAAGAGCATCGAGGTCGTCCGTTTCAACGACGACGGTGCCCCTGCCATCGGCGGCCTGCACGTGTGCCCCGACTGCCACTCCGAGCTCGTGCAGCCGGTGACGTGGGCCGAGGCCTCCGGGGACTGCTGGGAGCTGGTGCTGAGCTGCCCTAACTGCCGCTGGTGCGAGGAGGGCGTCTACAGCCAGGAGGAGGTCGAGGAGCTCGAGGAGCGTCTCGACGCGGGTCTCGCCGACATGCTCGACGATCTCCAGCGGCTGGCGCAGGCCAACATGGCCGACCAGGTCGACCGCTTCATCGTCGCGCTCGACGGCGACCACATCCTTCCCGAAGACTTCTAAGGGGTGACCTCGGCGGCCACGTGGCCGCCAAGGTTGGGCCCCAGGCTCAGTCTCAGCTGTAGCGCTCGACGACGCCCTCAGCGACGAGCTCGAGCGCTGTGCGCTGGCGCTCGGGTAGACCCGGCAGCTCGCGCTTGGCCTCCTCGACGAGCTCTAGCGCGCGGGACCTCGCGGTCTCGAGCGCGCCCGTGGCCGCGATCCGCTCGCACACGCGCGGCGGCGTCGGCCGGGGTGCGGACGGCGCGGACGTCCAGCGTCTGCAGCGCACGGGTCACGCTCTCGGGCGACGATCAACGGCAGCGTCACGGTGCCGTCGAGCAGGTCAGCTCCGCGGGGCTTGCCGGTGCGCTCGGGCGGGCCCGAGACGTCGAGCACGTCGTCGAGGATCTGGAAGGCGAGGCCGATCTGCTCGCCGAACAAGCCCATCGACTCGAACTCGCCGCCGCCCTCCAGCGCGCCCAGCTCGCACGCGGCCCGGAACAGGACCGCGGTCTTCAGCCGGCAGCGCTCGAGGTAGCGATCGACGTCGACCTCGACGTTCCAGGCATCGGACCGCTGCATCAGCTCGCCCTCGGCGAGCTCGGAGCTGGCGCGCGACAGGGTCTTGACGGCGGCCACCGACCGGCCCGCCGCGAGCTCGGCGAAAGCCCTGGAGAACAGGAGGTCCCCGGTGGCGGTGGCCACCTGGCGACCGCCGGCCGCGACCACCGTCGGCCGACCCCGGCGCATCGGCGAGCCGTCCAGCACGTCGTCGTGGACCAGCGTCGCGCCGTGAACTAGCTCGACCGCGACCGCGGCCCGAACGAGCCCCTGACTCTCGGGCGGCGGCACGCCGGCCGCCACGCACACCAGCAATGGCCGCAACCGCTTGCCGCCGGCGGCGATCGTCTCGCCGGCGAACCGGGCCAGCACCGGTCCGTGACCCGTGGCCAGCTCGGCCATCCGCTGCTCGACCCGATCCATCAGCCGACCGACGGCGGCGCCGCCGATGTCGACCACCGCCTGGACCGCCTCGGTCGTCACTGGACGACCCCCACGTGCAGCGCGATGATCCCGCCCGCGGTGACCAGGTAGTGGATGTCCTGCATGCCGGAGGCGGCCATTACCGCCGCCAGCTGTTCGGGGCCGGGGAATCGCCTCACTGAGCTCGGAAGATAGTTGTAGGCCTGGGCGTCGCCGGCGAGCCGGCCGAGCGCCGGCACCGCGCGATCGAACCACAGCTCGAAGAACATCGATAGCGGCGGGCGCTGGGGAGTCGTGATCTCGAGCACCACCACCCTTCCGCCGGGCCGGACGACGCGGGCCATCTCGCGCAGGCCGAGATCCAGATCGGAGAAGTTGCGCGCGCCGAAGCCGACCGTGGCCGCGTCGAACTCGCCGTCCTCGAAACGGGAGCGCGAGCGCATTGGCGGTGCGGACCACGACCCGCGTCCCGGGGCCGAGCGACCGAGCGTTCAGCTTGGCGCGGGCATGCTCGAGCATCCGCTCGGAGAAGTCGGTGGCCACGATCTCGCCGCCGGGGCTCACCCGCTCGGCGAGCTCGATCGCCAGATCTCCGGTTCCGGTGGCCACGTCGAGCGCCCGTCCGCCGGGACCCAGCCCGGCGAGCTCGGCGGCGCGCCGGCGCCACTGGTGGTGCAGCCCCGCGGTCATCACCGAGTTCATCCGGTCGTACACGCCGGAGATGCGGTCGAACATCGCCCGAACCTGGGCTTCCTCGAGGATGCCTGGCGCCCCACCCGGGGCGGAAGGTGCGCTCCCGGACACGGGATCCTCAGCTCGCAGGCCTACTGCAGTTCGGAGAGGAAGCCGACGAGGTTCTGGAATTTCTTCGGGTCTTGCTGGGCCAGCGACTTGAACGATGGCATCGGCGCGGTCGGGTTGCGCAGCGTCGACGCGATCCCGCCGGGCGGGAGCTTGGACCCGATGTGGGTGAGCGGCGGGCCGGGGCCGTTATTGCCGTTGTCGCCGATCACGTGGCAGGCCAGGCAGCCGGACTGCCCGACGACGAGTTTGCCGGCGTTGAAGGTGACCCTCTCAGAGGCGGTTAACCCTGCAGGCGGTTTCATGTCCACTGAGTTCGGCGACCCCGTGTTGGCGCCGGTGTAGGTCAGGTACGCGATGGCCACGATCGTGACCACGCCGGCCGCCAGCGCAACCGGCCGGCGCTCGATCCGGCGCTCCGGGCCGCGGTCGTAGAACGGCAGCAGGAACAGCAGGATCATGCAGATCGTCGGCACCCCGATCGTCGCCATCGGGGTGAACTCCGGGACGTTCTTCATCACCCGGAGGACCTCGAACAGGAAGAAGAAGTACCAGTCCGGACGCGGCACGTAGGTGGTCGTCGTCGGATCCGCCTTCGGCCCCAGCTCGGCGCCGAACAGCAGCGACAGGAACGCGATCAGCAGGATCACGATCATCGCCATCAGCGAGTCCTTGGCGACCGAGTACGGGAAGAACGGCTCGCCCTCGTTCTTCAGGATCGCGTATTCGCGGAGATATGCCTCCTTCTCGCCCTGGTTCACGCGCGGGACCTCATCAGATCTCGGCCTCCGGCACGACCTCGGGCTCGTTCTCGGCCTTCAGCCACGGCGGCGCCGTGATCCCGAGCTTGGTCACCAGGTACAGGTGCGCGCCGATCAGCGCCGCGATCAGGCCAGGGATCAGCAGCATGTGGATCGCATAGAACCGCGACAACGTCGTGGCGCCGAACTCTGGCCCGCCTCTCAGGAAGTCGGACAGGAACGGGCCGATGAACGGGCCGGTGCCGTTGATGTTGACGCCGACGATCGTGGCCCAGTAGGACCGCTGGTCAAACGGCAGCAGGTAGCCGGTGAAGCCCATCGCCAGCGTCAGGATCAGCAGCACGACGCCGATGATCCAGTTCAGCTCGCGCGGGTACTTGTAGGCGCCGTAGAAGAACACGCGCGCCATGTGCAAGAAGATCAAGATGATCATCACCGAGGCGCCCCACTTGTGCATGCCGCGGACGAACCCGCCGAGGAATACGTCGTCGGTCAGGTAGCGCACCGACTCGTACGCGCCCCCGTAGGCGTCCGGCCGGTAGTACATCGCCAGGAACACGCCGGTGACCGCCTGGTTGAGGAACGCGAATAGCGTCGCCGAGCCGAGCGTCTGGGCGAAGTTCAGGCCGCGGGGGACCTTGCGAAACAGCAGCCACCTGATTCCCGGCGACAGCGTGGTGCGCTCGTCGAGCCAGTCGACGACGGTGACGCCGGCCTCGACCGGAGTCAGCTTCTCGCCGTTCTCCCCGGGCCGCTTGGGTTTCGGCTGCAGGATCTTGGGGAGTGGCGGTGCTGGGAGCTTGGGCATGGGCTAGGGGCGCTGAGGCGTCGAGAAACGCTTCGGGTAGAGGTACTGGCCGATGCCGTCGAGCGGCTGGCCGGGGTCCCGTGGCGAGAAGCGGTGCAGCTCGGAGTTGACCGAGTACCGCGGTCCGAGCTCGACCAGCCCGGTGGTCTGGTTCAGGCGCGTGTAGAAGCGGTCCAGCGGTCGCACCGGCGGTCCGCCGGCGACCATCCCGCGGATGTCGTAGACACCGCCGTGGCACGGGCAGATGAAGCGCTCGGCGGCGTCCACCCAGCGAACCGGACAGCCGAGGTGCATGCAGCGCGACGACAGCGCGACGAAGTGGTTGTACTGGTCCTCCGGCTCCTTGTCGATCGCCGGGTTGCGCGAGCGCACGTAGGCGATCGAGTTGCCCGCCTCGCCGATGCCGGGCACGAGCACGATCACCTTGGTGACGTAGTTGTCGTTGGGGAAGTCGCTCGGCTTGCCGATCGCCTGCCACGCAAACGCGGTCTGGTGGAACACGGGCGCGAGCGCGAAGCCGAGCGCCGGCAGCGTGAACGTGAGCACCGCGACGGCACCGGCGCCCTGCACGCCGAGGTTCATGAAGCGCCGGCGGGTGACGGTCTCGCCCTCGAAGGCGCCCGGCATGTCCCGATCGATCGTGTACTTGGACTTTGCCTTTTTGTGTCGATCTGGCACGTGCGCCTTCCTGCTTACGGCTACCTAAAGGGGTCGTCTTCCGACAGCGTACCGGCTAGCGAGCGCGCGGTGTCGAGCGCCCGACTGCCCTGCTCGGCGGCTAGTTACACCTGTCACAAGCCCCTCGATACTCACGTCACAAGCGGGTTTGAGGCGTGCGTCACAAGCTGGGACTTCCGGCGGTCCTCGGCCGCCGTCCGCAGCTCCGCGACCGCGCTCGGATCGTGGGCGCGCGCCAGCGCCTTGGCGCGGGCCAGGGGCTCGCTCGGACCCCAGCCGACGGCCGTCGCGCCCGCCTCCCAGACGGCCTCGGCGAGCTCGGCATCGCCGGCGGCCTGAGCCTGCGCGACCAGCGAGATCAGGTCGGCCAGCTCGGCCACCGCGTCGAGGTCACCCAGCGCGGCCAGGCGCGACAGTCCGAGCGCGTACAGCTGGTCTCCGAGCAGCAGCGCCAGCTCGGGGTTCTCGGGCCGCACCAGACGGGGCCGGCCGTAGTGCAGGCAGGACCCCTCGAAGATCATCTCGAGTAACAGCTCATAGGCGTGCTCCCGACCAGCTGCGCGCGGGCCGGCGGCGGCGATCTGCGCGGGTCCCGGGGCGCGGTCGTCAGACGCGGTCGTGGAGCACTCGAACCTGACAACCTCGGCGAGCACTCCACCCTGCCCCAGCAGGGCGTCGAGGAAGCCGTCGTTCATGGGCCCTCGGCGAACGCGGACGCTGCGGCGCTCACTGTTCGCTCGATCTCCGCTTCGCCGTGCACAAGCGAAGGAAACCATGCCTCGAACTGCGATGCCGGCGGATACACCCCGCGCTCCAGCAAGCCGCGGCACCAGGCGCCGTATGCGTCCAGATCACAGGCCGCAGCGCCGGCGTAGTCCCGCACGGGCGCCCGCGAGAAGAACACGGTCAGCAACCCCGGCACCTGCTGGACCTGCACCGCCACGTCCGCGCCGGCTGCAGCGTCGCGCAGGCCGTTGGCGAGCGCGTCGGTGGTGCGCGCGAGCCTCGCGTAGGCGTCCTCGTCGAGCTGAGCCAGCGTGGCCAGCGCTGCCGCCACCGCGACCGGGTTGCCCGACAGCGTGCCCGCCTGGTACACGTCGCCCGCCGGCGCGATCCGCTCCATCAGCTCCCGGCGCCCGCCGTACGCCGCCGCCGGGAACCCCCCGCCGACGACCTTGCCCAGAATCGACAGGTCGGGCGTGACCCTGTAGCGCTCCTGCGCGCCGCCGCGGGCGACGCGGAAGCCGCTGATCACCTCGTCGAACACCAGCAGTGCCCCGGTCCGCCTGGAGCGCTCGGCCAGCAGCTCGAGGAACCCAGGATTGGGCGGCACCACGCCCATGTTGGCCGGCACCGGCTCGGCCAGGATCGCCGCGAGCTCGTGACGCTCGGTCGCCTCGATCAGCGCCTCGCGGTCGTTCCAGGGCACGATCACGGTCGCCGCCGCGGCGGCCTCGGTGACGCCGGGGCTGGCCGGAATCCCCTGCGTGGCGAGTCCCGATCCGCCCTGCGCGAGCAGGCCGTCGACGTGACCGTGGTAGGCGCCGGCGAATTTCAGGATCCGCTCGCGCCCGGTGACCGCCCGCGCCAGGCGGATCACGCTCATCGTCGCCTCGGTTCCCGACGACGTCATCCGCAGCATCTCGACCGACGGGATCCGCCGGGCCACCTCCGCGGCCAGCTCCACCTCGCCTTCGGTGGGAGCGCCGAAGCTGGTGCCGCGCGCGGCCGCGTCGCACGCCGCGCGCACGACCAGGGGGTTCGCGTGGCCGAGGATCAACGGCCCCCAGGAGGAGACCCAGTCGATGTACTCGTTGCCGTCGGCGTCGACGACCAGCGGCCCACTACCGGACGCGATGAAGATCGGATCGCGTCCGATCGACCCCATCGCGCGCACCGGCGAGTTGACCCCACCGGGGAGCACCGCCTGCGCCCGGCGGTACAGGTCCGCGGATCGGCTCACACGCCGGCGTGCTTGCGTTCCCAGGCCCGGTAGTCCTCGGTGAAGTACAGCAGCCGGATCTTCTTGAACTCCGTCGAGGAGTACAGCGTCGCGCGCTCCTGCACCCCGGTCGACTCCGCGATCGAGTCGAGGATCGCGTCGCACTCCTCCTTGGAGCGCCCGTGGGCCATCGTGAAGATCGAGTAGGGCCAGTCGCGGTAGGTGGGTCGCTGGTAGCAGTGCGAGATGCCCCGGTACGCCGCCATCTGCGGGCCCAGCGCCATTATCTGCTCGTCGGGCACCCTCCACACGCCCATGCCGTTGGCGCTGAACCCCGCGCGCCGGTGAAACAGGATCGCCGCCACCCGCCGCAGCAGCCGGCGCTCCTGCATTCCGTCGAGGTGCTCGAGCAGCTGATCCTGGGTCATCCCGAGCTGCTCGGCAGCGGGCGCGTAGGGCTCGGGGACGATCGCCATGTCTCCTTGGAGCGCGCGGATCACCGCGATGTCGCGCTCGTCGTAGGGCTGGCGCTCGATCTCGGCGGGCGGCGCCGCCTCGACCGCCTTGGCCAGGGCCTCGGTGCCTCCCTCCATCTCGAGATCCATCCGGATCTTGAACAGCTTCAGCGTTGGCAGCTGGCGGATCGACTCGGCCCCGGCGATCTCGCCGAGCACCTCGAGCGTGCGATCCAGCCCCAGGGGCGAGTCCGGCTCGGTGGCGATCGTGAACCAGATGTTGAAGTCGTGGTTGCGCAGGTAGTTGTGCGAGACGCCCGGGTGCTCGTTGATCACCTTCGCCGCTCGCCACGGGTTCTCGGGGTCGACCTTGGCGGCGACCAGCATCGACGAGTAGCCGAGCGCGCGAGTATCGAAGATCGGCGTGACCTGGCGGATGATCCGCTGCGCCAGCAGTGCTTCGACGCGCTCGATCACCTCCTCCTCGGTGATCTCGGCCTTCGCTGCGACGTGCGCATAGGGCCGGGGCGCGAGCGGGAACGAGCCCTGCATCAGGTTGAGCAGGCGCTTGTCGAGCTCGTCGAGAGGGACCGCGGCGCCGTGCTTGCGGCTACGCAGCTTCGGTCCGTAGGAGGAGCTCATCGAAGCCATCGGGCGGCGTCCTTTGCGTGGTAGGTGATCACGATGTCGGCACCGGCTCGCCGGATGCAGGTCAGCGTCTCGAGCACGGTCGCACGCTCGTCCAGGTAGCCGGCCGCGGCGGCGGCCTTGACCATCGCGTACTCGCCGCTGACGTTGTAGGCGGCCACCGGCATCGACGTCTCGGTCTTGACCCGGTGGATCAGGTCGAGGTAGGGAAGCGCCGGCTTGACCATCACGATGTCGGCACCCTCCTCGACGTCGAGCCGCGTCTCACGCACGGCCTCATCGCCGTTGGCCGGATCCATCTGGTAGCTGCGGCGGTCGCCGAACGCGGGCGCCGAGTCGGCGGCCTCGCGGAACGGCCCGTAGAAGGCCGAGGCGAACTTCGCCGAATAGGCCATGATCGGAGTGTCGACGTGGTCGTCGTCATCGAGCGCCGCCCGGATCGCGCCGACCCGCCCGTCCATCATGTCGCTGGGAGCGATGACGTCAGCGCCCGCACGCGCCTGCGAGGTGGCGGTCCGCGACAGCAGCTCCAGCGTGGCATCGTTGTCGATCACCCCATCGGAGCGGACCACGCCGCAGTGGCCGTGGCTGGTGTACTCGCACAGGCACAGGTCGGCGATCACCAGCAGGTCCGGATGGGCCTCCTTGATCGCGCGCGTGGCCAGCTGCACGATTCCCTCGTCGTCCCAGGCGCCCGAGCCCTCCTCGTCCTTGGCGGCGGGGAGCCCGAACAGCAGCACGGCGGGAATCCCGAGCGCGGCCGCCTCGCCCGCCTCGGCGACCGCGTGGGCGATCGACAGGCGGTCCACTCCGGGCATCGCCTCGATCGGCTCGCGCCGGTCGATCCCGTGGGCCACGAACATCGGATACACGAAGTCCGCGGGAGACAGGTGGGTCTCCCGGACCAGTCCGCGCAACGCGCGCGTGGCGCGCAGCCGGCGAAGGCGGGTCTGCGGGAAGGGCATCAGTGCACCCGAGCATACCGCCGGGTCGCCGACGGGCTCGCCGGGCCGGCGCGGCTAGACCAGCCGCCAGGGCTGGGCGCGCCAGGCGGTCACCAGCCCCGCCTTCACGTACGGGTCGTCGCGCACGAACTCCTCGACGTACTCGGGATCGACGCCCTTGAACACGAGCGCCCCTCCGATCGGCGGGTCGCCGAGCGCGCCGGCCATCACCAGGTTGCCGGTCTCGCGCTGCTGGGTGATCTTCTCCAGGTGGGCGGCGCGGTGCGGTCCGCGCTGCTCGAGCATGTCCTCGACGTAGTCGTAGAGCAGCAGAATGTGGGTGTCTGGGTCAGCCATCGGCGGCGTAAGCCTAATCCACTAGTGATCGGAGCACCGCCGCGATACCCTCAGTGCGTGGCAGATCTTCAGAAGCGCGGCAGCTACACCCCGCGGCGGGCGCGCGAGCAGCGCGCCTACCGGCTCGTCGTGGCCGGCGGCGCCGCCGGCGCAATCGGCGTAGTCACGCTGGTGCTCGCCGTGATCGGCGTGATGAGCGCGACGATTCCCGTGATCGCGCTGATCGTGGCCGTCATCTGCGCGGTGATGTTCCGGCGCACCGTCGCCAAGCGCTAGTCGCTGGCGCTAGCGCTGTGCGAACCGGCGCATCGCGAGCCGCGCGAGCGCGGCGAACACGACGGTCAGTACCGCCAGGTGCAGCAACGGCCCGGCGATCGCGGGCTCGGTCCCGCTGAACGCATTGCCGACGGCCTGCAGCGCGGCCTTGAACGGGAACACGAACGAGACCACGTCGAGCACGGTCTTGACGCCACCCGAGACCGCATTGGCGGGGACCAGCGCCACGAACGCGATCGGCAGCGACAGCAGGAACGCCATCAGCGAGGCGGTGCTGACCTCCCGCGCGAACGCGCCGATCGCGACCCCCAGCGCTCCGAACGCCAGCCCCGCCAGCGCCAGCGCGACCACCCACAACGGAAACCGCGCCCATTCCAGGTGCACGAACAGCGACACGAACATCGCCATCGCCAGCGTCACCAGCCCGGCGCAGGCGGCCGACAGCGTCACCTTCTCCGACAGCACGCCCAGCGGCGACACCAGCCCGCGCACCAGTCGCGAGTAGGCGTTCTCCGAGCGCTCGATGGCGAGCAGCCCGGAAGCAAGCAGCAACGTCACGAACATCAGTGACACGACCACCGCGATCGCCGCGGCGTAGGCATCGGTGGGCGTGGTCTTGCCGGACAGCTGGGTCGTCGTCACCGTCAGCGGCTTGCCGATCGAGCCGAGCACCGGCGAAGCGAAGCCGAGGCCCTGGATAGCCAGCGTGGCGAAGTCGGCGACCTGCTGCAGCGCCGGGCGCAACTGCGAGTCCTTGGGCAGCGAGGCGATCGTTCCCTGGACGATCGCCCGTGAGTTGCGCAGGCCCAGCAGCGACACGTTCTGGCCGAGGAACTGGAGCTGTCCGCCGTTGAGCACCTGGTGCAGATCGCCGACCGCGACCCGCAGCACCTGCTTGGAGACGGCTTGCTCGACGTCGTTGACGCGCGCGTTGATCGTCTGCTCGGCGAACTGACGCTCGAGCGGGTCCTTGGAGTTCAGGATCAGCTCGACGGTGGGCGTGCCGACCCCCTGGGTGACCAGGCTCTGGATCTGCCGCGTGATGTCGGCCGGCACGATCAGCGCGGCCGCCGCGGCGCCCGAGCGCACCTTCGAGATCGCCTCGTCGCGGGAGTTGACGCGGAGCGGCTTGATCGACTGATACAGCTGACTGGCCAGCGTCGAGACGTTGATCTGCTGGCTGCCGAAGTTGATCGCGCCCTTGCCGGGCGGCACCTCGTCGAGGATCGCCACGGTCGGTTTCCCAGGCGGGCTGGAGATCGCGAACCCGATCATCAGCGCGATCGCGATCGGGTAGATCACCAGCAACGCGACCAGCAGCGGCGACCGCTTGAGGATCTGCAGGTCCTTGACGAACAGCCAGCGCATCGGGACGACCCGGCGTCAGGGGGCTCCGCCGGAACCCTCTAGTGACCGTGGTCGGCAAGGAAGCGCACGAACGCGGCATCGAAGTCGCGTGACTGCCCGCCCACCGCCTGCTCCAGCTCGGCCGGCGTGCCCCCGAACAGCAGCTCGCCGTCGACCAGGACCAGCAGCCGGTCGGCGTAGCGCTCGGCCTCGGCGACGTTGTGGGTCGAGAACACGACCGTGGTGCCGTCGGCGGCGAGCCCGCCGATGAACTCCCACAGGCGCTCGCGCTGGCGCGGGTCAAGCGACGCCGACGGCTCGTCGAGCAGCAGCACCGCCGGCTCGCACAGCAGCCCGATCGCGATGTTGACGCGCTGCTGGTTGCCGCCCGAGAGCTCGGCGGTCTCGTCGCCGGCACGATCCTCGAGGTCGGTCTGGCGCAGCATCCGCTCCACCGACGCCTCGGGGTCGTCCACCTTCTCCAGGCGAGCGAACAGCCGCAGGTTCTCGGCGACCGAGAGTTTGGAGTACAGCGCCGGTTGCTGGGGAACCCAACCGATCTTGCCGGCCGGCTGGATCACCTCGCCGGCGCTCGGCTGTGACACCCCGGCGAGAATCGACAGCAGCGTCGTCTTGCCGGCGCCGTTGGGGCCGATGATCCCCACCAGCTGGCCCGGGGCTAGCTCGAAGCTGACCGGCGCGAGCGCGGTTCGCGCGCCGAAGCGCTTGCTGACGCCGCGGACCGTGAGCGTGGCGTCGGATGCGGTGCTCGTCGACAAGGCGCCCAAGGCTATTGGTTGCGCCCCCGGCCTCCGCTCACCCGGGGGTGCGCACAGCCGGCTGCAGCGAGGCGCCGCAGGAGCGGCAGAACGCGTCGCCGGAGGCCGCCGGCGCGCCGCAGTCGGGGCAGCGCTCGGGCTCGGGCTTGGACTCGGATTCGAGCACGAGTGGCGGCTCGCCCACCGGATTCATCGTCCACGGCTCGAGCACCAAGTGGTGGCGGAGGTACACCACCGTCTGACGGATGATCGCGGCGATCGGCAGCGCCACCAGCGAGCCGATGATCCCGTACAGCTCGAAGCCGATCAGCAGCGACAGGATGATCAGGATCGGATTGATCCGCAGCGACAGCCGGAACACCTGGGGGGCGACGAAGTGGCCCTCGAGCTGCTGTAGCCCGATGAACATTGCGGTCACCCAGACGGCGCTGATCGGGCTGTTGAACAGCGCCACGAGGATCGCCGGGATCGGCCCGATGATCGGCCCGATGTACGGGATGAACTCCATCAGCCCGTAGAAAGCGCCGAAGAACACGCCGAGCCGCTCGCCTTCGGGGAAGATCCCGATCACGCCGAGGATCGTCAGCGCCAGCGCCGCGCTGGCGCCCATGATCAGGCTGAACAGGACCTGCCCGCGGACGTAGCCGAACACCGCGCGCTGGATCAGCAGCGGGTAGTCGTCCTCGGGTGTGCCGTCGCCGTCGGGCATGATCCGCCGTACCAGGTCGCCGATCTGCTTGCCGTAGACCAGCAGGTAGATCGACAGCACCAGCGTCAGCACCAGGTCGAAGCCGAGCGTCACGAGCTGCTGGAGCAGGTCGCGCGAGAACGAGAGGATGTCGCTCGAGCGCTTGAGGACGTCCTTCTGCAGCGTCTGCAGCGCGGTCTGACCCTGCCGCTGGATGTGGACGTTGATGCCCCGGTCGTTCAGCCAGTTCTGGAGCTGCACCAGGTCCTTGTTGGCCTGCTTGACCAGGTGCGGGACATCGTCCTGGAACTTCGAGATCTGCGTGCTGATCGGGTCTGACAGCAGCAGGCCGATGCCGACCAGCGCGGCCACGCCGCCCACGTAGACGGCGAGGATCGCCAGCCCGCGCGGGACGCGGACGCGCTCCAGCATCCGCACCAGCGGGTTGAGCACGAGCGCCGTGACCGACGCAACCATCACGATCAGCACCACTGAGCCGGCGGCGCGGGCCAGCGCCCACAAGCCAAGCAGCGCCAGCGGCAGCACGACCAGCTGGATCCAACGCGGCACCACCACCGGTGCGACCGGCGGCGCGGACGCGGTCGCCGGCTCCTCGGTGGGCCCGTACGCGTGCTCGTCGGCGCCGGTCGCGAGCTCAGTCGCCTCGGGCTCGGCCGGCTCCGAGTGACCCTCCTGATCCCCGCCGAGCTGCTGCGCGCCTGGCTCGGGTGGCGAGACCGGCTCGCCACGCGTCCGCCTGGGAAGCCTTGGACTCATTCACATGGAAGTATGCGGCAGCAGAGGATGTCCAAACAGACCAGCATCCTGTTCGTCGGCGACATCGTCGGCGGGATCGGGCGGCGCACGCTGTTGGCGCTGCTGCCCGGCCTGCGCGAGCGCCTGGCCCCCGAGTTCGTCGTGGTCAACGGCGAGAACGCCGCGGGTGGCATCGGGATCACCCCGAAGATCGCCGAGGATCTGCTTGCCAACGGCGTCGACGTGATCACGCTCGGCAACCACACCTACCGCCACCGCGAGGTCTATCCCTACCTCGACGAGGAGGATCGGATCCTGCGCCCCGCCAACTTCCTGCGCAGCCAGCCGGGGCACGGCTGGTGCGTGGTCGACCACGACGGCGTGCGGCTGGGAGTCGTGTCGCTGTCGGGCAACCTGTTCATGAACGCGGGCAGGCCGGCGTTCAGCGAGGCCGACGCGGCGCTACACGCGCTGCGCGACAAGGTCGACCACGTGCTCGTCGACATGCACGCCGAGGCCACCAGCGAGAAGGTCGGGATGGGTTGGCACCTCGACGGCAAGGTGACCGCGGTCGTCGGCACCCACACCCACATCCCGACCGCCGACGCGCGGGTCCTGCCCGGCGGCACCGCCTACATCACCGACGTCGGCATGACCGGGCCGCGCGGGGGCGTGATCGGCGTCAAGCGCGAGCAGGCCCTCGAGGCGATGGTCACCAAGATGCCGGTCCGCTTCGAGACCTCGACCGAGGACCCGTGGCTGAACGGCGTGCTGATCCGGGCCGAGCGAGCCGATGCGCGCGGCGTCGATCGAGCAGGTGCTCGAGCCGGCGACCGGGATCAGTTAGCGTCGCGATTCGCGACGCTGAAGGCGACCGGGATCGGCGGCCGGGCGGGCGGGGCGAGGTCGGTCGTGCGAGCCGCCGTCAGCGCGCTGACTCGCTCCGGGTAGGCGCCCAACAGCGCGACCATCACCAGCGGGAAGAACCACACGATGTACAGGTAGAACCAGTGCGTGATCCCGAGCTGGAGCGCGATCAGGATCGCCGCGCCCAGCGCGGCGACCACCACGATGTCGCGCCGGCGCGGCACGAACGCCACCGCCAGCGCCAGACCCACGGCGGCGCCCTGGACCAGATGTTGCTCGAAGTTCAGCCCGCCCCACAGCCCCCAGATCGAGAACGGCGACCCGCGGCTGGCCTGGTAGGAGACCGAGTCGCGCCAGAACGCGTGCAGGTTGTGCCCGAGCAGCACCGGGAGCATCACCACCACCGCGGTCAGCGCGAACGCGATCGCCGACACCAGCAAGGTCCGCTTGCGCGGCCACGGCCCCGCTCCGCGGAACAGCAGCGGCGCCAGCGCCAGCGGCGCGAACTTCGTAAACCCGGCGAAGGCCGCGGCTATCCCCCGCCCCGGCGCCGAGGTGATCACCAGCAGCGACAGCACCACCAGCATCGCGACCAGCGAGTCGTTGCTGTTCGAGTTGAGCACGTAGATCGTGAACGGGTAGGCCGCCCACGCGTAGGCGAGCACGACGCCGAGCGTGGGGCCGCGGATCCGCCGCCCGAGGAAGTACAGCCCCAGCAGCGTGAGCAGGTCGAACGCGATCGCCGCCGCGTGGGCCGCGGGCAGGTTGTCCCAGGTGCCGCTCCAGCCGAAGATCGCCTTGGCGGGGACGTAGGCGTAGTAGTTGACGGGCGCGTACGTGTCGCCGTTGGGGTTGTCCGTGGGCCAGTGGCCGTAGAGGTGCTGACCGTGCGATCAGCTTGTCGGCTCCGATCACCCCGGCGTAGCCGACGTCGATCACGTTGGAGTCGGTGACGTTCAGCCCGACCCGGAAGCCGACGAGGAAGATCGTCGCGATCGCCAGCCACGACACGGGCACGATCAGGCGGAGCGGCTCGCGTGGGCGGCCGCGCCCGAACGCCAGCAGCAGCATCCGCACCAGCAGGTACAGCAGGAACGGATACGCGAGCGGAACCGAGATCCCGATCAGCGCGTGGTTGAAGAACGCCAGCGAGATCGAGAACGCGAGCAGCACCAGCAGGTCGAGGTGCAGCAGCGACGGCCGGCGCCGCCAGGGCAAGAACGGCGCCACGAACAAGATGCACAGCGGGATCCAGACGTACCACGAGTTGACCCGGCGGCCGAACGCGCCCGGGTAGCCGCGGGCCATCGTCCAGGCGACCTGGAATCCGGTCCACGCCTCGGTCACCTTGCCGGTGTCGTCGTCGACGTACACCTGGGCGAGCTCGGTCTGCTTGGGACCGGCCGAGAACCAGCTCACCTGCCAGCGGCCCGGACCCTTGGTGTACTCGTACGGGGTCGCTCTGGGGTGGCGGTTGAGCTCGGCGATGATCTTCGGCGAGTCGGCGGCGATCCGCTCGACCTTGGCGGCGGTCAGCCGGTAGCCGGCCGGCGACTTGTTCTGCGAGGTCACCAGCACCGGCGTGTTGGGGTCCACGGTCGCGGTCGTGGTGACCGTCGCGCTGGTCGACGCCCCGCTGGTGCTTTGAGCGGTGCCGGCCGCGCGCGCCGGCCGGCGAACAGCGTCAGTGCCGCCACCGCGAGCGCCGCGAGCACGGCGAGGAGTGTCCGCGGAGAGAGGTGCCCTACGCCTTGAAGCTCCAAAGCTTCTGCCCGAGGAAGTGACAGCGGCGTTCCGGCGACGATCGCGATCGCCTGGGCGACCACCTTCGGCATTCCGACGTCGCCGACGAGCGTGATCAGCACCACGTAGGTGAAGCCGAACGTGATCAGCGAGACGGCGAAGAAGCGTAGGGCCTGGAACATCGGGTGCTCGTGCTTGGCGTCGAACGTCCAGTGCCGGTTCAACCAGAAGTTGTTGACGACCGAGACTACGTACGCGATCACCGCCGAGAGCCGGTAATCGATCCCGAGCGCATGCACGCACACGGCGAACATCGCGAGGTTGACCACGTAGCCGCTGGCGCCGACGGCCGCGAAGCGCACGAGCTGCAGCCAGTTGTGCGGCTGGCGCACGCCATCGCGCACGCGCGCACGGAACGGCAGCGCCGCCGTCGCGGTCGTCGTCAACTCTTCGGGCATATCGCCAATCTACCTCCGCGGATACAGGTCACCTGCGCTCCTGGCGGCCGGCTAACCGGCTCCTAATCCGACCGGGAAGTGATCACGGACCATCGGCGCGATGTCGCGCAGCGACCACTGCTCCCGGGCGTCGCGGGAGTCCGGGCCGGTGCCGCACCACAGCAGCGCGCCGAGCGAGTCCGAACGGTGCATCGACCCGTGGCTGCCGCCGCCGACGTGGTCGGCACCGCCCCAGTCGACGAACTCGTAGCCGGGTGCGGCCGACAGCAGCACGTCGCCGGCGGTCGGGCACTTCAGCGCCGACCACGCTCGCGCCAGCGCGTCGGGGTACTCGGTGCACAGCAGCCGGCCGTCCTGGACCTCGGCCCGGATCGTGGCCAGATCGCCCGTGACGCTCCAGGGCCCGCCGCGGCCGTCGATCAGCTCGCCGCCGGGCGCGAACCGCAGCTCGCCGCGGCCGCTGCGGATCGCGGCCTCCTCGCCGGGGGTCCGGCAGCCACAGCGCCAGGTCGACGCCGTCGAGCTCGGCGACCGCCTCGAGCGACCGCTGCACCACGGGCTCGCGCTGGTCGGGCTCGAGCGCGTAGATCATCGCCGAGCGCTGCGCCGGGCTGAGCGCGACCTCGGCGCCCACCGAGCGGGCGGCGCTCTGGGTGGCGACATCGAAGTCGGCGAACGCCCGGTCGAGCCGGATCCGCTCCTCGACCGCCGCCTGCGAGTGGTCGGAGGTGACGATCACCGCGTAGTTCTCGAGGAACGCGTCGGCGCCGCCGGCGGCGTGCATCAGGCGCTCGAGCTGACGGTCGGCGGCGGCGATCGAGGTCACCTGCGCGTGCGGGCCGTTGCGGTGAGACCAGGCGTCGTTGTCGGGCAGCGAGAACAACATGAAGTCGAACAGGTCGTGCTCGACCAGATACGAGCCGACGCAACCGGTGTGCTGGTCGCGGATGCCGGGCATCCCGAGTTGGCCGCGGCAGCCGGTCTTGCGCGTCGCGTACAGATCGGCGTAGAACAGCTCGTGCGGACCGTCGATCGTCCGCCTGAACAGCGTCGAGGTGACGATCCGGGCCAGCGCGGTCTCGTTGGAGACCTCGTGCTGGTGGCGGCCCCGGTAGATCAGGTAGGTCGTGCCGGCCGTCCGCACGTCGCGGTCGTCGAGCGACTCGAACACGGTCTCGATGTCGTGCGA
Organism: uncultured Solirubrobacterales bacterium; assembly: GCA_963831845.1. GTDB lineage: Bacteria > Actinomycetota > Thermoleophilia > Solirubrobacterales > Solirubrobacteraceae > Palsa-465. Next base: position 147,049 of record CAWHRT010000038.1, on the reverse strand, counting down.
GAGGTGCTCGGCATTCATCCGGTAGACGGTGTCGGTCAGCGACCGCAGGACCCCGAACTGCCGGCTCGCCGAGAAGCTCGAGCCGTACTCGACGTAGCGGCCCTCCTCGCGGTGATACCAGTTCATGCTCGGGATCAGGTGCTCGTCGGGACCGACGCCGGTGGTGATCGTGGCCGCGCACACCGGAGTCACCGACGGGAACGCAGCGACGCAGTCGTCGACGTAGACGCCCTCCTCGCGGATCCGGGCCATCGCTGGAGCGCGGCCGGTGGCGATCGCGCGCTCGAGCATCGCCGGCTTGAGCGCGTCGACCACGACGAGCACGAGCTTCTTGCCCTGCGGGCGGCCCGGCCTCGCGCGCGGTGGGGTCACCGGAGGATCCGCAGGCCGGCGTACTTCTGGTCCTCGCGCCGGCGGCCGGCGATCAGCAGCCACAGCAGCAGCACCAGCGCGATGATCCCGACCGGCGGCAACACGACCGACAGCGCCGCGAGCACGATCGCGATCGCCTCGGCGTACAGGGGCACCGTCGAGGCGGTGGATTTGTCGAGCCGCGAGCGCACCCGCGCCAGCAGCGGCCGGGTCGCGGCGATCGCGACGGCTGCGCACAGCGCGCCGCCGATCAGGCCCGGCCACGACGTGTAGTTGTCGTCGGCGAGCGCGCCGGCGAACAGCAGCGCGCCGAGCGCCAGCGCCAGCACTCCCAGCACCACGGCTGCCGGTCCGCGCTCGAGCACCTCGGGCGCCAATCGGCGCTCGGCGATCAGCAAGAGGATCGCCAGCACCAACATCGCGAGCAGGAAAGGCAGGTGCTCCAGGAAAGAGTAGTCCGTGCCCTTGAAGTCGATCTCGAGGTCGCCGGCCGCGAGCGCGCCGGTCACCAGCGCGGGCAGAAACGGCCGGATCCCCACCGCCGACGCCACGCCGATGCCCTGGAAGATGTCGAAGACGAGATGCACCGTGCTGTACCGTGAACAGGCGTGACGATAGTGGAGAGCGGAGCGTGAGCGGCGCCGGCCGTGGGCTGGGGCGGCATTCCAAGCGCCCGCGGTCGACGACCCGCGACATCGAGCGCTACGCGGCTCTGTTCGCCGAGCGCACGAAGGTCATGAAATCCTCGGCGATGCGCGATCTGATGGCGCTGACCGAGCGCGACGACGTGATCTCGCTCGCCGGCGGGATGCCGGACACCTCGACCTTCCCGCCGGACTCCTACGCGTCGCTGATGAGCACGGTCGCCGCCGAGTCCTGCGCCCGGGCGCTCCAGTACAGCCCGACCGAGGGCCTGTCCGTGGTCAAGCGCTGCATCGCCGACGTGATGGCCGCCGAGGACATGGAGATCGACGCCGACGAGCTGCTGGTCACGACCGGCGGCCAGCAGGTGATCGACCTGGTGTGCAAGACGCTGCTGGACCCCGGCGACGTGGTCGTGACCGAGGCGCCCACCTACCCGGGCGCGGTCCCGACGTTCTGCGCCTACCAGGCCGACGTCGTCCAGGTGACGATGGATCGCGACGGGATGCGGGTCGACGAGCTCGCCGACACGCTCGACCAGCTCGAGCGCTCGGGGCGCCGGCCGAAGTTCATCTACACGGTGCCCAACTTCCACAACCCCGCCGGGGTGACGATGTCGCTGGAGCGCCGCGAGGAGCTGGTGCGGATCGCCGGCGAGCGCGAGCTGCTGGTGCTCGAGGACAACCCCTACGGCCTGCTCCGCTACGAGGGGACCCCGCTGCCGACGCTGCGCTCGCTCGACGGAGGCGAGTTCGTGATCTACGCGAGCACGTTCTCGAAGATCCTCTCCCCCGGGGTGCGGCTGGGCTGGACCAGCGCGCCCGCCCCCGTGCTGGCCAAGATGAACATCGGCAAGCAGGCCTCCGACCTGTGCTCGTCGTCGATCTCCCAGTACTTCGTCGGCGCCTACTTCGACTCGGGGGCATGGCAGCAGTACGTGCGGTCGCTGATCGAGATCTACCGGCGCCGGCGCGACGTGATGCTCGACTCGCTGGCCGAGCACTTCCCGCGCGAGGCGGAGTGGACGCATCCCGAGGGCGGCCTGTTCATCTGGGCGACGCTGCCCGACTACATCGACACGACCGACCTGCTGGCTCGCGCGCTGGAGGAGCACGTGGCGTTCGTGCCCGGCCGCGCCGCGTTCGTCGACGGCCGCGGCGGCTCGTCGATGCGCCTGAACTTCTCGGGCGCGGACGAGGACGAGATCCGCGAGGGCATCCGGCGGATCGGCGAGGTCGTGCGCGAGCAGGTCGCGCTGTACGGCACGCTGACCGGCGCCGCCCCCGCCGCGCCTCGGCCGGAGGCCCGCCGCCCCGAGGCACCGCGCCCGGGCGCCCAGCAGGGTCAGCGCCCCGCGCCCCGCCGCTCCCGGACTCCGAGCTGGCCAAGGTCCTCCAGCTTCCGGCACAGCGCACCCGAGCCGGATGACGATCGCGGAGTGCCGGCGGTGAGCCGGATTGCCGTGCTCAAGGGCGGGCGCTCGCTCGAGCGGCAGGTGTCGCTCAAGTCGGGCGCGCGGGTGCAGGACGCACTCGAGCGCCTGGGCCACGACGTGATCGCGATCGACGTCGGCGCCGATCTCGTCCAGCGGCTCAGCGCCGACGCGCCGGAGCTCGCGTTCGTCGCGCTGCACGGCCGCGACGGCGAGGACGGCACCGTCCAGGAGCTGCTCGAGGTGATGGGGATCCCCTACACCGGCTCGGGCGTGTCGGCGTGCATCCGCGCCGCGGACAAGGTGCTGGCCAAGCACGCGATGCGCGACGCGGGGATCCCGACGCCGGACTTCTACGCGTTCAACGAGACCGCGTTCCGCGAGCTCGGGGCCGCGCAGGCGCTGCCGGCGATCGAAGAGCGGCTGCAGTTCCCGATCGTCGTCAAGCCCGCCGCGCAGGGCTCGGCGCTGGGGATCAAGTTCGCGCGTACGCCGGCCGACGTCCCCGGCGCGCTGGTCGCCGCGTTCTCGTATGACCGCAAGGTGCTGCTCGAGCGCCACGTGTCCGGCCGCGACCTGGCGGTCTCGATCATCGAGCGGCGCGGCGCCCTACAGGCGCTGCCGATCGTCGAGGCGGTTCCCGAGCAGGAGGACTTCTACGACTTCGAGTCGCGCTACGAGATCGGCCGCACCCGGTTCGTGTGCCCGGCCGAACTCGACGACGAGCTGGCCGCCAGCGCGTCGGCGATCGGGCTGGAGGTCTACCGGCTGCTCGGCTGCTCGGGCTTCGCCCGCGTCGACCTGATGCTCGAGTCGTCGACCGACGAGCTGTTCGTGCTCGAGGTCAACCCGATCCCCGGGCTCACCGAGACCAGCCTGCTCCCGCAGGCAGCGGACGCGGCCGGGATCGGCTTCGACGAGCTGATCGGGCGGATCGTCGAGGCGGCGGCGCCGGTCCGCGCCTGAGCACCTCGGGCCCGGTCGGCCCTATTCGGAGCCGCCCGCGAAGTCCTCGGGCGTGACCTGGTCGAGGAAGTCCTTGAACTTCTCGACCACCTCCTCGGTGTCCTCGACCTCGTGCTCGAACTCGATCGCCGACTCGGCGATCACCTCGTCGGCGGCGAAGATCGGGGCGCCGGCGCGGACCGCGAGCGCGAGCGCGTCGCTCGGGCGGGAGTCGATCTCGAGCTCGCGGCCGTTGGCCCGCAGGCTGATCGAGGCGTAGAACGTGTTCTCGCGCAGCTCGGTGACCGCGACCCGGGTGCACTCGACGTCGAGCTCGCCGAGCATGTCCGAGAGCAGATCGTGAGTCATCGGCCGCGGAGTCGACGCGCCCTGCAGCTTCATCAGGATCGCGGCAGCCTCGGGATGGCCGATCCAGATAGGCAGGAACTTGTTGCTCTCGACGGTCTTCAACAACACGATCGGCTGCTTGCCGACCATGTCAAAGCTCACGCCGTAGATGACCATCTCCTGCACAAGCAGCTCCTAACGTGGGTGCTCGGGCAAGTATAGGCCGACGCTGCCCGTATCCGAGAGCGTCGATCGGCTTCCCTCGCCGTGCCCTTAACCAGTGGCAAATGCGCCCCGGCGGGCCGTAAGCTAACCGCTCAAGACATGGTTGCTGGTGAGATCGAGCAAGCCACACGGCTGGCGGTCCAGCCCGGCGGGCGGCCGCCGGCGCCGGGGGATCTGGCGCTCGTGCAGGCGTTCGTCAACACGCACTACGACCTCGAAGGCGAACATGGCGCGGAGCTGCTGGCGACGCCCGAGGAACTCGGCCGGTGGCTGGCCGGGCACGGCCTGATCGGCGCGGGGACCGCGCGGTTGACGGCACGGGACCTGGACAGGTCGCTCGCGGTACGGGAGGGGCTGCGCACGCTCGCCCGGGTGAACTCCGGTACCGAGCCGGATGCGGCCGCCCGCCGCGGGGCGGCGCTCGCAGCGCTCAACGAAGCGGCCGCGGGCGCGGCCGTCGAGCTTCGCTTCGCGGCGGCCGGGCCGCAGTTCGTCCGCTCACGGCGGGGCGGGCTCGATGCGGCGCTCGGGGTGTTGCTGGCCACCGCGACCCGGGCGATGCTCGACGGCAGCTGGGAGCGCCTGAAGGTCTGCCCCGGCGATGACTGCGGCTGGGCCTTCTACGACCACTCCCGCAACCGCTCGGGGCGCTGGTGCTCGATGTCGGTCTGCGGCGGGCGGGCCAAGGCCCGCGCCCACTACCGGCGCCACCGCGACGGGGAGAGCTGACGTGCGGGGACTGTGGGCTCCGCTGGCGCTGGTGGCCGCGCGCGCCCGCCGTCGGCCGGGACGCTGGCTGCTGCCCGCGCTGGGAGTGGCGCTCGCCGCCGCGTTCGCGGGCGCGGTCGCGGCCGAGGGCACGATCGCGGCCGACCAGAGCGCCCGCTCGGTGCTGACCGGGCTGTCGCCGTTGGCGCGAACGGTTCGGGTCACCTGGCAGGGGGTGGTCACCGACTCGGTGCGTCGGCAGGCGCAGGGGCTGCTCAGGGGCCTCGGCCTGGGCGGTCAGACCGAGGTCGTGCTGCTCAACCCCGTGCGGCTGAACGGCACCTTGGTCCGTCCGGCCGCGATCCAGTCGCTGGGGCGCTGGCTCGGTCCCGGATCGCCGCCCGCCCTCGGGCCGTGCCGGCCGAGCAACTGCCGGATGCTGATCGCGGGCAGCTCGCCGCGCCGGACGCTGACCACCGACGGCGTCCGGATCTCGATCGTCGGCTCGACCGAGCTGGGTTCCGCGGTACCGCTCGGATTCGCCGCGGCGGGCGGCGCCAACCAGCAGCCACCGCTGCTGCTGACCGCCGACGTCACCGGGCTCGACGCGCTCCCGGGGCTGGGTGGGATCTACCGCTCCCACAGCTGGCTGGCCGAACTGCCGACCAGCGGATTGCACAGCTGGCAGCTCGACGTCGTGCGCGACCGGATCCAGCACGCCCAGGCGGCGCTGCTGTCGAGCGGGAGCAACTTCACGCTGAGCGCCCCGTTCGACGGGATCGACCACGCCCGGGCCGAGGCAGACGCCGCGCCCCACCGGCTGTTGCTCGCCGGCGGCGGCGCGCTGGCCGCGTTCGCGCTGTTCATCGTGCTGGCGGCGGGCGCGCTGCGGGCGGATCAGCGCGCGGACTCCGAGCGCCTGCGGCTGGCCGGGGCCCGCAACGGGCAGTGCGCGCTGTTCGTGATCGCCGAGTCCGCTTGGCTGTGCGGGATCGCGGTAATCGTGGGCGCCGGCGTGGCCGTGGTGGCCACCGTCGTGCTCGCCCACGCAGCCGGTGTCCCTGCCGGGGGCGTCCTCACTCACAGCCTGCTGACTGCGGCCGGCTTGATCGGCCTCGCGGGCGGCTGGCTCATCGCCACCGCGTTGCTGTCGCTGGCGCTGGTCGGCGCCGGGGCCCGGGCCGCCGACCTCGCCGCCGTCGCGGCAGCGGCGGCGCTGACGATCGCACTGCTCATCGGCACGGGCAGCGGCGACCAGCTCGCGGTGCTGCTCGCCCCGCTGTCCTGTGTGGTCGCCGGGGTCGTGATCTACCGGCTGGTGGCAGCCGCCCTGCGCGGCGGCGAGCGGGTCGCGCGCCGGGGTCCGGTGCTGGCCCGCCTCGCGTTCGTCGGTCTGGCTCGCGCGCCCGCGTCGCCGTCGCTGGCGATCGCGTTCGTGGCGGTCAGCGTCGGCCTCGGCGGGTTCGCGCTCGCCTACCGAGCGACGTTGTTGCGCGGGACGGCCGATCAGGCCGCCAACGCGGTCCCGCTCGACGCCACGGTCTCCCCCGCGGCCGACTTCGCCACACCGCTGCAGCTGGCCTCGCTCGCTCGCTGGCGCTCGCTCTCGCGCGGCCAGGTGCTACCGGTGCGTGACACCGAGGCGACATACGCCAGCGGCGGGGGCACCGTCACGGTCCCGGCGCTCGGTGTGCCCGCCGCCGGGCTGCCGCTGATCCACGGCTGGCGGTCGGGGGACGGCTCGGCCCCGTTGGGAACCCTGGCCTCGCGGCTGGCTCCGCGCGGGCCGACGCGCACGGCCGGGCCGCGCGTCGTCCCGGGCGCCCGGTCGCTGTCGGTTCGCGTCGTCTCGCCCGGGCTCGGGGTCGCGGTCACCGCGGATCTGCGCGCCCCGTCGGGGTCGGTGACGCAGGTGCCGCTGGGCTCGGCGAGCGGCACCACGTCCGAGCTGGACGGCCGGGTGCCGCCGGGGAGCTGGGAGCTCCAGGCGCTCGAGCTCGACGAGCCGACCGGGCTCGAGGTCACCACCGCCCACCAGAACGCCGAGGGGTCGAGCGCGCCGACCCAGACGGTCACGACCGTCGGCCTGGGGCCCGTGCGGTTCCTGTCCGCCGGCGGACGTCCGATCGGCAACGCGGAGCTGAGCGGATGGCGCGGGGTGGGCGCCGCGGTGGCGCGCGCACGGCCGGGGAGCGGGCCGGCGGAGGTCCGGTTCACCGAGAGCGGCCGGCCGGGGATCCTGCGACCGCCTGCGCCCAGCGACACGCAGCCGGTGCCGGTGCTCGTCGACGGCCACACCGCGTCGGCGGCTGCGACGGGAGGCCGGCTCGCACTGACCGTCGACGGGCAGCCGGTCAACGCGCACGTGGTCGGCGTGCTGCGGCGCTTTCCGACGGTGCCGGCGAGCGCCGCCGGTTTCGTGGTCGCCGACGAGGCGACGCTGGCCGCAGCGCTCGACGCGCAGATGCCCGGGCAGGGCGCGGCCGACGCCCTGTGGATCTCGAGCGGCGACCTCGCTGCGCTGAGGGCCGCGCTGCAAGCGCCGCCGCTGTCGCGCTTGAACCGGTCATTCAGGGCCGACATCGAGCACGGCCTCCGGGTCGCGCCGATCGCGCGCGGCGTGCTCGGGACGCTGCTGGCGGCGGCGGCGCTGGCGATCGCGCTCGCCGTGGTGGGGCTGCTGGTGACGCTGCTCGGCGCCACCCGCGACGAGCGGGTGCAGCGCGACCTCGTCGTCCAGGGCGTCGGCCCGCGCGGCCTGCGCCGGGAGCTTCGGCTGCGGCTGCTGCTCGCGGGCGTGCTGGGGACCGTGGTCGGGTTGGGAGTGGCGGTGCTGCTCACGCGGCTGGCCGTGGCGAGCGTGCGCGCCGCCGGCACCGTCGCGGTTCCGCGGCCGGGGTTGGTGACCGTCGCCCCGTGGGGCGAGCTCGCGGTCTGGGGTCTGGTGGCGATCGTCGCGCTCGCGGTGACGAGCTGGGTGGCCTCGCGGTGACCGATCGGGATGCGACCACCGAGCCCGCCGTCAAGCTGCGTGAGGTCTTCTGCGTCCACCGCACCAACGAGGGCGACGCGGCGGCGCTGCAGGGAACGAACCTCGACCTCGGCGGCGGCGAACTGCTGTGCGTGCTCGGGCCCAGCGGCGCCGGCAAGAGCACGTTGTTGCGCGTGATCGCCGGCATCCAGGAGCCGTCGGCGGGGGTCGTGCAGGTGCTCGGCCGCGACATCGGCCGTGAGCCTTCGCGCCGGCGCGCCCGCCTGCGACACGAGCGGATCGGGTTCCTGGGACAGCACGCCGACGCGGCGTTGCCCCCGGATCTGACCGCCCGGCGGGCTGTGGCGCTGCCGCTGGCCCTGCGGGGGGTCGCGGTCGACGCTCGCCGCAAGCGGGTTTCGGAACTGCTGCACGCCGCCGGGCTGGCCGACCGCGCCGAGGCGCTGCCCGCGGAGCTCTCGGGCGGGGAGCGTCAACGAGTCGCCCTGTGCGCGGCGCTTGCCCACCGCCCGTCGCTGCTGCTGGCCGACGAGCCGACGGGCGAGCTCGACGACGAGAGCGCCGAGGCGGTGCGGACGCTGATCGCCGAACTGGCCCGGCGCCACGGCACCAGCGTGGTGCTCGTCTCCCACGACGCGGCCACCGCCGAGATCGCCGACCGCTCGGTGCGGATCCGCGACGGACGCGTGGTCGAGGACCGCCGCAACGGCGAGAGCGCGCTGGTCGTCGGGCGCGGCGGATGGTTGCGGTTGCCGGCCGAGCTGCTCGAGCAGGCCGGGATCGGGGAGCGCGCGCGGGCCGAGGTGCTCAACGGCGGGGTGATGCTGACGGGCGTGGGCGGCCCGGCGGGGCGGCCCACGGAGGTGACCGGTCCGCCGTCGGACCCGGCGAGCCGAAGCGACCACTGGTCCGCGGCACGCGTGCAGCTTCGTGGAGTCGTCCGTGGACACGGCCGTGGGGCCGCGCGCCGGGACGTGCTCGACGGGCTCAGCGTGACCTTCGCGGCCGGGCGGATGACGGTCGTCAGCGGCCGCTCGGGCGCCGGCAAGACGACGCTGCTGCGGATGATCGGAGGCCTCGACCGGGCGGACGCCGGCGAGCTGCGGATCGACGACGTCGTGCTGGGCGAGTGCGACGCCGAGCAGCTGGCGGCGCTGCGGCGCGAGCGGATCGGCTTCCTCCCCCAGGAGCCGACGCCAGTGGGATTCCTCAGCGCCGAGGAGAACGTGGTCCTGGCGCTGCGGCTGCGTGGCTCCGATCAGGCCGAGGCCGCCGAGCGCGCGGCGGTCGTGCTGAGCCGCGTCGGGCTGGCCGACCGCGCTCGCCAGCGCGTGTCCCGGCTGTCGGCGGGCGAGGCCCAGCGGGTCGCGCTGGCCCGGGCGCTGGCCAGCGCCCGCGGGCTGCTGATCGTCGACGAGCCGACGTCGCGGCTGGACGAGTCAAACGCGGTCCGGGTCGCCGACCTGCTCGCCGGAGCGGCCGCCGACGACGGTCAGACGGTGATCTGCGCCACCCACGACCCCGAGCTGATCAAGCGGGCCGACGACGTGCTGCGGTTGGACCGCACGGTTGCGTGATGAAAAAGGTCGCATATACAGACCAAATTCATCACGGAGCCCGCTCCCGGGTCCCTAGATCGCCCCGTCCTGCTCGAGCACCTCCTGGGCGATCCGGAACGCCGAGTTCCCGGCGGGGACGCCCGCGTAGACGGTGGTGTGGAGCAGCACCTCCTGGATCTCCTCGACGGTCAGGCCGTTTCGCAGCGCCGCCCGTACGTGCATCCCGATCTCGTTCTCGGCCTTCAGCGACACCAGCGCCGCGAGCGTGATCGCGCTGCGCATCCGCCGGTCGAGGCCCGGCCGCGACCAGATCGCGCCCCACGCGAACCGCGTGATCAGCTCCTGGAACGGCTCGCCGAACCCCGCCGCGCGCTCGGTCGCCCGATCGACGTGCTCGTCGGTGAGGATCTCGCGGCGCGTGCGCATCCCGTCCTGCAGCAGCTCGTTGTCATTCAAGGCTTGCTCCCGTCTCGTGTCGCGATTCGTAAATTCGGTGGCACCAAGAGTGGTCACTGGGGGATGCGGCGCGAGGACGCAGGACCCGACGCGTAGCGGAGCTACGCGAGGGGACGAGGACAGCCGGATGACGCGGGCGCGGCCCGATGAGCGAGGCCGGATGCCGAGCGGGCCGCAAAGCCCGCGGCAGCGCCGCCAGGGGCCGCTCGACTGCCATCCAATTTATGAATCGGGGCACTAGTGCATGAACCCGAGCATCAGCGACGTCACCTGCTCGGCCTTCTCGATGTTGGCGAGGTGCGCCGCGTCGGCGATCAACTCGAAGCGGGCACCTGCGATCCCGTCGGCGATCGCGCGCCCGTGCTCGGGCGGCGTCGCCGGGTCCGCGGCGCCGGAGATGACCAGCGCGGGCGCGGCGATCGAGCCGAGCTCGGGCCTCAGATCCATCCCGGCCAGCGCCTCGCAGCAACCGGCGTAGCCCACGCCCGAGGTGCCGGTCAGGCCGCGTCGCACCTGCGCCATCAGCTCAGGGTTGGCGGCGCGGAACGGAGGCGTGAACCAGCGCTCGAGCGCGCCGTCGGCGACGGGTTCGACGCCCTGCTCGAGCACGAGCTTTGCCCGCTCGCGGTACACCCCGGCGGCCTCGGCGCCGAACTTCGACGAGCTGCAGCACAGCACCACGCGCTCCACCCGCTCGGGCGCGTGCGCGGCGACCCAGATGGTCGTCATCGCTCCGATCGACACGCCGCACAGCGTCGCCCGCTCGATCTCGAGCCGGTCGAGCAGCGCCAGCAGGTCGGCTCCCAGGTCAGCGATCTCATACGGCCCGGCCGGCGCCGGCGAGGCGCCGTGCCCGCGGAGGTCGTAGCGGACCACGCGGTGGCGCTCGGACATCGCCGGGACCTGCGGGTCCCACATCGAGCGATCCGTTCCCAGCGAGCAGCTCAGCACGACGGCTGGGGCGTCCGGCGGTCCGAGCAGATCGTGGCTGACGTCGGCGCTCACGCGCGCTCCGTCCTTCCTCGGTGATGGGCGGCGACCGCCCGGGATATCAACTCGTCGCAGACGCCGAGGTAGCGGCTCGGGTCCAGCGCCGCGTCGACCCCGGGGGCGCCCAGGCGCTCGCGCACCTGGGGCAGCGCCAGCAGCGCGTCGCGGAACGTGGAGCCGCCGCCGGCGGTCGTGCGCGTGGCCTCTGCCACCAGCCGCTGGGCCTCGGGGCGCCCGAGCGACTCGGTCAGCGCCGTGGCCACGCTCTCGCTCATGATCAGCTCTCCGGTCGCGCTCAGGTCCGACCGCATCCGCTCGACGTCGACCTGCAACCCGGCGAGCAGCTCGGCCAGCGTGACCGCAGCCGACCCGGCGAGCCGCAGCAGCTCGAGCAGCGGCTCCCACTCGGACTGCCAGGCGCCGGCGGCGCGCTCGTGCTCCTGGACCATGCGCGGCGAGGGCCGTCGCCACCAGCCCGGGCGCCCGCTGGGCGCAGGCCACGACCACGATCGCTCCGACCGGATTTCGCTTGTGCGGCATCGCCGACGAGCCCCCGCGCCCCTCGCCACCGGCTCTCGGAGGCCTCGGAGGCCTCGGCGACCTCGGTCTGGGCGAGCAGGGTCACGTCGCGGCCGACCTTCCCCATCACCCCGAGCGCCGCGCCCAGTGCGCACGACAGGCGCGCGGGCCGCAGCCGCTGGGTGTGCCAGGGCAGCAGCGGATCGGCGAGGCCGAGCTCGGCGGCCAGGCCGGCGCCGACCTCGAGGCCCCGGTCGCCCAGCGCGGCGAGCGTCCCCACCGCGCCGCCGAACTGCACCGCGAGCACGTCTCGCCGAACGTCCGCCAGCTCCCGGCGCGCGCCGTCGAGGCCGGTCAGCCAGTTGGCGGCCTTGAGCCCGAACGTCACCGGCAGCGCCTGTTGGAGCAGCGTCCGCCCCGGCGCCAGCGTCGCGCGATGGCGGTCGGCGAGCTCGGCGCAGGCGTCCGCCGCTTCCGCCAGCTCGTCGAGCAGCGGCGCCAGCGCGCGCTTGGCCACGAGCATCAACGCGGTGTCGACCACATCCTGGCTGGTGGCGCCCTGGTGCAGGTGCGCCGCGCCGTCGTCGCTCAGGCGGGCTCGCAGCTGGCCCAGCATCGCCAGCACCGGCGTAGCCGAATCCCCGGCCGCACGGCCGATCGCGGCGAGGTCGAACGCCGTGGCGTCGGCGGCGTCGGCGATCTCGTCCGCGGCCCGGTCGGTCGCGATCCCGGCGCCGGCGAGCGCGCGCGCCAGCGCGACCTCGACGTCGAGCATCGCCTGCAGGAACGCGCGGTCGCTCACCTCGGCGGCCACCGGGCCGCGTGCGAACATCCCGCTCAGCAAGCCGTCCTCGGTCATCGAGCGCGGATGCTATGTGAGGACGGGGCGCGCCGGGCGGACGTCAGCGCACGTTGGAGGCCGCGTGATGTGCGGCGTCGGGGGGGACGAGCACGTGCACGATCACGATGATCGCCAGGATCGCCGCGACGATCCACATCACTGCGCAGAATCGCGCGTGGACGCTGCGCCAGTTGACGAACAAGAGCGGCTTCACGAACCCGCGCGCTAGCCCCGTGTCCGTAGGTGATTCACGGCTCAGTCACTACCCACTCGGCCGTGAGCGCAAGCACCAGGCCCTGTCGCCAGAATGACGACCATGCCGATGCCCGCCCCGGAGCTGCTGCCGCCGCTGACGCTGAGCGGCGCCAAGGAAGCGATCCGCTTCGGCGACCGCGCACTCACCTATGGAGAGCTCCGAGACGTCGCGGCGTCCCTGTGCACCCGGATCGGCGGGGCCTCACGAGTGGCGATCTGGGCGGTACCGGAGCTGGAGACGTGCGCGGCCGCGGTCGGCGCGCTGACGGCCGGCGTCGCCGCGGTTCCGATCAACCCCAAGTCGGGCGAGCGCGAGCTCGGACACATCGTCGCCGACAGCCGGCCGAGCGCCGTGCTCGCGGCCCCGGGCGCGGAGCTACCGCCCGCCCTGGCGGAGCTCGAGCGGATCGATGTCAGTCTCGAGCGTTCGGGCGAAAACCTCCCCGCGGAGGTCGATCCGGAATCGCCGGCGCTGATCGTCTACACGTCGGGCACCACCGGGCCGCCCAAGGGCGTGGTCATGCCTCGCCGGGCGATCGCCACGAACCTCGACGCGCTCGCCGAGGGCTGGCAGTGGACCGCCGGCGACGTGCTCACCCACGGGCTGCCGCTGTTCCACGTGCACGGCCTCGTGCTCGGGGTGGTCGGGGCGCTGCGACGTGGCGGCACCGTCCACCACCTGGGGTCGTTCTCGATCGACGGGGTCGCCGCCGAGCTCAACGGCCCGGCGACGATGCTGTTCGGCGTGCCGACGATGTACCACCGGCTCGCGGACGCAGCTGAGCGCGACGAGTCGGTGGCCACGGCGCTCGGGCGCGCGCGACTGCTCGTGTCCGGTTCGGCGGCGCTGTCGACCGCCGACCACGAGCGGATCGAACGGGCCAGCGGCCAGCGTGTGGTGGAGCGCTACGGGATGACCGAGACGCTGATGAACTGCTCGGTGCGCGCCGACGGGGACCGCCGCGCCGGGGACGGTCGGGCCGCCCGTCGACGGCGTCGAGCTGCGGCTGATCGACGATGACGGCGCCGTCGTCGAGGTCTCCGACGGCGAGACCGTCGGGGAGATCCAGGTGCGCGGGCCGAACCTGTTTCTCGAATACCTCAACCGGCCCGATGCGACCGCGGAGGCGTTCGACGGCGACTGGTTTCGCACCGGCGACGTGGCGACGCGCGAGCCGGACGGATACATCCGCCTGATCGGCCGCAAGGCCACCGACCTGATCAAGAGCGGCGGCTTCAAGATCGGCGCGGGCGAGATCGAGGCCGCGCTGCTCGAGCACCCTCAGATCAAGGAGGCGGCGATCACCGGCGAGCCCGACCCCGACCTCGGGGAGCGGATCGTCGCCTGGATCGTTCCCGCCGGCGACGCCCCTCCGCCCGAGGACGAGGTCGTCGACCACGTGGCGAGACTGCTCACGCCCCACAAGCGCCCGCGCGAGGTCCGGTTCCTCGACGAGTTGCCGCGCAACGACATGGGCAAGGTGATGAAGAACCGCCTGCAGCCGGCCGCCGGCGGCTAGCCGCTCGCAGCGTCGGCGAACTCGCCGATCAGCTCCCCGGTCTCCACCGGGACGTCGAGCTGGGGGCAGTGGCCGACGTCTTCGAGCTCGATCCAGTCGGACTGGGCGAGCCATCCGCGCCGGTAGCGCGCGGCCGCCGCGGGCCACGGCAGCAGTCTGTCCGCGGTGCCCCAGATGATCCGCACCGGGCAGTCGATCCGTTCCTGGTCGAGGACCCAGTCCGCTCCGATCCCGTGCTCGATCAGCCGCTGGGCACCCGTGCAGGCCGCCGCGCCCACCGTCTGGTGTGCGATCAGCTCGGGCGGGATGTGCTCGAAGCGCTCGGCGACCAGGCCGGTCGCGCGCCGGCGTCCCTCGATCGTCGACGCGATCGCGTCCGCATGCGGCGCGGCCACCTTGGCCTCGTGCAGCATCCGGGCCTGGAACGCCAGCAGCTCCTCGATCGCCGGGTCGCCGGGCTCCCAACCTCCCGCCGGGGCGAGCGCCACAACCGACCGGGCGCGACCGCGCGCGGCCAGCTGCAGCGCCACGTAGCCGCCCAGCGAATTGCCGACCAGATGCGCGGTCTCCAGACCGCCGGCATCCATCGCCTCCGCCACGGCGTCGGCCAGCGTGTCGACGGTGAGCTCGGCGGGCAGCGGCGGGCCGCCCGCGTGCCCGGGGAGCGTCGGGGCAAGCACGTCGTGCCGGCGCTCGAGCGCGGGCAGCACCAGCTCCCACACTCGCCAGGTGTCGGCGAACCCGTGCACCAGCACCAGCGGCGATCCGGACCCGCCGCGGTGCGCCGGGGTGAATACAACATCGGCGGGCGTCACCCGGCTACTATCGCGCCCCGTGCGCCGCGCAGTCGTGATCGCGTTCTCGCTGGCCGTGCTGCTCGCCGTCCCCGGCGTCGCCGCCGCCCGGCTTCCCGCCGTGCTGACCGAGCACGACCCGCCCTTCCAGGTCCGTCCGGGCACGATCGACTACACCGGCGACGGCAGCGCCGTCGTCGGCGGGCTGAACGGGACCGGGCCTCGCCACCTGGGTCGCCTGAAGTGGACGACCTACGACCGGCGCCAGGGCGCCGCCACCGGGCTGTTGTGGATCAACGGGTGCGTGCCCGACTGCGCCGACGGTCACTTCAGCGCCGTGCGGGTCAAGGTCAGCGCGTTCTCACCGCACTCCGGTCACTTCCGGCGGCTGACGCTGACCTACGCCTATCGCGGCCACCACTACGTCGACCGCCGCGAGATCCACCTGTACCGGACCCCGGGCGCCCGCATCTGGGGCTACGAGCTGGTCGGCGGGTAGCGTCCGCTACGGGCGCATGCCGCTGTTGACCCACCGGGAGAACGCGTCGACCTGCTGCTGAGGCCAGGCGCCGTCGCACGGCATCGACCCGTTGGCGAGGCGCTCGAGGATCGCGTGCGCGTTGGCCTTGACGTCGTCGTAGGACCACAGGTCAAAGGCGAACTTCATCGACTGGCGGTCGCGATGGCGGAACATCGTCTGCACGTGCTGCTCGTACCCGACCGGCTCGTTCGCGTTCGGGAGCACCACCGGGCGATCGGCCTCCTCGTCGGGCTCGAGCGCCGAGACCCGGCTGCCCGGGGGGCCCGCGGACGTCATCCAGTCCCAGTGGGGCATCGGCATGTTCTCCGGCGGCTTGGCTCCGGGCTGCGAGTTCTCCAGCGCCAGCCTCGAGCCCCATTCGATGTAGGAGCTGAAGGCTGAGCGGAACTCGGGGTCGGCGGGCAGGCCGGCCTCCTGGGCACAGCGGAGGATCAGCTGCACCCACCGTGCCCGCTTCTCCTCGGTCAGGCCCTTGCCCAGGTGCTGGGAGATCATCCGCGTATAGCCGCCGTACTGATCGCTGTAGTTGTGGGGGCCGCCGAACACCTCCCCCAGCCACTTGGCGACGCGCTCGGGGTGGTCGGCCGACATGTTCGCGAACAGCGGGGCGAGCAGCGGATCCTGCGGGACGTACTTCTCGTAGAACAGCCGCGTCATCCGCGTGAGCGCCGGGAGCCCGCCGGCCCACTCGAAGATCGTCGGCTCGTGGTCAGGGCCCGGCACGGGGTCCTTGAAGTCGACGTACCAGTGCATGCCGCTGCAGAACGGCTTGTTCTGCGAATGGCCGCAGCGGCACAGCGCGTAGTGCTCAAGCGACGCACCGGCGTTGCGGGCCTCGTCGCCCGCGTCGGCGCCGACCAGCGCGATCCCGCCGGTGATCCGGTAGGGCCCGTCCTTGGAGACCTCGATCGCCGGCTCACGGACGCCGTGATAGTCGACGTCCTCACGGGCCTCGACGGCGTCCAGCGCGTAGCTGAGCGCGCCCGACGGGCAGTCGCGCACGGCCCGGATGAGCTCGTCCATGCGCCCGCCGCTCGGGGCCACAAACGGCTCCTCGCCGACGCGGAACGCCGTCGCCAGGCGGTCGGTGCAGTAGCCGGAGTGCTGGCAGATCCCACGGTTGTCGAGGATCGTCACCTGCTGGCCGACGTAGGTGTCGCGCCGGTCCTGCACCCGGTCGGGGTCCTTGGCGTCGGTGAAGCCGGAGTCCGCGTGGCTGCCGTCGCAGAGCGGCTTGCTGGCCGACCGGCCGCAGCGGCACAGGGCGATTTGAGGCAGTGCGCGCAGCTCCTCGCCGAGCCAGTCGGTCAGCCGCTGCACGTTGGCGACCAGATACGGCCCGTCGTGCTGGCTCTGGATCTGGGCCGGCGCCGGAGCCATCAGCTCGCGCAGCTCCGCGATCCGCTCGGGCGCCCCGCGCGTGGCCAGGTCCTGCAGCGCCGCGGTCGCCTCCTGCAACTGGGTGGGGAGCCCGTGCGCGGCGCGCAGCTCGGTCGCATCGCGCGCCAGCCGCCACAGCAGCTCCGCGGCGTCCTCGTCGCCGGCGGCTTCACCGGCCGGATCGGCGGCCGCGGGGTCGGGCGCGGTCTCGCCCACCGCGTCGGCCAGCGGCCTGATCACCGACCGCGCTATCCGCGCCGCCTCCGCCTCGCCGAGCCTCGGCTGCAGCCCGGAGGCGCGCTGCAGCAGCGACGCCAGCTCTGACTGCCCGGCGCTCGCGTAACGGATCTGCTCCACCACGATCACAACTCCCTTCGAGGCCGAGGCAACCTCCCATAGACTGCCCGACGTTATTTCTGAATCTCAAGACAATATAACTGAACTTCAAGATAACTCAGCCGCACCCGGGCCCGAGGACCACGTCGACCGGGTGATTGCCCAGTGGTCCGCGATCCGGCCAGACGTCGACACGACTCCGATCGGCGTGATCGCCCGTCTGGGACGCGTCACCGCGTTCATCGATGCCGGTGTCAACTCCAAGCTGGGCGAGTTCGGTCTCACGCGCGAAGGTTGGGACGTGCTCGCCAGCCTACGCCGCGAAGGCCCTCCCTACCGGTTGTCGCCGACGCAGCTGTACATGTCGCTGATGCGTAGCTCGGGCGCGATGACCCACCGGCTCGCGGCGCTCGAGCGCGCCGAGCTGGTCAAGCGCCTGCCCGATCCCGACGACGGCCGCGGGATCCTCGTCCAGCTGACCGGGGACGGCCTGCGCCTGGTCGATCGCGTCGCCCCGGAGCACGTCGCCAACGAGCGCCGACTGCTGGCGGCGCTGAGCGACGACGAGCAGCGCGCGCTCGCTGGATCGCTGCGAAAGCTGCTGGCCACCTACGAGCGCGAGCACCCGGCGCCACCCCACGGCGGGCGCGGCGGTCGCCACAAGTCGCGCTGAACGACTGCGGGCGCCCGTCCCCGGGGTTGGGACGGACGCCCGCTGATGTGACTCGAGCGCTATGGCTGCGTGGCCTCAGGCGCTCATGCGCGCGCGGGCTCGGACTCGAGTCGCGGCAGCCAGGACAACCGCCGGGGCAGGTACCAGTTGGCCTCGCCCAGCAGCTTCATCACCGACGGCAGCAGCACCGCCCGGATTACGGTCGCGTCGATCAGGATCGCGGCCGCCAGACCGATGCCGAGCTGCTTGAACTCGAGCGCGCTCAGGGTGGCGAAGATCGCGAACACCGCCACCATCACCACGGCGGCGCTGGTGACCGGGCCGGCCGTCGACTTGATCGCGTGCGCAACCGCGTCACTCGTGCTCATCCCCCTGTCGTGCGCCTCCTTGACCCGGCTGAGGATGAACACGTGGTAGTCCATCGACAGCCCGAACAGGATCACGAACAGGAACAGAGGCAGCCACGAGGTGATCGCGCCGGTCGACTTGAAGCCCAGCAGACCCTCGGCCCAGCTGTGCTGGAACACGAGCGCCAGCACTCCGTACGCCGCGCCGACCGACAACAGGTTCAACCCGATCGCCGTGATCGGGATCACGATCGAGCGGAACGTGAGCAGCAGCAGCAGGAACGTCATCGTCAACACGAACCCGAACACCAGCGGCAAGTGGGACTTCATCGAGTCGTTGAAATCCTTCGCGCCGGCGGTGGTGCCGGTCACCTGCGCGGTGACGCCGGGCAGCTTCCCGACGCTCGCCGGGATCACCTGGCCCCGCAACGTGTCCAGCGCGCGGTCTGACGCCGGGTCAGTGCCCTTGCCCGCGAGCGGAAGCGACACGTCGGCGACCGTGCGGTCCCGGCTGATCTGAGTGCTGAACGGCTGATGCATCTGCCCGGTCGCGAGCGCCCGCCGTTCTATCTGGCGGATCCCGGACTCCACCTGGGGCGAGGTCACGTCACGCGCCTGCACGACCACATGAGCCGGCACCGCTCCACCCGGGAACGCGTTCTCGATGCGGTTGATCGTCTTGACGATCGGCAGCCCGGTCGGCAGCCCCTGGAGACCCGGCTCCGAGGTGTGCAGGCCGAACGCGGGGATCGCCAGCGCGAACACCACGCCGCCGGACAGCACCGCCGCGGTCCACGGGTGCCTGAGCACGCGGTCGACGATCGCGCCCCAGATCCTGGCCTCGCCACCGCGCTCCCGGCGCTTGGCGACGAACGGCACGGAGCCCTTCATGACCTTGTCGCCGAGCTTGGACAGCAGGGCCGGGAGCACAGTCAGCGACCCGATCACCGAGACCGCGACGACCAGGATCGTGCCGGTGGCCATCGAACTGAACGTCTTGTCGCCGGCGAGGTACATGCCCGCCATCGCGGCGATCACGGTCAGGCCGGAGACCAGCACCGAGCGACCAGACGTCGCCGCCGCCGCCTCCAGCGCGGCCTGCTCGCCGCGTCCGGCGGCGCGTTCCTCGCGCTCCCGGCGCATGTAGAACAGCGAGTAGTCCACGCCGACCGCCATTCCGACCAGCAGCACCACCTCGGACACCGTGGGGTCGACGGGGAAGATCTGGCTGACCAGCGAGACCAGCCCGAGCGTCGCGCCCACACCCGTGATCGCGAGGAGCACCGGGATGCCGGCCGCGACCAGCGCCCCGAACGCGAAGATCAGGATCACCAGCGTGATCGGGAGCGACAGCGTGCGAGCCTTGGCGAAGTCGTCGCTGAAGCTCTTGTTCAGCGCCTTGTCGGCGCTCGCGTCGCCGGCCTGCTGGATGGTCAGGCCGGGATGAGCCCGCTGAGCCGCGGCGGTCGCGGCCAGCGAGGCGCCGACCCGGTTGTCGGCGTCTGATGAGTCGCCGCGGATCTGGAAGCCGACCAGCGCCGAGTGCCCGTCGTGGGAGACCTCACCGCTGTTGGCCGGCGACAGCGGCGAGCGCACGTTCTGGACCGTCCCGATCCCCGATAGCCGTCCGACGACGTCCTTGACGGCGGATTGGAATTGCGGATCGGAGATCGTCAGCTTGCCGCTCTGGAGCAGCACCTGCTCGCTGGCCGTCTGCGGGAACTTGGCGTTGAGGATCTGGTCGGCGCGGCCGGATTCGCCGACGCCGTTGTTGTTGTCGGAGAGCTGCTTGGTTCCGACCATGCTGCCCAGCGCGACCGTCACCAGCACGAAAGCAAGCCACCCGAAGATGGCCGTGCGACGGTGCCGCGCACTCCACATAGCCGCGCGCGCCGTCAGATTTCTGCGTTGCATTGTGTTGCACCTCCGGGGTCGATCTGAGTCACGCAGCCAGAGTCCCAGGAGATGCTTCGCCCGCCGATACGGCCTGCTGGCGTCGTGCCTAGCGGCGTCCCGACCATTCGTGGTGGGGGTAGCCACACCCCCGCCCCACGCGGCATCCGTATTCCCGTATGCCGCGGCCGAATCGATCATCATGGCCATGAACAACGCAGAATCCATCCACGTGACAGCCGCCGGCTCCATCGCAAACCCGCCGCGGCGGATCAGGACGCTCGCCACCACTGCCGGGCGCGACCTGCTGTACCTGCTTGCGGTGCTCTCGATGAGCATCGTCGAGTTCGTCGTGTGGGTGACGGGCCTATCGGTGACGCTGTCGCTGCTGATCCTCGTCGTCGGGCTCCTGATCTGGCTGGCCACCGCCTACGCGTTTCGCGGCACCGCCTCGATCGACCGCCGGCTGGCCGGCTGGCTTCGGGGCCAACCCGTCCCCGGGCTCTACCGCGGCCCCGAGAGCAAAGGCGTCCTCGCGCGGGTGCGCGCGGTCACCGTCGACCCCCAGACGTGGAAGGACTTCGGCTGGAGCGTGCTCAACTCGATCGGCGGATTCGTGCTGGCCCTGTTCGCGATCTCGGTGTTCGTGCTCGTCGTCGGCTGGATCACGGCCCCGCTGTGGTGGTGGGCGATCCCCGATCCGCACCACCAGTACGGGACGCTCAACTTCGGGATCTACACGGTCAACTCGGTCGGCTGGGCGTTCGTCACCACCGCACTCGGGCTGCTGCTCGCCCCGCTCGCGCTCGCGATCAACCACTGGCTGGCGGCCGGCCACGCCGCGCTCGCCGCCCGGATCCTGGGACCGTCTGAGCGCCAGCGTCTCAACGCGCGGGTGCGGGAACTGGCTCGCACGCGCGCCGACGTGGTGGTGGCGACCAACGAGCAGCTCGAGCGGATCGAGCGCGACCTGCACGACGGCGCGCAGGCGCGGCTGGTGGCCCTGGCGATGGACCTCGGGATGGCCGAAGAGGAGCTCTCAACCGACCCCGACGCGGCCCGCGAGAGCGTCCGCAAGGCACGCGACTCGGCGCTCAGCGCGCTCGGCGAGCTGCGTGACCTGTCGCGGGGCCTGCGGCCGGCGCTGCTCCAGGACCGCGGCCTCGCGACCGCCGTGCGAAGACCTTGCCCAGCGAGCCCCGATGCCGGTCGCGGTGACGATCACCGGCGAGGTCGAGCGGACCCCGGATACGGTCCAGACGGCCGTGTACTTCGTCGTCGCCGAGGCGCTCACCAACGCCGCCAAGCACAGCCGCTCAGGGAGCGCCCGCGTGTCGATTGAGCGGACCGCGGATGCGATCGCGGCCACGGTCGTCGACGACGGCCAGGGCGGCGCGAACCCCGAGGGCTCCGGGCTGACGGGACTGCGCAAGCGCGTGCGGGCGCTCGACGGGCGGCTCGACGTGATCAGCCCGCCGGGCGGTCCGACCGTGGTGCGGGCGGAGATTCCATGCGGGTGATCATCTGCGAGGACCACGCGCTGGTGCGCGACGGCCTCGAGCGGCTGCTTGGCAACCACGGCTTCGACGTCGCCGCGTCGGTTGACAACCCGTCGGCGTTCCTGGCGGCCGTCAAGAGCGAGCGGCCCGACGTCTGCGTGGTCGACGTTCGGCTGCCGCCGAGCTTCACCGACGAGGGCGTGCGGGCCGCGATCGAGGCCCGTCAGCAGGTTCCCGGGCTGCCGATCCTGATCCTGTCGCAGTACGTCGAGCAGACCTACGCGCGCGAGCTGCTGACCGGCGGCGAGGGTGGGGTCGGATACCTGCTCAAAGACCGGGTCGCCGACCCCAAGCAGTTCGTCGACGCCGTCCGCAGGGTCGCCGACGGGGGCACCGCGCTGGACCCCGAGGCTGTGGCCCGGCTGCTGGGCCGCCCCGACCGCCAGGGCCGGCTCGAGCTGCTCACGCCGCGCGAGCGTGAGGTGCTGTCGCTGATGGCCGAGGGCCGGACCAACAGCGCGATCGCCGGTGAGCTGGTGGTCACCGAGCGCGCGGTCGAGAAGCACGTCTCGAACATCTTCTGGAAGCTCGACCTCCCGGCGACCGGCAAGGACCACCGACGCGTGCTCGCGGTGCTCGCCTGGCTGCAGGCCGGCGACTGACCGCGATTTCCTCGCGACCCGTTCGTCTCATAGGCGAACATTCCCCAAAGGAGGACGCGATGAAGTACATGCTGTTGATCCACCAGGGCACCACTCCACTGCCGGGCACCCCCGAGCTGGGATGGCCTCTCCCAGGAGGAGCAGGGCGCCGTCTACGCGGACTACAAGGCGATCAACGAGACCCCCGGCGTGACGCCCGCCGAGCGTCCAGATGCAGCCGGCGGAGACCGCCACGACCGTCCGCGTCCAGGACGGCAGACGCTGACCACCGACGGCCCGTTCGTCGAGATCAAGGAGGCGCTCGGCGGCTACCTGTTCCTCGAGGCCGACGACCTCGACGCGCGCCATCGAGCTCGCGTCGCGGATCCCCGCGGCGCGCATGGGC
This sequence comes from uncultured Solirubrobacterales bacterium, assembly GCA_963831845.1. Lineage (GTDB taxonomy): Bacteria > Actinomycetota > Thermoleophilia > Solirubrobacterales > Solirubrobacteraceae > Palsa-465. Next base: position 124,735 of record CAWHRT010000038.1, on the reverse strand, counting down.
GGGCGCGATCGAGGTGCGCCCGCTCGTGGAGTGGTAGCGCTGACCTCGATCAGGTCTTCCGCGACGAGTGGGGCCGGGTCCTCGCCTCGCTGATCGGCTTCCTCGGCGACTTCGACCTCGCCGAGGAGGCCGCGCAGGAGGCGTTCGCGATCGCGGCGGAGCGCTGGCCGCGCGACGGCGCTCCCGCCAATCCGGCGCGCCTGGCTCGTCGCGCACGGCCCGCAACCGCGCGATCGACCGCATCCGCCGCGACCGCACGCTGGCCGCCAAGACCCGCCTGCTCGACGTGCCCGAGGCCGTCGAACGACCCCATCGTCGATGACGACATGACGATCCCCGACGAGCGGCTCGAGCTGGTCTTCACCTGCTGTCACCCGGCGCTCGCCACCGACGCCCAGGTGGCGCTCACGCTGCGCACGCTCGGCGGCCTCGACGACCGAGCGAGATCGCGCGCGCCTTCCTCGTCGGCCCGAAGCCACGATGGCGCAGCGCCTGGTGCGCGCCAAGCGCAAGATCAAGACCGCCGGGATCCCGTTCCGGGTGCCGCCCGATCACCTGCTGCCCGAGCGGCTCGGCCGCCGTGCTCGCGGTCGTCTACCTGATCTTCAACGAGGGCTACGGCGGCGCCGGTCGACCTCGCCGGCGAGGCGATCCGGCTCGGGCGCGCGCTCGCCGAGCTGATGCCCGACGAACCCGAGGTGCTCGGCCTGCTGGCGCTGATGCTGCTCCACGACGCTCGGCGCGACGCTCGGTTCGACGACGGCGAGCTCGTCCTGCTCGCCGACCAGGACCGCCGCTGTGGGACGCGGGCCAGATCGCCGCGGGCGTGCGGTGCTCGACCGCGCGCTGGCGCTGCGCGGTCGTGGGCCGTACGTCGTCCAGGCGGCGATCGCCGCGCTGCATGCCGAGCCCGAGCTCGACTGGCCGAGATCGCCGCGCTCTACGCGAGCTCGCGCGCGACCGGCTCGCCCGTGGTCGAGCTCAACCGGGCGGTCGCGGTGGCCGAGGCACGAGGTCCGGCGGCCGGGCTGGCGATCGTCGAGCGCAGCAGCTCGACGATGTCACCTTCGACATCGCTGGCTGCTCTTGGGCTCGACGGAATTCCTTAACTCAACTTGTCGATTGAGCACCAGGGTCCGGAGGCAGTGATTCCTCCGGGGATCGCCGTGGGAATCGCTATCGTCGCGCGCGGTGGAGGACCCTCCGTACAACAAGTACCGCGCCCAGCGGCGGCGTCCGCGAGGGCGCAGCACCTGGGTGCTGCTCACGGTGGTGGTGGTCGTGCTGGTGCTCGCCGGTCTTGCGGTAGCCGGTGTGAGGCCCTCGGGGTCGCACAGCTCGACCGCCTCGATCGCGGCGAACACCTCCTCGACCCCCGGGCCCTCCGGCCACGGCCGTGGTGGGCACCGGGCGCACGCGGGGTCCGGTCAGCCCGCGTCCACAACGAGCGGGACGGGTTCGACCCGGGCCGCCGGCACGACCAGCACGCCTGACGCGACCACCCCGACGAACGCGGCCAGTGCGACGACGACACCGGCCACCACGACCCCCGTGGCGGCACCGCTACAGACGTCGTGTCGGACGGTGGTGCACATCGGCGACTCGACCTCCGAGGGACTGACGTCCTCTTCGTACCTACCCGATCCGGGGCAGCGGATCGGCGCCCAGTACCGCCGCGTCGGCGCCGAGCACGTGTTCACTGCGATCACCGGCGCGACCTCGGTGGTCGAGACGCTCCCGGGGACCACGAATTCCTACGACGCCGCCAAGGGCCTGCTCGCTCACGGAGTCCGCGGCTGCTGGGTGATCGCGCTGGGCACCAACGACTCGGCCGACGTCGCGGCCGGCTCAGAGATCGGACTCACCGCCCGGATCGCGAAGATGATGGCGCTGCTGCACGGCCAGGACGTTATGTGGGTCAACGTGCGCACGCTTGTGAACAGCGGCTCCTACTCCGAGGACCACCAGCAGCAGTGGGACAACGCGCTCGTCCAGGCGTGCGTGCAGCACCCGGACATGCGGATCTACGACTGGGCACACGTCGTCAAGGACGACTGGTTCATCGACGACGGGATCCACTTCACCTCCGCGGGCTATGCGTCGCGCGCACACCTGATCGCCAACGCGCTCGCCAAGGCGTTCCCGTCCACCGGCGTGCCCAGCGCCGGCTGCGTGGTCACGACCAAGGCACTGGTCGTGAAGCCGAAGGGCTTCTGAGCGCGCCGGGTCCTGTCGAGTCGTCCTACTCGGATGCGGCGAACGCGAGGATCGCCCGCTGCACGCGCGGACCAAAGTCACCGGTCAGTAGCGCGGTGCCGTGATCGACGCCGGGGAGCATCAGCGCTCGCTTGCGCCGGCTCGGCATCGCGCGCAGCAACGGTCCCGTGGCGCCCTGGGCAAACGGATCCCCGCGCGCGCTGATCAGCAGCGCCGGGAGCGTCACGCGGGCGGCAGGCCCGACCAGGTCGCTGGGGTCAGAGCTCACCGTCCGCTCGGCCGACAGGCTGACCACGCCGACGACGCCCGGCGGGTTGGCGGAGGCCGCCTTGATCGAACCGCGCGCGCCCACCGAGGCGCCGATCAGGATGATGCGCCGGGCGCCCGCAGCGCTGAGGCGCTGGCTGAACACGATCGACCCCAACCCGCTCGAGGAGCGCGGCCAGTTCCTGCTGAAGGTGTTCTTCGGCGAGCACGGCGACCCGGGCCGACTCGTCGCCCATCTCGAACGGTTCCGCGATCAGGCCGAGCGCAAGCTGGAGACGCTCCGCGCGCTCGATGCGGAGCAGCCCGACCTCGGCAGCGCGGACCTGCCGCGGATGACGCTGCGCCAGGGTCTGGCCGGAACCGAGGCGCAGCTGCGGTGGGCGGAGGAGATCCTCCCCGAGCTGCGGGACTGGGCGGAGTCCCGCGGGGGGCGGCCGGTGCCGTTCGGAGCTGGGGGTTCCGGGACTTGACGCGAAGAATCGCCACCGGTTAGGCTGCCAGACAGCTTGGCAACATCGACGGAGCGAGCGAGAGGAGCCGTAGACCCTTGCGAGTCAGGCGGATCGAGCGCGCCAGTGCGCCCGAGGCAGTCCGCGACCAGATCCTGGAATTGATCCAGGAAGGGGAGCTGACGGTCGGCTCCAAGCTCCCGTCCGAGCAGGAGATGGCGCGCTCGTTCGGGGTGAGCCGCCCGGTGGTGCGAGAGGGGCTGGGCCGGCTGCGCTCGATCGGGGTGATCGAATCCCGCTCGGGCTCGGGGTCGTTCGTGCGATCCACGCGGATCGCGCCGCAGGGACTGCTGCTGGCCGGCGGCTACACGAGCGACGAGCTGCACGAGGTCCGCTCAGAGATCGAGGTTCCCGGCGCCGCGCTGGCCGCAGCCCGGCGCACCGAGCGGCAGCTCACCACCCTCACCGAAATCGTCGAGCGCCACCGCCACCAGCCCGACGCCGAGGACTGGGTGGGCGACGACCTGAGCTTTCACGTCACCGTCGCCGAGGCGAGCCGCAACTCACTCCGCGTCCGGTTCGTGACCGAGCTGCGAGAGCTCCAGTCCGACCTGTCGCTGAAGATGGCCAGGATCCAGGGGGGACTGGCGGCTCCGGTGCAGGAGCACGCCGCGATCGTCGAGGCGATCCGCCGCCGCGATCGAGCGGGCGCAGCGGCGGCGATGCAGTCCCACCTGGACGGCATCCGTAGACGCCTTGCACCGACTGACTGGTCCCCGCCCGAGGCCCACTAGTGTCGCGCTGACGCGAGGAGAGACACCGATGCTTCCCAGCCACAACCGCTTCGAGTACTCACCGATCACCGAGCGGCCGGAGTTCACCTGGCCCGGCGGCCGCCGCCTGGCCGTGTACGTGGCGGTCGCGATCGAGCACTTCCCGTACAACGCCGGCGGCCTGGGCCTCAGCTACTCGCCGGGGTTGGCCCACCCGAACACCTATAACTGGGCGTGGCGCGAGTACGGCAACCGCGTCGGCGGCTTCCGCGTACTCGACCTGCTCGGTCAGTTCGGGATCAGGCCGACCGTGCTGGCCAACGGCGAGTGCTTCGAGCACTGTCCACAGCTGATGGAGTCCTACCGGACCGCCGACGCCGAGTTCGTCGCGCACGGCATGACCAACGGCCAGCACCCGAACGAGCTCCAGGAGGAGCCGGAGCGAGAGATGATCGACGAGGTCCGGCGAATCATCCAGCAGGCCACCGGTGAGGCTCCCCGGGGGTGGATGAGCCCGGGCGCCAACCCGAGCGCGAACACCGAGGACCTGCTCGCCGAGCACGGCTTCACGTACACGCTCGACTGGCCCATGGACGATCAGCCCGTGTGGATGTCGACGAAGTCCGGGCCGCTGATGTCGGTCCCGTATCCGCACGAGGTCAACGACGTCCCGGCGATCGTGCTGCACGACCTCCCGGCGCGCGACTTCGCCGAGATGATGGTCGACAACGTCGCCGAGCAGCTCGACCAGTCGCGCAACCAGTCGCTGGTCTGCGGGATCGTCCTGCACACGTTCATCGTCGGCCAGCCCTACCGGCTGCGCCTGCTCCGAGCGGCGCTCGACCAGATCCGGCAGGCCGCTGATCGGATCTGGTTCACCACCCCGGCGGCGATCGCCGATCACTATGCCCGCGAGGTCGCTGGAGCGCCGACGGTGGCCGCATCATGAGCGCGACCGAGACCCGCGTGAGCGTCGCCGGGCTCGGCGCCGTCGGACGTGAGCTGGTCCGGCGCCTGTCGGATGGGATCGTTGGCCTGACGCTGGTGGCGGTCTCGGCCGCCGACCACGACAAGGCCAAGCGGACGCTGTCGGAGCTGGATGTGGACGTGCCCGTGCTCGCACTCGACGAGCTCGAGCCGGTGTCCGATCTGGTGGTCGAGTGCATTCCGGCGGCGCTGGTCCCGGAGCTGACCGAGTCGGTGGTGAGCGCCGGCAAGGAGATCGTGATGCTCAGCGCCGGGGTGCTGCTGACCCACCCCGAGCTGGTCGAGCTGGCCGAGCGTCACGGCGGCAAGATCACGGTGCCGACCGGCGCGCTGCTCGGACTCGATGCTGTGGGCGCGGCCGCGGAGGGCGGGATCCACTCGGTCAAGATGATCAGCCGCAAGCCGCCGCAGGGCCTGGCGGGCGCTCCCCACCTGGAGCGTTCGGGGATCGACGCCGGCGAGGTGACCGAGCCGACGCTGGCGTTCTCCGGGTCGGCCCGGGAGGCCGCCGAGGGATTTCCCGCGAACCTGAACATCGCCGCTGCCCTGGCGCTAGCCGGGATCGGGCCGGAGCTCACCCAGGTCGAGATGTGGATCGACCCGACCGTCACCCGCAACACCCATCGGGTCGAGGTCTCCTCCGAGGCCGCGGACTTCACGCTGACGATCGAGAACGTGCCGTCGGAGAACCCGCGCACCGGCCGGATCACGGCGCTGTCGGTGCTGCGGTTGCTGCGCAAGCGCGGCGGGACGCTGGCGGTGGGAACGTGACCTCCGCCTCGGACAGGTCCTCTACCCGGCGGCGCTTTCTCGCCGTCGACGCCTCCAACGTCGCCGACGTGCTCGACCAGCTCGGCCTCCCCGACCAGGGTCTGCATCCCGGGTTCCTGCCGTTCCCCGCCACTGCCGGCAAGCTCGCCGGGTGGGCGTTCACGATCCGCGGTCAGATGGCTCCGTACGGCCGCGACGCCGGCGACCCGGACAAGATGACCGCCTGCGCCGAGCTGACCGAGGACACGGTGTCGGTGTGGGCCGGCGGCGGCGAGGGCGTGTGCTTCTTCGGCGAGCTGATCGCGATCGGGATGAAGGAGCGGGGCTGCGTCGGCGCCCTCGTCGACGGCGGCGTGCGCGACGTCGGCTGGCTGAAGGACCTCGACTTCCCGGTGTTCGCCCGCTACCGGACGCCAGTCCAGTCGATCGGCCGGTGGAAGGTCACCGGCTCGGGAACGCCGGTGTCGATGCCCGGCGCCACCTCGGGCCGGGTGGCGATCGCGCCGGGGGACTTCATCCTCGCCGACGACGACGGGGCGATCGCGATCCCGGCGGCCGTTGTCGAGGAGACCCTGGAGCGTGCCGAGGCGATCGGGGCCAAGGAGAAGGAAATCCGCGCCGACATCGCCGCGGGGCTGTCGCTGGCGGACGCGCTCGCCAAATACGGCCATGTATGACCGCGACTGGGCCAGGGCCGTCGCGCGGGCCCGTGGCCTGGCCGTCGACGACGAGCGCGCGGAGCGGCTGGCCGCAACGGTGGGGCCGATCCTGGAACGCTTCCAGGAGATCGCACGGGAGCTGACCGCGGACGACGACATCTACGAGTTCCGGCGGCTGCTCGCCCAGGAAGGCTTGCGTGGGTGACGACCGCGCCCCATCGGTGGCGGAGATCGTCGCAGCGGTACGGGCCGGCGAGCTCAGCTCGCGGAGCGCGGCAGAGGGTTGCCTGGCCCGGGCGCAGGCGGCGGACGCGGCGCTGAACTGCTTCATCGAGCTCGATCCGGACGCGGCGCTGCGCCGGGCGGCGGCGCTGGATCGCGAGCTGGCCGAAGGGGGCGACCCAGGGCCGCTGGCCGGCGTGCCGTTCGCGGCCAAGGACATCTTCGCCACCGGCGAGCGGCAGCCGACCAATGGGTCGCGGCGTGTGCACCTGGAGAGCCAGGCGCGTTCATCTACGGCGCTGCAGCGGCTCAACGGCGCCGGCGCGGTCAGGCTGGGCTGGCTCAACCTGGACCAGTTCTCGTATGCCGCGACCGGCACCAATCCGGACTTCGGCAGCGTGCTGAACCCATGGGACCCCACCCGCATGACGGGCGGGTCGTCCAGCGGCGCCGCGGCGGCCGTGGCGAGCGGCGCGGCCGCGTTCGCGATCGGCGGCGACACCGGCGGGTCGGTCCGGATCCCCGCCTCGTTCTGCGGCGCCGTGGGGCTCAAGCCGACGTTCGGCCGCATCCCGCGCCGGGGATCGACGCCGATGTGCTTCTCCCAGGACTCGCTTGGGATCATCGCTCGGTGTGTCGCCGACACGGCGCTGGTGCTCGAGGTGGTGGCCGGCCACGACCCGCTCGATTCGAGCTCGTTCGACGTCCCGGTGCCCGCATATTCGACGCGACTTGGCGCCGGCGACGAGGGATTGCACGGGGTCCGCGTCGGGTTCGATCGCTCATACGTCGCCGCGACCGCCAGCGACGAGGCCGGGGCAGCCACCGAAGCGGCGATCGAGCTGATGGCCGACCACGGAGCCGAGGTCGTGGCGGTCGACCTGGGGCGGTTGGCCGCCTACGACGTCGCGGCGACGGTGATCACCTGGGCCGAGGTCGCAGCGTTGCACTCACAGACGTTCCCCAGCCGGCGCGGCGACTACGCCCCGGCGACCGGCGCGCGGCTCGAGAGCGCGTTGCTGTCGCACGGGGCCGACCACGTCAACGCCCTGCGGTTTCAGGGTCGGGCGTTGCGCGAGTTCTGCCGCGACGTGCTCTCGGTCGCGGATCTCGTCGTGTGCCCGACCACGGCCGGGCCGCCGGCGCCAGTCGCGGACGTCGAAGACGACGACCGCCGCGGCGCGGTGACGCGGTCGCTCGATTCGCTACGGCTGAACCGCCCGTTTAACCTGCTCGGACTACCCGCGATGTCGGTGCCGATGGGGTTCGACGGGCTGGGGCTGCCGATGGGGATGCAGCTGGTGAGCCGCCCGTGGGACGAGCTGACGCTGCTGCGTTGCGGGGCCGCCTATCAGGAGCTGACTGACTGGCACAGGCGCGGTCTGCCGCGGCTTCCGGCCCTATAGGAATCCCGTCCGTGGCACCCGGCGGCCGACCTGGCCCGCTCCGTGCGGCGTCGCCTGCGGGATGAGGCCTCGCGGCATTCGCTTCACCTAACTGAAATCCCACCAGAGGCCGCTGGCCGGGTGTGCGAACCTAGGCCGAGAGACATGACGGTGGACCGACCCGATCGTGGCAGTGATTCTGCCTTGCTCTCGCCGGATCCCGTGGATCCCTCGGGCGCTGGCGAGCACTCATGGGCCCGGTGGAATCCCGGCCTCGGTCGCCGCTACACGATCGGCGTCGAGGAAGAGGTGATGCTCATCAGGCAGGCCGACCACCTGCCGGCCAATTCGAGCGAGCTCGTGCTGCGCCGGCTTCCGGCCGAGCTCGCCGGCCACGCATCACCGGAGACGCACAGCTCGGTGATCGAGCTGGCCACCGGGGTCCATCTCGACGTCCATGGAGCTGCCGCCGAGCTGGCGGCGCTCCGGGCCGGGCTCGTGACTGAGCTCGCGGAGATCGGATTGGTGGCGGCATCCCCTGGCACGTATCCGATCCCGCCGCCCGGCGATACGCGGGTCACCACCACTGGACGCTACAGCCTGGTCGCCGACTCGATGCGCACGCTGGCCCGCCGCGAGCCCACAATGGCGCTGCACGTGCACGTGGGCGTTCCCGATCCTGACGACGCCGTGCGCCTGATGAACGGGCTGCGGGGTGCGCTACCGATGCTGCTCGCCCTCTCGGCGAACTCCCCGTTCAGCGACGGGCGCGACAGCGGGTTCGCCTCCTCGCGCACGGTGATCTTCCAGGGCTTTCCGCGGACCGGCACCCCGCGGTCCTACGCCAGCTACGCCGACTACGTCGCCGCCGTGGACGCGATGATCACCTCGGGCGCGCTGCCGGATCCGACGTATCTGTGGTGGGACGTGCGGCTGCAGCCGGCGCTGGGCACCGTCGAGATCCGGGCGATGGACGCGCAGACGAGCGCCGCCGACAGCGCCGGGCTGATCGCGCTCGTCCAAGCGCTGGCGCGGATGGTGCTAGAGGGCGAGCCGCCCACGCGTGAGATCGGCCCCGAGGTCCTGGCCGAGAACCGCTTCCTGGCCGCCAGAGACGGGTTGCAGGCGCGGCTGATCGATCCGGTCGAGTGCCGGCTTGTGCCGATCCGTGAGCTGATCGGAGCATTGATCGCCCGCTGCCGCTCGTATGGCGACGCCGTGGGCGCAGTGGATCTCGAGCGGGTCAACCGTCTGGTGGTCGCCAACGGCGCCGACCGACAGCGGGCCTGGGTTCGCGAGCACGGGATGCTCGCGCTCGCATCGACGCTGACCCGGCGATTTGCGCAGTCGCCGGACGACATGGCCACGTTTCCGCCCGACTCGAACTGACCGATCCGGTCGCATCCGGCGATCGGGCTGGGAGTATCGTGGCACTGGCGAGCAGATGGCCAGCCGTCAAGAGAACGACCCGCACATGCCTGACGATTCACGGATCACGCTGATGGCGGGTGCGTTCGCCGACGCGCTGATTTACGGCGACGAGATCGCGGCGGACATCGCGGTCCGCGAGGCGATGGATGCTGGACTGTCCACGGCCGACATCGACGAACGGCTGATCGCGCCCGCGATGTGGCTTGTGGGGGAGCTCTGGGAGCGCGGCGAGATCACGGTCGCCGAGGAGCACATCGCCACCGAGATCACGACACGGGTGGTGGCACTGCAGCGCGAGGCGCGACGGGTGGCGGAGTCCAGGCGGGGACGCCGGGTGCTGCTGGCGACGCCCGCCGGCGAGCGTCACGTCGTCGCGCTCCACATGGTGTCGAACCTGCTGCACGGCGCGGGCTACGACATCGTGATGGTCGGACACGACGTGCCCGCGGCCGCGCTGGGCGCGTCGGCACGGCTGCATCGGGCGAACGTCGTGTGCATGAGCTCGACGATGCCCGGGCAGTCGAGCCGGGTGCTCGAAGCGATCGACGCGGTGCGAACCGAATGGCCCTCGGCGGCGTTCGTGATCGGCGGGCGCGGACTGACCGCCGAAGCAGTGTCGCGGGCCGAGGTGCGCGTCTGCCGGGGCGTGTCTGAGGCGGTCGACGTGGTCGACGCGATGGGCAAGCGCGCGGGTCGCAACTGACCGTCCCCAAGCTCTCGACCGAGCTCGAACGCCGCCCGGGCGCGGCGCGGTTCGTGGTCGCCAGCGCGGACCGGCTCTACCTCGATCGGCTCGCGCACCTGGGTTACCTGCCGGTGGATGACGGCCGCTGCGCCACCCGCTGGTTTGAGTCGTCGCCCGCCGTGCCGCGCTACTACGAGCGGTTCGCGGCGTCGATCGAGGCGATGGTGATGCAGAGCGCTCGCCTGGTGCCGGTGCCCTGGGAGCGGACTCTGGTGGAGTTCCTGCGGCGCGTCGAAGGGACCGGGCTGCAGTGGTGGCTCTACGGCAGCGGCGCGCTCGCCGTCCGCGGTGCGACATCGGCCGGGGACATCGACGTCACGATCAGTGCGCCGCGGCGCGCGCGCATCTCCGTCTCTGATCCACGCCTGGCGTGGTGTCGGTGAATGCGCCGTTGGACTCGTCGATGCGCACGTGATCATCGCCGCGTCCGGCCTCGACCGATCCGCTTGAACGTGCTGCGCTCGACCGTGAAGTCGGCGGTCCCGTCGTCGCCGACATCGACGTCGAGCCTGCCGGACTGCCCCGGGTCAACGCGGAGGGCAACGCGGTCGGGACGCCTTACCGGCGGTCACCGTCAGCGTCTTGCCGGCGACCGTCACCTGCGGCTTGACCGCGGCGGCGGCCACCGGCGACCCGAGCGCGGCGCCACCAGACAGCACGCCGACGGCGAGCGCGGCGCGTATCGCCCACCAGCGCCGACGGCGGTCGACGCCGCCGTCGCCGTGCCTCGCATTTGGACTCATGTGTCCCCCCTTCTTGACGAGTCGATACCCCTTTGAGTACGGCGACGGGCTCAGCTCGGTTCTCTGCGCGCGCGCCTAACCACCTGCTGGGCCGCAAACCTTTCTGGCCTGGTTCACATAAACCCGCGCAACAGGAGTACAGTCATAGATGAGCTGGCCCCGCGGCCACGACGCTCAGCCCTAGCCCGCTAGCCACCAACGGCGTAATCTGCGCCACGAGGCGAGAGGCGGGGGTTACTGGTCTTGACTGTGGGGCCGGTGTCGTACTTCTCCGGGCGTTACCCACCGGCTCGGTGGCCGCGTCCCCACGTGCTTGAACGCGCGGGTCGCGTAACCTGCCGACGATCATTGAAGGTGGTCGGAGGTCGATGCCGACTGCCCCGAGTCCGAGGAGCAAGAAATGAACCGCGTGCCTGACGAGGGACTGGTCAAGATTCCCGGGGGGACCCTGATCACCGAAACGCCCGAGCAAGGCCGAGCGCTGGCGGTCGACATTGCTCGGCACACGATTCACAACATCCAGCCCGACCTCGACGTGCTCCAAGGCGGCCGGCCGAACTATTCCACCACGCCGGAAAGCCTGATCGCCGCCGCCCAAGTCGTGGCCATCGAGTTTCAGACGATCGCTGCGGCAAACAACTACTGGCGCGGATAACAGCTGTGCTGTGTTCACGCTCGCGTGGCCCGCAGCTCGCGCTCTCTGCTAATCGGGCGGTGACATTCGGTGAGCTTCGATGAGGTAGTTGGCCACGTAGGTCAGGTGATCGACGCCGTTGGCGTCGGCGCGATCGTCATCGGAGCGCTGATCGCAACAGCGCTCGCCGGTGCGAAGCTACGCCGCGGAGAGCCAGGCGTCTATGCGCAGTTTCGCCGATGGCTTGGGCGTTCCATTCTGCTGGGGCTCGAACTCCTTGTGGCCGGGGATATCGTCCGCACGGTCGCCGCCAGGCCCACGCTTACGAGTGTCGCCGTGCTCGCCTCAATCGTTCTCATCCGGACATTCTTGAGCTTCTCGCTCGAGCTCGAGATCACGGGCCGCTGGCCGTGGCAGAAGGCAACGCAGGTTCCACAGCAGAGTCCGCCGACGACAGGCCTGTGATACCTGACGCGATCACACCACTCACCGCTAGGCAGCCGGCATCGCGTCGGCGACAAACGCTGCCATCGCGGCGGCGAACTCTCGCCTGCTGTTCTCCCAGGCGTAGAACATGTGGCCGCCACCGAAGTGGCGGACGGTGAGACGTCCGGCCATCTCGGGGTCGAGCCGCATCAGGTTGCGCAGCCGGTCGCTCGCGTAGTACGGCGTTACGAGGTCGTAGCGGCCGTGTGTGATGAACGCCTTCATGTGCGGGTTCAATGACATGCCGTAGCGGAAGTCGTCGGTAGCGCCGGCGGGCGGGACGAAGAAGTGCTCTGGGTCGTCGTTGCGCCACGACTCGTTCACCTCCTCACTCAGCAACATGTACTCGCGGTCGGTCTCGACGCCGATCTCCTGCCGCAGCTGCCGGTTGATCGCCATCGTGTACGTCGACTCGATGCCCGCGAGCGTCGGATCGGGACCGGCGAACGCCTCCCGATCGGGGAACGGATCAGTCGACGTGATCGTCGTGTCATAGAGGCCGAGCACCTTCCGCTCGTCGCGGAGCAGTTCGCGCGTGAACTTGCCGATGGTGACCCGGCCTTCCGCGCGCTCGACCATCTCCACGGGAAGGCCGATGAGGTCCGCGAGTCGCCCGAGAACGCGCTCGCGTTCGAGAGGTGGCATCGACGCACCGCGCGCGAGCAGGGCGGCGTACTCGCCCGTGGCGAAGTGCTCCGCCTCGTTGAGAACCTCGTCGACCGGTGCGCCGGCTGCGAATGCGCGCGAGCGTCCATGGTGAACGGCGGTGATCGCCATCGTCGGCAGGAGATCGAGCCACGAGAGCACGTCATAGTCGGTCGGCAGGAGCGTTGCGAACTCGAGCGCGGGCGAGATGAGGACCGCTCCGTTTAGCCCGATGCCCGCCGTCTCCTGTGCCATACGCACGAGCCGGCCGACGCGATAGCCGCCATAGCTCTCGCCGGCGATGAACACCGGAGAGCCCCAGCGGCCGTTACCGGAGAGCCACCGGCCCATGAACTCACACAGCGACTCGAGATCGCGCTTGTAGCCGAAGTACTCCTTGGCGTCGCCATCATCACCCTTCGCTTCCTTCTTCTTCCCATCCTCGGCCTCCGCCTCGATCACGCGGCTGAACCCGGTACCCACGGGATCGACGAACACGAGGTCAGTGAAGGCGAGCCACGACTCCTCGTTCGCCACCAGCCGGGGCGGCATCGGAGGCAGCGACCCGTCGGCAGGAAACACCACCCGCGACGGACCGACGGCACCCATGTGCAGATACGCCGACGATGCCCCCGGTCCCCCGTTGAAGACGAACGTCACCGGCCGATCGCGATTCCGGTTCGCGACGTACGAAACCGAGAAGATCTCCGCCGCTGGCCTCTCCTTCTTACGCAAGACGATCCACTTGCCACTGGCGGCGTAGTCAATCGACAGGCCGTTCGCGGTCCACGTACCGGTCATCTCCGCCCCCGCCGGCGGCTCGTGAACCGCCTTCCCGGCCGCCTTCACATCCTTCTGATCCTCGTCAGCCATTCTCTGGACGCTATAGCTAAACGCCGGTGGTCGCTCCTGGGACTCTTCCTTATGCGGGAAAACCAGGGCCGCGCGTCGCTTCCGGGGTTAGCTGCTGAGCTGCGCTTCGGAGCGGATCGGCTGGAACAGCTCCACCAGCGGCCATGGACGTTTCAGCGGTCAGGTCCTCAGCATCGGCAACGCTGCCGCAGCGCGGGAGCAGGTAGCCGTACACCTCGGGGAGGGCTGCGCGGTACGTCGATTCGTCGATACCTGATCATCGCGCGAGACAGGCCAAATCCGAACATCGCCGACAAACAAAATCAACCCGGTCTTACCCGGGGCGTAGGCTGCACGCGTGGTTGACGGTGCACGCCTCACGACTCGGGCGGAGTTCCTGCGCGCGAGCGCTGCGGCGGGAGCGTTGTTTGCGACCGGGGGCGTGCTCGGGTGTGACACTCCGGAGGTGGACCGGCGGATATCGCGGGTCGCGATTCATCCGGCGATTGGGATCGCGCGGGTCGGGAACAGTCGTGACAGCTTCTTCTTCGGTCCCGAAGTGCCCGGCATCTTGCCGCGCGCTCGAGGCGGGTTCAAAGATGGAAATGGCGCGGTGGCCCGCCAGGCGGCGCGATTCCGGATGTTCGGGTTTGATCGCAACGGACGGGTCGTTCGGGAGTTGACCGCACGCGACGGGGAGATTACGTGGCGGGTGGAGGTGGCGAACAGCAAGGCAGCGTGGTATGAGCCCAACACGCCATTCGATATCCCGGGTGCTCCGGCCAGCCCGCGACGCAATCCGAATTTGCACGGCGCTACTCGCGACCAGCTGGCGGTCGCTCCGCCAGGGCGTGCTGTGCGCGGGGTGGGTGCCGGGCCGGTCGCGTTCACCGGCGGTTCATTCATGGGGGAGCCGGTTCCGTTGGGCGAGCTGATGACCGACGGCGAAGGGAGGCTGGTGTTCCTGCCGGCGCAGGGCCGCGGCTACTCGCCACATTCCACGCCCTTGGGCAGCTACGCGACCAATCCGGGCTGGACCGATGATGTCTGCGATGGCTCGGTGCGCGCCAGTGTGAAGCTTGGAAGCCGGCTGCTCGAGGCCGAGCCGGCGTGGGTGATCTCGACCCCGCCCAACTACGCGCCCGCGATCGCGACCGGACTCGTCACTGCCTACGACGCGGCGCGCTCGGCGCTCGTAGATGCGGAGATGCTGGCCGCAGGGCCGGTCGACTTCACCGAGGAGATCCTGCCCATCTTCGCTCGGCTGGTCGATTTGCAGTGGGTCAGCAGCGGCTTCTTTGAGTCCAACGGCTGGGGCAGTCAACATGACTGGCTCGCCGAGCAGACGCTCGAGCGGCTCGCCGATGCTTCGCCTGCCAATGCGGGGTTCCGCCGGCAGGTGTTCAGCAGCTTTCGCAATCCTTCATTTACTCATTCACAGCCGGGCGCCGTGCCCCAGCTCTATGGCGACCACACCGAATTGCCGTTGGACAACAATCGAGAGTGGTTAGCAGTCACACCGCTCCAGTACCGCCAGCTGCGCGCGTGGTCGCAAGGTGACTTCAGGAGTGACGCCGCGGTGACACGGCCGCCGAGGTCGTTGGAGGCGCTGCCGTTGCAGCAGCGGCCGGCCGCACTGGATCGAGCGGCGCTCGAATCGGTCCTCGGGGGAGCGTTTCATCCAGCGATCGAGGTCCCCTGGACGCTGCGCACACGCGAGATCTGGGAGAAGCCGTTTCGGCTACGCGTACGCAATGACAGCTTCGAGCTGCAGGACTACGGGAGCGAGCTCACAACCAAGATCGTCTATTCCGCCGGCGGACCGCTTCAAGGGGTCTCGCCCGGGGATCTCACTCATTGGTTGGGCGAGCCGTGGCACGCCGATGGAGCGAGCTGCCGTTCCGGATATCAACGCAGCATCTCCCTAATCCTGCCTACGTTCTGGCCGGCCCGGATCCCGACGCAGGTGCTCAGCGACTCTGACTACCAGATCGTCATGGATCGCACGCGGCCGATGTCCGAGAGGCTTCAGGCGTTCCGCCGTCGCCTCGACTGGGAGCGTTTCATCGCGCAGCCCACGCGTCCACCCACGCTGGAGTTGATGGTGAAAGATTGGCCGAAGCTCGGGATGGTGGCAGAGCGACCCGGACCCGGCGACGCGCAGTTTCCACGAACGTTCAAGGTCGAGTCCTATGTCGGCTTCTCGAAGGAGCCGACCCACGACTACGGAGCGGACCTGTGGGTGCCCCAGTATTGACCGGGTGTGGAAGACCGGCAAGCGTCGACGTCGTGGTAGTCGGCGGAGGTCCGGCCGGAGCCGCCGCTGCCGCCGCCGTGAGGGCCGAAGGACTGGAGATCGAGCTGCTGTGTGCACCGCAAGGGCTGCGGCCGGCTCCCGGCGAGACCCTGCCGCCGGGCACCGACAGGCTGCTTGAAGACATCTTCGGCGCCCCGATGCTCAATCACCAGCAGCATCGAGCCTCCTTCGGCAACCGAAGCGTCTGGGGCGCGCCCGACGTCGAGGTGACCGAGTTCGTGCACAACCCGTTCGGGCACGGATGGCATGTCGACCGGCCGACGCTCGACGAGTCGCTTCACGATCGGCTCCGAGCCCTCGGCGTTCGCGTGCGCTCGGGCGCCCGGGTGGCCCGACAAGCGTGGAGCACTGACCATTGGCGGATCGGCCTCGACGATCATGCCTCGACCGCAATCCAGGCTCGTGCGATCGTCGACGCCACTGGCAGAAGGGCGCGAATCGCACGCTCTCAGGGCGCTCGCCGACGGCGGCTTGACCGACTCGTGGCGGCGTACTGGATGCTGATCGTCACCGACGCACAGGACCGCGACTGCACGACGCTGCTGGAGGCTGTCCACGACGGCTGGTGGTACACGACGCCGGTCCCCGGCCACCGGCGGGTTGTGGCCTTCCTGACCGACTCTGACCTGATGCCGCCGCCTGCCGCCCGCACGGGGCGGGAGTGGCACGAGCGACTTGCGCAGGCGCCCCACATCCGGGACCGGGTCGCGAGCAGCGGATGCCGTCTACACAGCCGCCCACCGATTCTCGACGCGGCCGTCGCCCACCTCGACCACCCCGCGGGCTGCGGCTGGGTAGCGGCCGGTGACGCGGCCGTCTCCTTTGACCCGCTCTCGTCCCAGGGAATGCTCACCTCCTTCGCGATGGGCCAGGGCGCCGGACATGCCGTGGCCGCGATGTTGACCCACGGGGATCAACAGCCGCTCATCCGATGGGGGGCAGAGTACGCGCGGCTGCTCGAGGCGCACCTTCGCCTCCAAGCGGCCTACTACGCCCTCGAGTGCCGCTGGCCGACCGCGCCGTTCTGGGCGCGGCGCCATAACGGTAACTCGTCGTCGGATGTGACTTCGCCACCCTCTCCTAACACCACGGCGATGCAACCGGACCACTCGAGCACTCACTGACGCTGATGGTGGACGATCCGCGCGCGTCAGAATGCCGGGACTGCGCTGGCGAGGCCGGTCGTCGGTGATCTGCTCCGGGCGGGTTTGGATGCGGATCCGGATGGCCCAGCGCTGATCTCGGCGGATACCCGGTGGACCTGGGGGATGCTCGATCGGCTCAGCGGTTACCTGGCGCACGGCCTGCTCGGGCTCGGGTTGAGGCCGGGTGATCGGGTCGCTTCGCTGATGCCGAATTGCCCTGCGCTTGTCGTTCATTACCTCGCGTGTTTCAAAGCGGGGTTGGTCGCCACGCCTCTGAACTACCGTTATATGGCACCGGAGATCGATCACGCTCTAGCGGTCAGTGCGGCCCGAGCGCTGTTCTCACACGCCGAGCGGGAGGGGGATCTCGTGACGAGCAAGCTCGCGGGACAACTGCCGCTGGGCCGGATCAGCTACGGGGCGTCGAGCGGAACCGGTCCGGCGTTTGAGGAGCTGACCGAAGGAGAGCAGCCACCCGCGCCGCTCGCTGGTAGCCCCCCGTCCGCGCCGGCGCTGATCTTCTTCACTTCCGGCAGCACGGGGCTCCCTAAGGGGGTTACCCACACCCACGAGACGGTCGGCTGGATGCTTGCGACAGCTTCGGCAGGGCTCGAGTTGAGCTCGGACGACCTGCTGCTCGCGGGCTCGTCCTTGTCGCATGTCGGCGCCTTCTATGTCACCTTCGCCGCGCTGAGTGTTGGGGCCGGGATAATCGTGGCGCGCACGTTCGATGGTGATGAGCTACTGCCGCTGCTTCGCCAGGACCGCCCGACGGTTCTCTCGATGCTTCCGTCGGCGCTATTCGCTCTCACTCGCGACCACGGTGCCGCTCACGAGGACTTCGGCTCGCTGCGACTCTGTCGTGCCGCGGGGGACAAAGTCTCCGCTGAGGAGGAGCGGGAGTTCACCGCGCTCAGCGGATTAGCGATCGATGAGGCCTACGGCCTAACCGAAGCCGGACTCGTGGCGGTCAGTCCCCCTTCCGGTCAGATCAAGCTCGGCTCGGTCGGGCAGGTCGCTCCGGGCGTCTCGCTCTCGGTCAGAAACGACGCCCGGGAGGAGCTGCCGACCGGCGGCGAAGGCCGTCTCTGGATCAAGACGCGCGCCGCGACCGTCGGCTATTGGGACGACCCGGACGCGACAGAGGCCGTCTTCAGTGACGGGTGGCTTGACTCGGGGGATGTGATGCGAGTCGATGACGAGGGCTACTACTTCTTCTGCGGACGCGAGAAGCAGATCATCGTCCACGACGGCTCGAACATCTGTCCCCAGGAGGTCGAGGGCGCTCTACTCGAGCACCCGAGCCTCGAGAGCGCGGCGGTGATTGGCATCCACGATCTCGTGCACGGTGAGAACGTCCGCGCCTACATCACGATCAACGAAGGCGCTGAGCGCCCGAGCAGCCAGGAGCTGATCCGGTTCGCCCGCGCGCGAGTCGGCTACAAGGCACCAGAGGAAATAATCGTCCTCGACAAGATGCCGCGCACAGCCACCGGCAAGCTGGACCGCACCGACCTGAAGCGCATGACCGAGGCGAACCTCGCCCGCAGCTGAGCGACGGGCAGCACGCTTCGAGCTGTTTCGCGCGTCTCTCGCAGCGGTCGCTGCCGTCAGCCGAAGGCTTGTCCCGGCGGGTCGCCGTCAGTCCAGACGAGGTCAAGCCCGAGACGGCGGAGGCGCCATCCCGCGTCACTGCGGGCGGCCTCGCCGGTCAACCGGCCGCCGATCTGGAGCGGTGCACCGGGGTCGTCGTCGCGGTGGATGTGTGTGGCGAGAAGCGTCGCTGTGAATCTCGCACGATCATCATCGGACTCGATGAGCACGCTCGAGACGGAGTGAAGAGTCTGCTTCCACAGCTCGAGCGTCCCGTCACGGCGCTCGATGATCTCCTCGATGCCGGTCGCGTCGCCACGCGGAAAGCGCCAGTGCGCGTCGGCCGTGAACGTCTCCCTGAGGAACGCGTCGTCGGTGCGCCGCTCGTCGAACCCGCAGAAGTAGCCGACGAGCAGGTCGTGAACAGCCGCTCTGTCGGCGGCGCTCACGACTCCGACAGGCCCCAGCTGCGGATCCGCTCGGGGTGGATCAGGATCAGCTCGCGGCTCATCCCGGGCCGCGGTGGGTCGACGTCCCGCCAGGCCTCGGCGTGACCTCGGATCTCGATTCCGCGCACGTGCCATGGATCGATCGAAGCGAGGTCGTCGACGACGAGCGCCACGCGGCCGGTCGCCTCGACGTTGCGGAACGCCGAAGCCCATCAGGGCCTTGGCTTTCCTCGCGCTTGCCATCGTTTACGTCGAGCGGTCCGCCGCGCATGGCGCTGCGCCTTGAGGTCCTGTTCCTTGGCCTCGGCCTCCGCGTAGGACTCTTTGACGAGCTGCTTGCCGCCTGACCAGCCGAACACCCACGAGACGAGCACGATCGCGAACACGACGTCCCACGCCGAGATGATCAGCTGCTGCGCCAGGGAATAGGCCGCGGCGTTGGCGCTGCTCGTGGTGTTGTCCAGGACCGCTACGTTGAAGGCCTGATTGACGCCCGCGCCGCCCGGTGTCAGCGACACGACGTTGGAGATCGAATTTGACGCGCTGACAGAGACCACCGAGTGGAAGCTGACGGGGATCGAGTACGCGGCCATGAACACCGCGACGATCCCGAGCCGCGCCAGATAGCTTCCGAGCTCGGGAAGGGCGACGCCGATCAGGAACCTTCGTGGATGACCGAGGATCGCGCCGCCAGTCTTAACCTGCTCGCGGAGTTTGGTCGCCCGAATCCAGAACAAGCGCGCCAGAAGGACCAGCAGCACGACCCCGCCGAGTGCGATCAGGGCGCTGGCGACTGGATGCTTGGCCAGGAACCCCAGCTTGATCGAGAGCGAGCCGGCGACGGTCGCGAACAGATACAGGTAGGCGGCAATGTTGAAGACCGAGAACGGGATCTTCTGCACGATGAATCCCGACAACACGGCCGCGAACGTCGCGCTCGCGATCAACGTCGTGAACATCACCAGCATCACCAGCGACCCGATGTTCGCCGGGAGGAAGCCATTGAGGGCGACCGCGACCGCGTACGAGGCCAGGACCGGGCGGAACGGGAGGTGCGTGTCTGGGAATGCGGTGCGAAGGATCGTCAACCAGGCCAGCGCCACCAACACGGTCTGCAGGGTGCTGAGCACGATTCCGCCTGCGATCGCGTAAGCGGGAACCTCTCGCAGCTGATCGAAGAAGTCACGGATCCAGTCGGACACCGGGACCCCGAGCTGATCGAGGACGAACAGAACAAGCGCGATTGCCGCAAGCCACGCGACGATCCGCAGAACCCGGGCCAGAACTGGCCTGGTGCCGTCGGTACGAGCGGGCGTCGCGTCCACGGGCACATCATTCCGGTCGACGAGGTCAAGATGGCGGTAGCCACGGAAGTCGACCTTCTTCCGCAGGACCGTCACTACGTGTTCTGAGACCTCAAGACCTGGGGCTCGGTGACGCTGGTCATCGGCAACCGCGATGCCGCGGGAGACGCCGCGGCTTCGCCGCTGTCCGATCACGACCCGCTGGCCGTGCTTGGAGAACTCTCCGTGCCCCAGGACGTCCTCGATACACTGATGCTCCGGCCAGGCGCAGGCCTGCCCTCGCCGTGGCCGATCCACGTTCACCCAGGTGAATCGCCGCCGGAGACGGCTCGGGGCTCGCAGCCGACTTAGGCTAAAACCCAGTGTCTGCCGAGAGCGCGAGCAGGCCGATGCCGTCCCCACACGACCAAAAGGAGCAACACGATGGCAACGTTGGTTGCGATTGGCTACCCGGACCAGGCGACCGCGGAAGATGCGCGCCGCACCGTCCAGGGCCTCGAGTCCGAGCTGATCATCCAGGCGTCGCAGGTAGCATCGATCGAGCGCGACCCCGACGGCAAGTACCACGTACACACCACTCACGGCGGCGCGTCGACTGGCGCCGGCGCGGTGTGGGGCGGGTTCTGGGGTCTGCTGTTCGGACTGCTGTTCTTCATCCCGTTCGCGGGCTGGGCGGTTGGCGCCGGCATGGGCGCACTGTTCGGTCATTTCGGCGAGAAGGGCATCGACAAGGCCTTCCAGCAGCAGGTACGCGACCACCTGCAGCCCGGCACGTCCGCGCTGTTCATGGTGATCGAGCAGGCCACGCCCGATAAGGCGATTGCGGCGCTCGAGAAGTACCACGGCACCGTGATCAAGACCTCGCTGTCTGAGGAGGACACCAAGAAGCTGCAGGAGGCGCTGCAGCCGCCCGAGGGCGTCGCCAGCGGCTCGTAAAACGGAAGGGCTGTCAAGCGACCTCGCTGGGGGCACGGGGCTCGTCAGCGACCGGCGTCCAATCGACGCCGGTTCGCTGACGAAAGGCGTCGACCGCACCGTCGAGCGTCGGGAAGAAGTGGTCCGGGTTGAGCGCGCCGGTCAGCTCGAGTCTCGGAACAGGCTCCGAGTACCGGAGCTCACCGGGATTGGGCTCGCTCGGCTTCGGGGTCTGAGACCTCCTTCAGCTCAGCCGCGAGCGCTGCGACGAGCGACGAGTCAGGGAGGCGCTGCTGAAGCATCGCGAGTGAGAGCCGATAGTGGTTCAGGTTCCGGCGACGAACCCTGATTCCCGAGACGTCGCCGAGGCGAAGCTCGCGAACCTTTGAGAGCCTGTCGGCGGCAAACACCGTTAGCGCGTCGTCTCCGGCGCCGGCGACTTGGTCGCGCAGCGCAGCCTTGCGACGGGCATAGCCGACGATCCCCGGATCGTGAGTGACCGCGCAGACGATGTCGCCGACCCGGCGTCCGAACCGGGCGTAGACGTCGTATTCAGTCGCGTCGGTCTTCTCAAGGATGTCGTGCAGCACGCCCGCGGCGATCACCTCGTCGGTCGCTCCCGACTCGTCGAGCAGCATCCCGACCTCGATCGGGTGCGTAATGAACGGCGCGCCATCGACCGCGCGAAGCTGGCCCTCGTGCAACTGCTCGGCGTACGCGAGCGCAGCCTGCGTTTCAGCGAGTCCCGCCGCGAACTCCGGGGTCCGATCCGCGCTGATCAACGTGGGGAACCATAGCCACTCCGCAAACTGCGAGCAAATCCGCATTCGCCGGGGGTTGACAGGCGAACTCGTCGAGGTTATCGCCGTGAAAATCGGGAGCGCGGTGGCCGCCTTGTTTGCGGGAGTCGCAGACCGAGCCTCGGACGTCCAGACCCGAGAACCAGCATTTCCAACTCGCTTACACCGGCGTCCGTGCTCGGTGGCAACCTGACCGCAGACAAGCGCGACACGTGTGATCAGTTCATGAGCGCAGCGCTCATCAATCAACAGAGGGGCTGGATGATCGTCCATCGACGGGATCGCCGCGATCGGCAACCCGCATCGCTGTGGTTAGCTTGAGCCTCAACGCACTCGTGCAGCTCTTGATGATCCCCGGCATACCCGTTCTGGTCGTTAGCGATCTTCGCGATCGACGTCCTCGCGAAAGCGCCGCGATCTCCTCCGAGCCGGACGAGCGAGGGACCGCGTGAGCGCAACGCCGTCAAAGCAAGCGTCGGGGACCGCATCCTGGGTCAAGTCCCCGCGCGCGTTCATCGCACCGCTGGCTCTGGCCCAGTTCATCTGCAGCTTCGCGGGCTCGAACATGAACGTGATGATCAACGACATCAGCCACGACCTGCACACCGACGTGAAGGGCGTGCAGACGACGATCACGTTGTTCTTGGTGATCATGGCCGTGCTGATGATCCCGTGCAGCAAGCTGACTGACCGGTGGGGTCGCAAGCGGTGCTTCATCGGCGGTTTGATGCTGTACGGGATCGGGACGGTGCTGAGCGCGATCAGTCCGGGGCTCGGCGTGCTGATCTTGGGCAACTCGGTGTTTCAGGGTGTCGGCACGGCGTTTTTGATCCCGCCGGTCTACATCCTGACGACGATGGCGTTCACGTCGCTCGAGTCGCGCGCGAAGGCGTTCGGTGTGATCAGTGGGCTGGGAGGGATCGGTGCGGCGGCCGGACCGTTGATCGGCGGGCTGATCACGTCGGGCATCAGCTGGCGCGCCGCGTTCGTCTTTCAAGCCTTGGTGGTCGCGACGATCATCGTGCTCGCCCGCCGGGTCGTGGACCCGGTCGCGCCAGATCCCAAGCGTCCGTTTGACGCGGTCGGAGCAGCTCTCTCGGCGGTCGGCATGTTCTTCTTGGTCCTCGGAATCCTGCAGGCCGGGGTCAACAACACGCTGCTGATCGTCTTCCTCGCAGCCGGGATCGCCTTCCTCGCGGCGTTCTTTGTCTACATCCGCGCGCGCGAGCGATCCGGAAAGGAGCCACTGCTCTCCACTGACCTGTTCCGTAACCGCACCTCGAACCTGGGGCTCATAACCCAGAACCTGCAGTGGTTGCTGCTGATGGGGGTCTCGTTCGTCGTATCGGTGTTTTTGCAGACCGAACGCCATTACAGCGCGATCAAGACGGGAGTGATCTTCACCGCCGCCACCGTCGGCGTGCTCGTCTCATCTCTTGCTGCCGAGCGGCTCGCCAAGAAACGGCTGCAGAAGACCTTGATCTCGATCGGGTTCGCTACGACCGCAGTCGGGATCGGCCTCCTGCTCGCGCTCGTCAAGGCGGCCTCGTCTAGCGCCTGGGCGTTCGGGCCCGGACTGCTGCTGATCGGGCTCGGCGTGGGCGTAATGCTGACCCCTTCGGTCAACCTCGTCCAATCGGCCTTCCCCGAAAAACAGCAGGGCGAGATCTCGGGTCTGTCGCGTAGCGTCTCCAATCTCGGTTCGTCGTTCGGAACCGCGATCGCCGGCACGATCCTTGTTTCCGATCTCGTCTCGGGGAACGGGACCTACGTTGCTGCCATGATCGTCCTCGCCGTCGTGGCCGTTGCCGGGCTCGGGGTTGCGATCCGCCTACCCGCCAATCCGCTCCCGCGCGCCGACTCCGATGTGGCGCCACGGGCCGCCGCACCGGGGGCACTCGATACTGCCGCATGACTCACATGCATGCCGGTAAGTCGATGCCTGTCGACGCGCGAAGGACCCTTGAGCTGATCGGCTCACTCCACAGCCCGCCGGCCGGAGGCGACGCCCTGGCAGCGGTGTCATGAAATGGGACATCCCCATAGTCGCCGCGGCCCTGCTGGCCGTCGCCGGGGTATCGCGCCGGTTGACTGCCACGCCCTTCACTCCGGCCATGGCCTTCGTGCTGATCGGGCTCATCGTCGGACCGTTCGTGCTCGACGAGGTGACGGTGTCCCCCGCGAGCGACGCGGTCCGGACGCTCGCCGAGGCGACGCTCGCCGTGGTGCTGTTCGCCGACGCCTCGCGGATCAAGTTCCGCGTGCTCAGGCAGGAGTACGCGGTGCCACTACGACTGCTCGCCATCGGGCTGCCGCTCACGATCGCGATCGGCGCGCTGCTGGCGGCGGCCCTGTTCGCGCACCTGAACGCCGGTGAGGCCGTGGTGCTGGCCGTGGTGCTGGCGCCCACGGACGCCGCCCTCGGACAAGCAGTGGTGACCGAGCCGCGACTCCCGTCACGGATTCGGCAGGGGCTCAACGTCGAGAGCGGACTCAACGACGGGATCTGTGTGCCGCTGCTCTTGATCGCGCTGGCAGTCGCGGACGTCGAGACCAAGACGGTCACCAGCCATCATGCGGTCAGCATCGTGGCCGAAGAGATCGGCTACGGGATCCTCGGTGGCGTGGCGGCGGGCCTGGTGGCCGCCGCCGTGGTCGCGATCGGCCACCGCCGGGAGCTGATCAGCGGCTCGTGGCTCCAGGTCATCCCGATCGCCGGGGCGGCCCTCGCCTACGGCTTCGCGGCGGCACTCGGCGGCTCGGGGTTCATTGCGGCCTTCCTCGCCGGGGCCATCTTTGGCGGTCTCGTGGCGAAGGAGTCCGAGGAGGCCTCACGCCTGAACGAGGAGCTCGGGGCGCTGCTCGGGGGAGTGACGTTCCTGATCTTCGGTGCTGTCCTCCTGGGGCCAACTCTGAAGCATGTGAGCTGGCAGATCGCGCTCTATGCGGGGCTGAGCCTGACCGTCGTCCGCATGTTGCCGGTCGCCATCGCGATGCTCGGCAGCGACGCCAAGTGGCCAACAGTCGGGTTCCTCGGCTGGTTTGGCCCGCGGGGCCTGGCGTCGATCGTGTTCGCGGTGATTACCGTCCAGCAGGCACACCTGGCCGGCGTCAACACGATCCTGCGCGCCACCTACCTGACCATCGGCGTGTCCGTGTTCGCCCACGGAATCACGGCCGCGCCGCTGGCCAGGCGTTACGCCCGCTGGTACGAGGCGCACCCGCCGCACCGCAGGCCGCCGATGGAAAGCGTCCACGCGCCACATCATCGTGCACGTTGGAGGCCGCGGCCCCCGGGCGAGTCCGGATCATCGATTTCAGCGTGAAGAGGCGCCTTCGAGTTCCGGCTCGCGGGTTTTCGTCCGCTTCTCGGGAAGCCTGCTGGTTGGTCGGGGTTTGATCGGGCATCGTCACTCCGGCGTCGGGACGGCGGCGGTGCGCCCGCGCCTCCAGTCGGCCCCGGTCTGCTCACGGAACGCGTCGATCGCGGCGTCGAGCGTCGGGAAGAAGTGTGCGGGCTCGAGCGGACCAATCAGCTGATACCGCTCGAGCTTTCGCCGCACCGGATTCTTGAGCTCGGCGAACACGATCGAGATGCCGTCGGCGTTGAGCTCTTCGTCGAGGTCGGCGAGCATGTCCGCGGCGGTGGTGTCGACGTCTGTGATCGGCTCCGCGGCGATCAGGATCCACTGCGGCCGCGGCTCGGTGGCCGCGAGCCTGCGGATCTGGTCCCGGAAGGTCCGCGCGTTGGCAAAGAACACCGGTCCGTCGAATCGGAAGATCACGAGACCGGGCAGCTGCTCGGCCTCGGGGTACTGCCTGAGGTCGTGCTGGCCGGCCATCCCGGGGACCTGCCCGAGCGTCGTCTGATAGGGCCACCATGCCCGCCTGAACACGTTGAGGATCGAGAGCCCGACCGCGACCGCGATGCCCTCGAGCACCCCTAGCAGCGCGACGCCGAGAAACGCCGTGATCGAGAGCAGGAACTCGACCCGACGCTGATGCCACAGGCGCACGGTTCCCGGGATGTCGGCGAGCGACAGCGACGCGGCGATCACGACGGCGGCGAGTGTCGGATTCGGGAGGTTCTTCAGCAGCCCGGGCACGAGCACCAGCATCAGCACGATCAGCGCCGCCCCGACGACACCGGTGACCTGCGTCTTGGCTCCGGCCTGCTCGGCGACCGCGGTCCGCGACCCGCTGGTGCTGACGGGGAACCCCTGGAAGAACCCGGCGGCGACGTTGGCGGCGCCGATCCCGATCATCTCGCCGTTTCCGTCGACCTCCTGGCCCGTGCGCGCGGCAAACGCCGATGCCGTCGAGATCGTGTCGGTCAGCGCGACGAGCACGATTCCGAGCGCGCCGGCGACCAGCAGCGGCAGATCGGATATCGGACTTGGCACCGTCAGCGGCGGAAAGCCCTTGGGCAGTGTTCCGACCAGCGAGACGTCGTGCGACCCCAGATCGAGCGCCGCCGAGAACGCGATCGCGACGACGACCGCCGCCAGCACGCCCGGCACCCGCGGCAGCCAGCGCGCGAGCACGAGGATCAAGGCGAGGCTGAGGACGCCGACCGCGACGGCGGCGGGGACGGCGTCGCCAGACGCGAGCCCGTGCACGAACGCGTGCGCCTCGTGGATCAGTCCGTTCGCGTCGGTCGAGAACCCGAACAGCTTCGGCAGCTGGCCGATCAGGATCGTCAGCGCGAGGCCGTTCATGTAGCCGATCTGCGTCGGCTTGGACAGCAGATCGGCGACGAAGCCGAGTTTCGCGATCCCCGCCGCGATCATCAGCGCCCCGACGATCAGCGCCAACATCGACGCCAGCGCGATCGCGCGCTCGGGACTCCCGTTCGAGCCAAGGATCGGCAACAGCGTCGCCGCGATCATCGGCCCCAGCGACGAGTCGGGGCCGAGCACGAGCACCCGAGAGGGTCCGAACACGGCGTACCCAATCATGCAGAGGATCGACGTGTACAGGCCCGTGATCGCCGGCAGCCCGGCAAGCTCGGCGTACGCCATCCCCTGCGGCACCAGCAGCGTCGTCAGCACGAGCCCCGCCACCAGATCGCGCCGCAGCCACTCGGCACGGTAGCTCGCGACCATCCTCGTGCCGGGAAGCGACGGCAATTTCATCTCATCCCCGAGCCTCGGCTTACGACGCGACTGCGTCTCGTCGCCGCGCGATCAACTTGCCGACCTCCCACAGAGCGAGCAACAGCACTGCGGCGGCGAGCGCCAGGCCGAACTGGCCCGCCGTTAGCGGCACCGTGTTGAGCAGGCGGTTGAAGAGGTCCATCTGCGTGACCATCACCACGAGCGCGAGCTCGACCAGCGCGATCCAGTTCATGCGGGCGTTGTCAAACGTGTCGCTGGCCAGCGCGGTGACCGTCACGCTGCGGCTCTCGTACGCGGCGATCACCAGCATCAGTCCGAACGCTGTGAGGCCGATCGATGATGCGACCGCGGTGGTTCCGTAGTGGGACTTGCCAAACGCGATCAGCGCGTCCAGCACGATCGCCATGTAGAGACCGACCAGTCCGGAGGTGACGAGTACCCCGCGGGTCATGATCGACTCGTCGCTGGGCCGAGGGCGGAGCCGCATCAGACCGGGAATGGCCTGGTCGAGACCCAGAGCGACGCCAAACGGGGCGCTTATGAAGAAATGGATCCACAGCACTTGGGGCGGCGTGAACGGCTGTCCGGCGGCGATGTTGAGCAGCGTCGCGCCGAGGAACGTGAGCACGAACGCGACAAGCGAAATCAGCACGAAGCGGACGTACTTCATGAGGTTGTCGTACAGCTTGCGTCCCTGCTCGACCGCGAGCACAATCGTCGCGAAGTCGTCGTCGGTCAGGATCATCCGGCCGGCGTTCTTGGCCACCTCGGTGCCACTGCCCATCGCGATCCCGATGTGAGCGGCCTTGATCGACGGCGCGTCGTTGACTCCGTCACCGGTCATCGCGACGACGTCGCCCTTCTGCTTGAGCGTGTCGACCAGCAACACCTTGTGCTCTGGCGCGACGCGTCCGACGACGCCGACGTGTCGATCCGCTTCGAGGCGCGCGGATTCGCTCGAGCGCGGCGAACTCGGCGCCGAGGATCGCCTCGCCGTCAATTCCCAGCTGCTTGGCGATCGCCGCGCCGGTGACGACGTCGTCACCGGTGACCATGCGAACGCGGATGTGCGCCTTCTGGGCATCCTCGACCGCCTGCTTGGAGGCCGCGCGCGGTGGGTCGACCATCCCGACAAGGCTCGTCATCTGAAGACCGTCGACGTATTGCAACAGATCCCCGTCGGGGTCGAATGTCGCCGGGTCGATGTCACGGACACCGGCCGCCATCACGCGCAGCCCGTCCTCTCCCATCCGCTGGACGTGCCCGTCGGTCTTGGCCTGCAGATCGGTGTCCCACGGTATGCTCTCGCCGCCCGAGGCGGCGCTTGCGACGTGACTCATGACCGCGGGCGCTGCTCCCTTGACGAAGCAGCGAACGACTTCCGCGCCCGACGAGTCGGTGCTCTTTGTGAACGCGGCCATCAGCTTGTAGGTCGGGTCAAACGGAAGCGTCGCCAGCCGCGGGTAGCGCTCGTTGGTCGCGTCGAGGTCCAGACCGGCCTTGTAGCCGAGCACGAGCAAGGCGCCCTCCGTCGGGTCGCCGACGACTTTTCCGTCGACGAGCTTCGCATCGCTGGCGACGATGTACGGCAGGATCGAGTCATCGATCGTCTCCGACGAGCCTGCCGCGTGATGGACCTTCCCGTCCAGCTCGTAGCCCGAACCCGAGATCGTGTACCGGTCCGTGGGGTCGATGACCTCAACGGCGGTCATCTGGTTCATCGTCAACGTGCCGGTCTTGTCGGAATTGATCGCCGACGTCGAGCCGAGCGTCTCGACCGAACCGAGGTCCTTCAAGACCGCGCCGTGCTTGGCGAGCTCCGCCGCCCCAAGCGACAGGATCACTTGCAGCACCGTCGGCATCGCCTCGGGGATCGCCGCGATCGCGAGCGCGATCGCGCTCGTGAACACAACCGTCGCGGACTGGTCACGCTGTGCCCCGAGGATGAACATAATCACCATCGTGATCCCAGCCGCGGCGGCGATCCACAGGGTGAGCGTGTTCAGCTGCTTGGTCAGCGGCGTCTGCTCGCGTGCCGTGCTCGCGAGCATGCCTGCGATCTTCCCGACCTCGGTGTCGCTGCCGGTTGCGGTCACGATCATCACGGCGCTGCCGTGCGTGACCGGCGTGTGCATGAACGCCATGTTGCTCTGCTCGCCTGGAGCCAGGTCGCCACCGGTGGGAATCTCGACCCCCTTCGAGGCCGGGACGCTCTCGCCGGTCAAGGCCGACTCGTCGATCTGAAGCGCGCTCGCTTCGATAATCCGTCCATCCGCGGGGACCTCGTCGCCGGCAGCCAGCAGGACAACATCGCCGACGACGACCTCCTCGGCGTTGATCTCGGCCTCGGAGCCATCACGCCGGACGCGGGCGGTCGCCTTGACCATCGCCTTGAGCGCGTTCATCGCGCTCTGCGCCTTGCCCTCCTGGCGCAGGCCAACGATCGCGTTGACCATCGTGATCGCAATCAGGAGCACGCCCGTGCTCCACTCCTTGATCGCGAGCGAGACGATCGCGGCGCCGAGCAGGATCAGCTGCATGTAACTGCGGTATTGCCCGACGAGCCGTTTCCAGGTTGGAACCGCTTGCTCGGCTGGGAGTGCGTTGGGACCGTTCTGCGCCAGCAGCTCCACGCCGCGCTGGCTTGAAAGCCCGACCGCGGGATCGACCCCGAGGCGAGCAGTTATCGCCTCGGGCTCGAGGCTGTACCAAGCGCCACCGGCGGGCCGCTGCGAGGACTGCGTCTCGGTCGCCATCTCAGCTCACCGGCTGGAACGGATCCGGCGCGGCGCCCTTCGGCGCCTGCGCGGGTTTGACCGGGAACGGCTTGATGAACCCCGCTGCCCGCTGTTGCTGCTTGTTAGCCATCGTCTCCTCCGTCCCACTCGCCGACGCACAGTCAACCACGAGTCCCGAGGCGCCTAGCCGGCGCGGAAACGCCAAACCTCGCAGGTGGCGGCACTGTCGTCAACGGTCGCATCATTCGTGACGCACCCCACAGGTCCGCCTGCGGGGTCGGGGGTCTTGCCGCACCCGCCGAGCGGGACATGCGGCTCGCTTGATGATCCCGCTTGATGACGGAGCTCGGCATTGGCGATACTGCGCAGGCGAGGATCTCGACGCCCGACCCGGCGTCGAGGGAGCCGCTGGTCCCTTCCCTGCGCGAAAAGGTCGGTGGTTGATGTTGCTCGAGGACTATGGCTTGATCGGCGACTTGCGGTCTGCGGCTTTGGTTGGTCGTGGCGGGTCGGTGGACTGGCTGTGCGTGCCGCGGTTTGACTCTGCCTCGTGCTTCTCGGCGTTGCTGGGGGACGAGCGCCATGGGCGTTGGCTGGTGGCGCCCGCGGGCGACGGTGCGCGCGAGCTCCCGTCGTTACCGGCCCGGGACGCTCGTGCTCGAAAGTGATTGTGAGACGGCGGAGGGCGCGGTCCGGGTGATCGACTTCATGCCGCTGCGAGGGTCCGGTCCGCCACGTGTGATGCGCGTCATCGAAGGGTTGCGGGGGCGGGTGCCGATGCGGATGGAGTTGTCGCTGCGTCCGGACTACGGGTCGATCAAGCCGTGGGTTGAGCACGCGTCCGACGGGGTGGTCGTGACGGCGGGTCCGGATACGTTTCGTCTCAGCACGCCGCTGGCGCTGGAGGTCCAGGACGGCACGGTAGAGGCGGAGTTCGTGGTCGTCGAGGGCGCGCGCGAGCGGCTGACGCTGACCTGGCATTTGTCCTATGAGCAGACACCGCCGGTTGAGGACGCCGATTCGGCGCTCGCTCGCACCGAGGCGTGGTGGCGGGAATGGAGCGGTCGCTCGCGGTATGAGGGCGCGTACCGCGACGAGGTGTTGACCTCGTTGATCGTGCTCAAGGCAATGACCTCCGAGACGACGGGCGCGTTGGTTGCGGCGCCGACGACGTCGCTTCCGGAAGAGATCGGCGGCGTACGCAACTGGGACTACCGTTACTGCTGGCTGCGGGACTCGGTGCTGGCGCTGGAGGCGCTGCTCGACGCCGGCTACACCGAGGAGGCGCTGGCGTTCCGCGACTTTATGCTGCGCGTCGGTACCGGCGATCCGAGCAAGATCCAGATCATGTATGGGATCGGCGGCGAGCGGCGCTTGCCTGAGTTCGAGCTGGCGGAGCTTCCGGGTTACGAGGGCTCCAAGCCCGTCCGGGTCGGCAATGCAGCGTCCGAGCAGTTTCAGCTCGACGTATACGGCGAGGTCGCCGCCGTCGTGTTTATCGGCGCTGAACGCCTGGGCATGATCGACCGGCGGTTGTGGCCACGCTGGCGGGCGATCATTGAGCACGTCGAGACGATCTGGCGCCTTCCCGACGACGGGATCTGGGAGGCGCGGGGACCGCAGCGACACTACACGTACTCCAAGGTGATGGCGTGGGTCGTCTTCGATCGCGGCGTGCGGCTGGCCGAGCGGTTCGAGCTAGACGCGCCCGTCGACCACTGGAAGCTGGTTCGCGACGAGATCCACGCGGAGGTTTGCGAGCGCGGGTTTGACCGCGACCGTCGCACGTTTACCCAGTACTACGGCTCCAAAGAACTCGACGCCAGCGTGCTGAACATCCCGCTCGTTGGCTTTTTGCCGGGAACCGACGAGCGCGTCTCCGGGACGATCGACGCGGTCTCGAGCGAGCTCGGTCGCGACGGCTTCGTCTCGCGCTACTCGACCGCCGAAACCAATGACGGGTTGTCGGGGGATGAGGGACAGTTTCTGGCCTGCTCGTTCTGGCTGGTCAACGCGCTCGCGCGCAACGGCCGCGTCGAGGACGCGCGAGCGCTGTTTGAGCGGCTCGTCAGCCTGGCCAACGATCTCGGCCTGCTGGCCGAGGAATATGACGTGACACGGCGCCGGCAGGTCGGCAACTTCCCCCAGGCGTTCAGCCACCTCACCCTGATCCTTGCCGCCCGCGCAATCTCCAACGCCGAAGCGCGCGCGGCGACGGCGACGTAGGGAAAGCCGATCAAGGACGACCGGCGCCCCGGCACGCTGGTGCACCCTTAGCGGCATCCGAACCCCGTACCTGTGCGCCGACGCCGACGGGTCAGCGGCTGCCCGTGCCAGAACTCAAGCCCGGGCGACCGCTGACCGGAACGCCGGCAGAAGGTTCCCTGTCTCGGTTAGCCGACGGCGAGCAGGATCGGTGCGGCGACGATCAGTGCAGCCCCGGCGAACCCGATCATGAACGACGTGCTCCGCTGCTTCATGCCCGGGATTACGCGCACGACGGCAGCGCTCGCGAGAAGCCCGACCACGGAGAGCAGCGAGGTGGCCAGGAACTGTTCGAGGGCCTGGACGGCTACCGAATGAGACCACGCGTGGTCGATCAGACCATAGGTGATGTTGTCGATGCTCAGCACGAACGGGAGAACCCAGACCCACCGGGTCTCGACGAGTCGCGGAGCAAACACCGCGATCGCGATCCAGTACACACCCAAGCCGACGAACACGGCTGTCTCCACAATCGATGCCGTGGCGTCCGGCATGCTCCATTGAAACGCCGTCCCGAGCAGGAATCCACCCCCGTCGCACGCTCCCATGAGCGCCGCGTAAGGCAGCCACGACCGTCGCTTAACGAGCGGGCCGACGGCAAAGCAGGCGATCAAGCTGTCGATCCCGAGAAGCAAAAAGCCCATCAAAACCTCCCTCGACGAGTTGACTCATAAGGTCGTTCGACTCCCGCCGGGACATCCGACCGTGCACGGCCTAACAGAACCGCGACCCCATGTCAACACCTGACTGCCCGTGCTGGCAGTCAGCTACCTGACAGTGGCTCGTCTACCGACTTGGCGGGCGGCAAACAGCCGTTGTGCTCGGCATGAAACGTGTGTTACGTAGAGACTGTAACGGTGTGTGTCACGTCAGGGATCATGATCGTCCGTGGCCCGGTTGCTGATCACCGTCCACGGCGGCTCGGGCATAACTCCGGCAGCCGGCGGGCACCACCGCCGTGCGCTCGCGCGCGATCCGAGAGCCTGAGGCCGCGCAAGTTCGGCGTCGCCGTGTGAGGACGCGCCGTTGCGCTCAGCATGAAACGCGTGATGGGTTGGATCGGAGCGTGTGAGACGTCTGGGATCATGTCCCCGTGGCGCGCGACTGGTTGCTGATCACCGTCTCCACCCCGGCCGGCGGGACCTCGACGCTCCGCGTCTACGCGTGGCGGAATCTGCGCAGCCTGGGGGCTCACTACCTGCAGCAGTCCGTCTGCCTGCTCCCGGCGACGCCGAAGACCACGCGCGCCGCGGCGCGGCTCGTGACGCGACTGCGCGCGGAGGGCGGGCACGGCGAGATGCTCCGCATCCGCCTGACGGACTCCAAGCACGAAGCGGCGGTCATCGACGCGATCCAGCGCGAGCGGGCTGACGAGTACCACGAGCTGGTCGAGAGCACCCGGCAGTTCCACGAGGAACTCGCCCTGGAGCGCCGCCGCGGCCGGACCACGTACACCGAGCTCGAGGAGTCCGACGCCGACCTCGCCCGTTATCAGAAGTGGCTCGCAGCCATCCGTGCGCGCGACTACTTCGATGCGGCCGGCGGTCACGAGGCCGCCGCGGCGGTCGCCTCGTGCGAAGCGGCACTCGCTCGGTTCGAGAGCGAAGCGCTGTCCGCCGAGCTCGACGAGTCCCCGCCCGACAGCCGGCCCGGAGTGCGCGCCGTCGAAGAACGCAACGACTGACGCACCAGACGTCCGCCGCGATCTGCATCGGTCGCGGAGAACGTGCGCGACGCCCCCCGAAGCACGCGACCAGGTGTTCGCCCGCGTGATGATCCCTCGATGCGGTCATTATGAAACCCGCGATACATACTGACAGTAACCACAGTAACAATATGCGTCGGTTGTATCTCGCCCGGCCGCCGACATCACGCGTTGCACTCGCTGTGAAACCCTAGATGCGTAAAGGGTCGAACCATCAAGCGCACCCGGTCGGCTTCGTGTGCGCGCACGCTAGAGTTCGCGCTTAAATGACCGAAGTTGCCGATCCTCAAGGCCGCCAGCGGCGCCGTGACGCTATCCGCAGCCGGCAGCGGATCCTGCACGCAACGCGAAGGCTAGTGACCACGCACGGACTCGATGTCAGTTGTGCGCAGATAGCCAAGGAGGCCGGTGTCACAGAGCGAACGGTCTACCGGCACTACCCCCGCAGAACTGAGCTCCACAAAGCCGTGTTCGCCGATCGAGTCGACGCGATCGACACGATCGCAGAGGCAGCGCTCGCGCACGACGACGCGCGCGAAGGGCTCAACCTCTTTCTGGTGGGCGTATTTGAGCTCCAGGCTGAGGATCGCGGCCTACGGGAGTTCATGACTCGCGGCGGGGGCACGGACCTGGCCGCACGAATGAGCATCCAGCCAGCGGTGAGCGAGCTCGTTCGTCGCGCTCAAGACAGCGGCGCGCTTCGGTCAGACATCGGCGTCGGCGACATCCCGCTGATCCCAATGATGGTTGGCGCTGCCATGAACGGCGCCCACGATGTCAGCCCCGGGCTTTGGCGGCGCATACTCGCCGTCGTGGTCGACGGCCTCTCGGCGTACGCGCCAACCGCGCCCCCTCCGCGCGAGCCTGCGGCGTCTGCGGCCGCTTGCCTCGCCGGCCGGGAGTAGAACCACTGCTTCTCGGCTAGGGCCGATCGACAGCGCGTGGCTCTAGGCCTTCGCGTTCTGGCAGGAGTTTCCGAATGCCGGGTTAAGCCCCGAGACCGGATCCACCGTGTTTCCGCACAGGTTGACGGGAACGTTGATGACGACGTGCTGTTCGGCCGTATGAAGCCGTCTGCCGTTCTGTCTTGCGATCATCTTCCTGGGCTTTTGCCTGATGCTCAGCCTGTACCTTCCGGGCCTGACCTTTCGTCGCTCGTTGAGCCGGATGCGCCCGCGGATGTCGGTACCGGTGGCGTACGTGCGACCGCCTCGGGTGAGAATCGCGGTCGCTCGGCGGACCTTCGGCGGCGGCAGTTGTCGGACGGTGTGGGTCACGCAGCGCCCACCAGGCGGGCAGACGGTGAGCTTGAAGCTGCGCGTGGCAACTTTCCGTCTGACGCCGCCGAGAGCGTTGCTCGGGCTGTCGCTGACCGAGTTGCAGGGCGCGATCGACTGATAGTTATCGAGCGGGATCCTGGGGTCGATCGGGACCAGGGGGTTGATCGGCGTTGCGATGGTGTTGTAGATGACCCGTGAGTCGCCCGAGGTCTGGTTGTCCTGGTAGCCGGGAAAGCTCATGTCGATGCCGGTCACCTCGATCAGCTTGATGCCCTGGGTGACGTAATAGCTGGCTTGGGTCTCGGCAGACAGCACCTGCGTGGTCGTGAACCCTTTATACCCCGGCGGAACCGTGACCTGGGTTTGCGTGCTGACTGTCGTGGAGAACGTCTGGGCCTGTGTGCTGGAGACCCAGGCATCGAGCGAAGTGCTGGCAATACCGATCAAGCCTCCCTGTAGCGTGACCGACAGCTTCTCGGAGACGCTGGTCGTCTCGCCGCGAGTGTCGCTTATCCCCACCGCGGTAAAGGCGTCAGGCCCCTCCGGATTGGCGCAGTTGTACAACACGTCTCCGAGGATGCTCGGCGGCCCGTAAGCGTTGATGATCGGCGGCGCGGACGGATCAGCAGGCGTGTTGGGGTTGCTGAGCTTGGCCAAGCTGCAGTTGGTGATATCAGCGCACGTCGTGAGCGCCTGGGCGGCCGCATCCGGCTTTGCCTGAGCGTTGATCACCTCATCGGGAGTCTTCCCCAACGGAGGACGTCCCGCGCGCGCGGACCCGCCGGCGACGCCACTCCGCGCGGCGGCGACAGCGCCGCTGGGCACGGCTGCCGCGGCGGCCAGGACCATCCCGGCCAGCCCAACCGTCCACAGCCGGCGAACGACCAAACCATGTCCCCGTCGCACGCTCATGAGGCCACCTGCTTGCGGCCGCCGTTGACGACGTAGATCAGCACCCGGTCGCACTTGTATAGCCCTCCGCTCGTCCTTCTGAAGCCGAACACGGTCTTGACCGTGCGCCCCGCGTTGATCGCGGTCAGCGTGCAGTTCGTGCGTCGCGCGTGACTCGAGCACGACGCCCCCGGGTAACCGCCCTGCACGCACCGGCAGGCTGGCACCGACGCCGGCGCCCTTCGCGCTGCGGCGAGCTCCGCGGTAGATCAGCGCGCTGACGCGGAGGTCGGGACCGAACACCACCGACAGCCTCCGGTATGACCAGCGGCCGCCGGTCCCCGCGACCGCGTCGCACCCACGCTCGAGCCCCTGACACGGGTCCACCAGGAAGTGCTTGCCCAACGGCGCTCCCAGCGCT
This sequence comes from uncultured Solirubrobacterales bacterium, assembly GCA_963831845.1. GTDB lineage: Bacteria > Actinomycetota > Thermoleophilia > Solirubrobacterales > Solirubrobacteraceae > Palsa-465. The sequence continues at coordinate 88,529 of CAWHRT010000038.1, read as the reverse complement.
CGCGCCACCTGCGCCTGGGTCTGCCCCAGGCTCACCCGCGCGACCCCATGGCCCGGCACCAGCTTGACCGGCGGCCTACCCCGACTAGGCAACGGCGAGGACCGAGAAAAATGGCAATGTTCCTGCACCTCCGCGGCGGTCATCGGCCGCACCTTGGTGATCACGTCGTACGCCGGCGTAAGCGCATCCTTGGTCACCCCACTACGCGTCTCTGAGAAGTTGGTAGCGGTAAACGTCGAAGACCCGTCGGAAACGACCAGCGTCCCCGTCACCTTGCCCACCACCGGCACCAACCACAGATGCGCGATCCCGTCCGGTGGGATATTGACCGTGCTCTGCCGCGTAATCGTCCCGGTTTCCGTCCACTGATGCGACGCCTCCACGCTGACCGAGATCGAGTTGCTCACGACGTCGAACAGCGTGAACTCGGCAGACAGCGTGACGCCTCCGGCCACGGTCAGGCTCGCCGACTGCGTGGCGGTGTACCCAACCGTGAACGTGTTGGTCCCACCTCCCGCCGAGGGGCAATTCGTCGCCGCCCAGGGACTGCCCGTATCGCCGGTCCCCCACGTCAGCGGCCCCTGCTGCGTAAACGAGCAGTTCGTGTTCGTCGCGCCGCCGGTGCACAACGTATTCAGCACGTTGACAAACCCCTGCCCGAGGTTCGTCGACGCATCAACCGTGTAATTGCCGGTGATCTGGAAAGTCTGATCGTACGCAGTCGGGACGTTGTGCTGATAGGTGAGCTGAGGATTGGCAATCTCAGCGGACGGCGCCGCGCCGGCCATGTTCCACGCGTCGTAGCCCGGCGGCGGCGGCGAGGAGGTGAAGTACACGGCAAACCCGGGGTCCAGCGACCCGCCCCCGTCGGGGCCGCATATATTCCGATTCCAGTTCCCCCAGATCACCACCGTGGCATACTCTGGCGGGCCGCCGAGGACGTCAACCCGATAGGTCATATAGGCGTCGAAGCTGTAAGTCAAGGGCCTCGATCCAAAGCATCCGGTTAAACCCTGCCACGGCTGGAGTCGGTACAGGGCGCCGCCGCCAGCCGGGATCGTCGATGCTGGGGACGTGTTCCAGCCACCGCCACCTGTGGAGGTGCCCGGTGGGTTCGCTGGCGCCTGAGCGGCCACCAACGTCCACGTGTACGGGGTAAGGTTGTAGATCGCCGCGGACAAGAGCCCGCCATTGCCGTCATCGACCGAGCCTGCGCGCGCCGGCGAGGCCGACAGCGCCGATCCAGCTCCCGCGCAGACAGCCGCCACGCCCAACATCAGCACCACCCGCCTGAGCGCCCTCATCCCATCCCGCTCCTAACCCCAAGGCGCAGCATCGCCGCAGCCAAGGTCCGTTGCCGCCAGTCCGGCTGGCTCTGCTCAATTCCCGCTAGCACGCCCCCGTGGAGCGGCATCATCGCGGGAGCGAGACGATCTGTCAATCCTTCCGGGGCAATGTCACCCGGGTGATTTTGCTCGGGGCTCAACGCAAACACTGCCAAGAGTGGCCAAACCCTAATGATGCTCTCGCGCTGGCAGAGCCAGGCCGGAGCCGATCAGGTCGTGTTCCGCTACGGCGGGTTTCGCGGATATCCGCTCCTGCTCGCGATCAGCGCGGCGACGCTGCTAATGCTGCTCTGCGCAGAGGTCGCGCGCCGAGCCAAGAGCCCGCCGTTCTGCATCGACCCGGCCGCTAGCAGCGAGTCTGTAAGCACCGAGACGCGGGTTTGGCGAGTACGGGGTCTCTGGGCGTGGCGCGCAACAAGCCCTGCTTTGGTCTTCGCGCGCGCTGCCGTCGATCACGCCATGAATGCCATGAGGTCGGTGGGCGTGGTTACGAAGGGGCGCATCATGTCGCGGTCTTCGTGTTCGAGGATGTGGCAGTGGTACATGTAGCGGCCCGCGTAGGTGGTGAAACGGACGGCAATTTCGACGATCTCGTTGGGGTTGACGCGGATGGTGTCCTTGAGGCCACGCTCGTTGTCGTCGATGGTGTGGTCGAGCTGGTCGTCGGGGTCACGCCCGAGCGTCACGTCGGCGGCGAGGTCGAAGTCTTCAATGCCGTCCTGGGGGACCTCGCGGCGGATCGCGCGCCGGGTGAGGATCTGGAACGGATCGAGGTGGAGATGGATCGGGTGCGTGTCCTCGGTCAGGTTGATGATTTGCCAGATCTCGTACTGACCGAGCATCGGGAAGAAGGTGGTGGCGTCCTCGAAGTGGGACGCGACGACCCGGTAACGGGTGGTGTGCTCACCGTCGGTGACGGCAACCACCCGCCCGGCGTGGTCGTCGGCGGCGATCTCGAGCTCGCGCATGGTGAGCATGTTGGGCTCGCCTTCGAGCTCGCGCTCCACGAGCGCGATCGCACGGCGCGGCGCGCCGGCCAACGTCTCGGATGACTGCGTCTGGTAGTCGGTGGCGAGCTCCCGCGGTATCGCGGGGCGCGCGACTGGGCCCTGGATGACACGGAAGCGCATTACCTGCGGGTAGGGCAGCAGGCCGTCGAGGTCCGCGGCGTTGCGGGCGCCGGCGGCTGGGTACGGGCTGCCGTCGAACGGGGCGGCGGCAGTGTTGAGCAGCGTGAGCTCGCGGCCGGGCTCGAGGTCGGAGAAATCGACGAGCAGGTCGGCGCGCTCGGCCGACGCGAGCACGAGGCCGTCCGGCGGCACGGTGGCGGGAGCGCGGAGCAGGCCGTGGTCGGTGCCGATCTGGGTAATCCGCTCGAGCTCGGGCGCTTCGTCTCCGAACAGCACGAGCCGGTAGGTGCGGGCGTTGGAGCCGTTGAGCACGCGGAAGCGGTACGTGGCGGGCTGCACGTCGAGCACCGGCCACACCTTGCCGTTGACGGTCGTGAACGGCGCGAACGCCTCCATCACGTCGGGGTCGGTCTTGTGGACGAGCCGCCCGTTCAGCCGTCCTTGGTCGTCGACGTCGAAGTTGCGGTCCTGGATCAGCAGCGGCAGCTCGAACGGCGGTCCTTCCGGCAGCCCGAGCTCGCGCTCGCGCTCGTCGCGGATGATCCAGAGTCCGGCGAGCCCGGCGTACACGTCGTACTTGGTGACGCCCATGACGTGGTCGTGATACCAGAGCAGCGCCGCGCGCTGATCCATCGGGTAGTGAAAGACCGCCGGCTGACCGGGCGCGAACAGGTTCTCCGCCCAGCCGTCGTACGACGCCGGGGTGAGGCCGCCGTGGAGGTGCACGACCGTGTGACCGGCGAGCGCGGTCGCGTGCTCGTTCGGCGCGCCGCCGCTAAGTCCCGGTACGGCCTGCACGGGCACGCCATCGGGGTCGGTCGCCTCGGGCGCGACGGTGACGGCGACCGGCAGCGGGCCGTGGAGTTCGTTGCGCCACTCGACCGTCACGGGCTGCGCGCGTTCGGCCTCGATCGTCGGACCGGGCACCGTCCCGTCGTAAGCCCCAGATCCGCGACTCGGGCAGGTCGCGATGGAAGCGGTGCGCCCCGGCGCGGATCGCGACGGTCAGCCGGCCGCCATGCTGCTGGGCGAGCAGGCGCGGCGGGACCGGAAGCGCGTCGACGAACGGCACCAGCGGCTGGGTCGGCACTCGCGTCATCGCTCTAGCACGATCGCCCGATGCAGGCTGCGCACGGTGGCGTAAAGCACCGCCAGCGGCATCAGCCACCAGGCGAGCACGTGTGCCTGGACCAATCCCCAGGTCGCCAGCAGCGCCAGGGCAATCCGCGCCGCGACCCTCCAATCGTCACCGATCACGAAGGTGACGAGATACCACTTCACACCGGTCTTGATCCAACGCCAGGCAATCATCGACTTACTCCCTCCGTTGCAGGCTATTGCACGCGGGGGCGCCGTGCCCCGGCGCCAGCCTCTCGCCGTTGCAACCACGAGGTCCGGACTCCCGCTCGGGCCGGCTGTCGACCTAGAGCAGCCTGGACCGGCGGCATTCGCGATTCGAGCGGTGTGCCCGGGCGATCGCTGGTCGCGCGCGCGGCTCTATCGAAGTCGTCGGCTGCCGTTGCAGTCAGATGTTGGCAGGGGCTGTCGTGACCGATCCGTAAAGATCCGCCATCGCTCGCCGACGCGAGGCAAGATCCCCTCTGAGTTCTCGGTCACGCCGTTCGAGGTGGCCGTCACCGCCGTCTGAACCCGGACGATCCGCGGTCCATGGCCCTTGAGATACCGGGTCACCGCGACGCGCGCCGGGGAACTGAGCACGCGATGACCGCCGGCGCCAACCGTGGCGCCGGCAAGCATCCTGCCATCGAACACGAGCCGCGCGGAGCGGTATTCCTGACGAGCGGTAAGTCCCACGCAGCTTGCGGCGACAGCGCGCGTGACCTCGGACGCTGGTTGCGCCGCCCCGGCCGAGCCACCGCACGAACAGGCCAAAACGGCGGTCGCGATCACGCTCAAGTAGCAAGCGACTCCTGAGGACCAGCAAGCAGGGGCCCGACGGCTCATGCAACGCGAGTTCATAACACACCTACGTTTCTCGCCGAGGACCGTCACTCGCACTTCCGACCTGACTGTCGCATTGTTCGCCAAGGCGGCGAGCAGCCGCTGACTTCTCCTTCGGGTGCCAGCCGCGCGAGACCAGCAGGGGCGCCCAGGGGCCCCCTCGGCATGCGCCACGCCGCGTCGTTTTGTGAACCTGGAAGCTCAGTTGAGTTCGAGCAGGAGTCGAGCGAGATCGGCGGATCGGCGGGCGTTGCTGGCGACCATGTGGCTGGTCGCGATCTCCCGGTACCGCCAGCCGGGCGATGCCTTGGCCATCTCGGCTGCCGACCAGAAGACATCCGAGCCGGGGGCGTCCGGCTTCTCCGCGGTGGCTTTGATGTAGGTGCGGGTGAACGGGAAGTGCTCCAGGGGCGTGGCCAGATGAACTGCCTCGGTGAAGCAACCGAGTGGGTGCGGCGTGCGACGCTCGTTCTGCCGAAGCCGCTCTCGTCGGGTTCATCGAATTCCCGCGGTGGTGGTGGCACGAGCCAGCCGGCATCGAGCGTGACTCGTCGGGATCGCCCCGCGACCAGTCAGCCCAGCCACTGTGTCGCTGCTAGCGGGCACGCTGCCGCTCCCGCTGATTCGTCGGCGCACGTGCCACGACCGCGCCGTCGCAAGCATCAACGCTCGACGAACGTCGGCCCGAGACGGACGACCGTATTGGAAATCGATCACGCGAGAGCGGCGGTGAGTCTCGTGCGCGCGCCGTCCGAGTCGTGGGGGGCCCGCTCGGCTCGGGCGCATGTTTCGGTCTGGCGTACTGGCGCTGGTCAGCGTGTTGGCAGATCCGAGCGTCGCGTATTCGCGGCGCGCGAATCTGGTCTCGCGCCCCGCACCGCCGCCTTCACGAGCCCGGTCCAGCCGGCGATCTGGTCAGGCCAGCCGATCGCCACCGCCAGCCCCAGTCCGATCAGCTCGGCTGCCTTGCAGACGAGCGCGATCGTCTCGACCGGCTCCGGGGTCCCGCTGAAGCCGGGCACTGCGACGCTGACGAACAGGACCCAGGCCAGGACCTCAACGGCCAAGAACAGCGCCGCTAGCCTCGCGAACAGCTGGTTCTCAGAGTTGGCCACGAGCGCACAAGCCAGCGCCACGCCGAGCGCCGCGGCGGCGATGAACGACCAGCCCAGCGGTGGCATCTCCCGCAGATGCTCGGGAACCAGCGCCGCGTGGATCCCGGCGCTGAACATGACCGCCAGCGCCAGCAGCCCGGCGCGGCGGCCGCGCAACCGAAGTCGCGCGGCCTGCCCACCGTCACTCATTTGGCGATTCGAACGAGGCGCTCCATGCCGAGCGTGGTGTGCTCGCGCCCGTCTTGGGTGTCCATGAAGCAGGCCTGGACGTAGTAGCCAGGCTTGGCGTTGAGGATCTGCTGCTGCATCGCGCCGGGCGAGGCGGGATCCATCAGGTCGACGAAGCCCGTCGCGAGCTTCTGGGCCTTGTGGTCCTTGCCAGCCTTCAGCAGCGCCATGATCTTCTCAGCGTCCGCCTTGTTGCGCGCGCCGATCAGGGAATCCATGTGCACCAGGTAGCCGCCGTTCTCAAGCCTCACCATCGTCCCGTCATGCAGGACCTTGGGCCCCTTGAATCCGAACTCGATCGACGTCTCGGTCGCTGCGGCCGCCGGCAGCGCTGCCGGCGAGGGCGACTTCGTGACCGTGAACTGCGCCACATTCGCCGCCGGCCCGTTGCCGGTGAGGTTGAGCGCCACGTAGTTGCCCGGTGTCAGGATCGTCTGGATCGTGCCCGGCGCATCGGCGGCAACGACCAGCGACCCGAACGGGGTCAGGGCGTTGGGGTCACCGTGATGGCTCTGGACGGCATGCAACGCCTCCGGGAACGACACGCCCTGGTTCAGGCGGACGAGCCCGTAGCCGCCCTGGCCCTTGCCGCTGAACGTCGACGTGATGCTCACCGCCCCCGACACCGTGCTACCGGACACCGCGATGCCCGTCTTACCAGTAACCGCGACGCTGAGCGTCGGCAACGTCGACGCCGCGCTCGCTCCGCTCGCGCCACCTGGGAGCAGGGTCGCAGCGGTGATGGTGAGCGCGCAGGATGCTGCAATGATCGCTCCGAATCGTTTGGGCATGTGGCGAGACCTCCGAGGGTTGATAGGTGAACTTTTCGAGTTACAGCGTTCTGGTCCGGCGGCGAGGGCTTGTAGGCACGGCTCCGGTCATTCGACGTCTGATGGCTGCGACGCGCGGTGAGCATCGCCGTGACCGTCGGCTGATTGCCCCGACCGCTTAGCCGTCGTGTTGAGCTCGTTGGACGAGGGCACGTCTCGCTCACAGGGATCGGTCAAGCTGGATACGCCGGCGTCGAGCGAGGCGAACAGTTCGGTCCAACCGACAAATGTGCCCCCCGGTTCACCGTCGCGCCGCCAACGGCCGGTGATTGGAGGCCCAGTCGCCTCGATCTCGATCTCGAACCGCAACGGCTCGCTGAATGACATGATCGAAACGATCGTGTGTCGGCGAGAGCTTCGCATCGTGGACTACCCCCCGGTCTTTGACCGACAACACCCCATGGATCGGCTCTGTGTGGACTACTTTTGCCGGGTCGATGAGCAGCGGTGACCGCAGCGAGCTACTCGAGCGCGACGATGAGCTGCGCGAACTGGCCGCGTTGCTCGACCGTGCCGAGGCCGGATTCGGAGGGGCCGTCCTGATCGAGGGCGAGGTTGGTGTGGGCAAGACGGCGCTGCTGGAGCGGAGCTGCAGCGACGCCGAGCGCCGCGGCATGATCGTGCTCGCGGCGCGCGGCGGTGAGCTGGAGAGCGAGTTTGCTTGGGGGGTTGCTCGTCAGCTCTTTGAATCGTGGCTTGCAGGCCTGGACGTGCCGCGCCGCTCGGAGATGATGACCGGATCAGCCGCTTTGGCGGCGCCGGTGTTCGGCCACCAGCCCGCGACACAAGTGCCTGAGGCATCATTCTCCGCGCTCCACGGCCTCTACTGGCTGACCGCCAACATCTCCCGCGCGAGTTCTGTGCTGATAGCCGTCGATGACCTCCACTGGGCTGATCTACCGTCGCTGCGGTTCGTGGCCCACCTCAGCCCCCGACTGGATGGCCTGCCGATAGCGTTGCTGGTGACGAGCAGACCGCCCGGCTCGGAAGCCGCCAGCGATGCCCCTCTGCTTGCCCGGCTAACGACCGATCCGAGTGCCGCACAGCTTCGTCCCGCGCCGCTGACTCAGACCGCGAGCGAACAGCTCGTTCAAGCGCATTGGTCCAGAGCGGCGGATCCGGAGTTCTGTCGGGCCTGTTATGAGATGACCGGCGGGAATCCGTTCCTGCTGACGGCTCTTCTCGATGCATTAGAGGCTGAGCGCACGCAACCGACGCTGGAGAGCGCTGCTCAGGTGCGACGGATGAGCCCTGGCACGGTGGCCAGGAGCGTCTTGATCCGGCTCGCCACGCTGCCGGACGGCTGTCTCGCGCTGGCGCGAGCCGCGGCCGTGCTCGGAGCCCGCGCCGAATTCCGTCAGGCGCGCCGGCTGGCCGGCCTCGAACGGGACCGGGCTATCGAGGCGATGGGCGCGCTCGCGCGCGCCGGAATTTTGCGCGGACAGTCCGTCATCGAGTTCGTACATCCGGTTGTGCGTTCCGCCGTCTACATGGATCTTGCCGCGGCTGAGCGCAGTCACTGGCACACGCGCGCCGCCGAGCTCCAAGCCGCCGACGGCACCGAACCAGAAGAGATCGCACCTCACCTCTTGGCCTCGATTCCCGATGGCGATCCGACCGTCGTTCAGCGGCTACGGGAGGCGGCGGCGCATGCTCGGGCTCGCGGCGTGCCCGAATTGGCCGCTGACTATCTGTCTCGCGCGCTGGTCGAGCCGCCGGCGTCGTCGACGCGCGCCGCGGTGCTGTTCGAGCTTGGCTCCGCCGAGTCCGTGCGGAACCCGGCAGACGCGATCTCCCATCTTCAGCAAGCGATGGACGTGGCGACAGCGACCGACGAGCGCACTGCGATCGCGTTAGCTCTCGGCGACACGCTCGCTGCCAGCGGCAAGTTGACGGATGCGATCGGTGTACTCAAGCGCGGACTCTCCGAGCTAGGCGACCGCCGGTGCGATATGCACGCCCACCTCCAGGCTGTGCTCTTGGCGACCGCCCGCTGGGAGCAATCGGCACAGGATCTGCGCCACGAGATCGTCGCGGAGCTGCGCGCCCGAGCCTCGGCAGGAGAACGACTTGACGCGCTGCTACATGCCCAACTCGCCATCGAGACCGCCGCCGACGGCTCGGATCGAGAAGCCGCCACCATGCACGCCCGTGTTGTGCTCGATATGGCACCGGAGCTCATACTCGGTGCCTCCACCGTGCCTGAGGTCGCGCTTGTGCTCACGTTCGCGGGCCACCCCGAGGAGGCCTGGCGTGCCACCCAGGCGTGGCTACGGACAGCGCAACGACTCGGCTGGCCACTGGGCGTCGCTACCGCGTCCACATGCGCCGCGCTGACCGCCCTACAGCTAGGCTGGATCAGCGAGGCCCTCGCCAGCGCGCGGGATGGGATCACCCCCGGAAGCGACGTTGCGCTCGCCCCGGTCACGGCCGCGTTCCTGATCGAAGCGCTCATCGAGCGGGGAGACGTCGCCGGCGCGCACAACGAGCTCGCCCAGCACGGTCTGGACGGCGAGTTGCCGCTCACCTGGCCGACCACGCCCCTTGTCTTTGCGCGCGGACGGCTTCACGCCGCATCCGGGGACCATGAGCGAGCAATCGAGGATCTCCTCGCCACCAGCGAGCGGCTCGCCGCGTGGGGCGTGCACAACCCCGCGATGACCCCATGGCGATCCGCCGCCGCCATCTCCCTTGTCGCCATCGGTGACCGACGCGAGGCGATCCGCCTCGCCGCCGAGGAGCTGGAGCTCGCCAAACGCTGGGGAACCGGCCGCGCTATCGGTGTGGCCCTGTGCGCGCTCGGCATTGCCCACGGCGACGCGGATGGCGTAGATTTGCTCGCGCAATCTGTCAGTGCGCTCCGGGATGCATCCGCGCCGGTCGCGTACGCACGCTCGCTCGTCGAGCTTGGCGCCGCGCTCCGCCGCCGGGGCGTTCGCGATCGTGCGCGCGAGCATCTCCGCCGGGGCCTCGATCTTGCCCACCGACACGGCGCGATTGCACTCGCCGATCGGGCCCGCGAGGAACTGATCATCGCTGGTGCGCGACCACGTCGTGACGCGCTCCGCGGCCGCGACGCGCTGACCTCCAGCGAATACCGAGTAGCCCTTCTCGCCGCCGGCGGACGCACCAACACCCAGATCGCTCAACTGCTGTTCATCGCCCCACGCACAGTCGAGACACATCTCACCAGCAGCTATGCCAAGCTCGGGATCCGCTCACGGCGAGAGCTCCAGGGAGCCCTGCAGACAGACCGCTCAGGTTCGGGCCCCAAAGGTTCGTCATAAGCCGCGGCGGGGCGCGACGGCCGCGGCGATCGGCGCCTCCCGCGTCACAGCCCGCCGGTATCTGGAGTACGTGGCGGACAACGGCTTGGCCCGGCGCGAGCTCCACTATGGCCAGGTCGGCCGCCCGGAGGCCTTCTACCGCCTCACTCGGGTGTAACGCCGGCTTGGTCCTGTCTTGACCTATCGATGTTCGATAGATTCCCATTGCGACTCGATAGGAGAGGTGATGGGAAAACTGACCGTGCATGCCCTGCGCGCCGTGCTCGCGGCGGTGCTCACCGGAACCCTGCTGATCCAGGTGCTGATGGTGTGGACGTTGATCAGCAGGAACGACCCGGAGGACGGCTCGCTCCCGCTGACTTCGCTGCGACTCGTCACGATCCTGGGCATGGTGACGGTCCAGGTCGCCCTCGTTTGCGTGTGGCGGCTGGTGACGATGGTGCGCCGCGGAACCGTGTTCTCCCACGCCGCCTTCCGCTACGTGGACATCGTGATCGGCGCGATCGTGGCGGCCGCCCTCGTGTGGTTCACGGTCACCGCCATCAACACGCCCGGCCAGCGCGACGACCCCGGCGTCACCCTCATCATGGGCGGCATCGGCGTCGCCATCCTCGGCGTCGCACTGATCGTGCTCGTGCTGCGAATGCTGCTCGCCCAGGCCGTCGCCCGCGACGTCGAAGCAACGCAGCTGAAGGCCGAGCTGAACGAGGTCATCTGATGCCGATCGCCGTCGACATCGACGTGATGCTGGCCCGCCGCAAGATGTCCGTCGGCGAGCTCGCAGACCGCGTGGGGATCACGCCCGCGAACGTGGCGGTCCTCAAGAACGGCCGCGCCAAGGCGGTGCGCTTCGCAACCCTCGCCGCGCTCTGCGAGGCGCTCGAGTGTCAGCCGGGGGACCTGCTGCGCTGGGAAGCCGAGGATGTCGCGGACGAGATGGCGTCTCCCGGGGTAGGCGTGACAACGCCCGGTGCCACCGGCCCGTGACGCAGCGCCTGGCTTACCTGGACATGAGCGAGTCCCGCAAGCGGATCCCGATCCGCGACGACAAGGGCGAGCTGCGGGGCGTGCTGCGCTATCGCCCTCGTCATCGCGAGACTCCCAAGATGCTTGCCTGGTCGCCATTGCACTCACGCCCAACTGTCACCCCACCGGGGCTCATCCACGTGATGCAGGGGTGTCAATCCGCTGGCGAGCGGCCCCCAGCGCTTGCTTGCGCGCTTCTCGGGCCTCCTCCTCTGCGGCCAGTTCGTCGGCATGGCCCGTCAGGAGCTTGGTCAGAGAGGGCGCCAGGATCGTGCCGACCGCAAGCGGCGCCAGTACGAGCAACAGCCAGTCCCACAGCGTGTTGCCTTTGTAGCCGGTCCACTTCCAGTTGGCTCCGTAGCCTCCGATGATTGTCACGATGAAGCCGATGACGACGGCGACGGCGACGGCGACGTGCCAGCGACGCACATCGCGCCCGCTCTCCGGCCAAGCTTTGATTGTGACCACGGTGATCGGGAGCAGAATCAGGGTTAGCCAGTCCCAAAGCGTCTGGCCACGAAAGCCCGTCCAGGTCAGCGGATCGGTGTAGCCGACGATTACCAACACTGCGAACGCGAGGACGGCTATGCCCATCGCCCGGCGTCTTGCCGGACTGACGTATTCCGAGTAGCGCAGCCAGAGGCCGAAGGTTCCAAACGCCACGGGGAGCAGCAGCAAGCGCATCCAGTCCCATAGCTGATTGTTATCGGTGAATCCGGTCCACGCCCAATTGAGCGCATACCCGCCGATGATCACGACGACCGCGGCCAGCGCGATCGCGCCGATCGCCGCCGCGCGAAGCATGTCGCCGTCGGATTCCTCCGGTGGGGCAACATCAGGCGTCTCTGTCGCCTCGCCCGCGACCGTCTCGGCCACGTCCACTGTTTGCGCCGTCGGCGGCCACTCCATTCCGGCTGCAGTCAGCCGCTCAGCGAGGCCCCGCCGCAGCGTAGACCGCAGCACATCGGCAAACCCGTCACTGTCTTCGTCGGGCACGTCCTCGATCGTCGCCAGTAGATGAACGCCAAGCAGCTCGTCCTCGTCGAGTTCGATCGAGACAGTGGCCCCGTTGGCAACCCCGGCCATGTTGTCCTCCCAATCCTGATCTAAGTGCTTTCGCACGGCGCGCCGACGCCGCAACGAGGCAAAGCGTACCCCTGCACGGGTCTCGTCAGCGCTTGATCCGGATCAGCCATCCGCCGGCGGTGGTGACCCAAACCCCCAGGTGGGTGACCGCAACGCCGGTCGGCTGGCTGGTGAAGCGGACTACTCCGACGATCCGAGGGGCGTCGACGGCGATCTCATACAGCGACCGCGCCCTGCCGCTGAGCGCCCAAACGAGCGGCGAGGCTTCCCGCGCGGCGATCTGGCTAAGCGGGGCCGGGGTCTTCACAACGGCGGTGATGTCTTCGCGGGTCGGCCGCGGGTCAAAGCGCGTAACCGTGCCATCGGTGTGCGCGGTCCAGATCCCCTGATTGACGGTGACCCCGACCGGACCCGGGCCGACGGCGAAGGTGCGCGCGTGGAGCCTCACCGGATCAGTGCGCACGAGTCTGCCGTCCACTGTCCACACCCAGTGGGGCTCGCCGACGGCGATTCCGGTAGCCGGTGGCGACAGGTGGGTGGTGGCGAGCCGGAAAGCCGCCGCGGTCGAGCCACGGCGGAGGGCGACATGTGAGAGTCCACCCGCGGTATCCGCCACCCACGCCGACCCGTCGGTTTGGTCGAGCCCGATCTTGACGGGACGACCCGGCAGTGCGAGGGGGTTGCCCAACCGGTGCCCGGCGAACAAGGCAACCGTATTGGCCGCGTGGTTCCCTACCCAAACACCAGCGGCCCCAGCGGCGAGCGGTCCAGGATTGTTGATCCCGCTGAACGTGACTGCCGGGCGATTGGGGGCGATCTCGACGAGTTCGCCCCGAGCCGGAAGGGAAACCCACACCGTCTCCGAGCGCGTGACAGCCAGGTCGCCCGGCGCGGCGCCGAGACGGACCTGTCGGCCGACGCTCAGGTGTCCGCGATCGATTGTTGCGAGCGGTTGCCCCGGTGCGGCCCGAGCCGGGGTGGTCGAGGACTTGGCGTGACCCCCATTTCGCGCATGTCGGGGCGGCCCGCGATAGGTAGCAAGCGCCACAATGAGAACCAACCCGGGCACCACGACCGCCGCGACGGCGAGGATCTGCAGCGGCCGCCGCTTCGCGGATCGCCGCTCGACCGCAACCGGAACGGACAGTGCCTCGGCCGGGCGTCCGGCGGTCCCAAGCGGGCGCTCGTGCCGTTGACCAGGGGCTAACGGCGCGGCTCTTGCCGCGGCGCGCGCCCCCTCTAACGCGAGGACAAGTTCGTCAGCCGAGGCGAAACCGTCGGCCGCGTCCGTGGCTAACGCCCGCGCGATCACAGCGGCCAAGCGGTCACCGATCCCCGAAGCGGTGGAGTCCTCCCCAAGCCGCCACGCCCCCAAGCCAGGTTGACGGCGCACAGCTTCGATTTCCCGTTGATCCGGTGGCGAACCGGTCAACGCTTCCAACAGCAGGCCGCCGAACGCGGAGATGTCTGCGCTCCTCGTGCCTGTGCCACGGTTGAGTTGGGCGATCCCGAAACCGCTGAGAAAGACATCGGCGGCGTCACCGTCATCACCGTGGCCAATCAGCACGTGCGCGGATGCGACATCGCCATGGACGAGCCCCCGCCGATGTGCCGCGGCCAGCGCGCTGGCGACCGGCCGGAGTGTCACGAGCGTGTCGAGCTCTGTCAACGGACCCCGCGACACAAGCAGACTGCGGAGGTCCTCGCCGTCGATCCAGCGGGCGAGGAGATAGAACCTGCCGTTCGCCTCGCCCCACTCCCGTGCCACGAGCAGGCTCGGATGATCCACGGTTGCGGCGAGTTCGACGGACCGCGTGAAGCGATCGCGGTCGGCGCTTGGGCCCGGCACTAGCACCGTGAGGGCCACCGGCCGGTCGCGCTCGAGGTGCCTAGCCCGGTACTCCGTCCACGAAGCCCCCTGCGACCTCACCGCCTCGATGCGGCAGCCGGCGATCGTCGTCCCAAGGTCTAGTCCGGCTGTCACCTGGCTGCCTTACGCCTACCGCCCGCCCTTCGATGTGCGTCCGATGCGGGGCACCCCCGCGTCGCCCCGCAGAGCGCACTGTATCGGTCCGGTCATACCGGCGCATCCGATCAACTGCAACGGCGAGGCCGAGCCGGCGCACGCACAGCACGCGGACCACACGGCTCGGACGCGAGCCAGAACTTTGGCAGCGGGACCGAAGGACACCGACTCACCCACACCTTTTCCGCCTGTGTCATCAGCGCAAGCGCGCCGCCGGCCCCGATTCCGCCGTCGCCCCAATCGAACCCCTCGCCGGGTGACACGAGGCGCACACTGTCGCGCGCGCCTGGTGGTTGCCGTAGCCACCGGCAGAGACGACCTTCGAGCGTGGAATGGTCGAGCCGGTGCTCGCGGTGGGGCTGCTCGCAATTGCAACGGCGGGCCGGCTGGGTTCAGCGCCGCCACGAACTCAGCCTGCGTCAGCGCCCAGGCGATGCACCTGGTCCACGCCCGTGTGTCGGCCCTGGTCAGCGCGTCCATGTCAGGCGACCACCTCGGAGACCGCGAACCGGCCACGAGGCTTCAGCACCCGCTCGGCGTCGGCGAGGACCTCGCCTTGTCGCCGGAGAGGTTCATCACGTAGTTGGAGATCACAACGTGCGCCGGGCGTGGTTTTCGAACCAGCGCGGGCGTACGCGTTTCCCAGCGCCCCGACTACACGGAAAGCCCGATGCCCCGTGCGTCCACGCGTGAGGACGGGTGAGGCTCCATGTCGAGAACGGCGTCGCCGCTCCGACTAGGTCCATACGATCCCGAAAGGAGCTTTGATCATGGGGATCAGCACCTGTTTCCGTATCAGCACCGACGGCTATGAGGAAAGCAATGACTGACACCACCTGCCACATGTCGATCTCCCTCGACGGCTTCGTCGCCGGGCCAGATCAAAGCCGCGAACACCCGCTCGGCAAGCGGGGCCGCGAGCTTCACAGCTGGCACCTTGGCGACGAGCGCGCGAACGAGGCGGACGCTGCCGCCGCGCGCCGTTTGCTGCGCCCCCGCGGCGCCTACATCATGGGCCGCAACATGTTTGGCCCGATCCGCGGCGAGTGGGACGAGGAGTGGTCGGGCTGGTGGGGGCCCGAGCCGCCCTACCACGCGCCGGTGTTCGTCCTAACCCATCACGCTCACGCGCCGATCGAGATGGAGGGCGGGACGACGTTTCACTTCGTCACCGATGGCTTCGGCGCCGCTTACGCCCAGGCCCGCGAGACTGCCGGCGCAGACGGCATCGACATCGCGGGCGGCGCCTCGACCGTCCGCCAAGCGCTGCTGGCCGGCGTCATCGACGAGCTCTGGCTCGACATCGCCCCCGTTCTGCTCGGGTCCGGCGAGGGGATATTCAACGGCGTCGCCGAGTTCGATTTCGAGCCCGCCGAGGTCCTCCATTCCCCACTGGCGACGCACATCTGCTATCGCCGGGTGGGATGAGGCCGGATACGACGATGAAATACATGATCCTTCTGTACGACAACGCCGACATGCGCGAGATCTTCTCGTCGCGCAGCGACCTGATGGAGGAGATGGACGGATTGCTCGAGGAGATCAGGCAGTCGGGCGAGCTCGTCGCGACTGAGCCGCTCGCCGACCCTCTGCAGACGAAGACAGTGCGCCCGGCCGATGGCCCGCCTGTGGTCACGGACGGGCCGCTCGCCGAGGCCAAGGAACACTTCGGCGGCTACCTGATCGTCGATTGCGAGACCAATGAGCGCGCCGTCGAGATCGCCGCGAAGTGGCCGAGCGCACGGTTCGCCCCGATCGAAGTCCGGCCGATCCTCGATGTCGGCGGCGCCGACCTCTGAGACCCATGAGCACCTCCTGCGCCCGCTGGCGCCGGAGGTGCTCGCCCTGCTCGTGCGCCGCTACGGCCCGTTCGACGCGTGCGAGGACGCGGTCCAGGAGGCACTCCTCGCGGCGGTTAGGCAGTGGCCGGAGACGGGCGTTCCCGAGAACCCGCGTGCGTGGCTCCTCACGGCCGCCTCGCGCAGGCTGATCGACGAGTTCCGCAGCGACGCCGCCCGGCGCCGACGCGAACAGTGGGACGCGCTTCGGACAACACGCCAGGACGCACCGGCTCACGACGACTCGCTCGGGCTGCTCTTCCTGTGCTGCCACGAGGCGCTGTCTCCCCCATCGCAGATCGCTCTCACTCTGCGCGCGGTCGGCGGCCTGACGACCGCCGAGATCGCGAGCGCGTTCCTGATCCCCGAGGCGACGATGGCGCAGCGGATCAGCCGCGCGAAGCGAACTGTCGCGGAGGCGGGCGCGCGCTTCGAGCTGCCGGATACGGGCCCGGACGAACGTCGGCTCGCAGCCGCTCGGCACACGCTCTATCTGATCTTCAACGAGGGGCACACCGCCAGCTCCGGCGCTCAAATCCAACGGCTCGAGCTCGCGCACGAAGCGATCCGACTGGCCCGGATGCTGCATGGGCTGCTGCCAGGCGACGACGAGATCACGGGCCTGCTGGCGCTGATGCTGCTGACCCATGCGCGTCATCGCGCCCGCACCGGACCCTCGGGCGAGCTGATCCCGCTCGCCGAGCAGGACCGCGGCCGCTGGGATCGCCGGCTGATCGCCGAGGGTGTGGCGCTGACCGAAGGGGCGCTCACGGCGGGTCCCGTCGGCCCGTTCCAGCTCCAGGCCGCAATCGCGGCCGTCCACGCCGAGGCGCCGAGCGCGGCCGAGACCGACTGGCGCGAGATCACGGCACTGTACGAGCTGCTCGAGCAAGTCGCCCCCAACCCCGTCTTCACGCTGAACCGCGCGGTCGCGCTCGCGATGCTCAAAGGCCCGCAGGCCGGCCTCCAACTGCTGGTCGAGGTGCAGCAGGACCGGCGCCTGACGACCAGCCACCGCGTTCCAGCGGTCCGCGGTCACCTGCTCGAGCTGGCCGGCGACAGCGCTGCCGCCGCCGAGGCGTACCAGATCGCGTCCCGGCTCACGACCAGCCGGCCGGAACGCGACTACCTCCTGCGCAAGGCGGCCGCGATCGCGGGCTAGCGCGACTCGAGCATGACACGCTCGAGCGCAAGCAGTGCTGCCGCTAAACCCCCGATGTGCAGGCATTTCCCGGCAGTGGGCGATCCAGGACTCGAACCTGGGACCTCTTCCTTATCAGAGAAGCGCTCTAACCGACTGAGCTAATCGCCCGGAACCAGCGATTCTAACGTCGCCAGTCGGGGAGGCCCACTAAGCGACCGCGCGCGGCCGCAGGCGACGGGCGAGCTCGAGCGCCTCGTCGACCGACTCGAAGCTCAGCTCGACGCGGTAGCCGGCGCCCTTGGCCGGGGTCACCGCGACGTCGTGTCCGAGCGCCGCGCGTGAAGCTGTCGCCGATCTGCTCCATAGCTGCCTGCTGGTCGGGGTGCAGCGCGCGGCGGGGGCGGGCTCGCTTGGGGCGCGGCGCGGCACTGCCGGCGTTGCGGGCCCGGGACTCGAGCTCGCGAACCGACCAGCCGGCGCTGGCGGCAGCCCGGGCTAGCGACCGGCGGTCGCCGTGGTCGTCGGCCAGCAGCAACGCGCGGCCGTGGCCCTCGCTCAGATCGCCGCGCTCGATCAGATGCTGGGCCTCATCGGGCAGGTCGAGCAGGCGGATCAGGTTCGAAACGGCTACGCGGCTGCGACCGACGCGCAATCCGACGTCCTCGCGCGTGAGACCGAGCTCCTCGACCAGGGCGGCGCAGGCACGGGCCTCCTCGATCGGGTTGAGGTCCTCGCGGGCCATGTTCTCGATCAGGGCCATCTCGAGCGACGCGGAGTCGTCGTGGTGGCGCACGATCGCGGGGATCGTCTCGAGCTCGGCGGTGCGGGCGGCGCGCCAGCGGCGCTCGCCGGCGATCAGCTCGTACCGGCCGCCCGGGAGCGGGCGCACGAGCACCGGCTGTAGCACGCCGCGTGCCTTGATCGACTCGGCGAGCCCGAGCAGCTGCTCCTCGTCGAACGACCGGCGCGGCTGATGCGGGCTCGGGTCAATCAGCTCGAGCGGTACGTGACGCAGCTCCTCGACGTCGTCGCGGGGCGTCACCGCCAGGATCGCCGCGAGGCCGCGGCCCATTCCCTTCTGTCGCTCAGCCACGAGCGGCCACCTCCTTTGCGAGCTCGAAATACGCGTCCGCGCCGGCGCAGTGCGGATCGTGGTGGATCACCGGCTTGCCGAAGCTGGGTGCCTCGCCGATCCGGACGTTGCGCGG
The DNA here is from genome assembly GCA_963831845.1 of uncultured Solirubrobacterales bacterium. Classification (GTDB taxonomy): domain Bacteria; phylum Actinomycetota; class Thermoleophilia; order Solirubrobacterales; family Solirubrobacteraceae; genus Palsa-465. The sequence goes on along the minus strand of CAWHRT010000038.1, from coordinate 70,303 downwards.
GATCACCGTGTCGAAAACCAGCTCGGGAAAGTGCTCTCGGACCTCGCGCTCGACCTCCTGAGCCAGCTTGGTCCGACTGTCGTGCATCGTCAGCAGCATCCCGGCGACCGTGAGGCGAGGATTGAGCTCGCGCTGCACTAGCGACAAGGTGTCCAGCAGCCCAGCGAGGCCCTCGAGCGCGAAGTACTCGGCCTGCACGGGCACGATCACGCGGTCGGCGGCGACCAGCGCGTTGACGGTCAGTGGTCCCAGCGACGGCGGGCAGTCCAGCAGCGTGAACGCGTAGCGGTCGCGGACGAGGGCGAGCGCGTCGCGCAGCCGGGTCTCGGAACCGGCGATCCTCGGCAACTCGACCGTGGCACCGGCGAGGTCGGGGCCCGCGGGCGCGAGCCACAGGTGCTCGATCTCGGTGGGCACCACCACGTCCTGGAGCTCGCGCGTCGCCGACGAGGACGTCGTACACCGTACGATCACGATCCTTGCCGACCCCGAGGCCGATCGTCGCGTTGGACTGCGGGTCGATGTCGACCAGCAGCGACTCGTACTCGGCCTCGGCGACGCAGGCGGCGAGATTGACGGCGGTCGTGGTCTTGCCGACCCCGCCCTTCTGGTTTGCGATCGCGTAAACGGTCCCCATCCATCACCCAAGCTACCGTCGCGAGCGGTCAGACGAGCGACCGCGGGCGCCCAGCGGACGCTTGGCCGCGATCCCGGGCCGCCGCGGGAACTCAGGCGGAGTATCCATAACCTTCGACATGAGGTGCAGGTGACGGTGCAATGCCCCTGCATATGGAGATACTTCGAGCACCGGCCCCATCTCCATGCCGATCGCCGGCGCCGCGCGCTGCGCGGCCGCCTCGACGTCCGGATCCCGTCGTCCTCGCCACGCAAGCAGCCGCCCACCGAGCTTCAAGAGCGGTGCCGCGTACTCGGCGACCACGTCCAGCGGCGCCAGCGCCCGGGCGGTGACCAGGTCGAACCGCCCGAGGCCGGCGGGCCAGTCCTCGGCGCGGGCGTTGACGACCTCGGCATTGCGGACGCCGCAGGCCGCCGCCGCGCGCTCGATGAACTCGCACTTGCGCGTGGAGCTCTCGACCAGTGCCACGGCGGCTCCGGGCAGCGCGATCGCGAGGGGGAGGCCCGGAAAGCCCGCGCCGGCGCCCAGGTCGGCGATCGCGGTGGCGGATCGCACCTCGGGCAGCTCGAGCGCGACCAGGGAATCAGCCACGTGAGCCTCGACGGCCTGCTCCGGGTCGGTGACTGTCGTTGGCGCGAGCGGATCCTCTGCGAGCGTCGCGAGCAGCCTGCTCAGCTGGTCGCCCATGTCCGGCTCGAGCCCGTAGCGCTCGACGAGCGCCAGCAGCGCGCGCTCGACCGAGACGCGACCGCCGGACTCCGCCACTCGCTAGACCTCCAGCCGGGCGCGCTCGCGGGCGATGTAGGCCGCGTAGCGCTGCCGCATCGACTCCAGGCGTTGGGCAGCGTGCCCGTCGAGGCCGGGGTGCAGCTCGACCTCGAGCAGCGGGAGGACGTCCCGCACGAGCACGGTTCCGCGTGCCATCCACTGGTAGTAGGAGCGGCCGCCGTGGTGGTAGGGCCCGTACAGCTTCGTCTCCGGGAAGCGCTCCATCAGCCAACGGAACAACGCCTCATGGCGCGTGTGCATGCGGAGCGTGACCTGCGGCTGCTTTCCGTCGCCGCCGAACGATCCCTCTCCCACGAGCAACCCCACGACCACGCCGCGGTCGAATTCGGATAGGTCCGTCACCGCCTGGGTTCTACACCCATCGCCAGCCGGAAGTTGTTTCACCGGGGAGAAAAACGTGAAACGGGCGCTACTGGACCAGCGGGGCGACGACGAGGCGGCGATCGGGCTCCTGGCCCTCACTGTAGGTCTCGACATCGTGACGGGACTTCAGATGTTCGTGCACGACCTTGCGCTCTAGCGCGCTCATCGCCTCCAGCGAGACCGGACGCCCGTCGTTGACGGCGGTCTCGGCGGCCTGATCGGCGGCGGCCCGGAGCGCGACGGCGCGGCGCTCCCTGTAACCGGCGGCGTCCACCACGACCCGCTTGCGCTCGGGGGATCCACGGAACGCGATCCGGTAGGCGAGGTGCTGAATGGCGTCGATCGTCTGCCCGTGATGGCCGATCAGCAGCCCGAGGTCGTCGCCCACGAACTCCCCGACGACGCCGTCCTGGTCCTCGTGCACCGTCACGCTTGCGTCGACGCCGGCATCCGAGGCGATCCGCTCCAGCAGCTCTTCGACGCGGACTGCCGCCTCGCTCATCCCTGCCTCCACCGTCATCGCCTCCGGCCGGATCGCTTCTTCTTCTTACGCGGCGGGCGCGGTGGCGCGGTGGCGCGCGGGCCGGAACTGGCCACGGGCACCTTTTCCTTGTCCTTGGACTTGTCCGGCTGCTTGGACTTGTCCGGCTGCTTGGCCTTGTCCTGCGCCTTGGCCCTGGTCTTGCCGGGCTCGGGCTGCTCCTTCTTCGGCGGCCTCGCCGAACGCAGGAGGCTTCCCAGCCCCCCGCCGCCGGAGCCGTTCGGTCCCGAGTCGCGGTCCTTGCCGCCACCACCCCCTCCGCGGCCATCGCCCGCGAGCACAGGCGATGGCGGAGGCGCTCCGATCGCCTTCTTTATGAAGTACTGCTGGCCCATCGTCCACGTGTTGGTGGTGATCCAGTAGACGATCAGGCCGGCCGGGAAGTTGATGATGATGAACACGAAGACCAGCGGCAGGAACGTCATCAGTTGCCGCTGCGTCTTGTCCATCGTCGGGCTGGACATCATCAGCGTGGACCCCAGCTGGGTCCCCACGTAGAGGACGAGCAGGGCGATCAGCGTCAGCCCGGTCGCCTTGTTGGTGATGTCCGAGATGAAGAGGAAATTCGCGCCGTTGTGAGGCCCGCACGCCGTCGTGCCCGTGTGACCGGCCGCGTGCCAGGCCGCCTGGACCTCGGGACAGATGTTCGGCCGCAGGTCCTCGCGCAACATGTAGAACAGCGAGATGAACACCGGCAGCTGCGCGGCGAGCGGGAGGCAGGAGGCGAACGGGTTGACGTTGTTCTCCTTGTAGAACTTCATTACCTCCTGCTGCTGGCGCTGCTTGTCGTCCTTGTACCTGGCCTGGATCGCCTTCAGCTCCGGCATGTGCTGCTGCATCTTCTGCATCGAGTGGAACTGCTTGAAGGTCAACGGCAGCATCGCCGCGCGGATCGCAACCGTCATCGCGACGATCGACCAGCCCCAGGAGAGGCCCACCGAGTTGTGGAAGAACTTCAGGACCGCCTCGAAGACGTCGATCAGCGGCTGGAAGATGTTCGCGTAGAGGACGAGCATGGTCAGGCGCTAGGTGCCGGAGCTTGGGAACTGAACAGCCGCTGATCCTCGACCGGATCGAACCCTCCGTGACTCCACGGGTTGCAGCGCAGCAACCGCCAGCCGGCAAGGACAAGCCCGCGCAGTATGCCGAATCGCTCGATCGACTGCACGGCGTATTCCGAGCACGACGGGTAGTACTTGCAGCGCTGTCCGAAGGCCGGCGAGATGAACCTCTGCCAGAGCTTGATCGGCGCCACGAGGATCTTGCGAATCGCAGGCATCAGGTGCCGCCTTCCGACGACCCAGCCGCGCGCGCGAGCAGCTCCCCCAGCACCCGACGGATTCCCGCCAGACCCTCACGTTCCGCCAGACCCTTGGCGTCCTGACGGGCCACCACGACGACGTCGGTCCCGGCTGGCAGCCGGGTGCTCTCCTCGGCGAAAGCTTCGCGCAGGAGTCGCTTAACCAAATTCCTGTCTACCGCGCCGCCAACCTTGCGCGAAACCGACAGCCCAAGCCGCGGCGCGGCTTCGTCGCCTCGCGGAAACGCGTACAGCACGAGCTCGCGGCCCGCATGCGAGCGGCCGTGTCGGAACACGCGGTCGAAGTCGGCGCTGCGAGACAGCCGCGATCTCCCCGGCCTTGACCGAGCGCCGGGCGGGCTGCGCATCACACCGTGAGCCGCTTGCGGCCCTTCGCCCGACGGCGCTTGAGCGTGATGCGGCCGGCGCGGGTCTGCATCCGGTGGCGGAAGCCGTGTTTGCGGGCGCGCTTGCGCTTTTTCGGCTGGTAGGTGCGTTTCATGACTCACGAGCCCAGAACGGGACTGGAAACGACGAGTATACGCAGCGGCCAACCGGCCACCGTTTTTCTCGCGCTTTGCGTCAAGGCCCCTGAATTACGCCGGTTCGGGCCTCAGGCCCGTTGGTATATTCGCCGCCCGGACGACCTCGTCCGCCCTCACCAATTGTCCCCCTCGAACACTCCCGACAAGGAGTCGCTTGGAGCTGCCTGCGCAACTCGAGCCGATCGGAGCTTGGCGCGAGATCTGCGCCGAGCTTCGCCGAGCCGTGGGCGATTCGACGTACGAGATCTGGCTCGGAGCGCTGGAGCTCAGGTCGTTGCGCGGCGGCGTGCTGCTGTTGTCTGCTCCGAAGGGGACCCAGAGCTGGGTCGCAAAGCGCTTCGGGCAGGTGCTCGAGTCCTGCGCGCGCACCGTCCTGGGCGACGGCGTCCGCGTCGAATTCGACGGATTGTCCGCGGGGCCCGAGCTCGGCTCCCGCCGTAGTCCTCGCGGCCCAGCGCGGCCGACCTCGCCGACCGAGCCCCCGGGCGACTCCCTGAACCCGCGGCTGTCGTTCGAGCAGTTCATCATCGGCGACGGCAACCGACTGGCCCACGCCGCCGCCCTCGCCGTCGCCGAGCTGCCCGGGCAGGCCTACAACCCGCTGTTCCTGCACGCGCCCCCGGGGCTCGGCAAGACCCACCTCCTGCACGCGATCGGCAACTACGTGCTCGCCTTCGGCGGCGGCGCCGCGGTCCGCTACACCACGGTCGAAGCGTTCACCAACCACTTCATCACCGCGTTGAATGCTCGCTCGCTCGACCACTTCAAGCACGCCTACCGCGACGCCGACGTACTCCTGATCGACGACGTGCAGTTCCTGGCCAGCAAGGCCAAGACCGAGGAGGAGTTCTTCCACACCTTCAACGCCGTGTACGAGACCGGCAGGCAACTGGTGATCACGTGCGACCGCCTGCCCCGGCAGTTGGCCGGCGTGGAGGAGCGCCTCAGGGAGCGGTTCGAGGCGGGCCTGGTGGTCGATGTCCGCCCTCCCGACTACCCGACCAGGATCACGATCCTCAGAAAGCGCGTCGCCCTGGACAGGGTTCCCGTCGACGATGTCGCGGTGCTCGAGCTGATCGCCCGCCGCGTCACATCCAACGTCCGAGCGCTCGAGGGAGCGCTGATCAGGGTCGTGGCGTCGCATTCGCTGACCGGCCGGCGGATCGATGTCGGGCTCGCCGGCTCGGTGCTCGACGAGATGTATCCACAGTCGTCCACAGCCACGTTGACAATCGACGACATCCAGCAGGTGGTCGCGTCGCACTTCGGGATCTCGGTCGCCGAGCTCGTCTCCGCGCGCCGCACCAATCGCATCGCGTGGCCCCGCCAGGTGGCGATCTACCTGGCGCGCGAGCTGACCACCGAGTCCCTGCCTGGCATCGGATCGGAGTTCGGCGGTCGCAACCACGCCACCGTCCTGCATGCTTGCAAGCGCGTGTCGGAGCGCATCAAGGCAGAGCCCGAAGTCGGCAGCGAGCTCGCCGCGCTTGCAGACGGCATCACCGCACAGCGAGGCGACCGGTCCTGTTGACACACTGGCCTGTCGCCTGTGAGCAACAACTTCCTCGCTCGTTGCGGCAGTTCGCGCAGATATCCACAGCTTCTATTCGACCTATGACTTCTACCTTCCTTCTGAGGTATTCATCGTGAAAATCTCTCTCGAGCGAGACGTCCTGCTCGGACAACTGCAGGCGGTCAGCCGGGTCGCTTCCACGCGCAGCGCGATCCAGGCGCTCTCCGGCGTCCAGCTGGCCGCCTCAAGCGACGCCTGCGAGCTCCGGGCCACGGACATGGACGTAGGCCTCCGCGTCCCGCTCGACGCGGAGGTGGCGCGCGAGGGTGTGGTCGTGCTGCCGGCTCGACTGTTGCTCGACGTCGTCCGCTCACTGCCCGCGCCGCAGGTGTCGCTCGAGCTGCGCGCGGCCGAGCAGGACGTGGAGCTGGTGTCGGGCAACGCCACCTTCCACATCCGCACGCTCAGGTCCGAGGACTTCCCGCCGTTCCCCGAGCCAGAGGAGGAAGGCGCGATCTCGCTTGCCGCCGAGACGTTCGTCGCGACCGCGCTCAAGGTCGCCGGCTCTGCCTCGCGGGACGAGACGCGGCCGGTGTTGACCGGCATCCTCGCCTCGGCCACCGGCCAGGAGCTGCGGATGGTCGCGACCGACTCCTATCGGCTGAGCGTCAAGGAGACGGTTCTGGACGCGCCCCTGTCGTCCGCGTTCGAGGTCAACGTGCCGGCGCGCGCGCTCCAAGAGCTGGCCCGCGTCGTCGCGCACACCGACGCCGAGCAGATCACGGTCAGCGTTCGCCAGAACCAGGTGCTGTTCGTGGTCGGCGGCGTGATCCTGTCCTCGCGCCTGATCGATGGTCAGTTCCCCAACTACCGCCAGCTGCTGCCCGAGACGTTCGAGCACGAGTTGCGGCTCGCCGCGGCGGAGCTGACCGATGTCGTCCGCCGGATCAGCCTGCTGGCCCAGAAGAACGCGCCGCTGCGGCTCGCGTTCGCCCCGGGCGAGCTGACCGTGTCGGCGCAGACCCCGGACGTCGGAGAGGCGCGCGAGTCGATGCCGGTCGCCTTCCAGGGCGATCCACTCGAGATCGGCTTCAATCCCGAGTTCCTGCGCGCAGGGCTCGAGGCGGTGGAGGAGGGAGATGTGCTGCTCAAGCTGATCAGCCCGCTCCGTCCCGGGTTGATCGAGGCGGCCGACGGCAGCGGCTTCCTCTACCTGATCATGCCCATTCGCCTGAACGTGTAGTGGCCGGCGGGCCGGCCCAGCGGCACCGGGAGCTCGGCTGATGCGAGTTGTCTCACTCAGCGTTCGCGACTTCCGCTGCTACGACGAGGCCAAGGTGATGCTCGGCGAGGGGCTGACGGTCATCTCGGGACCGAACGGCGCGGGTAAGACGAACCTGCTCGAGGCGCTGTACTTCGGCTGCACCGGGCCGGTCGTGCCGGACGACGAACGAGCGCGAGCTCGTGCGCTTCGGCCAGAGTTCCACGCGAGTGGTCGTGAGCGCCCTGTCCGACGACGCCGCCCACGAGCTCTCGGTCGGGTTCGAGCCGGGTCAGCCGAAGCGGATGCGGGCCGACGGCGCGCCCGTGGAACGGCTGCTCGACGTCGACGCCAGGCCGCTCGTCAGCGTGTTCCTGCCCGACCGGCTAGAGCTGATCAAGGGACCGCCCTCGCTGCGCCGCGCCCACCTCGACCAGTTCGTGTCGGCCATGTGGCCGGCGAGGAGCGCCTCTCGCCGCGGCTACGCGCAGGCGCTGGCGCAGCGCAACGCGCTGCTCTCCCGGATCCGTTCCGGGCAGGGGTCGCGCGATTCGCTCGCCACCTGGGATCGGCAGCTGGCCGAGCACGGGATCGCGCTGATGCGCGACCGCGCCCAGGCGGTCGACTCGCTCGCCGGCTCGTACGGGCGGCTGGCGGACGCGCTCGGCCTCGCGGGCGATGCAGAGGTCCGCTACCGGCCACGCTCGCGGGCGACCACGCCAGCGGAGCTCGCCGCGGAGCTCGCCGAGCGGGTCGACGGCGACCTCGAGCGCGGGTTCAGCGGCCACGGGCCACATCGCGACGACCTGTCGACGCTGCACCGCGGACGCGAGCTGCGCGCCTATGGCTCCCAGGGGCAGCAGCGCCTGGCGCTGCTCGCGCTGCTGCTGGCCGAGCGCGAGACGATCGCCTCTGAGCGCGACGCAATTCCCCTGATGCTGCTCGACGACGTGATGAGCGAGCTCGACCGCGATCGCCGCGATGCGCTGGTCGACGTCCTGCGCTCGCGGGGACAGTCGGTGATCACGACGACCGACCTGGAGCACGTGCCCGGCGCGGCTGACGCCGGCGTGACCCGGCTGGCGGTCTGCGACGGCCGCGTCCGCGACGAGGCCGTGGTGTGACGCTTCACCGACGAAGCCCGCGCCCGGTGTCGATCCCGCTGGATCGGATCCGCGACGACTTGGCTCCGCAGACGCTGCTCGCCTACGTGCAGCGAGCGTGGCCAGAGGCCGTCGGGGCGGCGATCGCCGCCGAGGCAACGCCCACCTCGGAGCGCGGCGGGACGGTCACGATCTCGTGCTCGGCCTCGGTCTGGGCGCAGGAGCTCGACCTGATGGGACCGACGATTGTGGAGCGCCTGAACCGGGTGTTGGGCGACCGCGGGATCTCTCGTTTGCGGTGCGTCGCGGTCCCCGTCCGAGACGATCTGTGACACAGCCCGGTAAGGCGCTTAGTGAAGAGTTGCTTCGCGACCACGTTTCTCTGGATTTTGCAGGCAAAACGCGTTTCGCAGAGGCGTGTTTCCGACCGTCCTTGTGCTAATATTGTGTACACCAGCTTTCGACGCTCCGGGCGCGCCACAGATAGCGCGGGACCCGGGCGTCTCGATGTATCGGAGGATCGTTGGCGAATGACAACGGCGCCGAGCGGCGCCAGGAATCGACAAGTTATGACGCACAGGACATCACGGTCCTGGAGGGCCTGGAGGCGGTTCGCAGACGCCCGGGTATGTACATCGGCTCCACCGGGCCCAGAGGCCTGCACCACCTCGTCTACGAGGTCGTCGACAACTCGGTCGACGAGGCGCTGGCCGGCTACTGCGACGACGTCCAGCTGACGATCCACCCCGACAACTCGGTGACGGTGACCGACGACGGCCGGGGGATCCCGGTGGCCGTGATGGCCAAGGAGAAGCGTCCCGCGATCGAGGTCGTGCTGACCGTGCTTCACGCCGGCGGCAAGTTCGGCCAGGGCGGCGGCTATAAGGTCTCGGGCGGGCTGCACGGCGTCGGGGTGTCTGTCGTCAACGCGCTGTCGGAGCGCCTGGACGTCGAGGTGCGGCGCGATGGGTTCGTGTGGACCCAGTCGTATGAGCGCGGCGTGCCGCTCGCAGACCTCAAGCAGGGCGAGCCGACCAAGGAGACCGGAACCACGATCACGTTCCTGCCGGACGCCGACGTGTTCGAGACGCTCGAGCTGGACTTCACCACGCTCGAGGAGCGGATGCGCGACACCGCGTTCCTGACCGCCGGCCTGAAGATCACGATCGTCGACGAGCGCGGTGAGGGCCACCGGGTCGAGTTCCAGTACGACGGCGGGATCACCGACTTCGTCGCGTACCTGAACCGCAACAAGGAGCCGATCCACAAGAAGATCATCTCGTTCTCTGGCGACAGCGACGAGGGGGCGCTCGAGGTCGCGATGCAGTGGAACTCCTCCTACCAGGAGTCCGTGTTCTCGTTCGCGAACAACATCAACACGATCGAGGGCGGCTCGCACCTGTCGGGCTTCCGCTCGGCGCTCACCAGCGCGCTGAACAGATACGCGCGCGAAAAGGGCGAACTGCGCGAGAAGGACGAGAGCCTCACCGGCGAGGACGTGCGCGAGGGGCTGACCGCGGTGATCTCGGCGAAGCTGAGCGATCCGCAGTTCGAGGGCCAGACGAAGACCAAGCTGGGCAACCCCGGCATGCAGGGTTTCGTCCACTCGATCGTCAACGCTCGGCTGTCCGAGTTCCTCGAGGAGAACCCGCAGGACGCCCGTGCCGTGATCCGCAAGGCCGTGTCGGCCGCTCAGGCGCGCGCGGCCGCGCGCAAGGCGCGCGACCTGACCCGCCGCAAGTCGGCGCTGGAGAATTCGACGCTTCCGGGCAAGCTCGCCGACTGCTCGGTCAAGGACCCGTCGCTGGCTGAGTTGTTCGTGGTCGAGGGCGACTCCGCCGGCGGCTCGGCCGTGAGCGCGCGCGATCGCAGCACCCAGGCGATCCTGCCGCTGCGGGGCAAGATCCTCAACGTCGAGAAGAGTCGGATCGACAAGGTCCTGGCCAACACCGAGATCCAAGCGCTGATCACGGCGATCGGGACCGGGGTCCGGGACGAGTTCGACATTGAGAAGGCGCGCTACCACAAGGTCGTGTTGCTGACCGACGCAGACGTCGATGGCGCCCACATCCGGACGCTGGCGCTGACGCTCCTGTTCCGCGAGATGCAGCCGCTGATCGAGGCCGGCTACGTGTACATCGCCAAGCCGCCGCTGTACCGCCTGACCCGCGGGCAGAAGCACCGGTATCTCGAACGCGAGTCCGAGCTCGAGGACATCCTGCTCGGCGACAAGTTCGAGAAGATCGAGGTCTACGACCGTTACAACAAGCCGTTCAAGCTCACCGACGCGCGGTGGAAGCGGTTCACCCGGCTGCTCAAGCAGTACGAGGGCTGGGGCTCGGCGCTGCGTGCCGCGCACGGCCACGGTCTGGTCGCGTTCCTGGAGCAGGCCCGCCTGCTCGACGAGGAGGTCGGGGGCGTCGACGAGCTGCTGAAGCTCGTCGCCGAGGACGGCACGAACGGCGATGGCGCGGCCGCCTACACGAAGAAGCTGATCGCCGAGAGCGCCGACGAGATCGTGATCCGCACGATCGAGGCCAAGACTGGCCTGGCCACCACCCACCACGTCCGCCGCGCCGCGCTGGACGCGCACGAGTACCACCGGCTTGCGGCGCTCCACAAGGAGCTGGCGGTGCTTGTGGGCACGCCGCCGTTCCAGGTCCAGCTCGGGGACACCGTGCGGCAAGCGGCGAACTTCGACGAGCTGCGGAGCGAGATTCTCGGCGTGGCCCAGAAGGGCATCGAGTACTACCGCTTCAAGGGACTCGGCGAGATGGACGCCGACGAGCTCCGCGAGACCACGATGGATCCCGAGACGCGCACGCTCGTGCAGGTCACGATGGAGGACGCGGCCTCGGCCGACCTGGTGTTCTCGATGCTGATGGGCGACCAGGTCGAGCCACGCCGCGCGTTCATCGAGGAGAACGCCCGGCTCGTCACCAACCTCGACGTCTAAGGAGCCCCGCTAATGGCGACCATGGACACGATTGGCGGCGGCAACATCGAGCCCCGCGGGCTCGAGGAGGAGATGCGCTCTGCGTATCTCGACTACGCGATGTCGGTCATCGTCGGGCGCGCGCTGCCCGACGTCCGCGACGGCCTGAAGCCGGTCCACCGGCGCGTGCTGTACGTGATGAACGAGCTCGGCCTGCAGCCGACGCGCAGGCACGTCAAGTGCGCACAGATCGTCGGCGAGGTGATGGGGAAGTTCCACCCGCACGGCGACAGCCCGATCTACGACGCGCTGGTGCGGCTCGCCCAGGACTTCTCGATGCGCTACCCGCTGGTCGACGGCCACGGGAACTTCGGCAACATCGACGGCTACTCGGCCGCGGCGATGCGCTACACGGAGGCGCGTCTGGCCAGCCTGGCGCGCGAGATGCTGCGCGACATCGACGCCGAGACCGTCGACTTCATCCCCACCTACGACGGGTCGCGCCAAGAGCCTGTGGTGCTCCCGTCGCGGTTCCCGAACCTGCTGATCAACGGCGGCTCGGGGATCGCCGTCGGGATGGCGACCAACATCCCGCCGCACAACCTGCGCGAGGTGATCGACGCGACGATCGCCTACATCGACAACCCGACGATCGACGTCGAGGGCCTGATGCGCCACATCAAGGGCCCGGACTTTCCGACCGCCGGCACGATCCTCGGTCGGGAGGGGATCCGCGAGGCGTACGCCACCGGCCGCGGCCGGATCCGCGTCCAGGCCAAGGCCCACATCGAGCCCGTCGGGCAGGGCAAGGAGGCGATCATCGTCACCGAGCTGCCCTACCAGGTGCGCAAGGGTGGCGACGGCGGCCTGATCCTGAAGATCCGCGACCTGGTGCTCGACAAGAAGCTGTCCGAGATCACCGACCTGCGTGACGAGTCAGACCGGCACGGGATGCGGATCGTGATCGAGCTCAAGCGCGACGCGATCCCCAAGGTCGTGCTCAACAAGCTCTACAAGCACACGCCGATGCAGACCACGTTCGGCGTCAACATGGTCGCGCTCGTCGACAACGTCCCGCGGACGCTGTCGCTGCGCGAGGTGATCGGCCACTACGTCGACCATCAGCGCGAGATCATCGTCCGCCGCACCAAGTACGAGCTGCGCCGGGCCGAGGAGCGCGCCCACGTCCTCGAGGGCCTGCTGATCGCGCTCGCCAACCTCGACGAGGTGATCGAGCTGATCCGCGGGTCCCGCGACCCCGAGACCGCGCGGGTCGGGCTGGTCGAGCGCTTCGAGTTGACGGTCGTTCAGGCCCAGGCGATCCTGCAGCTGACGCTGAGCCGGCTGACCGCGCTGGAGGCCGACAAGATCAAGCAGGAGCACGCCGACCTGATCGAGCGCATCGGCGAACTGCGCGAGATCCTCGGCGACGAGGACAGGGTCTACTCGTTGATCAAGGACGAGCTGACCGAGATCAAGGACGCCTACGGCGACGAGCGCCGGACCGAGATCATCCACGCCGAGGGCGAGATCGACATCGAGGACCTGATCGCCGATCAGCAGATGGTGATCTCGATCACCCGGTCGGGCTACATCAAGTCGCTGCCGCTGTCGACCTACCGCCAGCAGCGCCGCGGCGGGATCGGCGTCACCGGGATGGACATGAAGGACGACGACTACATCGAGCACCTGTTCGTCTCCTCCACCCACGACTACCTGCTGTTCTTCACCAACCGCGGCAAGGTCTACCGGCTCAAGGTCTACGAGCTGCCGGAGGCCTCCCGGACCGCGAAGGGCCGCGCGCTGGTCAACCTGCTGCCGCTGCGCGACGGCGAGCGGGTCCAGTCGGTCCTCTCCACACGCGACTTCAACGAGGGCAAGTACCTCGTGTTCGCGACTCGCAACGGGCTGATCAAGAAGACCGAATTCGGCGCCTACAACACGCCGATCAAGGCCGACGGGATCATCGCGATCAATATTCGCGACGACGACGAGCTGATTGCCGTGCGACGCACCAGCGGCCACGACGACATCATCATGGTCTCGCGTTCGGGTCAGGCGGCCCGCTTCAGCGAGAGCCAGGTCCGCTCGATGGGCCGCGACACCAGCGGGGTGCGTGGGATGAACGTCTCGCAGAAGGGCAACTCGGTGCTGGCGATGGATGTCGCCCGCGACGACCAGGAGCTGCTCGTCGTGACCGAGAACGGGTACGGCAAGCGAACGCCGATTCCCGACTACCCGGTCAAGGGACGCGGGACGATGGGCGTAAAGACGATCACGCTGACCGAGAACAAGGGACAGCTCGCCGGCGCGCTGGTGGTCCGCGAGCACCAGGAGCTCGTGTTCATCTCCCAGAACGGGATGGTCCAGCGCACCTCGGTGCGAGGCATCAACCGCTACGGCCGCGCCTCCCAGGGCGTCCGCGTGATGAATCTGCGCGAGGACGACCAGGTCAGTGCGGTCGCGCTGGTGGTCGAGTCCGAGGCGCAGACCGCGGCCCAGGTCGTCGGCGACGACCTGCCCGACCCGGTCGACCCGGACGTGCCCGAGGTCGAGGCCGATGGCGACGAGCCCGAGCCCGAGACCGAGACCGGCGCCGAGACCGACGCCGACGAATAGGGCAGCGCGGCCCGCCGCTTGAAGGGTGGCTGCCGACACTTTATGTCGGCCGACTGCTTCGCTATCCTGGGCTGACCAGAGAAAGGAGGTGGTCCGTCTGTCTGATAGTTCTTGCGGGACCCTGGAGGTGTCCGGCCGCTAGGTCGGAGGCTGACCCCGCTTAGCGGAGTCCACCCCGAGACACCGTTGGAGTGAGTGCCGGGAGTAGTCCCACCGGCCACGACCAAGCTCACTTCGATCCAGGCAGCCTGTTGTTGCGAGGGGCGCCGAGTTGACGGCGCCCCTCGCACCTTTCTTCTGAAGGGCCGCCGCCGAGACGACGTTCGAGGCGGCTACTACGGCCCCCGCATCCCGAGCAACCGAAGGTACGTCGAGACCGCCTCGGCGCGGTTGGCGGCGTGCAGCTTGCGCAGGATGCTGTTGACGTGGAACTTGACGGTCCCGTCGGAGATCACCAGCTCCGAGGCGATCGCCTTGTTGGCCTTGCCCTCGGCCAGCAGTCGCAGCACGTCGAGCTCTCGCCGGGTCAGCAGGTCCTCGAATACGACCCTGTCGTCGCGCCCCTCGGCGGGCGCGGGGTGCTCGAGCTGCTGGGGCGGCGGCAGCGGCACCGAGGTGCCCGGGCCGAGGGTGACCGGCGCATCGGTGAGCTCGCCCGAGCGCGCGTTGAGCCACTCCAGGAACTGGCGCATCTGGTCGCGCTCGCGCCGCAGCGTCCGCCGCAGGCTCGCGCTCTCGTAGGCCCGGGCCAGGCCGGTCGCGAACTCCCACAGGACGTCGCGGTCGAGCACGTCGAGCTGCTGGTCGCGCCCTCGGTCGCCATGGATCACGCCGATCACGGTCGAGCCGACGATCAGCGGCGCCGCCGCGTATGACCGCCAGCCCATCAGTTGGGCGAACCGCCGGTCCACGCGCGGGTGCAGCTGCGCGTCGAGCACGATCGTGGCCCGGCGGCGGCGCAGCAGCTCGGTCTCGATCAGCGGGTGCACGAGCCGCGGGGGGTGCGCGCGCAACTCGCCGAGCGCGCCTTGCGCGCCCCGCTCGTCGCCCTCGAAGTAGGCGGTCTCGGCGACCATCCGCCCGCCGCGGACCAGGCTCAGGATCGCCCGCTCGAGCGTCGATCCCCGGCACAGCGCCGCCGGCGCCCGCGCGAGCATCTCGGCCGGCGAGGTCAGCTCGCGCAGCTCGGAGATCACCCCCTGTACCCGCGCCAGCGCCTCGAACCGCGAGTCGAAGCGCTGCGCCAGGCGCTCCAGGGCGCCGGCGTGCTCCTCGCGCAGCGCTCCCGGGTCGCCCCCGGCGGCCGCGAGCCGGTCGCTCACTTGCTCGATCAGCCCGCGCAGCGACTCCAGGTCCGTGCCCTCGGCCGGCGGGGCGGCTGACCCGAGCTGGAGTCGGGCCTCGGCGACCGCGTCGCCCAGGCGCCGCGCGAGCTGGTCGTCGGGAAGCGCGCTCACGGGCTCCCGCTCCGGGCCCGGGCGTAACGCGAGACCGCGTCGGCGCGGCTGGTCGCCCCGAGCTTGCGCAGGATGTTCTTGACGTGGTACTTGACCGTGCCCTCGCGGACGACCAGCTCGTTGGCGATCGCCTGGTTGGTCAGCCCGCGGGCGAGCAGCCTCAGGACCTCGAGCTCCCGGGGTGTGAGCGCGTCGGTCAGCGGCGAGCCGGAGCTCTCGGGCGTCCAGTCCGAGGCCTCGGCCGCGAGCTGCCCCAGCCGGCCGCTCATCCACTGCACGGCGGACTGGAGCTCGCTCCGGTGGAGCCCGAGCGTGTCGCGCAAGACCGCCCGCTCGAACACGCCCGACAGGCCCTCGGCGAAGCTCGCCGCGACCTCGGCGTCGAGCTCGTCGAGCGGGCGCCCGCCGGCGGTGGTGTCGGCGTGGACGAGGCCCATCGTCTTGCCGTGGACCGCGAGCGGGGCGACCGCGTAAGCGCCCCAGCCCAGCACCTCGGCCAGGCGCGGAGCCGCGCGTGATCGGGACGGCCCGACCTCGACCAGCGCAACCCGCTGGCGCGAGGCGACCTCGTCCTCGATCAACGGGTACTCGAGGGCGATCGGCGCCTCCCGCAGCTCGGCCAGCGCACGCTCGGCGCCGCGGGAGTCATCGCCGGACCAGATCGCGCGCGGACGCAGCAGCCCGCCGCCGACCTCGCTGATCACGACCCGGTCGAACTGCGAGCTGGTGCCGAGCTCCTCCGCCGCCCGCGACAGAATGCCCGCCGGCGAGCCGACCGCCGCCAGCCGCTGGACGGCCTCGCGAGCCCGCTCGAGCGAGTCCGAGCGACGGACGTAACCGAGCTCGACGATCTCGCGCTCGAGCGCCAGCAGCTCGATCAGGACGCGCTCGAGCGTGCCGGCGTCCGGCTGCTGGTCGCGCGGGGTATCGGCGCTGACCGACACGCCCCGGAATATAGGCGGGCTCGCCGCGGTCTCAGGCGGCCGGCACGGCGGAGCGTCTGCGGGCGCGCTCGAGCAGCGCGTACCGACCCGCTGCCTCCTGGCCCACACAGGAGATACCGAAGGGGCGACCGGCGAGCTCGATCGCGCGCCACACGTCGGTGGCGCGCTCGCGCGCGACCACGGCGACCGCGCTGCGGTCTGACTCCAGCAGCCACGAGACGTCGACGCCGGCGATCGGGCGCGAGCCGAACGGTGCCGCCAAGCGCGGATCGCCGGACGGGCCGTAGGCGCCGACCGCGGCGAGCACCTCGCCGGCGCCGGGCCCGAGCAGCCCGATCCCGGCGAGCTCCGCCGAGCGGTCGCGGACACTCCGCACGACGTGATGCAGGGCGTGGATGCGCAGCCGCTCGACCAGCCGACGGCCGGTGCCGCGGTCGGCGAGCACCAGGACCCGATCGGGCGCGACCCCGCACCACCAGGCGCCGTCCGCCCAGACCGCGCCGCCGGGGTGAAGCTCGGCGCCGGCCACGCGCGAGCTCAGCTCCGTCGACGCGCGGTCGCCAGGCGTCTCGATCTCCAGCTTGCAGAGGTCAGAGCGATCGACGAGCCCGACGGCGCTGACGCACACCGACAACTCGCCGGCCGCCGACCCGTAGTGGATCGCCACCGGATGGCCGTTGCGGCTCGAGAACACGGCGCCGGCCAGCCGGAGCACGGTGTCGAGCGGGCCGGCCGCTCCTTCGGAGGGGGCAAACACGGACACTGTCGCCACCGTATCGCCGCCTGACGCGCCCCACCCTCCCCCTTTGGGGGAAGTTCCCCTGCCAGTCGAGCAGGGGTGCTCTGGCGCCCGCGAGCGTGATCCCAAACGCTGGCAGAGCTCAGTGCCGGGCGAGCCAGCCGGCCATGCGCATCAGCAGCTCCGGCGCCGATACCGCGGGCCCTGACGG
This sequence comes from uncultured Solirubrobacterales bacterium, assembly GCA_963831845.1. Classification (GTDB taxonomy): domain Bacteria; phylum Actinomycetota; class Thermoleophilia; order Solirubrobacterales; family Solirubrobacteraceae; genus Palsa-465. The sequence goes on along the minus strand of CAWHRT010000038.1, from coordinate 53,346 downwards.
GTCGAACTCGCGGTAGGCGGCGACCACGTTGGCGGCGATCCGCTCCGGGTCGTTCCAGTCCGCGAACTCGGAGATGTCGATGTCCTCGGCGGCCGCGGCGGCGTCCATCCCGGCGTCGAACCGGATCCGGGCCTGCTCGCGGACGTAGCTCAGGTACCGCCGCACGTCGCGGACCCCTGAGGCGTCCGTCACCGGGCCGTGCCCGGGCACGAGCACGGATGCCCCGAGCTCGAGGATCCGGTCGCAGGCAGCAAGCCAGTTGCTGAGGTCCGCCCACACCATCGGCGTGCCGTCGATGAACAGCAGATCGCCCGTGAACACGGTCGCGCTGTCGGGCACATGGACGATCGTGTCGCCGGCGGTGTGCGCCGGTCCGAGCTCGATCAGCGTCACGTCGCGGTCGCCGACGCGCAGCTCCAGCCGGTCGTCGAACGTCTCCGACGGCGGGCGCACCGTGATCCCGTCGAACTGAAACGGCCCGAACGCGTGCTCGACGAACGCGGCCAGGTCCGCGGGCAGATCGGTGGCCGACTTCAGCGCGCTCAGCAGCTCGGGCGAGACCGCGTCGAGCTCGCGAGCGGTCGCCCGCGACGCGTAGATCGTGGCGGCGGCCGGCAGCAGCTCGTTGCCGAAGCAGTGGTCGGGGTTGGCGTGGGTGTTCATCGCCGCGTCGATCGGGTGCGTGACCACCACCGGGGCCATCGCGTCGAGCATCTCGCGCGTGAGCCTGAGGTCGTACAGCGTGTCCACGAGTAACGAGGTGCCCTCGGCGGTGATCAGCCCCGCGTTGCTCCAGCCCCAGCCGCCGTTGGGCTGAAGGTAGGCGTACAGCCCGTCGCCGAGCTCGTGCAGTCCCTTCTCGTAGGCGACGCGCATGGTCAGAAGTCCTCGGCCGCCGGCAGGCCGGCGTAGTTCTCGGCGAGGCTGGTCGCGGCGGCAGTCGAGCGCGAAAGGTACTCCAGCCGGGCGAGCTGCAGCCGGCTCTGAAACGGCCCGCCGCCGAGGTCGTGCAGCAGCGTGGTCATGTAGTTGGAGAAGTCCTGGGCGCGCCACACGCGGCGCAGCGCCGTCGCGGAGTAGCCGTCGAGCTTGTCGGTGGCGCCGTCGCGGTAGTAGGCGATCAGCGCGGTGGCCAGCAGCCGCACGTCGTTGACGGCCAGGTTCAGTCCCTTGGCGCCGGTCGGCGGGACGATGTGGGCGGCGTCCCCGGCCAGGAACAGCCGCCCGTGGCGCATCGGCTCGCACACGAACGCTGCGCATCGGCGTGATCCCCTTCTCGAGGATCGGCCCCTCGCTCACCCGCCAGCCCTCCGTGGCCAGCCGCGTCTGCAGCTCCTCCCAGATCCGCTCGTCGGGCCAGTCGCTCGACGTCCTCGTCGGTCGGCACCTGGAGGTACAGGCGGCTGATCTTCTTAGAGCGCATCGTGTACAGCGCGAACCCGCGCTCGTGCCAGGCGTAGATCAGCTCGTCGGTGGCGGGCGGGGCCTCGGCCAGGATCCCCAGCCACGCCGAATGGATACTCGTACTCGTACTCGGTCCGCAGCTGCTCCGGGATCGACGGGCGGCACACCCCGTGGAAGCCGTCGCAGCCCGCGATGAAGTCGCAATCGAGCGACCGCCGCTCGCCGTCCTGGACGTACTCGATCGCGGGCGGGCCGGACTCGGATTCCACGCGGCTGTACGCCCTCGATCTCGAACCGGAGATCGCCGCCGCGCTCCAGGAACGCCGCGATCAGATCCTTGACGACCTCCTGCTGTCCGTAGATCGTCACGTGCCTGCCGGTCAGGTTGGCGATCGCGATGTGCTGCGGTCTTGCCCTGCCGGCGCAGGTAGATGCCGTCGTGCTGGAGCCCCTCGCGGGCCAGCCGATCGCCGACCCCCAGCGTCGTGCATCAGGTCGACCGTGTTCTGCTCGAGCAGGCCGGCGCGGACGCGCCGCTCGACGTACTCGCGCTCGCGGTTCTCGAGGATCACCGACTCGATGCCCGCGCGCTGCAGCAGCAGCCCGAGCATCAGCCCCGCGGGACCTGCTCCGACGATGCCGACCTGCGTGTCTATGCCACGTTCTCCGTGCCGGTTGCGAGCTGCGGCGAGAAACTATACGATGTCCGCATAGTGTGCAAGTGTTCGCATAGCGTACAAACCGCGCACCGTGGCTGAGATCGTCTCGCTCAGGCCGCCGTCGCGGAGCTCGTCAGCGACGGCGACAGCATCGCCCTGGAGGGCTTCACCCATCTGATCCCGTTCGCCGCCGGCCACGAGCTCCTGCGCCAGGGCCGCCGCGAGCTCGAGCTGATCCGGATGACGCCGGACCTGCTCTACGACCAGATGATCGGAATGGGCGCCGCCCGCAAGCTGGTGTTCTCCTACGGCGGCAACCCCGGCGTCGGCTCGCTGCACCGCTTCCGCGACGCGATCGAGAACGACTGGCCGCGCGCGGTCGAGCTCGAGGAGCACAGCCACGCCGGGATGGCCAACCGCTACGTCGCCGGCGCAGCGCACCTGCCGTGCGCGGTGATGCGCGGCTACGTCGGCACCGACCTGCCCGCCCACACACGCGTGGCCACCGTCACCTGCCCGTTCACCGGCGAGGAGCTGACCGCGGTGCCGGCGCTCGAGCCCGACGTGGCGATCATCCACGCCCAGGAGGCCGACCGACACGGCAACGTGCAGCTGTGGGGCATCCCCGGCGTCCAGAAGGAGGCGGTGCTGGCCGCCGACCGCTCGCTGGTCACGGTCGAGCGAATCGTCGACGAGCTCGAGCTGCGCCCGGGCGGCCTCGTGATCCCCGGCTGGGTGATCGACGCCGTGGTCGAGGTCCCGGGCGGCGCACATCCCTCTTACAGTCTCGGGATGACCGAGCGCGACAACGACTTCTACCGCTTCTGGGACGAGGTCAGCCGCGACCGCGACGCAGTTCACCGCGTGGATGGACGAGCACGTCCTCGGGGTGAGCGTGTGACGAGCGTCGCCAGCGACCCCCAGGCCAGCGCCGGCGAGATCCAGACCGTCATCGCGGCCCGCCGGCTGACGCACACCGGGACGGTGTTCATCGGCGTCGGGCCGTCCGAGCACCGCCGCGCTGCTGGCCCGCATGGTCCACAACCCCGACCTCGTGCTGGTCTACGAGTCGGGCACGATCGGCGCCAAGCCGCTGCACATCCCGCTGTCGATCGGCGACGGCGAGCTCGCCGAGACGGCCGACGCGGTCGTGTCGGTCCCCGAGATGTTCAACTACTGGATCGAGCCCGGCCGGATCGACGTCGCGTTCCTCGGCGCCGCGCAGGTCGACCGCTTCGCGAACCTCAACTCGACCGTGATCGGCGACTACGACCACCCCAGGACCCGCCTTCCCGGCGCCGGCGGCGCGCCGGAGATCGCGGCCAGCTGCGGCGAGGTCGATGATCGTCGCCCCGCACAACAAGCGCACGTTCGTCGAGCGGCTCGACTTCCGCACCACGGTCGGATTCGGCGACGGCCCCGGCGGGACGGCCGCGAGCGGCTCGGGCTTCCGCGGCGCCGGGCCGACGGCCGTGATCACCGACCTCGGCGTGCTCGAGCCCGACCCCGAGACCAAGGAGCTGGTCCTGACCGAGCTGCATCCCGGGCGTCGAGCCGGCCCAGGTCCGCGAGGCGACCGGCTGGGAGCTGCAGGGTCGCCGACGCAGCTGCGCACGACGAGCCGCCGACCGCCGAGGAGCTCACGGCGCTGCGGGACCCTGTCCAGCCGGTGAACCGCCGCCTACATCCTCGACGCCGTCCGCACCCCGTTCGGCCGCTACGGCGGCGGGCTGGCGCGGGTCCGCCCCGACGACCTCGCCGCGCATCGTGGTCAAGGCGTTGCTCGAGCGCTGGCCCGCAGCTCGACCCGGCGCGGATCGACGACGTCCTCTTCGGCGACGCCAACGCCGCCGGCGAGGACAACCGCAACGTCGCGCGGATGGCGGTCCTGCTCGCCGGGCTGCCGACGAGCGTTCCCGGCGCGACGATCAACCGGCTGTGCGGCTCGAGCCTCGAGGCGGCGATCCAGGCCAGCCGCGCGATCGAGATCGGCGACGCCTCGATCGTCGTCGCCGGCGGCGTCGAGTCGATGAGCCGCGCGCCGTGGGTGCTGCTCAAGCCCGAGCGCGCGTTCGCCCGCGGCCACGAGACGCTGCACTCGACGACGCTCGGCTGGCGGATGGTCAACCCGCAGATGCCCGAGCAGTGGACGATCTCGCTCGGCGAGAGCGCCGAGATGCTCGCCGACATCTACGACGATCACGCGCGAGGCCCAGGACGCGTTCGCGCTGCGCAGCCACCAGCGCGCCGCCGCGGCGTGGGACGAGGGCTTCTACGACGGCGAGGTCGTGCCGGTGCCCGACACCGAGCTCGAGCGCGACGAGTCGATCCGGCCCGACACGCTCGCTGGAGAAGCTGGCCAAGCTGCAAGCCGGCGTTCCGCAAGGACGGCACGGTCACCGCCGGCAACTCCTCGCCGCTCAACGACGGCGCCGGCGCGGTGCTGCTCGGCCGACGAGGGCGCGCGCGCGGATGCTCGGGCCGCGAGCCGCTGGCGCGGATCGTCGTCGCGGCGCGGCCGGCGTCGACCCCGACGTGTTCGGCATCGGCCCGGTCGAGGCGGCCAACCGGGCGCTGCGGCGCGCCGGGCATCGGCTGGGACGACGTCGCCGTCGTCGAGCTCAACGAGGCGTTCGCGTCGCAGTCCCTGGCCTGCCTGTCGCCAGTGGCCCGAGCTCGATCCCGAGAAGCTCAACCCGAACGGCGGCGCGATCGCGATCGGACATCCGCTCGGCGCGCTCGGGCGTGCGGATCCTCGGCGTCGCTCGCCCACGAGCTGCAGGCGCGCGCGGCGGCGGCTACGGGCTGGCCACGATCTGCATCGGCGTCGGCCAGGGCCTGGCCGTCGTACTGGAGGCTTAGATGACCGAGCAGCTCGAGAACCAGAAGCGGGGACTGTACAGCCCGGTCACCGAGACCCCGACCGCCTACCGGCGAGAGCGCGCCGACGCGCACCCGCCGCTGGACTTCGCGGCCTACAAGTCGACCGCGTTGCGCCACCCCAAGCAGCCGCTGATCTACCTGCCCCAGGGCGTCACCGAGGTCACCGGACCGCAGCTCGGCGACTCGCTCGTGCGGGCCGGCGACGACGACCTCACGCGCCAGCACGAGGGCGAGCCGATCGGCGAGCGGATCACCGTCTCGGGCCGCGTGCTCGACACCGAGGGCAAGCCGCTGCCGCACACGCTGGTCGAGATCTGGCAGGCCAACGCGGCGGGGCGCTACCGGCACGTCTGGGACCGTTGGCCGGCGCCGCTGGACCCGAACTTCGACGGCGCGGGCCGCTGCGTGACCGACGAGGCGGGCCGCTACACGTTCATCACGATCAAGCCGGGCGCCGTACCCGTGGGGCAACCACTCCAACGCCTGGCGCCCGGCGCACATCCACTTCTCGCTGCTCGGCCGCGCGTTCGCGCAGCGGCTGGTCACGCAGATGTACTTCCCCGGCGACCCGTTCTTCCCGTACGACCCGATCTTCAACTCGGTCGCGCGACGAGCGGGCACGCGAGCGGATGGTCTCGCGTTCTCGATCCACGGCACCCAGCCCGACTGGGCGCTCGCGTACGAGTTCGACATCGTGCTGCGCGGCCCGGCGGCGACTCCGTTCGAGGAGGAGTTTTGATCTTCGAGACCACGCCGTCGCAGACCGTCGGGCCGTACTTCGCGATCGGCCTGCCGTGGGACCTCGGTCCCCAGGTGGTGGCGCCGGACACGCCGGCGCGATCCGCCTCACCGGACGCGTGTTCGACGGCGCCGGCGACTCCGATCCCCGACTTCCTTCTCGAGATCTGGCAGGCCGACCCCGACGGCCGCTTCGCCGACGCCTACGGATACGGAGGCCCGTCCGAGCTGGCCGGGTTCCGCGGCTTCGGGCGCTCGGCGTCGAGCAGGGCGACGGCACGTTCGAGTTCGTGACCGTCAAGCCGGGACCGGTTCCCGGGCCGGGCGGCACCACGCAGGCGCCGCACATCGACGTGTCGGTGTTCGCGCGCGGGATGCTCGACCGCTGCGTCACCCGGATCTACTTCGCCGACGAGGCGCAGGCCAACGCCGCCGACCCCGTGCTCGCGCGCGTCCCCGCGGACCGGCGTGACACGCTGATCGCCCAGCCGACCGAGCGCGGCTACGCGCTGGACATCCGCATCCAGGGCGACGGCGAGACCGTGTTCTTCACGATCTGAGTCACGATCTGAGCGCCCCGCCGGCGCCACGCAGGTCGGACTCGATCGCGTCGACCGTGCGCCTGGCTGCCGGGAGGAACTCCCGGCGCAGGACGGTCATCGAGGCGCGGCTGGAATGAACCGAGACGTTCAGCGCCGCGACCGCCCTGCCGCCGCCGCCATGGATCGGGACCGCGAGCGAGCGCAGTCCCTCCTCGAGCTCCTGGTCGACGGCGGCGTAACCCTGCGCGCGCACGGTCTCGAGGATCGCGCGCAGCGCGCCTGCGTCCTTCACGGTCCGCGCGGTCAGCGGCAGCGGCGCCAGCCGCGACAGGCGCTCCTGCAGCTCGGCGTCGGGGAGGTCTGCCAGCAGCACGCGGCCCATCGAGGTCGCGTACGCGGGCAGCCGCGTGCCGACCGCGAGCGTGATGCTCATGATCCGCCGGGTGGGGACGCGCACGACGTAGACGACGTCGAGGTCGTCGAGCACCGAGATCGAGGAGGACTCGTTGACCTCGGCCACCAGCGCCTCCATATGCGGCTGGGCCACCTCGGGCAGGCTGAGGCTCGACAGATACGCGTAGCCGAGCTCGAGGATCCGCGGCCGCAGCGAGAACCGGCCCTCGGACACGTGCACGTACCCGAGCTCGACGAGCGTCAGCAGGAACCGCCGCGCGGCCGCCCGGGTCAGCCCGGTGGCGCGGGCGACGTCGCTGAGCGCGAGCTCGCGGTGCTCGGCGTCGAACGATCTGATCACCGCCAGCCCGCGTTCGAGCGACTGGACAAAGTCGGGGTTACGGCGCTGGTTCTCGGGCATCCTCGGGGCCGCGCGACGAGTCGCGCACAGACGTTCGGAATGCGAACAGTACCTCTGGGCTGATCGCTCCGGGCCCTGGGATGGCGACGTGCTTAACGTCCGATCGGGTTGGTTCGCGGGTTAGTGTGGGACGTTGATCGCGTCCCACGTGGCGAACGTCCCACGGTGGCGTCCAGAGCGCTCGAATGGGGCGTTGTGCTCGCGGTTTCGCCCGCCATCGGCGCGCCCGTGGCTAACACGATCCGCCGCCGCCGACCGTCGGGCCACCTAGGCGCCGCCGAGGCAGAGAAAATCTTGAGTCGAAAACGCTTGAGAAGTAAACTGTGTTCCTATCGACCCTGCGGAGGACCGAACCGCGGGGCGGCGTAGCCGGGGCCGAGAGGAGCAGCCGATGCCCGTTGTGCCGATCAACCAGATCCTTGACGCGGCGTTCGCCGAGCGATACGGCGTCGCGGCGATCAACATCGTCGACGACCTCACCCTCGAGGCCGTGCTGGCCGCGGCGACCGAGCTCGAGTCGCCGCTGATCGTGCAGACCTCGGTCAAGACCGTGAAGTCGATCGGCGCCGGGCCGCTGTACAGCATGTGGCGCGCGCGCGCCGACGACGTCCCGGTGCCGGTGAGCCTGCACCTCGACCACTGCCCCGAGCGCGAGTGGATCACCATCTGTCTGGAGGCGGGGTGGGACTCGGTGCTGTTCGACGGCTCGCACCTCGACGTCGACGAGAACACCCGCCAGACGATCGAGGTCGTGGCCGAGGCCGAGCGCCACGGCGCACACGTCGAGGGTGAGATCGAGACGGTCGCCGGGGTCGAGGACGGGGTCGGCTCCGACGATGCCGGTCGGGTCCATCCCGTCGAGGTGTCGGCGAAGTTCATCGAGGAGACGGGCGTGTACTCGTTCGCCCCGGCGATCGGCACCGCGCACGGCCTGTACAAGAGCTCGCCCGAGCTCAGGCCCGAGCGCGTCACGGAGCTGGTGGCGCTGCATCCGATCCCGATGGTGCTGCACGGCGGCACCGGCCTGACCGAGTCACAGTTCGCCGACCTGATCTCGCGCGGCTGCGCGAAGGTCAACATCTCGACCGCGCTGAAGATCGCGTTCGTCGAGTCCCACCGGGAGTACCTCGAGGCAAATCCCGGCAAGCACGATCCGCCGTCGATGCTCTCCCACGTGCGCGAGGCGGTCAAGGACATGGCCGTGCGCCACATCGGCATGTTCGGGTCAGCGGGGCGCGCCCGCGCCGTGTCGGCGAGCACCACCTGAGCCTGTGCCCCTCCTCGAAACCCACCAGTGCCCGCGCTGATCTTCGATTGCGACGGCGTGCTCGCCGACACCGAGCGCGACGGTCATCGGCCGGCCTTCAACGAGACGTTCGCCGAGGTCGGGCTCCCGGTTCGGTGGTCGGTGCAGGATTACGCGGAGAAGCTCAAGATCGGCGGCGGCAAGGAGCGGATGGCGGCGTTGCTCACCGATGAGTTCGTCGCGACCAACGGACTGCCCTCCGATCCCGAGGGCCAGAAGGCGCTGCTGGCCGACTGGCACCGTCGCAAGACCGCCACCTACAAGGCGATCGTCGCGGCCGGAAAGCTCCCCGGCCGTCCCGGCATCGCCCGGATCACGGGCGAGGCGCTGGACGCGGGCTGGGACCTGGCGGTCGCGTCGACCTCGGCCGAGGAGTCGGTCCGGGCGGTGCTCGAGCACGCCGTGGGAGCCGATGCCGCCTCGCACTTCTCGGTGTTCGCGGGCGACGTCGTGCCCGCCAAGAAGCCCGATCCCGGGATCTACCTGCTGGCGCTCGAGCGGATGGGCGTCGACAAGCCCGACGCGGTCGTGATCGAGGACTCGCGCAACGGCCTGCTGGCGGCGGTCGGGGCCGGGCTGCGCTGCGTGGTGACGGTCAGCTCCTACACCGAGAGCGAGGACTTCGGCGAGGCCGCGCTGGTGGTCTCGAGCCTCGGCGATCCGGGCGAACCCACGCGCGTGATCGCCAATCCCGGCGGCGTGTCGATCGGCGACGAGGTCACGCTCGCCGACCTCGACGCCGTGCGGATCCAACCCCTATCCCACAAGGAGACCGTATGAGCGAGACATCGTTGAGCAAGGCCGAACTGGTCGTGCGGACGATTGCGCAGACCGCGGTCGACAATGAGACCTACTTCTGCGAGCTCGACGCGGTCGTCGGCGACGGCGACTTCGGCTATTCGCTCGCCCGTGGTTTCGAGGTCGTGATCAGCGACTGGGACGGGGACGCGATGGCCCACACCGACGTCAGCGGCCTGCTCAAGAAGACCGCGATCGTCCTCACCAAGCGGATCGGAGGCACCTCGGGGCCGATCTGGGGGACGGCGTTCCTGCGCGCCGGGGCGAGCCTCAACGACGTCTCGGACCCCAGCGGCGAGCAGGTGATCGCGGCGATGCGAGCCTCGATCGAGGGGATCAAGCAGCGCGGCAACACCGACCTCGGCGACAAGACGCTGCTCGACGCGCTCGTCCCCGCGACCGACGAGCTCGAGAAGGCGCTTCCGGAGGGGCCGGGAGCGGCGCTGCAGCGCGCCGCGGCGGTCGCCCGCGAGAGCGCCGAAGCGACCAGGGGCATGCTCGCTCAGCGCGGCCGCGCCTCCTATACCGGGGAGCGCAGTCGCGATTCGGTCGATGCCGGCGCGGTCGGGATCGCGGTGATGTTCGAAGCCGTGAGCAAGGCCTGGCAGGAGTCCGAGCTCGAGCGCGCCTGAAAACGACGCGGTCTCGGGCGCAGGGGGCTGGTTATGCGGGGCTGGGCTGACCTGATGCGGTCAAGCGCAGCATCGGAGGCAGTGCGCATCAAGCAAGGCAGGTCATCCCAGAGAGAGGAGACGCAGTGAAGAAGTTTGTCAATGACCCTCAGCAGTTCGTTCCGGAGATGCTCAAGGGCGTGGAGCTCGCCAACCCGGGCACGCTCCGCTATGTGCCCGAGTACAACCTGATCATGCGGTCCGACGCGCCCAGCGAGGACAAGGTGTCGATCGTCCAGGGCTCGGGATCGGGCCACGAGCCGGCGCATGTGATGGTGGTCGGCAAGGGGATGCTCGACGCTGCCTGTCCGGGCGACGTGTTCGCCGCGCCGCCGTCTGACTACGTGTACGAGACGACCAAGCTGTTGGCTAGCCCCAAGGGCGTGCTGCACATCATCAACAACTACACCGGCGACCGGATGGCGTTCGACATGGGCCGCGAGCTGGCCGAGGCCGAGGACATCAAGGTGGCGACGATCGTCGTCGACGACGACGTGGCGGTGAAGGACTCGACCTACACGGTCGGTCGCCGCGGCGTGGCCGGCAACTTCTTCGTGATCAAGGCCGTCGGCGCCGCGTCCGAGCGCGGCGCGTCGCTCGAGGAGCTGGTCACGCTCGGTGAGCGGGTGAACTCGGTGACCCGGACGATGGGGATGGCGCTGACCTCGTGCACGCCGCCCGCGAAGGGCTCGCCGCTGTTCGACCTCGGCGACGACGAGATGGAGATGGGCGTCGGGATCCACGGCGAGCCCGGCCGCCGGCGCGAGAAGCTCGCCAACGCCAATGCGATCATCGACGAGCTGCTCGAGGCGGTCGCCTCCGACCTCCCCTACGAGTCGGGCGACAACGTCGCGCTGATGATCAACGGACTCGGCGGCACGCCGATCTCCGAGCTGTACATCCTCTACGGTCGCGCGCACCAGCAGCTCGCCGACCGCGGGATCAACGTGACCCGCAGCTACGTCGGTGAGTACTGCACGTCGCTCGACATGGCCGGCGCATCGCTGACGCTGGTCAAGCTCGACGACGAGCTCAACGACCTGTTCGACGCTCCCGCCGAAGTAGCGGTCCGCGTCTTCTAGGAGGCTTGGGGCCGGCGGCGATCCTCAGCGGTCGCCGCCGCCCGGCCACCACAGCCGCACGATCTCCGCGTGGGCGAACTCCCGCTCGGGCGGGGGCCGGACGCCCAGCGCGAGCATCGCCGCCCGGATCGTTCCCACGTGGGCGACCACCAGCGCGGGCGCCGGGCCGTCGGCGACGGTGCCCAACGCCCGGCGCGTACGGTCGACCTGGTCGCTCAGCGACTCGCCACCCGGAAACGCGAAGTCGTGGTCGGCGGCCTCGAACGCGGCGTGGAGCTCGGGCGACACCTCCGCCAGATGGGCCACCGACTGGCCCTCCCAGCTGCCGCGGTCTGACTCGATCAGGTCCTCGAGCACGACCGGCTCGACGCCGATCGCCTCGGCCACGGCCGCCGCCGTCTGCCGCGCCCGCTGCAGCGGCGAGGTCCAGATCGCGACCACCCCGGCGCTCAAGGCCCGCTCGGCCAGGTGTGCGGCCTGCTCGCGGCCCTCGGCCGACAGCGGCGGGTCCCGGCGGCCCAGAATCTTCCCACCCGCGTTCTCCGCGGTCTGCCCGTGCCGGGCGAACAGCAGCTCGACGCCGTCGGCGGCCACTAGCGGACGCCCACTAACCGGCCCGGTCAGGCCGCGAGGTACTGCTGCCAGGCGGTCGGGATCGTGGGGCTGGCCACGTGGATGAACACAGTCGGGTTGGGCATTCGCGGCTGCTTGTGCAGGCGCATGCCGACCTGACGGGGAAGCTGGTCGCCCTTGCGGCGATTGCACGGGGCGCACGAGGCGACGATGTTGTCCCAGCTCGAGCCGCCGCCCTTGGAGCGGGGGATCACGTGGTCGACGGTCAGGTTGGAGCGCGAGCCGCAGTACTGGCAGGTCCAGTCGTCGCGCGCGAACACCGCCCGCCGGGTGATCTTGCGGCGGTGCGTGTCGCGCGGGATCCGCACGTAGCTCACCAGCCGGATCACCACCGGCCGGGTCATCGTCGAGTTCGCCGAGTGCAGCGCGAACTCGCCGTGCTCGATCACCTCGGCTTTCTCCTTGAGCAGCAGCACCACGGCGCGCCGAATCGTGCACACGTTTATCGGCTCGTACGTCGCGTTCAGAACAAGCACCCGCCCAACCTCACGCCCGCGCCGCTGGTGCTCTGGAGGCGGCGCGGACCTCGGTGGCGCAGGTACTGGGGAGGCCATGAGCTTGCGCGCCAGTGTACCGATGCGGGGAGCGGACCCGCCGCCGTCGCCGGGTGGTCGCTGCGGGCCCTCAGGCGGCCGGGAACGACCCGAGCGTCCTCAGAACCTCGACGCGACCGGCGAGCCCGTCGAGCGCCGTGGCCACGTGCGGCTCGGTGTCGCGGCCCTCCAGGTCGCAGAAGAACATGTAGCGCCCCAGCCCCTGCTTACGCGGCCGCGACTCGATCCGGGTCAGGTTGACCTCGCGTCCGGCGAACTCAGACAGACAGCCGACCAGCCAGCCGGGCGCCTCCGAGCCGACGCCCCAGAACACGATTGCGGTCTTCCACGGCCCCGCTTCGGACGCCGGCGCGCCGGGGCTGCCGGGCGGCGTCCCGGCGCGGCCCAGCCACACGAACCGGGTCTCGTTGTCGGTCACGTCCTCGACGCCCGCGCGGAGCACGGTCGCGCCGTAGCGCCTCGCGGCCGAGCGCGTGCCCAGCGCCGCCCACGGTCCGTCGTGCTCGGCGACGGTTCGGACCGCCTCGGCCGTCGAGCTGCCTGCCAGCACGCTGGCCTGCGGCAGCCGCGTGCGGATGAACTGCGCGCACTGCCCGCTGGCCTGGGGGTGCGAGACCACGGTCTCGATCTCGGCCAGCTCGAGCGGCCCGCGGGCGATCAGGCAGTGCTCGATCGGCCGCACCAGCTCGCCGAGGATCCGCACGTCCTCGGTCTCCATCGCGAGCGCGTCGAGCGTCGCGTTGACCGAGCCCTCCAGCGAGTTCTCGATCGGCACCAGCGCCTGCTGCACGGCGCCGGAGTGCACGGCCATCACGGTGTCGTAGATCGTCGGCAGCGGCACCAGCTCGTGCTCGCCGTTGCCGGCGGGACCGCCGATCACGGCCTCGTGCGTGAACGTGCCCTCGGGACCCAGGTAGCCAACTCGCATGTGCGCGCCCCGTGGCGGTCTACCGGTCCGCGGGCGGCTGGCCGTCGCCCTCCAGCGCCAGGCGCACGGCCTCGTCCTCCTCGGGCGATAGCTCGAGCTCGGACTGCCCCTCGTACAGCTGCTTGGCGTACAGGCGCGCCTGGTCGCGGTGGTGGATCGAGGACAGCACCAGCCCCGAGCGCTTGGCGTCGAGCAGCGCGATCGAGGTCGACTGGCGGCCGGACATCTCGCCGTAGGCGTCGTAGCGGACCAGGGCGCGGTAGGCGACCGTGCGGTCGAGCCGGTGCTCGGCCTGGGTGACCCGCTGGTCGAGGCGCTCGGCGACGTCGGCCACGTAGTCGTGCAGCGCCGTGAACTGCCGCGCCAGCGTGGCCACGTGGGCGACGATGTCCTCCTCGCCCGCCGACAGCAGCAGTCGCTGGTCGGCCCGCACGCGGCTCAGCCTCACCGCCAGCACGATCGAGGTCAGCAGCGAAGCCGCCGCGACCGCGGCGGCGGCGATTGCGACGATTCCGGCCGTGCTGGTCAGGTCATGCACCGCAGGAAGGATAAGAGCCCGGCCGCGCGCCGGGGTGGCCGGGCTACTGGAACGTCACTGGGAACGACAGCGTGTTGTTGTCGGTGTTCTTCTCGCCCGGGACCTTTGAGATCGTCGCGGTCAGCGTGTAGGAGCCCGCCGGCGGCGATGAGTTCAGGGTCACGTTGCAGGTGGCGTGTTGTCCGGCGGTCGTCTCGGGCACGGTCGCCTTGCCGCTGATCTGACTGTTGGACAACGTCACGCTGCAGCCGATGTTGTGCTCGGTGTTGGTGCCGCCGTTGGAGAAGTTCAGCGTGAACGACGGTGGCGGACTGGCCGGGACCGTGTTGTCAGAGCCGGTCTGCAGGGTGGTGCCGCCGACGCTGACCGAGTCGAGCGAGTGGCCGTGCAGGCCAGGCGCGGGCTTGGCGGTGCCGGTGTTCGAAGTGGTGGGCGACGGCACGTGCAGCGCCTGGGCCACGAACGACGGCGTCAGCCACTGGAGGCTGGGGAGGAACTGGCCTCCGTTGAACTGCTGGCCGTTGATGCCCGCGTTCTTCAGGGCGCCGGCGATCAGCGGCAGCGTGTAGCTCTTGTAGACGACGTCGGAGGCGTAGAACCGGGCCATCTGGCCCGCGATGTTGTTGACCGCGTCCTTGCTGGTCGCGGTGCTCAGCGCCGGCTGGATCTGCTGGGCGACGTTGGTGATCCCGTCCTCGCGCATCTGCAGCGTCATCACCAGGTTCTGCTGGGCGGTCTTGACCTCGCCGGGGACGTCGATGCCCTTCGCTCGGTCGAGCTGCTTGCCGGCGGTCACGCCGGCCTCGTCGATCTGGTTCTGGAGGTTGACCGCGCCCCCGGAGCGGCTGCCGTTGGAGAGCACCCCGAAGAACTGCTTGCCGGTCTGGTTGGAGTCCTGGATGATCGTCGCGACGTTGTTGTTGTAGTCGCGCAGCGAGTTGTTGCGGGAGCTGACCTGACAGCTGTGGACGCCGATCACGACCAGGATGATCACGACCACCAGTGCGGCCACCGCGATCGCGCGCCGTAGCCGGATTGCCTGCTGATCGCCGGGCGGGCGGCCGGAGGGCGGTCTGCGGGATGGTGGGCGGCGGCCACCCCCCGTGGTCCGGCGCCGACGCTGCGGTGTGGGCTCGGTACGAGGCTCGTCTACCTCGTCGAAGAACGACACGCTGTCTGGCTCCTTTGGGGGCTCTGAAACCGCCAGTATGACCTGCTAGACGGCGGCAAACGCAATTGCTGGTGGGCTCCGCGCCGCCATAACCGGCGGAACGGTCGCGGGGGGTCCACTACCCGTTCGCAACCTCTTCCAAGAGGGACGGCGGGCCCGGCGTGGAAATGCACCGCATCGGCGCCAGCAAGCCATCGATCGCCCGTGGCCCCGCCTCGGATCACCCTGCGCGCCGTTCGCCGTGGGGCGAGGCGCCGATCGTGCTCGACCGGTACCGGTTGCACCGCCGGCTTGGCTCCGGGGCGTTCGGCACCGTGTGGCTGGCGCGCGACGAGCGGCTGGACCGCGAGGTGGCCGTCAAAATCGTCCCGCGGGCGCGGATCCTCGGCCGCAGGTTCGAGCGCGAGGCTCGAGCCGCGGCACGCCTGTCGCATCCGGGGATCGTGACCCTGTACGAGGCCGAGATCGACGACGAGGGCGCCTACCTCGTCTCCGAGCTGGTCCGAGGCGGGACGCTGGCCGATCTGCTCGAGGCCGGCCGGATGTCTGACCGCGACGTGGTCACGATCGCGATCGCGCTGTCCGACGCGCTCGAGCACGCCCATGCCCAGGGCGTCGTCCACCGCGACGTCAAGCCCACCAACGTGCTGGTGCCCGATCGGCCGTCGACCCGAGCCGGGGTCGCGAAGCTCACCGACTTCGGCGTCGCCCGGGTGATCGGGGGCGAGTCGCTGACACTCACCGGCGACGTCGTCGGCACCGCGGCCTATATGGCGCCCGAGCAGGCCGAGGGGCTCGAAGCGGGAGCCCCGGCCGACGTGTACTCGCTGGCGCTCGTGGTCTACGAGGCGCTGACCGGAGTCAACCCGGTTCGCGCCGGCACCGCGGCCCAGCGGGCCCGCCGCCTCGGAGCGCATCTGCCGCCGCTGCGCCGGCAGCGGCGCGACCTGCCCAGGGAGCTCGGACAGGGGATCGACCTGGCGCTGCGCCCCCGCCCGCGCGAACGCGGCGGGCTGGCGGAGCTGCGTCTGGCGATGATGGCCTCGATCGAGCAGCTCGAGGACAGTCCCGGGGTGGTCGAGGGGCCCTGGCCCCGGCCCCGCCCTAAGCGCTGGCGCCGCGGCGCCGCCGCCGGATCCGGCGGCGCTGGCGTTCCCGGACCCGACGCCACCAACCGCGCCGACCGCCCGGGACCTCCGCGGCCGCCGCGATCACGCCGGTCAGGCCGAGGATTCCGAGTCCGGAGACGTACCCGGCGCGGAGCCGGAGCTCGAGAGCGAGCTGCCGGCGTGGCCGGCGCGCGGACTGGCCGCCGCCGCCGCCGCGTTCGTCGCCGCCTGGCTGTTCTCTCACGCGGTCGCCCCGTCGGTGCTGGGCCCCGCGGCGGCAGCGCTGATCACGGGCCTGGCGGTCGCGGCGCTCCCACGCCTGGGATGGCTGCTGCTGACGTTCGTGGTCACGGTGCTGCTGCTGGCCGGCGGCCGGCCGGGCGCCGCGTTGGTGATCGCGCCGGCGGCGCTGGTGCCGGTGTTCCTGATGCCGCGCAGACCGGTCGGCTGGCCGCTCCCCGCCGGCGCCCCGGCGCTCGCGCTGGTGGGCCTGGCCGGCGGCTGGCCGGCGATCGCCGCACGGGCGGCCACGCCCTGGCGCCGGGCGGCCCTGGGAGCGACCGGATGGATCTGGCTGGCGGTCGCTTCGCCGATCGTCAACTCCGATCTGTATGCGCACCGCCCGGCGGGCACGCCCGGATCGTCGGTGTGGATGCCGTCGCTGCACGAGGCGACCGCGCACGTGGTGGTGCCGCTGCTCAGCACCGGATGGCTACTGGGAGGGGCACTCTGGGGGGCAGCGGCGGCCGTGCTGCCGGCGCTGACGGCGCGCCGGCCGCCGGCGGCCGCGGTGGTGCTGGTGACGATCTGGTCCGCGACGCTGGTGTCGGCGACCGCTACAGTCCTTGCTCTCAGTCACCCTCGCGGCGCCGGTATGCCCGCCACGGCGGTGCTTGGCGCAGTATTCGGCGCGGTTGTCGCGCTTGCGCCGGTAGCCGCCAGACGTTGGCGTAGCAGTCATCGCGCAGTATCACTTGCGTAGCATGGAACGGGGCCCTAGGCCAAGCCATGAGCGTCCTCAGAAGCCTCGAAAACAAGATCGCCGGACTCGTCGAAGGCACCTTCAGCCGAGCCTTCCGCTCTGAGGTTCGGCCGGTGGAGATCGCGCGCAAGCTGGCGCGCGAGATGGAGGACCACAAGTCGTTCTCGGTGTCGCGCACGTACGTGCCCAACGAGTACCGGGTGTTCCTGTCCCCGCGCGACCGCGAGCGCTTCACGGACTACGAATCGGCCCTCGCCGAGGAGCTGGCGGGCTACCTGCTCGAGTACGCGCGGCGCGAGCGCCTGGCGATGCTGTCGCGCCCGGTGGTCGAGTTCGAGACCGACGAGCGGCTGGGCCTGGGTGAATTCGGGATCCAGACCCGCGTCGTCCAGCCTCCGGGCGAGTCTCAGCCGGTCGAGGAATCGGGGGAGCAGTCCGGTCGCACGATGGTCTACAGCAGCGCCGAACGGGTGTCCGAGCCGCTGCAGGAGCACGCTCGCGTCCGCGCCCAGCGGGCGTTGCTGGCACTCGAGGACAAGCGGATGGTCGTCGGTCCCGCCGGAGTCGTGATCGGCCGCAGCCGGCAGTCCGATGTGGTGGTCGACGATCCCAACGTCTCCCGCCAGCACGCTGAGATCCGCCCGCGGGGCGGCTCGTGGGTGCTGACCGACCTGGGCTCGACCAACGGATCGGTGCTCAACGGGCGCCGCATCGACGGGGCCGAGGTCCTGAAGCCGGGGGACCAGATCGAGATCGGGACCTCGTCGATGACATTCGAGCTGGAGTAGGTGCCGGTGGCCTCCCGGAAACGTTGCGCCGGAAATGGCGGCCCCGGATGACCGTCATGCTGCGTCCTCGGACCCTCGCGCAGCTCCGCTGCGCCGCGGCTCCTGCGTCCTTGCCTGACGGCCCCCGGACCTCGCCCTTTCCAGCCCCACGTTTCCGGGAGACCCACTAAATCGATGCTCGAGCCCGTCTCAGTTGGGTTGAAGTTCGGCTTCCTGGCGGTCCTGTACCTGTTCCTGATGTGGGTCGCCTGGAGTGCGCTGCGCGATCTGCGCCGCGGACGCAACGGTCCTTCCGCGCAGCCGGAGCGGCCGCAATACGACGACGCCACCGGCATGTACCCGGCCGCTGCCGGCCTGGGCGAGCCGGACTTCGACGGATTCGAGCCGCGACTGCTGGTGGAGCGCGCTCTCGGGCATGAATCCGGGGCTGCATACGACGTGTCGGGCGGCGCTACGCTCGGCCGCGGGGACGTCGAGATCCGGCTCGACGACCCGTTCGCGTCATCTCACCACGCCCGGATCGGACGTCAGGGACACGTGTTAGTGATCGAGGACCTGGGATCGACCAACGGCACCTACCTGAACGAGGAGCCGCTCAGCGGTCCGCAGCCGCTGCACCCCGGGGACCGCATCCGGATCGGCGACAGCGAGTTCTTCTACGAGCAATGACCGAGCACTGACGATGCTTCGCGCAGCGGAAACCGTTTGGAAGACCGACACCGGCCGGCAGCGCCGGGACAACGAGGACAACGCGTTCGCGCGCGCGCCGGTGTTCGTGGTCGCCGACGGGATGGGCGGGGCCCAGGCCGGCGAGGTGGCCTCCAAGATCGCGATCGAGGCGTTCGAGCAGGGCCTGCCCGACTCGGGTAGCCCCGAGCAGCGGCTCGCCGACCGCGTGCGCGAGGCCAACCGCCGGATCCACGAGCGCTCGCAGACCGACCACGAGCGCGCCGGGATGGGGACCACGCTGACCGCCGCCTACCTGGATGACGCGGCAATCGCGATCGCGCACGTCGGCGACAGCCGCGCGTACCTGTTCCGCGACGGCTCGCTCGAGCGCCTGACCGAGGACCATTCGCTCGTCGAGGAGCTGGTCCGACAGCAGAAGCTGACCCCCGAGCAGGCGGCCGAGCACCCCCAGCGATCGATCATCACCCGCGCACTCGGCCCCGAGGAGACCGTCGAGGTCGACACCTGGACGTACCCGGTCCGCGCCGGGGACGTGCTCCTACTGTGCAGCGACGGCCTGACGTCGATGGTGTCGGAGGCCCGCGTCGCCGAGATCCTCGCCTCCGCCGGGTCGCTCACGGACGCCGCCAATGCGCTGATCGACGCGGCCAACGGCGCTGGCGGCCGCGACAACATCACCGTGGTCCTGTTCCGTCTCGAGGACGTCGGGGGCGACGGCGCCGGCGCTGACGACACCACGATGGTTGGCGTGCAGGAGCCGGTGGGCGCCACTCAGGGCGCATCGAGTGCGCCCACGGCATCGAGCGCGCCGAGCTCCGGCGCCCGGTCGACGGTCGCCGAGCAGACGGCGGTGCACCGGGTTCCCGCGACCGTCGAGACCGCGCCGCGCGCGCGGCGGCTGAAGCCGATCCCGGCCAGCGAAATGCGGGCTCGTGCCGAGGGGCGTGACCCGGGCCGGCGCAAGATGCCGAGGTACGCCAAGGTGCTGGTGGCGCTGTTCTCGGTGCTGGTCGTGCTCGCGTTGATCGGAGCCGGCGGCTATCTCGCCACCCGGCAGCTGTACTTCATCGGCACCGACCAGCAGGGGATCGTGACGGTCTACCGCGGGCTGCCGTACGACCTCCCGGGCGGGATCCGCCTGTACGAGACGTTCTACACCTCGGGCGTGCCCGGATCGCTGGTGCCGCCGTCGCGGCGCGGCGACCTGCTCAACAACCATCTGCGGTCGCAGTCCGACGCGACCTCGGTGGTGATGGCGCTGGAACAGGGGAGGATCTCGAAGTGATGCCGCTCGTCGTGCCGGGGCGGTCTCGGTGACCGCGCGCAACCGCGAGCTTGTCTGCCTGATCCCGGCGTCGCTGCTGCTCACCGCCGGGTTCGCCGGCGTATTCATCCAGCGCTCCAACGTGCTGTCGAACGTGTCGCTGACCTACGGCGCGATCTTCCTCGGGCTGTGCATCGTCGGGCACGTGTTCATCCGGATGACGCTCCCGGACGCCGACCCGTACATGTTCCCGCTGGTTGCGCTGCTGGCGAGCTTCGGGCTGGTGATGATCTACCGGATCGACCCGACGCTGGCCCGCCAGCAGGCGCAGTGGTTCGTGCTCGGCCTGATCCTGTTCGCGGTCACGATCGTCGCGTTCCGGGACTACCGCAAGCTCGAGCAGTACCGGTACGTGATCGTGGCGATCTCGCTGGGGCTGCTGATCCTGCCCAGGCTGCCGGGAATCGGCTATCAGGCCAACGGCGCCTACCTGGGCGTCCGCATCCCCGGGCTGTTCGTGTTCCAGCCGGCGGAGTTCGCCAAGGTCGGCCTGGTGATCTTCCTGGCCAGCTATCTGCGCGACACCCGGCAGCTGATGGTCACCGGCGCGCGCCGGGTGCTCGGGATCACGATCCCGCCGATCAAGTACTTCGGTCCGGTCCTGGTGATCTGGGGTCTGGCGATGCTGATCATGCTGCTGCTGCACGACATCGGCTCGTCGCTGATGTTCTACGGCGGGCTGCTCGCGGTGTTGTACGTGGCCACCGGCCGCCTCTCGTTCGTGGTCGTCGGCCTGGCCGCGTTCGCGCTCGGCGCCTGGTACGTCGGCACCCACGTCCCCCACGTGCACGACCGCGTCGACGCGTGGCTGCACCCGTTCGACCCGCTGCTCTACAGCAAGATCGGCGGCAGCTATCAGCTGGCCAACTCGCTGTTCGCGCAGGCGGCCGGTGGCATGTTCGGTCAGGGGTTCGGCGAAGCCACGCTCACTATCCCCGGCGGCGGGCCGCTGCTCCCAGCCCCGCAGACCGACATGATCTACGCGGTCATCACGGACGAGCTGGGCCTGTTCGGCGCGTGTGCCGTGCTGATCACCTACCTGCTGTTCGTGGCCCGCGGCCTGAAGGCCGCACAGCTCGCGCGCGATTCGTTCTCGACGCTGCTTGCGGTCGGCCTGAGCGCGATCTTCGCCGTCCAGGTGTTCGTGATCGTCGGCGGGGTCACGCGCGTGATCCCCCTCACCGGGGTGACGCTGCCGTTCATCTCCTACGGCGGCTCATCGATCATCGCCAACTTCGTGCTGGTGGCGCTGCTGCTGCTGGTCTCCGACCGGGCCCGGAGGCAGGCGTGAACGCCCCGATCGCCAAGCTGTTCGGGGTGATCGTGGTGCTGTTCGCGCTGCTGGTGGTGTTCACCTCCCGCTGGACGGTGTTCGACGCAAAGTCGCTGAACAACGACGTACTGAACCGGCGCACGCTGATCGACGAGCTCAAGATCAAGCGCGGGCGGATCTTCGCCGACGACGGCGAGGTGCTGGCCAGGTCGGTCCCGGCCGCCGGTGGCACGTTCGGGCGGACGTATCCGACCGACGACCTGTTCTCCCAGGCGGTCGGCTACGCGATCCCGTCGCTCGGGCGCAGCGCCGGGATCGAGCGCTCGCACGGCGACGAGCTCCGCGGCCTGCAGACCGGACTGAGCTCCGTGTTCGGGCAGCTCAGCCGCCACCGCACCGGCGATGACGTCCACACGAGCCTCGACCCCAAGGCGCAGAAGGTTGCGCTCGACGAGCTGGCGGGACGCGCGGGCTCGGTGGTCGCGCTGGATCCGCGGACGGGTCAGGTCAAGGTGATGGTCGCGCTGCCTTCCTACAACAACAATCATCCCGACGCGACCGGCCCCGGGATCTCGACATTCAACCGCTCGACCCAGGGCGGCTACCCGCCGGGCTCCACGTTCAAGGTGGTTACCGCCAGCGCGGCGATCGACAGCGGTAAGTACACGCCCGGCTCGGTCGTCAACGGCGACTCGCCGAAGAAGGTCTCGGGCGTGCCGCTGGCCAACGACGCCAACCAGAGCTTCGGCAACATCGACCTGACGACGGCGCTCACGTTCTCGGTCAACACCGTGTGGGCGCAGGTCGCCGAGAGCCTCGGTCGGGGCACGATGACCAAGTACATGAAGCGGTTCGGCTTCTATTCCAAGCCGCCGCTGGACTACCCACCCGACGAGATGATCGCCAGCCGTCCGTACTCGAGCACCGGCAGGCCGCTGCCCCCGGGCAGCCCCGATGAGGACATCGGCCGGATCGCGATCGGCCAGGGCGGTCTGCGGGTCACCCCGCTGCAGATGGCGATGGTCGCCGCGGCGGTGGCCAACCGGGGCAAGCTGATGACGCCTCGGTTCGCGACCAAGGTCGTCGACCAGGACGGACGCACGGTCAAGACCTACAAGCCGTCGGTCTACTCGCAGGTGATGTCGCCGTCGTCGGCGGCCGCGGTGACCGAGATGATGAGGAAGGTCGTCGACGAGGGCACCGGCACCCCGGCGCAGCTGGGCGGGATCAGCGTCGCCGGTAAGACCGGGACAGCCCAGGTCGGGGTGGTCGGGTCGAACCTGACCCAGCCGTGGTTCATCGGCTTCGCGCCGGTCGAGGACCCCAAGGTCGCGGTCGCGGTGACGATCGAGCGCTCCCAGGGCGGCTTCGGCGGCACGGTCGCGGCCCCGATCGCCCGAGACGTGATCCAGACCTTGCTGTCAGAGGGCCAGTAACGGTGCACCGTCCGGAAATCAGGGCCCACTAGCGATGGCCGACCTGTCTCCCGGAGCGATCGTCGACAACCGCTACAAGGTCCTGTCGCGGCTGGGCTCCGGCGGGATGGCCGACGTGTTCCTGGCCGAGGACCAGCAGCTGGGGCGCAACGTCGCGCTGAAGCTGCTGCACCGCCGCTTCGCCGAGGACCCCGACTTCGTCGAGCGCTTCCGGCGCGAGGCGCAGGCGGCGGCCCGGCTGCAGCATCCCAACGTGGTCGGGATCTACGACCGCGGCGCCTACGAGGACACGTTCTACATCGCGATGGAGTATCTGCCGGGGCGCACGCTCAAGCAGGTGATCCGCCAGGAGGCGCCGCTGGACCCGATCCGCGCGATCGACATCACCAACCAGATCCTCCGAGCCGCCCGCTTTGCCCACCGCCGCGGGGTGATCCACCGCGACCTCAAGCCCCACAACGTGATCATCGACGAGTCCGACCACGCCAAGGTCACGGACTTCGGGATCGCCCGCGCAGGCGCCTCGGACATGACCGAGACCGGGTCGATCATGGGCACGGCTCAGTACCTGTCGCCCGAGCAGGCCCAGGGCCACGCGGTCAGCGCCGGGTCGGACCTGTACTCGATCGGGGTGGTGCTGTACGAGATGCTGACCGGCCGCGTGCCGTTCGATGCCGAATCGCCGGTCACGATCGCGCTCAAGCACGTGTCGGAGTCGCCGACGGCCCCGACCGCGATCAACCCGCGGATCCCGCCGGAGCTCGAGCAGGTTGTGATGTGGTCGCTGAACAAGAACCCGGCCGACCGTCCCACCGACGCCGACCAGTTCATCGCGGCGCTGGAGGCCGCCAAGACCGCGATCATGTCCGGCTCGCCGGGCCAGCGGACGACCTCGTTCGCCGCGCTGGCCGCCGTTGGCGGCGCCGGGGCCGGATACGTCGCCGGTGCCGCGGCGGGCGCCCCGCCGGCCGCTGCGCCCAACGGCTACGCGGAGCCCGGTTACGACGGGGCGGGCTATACGGGCACGGTCCCACCGCAGCCGCCACCGGAGCGGCGGCGCAACTGGTGGCCGTGGATCGCCGCCCTGCTGGTGGCGCTGCTGATCGGCGGCGGGGTCGCCGCCTACCTGCTGACCAGGCCCGAGAAGCGCGTGGTTCCGACCGTCACCGGGAAGACGCTGAACACCGCGCGCACCGTGCTCCAGAACGACGGGTTCGCCGTGCAGGTGCTCGACGTGACCGCTAACCAGAAGGCCGGCACCGTGATCGGACAGCAGCCGCCGGGCAACGCCAAGGTCGACGCCGGCTCGACCGTGACGCTGACGGTCTCGCAGGGTCCCGGCAACTCGACCGTCCCGTCGGTCGTCGGGCTCAGTCAGAGCGCGGCGAAACGCGCGCTGGCCAACGCGCATCTGAAGGTCAGGACCCAGCAGGAGAGCTCGGAGTCGATCGCCGCCGGCGATGCCACCCGCACCGACCCCGGCGACGGTCGGTCGGTGCCAGTGGGGACCCGGGTGACGCTGTTCATCTCGACCGGCAAGCCGCAGGTCACGGTTCCCAACGTGGTCGGCCAGTCCGAGGGCGGCGCCCGCGCAACGCTGTCCAACGCCGGGCTGCAGGTGACGACCACGACCGAGACCACGGCGAGCGTGCCGGCCGGCCAGGTGATCAGCCAGAGCCCGGGTGGCGACACGCGCGTGCCGCCGGGCTCGACCGTGAACCTCGTCGTGGCCAAAGCGCCGACGACCGCGAAGGTGCCCGACGTCACCGGCGACACCGCCCGCGGCGCCGGCGACGAGCTCCGCGCCGCCGGGCTGAAGGTCTCCCAGCAGACCAGGGAGGTCACCAAGCAGAACAAGGACGGGATCGTCGTCTCGCAGGACCCGACGGCGGGCGCCACGCTCAACATGGGCAGCACGGTGACGATCGTGGTCGGCCACTTCACCAAGCCGACGACGCCGACCACCCCCACCACGCCGACGACGCCCACGACCCCGACGACGCCGACGACCCCGAAGACGACGCCGACCACGCCGACCGCCACCACTCCCCCGTGACCCCGGTACGTGTCGCGGTCCTGGGCGGTGGCCGGTCCTCCGAGCGCGAGGTATCGCTCGCTTCGGCCGCGTCGGTCAGCGAGGGACTGCGCGACGGCGGCCACGAGGTGCGGATGATCGAGATCGGAGCCGACGGGGTGTGGCGCGCCGACGGCGACGAGTTGTCGCTGCGGCCGGGGCGGGGGTTTGAGGGCTGCGACGTCGTTTTTCCCGTCCTGCACGGTCCGTTTGGCGAGGACGGGACCGTCCAGGGGCTGCTCGAGTGCCTCGACGTGGCCTACGTCGGCGCCGGCGTGCTGGCGTCGGCGCTGTGCATGGACAAGGTGATGTTCAAGCACCTGATGGCGCGCGAGGGCGTCCCCCAGGTCGACTACGAGGCGGTCGCGGCGCTGGACTGGCGGGTCGCACCGCGAGCGACGCTCAATCGCCTGGCGCGGCTCGGGCTGCCGGTGTTCGTCAAGCCCGCGCGCCTGGGATCGTCGGTCGGGATCGCGCGCGTAACCGCGCCCGCCGAGCTCCAGGCCGCGCTGGACACCGCGTTCGAACACGACTCGCTGGCGATCGTCGAGGCGTTCGCGGCCGGGCTGGAGGTCGAGTGCTCGGTGCTCGGCAACCACGAGCCGGTCGCGTCGGAGCCAGGGGAGATCATGCTCGCCGGCGGCGAGTCGGGCTGGTACGACTACGAGGCCAAGTACACGCCCGGCAAGATGCGACTGGTCGTCCCGGCGCGGATCCCGGCGATGGTGCGCGAGCGGGTGCGCGAGCTTGCGGTCAGCACGTTCGTCAAGAGCGACTGCCGGGGGCTGGCCCGAGTCGACTTCTTCGTCGTCGGCGAACAGGTGCTCGTCAATGAGCTCAACACGATGCCCGGGTTCACCACGACCAGCGTCTACGCCTCGCTGTTTGCGGCCAGCGGGATCCCCTACGCCGAGCTGCTGCACCGGCTGGTGGAGCTGGCGCTGCAATGGCACGCCGCCGAGGCCCAGATCCGGCACTGACCTACGCGCGCTAGCGGTACAGCGTGACCTCGTCGATCGCCAGCTGTGAATGGCCGCCGAGGGCGGTGATCCAGACGAGGTAGTAGCGGTACTTGGTGCTCGTGCCCGTGAGGTGGATGTCCTGCTTGTGGGCGACCGTGGTGGGCTGCGAGATCTTCGTCCAGCCGCCGTCCGGCCAGGTCAGAGGCGGTTGGTTGTTGCGACCGTAGATCGTCGCGGTGAAACCGGCGGTCGTGGTGATGATCCGCAGCACCCGCGCGGTGGTCCTCGGCTTGGCGTCGATGTACAGCCCGACGCCCGCCTTGTTGAGCGTGTTGGAGTAGTAGGTCTGCGTGTTCCAGGCCGTGTTGAGCTGGTTGTCGATCGCGAGCCCGGCGTCGGGGTGCTCGTCGGTGGGCTGGCCGAGGGGGTTGAAACCGAAAGCGCAGCCCGAGCACAGCCTGACCTGCGACAACGGCGTCGACGACGGGGCCGAGCTCGGCGCCTTCACCGGCAGCTTGCCGGTGCCGTGGTGCGCTCGGGTGCCCAGCCACACGACGAACCCCACGGCTGCGGCCAGGACCACCAGCACCAGCACGACCGCCGAGGCCCGGTGGCGGACGCGGAACGGCACCCGCTGGGCGGTCCGCGTGGGCAGAGTCCGCAGCACGCTGGTGACCTCGCCGGTGGCAGCCCCGGCCCGGGCGGTCTCGATCGCCAGCACATCCTCGAGGTCGGCGATCAGCTCGGCGTCGTTGGCGTAGCGGTCCTGCTGGCGCTTGGCGGTCGCGGTATCGACGACCGCCGCCAGCGCCGCTGACACCTCGGGACGCTTGACCTGTACGTCGGGGATCTCCTCGCGCACGTGCTTCATCGCGACCGCGACCTGGTTGTCGCCCTTGAACGGGACCTCGCCGGTGAGCATCTCGTAGAGCACGACGCCGAGCGAGTACAGGTCCGACTGGCCGGTCACCGGCTGGCCGAGCGCCTGCTCGGGCGACACGTAGTCGGTCGTCCCCAGCACCCGGCCGTCGGCCGTCAGCCCCTCCTCGTCGAGCGTGCGCGCGATCCCGAAGTCGGTGACCTTGGCCGAGCCCTCCTCGTCGATCAGGACGTTCTGGGGCTTGACGTCGCGGTGGACGATGTGGCGGGCGTGGGCGGCCCCGAGCGCGCGGGCGATCTCGATCGCGTAGGCCACGGCCTCGGGTATCTCGAGCCGACCCTGGCGGCGGATCCGCTCCTTCAGCGTCTCGCCCTCGACGTACTCGAACACGATGTACGGGCGGCTCTCGTCCTCGCCCGCGTCGATCACCCCGACGATGTGGGGGTGCGACAGCTGCGCGACCGCGCGCGCCTCGCGACGGAAGCGCTCGAGTTGGTCGGAGTCCGACGCGACCTCGCGGTTCATCAGCTTGATCGCGACCTGACGCTGGAGCGTCTCGTCGAGCGCGCGGTACACCGTCGACATGCCCCCAGACCCGATCCTCGCCTCCAGTCGATACCGGTCGTTGAGCGTGGTGCCGAGCAGGGTCGTCATCGATACCCGTCTATTTTGCGCCACATGCCCGTCGTTGACATCGATTACTTCACGGATCCAGCCGCTCCGTGGTGGTGGGCCCCACGACCGGCGCTCCGCCGGCCGTGCGAATTATCGCTGGGTCCATTCATACCGCAACCGTAATCTGCGGGATAGCTCGTGTTTTCGGCTCGACCGGACAGCGGTTGCACGGGTTACCGCCGGCAACCCCCTAGCGGCCGGGCGAGCCTGTGGGTTCCGGCGAGACCTACCGGCGCTCTTGCAGGATCCGCGCGGCGACCAGCCCGGCGAGCCCGACCCGGTAGGCGGCGTAGGGCAGCAGCGAGCGGTCGCGTTCGACCTGGCGGATCAGCCAGGTCGACGCCAGCGTCGACACGAATGCGCCGCCGGCGCCGACTGCGAACGGGACGGCGGTGCCGGGCGGCAGCCCGCGGCGACTGAGCCGCAGCCCCTTGAGCGCGGTCGCGCCGGCGATCACCGGCAGCGCCACGTGCCGAGACAGCCGGTTGGCGTCCTCGCGCGCGAACCGCCGCAGCCGCGCCGCGGCCAGCGTGGCTCCGTTGCGCGAGATCCCGGGGACCAGCGCGCACGCCTGCGCCACCCCGAGCCACAGCGCGTCGGCGGCGCCCGCCTGCTCGTGCCCGCGCTCCTGCGGCCGGCGGTCCGACAGCCCCATCGCGATCGCGCCCACCACCAGCGCCGCCGCGATCGTGGACGGCGTGCCGAACCGGGCCTCGATCTCGCGCTCCAGCGCGTAGCCGACGATCGCCGGCGGAGCGAACGACAGCGCGACCAGCGTCAGGCGGCGCACGTCGAGTCCGCGCATCGCGTCGTCGACCTCGCCGCGCAGGGTGATCAGCAGCGCGGCGGCGGTGCCGGCGTGAAGCGCCACCTCGAATGACTTGCGCAGCTCGTCGTCGAGCTGCTGGTAGTCCCAGCGCAGCAGCCAGGGCACGACCGCCACGTGGCCCGAGGACGAGATCGGGAGCAGCTCGGCCGGGCCGTGGAGGATCCCGAGCGCGAGCGCCTGGCTGAGCTTCAGCCGGGACCCGCCGGCGGTCCGGCGATTGCGGACGCCCGCGCGGTTAGCGCCGGGCCACATCCACGGGCGTCTCTGACTCCACCTGGACGTCGGGCTCGGCCGTCGCCGGAGCCGGAGGTGTGCGCCGCCGTCTGTACAGGAAGTAGGCGATCGCGACCACGATCACCACGACCACCGCGTAGTCGACGTACTCGAGGTGGTGGCGCCAGCTGCTCCAGTTGCTGCCGACCGCGCGCCCGAGCAGGGCGAGGCCCGTGATCCACACGATCGAGCCGACCAGCGCCGAGATCGCGAACCGCACGAACGGCATCTCGGCGACGCCGGCCGCGTACGGGAACACCGCCCGCGCGAACGGTATGCACCGCGAGACGACGATCACCGGTGCGCCGTGGGCCTCTGACCAGCGCTGCGCGCGCTCGAGCTTGCGGGGGTTGACGTGCAGCTTGGAGCCCTGGCGTTCGAGCAGCTCGCGGCGGCCGAAGAACCCGATCGTGTAGGCGATGCAGGCCCCCAGCATGTCCCCGGCGACGCCGGCGACGATGATCCCCAGCAACGTGAGGTGCCCGTCATAGACGTTGAACCCCGCGAACAGCATCGTCGGCTCGGTTCCCGGCACGCCGATCACGCCGGTCATCGTGTTCAGGATCACGACGCCCGCGAGCCCGAGGCTTCCGATCAGGTTTGTTGCCAGATCGACGAGCGGGCCCGTGATCGAGGCAAGGGCGAGCAGCACGACGGCTAGCGTAGCGGCCCACGACCGCGCACAATTACGGGGTTGTTAGGGTTCGCGCGACGATGGCGATCCCACTGTTCGACACCGCCACCCCTCAGGCGCCGCTTCAGGACGAGATCCGGGCCCGCGTGAGCGAGGTGATCGCCCGCGGCGCGTTCATCCTGGGACCCGAGGTGGAAGCGTTCGAGCGCGAGTTCGCCGAGTACCTCGGCGTCCGCCACGTGATCGGCGTCGGCAACGGGACCGATGCGATCACGATCGCGCTGCGGGCGATGGGCATCCGCCCCGGCGACGAGGTCGTGGTCCCCTCGCTGACGTTCTACGCGTCGGCCGAGGCCGCGGTCAACGCCGGCGCGCGACCGGTGTTCTGCGACGTCGATCCCGACACCCGCAACGTGAGCGTGGAGACCGTCCGGGAGGTGATGACGCCTCAGACACGCGCGATCCTCGCCGTCGACCTGTTCGGACTCCCCGCACCGATCCCGGAGCTGCGCGAGCTCGGCGTGCCGGTCCTCGAGGACGCGGCCCAGGCGGCCGGGGCGAGCCTCGGAGGCCGTCGCGCGGGCTCGCTGGCGGACGCGGCCACGTTCTCCTTCTATCCGTCTAAGAACCTCGGCGCCTACGGCGACGGCGGCGCCGTCGTGACCGACGACGACGAGATCGCCGCGCTGGCGCGCGCGCTTCGCTTTCACGGCTCGCGCGACAAGCAGAGCTTCGAGTACGTCGGCTACAACTCGCGGCTCGACGCGATTCAGTCAGCCATCCTGCGCGTGCTGCTCCGCCACCTCGACGAGTGGTCAGACGGCCGTCGCGCGGCCGCGGCCGCCTACGCCGCCGCCGGGATCGGCGAGCTCGTGACCGCGCCGGTGGTGCCCGACGGCGCCGACCCCGCGTGGCACCTGTACGTCGTCACCCACCCGCGCGCGGACGAGCTGATCGCCGGGCTGCGTGAGCGCGGCATTCAGGCGCGCGGCTACTACCGGACGCCGCTTCACCGGCAGGTGGCGATGGCGCCGTACGCCGACGGCCCGGAGCTGCCCGCCACCGACGCGATCGGCCGCGACAACATCGCGCTGCCGATGAGTCCCGTGCTGTCGGAGGCCCAGGCCGGCGAGGTGGTCGGCGCGCTCTCCGAGCTGGCCGGCTCGCCCGCGTCGACTTGATGCGCCGCAAGTGCTTCTCGCCGTAAGTCCGGCCCCGCCTCAGTGAGGGTCTGGATCGACCTCACCAACTCGCCGCACGTGCTGGTGATGCGGCCGGTGATCGATAACCTGCGCGCCCGCGGCCACGAGGTCGAGGTCACCGCGCGCGACTTCGCCCAGACGCTGGGGCTGTGCCGTCGCTTCGGGATCGCGCACACCGCGGTCGGCACGCACCGCGGCGGCGGCCTGGCCGCCAAGGCCCGCGGCCTGGCGGGCCGTTCGCGCGCCCTGTACCGATGGGCGCGCCGCCGCGAGCGGTTCGACCTCGCGCTCGGCCATGGCTCCAACGACGTCACGGTCGCCGCGGCGCTGCTGCGGGTGCCCAGCGCGACGATGTTCGACTACGAGTGGGCGACCGTGCAGCACCAGGTCAACTGCCGCCTGGCCCGGAGCGTGGTCGTCCCCGACGCGATCCCGCCGGCGCGCCTGGCGCGCTACGGCGCCGAGGGCAAGATCCGCCCCTACGCCGGGCTCAAGGAGGAGTACTACCTGTCTGACTTCGAGCCCGACCCGGCGGTGCTCGGCGAGCTCGGGCTGGACCGCTCCGAGCCGATCGCGGTGGTCCGCACACCGCCCGAGGTGTCGCTGTATCACCGCTTCGAGAACGATCTGTTCGGCGCCGTGCTGGAGCGGTTGCGCGGGTCCCAGGCGGTCGTGCTGGCGCGCACCGACGAGCAGCGCGCGCAGCTGCTCGGGGTCGGGGGGCTGATCGTCCCCGAGCGCGCGCTCGACGCCCAGTCGCTGATCTCCTACGCCGACCTGGTGGTATCGGCGGGCGGCACCATGAACCGCGAGGCGGTCGCGCTGGGCACGCCGGTGCTGACCGTGTTCGAGGGACGCCTGGGAGCCGTCGACGAGCGCCTGCTGGCCGAGGGGCGGATGCGCCAGCTCGAGCGCCCCGACCAGCTGGAGCTGGTCAAGCGCCCCGACGACCGGGCCCAGCGCGCCCGCGTCCGCCGCGATCCGGCGGTGCTCGTGGACCTGCTGCTGACGGCGGCCGACCGCTGACGCCAGTCGCTGCGCAAGGGGCTGGACGTGAAACGTCCCACATAGGGACGTTTCACGTCCACGCTTACGAAACGACCCCCCGGCGGACCCCCCGTCAGGGCCCGGACACGGCTGCGCAACATTCGCCCCATCCCGGTGTTACGTTGAAATTACATGGCTTTACGAAAAGTTAAATCCACACTCGCGCTGGCTCTCGTCGCGACCGCATGCGTCTCCGTGGTTGCCGTCTCGAGCGCCCAAGCAGCGGCGCCGATCGGTGCGTACACGACGAAAGGCACCTGGAAGTTCCTATCGCGGCCGGACCTGCATCCGCCGAAGGTCGCCGCGCTGAAGATCGGGGACCTGAAGAAGCTCGCCCCGGGCTACTTCATGGTCGCCAACTTCAAGAACTTGACGGTCAAGACCCCGATGGTCGGCCAGAGCGGGCCGCTGATCCTCGACAACCGGCTGCAGCCGGTGTGGTTCGGCCCGGTCCCCACGAACGTGCTGGCGATGAACCTGTCGGCCCAGCGCTACAACGGCAAGCCCGTGCTGAGTTGGTGGCAGGGCGTAATCAGCCCGCTCGGCGAGACGCTGAGCGGCACCGATGTCGTCTACAGCCAGCAGTACAAGCGGGTCGCCAAGCTGACCGGCCAGGACGGCTGGGTGATCAGCCCCCACGAGCTCCTGATCTCCGGGCACACGGCCTGGGTGACCGCCTACAAGGACGAGCAGGCCGACCTGTCATCGGTCGGCGGCAGCACCACCGGGCTGATCAGCGACTCGGCGATTCAGGAGTACGACCTGAAGACCGGCAAGCTGCTCAAGACCTGGGACGCGCTCGACCACATCCCGCTGAGCGACTCCTACGCGTCGCTCCCGGCGTCGCCGACGATCGCCTGGGACGCCTACCACGTCAACTCGATCAACTCGGTCGGCGGCGGCAAGTACCTGGTGTCGATGCGCAACACCTGGGCGGCCTACCTGATCGACACGAAGACCGGCAACATCGAGTGGACGCTGGGCGGGAAGCACTCGAGCTTCAAGTTCGCCTCCGGCGCCTCGTTTCAGTGGCAGCACGACGTGCAGCTGCACAAGGGCAACCTGGTCAGCGTGTTCGACGACGCGTGCTGCGCGATCGGCGCCACGATCGGTCCACCCAGCGGTCCCACCCGCGGGCTGGTGCTGAAGCTGAACACGTCGGCGAAGACCGTCACGCAGACGGCCCAGTACACGCGCGGAAAGAAGTTCAACGCCGCGTTCCTGGGCAACACCGACCTGCTGCCCAACGGTAACGTCGCGATCGGCTGGGGCTCGCAGCCGTTCTTCTCCGAGCTGTCGAGCACCGGCAAGGTCCTGCTCGACGTCGCGTTCCCCAACCCCGACGTCAACTACCGCACGTACGTCCAGCGGTGGACCGGCACGCCCTCGCGTGCGCCCAACGGGGTCGTCCGCGATGGCAAGCACGGCGCGCTGGTATTCGCGAGCTGGAACGGCGCCACCCAGCTGGCGGCGTGGCGCGTGATGGCCGGCAGCGATGCAAAGCATCTTGCAGTCGTCGTCTCGCGTAAGGACAAGAGCGGGTTCGAGACCCAGATCCCGCTGAGCGCCACCTACAAGGCGTACAAGGTCCAGGCGCTCGACTCCAAGGGACACGTGCTGCGTTCGTCGGGCGTGTTCCCCACGGCCAAGCCGCCGTCGACGCTCCCGCCCGGGTACTAGGGAGCAATTGGATCGCAGCAGAGTCGCAACGCGCCGCCCGAGGCAGTCACCCGGCCTCGGGCGGCGAGCGTTGCGTAGAGCCACTCGAGCTGTTAGGTCTTCGACCCGTGGTCATTAATCATTCGCAAAGGTGGCTCCGGCAGGATCAAGCACGGGTACTGTGATGCGGAGCGGTGCGGCTGCGTATGCGTGAGATCTGGCGGATGGGGCGAGGCCTGATGCGGCCGCGGGTGCTCGCTGGGTTGCTGATCCTGGCCTGCGCGAGCCTCGCCACCGGCATGGTCGCGAGCTCGACGAGCTCCGCCGGCGGCGCCCACCACACCCTGGCCCGAGGCCAGGCGGCCGCCGACGCGAGCCGCCCGAACATCGTGTTCGTGCTCACCGATGACCTGTCGATGAACCTCCTGCAGTACATGCCACACGTGCAGCGAGATGCAGCGCACGGGGCTGACGTTCAACAACTACTTCGTGTCGGACTCACTGTGCTGTCCGTCGCGGTCCTCGATCTTCACCGGGAACTTCCCCCACACGACGAAGGTGTTCGACAACGAGGGTCCGCAGGGCGGCTTCAGGCAGTTCTACGACCGCGGCGAGGAGCAGCACACGTTCGCGGTGGCGTTGCAGCGCGCCGGCTACAACACCGGGATGATGGGCAAGTACCTGAACGGGTACGGCCAGGACAAGGGCAACGTCCCGGGCCTGCCGTTCACCTACGTGCCGCCCGGATGGTCCGAATGGGACGTCGCCGGTTGGGGATACCCGGAGTTCAACTACTCGCTCAACGAGGACGGCACGGTCGTCAACTACGGCCACCAGCCGTCGGACTACCTGACCGACGTGCTCGCCGACAAGGGCGTTGACTTCATCGACAGCTCGGCCGCTGCCGGCAAGCCGTTCTTCCTCGAGCTGGCGACGTTCGCGCCGCACGACCCCTACACGCCCGCCCCGCGCGACGCCAACGACTTCCCCGGGCTGCAGGCTCCGCACCCGCCGAACTTCGACGTGCTGCCCACCAACGCGCCGCGGTGGCTGGCCGGCCGGGCGCCGCTGACCGCCGACCAGCAGGCCCGGATCAACACCGTCTACCGGCTGCGCGCGCAGTCGGTGCAGGCGGTCGACGCGATGATCGGGCGGGTCGAGGCGGCGCTGGCTGCCAACGGCCTGAGCGACGACACCTACATCGTGTTCAGCTCCGACAACGGCCTGCACACCGGCGAGTACCGGCTGATGCCGGGCAAGATGACCGCGTTCGACACCGACATCCACGTGCCGCTGGTGATCCAGGGCCCCGGGATCCCCGCCGGGACGAGCACCAACGCGATCACGGAGAACATCGACCTGGCCAAGACGTTCGCCCAGATCGGCGGCACCAACATGGCCGGCGACGGCCACAGCCTGGTGCCGCTGCTCGGCGGCGTGACCCCCGCGACCTGGCGCAACGCCGCGCTGGTCGAGCATCGCGGTCCCGACCTGCGGACCGACGATCCCGACTTCCAGCCGCCCCCCAGCGGCAACCCGAACAGCTACGAGGCGATGCGCACGCCCGACTTCCTGTACGTCGAGTACAAGGACGGCGAGCGCGAGTTCTACGACCTGCGCACCGATCCGTTCGAGCTGCACAACCTCGCGCCGACGATGACGCTGCTGCAGCTGTTCCAGCTGCACCAGGAGCTGCTGGCGATCAAGCGCTGTCAGGGCGGCCAGAAGTGCTGGGCGGCGATGCACGTGCAGCCGCTCGGGCGGCTGAACCCCGCGATGCGCCGCAAGCTGCGCAACCTGCTGGTCCCCGTCCCGCACCGGTCGGGCGGCGTCGCGCCGCGCGCTCGGTCCGCGCCGCGGGCGCACAAGCCGCCGCGGGCCGGGTCAGCACCGCGGGCGCACAAGCCGCCGCGGGCCCGCCGGCAGCGCGCAACCTTAGCCGTCCATTAGCACAGCGCCAACTAGAATCCCCCGGCGCATGCGCCGGCGGCTGAGAACCGCGGCCTTCCCCGTCCACCGCCATTCGATCCCGCAGCTGCTGGTGGACGGGCTTCTGGTCGCCCTGGGGTACTTCCTCGCGTTCCGATTGAGGTTCGAGGA
The DNA here is from genome assembly GCA_963831845.1 of uncultured Solirubrobacterales bacterium. GTDB lineage: Bacteria > Actinomycetota > Thermoleophilia > Solirubrobacterales > Solirubrobacteraceae > Palsa-465. The sequence goes on along the minus strand of CAWHRT010000038.1, from coordinate 18,688 downwards.
CGACGTCCCGACCCGCTACGAGCACCTGTTCAACACCACGGTCATCTGGGTCGTCGCCGTCTCGCTGATCGTGCTCGCTGCGTTCGGGCTGTACGAGCGGTTGTGGACATTCGTCGGCCAGCGCGACTACGAGGCGGTGGTCAAGGGTGCCGTGGTATCGACGCTGATCGCGGTCGGGGCGATCGCGCTGCTGCACCCGGTCCAGACCTCCTCACGCGGCCAGCTGTCGAGCCCGGTGACGCTCCCGGCAAGCGTGATCGCCCTGTACTTCCTGCTGATGCTGGCGCTGCTGCTGGGCGCCCGCTTCATCGTGCACCTGATCGTCGAGGGCCGCGTGCGCAGCTTCACGATGCAGAAGGGCGCCCGCGACGTGCTGATCGTCGGCGGCGGCGACGGCGGTCGCCTGGTCGTCCGCGAGCTCGCCCGCAACCCGCAGCTGCGGATGCGACCGGTCGGGTTCGTCGACGACGATCCCCGCAAGCAGGGGATCAAGGACGAGCACGGCCTCAAGGTGCTGGGCACCACCTCGTCGGAGGACATCGCCCGGATCCTGGACGAGCTCGAGCCCGACGAGATCGTGATCGCGATTCCCTCGGCCCCGGGGACGCTGCGCGCCCGGGTGGTGACCGCGTGCCGCCAGCGCGGCCTGCCCGTCCGCACGATGCCGACGATGTTCGAGCTGCTGCAGGACAGCTCCGGGCACCTCCAGGTGACCCGGCAGCTGCGCGAGGTCCGCGTCGAGGACATGCTCGGGCGCGAGCCGGTGCGGATGGAGCTCGAGCGCGTCGGCGCGTACCTGGCCAACGAGGTCGTGCTCGTCACCGGCGCCGGCGGCTCGATCGGCAGCGAGCTGTGCCGGCAGATCGCGCGGGTCAACCCCCGGCGGCTCGTGCTGGTCGACCACGCCGAGGACAACCTGTTCGAGATCCTCCGCGAGCTCGAGGAGGAGCGCCACGTCCGCACCGCCGTCCCGGTCCTCGCCGACTGCAAGGAAGAGGAGCGGATGCGCGAGGTGTTCTCCGAGTATCGCCCCGCGGTCGTGTTCCACGCCGCCGCCTACAAGCACGTGGGGATGATGGAGCTCAACCCGGTCGAGGCGGTCCGCAACAACGCGCTCGCCACGCGCCTGGTCGCCCGCATCGCCGGCGAGGCGGGCGTGGGCGCGTTCGTGCTCGTCTCCACCGATAAGGCGGTCAAGCCGGCCACGGTGATGGGCGCCTCCAAGGCGCTCGCCGAGTGGGCCGTCGAGGCCGCCGCGGTCCGACACCCGAAGACCCGATACGCCACCGTGCGGTTCGGCAACGTGCTGGGCTCGTCGGGCTCGGTGGTGCAGATCTTCCGCCGCCAGATCGCCGCCGGGGGCCCGGTGACCGTCACCGATCCGCGGATGACCCGGTATTTCATGACGATTCCCGAATCGGTCCAGCTGATCATCCGCGCGGGCTCGCTCCACGACGACAGCGGCGAGGTGTACGTGCTCGAGATGGGCGACTCGATCAAGATCCTCGACCTGGCCGAGACGATGATCCGTCTGTCGGGCCTGGAGCCCGAGCGCGACATCGCGATCGAGATCGTGGGGGCACGCGGCGGGGAGAAGTTCCACGAGGACCTGTTCAACCCGTATGAGCGCCCGCAGCCGACGCCGGCGCAGCGGATCCTGCGGGCGCAGCGGGCCCCGCTGGACCCCGCCTGGGCCGAGCAGACGTTCGCCGACCTGAACCTGCTCGTGCTCGAGGGCGACGCTGCAGGTCTCGCCGACCACGTGTCGAAGCTCTCTGGAACGCGATTGCCGTCCGGGGAAACTGGCGCCCGGGTGGCACCGTAGACTGGCGCCCAATGGCGACGATCCCCTTCGCCATATCTGTCCACCATTTCATCTCCTCGGTGGGCGCAGACGTTGGCTTTGCCTCGATCATCGGCTTGGCCATTCTCGTGCTGCTCTATTTCTCGCAGGCCCGCGAGACGGCGAACCTGCGCGAGCAGGCCTATGACGCCAATCAGCGGGTCTCTCAGCTCGAGGCCAGGCTGACCCTGATGGCGCGTCAGCAGCAGCAGGCCGCCGCCGCAGCCGCCCAGCCGGCGGCCGCCGAACCCGCCGCCGCTGCGCGCGCCGGTAACCAGACCGCCGCCGCCGGAGCGCGCCGCAACCCGTTCCGCGCGCCCGCGCTGGTCGGCGCCATGGCCGTCGCCCCGGGGCCGCCCGCCGGAGTCGCGGCGCCGGCGCTGACCGCCGCCACCAAGCTGATCCCCACCGATCCGGTCGTGTCCGAACCGCTCGGAGCCGACGTCCCGGACCCGCTGGAGCTGACCTCGTACTCGGCGCCGGGCCCCGCCCCGGCCACCGCGGCCGGTGGTTCAAACGGCGTCTCCAACGACGCGGTCGTCACCGCCCCGCCGCCACGGGTGACGCCGGCACCGGCCCGGGCCGCCCAGCAGGCCCAGCGCGGTGCGCGGGGCACCCAGCCGCCCCGGTCGCGTCCCGGTACGCAGCCTCCGCGCGGACCCGAGCGCCGGCGCTCGCGCACGGGCCTGCGCTTCGGTCTGCTGATCGGCGCGCTCGCCGTCGCCGGCGTCGTGGTCGCGCTCGTGCTGATCAACAAGGGCAGCAGCAGCTCCTCCTCGACCAGCACGCAAGCGGCCACCAACACGCCGACCGCCCGTCGCGTCAAGACCGCCGCCGTCAAGGTCAACCCCGCCAACGTGACCGTGACCGTGCTCAACGGCACCGCCACCGCCGGGCTCGCCGACCGCGTGGCCACCCAGCTGACCGGGGTCGGCTACAAGCAGGGCAACCAGCCCGCCAACGCCTCCGACCAGACCCGCACCGCCACCGTGGTCGCCTACATGCCCGGTGACAAGAACGACGCCCTCGCGGTGGCCCGGTCGCTCAAGCTCGGACCGTCGTCCGTCCAGCCGGTGGATTCGAGCACGCGGGCCGTGGCGTGCCCCGGGAGTGCGACGTGCACCGCGCAGGTCGTCGTGACCGTCGGGTCGGACCTCGCCGCCTAGTGCCCCACCAGTGACCCCCTCGTAGCGGACCGGAGGCCAACATGCGAGAGCTGCTCGATCTCCCCGATCGCACCGTCAAGCCACGCCAGGACGGCGTCACCCACGTGCTCGACAAGGGCCTGTCGGTGGCCGAGGTCGACGGCCTGATCGAGGTCGCCGGGGACTCCGTTGACATCGTCAAGCTGGGGTGGGGCACTGCGCTGGCCACCGGCAACCTCGAGCCCAAGCTCGAGCGCTACCGGGCGCACGGGATCCCGGTGGTGCTCGGGGGCACGCTTACCGAGCTCGCGATCGCCCGCGGCCGGTTCGACGAGCTGATCGACTGGGCCAAGCAGCTGGGCCTGCAGCACTTCGAGATCTCCGACGGCACGATCGCGCTCGAACACGACCACAAGCTCGAGCTGATCGAGCGCCTGGCGGCCGACTTCACGGTGCTCTCGGAGGTCGGCTCCAAGGACGACACCGGCGCGATCACGCCGCCCTACCAGTGGGTCGAGATGATGCGCCAGGAGCTCGGCGCGGGCGCGTGGAAGGTGATCGCCGAGGGCCGAGAGGCCGGCACGGCCGGGATCTTCAGGCCGACCGGAGAGGTCCGCGAGGGCCTGATCGGCGAGATCGTCCACGAGATCGACTCGCGGCGGATCATGTTCGACGCGCCCATCAAGCACCAGCAGGTGTGGTTCATCCAACGCTTCGGGCCCGACGTGAACCTCGGCAACATCGCCCCGGCCGACGTCCTCTCGCTGGAGACGCTGCGCCTCGGCCTGCGCTCCGACACTCTGGGCGTTGCGCGCCGGTGAGCGCGGAGCGGCCGCACAGTCCGGACCTCAGCGGAGTGCTGCTCGCCCGCCACGGGCAGACCAACGACAACCTCGAGCCGATTCGCGTCCAGGGGTTCACCAATACCCCACTGAACGACACCGGCCGCCGGCAGGCCGCAGAGCTTGGCGACCGTCTGGTCGACGTCGGCATCCGCTCGTTGTACGCGTCCGATCTGAGCCGCGCCGCCGAGACCGCCGAGATCGTCGGCGCCCGGATCGGGCTCACGCCGACGCTCGACGCGCGGCTACGCGAGGCCAACCGTGGCGAATGGGAGGGCTACCGGTTCATCGATGTCGAGCAGGCCGATCCCGAGGGCTACGCCGCCTGGCGGCGCGCGGGCGAGAGCTTCCGCTTCCCCGGCGGGGAGTCGCTGCGCGATCAGCTCGACCGGGTGCTGGCGTGCCTGGTTGATGTGCATGCGGACGCCGAGCTCCCCGCGCTGGTGGTGTGCCATGGCGGCAGCATCCGCGTGATGCTCTGCAGCCGCGACCCGCGGGGACTCGACGCATTCCACGAGTTCGACGTCCCCAACACGGCGGTGGTCGAGCTTTGACCCGGCTGCCGATGGTGGGTTTCGCGGTGCTGGCGGCGGCGACCGTCGCCGCATTCTTCGTGACCCAGCACCTGAAGGTGACCACGCCGCTGATCGCCGGGTCCCCGAAGCCGGTCCCGTCGTGGATCAACCCCGAGGACGGGCAGGTGTGCGGCGGCGTCAGCCACCGCCGCGTGTTCGTCTCGTTCTATCTCCTGCACCGCTCCGACGACGTCGACGTGTACATCGTCGATCAGACCGGGACGATCGTCCGCACGATCGCGCTCGGGCACCATATGCGCCGTAAGGTGCGCACCCCCGACGGCGTGTTCACCTGGAACGGCCGCGACGACGACGGCCAGGTCGTGCCCGACGGCGACTACTACTTCCGCGTGGCCCTGATCCACCAGGGGCGCACCGTCGAGATTTCCAACTCCGCCGGCCCCGAGCCGATTCACGTGCGCACGATCCCGCCGCGGCCGGTGGTCACCTCGGTCTCGCCGAAGCTGATCCCACAGAGCGAGAGCGGCGGCGTGACGATCCACTACACCGGCAACCAGGCCCGCAGCGGCGTCGTCCGGATCTGGCGCACCGACCTCCCCGGCAAGCCGAAGCTGGTCAAGAGCTTCGTCACCAAGTGGAGCAGCGAGTCGGCGATCTGGGACGGCGAGATCGACCAGCGCCCTGCCCCCGCCGGTACCTACCTGGTGGGCCTCGACGTCACCGACGCGGCCTGCAACACCGGCCGCTACCCGATCGTGATGCCGCCCGCGCCGGGCACCACCCATACCGGGGTGACCGTGCGCTACCTGGCCGCCGAGCCGCCGCTGCGCCCGGTTGCGGCCGGGTCGAGCGCGACCGTGTACGTCGACGCCCGCCACCAGCCCTACCGCTGGGCGCTGCGCCGCGCCGGCAGCAAGCAGATCGTCGGAAGAGGCTCGTCCTCGAGCTTCACGCTGAACGTCAAGCTGCCGTCCGGGCGCGCCGGCATGTACCAGCTCGCGCTGCGCTCGGGCGCAAACCGGACCGTTGTCCCGATCGTCGCCAGTCTGCCCACCGCGAGCCACCGGCCCAAGGTGCTGGTGGTGCTGCCGGCGCTCACGTGGCAGGGCCTCAATCCGGTCGACGACAACGGCGACGGCCTCCCCAACACGCTGTCATCGGGCGGCCCGATCTCGCTTCTGCGGCCGCTGGCCCACGGCTTTCCCGCCGGCGCCGTCGACGAAGCGGGCCTGCTGGCCTACCTGGACAAGACCCGCCGATCGTATGACGTGACCACCGACGTCGGCCTGCTCGAGGGCTTCGGACCGACGCTCCAGGGCCACTCCGGCGTCGTGCTCGCCGGCAGCGAGCTGTGGCTGCCCGCCTCGCTGCAATCCACGTTGCGGGCCTACGTCCAGAACGGCGGCCACGTGATGTCGCTGGGGATCGACTCGCTACTGCGGTCGGTCACCGTGCAGGGCCAGCGGGCGCTGCATCCGAGCCAGCCGGCTGCGCAGGACGCGTTCGGCGCCAAGCCCGGGCCCCTGGTCGTGCACGACCAGCAGCTGATCACGGTGATCCACGATCGCCTGGGGATCTTCAAGACGACCTCGGGGGCGTTTCCCGGGTTCAGCTCCTATCAGCCCGTGCGCTCGGTTAGCGCGCCCGGCAAGGTGATGTCGTCGGCCGGCGTCACCAACAACGCGCTGGCGGTCGTCGGCTACGACCTGGGACGGGGCACGGTGGTCGACGTCGGGTTGGTCAACTTCGGGTCGCGGCTGGCGCACAACGTAGACGCGCAGGAGCTCGTCGACGGGGTGTGGAAGCTGCTCTCGAGTAGCCGTCAGTAGCCGACGGTGAACCGCTGGCGTGAGAACTGCGGGCGCTCGAGCTCGTCGACCATCGCCGCGGCGAAGTCTCCGGAGTTGACCCGGTTGTTGCCGTCGGCGTCGGTCACCGGCTCGTCGCCGCCGGCGACGCGGTAGCCGCCCCGTTTGTCGCCGGGCACGAGCTCGTGCGTAGGAGGGCTGAGGTAGGTCCAGTCGACTTCAGGCGGCGCTGAGCGAAACAGGTCAAGCGCCTCGGCCTGGGCCATCGCCTCGGCCTTGTACTCCTCCGGGAACCCGGGCTGGTCGATGAACCGGCCGCCGTCGGGGGTGCTGAGGCTGGCGCCACCGCCGACCCAGGCGACCCGTGGAACGCTCGATGCGGGGGCTGCCTTGATCAGCGTGCGCGCGACCTCCGGAATCACACGACGGTCGGGCGCGCTGCGATCGGTGACGGCCGCGACGACCGCGTCGTGGCCGAGCAGCACCGCCATCAGCTTGGCGCCGTCGGTTGCATCGGCGACCGCCGGATTGGCGCCTTCGAGCTCCTCGAGCCCGCCCGCATTGCGGGCGATCGCGGTCACCTCGTGGCCGCGCGCGAGCGCCTCGCGCGCGATCGCGCCACCCAGCCAGCCGGATGCTCCGATCACGGCGATTTGCATGTCCGGCATTCTGACACCGGGACGATCCGTACCGTTAGGCGCCGTGACTGCGTATCTGAAGCGCCTGGCGACCACGCTGGCCGCCTACCAGATCGCCGACGTGGTCTCGAAGTTCATCGCGGTCCTGCTGCTGCCGGTGTATACGCGCTACATCGATCCGGCGGGCTACGGCACGGTCGAGCTGCTCGCCAACGGCGTGATCTTCATCAGCATCCTCGTCCGCTTCGGGATGATCGAGGCGTTCCTGCGCTTCTACTTCACCGACGAGGACCAGGAGCGGCGGGATGCGCTGGCGCGACACGCGGTGATGTTCACCCTGGTCGCGACCACGATCGTGGCGATTGTCCTGGCCGCGGCGGCGCAGCCGCTGTCGCGAGTGGTGCTCGGTCACAGCGATCCGGGGATCTTCCGGATCGCCGTGCTGGGGCTGTGGGCGTTCACCAACCTCGAGCTCGCCTACGGCCTGCTGCGGGTCGAGGAGCGGGTGCGCACGTACGCGATCGCCTCGCTGATCAACGTCGGGATCACGATCGTCGCCTCGGTGGTGCTGGTGGTCGGGCTCGACAAGGGGCCGAGCGGGCTGTTGCTGGGCAACTACGGCGCCTCGACGATCGTGCTGCTGGGGCTGTGGTGGACGATGCGCCACCGCCTGCGACCGCGCCGCGGCGACCGCGCCGCGGTCGGCGCCGAGCGGCTCGCGGCACTGCTGCGGTTCGGGCTGCCGACCGTCCCCGCCGAGGCCTCGGTGTACGCGCTCAGCCTCGTCGACCGCTACTACATCTTCCATTCCCAAAGCCAGTCGCTCGCGGGTCTGTACTCGATCGCGATCAAGCTCGCCGGCGCGGTCGCGTTCATCGTGCGGGCGTTCCAGTACGCGTGGCCGCCGCTGGCCTACTCGATCACCGACGACCGCGAGGCCGCGCGCTTCTACGGCCTGGTCACGACCTACTACATGCTGGTCAGCGGCTTCGTGGTGGCGGGGCTCGCGCTGCTCGGGCGCTGGGTGGTGCGGCTGCTGGCCGCGCCGTCGTTCTACGACGCCTACAAGGCGCTCCCCTGGGTCGCGCTGGGCTGGGCGCTCTACGGGCTGTGGGTCGTGTTCCTGGTGATCGCCGCTCGCGCCAAGGTCACCACCCGTAACTTCCCGGCCGCGATCGCCGGGCTCGCCGCCAATGTGGTGCTGCTGGTGACGCTGGTGCCGCCGCTGGGGATCGCCGGCGCCGGGATCGCGCTGTGCGGCGCCTACGTAGTGATGCTCGGGGTCATGCACTTCCTCACCCGGAGCCTGTTCGCGGTCGCGTTCGAGTGGCGGCGGATCGTGCACCTGACCCTGGTGATGGGCGGGATCGCGGTGCTCGGGGACGTGCTGCTGCCGACCCACGGCGTGCTCGGCTTCCTCACGCGTGTCGCGGCGCTGGCAGTGGTCGTGCCGGTCCTGCACCTGACCCGGTTCGCGCACCCCCAGGAGGTCGATAACCTGCGCGCGATGCTGGCGCGAGTGCGGGGACGGATCCCGGCGTGAGCCGCCCAAGCGTCAGCGTCGTGATGCCGTTCGCGGGCGACGCCGGGGCGGCGCGGGCGGCCGCCCAGACGCTGCTGTCGCTCCAGACCGGAGCCGGCGACGAGCTGATCCTCGCCGACAACTCGAGCACCGCGTCGGGTGTGGCGACGCCCCTTCTGACCGTGGTGGCGGCGACCGGCGAGCGCTCGCCGGCCCACGCCCGCAACGTCGGCGCCGTTCACGCGCACAACGACTGGATCCTGTTCCTGGATGCCGATTGCCTGGCGCCGGGCGACCTGCTCGACCTGTACTTCGCCGTGCCGGCCGCCGACGACGTCGGCGCGCTGGCGGGCGAGGTCCGGTCCGCCCCCGGCGCCGACACGCTGGCCGCCCGCTACGGCGCCGCCCGCGGCTTTCTCAGCCAGGAGGCGCATCTGCGCCACCCGTATCGCCCGCGCGCCGTGGCCGCCAACCTGCTGGTGAGGCGGGCGGCGTTTGACCAGATCGGCGGCTTCTACGAGGGCGTGCGCGCGGCCGAGGACACCGACTTCAGCTGGCGTCTGCAGGCCGCCGGGTACAAGCTCGAGCTCCGCCGCCGCGCCGCGGTCGAGCACCGCTACCGCACGACCGTCGGTGATCTGCGCAGCCAGTGGCGCGGCTACGCCGCTGGTCGCGCCTGGCTGGGGCGCCGCTACGAGGGGTTCGACCCCGAGCCAGCGGTCGCCCGCGCGGCCGGCCGCGCCTGGGGGCGCCTGCGTCGCAAGCCTGCGGCTCGCCCGCGCGCGGCGTCGCGCGGCCCGGTCCGGGCGGGCCGGCTGGAGCGCGGCGGCTACGCCGTGCTCGACGCCGTCCTGTCGGCCGAAGAGCTCGCCGGCCTGATGCTGTCCAATCGCCCGTCGGGGGCGCGCACCCCACCCGCCCGGGTGGTGCTGATCGCCGACCGGTTCCCGGCGCGGGGCGACCCGCTGGCGGAGTTCGCCGACACGCTCGACGCCGCCCGGGTCGAGGCTTCGACGCGCCCGGAGTCGCTCGAGATCGGCCCCGCGCGCTCGCTCCCGGTCGCCTACCGCGAGGACGACGGCGTCGCCGCGCGGGCGTTCGCGCTGGCCCGCCTGGCGCTCCGGCACCCCCTGCGCTGCGCGGCCGATCGCCTCGCCCGAGAGCCGGGCCAGCCGACGCTCGCCGCGATCGCCCCGGCCGTGCGGCGCCTACGGCGCGACCCCGGGGCGACCGTGCATCCGCTCGGCGCGGGCACCCAGGAGACCGCTCGCCGGGTCGCGCGGTTGGCCGGGCGGCCGCTGGACGCGCGATGAGGGTTCACGTCGTCGACCCGTCGTCGTTCACGCGGCCCTACGACCACGCGCTGTGCGTCGCGCTCGCGCGCGCCGGCGCCGAGGTCGAGCTGATCACCTGCGAGTTCCCGTACGGGACCGCGCTGCCGCCCGACGGATACGGCGTGCGTGAGCTGTTCTATCGCCACGCGCTCGGGCCCGGAGGCAGCCGGCTGCGCCGGGTGACCAAGCTCGCCGAGCACGTGCCCGACATGCTCCGCTACCGCCGCGCCGCCGCCGCGGCCGACGTCGTGCACTTCCAGTGGCTCGACGTGCAGTGGTGCGACCGCTACCTGCTGCCCGACCGGCCCGTGGTCCTGACCGCCCACGACCTGCTCCCGCGCGAGCCGCGTCCGGGCCAGGTGCGGGCGCAGCGCCGGCTGTACGACGTTGCGGATGCGGTGGTCGTGCACTCCGACTACGGCCGCAGCCGCCTGATCGAGGGCCTCGGCGTCGCTTCCGAGAAGGTCCACGTGATCCACCACGGCGCGTTTGAGCACCTGACCCGGCTCCCGGTGCAGCGGCCGCTGCCCGCCGAGCTGCGGTGGGTCGACCGGCCGGTAGTCCTGTTCTTCGGTCTGCTGCGCCCGTACAAGGGCCTCGACACGCTGCTCGAGGCCTGGCGGAACGTGCGCGGCGCCGAGCTGTGGATCGTGGGGCGCTCGCTGATCGATGTCGAGGCGCTGCGGGCGCAGGCGCCGCCCGGGGTCCGGTTCGTCACCAGGTTCGTGGCCGACGCCGAGCTGCCGGCGTTCTTCCGCCGCGCCGACGCGGTCGTGCTCCCGTACTCGCGGACCGAGCGCTTCGACCAGTCGGGCGTGCTGGCGACGGCGCTGGCGTTCGCCAAGCCGACGGTGCTTTCACGACGTCGGCGGCTTCGGCGAGGTGGCCGCGCAGGGGGCTGCGGTACTGGTGCCGCCCGGCGATCCGGGCGCGCTGGCCGACGCCGTCAACGGGCTGCTATCGGACCCCGACCGCCGGCTGGCGCTCGCCCGGGCGGCCGCCGCGGCCGCCGCCGGGCCGTATTCGTGGGCTGAGGCGGCCCGCAAGACGCTCGAGCTGTATCGCGGCCTGACGGACCGCCGGATCGCGGCTGCGCCACAATCGGCGCCGTCGTGACCGCGTTGGCGATCGTCTTCTGGGTCTCGGCCGGCCTGGTGCTGTACGCCCACGCCGGCTACTTCGTGCTGCTGTCGCTGATCGGCCGCCTTCGCCGGCGGGCGGTCGGGGCTGACGCGGCGGAGCGTCCGTCGGTGTCGGTGATCGTCGCCGCCTACGCCGAGGCGGATGTGATCGCCGGCCGCGTCGCCAACCTGCGCGAGCTCGACTACCCGGCCGAGCGGCTCGAGGTGATCGTCGCCTGCGACGGCTCCCCGGATGCCACCGCCGAGCGGGCGCGGGCGGCCGGCGCCGACGTCGTGCTCGACCTCCCCCGCGGCGGCAAGATCCGCGCCCAGGACGCTGCCGTCGAGCGCTCCGGGTCCGAGATCGTGGCGTTCTCCGACGCCAACGTGCGCTGGGAGAACGGGGCGCTGGCCCGGCTGGTGGCGCCGTTCGCCGACCCCCGGGTGGGCTACGTGTGCGGCGACGTCGCGTTCGTCAACGAGCGCGGCACCAACCAGGAGGGGCTGTACTGGCGCTACGAGATGGCGTTGCGATCGCTGGAGTCCCAGGTGCGCTCGGTCACCGGCGGCAACGGCGCGATCTACGCGACCCGCCGCGAGTCCTACCTGGTCGTCGACCCGATCATGGGCCACGACCTGTCGTTCCCATTCAACATGGTCAAGCGGGGCTGGCGCGCCGTCTACGCGTCCGACGCGCACGCCACCGAGAAGATGGTGCCGACGATCGAGGGCGAGTTCGCTCGTAAGCGCCGGATGATGAGCCACATGTGGCCGATCGTGCTGCGGGGCGGGATGCTGTCGCCGCGCGGCTACGACCCCCTGTACGCGCTGATGATCTTCTCCCACCGGGTCGTCCGGTACCTGACCCCGTTCCTACACGTGATCGCGCTCGGCACGAGCATCGCGCTGATCGGTCAGGGCTGGGTGTACGTGGCCGCGGTGGCGATCCAGGTCGCGATCCTGTTGGCGGCGCTGGCGGCGGGGGCGATCCGCGCCCGGCCGCTGCTGATCGCGCGCTACTACGTGCTGACCACGGCGTCGCTGGCGGTGGGATTGTGGGACTGGCTCAAGCACGGCACGACGGCGGGCTGGGAGCCCGCGGAGGGCACCCGATGAGCGCGCGACTGAACGGCGCGCCCCGTCGCCCGGGGCTCGACGACGCGCTGAGGCGGGCGATCGACGTCGCGCTGTCGGCGACCGGCACGGCGGTCACGGCGCCGGTGGTGGCGGTGCTGGCGGCGGCGATCCGGCTCGAGTCGCCGGGCAGCGCGATCTACCGCCAGACGCGGGTCGGTCGCGACGGCGAGCTGTTCTCGATCTACAAGCTGCGCACGATGGTGACCGGCGCCGAGTTCATCGGTGCCGGGCTGGCGATCAACCAGGGCGACGACCGGATCACCCGGCTTGGCTCGTTCCTGCGCCGCTACTCGCTCGACGAGCTTCCGAACCTGTGGAACGTCCTGCGCGGCGAGATGTCGGTCGTCGGGCCGCGCCCGACCGTTCAGGTCCAGGTCGACCAGTACACCGACCGCGAGCGCGGCCGGCTCGCGGTCAAGCCCGGGATCACCGGCTGGGCCCAGATCAACGGCCGGGCGTCGCTGCCCTGGCCCGAGCGGATCGAGCTCGACCTCTGGTACGTCGAGCACCGCACGGTCAAGCTCGATCTGGGGATCATGGCCCGGACCGTGCGGATGGTGCTCGCCGGCCACGGGCTGTACAAGGGAGACACGGGCGGATGGCGCGCGACATAGGCGTCCTGCTCACCGGTGTCGGCAAGCGCTACGACATCGTCTCGGCCTTCGCCCAGCACGCCACGGTCGTGGCCGCCGACCCCAACCCGCTGGCCCCGGCCCAGTACGCCGCCCACCACCGGCGCGCCGTGCCGCGGATCGACGATCCGGGGTACGTGCCGGCGCTGCAGGCGCTGTGTGAGGAGTTCAACGTCGGGGCGGTGGTGCCGCTGACCGACCTCGACATCGAGGTGCTGGCCCACGCGCGCGCCGCCGGCGCGCTGCCCGCGTTCGTCCCCGATGCCGAGATCGCGCGCGCGACGTTTGACAAGTACGAGGCGCACGTGCTGCTGGAGCGCCTCGGCCTGCCGTCGCCGCCGACCGTGCTCCCCGGCGAGCCGATCCCGTACTTCCCGGTGATGATCAAGCCCCGCAAGGGCTCGGGCGCGCGCTCGATCCACCATGCCGCAGACGCGGCTGCGGCGGCGTTCATGGTCGACTACATCGCCGAGCCGGCGATGGTCCAGAAGCTGATGAACGGGCCGGAGTTCTCGATCGATCTGCTGTGCGATCTGAGCGGCCGCTGTCTGAACGCGATCCCCCGGACGATGATCGAGTCCCGCGGCGGCGAGTCGGTCAAGGGCACGGTGATCGCCGATCAGGAGCTGATCGAGCTGGGCCGGCGCGTGGTCGAGGCGCTCGGGGTCCGCGGGCCGTGCACGGTGCAGGTGTTCCGTGACAGCGAGGTCGGGTTGGGGATCACCGACGTCAACACCCGCTTCGGCGGCGCGTTCCCCGCGCCGATGTACGCGGCGCTGCCGGGGCGCACGTATCCGGAGCTGATCGTGCGGATGGCGCGCGGGGAGCAGATCGACCCCCATGTCGGCGAGTTCCGGGCCGGGATCAGCTTCACGCGGTACTTCTGGCAGCTCGAGCTCGACGAGGGGATGCGGCCTACCGGGCGCGACATCGTCTCGCCCCCGGGCCCTCCCGCGCCGCGGGGCGTGCCGGCGCCGCCCAACCCGTTGCGCGAGCGCGCCCAGCTGTCCGAGTCGCTGAGCGTGCGGCCTTTGGAGGCTTCGGATGCGGAGGAGCTGTACGCCCTGTCCGACGCCAACCGCGCCTACCTGTCGGAGTTCATGCCCTGGGCCGCGGGTCAGACCCTCGCCGACTCCCGAGCGCACGTCGACTACTCCCAGCAGCGCCAGGCCGCCAACAACGGGTTCGACTGCGCGATCCTGCGCGACGGCGCAATCATCGGCTGCGCCGGCTACCACTCGGTCAGCTGGCAGCACCGGTCGACCAGCATCGGCTACTGGCTCTCGGAGTCCGAGCAGGGCCGTGGGACGATGACGCTCGCGGTCCGCGCGCTCGTCGACCACGCGTTCGCCGCCTGGGACCTCAACCGGGTCGAGATCGCTGCTGCCGTGGAAAACACCCGCAGCCGGGCCCTCGTCCGGCGGCTGGGCTTCGTCGAGGAGGGCACGCGGCGTCAGGCCGAGCGGGTGGGCAACCGTTACCTGGATCACGTGGTCCACTCGATGCTCGCGTCCGAGTGGAAGCGTTAGGGGGTCGGCTCTCGGCGGGTCCTCGCCGACCGGCACCGGTCAACTCCGCATCGTCCCGGGAACCCGCCTCGGTTGGGGAGTTGAGCTGCATGCACAACGTCCCACTCGACCCGCTTTCGGCCAACCGTGGGGCGTTTGCCACCCCCCACGTGACTAACGTCCCTCGCTGGGCCCGGTTGCTCTCGAGCGGGACGTTAACCACGCGAGCTATGCGTCCCACCCGTCCGACTCCTCTTCATTGGAGGTTTTCCGGCTCCGGCACACCGATCGACTGGCCAGTCAACCAGTCGCCACGAGCCCGGGTCGGACTCGATACCTTCCATGGTGGAAACGACTTCGTAGGAGGACTTCAGCAATGGCGAAAGCCCCACGTTCGCTAGCGGGCCGCGTGGTCGCAATCACCGGCGGCGCCCGCGGCATCGGCCGCGCGACCGCGGCGGCACTGATCGCGAAGGGAGCCAGGGTCGCGATCGGCGACATCGACGAGCAGCTGGCTCAGACGACCGCCGAACAGCTGGGTGCGGGGACGATCGGGCTGCCGCTCGACGTGACCGATCGCGCGAGCTTCGCCGGCGTTCCTGGACGAGGTCGAGCGCCGGCTCGGCCCGCTCGACGTGCTGATCAACAACGCCGGGATCATGCCGATCGGCAGCTTCGTCGATGAGACCGACGCGACCACCGCGCGGCTCGTCGACATCAACCTCACCGGCGTGCTGTTCGGCTCCAAGCTCGCGCTCGAGCGCTTCGTCCCGCGCCGGCGCGGCCACCTGGTCCAGATCGCCTCCGCCGCGGGCAAGATGGGCTTTGCTGGCGGCGCCACGTACTGCGCCACCAAGCACGCCGTCGTCGGCCTCAGCGAGTCGTTGCGCGCCGAGCTCCGCGGCAGCAACGTCGACCTCAGCGTGGTGATGCCGGTCGTCGTCAACACCGAGCTCGGCTCCGGCCTGCCCGAGACCCGCAGCTTCAAGCCGGTCGAGCCCGAGGACGTCGCCAAAGCGATCGTCGAGGCGCTCCAGACCGGCCGCTACGAGGTCTACGTGCCGCGCTCGCTGTCCCGGTTGGTCCGGACGGCGGCGGTGATCCCCCGGCCGGTCGCCGAGGCCGCCGGCCGGATGCTCAAGGGCGACCAGGTGCTCGCCCGCCCCGACCGCCTGGCCCGGGCGGCGTACGAGACGCGGATGGCCGAGACGATCGCCAAGGGGCAGGCGGGTCTCGCCTCGGCCGCCCCCGACCTGCAAGCCGCACAGGGAGTCGTCCTCGGCGACGGAGCCCGAGAAGGAAACGGTCTAGTGGGTCTCCGTTTCAGGGAGACCCACTAGGACAGCCAGTCGGCGATCAGCTCGCCGATCTGCCGACCGGCGTCCTCCTGCAGGAAGTGCCCCGCATCGCCGATCACGTGGTCGATCTCGCCGCCGCCCAGCGCGGCGGCGAACTGCCGGCCGGTGGCAAGCGGCAGCACCGGATCTGAATCCGCCCACATCACCAGCTTCGGCCGCGCATCCGTCCGCAGCGCATCGAGCACGCGCTGGCCAGCCTCCGCGCCCGGCATCGACGGCGACGTGGGCAGGATCAGCGGGAACGACCGGGCCCCCGCCTTGGACTCCGGCGTCGGGAACGGCGCCTCGTAGGCGGCAATCACCTCGTCGCCGGGGTCGGTGTGGCAGGCGCGGCGGACCAGCAGCCCGACCGGTAGGTCGTCGGTGCGCGCGACGAAGTCGCGGAACGCCAGCCAGGCGTCGTTCATCCGCTGGTGCCCGGTGAACAGGCCGGTGTCGAGCGCGACGATCCGCGCGATGCGATCGGGATGCTCGACGGCCAGACGCAGCCCGATCGGGCCGCCCCAATCGTGCACGACCACGGTCGCGTCGCGCAGGTCGAGCTCCTCCAGCAGCCCGGCCATCGCCGCGACGTGGCGGTCGTAGCTGTACCAGCCGATGTCGGTCGGCTTGTCGGAGCGGCCGAACCCCGGCAGATCAGGAGCGACGCACCGGAATCCGGCGTCCCGGACCGGCGGGATCAGCTTGCGCCACAGAAACGACCACGTCGGCGCGTTGGTGTGTGCGGGGGGAAGTTCCCAATTCGTAATGAGTTGGCAAGCGCGGCGGGTCATACGCCGTTCCTGGTACCGCAACAATTGGCCCTAGCGGCGGGCGTCAGGTGCCATAACGACCTCGCTGTCGGCGAACCTCCCCACCAAGACGTGAAGGAAGTTCCATCATGAGATGCAAAAGCGTGCTCTTGCGTACGCTCGTCGCCGCGTCGGGCGCAAAAATGGCGGGTATTGGCGTGGCGCGCCCGACGCGATTTAAACGTGTGGCCTTCGCCTTCGAGAGGGGATCGGACCTTACCCACAAGACCAATCTGTATTAGCGCACAGCATCTTTTGTAAAGCGCGTGACATGCACACGACTTGGGTACGGCGCCACAGAGTGGCACCCTCCCGGCCGCGAAGAAAGCGCCGGGTCCACTGGTAGGTATACCCTGACTCTGTGAATATCCGAAAATTCCCTCGCGCGGAAGGGCTGCAGAGATTCTGATCGAGAGATGATTTGCGCTGGATTCTGACGCCGAAGCCGAACGCGATCTGATCGAGCTTGCTCGGGACGGGTCTGTAGAGCATCGGCTTGGCCGGCGTGCGAATGCACTGCTGCTTCTTAATAACGGCATGAGCTGCGCGGCAGTCGCGAAGGTTTTATTCATCGACGACGATACCGTGCGGACTTGCCACCGTCTGTATAGAAGAGACCGGATCGAAGGGCTGGCCGGCTTTGGCCATGAAGGCAGCTCCTGCCGCCTGAACCTCGAACAGCAGGACAAGCTTAAGGCCTGGATCGGGGAGACGCTGCCGCGTTCGACGCGCCAGATCGGCGCCTATATCGAGAAAGAGTTCAAGATCGCCTATGAGGGGCGCTCGGGTTTGATCTCATCGTTAGGGCATGGAGCACCGCAAGCCGCAAGCCATCCCGCGCAAGCTGGATGAAGCCAAACAAAGGGCTTTCATCGAAAAGTACAACGCCTTGCTGAACGCTCTGCCGGAAGACGAAGCTGGCAAGGCGGTAAACGCGAAAGCGACATGGTCGCGACCTGGTCGGTCGACCGCCTGGGCCGATCGCAGACGGACCTGCTTGGCATCCTGCAGGGACTTCATGATAAGGACGTCGATCTGTTCCTACATCGGCAGGGGCTCGACACATCGACGACTGCGGGCAAGGCGATGTTCCAGATGCTCGGCGTGTTTGGAGATGTTGAGCGCGGCATCATCCGGGAACGGATCAACGCCGGTTTGGCGCGGGCCAAAGCGAAGGGGATGAAGCTCGGTCGGCGCCCGGTGAAGGCTTCCATAGAGGCGCGCATACGCGAGCTTAAAGCGGAGGGCATGGGCATCCTGAAGATCGGCCGGACTATAGGCGTCGGCACTTCAGTGGTGCAGCGAGTTCTAATAACTCAGGCATGAGAACCGCAGCCTCCGCAATGGACTTCCTCAATAATGCGCTAACGCTAATTACTCTGCTATCCCTTTTCCTTCTCGGGCCCACTCTCGGGCGCGCTTTCGTCGCGTGCTTTGACAACCGGCAAAACTGGTCGCTACCGATCCAGCACCTCGCCGTTGGCATCTGCACGATGATTGCGGTGACGGGAATGATCCTCGTCTACGGGGCGCAATGGGAAATGAGCCCCAAGTCCGTAGCCTGGTACACCTGGATCCAGGAAGTGCCGAGTGGCCGGCAATGTGAACGTCACCGGCCCGGTCGACGTCCGACAGCCGTCGAAGAAGTGAGGGTCGAGCGGCTCTGCACTTCAGCGGACCCTTCGCATCGCGGCGCCTACATGTGTGAGAAGGAAGCAATTGCCGCTGAAGACCGGCGTCGAAAACCGAGAAGCGTCCCTGAGGCCGGATCCAAGGAGCCGCGAACACGAAGGTGTGCTTGGCCGCTCCCCTGTGGGTCTAACCCGCTCGAAGCCTTGGAGCCAGCGTCGCCGCCGCGGTTCATCGCGGCTATCATCCTCTCAGAACGGACTTGGTGCTGGCCATAGCTTCCCCAGATGATCCTGGAGGCTAATTGATTCGATCGACACCGGTGTGTGGCAAAAGCGGGCAGGGCGCACAAACGCCCCCAACTCGTCGGAGTGTTTTACTGGGACAGGTTAGCTGGCGGTACGAAAGTGGATGAGCCAGATCTTCCGTCAAAGTCCGAAGAGGAAGACGACGGTTATGATGAGAGTCCGAAATCCACGATGTTGCCGATCATCTGCGCGACGCTTTCGAGTACGTTCGGGCCGACGCGGGTAGGCATTATAACTTGCTAATTTTGATAATGGACAAATTGTAGCACGATGTTAGAAGGGCGCCTTCCCAAATCAGGAGCCATGTTGTGGCTAAGAAGGTCAAGAAGCGCGTTCGCCGTGAATACACCAAAGCTGAAGAGAAAGAATTGCGCGCGCATTCGAAGGCGCGGACCCCGGTCAAGAAAATTGCCAGGCTTACAATATTGTTCAGCCCGCACTGCGCTCGAAGGCCAGCAGCATGGGTATGCGGCTCGGCCATCGGCGGTAAGCCCCCCCGTTATTTAACTTTAACTTAGCGAATGCAAACGCCTGTG
>CAWHRT010000037.1:0-244079 GCA_963831845.1 uncultured Solirubrobacterales bacterium | reverse complement strand
CTGACCGCCGCGAGCTGGTTAGGCGAGCCGATCAGCGCGCTCTGGAGCTCGGCCTCGAGCGCCAGCGACTCGTCCGCTTCCGCGGTCCACGAGCTGTCCAGCAGACGCTTGGCGCTGCGGACCGCGTCGGGCGAGCGGCCGGCGATCTCGGCGGCCAGCGCGCGGGCGGCCCGGAGCGGGTCGGGGTCTGTGCGCGTCACCAGACCGATCGTGTCGGCCTCGGCGCCGCTGATCACCCGGCCGGTATACGTCAGTTCCTTAGCCACGTCGATGCCGACCAGCCGGGGCAGCGTGCGGGTGATCGACATGTCGGGCACCAGCCCCCACTTGATCTCCATCACCGACAGGCGCGCGTCGGGCGCCGCGATCCGGACGTCAGCCGCCAGCGCGATCTGCAGCCCGCCGCCGAGGCAGTTCCCGTGCACCGCGGCGATCACCGGCACCGGCAGCGCCAGCCACCCGTACGCGGGCAGCTGGAAGCGGTTGGGCGGCGCCTCGGCCAGCGCCGCCCGGACGCCGTCGAGCCCGCCGTCGCCGGCGGCCAGGCTGCCCAGGTCGATCCCCGAGCAGAAGCTCGGGCCGGCGCCGTGGAGCACGACCGCCCGCAGACCGGGCTCGTCGGCGAGCCGCTGCGCCGCCGCCGCAATCGCCTCGAACATCGCCCCGTCGAGCGCGTTGTGCTTGTGGGGCCGGTTCAGGGTCACGCTGGCGACGTGATCGGCCACCTCGATCAGTACGCGATCCTCGCTCATCCCGCGTGAGCCTATTGGACGACCGCGACCCGGTCGCCGACCGCGACGGTGCCGCCCTCCAGGACCTCGCCGTAGATCCCGAACGGGAGCGGCTCGGTGCTCTCGAGTTCGGCGCGGTAGTTGCGCAGCATCTCGAGCGTGGGCAGGTCGATGTCGCCGCTGTCGGGGTCGCGGCTGGTGGTCAGGCAGCGTCCCACGTGGCCGCGCCAGCGGATCGTGGCGTCGCCCACGTTGGTGGTCTGGCCGACCCAGCGGTCCTCGGCGTGGGCGTCGATCCCGTCGATCTCGATCAGCATCCGGAAGCGGCGGCAGTCGATGTCGTCCTGGTCGGCCTCCCGCGCCAGCCGTCCGAGCGAGGCCCGCGAGATCAGCGACGCCACGCCCGCCATCCCCCGGTCGACTCCCACCGATTGCGCCTCGACCAGGCGCAGCGGGTGGCCGCTGTACCCGGTCAGCGCCTCCGACCACGGCCCCTCGACGAGCCGGGCCAGCGACTCCTGGGAGAAGAACCGTGTCTTGACCAGCGGGCCATTGCCGATCGTGTCCTCGAGCACGGTGCCGTCGGGGAACTCGAGCCGAAGTCGCCGCCGCTCGTGGTCGTAGTCGGACACCAGCGCGGTCAGCTCGCCCAGGCGCTTGCCGTTGACCAGGTGGTCGCGGTGGTCGATCACGTAGAAGCGACGGTTCTCGCGCACCCCGAAACGGTCCAGCCGGATGTCGTCGACCGCCCGCACGCGGGTGCCCTTGATCGGCGTGATCGACAGACCGGTGACCGAGATGCCCATTGCCGGTGACTTTACGGGCTCGGCGGCGCGAACTTTGATGACCGATTCGGCGGCGGGGGCTAGGCGGCGGCTTGCTCGGCCCAGTCCTGGTAGAGGCGCCAGTAGCGCCCCTCGGCCTCGATCAGCTCGGCGTGCGTGCCCGACTCGACGATCCGCCCGTGCTCGAGCACCACGATCCGGCCGGCATGGCGGATCGTCGACAGCCGGTGGGCGATCACGATCGCCGTGCGGCCCGCGACCAGCCGTCGCAACCCCTGCTCGATCAGGCTCTCGGTGTGAACGTCGACGTTCGACGTCGCCTCGTCGAGCACCAGGATCCGCGGATCGGCCACCAGCGCCCGGGCGAACGCCAGCAGCTGGCGCTGGCCGGCCGACAGCTGGACGCCGCGCTCGCCGACCTGGGTGTCGTAGCCGTCGTCGAGGGCGGAGATGAACTGGTCGGCGCCGACCGCGTGGGCCGCGGTGCGGATCTCCTCGTCGGTCGCGTCGGGCCGGCCGAAGGCGATGTTCTCGCGCACGCTGCCGCTGAACAGGAAGCCCTCCTGGGGGACGATCCCCATCTGCGAACGCAGCGACTCCGCGGTCACCGTCCGCAGGTCGTGGCCGTCGACCAGCACGCTGCCGTCGGTCGGGTCATAGAAGCGGGCCACGAGCTTGGCGAACGTCGACTTGCCCGCGCCGGTCGACCCGACCAGCGCAACCGTCTGGCCGGCGGGGACGTCGAGGTCGAGATCGCGCAGCGCCCACGCGCCGTCCTCGTCGGAGCCGTAGCGGAACGAGACGTCGTCGAACCGCAGGCTGCCCCGGATCGGCGGCAGGTCGATCGCGTCGGGCGCATCGGTCAGCTCGGGCTCCTCGTCGAGCAGGCCGAAGATCTTGTCCAGCGCCGCCATCCCGGACTGGTAGGTGGTGTACAGCTGCGAGAGCTGCTGGATCGGATCGAAGAAGTTGTTCAGCGCGGCGATGAACGCGAACACGACGCCGGTCGAGGTGTGCCCGTTGATCGCCGCGAGTCCGCCGACCACGAGGATCTCGACCGTCACCAGCGCCGACAGCAGCTCGACGCCCGGGAAGTACGCCGCGTTGAGGTTGACGGTCGTCATGTTGGCCCGCACGTTGTCCTCGTTGAGCCCGTGGAAGCGGGTCACGTGCTTGGGCTCCTGGCCGAACGAGCGGATCACCCGCATCCCCGACAGCGTCTCCTGCAGATAGGCGGTGATCAGCGCGATCTTCTCCCGGGTCAGCCGGTAGGCGTCGGCCGACGCGATCCGGAACAGGAGCCCGCCGATCGCCAGGATCGGCAGCGCCAGGAACGTCAGCAGCGCCAGGTGCGGGTCGAGCACGAACAGGATCACGACCACGCCGATCAGCATCAGCCCGGACTGGATCAGCGTCGCCATGCCGTCCTCGACGAGCTGGTCGAGCGCCTCGACGTCGTTGGTCAGCCGCGAGATGATCACGCCGGCGCGGTTTCGCGAGTAGAAGCCGATCGACAACCGCTGCAGGTGGGCGAACAGCTTCACCCGCAGGTCCTGCAGCGCTCGCTGGCCGACCCATCCGACCAGATACGTCTGGGCGTAGGAGGCGACCACGTACAGCAGCGCGGAGGCGATGAACGCGGCCACGATCCGGTCCAGCGCGGCGACGTCGTGGCGCTGGATCCCGTCGTCGATCGCGAGCTTGGCCAGCGGCGCCGGCGCCAGCGCGGCGCCGGTCGCGATCACCAGCGAGGTGAACATCGCGACCACGCGCCAGCGATACGGAGACAGCAGCTCGGCCAGTCCGCGGAGCTTGCGGCCGCGGCCTCCGGTTGCTCCGAGACGGCGGCGGATGTCGTCTCGCCGGTTCACAGCCCCGCCACCTCCGCCTCGCGCGGATTGCGCGTCATGAACACCTGGTCGGGCATGCCCTTCTCGACGATCTCGCGGTACAGCGGCGAGAACTCCAGCAGCTCGTCGTGGGTGCCCTGCGACGCGACCTGGCCGTGCTCGAGCACCACGATCTCGTCGGCCAGCGCGATCGTCGAGAGCCGGTGGGCGATCACAAACGTGGTCCGGCCGGCCATCAGCTCGCGCAGCGCCAGCTTGATCTCCTGTTCGGTCGTGGCGTCGACCGACGAGGTGGCGTCGTCGAGGATCAGGATCCGCGGGTCGGCGACGACCGCGCGCGCGATCGCGATCCGCTGGCGCTGACCGCCCGACAGCGTCAGCCCGCGCTCGCCCACGAGCGTGTCGTAACCGTGGGGGAGGGCCTGAATGAACTCATCGGCCTGCGCCGCGCGTGCGGCGGCCTCGACCTGCTCGCGGGTCGCTTCCGGCCGTGCGTAGGCGATGTTCTCGTGGACGCTCGCCGAGAACAGGAACGGGTCGTCGGGGACGATCGCGATCTCGTGGCGCAGGCTCGTGAGGTCGACGTCGCGGACGTCGACGCCGTCGATCGTGACGCTGCCTGCGGTGACGTCGTACAGGCGCGGGAGCAGCGACACCAGCGCGGTCTTACCCGACCCCATCGCGCCGACGAGCGCCACCGTCTGCCCGGCCTCGATCTCGAGGTCGACCTCGTGCAGCGCCGGACGGCTCGACCCCTCGAAGGTGAGCTCGACGCCGGTCAGCGTCACCTGGCCGTTGCCCGGCGGCAGCGCCGGTGCGTCTGCAGGCGCGGTGATCTTCGGCTCGCGGTCGAGCACCTCGAAGATCCGCGCGCCCGACGCGGTCGCGCGCTGAGCCGAGCTGAGCATGTAGCCGAGCGTGCGCATCGGCGAGATCAGGATCAGCAGGTACGCGTAGAAGGCGGTGAACTGCCCGAGCGTGAGCGTCCCGTTGATCACCTCGCGGCCGCCGATCGCCAGGATCAGCGCCAGCCCGATGTTCGGGAGGAACTCGAGCGTGGGGGTGAACCGCGCCTGGATCTTGGTGGTGAAGATCGCCTGGTCGAACACGCGGCCGACCGAGTGGCGGAAGCGGGCCAGCTGCCGCTTCTCCTGCGCGAATGCCTTGACCACGCGGACTCCCGAGATGTTCTCCTCGGCGTCGGCGGTCAGCTCGGCGATCCGCTGCTGGACCTCCTGCATCGCGGGTCGCGACTTGCGCCCGTAGGACCAGGCGACCAGCACCACGAACGGCATCGGCGCCAGCGCCAGCGCCGCCAGCTCGGGCTGCAGCGCGAACATCGCCACCGCGGCGAGCGCCAGCGACAGCAGCGACTGGGCGATGAACATCAGCCCGTAGCCGAGGAAGAAGCGGACCGACTGCAGGTCGACCGTCGCGCGCGACATCAGCTGGCCTGTCTGCTGGCGGTCGAAGAACGCCAGCTCGAGCCGCTGCAGGTGGCCGTACAGGGTGTTGCGCAGGTCGGCCTCGACGCCGAGCGACACCCGGCCCGCGACCAGCCTGCGGAACACGCTGAGCACCAGCCGCAGCAGGCCGGCGACACCAATCGCGATCGCCCACATCGTCAGCCCGTGCTTGTCGCTCGTCCGGACCGCGTCGATCGCCTTCCCGGTCAGGTACGGAATCAGGACCGTGGCCCCCATCGCCCCGAAGGCAAGCGCGAACGACCAGGCCACGCCAGACCGGTGAGGCCGTAGAAAAGCGAGCAGTCGCCGGAACGTCCGCATACTTCACAAAGTATAGTAAGACGCGTGAGCGTCAGAGTCGTCAGCCACGAGCTCGGCATCAGCTGGGTGGAGTCCGGTGCAATCGCCCGCGCCGCGCACGCTGTGTCCGACGGAGGGCGGGTCTGGCTGATCGACCCGTTCGACGATACCGCGGCGCTGGCGGCCGCCGCGCAGCTCGGCGAGCCGGCGGGCGTGGTGCAGCTCCTGGACCGCCACAACCGCGATTGTGAGGCGATCGCTGCGCGGCTCGGCGTGCCGCTGACGCGCCTACCCCCGAGCGGCGCCGGGACGCCGTTCGAGGTCATCCCGATCATGTCCCGCGGGCACTGGAAGGAGGTCGCGCTGTGGTGGCCCCAGCGCGGCGCGCTGGTCGTGGCCGAGGCGATCGGCACCGCCCCCGGGTTCGCCGTGGGCCGCGACGCGGGCGTGCACCCGATGCTCCGCCTGACCCCGCCGCGGTCGCAGCTCTCGCCCTACCGTCCCGAGCTGCTGCTGGTCGGCCACGGCCAGCCGCTCACCAGCGGCGCCGCCGCCGCGCTGCAGGAGGCGCTGGCCCGCTCGCGCTCGGACATCCCGCGGCTGGTGGTCAAGTTGCCCTGGCTGCTGCGCGGAAACTGACGTCGCGATTGTTTGGACAGGCTGTGCTGCGCCGGTAGGATCGGGCGCCGTGAGGATCCTGTACGGGGTCAACGGCGAGGGGATGGGGCACGCCACGCGGTCGGAGGTCGTGATCGAGGACCTCCTCGCCGACCACGAGGTCAAGGTGATGGCGTCGGGCGCGGCGTTCCGCTACCTGAGTGGGCGGCTCGGGAACGTCAACGAGGTCTTCGGTCCGAGCTTCGCGATGGAGCAGGGCGAGATCCGGCGCTGGGCGACGGTCAGGCACACGGTCTCGTCGCTCGGGCGCGAGCTGCCGGGGAGCGTGCGCCGGTGGATGGACGCGGTCAACGAGTGGCGGCCCGCCGTGGTGATCTGCGACTTCGAGCCGCTGTCGGGAATCTACGCGCGCTCGGCCCGCGTGCCGTTGGTGTGCATCGACAACATCCACATGATCGACCGTTGCCGCCACGACGAGGAGATCCTCGACGGCGCCCGCGAGGACTTCCGGATCGCGCGCGCGGTCACGCATGCGATGGTTCCCAGCGCGGGCGACTACGTGATCCCGACGTTCTTCAGGCCGCCGCTGCTGCGCGGCCGCACCGACCTGGTGCCGCCGATCGTCCGCTCGGCCGTGGTCGACGCCAAGCCCGTGCGGGGTGACCATCTGCTGGTCTATTCCGACGGCAGCGACGCGCTCCTGGGGGCGCTGCACGACACCGGGCTGCCCTGCCGCGTCTACGCGATGCGTGACGGCCCGGCCGAGGATCTGATCGAGGGCGCGATCACGTTTCGGCCGCGCTCCGTGGACGGGTTCCTGGCGGACCTCGCGAGCTGCCGCGGCGTGATCGCGGGCGGGGGCTTCTCGCTGATCTCCGAGACCGTGTTCCTGCGCAAGCCGATGATGTCGTCGCCACTGCGCGGCCAGTTCGAGCAGCTGATGAACGCCCGGTATCTGGAGCGCGAGGGGTACGGGATCTGCGCGCAGACGATGGACGAGCGCTCGCTCGAGCGGTTCCTGGAGCGGCTCGACGAGATCCACGAACGACTGGAGGGGTATGACCAAGACGGCAACGAGGAGGCGCTCGAGGTGATCCGCCAGCGGGTGACCGATGCCGGCTCTGACTCCCGGCGAGACCGTGCTCGGGCGCGCCGCACGGCGCGTACCAAGCAGCGATGAGCACCCGACGGCGAGCGGCGGCCGCGGCGGGAACCGCGGCGGTCGGCGGGGTCGGCCTGGCGGTCTACGCCGGCCAGTATCCGACCGCGCAGATCTACGGCGAGACGATCCACCGTGAGCGCCGGGCGGGCAAGCGGATCGCGCTGACCTACGACGACGGCCCCAACCCCGAGCAGACGCCGCGGCTGCTCGAGCTGCTGGCCCGCTACGACGCCAAGGCGACCTTCTTTCTGATCGGCGGGTGGGCCGAGCGCGAGCCGGCGCTGATCCGCCAAACGGTGGCGGCCGGCCACGCGATCGGCAACCACACCTACACGCACCCGACGATGCCCGCTCACGGCGCCGAGCGCATCCGGGACGAGCTGCGGCGCTGCCGACGGGCGGTGGAGGCCTCGGGCGAGCACTTCTCCACGGTGGACGGCTACGCGCTGATGCGCCCGCCCTACGGGCGCCGGCGGCCGGGGACGTTGCGGACGATGCGCGAGGAGGGCTACGTGCCGGTCACCTGGTCGATCACGGGCTATGACTGGCGCGCCCACACCACCGCCAAGGCGATCACCCGCCGGTGCCTGCGCTCCGGCGAAGGCGACATCATCCTGCTGCACGACGGCTCCGACGAGGAGCCCGCCGCCGACCGCACCAAGTCGATCGAGACCACCGAGGCGATCCTCGATCACTTCGTGCCCCAGGGCTTTCAGTTCGTGACCGTGCCCGAGCTGGTCGACGCGGCGCGCTGATGGGCGACTTCGAGCTCGGCCGGACGCTGCTGCTGTTCGCCTGGTCGTTCGGGCTCGCCGGGATCGAGATCGAGATCGAAGGCGGGGTGGGGTGGGCCGAGCGACTCCCGACGTGGTACTTCAAGCGCGGCAAGCTCGGCCGCGTCTACGGGCTGGTGATGGGCCAGCGGCCGCTGACCGGCTACCACGTGTACGCGTTCACGATCCCGCTGCTGATCCTGCACCTGCCCTACGTGATGGGGGTGCACTGGACGCTGGCGGGCGAGCTGCGGACCGTCGCCACGTACTTCGTGCTGGCGGTCGTGTGGGACTACCTGTGGTTCGTGCTGAACCCGGCCTACACGGTGCGCCGATTCCGCCGCGGCGCGGTGTGGTGGTTCGAGGTGCCGTGGATCTGGCGCTTTCCGCTGGACTACTACCTGAGCTGGGGGCTGTCGATCGCGCTCGCGGCGCTGGCCGCGGTCGCCGACGGCCACGCCACCCCGTTGTGGCACCACCTGCTGATGCTTGCCGGCCTGATCGTCCTGGTTGCGCTGACCGTGGCGCTGGCGCCGCTCTATCACCGCTGGTACCGGCACATGCGCCGCGCCGGCGCCGACGATCGCGCCGCGACGCCGACTTACCCACCGCCGGCGCCCGAGGCCGTGTGGTCGGGCGGGCTGCCGGATCTGCACCCGCTCGAGCGCGCCGACTCGGAGGCTCGTTGAAACGGGCCGCACGGGCCACTTGGCGCATCGCCAGCCTCTGTTAGCACAACGCCAACAGTTGCTAGGATTTCTTGTGCTAGCGAGCAACTAGGAGCCCAAATGAGCAACAGCGAAGCATTGGTGTTCGACGCGATCCGTACGCCTCGTGGGCGCGGCAAGGTGAACGGGTCGTTGCATACGGTCAAGCCGGTCGATTTGGTCGTTGGCTTGATGCATGAGACGTTGGTCCGTAACGAGCGTCTGGATCCCAAGCGGGTCGATGACGTGGTGCTGGGTTGTGTGTCGCCGATCGGCGATCAGGGCTCTGATATCGCCAAGACGGCGGCGATCAAGGCGGGGCTGCCGCACACGGTTGCCGGTGTTCAGCTCAACCGTTTTTGCGCGTCGGGCTTGGAGGCGGTCAATGTCGCGGCGCAGAAGGTTGCGTCGGGGTGGGAGGACCTGGTGTTCGCGGGTGGGGTCGAGTCGATGTCGCGGGTGCCGATGGGCTCCGATGGCGGCTCGTGGGCGATGGACCCTGAGACCAATTACGACACTTCGTTTATTCCGCAGGGGATCAGCGCTGACCTGATCGCGACGGTCGAGGAGTTCAGCCGCGAGGACGTCGACTCCTACGCGGCGCGCTCGCAGGAGCGGGCGGTGGCGGCGCAGTCGGAGGGCAAGTTCTCGGAGTCGGTGATCCCGGTGCGCGACATCAGCGACAACGTCGTGCTCGACCGCGACGAGCACATCCGCGCGGGCACGACCGTGGAGACGCTGTCGGGCCTGAAGCCGTCGTTCGCCGCGATCGGCGAGATGGGCGGGTTCGACGCGGTCGCGCTGCAGAAGTACCACTGGGTGGAGAAGATCGAGCACGTCCATACGCCGGGCAACAGCTCGGGGATCGTGGACGGCGCGGCGCTGGTGGTCGTCGGCAACGAGGAGGTCGGCCGCGAGCAGGGGATGACCCCGAGGGCGCGGATCCTGGCCACGGCGGTGTCGGGCGCGGATCCGACGATCATGCTGACGGGCCCGGCGCCGGCGAGCCGCAAGGCGCTGGCCAAGGCCGGGCTGACGGTCGACGACCTCGACCTGGTCGAGATCAACGAGGCGTTCGCGGCGGTGGTGCTGCGGTTCGTGCGCGACATGGGGCTCGATATGGAGAAGGTCAATGTCAACGGCGGCGCGATCGCGATGGGTCACCCGCTCGGCGCGACCGGGGCGATGATCCTCGGCACGCTGATCGACGAGTTGCACCAGACCGGCGGCCGCTATGGCCTGGCGACGTTGTGCGTGGGCGGCGGCATGGGAATCGCGACCGTCGTGGAGGCGATCTAGTGGCTTACGGCAACACGATTCGCTGGGAGCGCGACGACGACGGGATCGTCGTCCTGACGCTCGACGACCCGGGCCAGTCGGCCAACACGATGAACGCGGCCTACAAGCAGTCGATGGCTGACACCGTTGAGCGGCTCGAGGCCGAACGGGACGAGATCACCGGCGTGGTGATCACCTCGGCCAAGAAGACGTTCTTCGCCGGCGGCGATCTCAACGACCTGCGGCTGGCGACTAGGGAGCAGGCGCCCCAGGTGTCGGCCGAGGTGCGCGAGCTCAAGTCGCAGCTGCGTCGGCTGGAGACGCTGGGCGTGCCGGTGGTCGCGGCGATCAACGGCGCGGCGCTGGGCGGTGGCCTCGAGATCTGCCTGGCCTGTCACCACCGAATCGCGCTCGACGAGGACGGCGTCCGGCTCGGCTTCCCCGAGGTGCAGCTGGGGCTGCTCCCCGGCGCCGGCGGCGTGGTCCGCACGGTGCGGATGCTCGGGATCGTCGACGCGCTGCTGCAGCTGTTGCTGCAGGGCCAGCGCCACCGTCCCGGCAAGGCCAAGGAGCTGGGGATCGTCGACGAGCTGGTGGCCACTCGCGAGCAGCTGGTGCCGGCCGCGAAGGCGTGGATCAAGGCCAACCCCGACGAGCACGTGCAGCCGTGGGATCGCGACGGCTACAAGATCCCGGGGGGCACGCCCGCGAGCCCGAAGTTCGCCCAGAACCTGCCCGCGTTCCCGGCGAACCTGCGCAAGCAGCTGAAGGGCGCGAACTTCCCGGCGCCGCACCACATCATGGCGGCGGCCGTCGAGGGGTCGCAGGTCGACTTCGACAGCGCGATCGAGATCGAGGGGCGCTACTTCACCGACCTGGTGACCGGTCAGGTGTCCAAGAACATGATCCAGGCGTTCTTCTTCGACATGCAGCGGGTCAACGGCGACCGCGACCGGCCCGAGGGGATCGACACGTTCGCCCCCGAGCGCCTGGTGGTGCTCGGTGCCGGGATGATGGGCGCGGCGATCGCGTATGTGTGCGCGAAGGCCGGCCTTGAGGTCGTGCTCAAGGACGTCTCGCTCGAGGCGGCGCAGCGCGGCAAGCAGTACTCCGAGAAGCTGGTCGAGAAGGCCGTCTCACGGGGCCGTCAGTCAGAGGCCGAC
The DNA here is from genome assembly GCA_963831845.1 of uncultured Solirubrobacterales bacterium. Taxonomy (GTDB): domain Bacteria; phylum Actinomycetota; class Thermoleophilia; order Solirubrobacterales; family Solirubrobacteraceae; genus Palsa-465. The sequence goes on along the minus strand of CAWHRT010000037.1, from coordinate 233,246 downwards.
GGCCGGGCGCTGCTTGACCGGATCACGCCGTCCGCCGACCCGGCGGACGCCGACGGGTGCGAGCTGGTGATCGAGGCCGTGTTCGAGGACCCCGGTGTCAAGGCGCAGGTGTTCGGCGAGATCGAGCCGCACCTGGCCCCGGACGCGCTGCTGGGCTCCAACACCTCGACGCTGCCGATCACCGAGCTGGCCGAGAACGTCTCGCGGCCGCAGGACTTCATCGGCCTGCACTTCTTCAGCCCGGTGGACAAGATGCCGCTGCTGGAGATCATCAAGGGCGAGAAGACCAGCGACGAGACCGTGTATCGGGCGCTCGACGTGGCCAAGCGGATCAAGAAGACCCCGATCGTCGTCAACGACAGCCGCGGGTTCTTCACCAGCCGCGTGATCGGCACGTTCATCAACGAGGGGATCGCGATGCTGCTCGAGGGCGTCCCCGCGCCTACGATCGAGCAGGCCTCCTCGCAGGCCGGCTACCCCGCGCCGGTGCTGCAGCTGTCCGACGAGCTCAACCTCAAGCTGATGCGCAAGATCCGCGACGCCACCAAGGCGGCCGTGGGCGAGGGCGGCCCGTGGGCCGGGCATCCCGCCGAGGAGGTCATCGACCGGTTGCTCGACGAGTACAACCGCCCCGGCAAGCTCGAGGGTGCGGGGTTCTACGAGTACGCCGACGGCACCCCGCAAGGGGGCACCGGCAAGCGAACCGGTCTCTGGAAGGGGCTGCGCGACGCGTTCCCGCCGGTCGAGGACCCCTCGACGCTGTCGCTGTCAGACCTCGAGGAGCGGATGCTGTTCGTCGAGTCGCTCGAGTCGGTCAAATGCCTGGACGAGCGCGTGATCGAGTCCGTCGCCGACGCCAACATCGGGTCGATCCTCGGGATCGGGTTCCCGGCCTGGACCGGCGGTGTGCTCCAGTACATCAACGGCTACGAGCACCCCGAGCACGGACACGGCCCGGCGGCGTTCGTGGCCCGCGCGCGCGAGCTCGCGGCCGCCTACGGCGAGCGCTTCGAGCCGCCCGCGTCACTGGTGCAAAAGGCCGACAACGGCGAGACATACAGCGACGAGGCGCCGCTGCTCGCCGTCTCCTGAGCGGGCCTCGTGTCCACGGAGACCCCGCGGTCGCGCCTGGATCACGACCAGCGGCGCCGCCAGATCCTCGACTGCGCCGCGAGCCTGCTCGCGGCGCGGCCCTACGGCGAGGTGTCGATGGAGGACGTCGCCAGCGCCGCGGGGGTCACCCGCGGCCTGCTGCACCACTACTTCGGCACCAAGCGCGACCTGTACCTGGAACTGATGCGCGACATGCTCCGCGCGGTGCCCGTGCCGGTGCCCGACTTCGTGCAGGGGGTCACGCCCGAGCAGCGCCTGTCCGACAGCGTCGACGGCTGGCTGGACGCGATCTCCGAGAACCGCACGATGTGGCTGGCGATGCTCGGTGGCGCCGGCCTGGGACGCGATCCCGAGGCCGAACGCATCTGGGACCGGGCCAGGGACCGCAGCGTGGACAGCATCATCGGGGTGCTCGGCCTGGGTCCGGCGGCCGATGCGCCGCGGGCGCTGCGGGGCGTGCTGCGGTCCTACGCGGCGTTCGCCGAGGAGGCCACGCGCGAGTGGCTGGCTCACGACCGGTTCACCCGCGAGCAGATGCGCGCACTGCTGACGTCGACTCTCGAGCGGCTGGTCGGGGACGTGCTGCCGCTGATCGAGGACCGCGAGCGCGTGCTGCGATGACCGACCGGGCACGTGACCCGTCGGGCGGGATCTCGCGCCGGAGGCTGATCGCGGGCGCCGTCGCGACCGGCGCGGCCGCGGCGCTCCCGGACAGCGCCCTCGCCGACGGGAACGAGCGCGGCGGGCCCAAGGAGGTCGACGTGGTCGTGGTCGGCGCCGGCTTCGCCGGCCTCACCGCCGCGCGCCGGCTGCGCCGAGCCGGGCGCGCGGTGGTCGTGCTGGAGGCCCGCGACCGCGTCGGCGGCCGCGTCTGGAACCATCAGCTGCCGGGCGGGCAGATCTCCGAGCGCGGGGGCACGTTCGTCGGGCCCACCCAGGACCGGGTGCGCAAGCTGGCCCGCGAGCTGGGCGTCGGCACGTTCCCCACCTACGACAAGGGCGACAACGTCTACGTGGCCGACGGCCACCGCTCGACCTACAGCGACCGCGGGATCTCTGGCACCGCCCCGCCCGACCCGCAGATCCTCGGACAGCTAGCCACCGTGATCCCGGCGCTCGACCAGATGTCGCGCAGCGTCCCGGTCGATGCCCCGTGGAAGGCGCCGAACGCCGCCCAATGGGACGGGATGACGCTCGAGACGTTCATCGACTCTCACAACCCCACCCGGCGGTTCAAGGAGGTCGTGGCGGCGTCGACCAGGCCGACCTTCGGCGCCGAGCCGCGCGAGCTGTCGCTGCTGTTCGTGCTGTTCTATGTCGCCGCCTCGGGCGACGAGCGTCACCCCGGGACCTACGAGCGCAACTTCAACACCCACGGCGGCGCGCAGATGTCGCGCTTTCACGGTGGCTCGCAGGAGATCGCGCTGCGGATCGCCAGGCAGCTGGGCGGCCGCGTGATCCTGCGCTCGCCGGTGCGGCGGATCGTGCAGGCGCGCGGCAGCGTCACCGTCCACTCCGACCGCTCGACGTTCCGGGCGCGCCACGTGATCGTGGCGATCCCGCCGACGCTGGCGAGCCGGATCGACTACGACCCGATCGTCCCGTTCCAGCGCGATCAGCTCACCCAGCGCTACGGCCAGGGGCTGCTGACCAAGGTCAGCGCGGTGTACGACCGGCCGTTCTGGCGGGAGCAGGGCCTCACCGGCGCCGCCCTGGACACGTCGGGCCCGGTCAGCTTCACGTTCGACGACTCGCCGCCGGGCGGACGCCCCGGAATCGTGTTCGGATTCGTCGGCGGCGATCGCGCTCGGCGCTACGCGACGATGTCGGCCCGGGCCCGGCGCGCGGCCGTGCTCGACCAGTTCGCCACGTTCTTCGGACCCCGGGCGCGGCGTCCCCGGCAGTTCTTCGAGACCAGCTGGGGCGCCGAGCAGTGGTCGCGCGGCTGCCCGGTCGGGATCCCCGCCGTCGGCGCTCTGGTCGCCTACGGTCCGCGGATCCGCCAGCCCGTCGGGCGGATCCATTGGGCCGGCACGGAGACCTCGACGTTCTGGAATGGGTACATGGACGGCGCCGTGCGCTCGGGCGAGCGCGCCGCGGCCGAAGTGCTCGCCGAGTTGTAGGGTCCGGCGGCACATCGACCAGGAGAGCCAATCTGATGCCGACAGTCCGCGAAGTGACGTTCGATCTGTTCCGTGCTCACGGGATGACGACGATCTTCGGCAACCCGGGCTCGACCGAGCTGTCGATGCTCCGCGACTTCCCCGACGACTTCACCTACGTCCTCGGGCTACAGGAGCTCGCGGTGGTCGGCATGGCAGACGGGTTCGCCCAGGCCACCGGCCGCCCGACTCACGTCAACCTGCACACCGCTCCCGGCGTCGGCAACGCGGTCGGCGGGATCTCCAACGCCCAATCCAACAAGTCGCCGCTGGTGATCACCGCCGGCCAGCAGGTGCGGCCGCAGATCACGATCGAGGCCAGCCTCACCAACCGCGACGCGGTGATGGGGCCCCAGCCCTACGTCAAGTACAGCCACGAGCCGCCCCGTCCCCAGGACGTCCCCACCGCGATCGGCCGCGCGATCCATATGGCCTCGCTGCCTCCCCGCGGCCCGGTGTTCGTCTCGATCCCGATGGACGACTGGGACGCCGAGGCCGACCCCGATCGCGCCGGCAGCGCGATTCGCCGCACCGTCACGGGCCGGATGTCGCCCGACCGCGCCGCCCTGCAGGCGGTGGCCGAGTCGCTCGCCGCCGCCACCAATCCCGTGCTGGTCGCCGGCCCCGAGGTCGACGCCAGCGGCGGCTGGGACGCCGCGGTCGCGCTGGCCGAGAAGCAGCGTCTGCCGGTGTGGTCGACGCCGGCGGTCGGCGGCGGCCGGATCGGCTTCCCCGAGGCGCATCCGAACTTCGTCGGGGTGCTCCCACCCGCGATCGGCCCGATCTCGGACACGCTCAAGCCCTATGACCTGGTGCTCGTCGTCGGCTCCGCGGTGTTCCCCTACTACCCGTATCTCCCAGGCCCGCTGCTGGCGCAGGGCACGTCGCTGATCGCGATCAACGGTGATCCCGTCGAGGCCGCGCGCGCCCCGATGGGCGATGCGATCGTCGGCGACGTGGCGCTCGCGCTCGAAGCGCTGGTGGAGCTGGTGGCGCCCTCCGAGCGCCCGGCCCCCGAGCCTCGTCCGGCGCCGCCCGAGCCCGATTCCTTGGAGCCGATGACCGGCTCGGACGCGATGGCCGCGCTCGCCGACGCCTGGCCCGAGGACGGGATTGCCGTCGTGGAGTCGCCGGCCAGTACCACCGCGCTGCGCAACCGCCTGCGGATCTCGCGCCCGGGGAGCTACTACTTCACCTCCAGTGGCGGGCTCGGCTTCGGGATCGCCGCCGCGGTCGGGGTGCAGCTGGCGCGGCGGGACCGCCCGGTTGTGTGCGTGCTCGGCGAGGGCTCGGCCCAGTACGGGATCACCGCGTTGTGGACGGCGGTCGCCTACAACCTCCCGGTCACCTACCTGGTCATGAAGAACGACGAATACGCGATCCTCAAGTGGTTCGCGATGCTCGAGCAGGTCTCGGGCGCTCCCGGGCTCGACCTGCCGGCGCTCGACACGGCCGCGATCGCCCGCGGCTACGGGGTGCCCTCGGTCGACGTCAACAGCCGTGACGAGCTGACCGAGGCGCTGCGCGGGGCGATCGAGGTGCAGGACGGCCCGAGGCTCGTGCAGGCCCAGGTCGCTCCGGGGATGTGGCTTGAGTAGCCTCGGCGCGATCGCCCCGCCCGCGCCCGAGCGCCCGGCGCCCGACCGCGCCGCGGACTGGGTCGCAGCCGGGACGCCCGAGCCGCTGCGTTCGCAGCTGATCGAGACGATCGGAGCCGACAAGGTGCTCACCCGGGCGCTCGATCTGGTCAGCTACGCCTCGGACGCGAGCCCGTACCGGCTGATCCCGAAAGCCGTGGCGATGCCACATGACGCCGGCGACGTCGCCAGGCTGATGACGCTGGCCCGCGAGCGCTCGGTGCCGATCACGTTCCGGGCCGGCGGCACCTCGCTCAACGGGCAGGCCCAGACCGACTCGGTGCTGGTCGACGTCCGCCGCCACTGGCAGCGCGCGCAGGTGCTCGACGAGGGTCGCGCCGTCCGCGTGAGCCCGGGGATGGTGCTGGGCCACGTCAACCGCCTGTTGGCCCGGCACGGGCGCAAGCTCGGCCCGGACCCGGCGTCGACCGACATCGCCTGCGTCGGCGGAGTGATCGCCAACAACTCCGGTGGGATGCGCTGCGGCGTCACCGCGGACTCCTACAGCACGGTGCGCTCGATGACGCTGGTGATGACCGACGGGACGGCGATCGACACCGCCGCCCCCGGAGCCGCCGAGCGGTTCGCCGCCGCCGCGCCCGAGCTCGCGCGGGGCCTGGCCGAGATCCGCGACGAGCTGCGCGCCGACAAGCAGCTGGCCGAGCGGGTCGCCCGCAAGTTCCAGATCAAGAACACGATGGGCTACCGGCTGTGCGCGTTCCTCGACGCCGACGAGCCGCTGGAGATCTTCCGGCGGCTGGTGATCGGCTCGGAGGGGACGCTCGCGTTCGTCGCCGAAGCGGTGTTCGAGACGGTCCCGTTCGGGGCCCATGCCAGCGTCGCGCTGGCCTTGTTCGAGGACATCGACGCGGCCGCCGAAGTCGTCCACCCGCTGGTCGAGTCCGGGGCGAGCGCCACCGAGCTGATGTTCGCCTCGACGCTGCTCGCCGCCGCCTACAACATGCCCGGCACGCCCGAGCGCTGGAAGTCGCTGGCGCCCGACTGCGCCGCGCTGCTGGTCGAGTACCGCGCTGACGCCGCCGAGCAGCTCGACGACCCCGAGCGCCGCGGGCTCGAGATCCTGCAAGGCGCGAGGCTGCTCGACCCCGGGGCGGGCGGGGTCAGTTTCTCGCGCGAGCGCGAGGAGATCGAGATGCTGTGGCGCGTCCGCGAGGGGATCCAGGGGCTGATCGCCGCCTACCGACCCGCCGGCGTGTCGCTGATCATCGAGGACGTGTGCGTGCCGCCCGCCCGGATCGCCGAGGCCTGCCGCGACCTGCAGACGCTGCTGGCCAAGCACGAGTTCCTCCCGGGGCTGGCCGGTCACGCCTCGGTGGGCAACCTGCACTTCCTGCTGACCCCGAACTTCGGGCAGCCCGCCGACCTGGAGCGCTACGACGCGTTCGTGCACGAGCTCGCCGACCTGATCCTCGACAAGTACGACGGCTCGCTGAAGGCCGAGCACGGCACCGGCACCAACATGTCTCCGTTCGTCGAGCGCGAGTGGGGCGCCAAGGCGACCGAGATGATGTGGCGGATCAAGCGACTGGCCGACCCCGACGGGATCCTCTCGCCCGGCGTTGTGCTCAACCGCGACGACCGCGTCCACCTGCGCAACCTGAAGTCGACGCCCGAGATCGAGGAGGTCGCGACCAAGTGCGTCGAGTGCGGCTTCTGCGAGCCCGTGTGCCCCTCGCGCAACATCACGACCACGCCGCGCCAGCGGATCGCGCTGCGCCGCGAGATGGCGCGCCAGCCGGTGGGGTCGCCGGTGCTCGACGCGCTGCTCGAGCAGTACGAGTACGACGCGATCGACACATGCGCCGCCGACGGAGCGTGCGCGCTGGCCTGTCCGGTGGCGATCGACACCGGCAAGCTCGTCAAGGAGCTTCGGCACCGTCGGCACGGCGACCGCGCCGAGCGCGGCGCCGAGGAGCTCGCCAAGCACTACGGGATCGCTGAGCGCGCTGCGCGGGTCGGGATACGCGCGGGAGCGCCGGCGCTGCGGGTGCGAAACGGGGCGCTGCCGAGCGCCGCGCCGGAGCTCCCGTTCACCGTCCGCGAGGGCGCCGCCGCCGTGTACCTGCCGTCTTGCGTCAACCGGATCGTCGGCAGTTCCCCGGGCACCCCGGCGCGCCCGTCGCTGCCCTACGCGCTGGTCGCGATCTCCCAGCGGGCGGGGCTGCCGCTGTGGATCCCCGACGACGTCGTCGGCAACTGCTGCGGCCTGCCCTGGAGCTCGAAGGGCTTCGAGCGCGGACACGAGCAGATGGCGGCCTCCACCGCGGCGTCGCTGCGGCGCTGGGCCGGCGACAGCGGGCTGCCCGTGGTGATCGATGCGACCTCGTGCGCGGACGAGCTGATCGAGGACGGCGACGGCGACGGCGTGCAGATCCTCGACAGCATCGCCTGGGTCCACGACCACCTGCTCGATCGCCTCGAGATCTCCCGCAAGCTCGGCGCCGTGGCAGTGCACCCGACCTGCTCGGCGCGCCACCTCGGGCTGGCCGGCAAGCTGGCCGCGATCGCCTCCCGCATCTCCGATGATGTCGTCGTCCCGGCCGCCACCGGCTGCTGCGGAATGGCCGGCGACCGCGGGGTGCTGCACCCCGAGCTCCCCGCCTCGGCGCTGCGCGACGTCGCCGCGGAGCTCGACGGCCGCTCATTCGACGCGTGCGTGTCCAGCAACCGCACCTGCGAGATCGCGCTGCAGGACGTCACCGGCCTGCCGTACGCATCGTTCGTGCTCGCGCTCGAAGAGCTCACGCGGGGATGAGCGGGGCTGAGCGCCGACCGGCCCCCAGCCCGGGGGCCGGACTCTGCGACACCTGTCGCCACCAGCAGATCGTGCGCAACACACGCGGGTCGGTGTTCTCGCTGTGCCAGCGCTCGCGCTCCGAGCCCGAGCGGTTCCCGCGCTACCCGCGGCTGCCCGTGACCAACTGCTCCGGCTACGAGCCTATTGAGGCGGAAGTGGATCCAGCACCAGGACGTTGCTCCCATCCTGGGCCTGGATCATCTGCTGCTTGAACAGCGCCTGCGCGGTCACGACGCTCACCAGCTCGGCCTCCGGTGCCTTGGCGATCGTCGTCGGCGTCGGCGGCACCTCCTCGGGGAGCGTCTCGCGCAGCGGCCGGTCCAGGAACTGCTGCAGGCTGCGCTTCTGGAACGCCACCGCGATCACCAGCTGTTGGGTCTTGGAGGACTTGTTCGACGACGCCGGGGGCTTGGGGGTGAGCTTGGCCGTGGTCACGGTCAGCGCCCGGCCCGGCGGCAGGATCGACACCACGTTCTGCACGTTGTGGATGTACTTGAACGTGTACAGCGACAGCTCGAACGCCTCGCGGCGCAGCAGCAGCAGCCGGTCGGACGTGGGCGTGCCCTGGATCGCGCAGTTGGGGCCGAGGCCGCAGAGGTTGAAGACCGCGGTCGTCCCGCCGAGCGCCGACAGCGTGCCGCTGTTGGGGTTGCGCAGGGCGACCTGGGTGCTCGAGCCGGTGTCGGAGTAGTTCTGGACGGTCACCACCGCGAGCTGGCCGGCCGGCGAGGCGCGATACAGCGGCGACACCGCGTTGGCGATGTCGCGCTCCCCGGCGACCCCGTCGTCGGACGGCGACCACGTCGACCACTGCTCGGTGGTCGTCGAGGACTTGCCGTTGGTGGCGATCGCGATCGCCACGGCGACCGCGCCGAGCGCGATCCCCACCAGCGCGGCGGTCACCGCCAGGAACTTCGCCGAGTGCGGTGAGCCCGAGCGCTTACGCGCGCCGCGGCGGCTCGAGCTGGTCGCAGCCACGGGCAGTCGCGCGTCCGCCGTGTGGTCCTCGCTGGACCGCAGCAGCCGGTCGTCGTCGTTTACACCTGGGGCCACGTGCTGTCATCCGTGAGGTCGATCTCGGGCTTGCGCAGGCCGACGTGGCTGAGCATCTCGACGACCTCGTCGCCGTGCATCTCCTTGCGCTCGACCAGTGTGTCGGCAATCTGCTCGACCTGGTCGCGGTTGGAGGCCATCAGCGAGTAGGCGGTCACGTACGCCTGCCCGAGGATCAGCGCCGCTGCGCGCCGCTTGTCCTGGTTGGAGAGCACCGAGCCGACCGGGTCCTCGACGAGCATGCTGGTGCCGCCCGCGCGGTTCATGATCGCCATGCCGATCCGCTCCAGGCGCTTGAGCACGTGCTCCGTGTCCTCGGAGACGTCGATGCTGCCCTCGATGTGGACGGGGTCCGACCCCATCGCCCAGATCCCGACCATCGCCGCGGCGGTCGCGGTGGCGCTGGCGACGTCGCCGCTGACGCCCTGCGAGTTCTCGCCGTAGAACACGTGCTCGGCGGCCATCGCGCCCAGCGTCATGATCAGCGTCCCCATCACGTGGCTGCGGAAGTGCGAGAACCGCTCGTCCTTCTCCATGCTCTGGTAGTGGCCGAGCGAACCGCCGCGCTTGCGGATCGACAGCCGCGTCGAAAGCACGTCCTTCTCGAGGTACACGTGCCCGGCGGCGGCGTGGCCGGCCTCGTGGATCGCGACCGCGCGGGTCTCCTCCTGGATGTACTCGATGTTCTGGGCGGTGCCGGTCTCGACGGTGGTCATCGCCTCGACGATGTCGCCCCACCCGAACCGCGGGCGCCCCTCCGAGTGGGCGATCGTCAGCGCCATCGAGCAGCACTGCTCGATCATCGATGGCGAGTAGCCGTTGGTGATCCGGGCGAGCTCGTCGCGGCGGCGATCGGTGTCGAGGTCGGGGTCGTGGTCGACCTTCTCCAGGTACAGGTCGAAGATGTCGAGCCGGTCGTCCTTGGTCGGCGTGCGGAACCAGATGTGGCGTCCCATCCGGCCCGGGCGGGTGAGCGCGGGGTCCAGCACGGCGATCGGAACGTTGCAGGCCCCGATGAAGTAGATCTGTTCTTCGCGTGGGCGCGGCGGACGGAGCCGGAGCCGGACCTTGCCGACCTTGCTCGGGACGATGAAGATCGCGTCCAGGAACGAGTTCAGGCGGTTGGTGACGAACTTGCGGACCATCGGCGGCTCGTCGATGCCGTCCATCACGATCAGCAGCTGGTTCAGGGCCATGCCGCCCATGCCGCCGCCCATCCCGAAACCCGGGTAGATCCGGCGGATCCGATCGCCCGTGCGATCGACGAACGTCGAGTAGCCGGTCTGGACCGTCTCGGCTCGTTGGGCGAACATCCGCTCCCGCCACGCCCGGGACTCGATCACGAGGTCGCCGGTCGGGGTGATCGAGCCGTTGGGCCCGAAGAACGCGAAGTCGTGCAGGGAGGTTGGTTCGGATCCGACCGCCGAGGTCCCCAGCGCCTGGCGGCGCGTGCCGACGGCGTCGATCTCGTCGATGAACACGATGCACTGGCCGCCCCACTTCTTGGCCAGCTTGCGCGCCTTGTGGGCGAGGAACTGGACGGTGATCGCATCCATCCCGATGAACATCCCGGCGAAGCCCGATCCGGGGATCGTCACGAACGGGCAGTTGAAGTTGGTCGCGATCGCCTTGGAGATCATCGTCTTGCCGGTGCCGGGCGCGCCCAGGAACAGCAGGCCGCGCTCGCGCTTGCCGCCGGCCTTCTCGAACTCCTCGCCGGACTGCCACAGGGTGATCACGCGCGTGATCTCCTCCTTGGCCTCGGCCTGTCCGCGGACGTCGGCGATCTTCACGCCCCAGCTCGCGTCGCCGGGCTCGTAGCCGCGGATCTGGCGCACGGCAAAGAACAGGAACGGCCCGAAGAAGATCGCGAAGTTGACGAAGAACAGCAGCGGCAGCTGGATGAACACGAGCCCGAGCTGGGGGAGGGTGTCGGGCGGGAAGATCTGGCGCAGCCCCTGGAACGGGTGCAGGAACGGCGCGCTGACGCCCGCGAAGGAGAAGAACACCTGACACAGGCCCAGGAGCGCGACGATGATCAGCAGGTAGATCGGCAGCCGCCGGAACTTCGTGCGCCAGTACCAGTAGCGGCGCCGCGCGACGATGTCCTCCCGCTTGAGGCTCTCGTCGGCGCCGTAGAGGGTGGGGGACGGGATCAGCTTGCGGGCGATGACCTCGACCAGGCCGCGGAACATCACCACCGCGATCACGGTGATGACCAGCGACCAGATCAACCCGAGGTGGTTCGAGTCGTACAGGATCAGGAAGAACGCCGGCGCGGTGAACAGCGCCGCGACCGTGGCCCAGCGGGTCAGCCGCTGCCATTCGGAGGCCAGCGCCGAGGCGTGCTCGTTGATCGGCCGCCGTGCGGCCGCGGGTCGTTCCTCGGCGTACGCCATCGTCCTCAGGAGGAGAGTACAGGCCGGGGGATGCGGGGTGCGGAACTCCGCGGCTGACTTGACAGTGTTGTAAAGGCAGGCTACGGTGCGGGTATACAGCACTGTAAAGTCAGATCGCCCGGAGGTCCCCTTGACAACAATCGCCAGTGATCACCTGGCCGCCGGCGCGCGACGCCCGTGGACGGTCCTCGCCGTGCTCGCCGTCGCCCAGTTCATGGTGATCCTCGACATCACGATCGTGAACGTGGCGCTGCCCTCGATCGGCCGGTCGCTGAGCTTCTCGCGCAGCGGGCTGCAATGGGTCGTCACCGCCTACGTCCTGTGCAGCGGCGGGCTGGTCCTAGTCGGCGGCCGCGCCGCCGACCTGTTCGGCCGCCGTCGGGTGTTCCTGTCGGGGCTCGCCCTGTTCACGGCCGCCTCGCTACTCAGCGCGTTCGCCCCATCGTCGGGCGTCCTGATCGCGTCCCGGGCGGCCCAGGGCGTCGGCGCCGCGATGCTGACGCCGTCGGCGCTGTCGATCCTCTCGACCGTCTACCGCGGGTCGCAGCTGGCCACCGCGCTGAGCATCTGGGGCGCGATCGCCAGCGCCGGCATCGCGGTCGGCGTGATCTTCGGCGGCGTGCTGACCACGCTGCTCAGCTGGCACTGGGTGTTCCTCGTCAACGTCCCCGTGGGCGTGATCGCCGGGCTGCTCGCGCCGCGGGTGATCCCGGAGCTGCCGGCGACCGGCCGGCGCCGCTCGCTGGACCCGTTCGGCGCGCTCACGCTCGTCGGCGGCCTCGCGGTGCTCGTGTACGCGCTGTCGGGCGCCGCCGCGCACGGGTGGGGCTCCGCCCGCACGCTGGGCCTGCTGGCGCTGTCCGTGGCACTGCTGGTCGCATTTGCGGCGATCGAGCGCGCGGTGTCCGAGCCGCTGATCCCGCCGGCGATCTGGAAGGTCACGCCGGTGGTCTCGGGCGCCGCGATCATGCTCGGCGCCACCGGGATCCTGGCCGGCACGTTCTTCCTCGTGTCGGTGCACACCCAGGAGGTGCTCGGTTGGTCGCCGCTGCACAGCGGGCTGGCGTTCCTGCCGTTCGTGGCCGCGACCGCGCTCGGGGTGCACGGCACCTCGCGGGCGATCGGCAAGGTCGGCTCGCGAGCACTGATCGCGGCGGGGCTGGCGATCGCGGCCGTGGGCGCGCTCGTGCTGGCGGCGGTGCCGCACCACGCCTCGTACGTGTCGGCGTTGCTGCCGGGGCTCGTGATCCTGGGGCTGGGGATGGGCCTGGCGTTCCCGGCGACCTCGATCACGGCCATGAACGACGTCGATCACGACACCGCCGGGCTCGCCTCGGGGGTGATGTCCACGGCGCACGAGGTCGGCGCCGCGCTCGGCACCGCGGTGCTGTCGGCGATCGCGGTCAGCTCGAGCTCGACCGGGTTCTCGGGCAGCGCGTTCGTCGCCGCGGCGGTGACCGCGGGCGTGCTCGCGCTGGCCGCGGCGGCCGTCGTCCCGGTGGTCAGGCCGCTCCCCGGGGCTCGGGTGAGCGCCCATTGATCCAGCTGGTCGTCCCCGTAACTACGACCGTACTTACACGGACGACCAGCGCGGTACGGTGATGCGCGAGATGCCCGAGGCCAGCACCGACCACCGCCGGGCGACGGCAGAGCGCAACGTCGAGGCGATCCTCGACGCCGCCGAGTCGCTGCTCGAGCGCGGCGCCGCCGCCAGCACCACGGCGGTCGCCGCCGAGGCCGGCGTCTCCCGCGTCACCGTGTACTCGCACTTCCCGACCCGCGACGCGCTGCTGGAGGCGATCGCCGAGCGGGCGGTGACGCGGTTTCGGGCCGCGCTGGAGCCCGTCGACCTCAGCGGCGAGCCGCCCACCGCGGCGCTCGACCGCCTGATCGCGATGGCCTGGGTCGAGCAGGACCGCTACGAGGGCATCGCCCACGTGGTTGCAGCCGGGCTGAGCTCGAGCGCGCTGATCCGCGCCCACGAGTCGCTGCACGAGCCGATCTCGGCGCTGATCAGGCGCGGCCAGGCCGACGGCTCGTTCCGCGACGACCTGCCGTCCGAGTGGCTGCTGACCAGCTACTTCTCGCTGATGCACGCCTGCGGCGACGAGGTCCGCGCCGGCAAGATCGAGCCGGCCGACGCGGTCCCGGTACTTCAGGCGACGATCCGCGGGCTGTTCGGAGTGTCCTGACAGACGCTGAGGCGGGGCGCGCTCGCGGCGCGCCCCGCCTCACGTCAGCGTCTGTTCAGGTTGTGCTCGCGGCCGAGCGCGCGGACGAATCCGCTCGTCGGCGAGCCGATGCCGGTCATGTTGTCGTAGCCCGGCTTGACGTTCAGCGCCACCTTGCGGGTGGTGCAGACGTTGTTGGCGTCGCAGAACTGCTCCTGGCCCTCGTAGTCGATGATCCGCGTCGTGAACTCGAACCCGTCCGACGGGTCGATGCTGTTGACGAAGTCGGATCGCGACTGGATCGACCTTGCCCGCCGGGAGGATGTCCGAGACCGCGTTGACGTTGCCCGCCAGCGGTAGACCGCCGGGTTCACGAACCCGGCCGACTTGCCCGCCAGCTGGTCGGCGCGCGCCAGCACGCCGGCGAACAGCGGCGAGGACAGGCTCGTGCCGCCGATCCGGTACTGGTCGTAGTAACACGCCGTCGGGGAACGTCTGCGTCTCGCCCTCGAGGAACCCGGTCGCCGGGTCGGCGTCCATCGAGATGTCGGGCTCGACACGCATCGGCGTGCTCGTGCCGTTGACCTCGGACAGCGACTTCGGGACCACGCCCTTCTGCCAGGACGGCTGCGGGTAGTTGACGCTGGTGCCGCCGCCGGCGCCTCCGTCGAGCGCGAGGTCGATCGGCAGCCACTGGCCGTCCTGCTTGGCCGTGCAGCCCTGCTGGCCGCAACGAAGTCCGCGTTGCAGAGGAAGCTGCGCGCGGTCGACCAGCCGAACTCGCCGTCACGGCGTGCCCTGGCGGCCGACCGCCAGGCTGGTGCCGCCGACCGCCGTGGCCCACGGGCTCGACGCCGGGTAGTCCGCGGCGACCTGGCCGATCGGTGGTGAACTCGTCGCCGTCGTCGCCGCTGGAGAACAGCGCGCTGACGCCGGTGCCGGCCGCCATCTCGAGGATGTTGTCGGTGGCGATCCGGTCGCTCGGGTCGTCGAGCACGTCGCCGCCGTCGTCGCCGTACGAGTTGGAGACGATGCTGGCCAGGTGGCCGTCGACGACCTTCTCGAGCTGCCGGTTGAGCGCGTTGGTGGAGCAGTTCTTCGCGCCCATGTAGAGGATGTGAGCGCCCGGCGCGGCGGCGTGCACGGCCTCGACGTCGAGGCTCTGCTCGCCGAACCAGCCGGGGGCGTCACAGGCGTTGATCTCGGTTGAACGTTCTTCGCCGTCATCTCGGTGAACTGCGACGCGGGCATCGGGTGCGTCGGGTCGTTCAGCGAGGCGTACGTCTGCAGGTCCGACAGCAGCGTCGGCGACGCGTACGCGTCGACGATCGCGACGGTCACGCCGGTCCCGTCGGTGGGGCCGTTGAGGCTGTAGGCGCTGCGGATCTGCGGCGGGGTGTAGCCGCACACAGCCCACGGCGGGTTGGCCGGGTAGCCCATGTCCGAACGGCGGCAGCGTCGTGTCGATCTTCTGGCCGTAGAAGGTGCCGCACGGCGGCGCGACGCGGAAGCCGGGCGGCTGGCGGGATCGGGCCCGAGGCGTCCGGCTGGCTCGCCGGTAGCTCGAGGCCGGGGCGTCGGTGGTGCTGTCGCGGTGTGCGACGCGACTCGGTCACGCCCGCGACGCCGGCGACGACGTCGGCGAGGTCTGACGGAACCGAGAAGTTCTTCTCGGCGACGCGCAGCTGCTGGCCGTGCGACGCGGTGCTCGGACAGCGACGTGCCGAACGCCTTCTCGACCTGCGGCCGCGTCGCCGGAGGCGTCGATCGCCAGGCGGTCGGGGGTCACGCTCTTGACCTTGAAGCCGTTGCTCGTCAGGAACGAGGTGACCTGGTCGACCTGGGCCTGCGTCGGCGAGAAGCGCTGCTCCCACTGCGCGGGCGTCAGGAACTTGTCGGTACTGCGCGCTGCCGGGCGTCGAGACCGGCCTGGGTGAACGAGTCGAGCGCGGCCTGGTCGGGCAGCTTCATGATCACGCGTGAAATCGATCGCGGTGTTTCCCGCGACCGACCCGACTCGTGGCGTGCGAGTGGCGGCCGGCGAGCCTGTGCCCTGGATCTGGCACCAGCTTGGCGGCCGGAGGCCGCCCCTGCGGGCGCGACTGACCGCCAGGCTGGCCGCGATCGTCGCGATCGCCGAGCCGAGCCCAACTAAACGACTAACCCTCACAACTACTCCTCCTTAGGGGGTATTGGCGCGGGGCACGCTACAGCGATTGCCTGCCCCGACGCACCAGTACCCCCGCGAGCGGAGTTCTACTCCCGCGATTGTGGGAGGCCCTCAGAGGTTGATCGCGACGTACTTGGTCTCGAGGTATTCCTGGATGCCCTCGGGCCCGCCCTCGCGGCCGAAACCCGACTGCTTGATCCCGCCGAACGGGGCGGCGGCGTTGGAGACCATGCCCTGGTTGAGGCCGATCATCCCGGTTTCGAGCTTCTCGGAGACGCGCAGCGCGCGCTTCAGGTCGCTCGTGTACAGGTAGGCGACCAGGCCGTACTCGGTGTCGTTGGCCGCCGCGATCGCCTCGTCCTCGTCGTCGAAGCTGCGGACCGGGGCGACCGGGCCGAAGATCTCCTCGCGCATCAGCTTGGCGTCCTCGGGCACGTCGGTCAGCACGGTGGGGTCGTAGAAGTAGCCGGCGCCGTCGCGCGCGTGACCTCCGACGAGCGCCTTGGCGCCGCGTCCGACCGCATCGTCGACGAGCTCTGAGACCTTCGAGCGCTGGTTGTCGTCGATCAGCGGGCCGACGTCGATCCCGTCGCCGGTGCCGCGCCCGACCTTCATCGCGCCGAGCTTCTCGGCCAGCTTGGCCGCGAACGGCTCGGCCAGCGACTCGGCCACGTGGAAGCGGTTGGCCGCCGTGCAGGCCTCGCCGATGTTGCGCATCTTGGCGATCAGCGCGCCCTGGACGGCGTCGTCGACGTCGGCGTCGTCGAACACGATGAACGGCGCGTTGCCGCCGAGCTCCATCGACAGGCGCAACAGGTTCGTCGATGCCTGCTCCATCAGCTTCTTGCCGACCTCGGTCGAGCCGGTGAACGACAGCTTCCGCAGCCGCGGGTCGGCGATCAGCGGGCCCATCGTCGCGCCCGAGCTGGTAGAGCTGACGAGGTTCAGCACGCCCTTGGGCAGGCCCGCGTCCTCGAGGATCTTGACCAGCATCAGCATCGACAGCGGGGTCAGCTGCGCCGGCTTGACCACCATCGTGCAACCGGCGGCGATCGCGGGCCCGACCTTCCGGGTGCCCATCGCCAGCGGGAAGTTCCAGGGGGTGATCAGCAGGCACGGCCCCACGGGCTGCTGCATCGTCAACAGCCGGCCCTGGCCGTTGGGGGAGGTCGCGTAGCGACCCTCGATCCGCACCGCCTGCTCGGAGAACCAGCGCAGGAACTCGGCGCCGTAGGCCACCTCGGCCTTTGACTCCTTCAGCGGCTTGCCCATCTCGAGCGTCATCAGCAGCGCGAGCTCGTCCTCGTGCGCGATGATCGTCTCGAACGCCCGCCGGAGGATCTCGCCGCGCTCGCGCGGGGGGTGGGCGGCCCATTCGGGGCCCGCCTGCACCGCCGCGTCAAGGGCGGCCTTGGCGTCGTCGGGGCTGGCGTCGGCGATCTCGCACAGCGACTCGCCGGTCGCGGGGTCCTCGACGGAGAAAGTTCCGTTCGCGCCGTCTCGCCACTCGCCGCCGATGTACAGCTGCTTGGGGACGTTGTCGACGACGCTCTGTTCTTCTGGGGCGGTGATCGTGGTCATGACTAGAACCTACCCAACCACCGCCCCAGAGAACAGTTGCGACTACGCCGTGGCGTGCACCGGCGCCGGCTCGAGCGCCACGCTCAGCACTTCGTCGATGGTCATCGCGAAGTGGAACGTCATCGCCTCGCGGACCTCCTCGGGGACGTCATCGAGGTCGCCGCGGTTGCGCTCCGGGATCACCACGTCGGTGAGCCCGGCGGCGTGCGCCGCGAGCACCTTCTGCTTGAGCCCGCCGATCGGCAGCACGCGACCCTGCAGCGTCACCTCGCCGGTCATCCCGACGGTGTGGCGCACCGGACGCCCGCTCAGCAGCGAGGTCAGCGCGGTCACCATCGTCACGCCTGCGCTCGGACCGTCCTTCGGGATCGCGCCCGCCGGCACGTGGACGTGGAACGCCTCGTCCTCGAACGCGTTGGGGTCGATCTCGAGCTCGGATGCGTGGCCGCGGACGTAGGAGAGCGCGATCTGCGCGGACTCCTTCATCACGTCCCCGAGCTGACCGGTCAGGGTCAGGCCCGGTGTGCCCTGCATCGCGGTGGCCTCGACGAACAGCACATCGCCGCCGGCTCCAGTCACCGCGAGCCCGGTTGCGACGCCGGGGACGGCGGTCCGGATCGCGGACTCCTGGAAGAACCGCTGGCGCCCGAGGGCGTCACGGACGGCGTCGAGGTCGATCGTGACCGGAGCGGTCGCCTTGCCCGACGCGATCTTCGTCGCGGTCTTGCGCAGCAGCGTCCCGAGGTCACGCTCGAGCTGGCGGACGCCGGCCTCGCGCGTGTACTCGGTGGTCACCGTGGTCATGGTCTCGTCGGAGATCTCGACCTCGTCCTCGCGCAGTCCGCTGCGCTCGACCTGCCGCGGCCACAGGTAGCCGCGGGCGATCGCGACCTTCTCGGAGGTCGTGTAGCCGTCGAAGCGGATCACTTCCATCCGGTCCAGCAACGGACTGGGGATCGTGTCCGCCACGTTCGCGGTGGCGATGAACAGAACGCCGCTCAGGTCGAGCTCGACGTCGAGGTAGTGGTCGCGGAAGCTGTGGTTCTGCGCCGGGTCCAGCACCTCGAGCAGTGCCGAGCTGGGGTCGCCGCGCCAGTCGGCGCCGACCTTGTCGACCTCGTCGAGCATGATCACCGGGTTCATCGTCTCGGCGTCGCGCAGGGCACGGACCAGCCGGCCCGGAAGCGCGCCGATGTACGTGCGCCGGTGACCGCGGATCTCGGCCTCGTCGCGGACGCCGCCCAGCGACATCCGGACGAACTCCCGACCCGTGGCTCGTGCGATCGACTCGCCGATCGAGGTCTTACCGGTGCCGGGCGGGCCGATCAGCGTCAGGATCGCGCCGGAGCGCTTGTCCTCGTTGATCCCCCGCTCGGTGCGGAGCTTCTTGACCGCGATGTACTCGACGATGCGGTCCTTGACGTCCTCCAGACCGGCGTGGTCTGCGTCGAGGACCTCGCGGGCGTGCTCGGGGTCAAGCCGCTCCTCGGAGCGCTTGTTCCAGGGCACCGCGATCAGCCAGTCCAGGTAGGTCCGGATCACGCTCGACTCGGCGGACTGCTCGCCCATCCGCTCGAGGCGTCCGAGCTCCTTCTCGGCCTGCTCGCGCACGGCCTCAGGCATCTCGGCCTCTTCGATCTTGGTGCGGTACTCCTCGACCACCGAGGCGTCGTCCTCGTTGAGCTCCTTACGGATCGAGTCCATCTGCTTGCGCAGGAAGTACTCGCGCTGCTGCTTCTCAGCGCCGGACTCGACGTCGTCGCGGATGCGCTTACGGACCTGCAGCTCGGCAAGCCGCTCACGCTGGAAGGACAGCGCCAGCTCCAGCCGCTCGGTGACGTCGAGCGTCTGCAGCAGCTGCACCTTCTGCTCGTAGGACAGGTCGGGGGAGTAGCCGCTGGTGTCAGCCAGCGTTCCGGGCTCGGAGATGCTCCGAACGAACGCCGACACACGGCCGTCGTCGCCGCGCACCTCGAGGATCTCCTCAACCACGGCGCGGTACTCACGCTCCAGGTTGCGGGTGCGACCGTCGACGGGAACGTCGTCGATGCGCTCCTCGACCTCGACGTACAGCCGGCCGTCCGGCATTGTGTGTGCCGCGCCGGCGACCCCACGGTGAAGGCCCTTCAGCGCGACGGCGCGGCCGCCACCGGGCAGGCGGACGCGGTCGGTGGTCTCGGCGACGGTACCGACGCCGGCGTACTCGCTCTCGTGGTGGGGGACGAGCAACACACGGTCGTCCTCGCCGGCGTCCACCGCGAGCGTCAGCGACATGCCCGGGAAGACGACGACGTCGTCTAGTGGAACCAGGAGAAGTCGACTCATCAGGACTTCACTTTCATTAGGTGCTTACAAGAGATAAGTGGATTATAGCCGTTTCGGGCGGTCGTGTGAAGCACGATCTAAGCCGCCCTCACTTAGATTATCGGATGGGTTCCGGGTGCCCCTCAGGGAGGGTCCGCCGGGACCCGGCGGCGCCCGGCGGGCCGGGGCTTTTACATCTGACAGGCCCGGTCTGGGATCATCCGTCGATGCCTGACCCCAACCCACCCGCGAAGGACCCCGCCAAGGACGTCCTCGCCGCGGAGGCGTTCGGCGTGCCCGCGCGGGATCCCACCCTGACCCACGGCCCGGTGGTCCTGCCCGCCGACCCGACCGGGATCGAGGAGCCGCACGACGTGCTCGCGGCCGAGGAGTTCGCGATGCCCGCCCCGGCGCCGGGCTCCGACGGGCAGTCGCTGGCCCGGCGGGCCGGGTCCGCGTGGCCGCTGGCGCTGGCGCTCGCGGTGGCGGCGCTGGTGCTGCTGCGGGCGCGGCGCTCGCAGTAGCGCTTTCGTCGCAGGTTCTGCGCTGAATTGAAGCTGGGCGTCACCCACGTGTGACGCGATTCCCGGGATCCTCGGTCGCTCTCATGGGGTGGTTGGTCGATCGAGTACGGCATATAGCCGCACTGGATCATCCAGTCGATCTGAAGGTCGCTCTGCTCGCGGCGGCGCAGCACGGAACGGTGGCGCGGTGGCAACTGCTCGCGATCGGTCTGACGCGTGACATGGTTCAGGATCGGATCACCGCGGGTCGCTTTCACCGGATCCATCGCGGCGTCTACGCGGTCGGGCACCGCAAGCTCACGCTGAAGGGGCACTGGATGGCGGCCGTGCTCGCCTGCGGTCCCGATGCGCTCCTCAGCCACCGGTTCGCGCTGGCCGTCTGGGAGGTCCAGGCCGCCGAGAGCGGGTTGATCCACGTGACGGTGCCGCGGGGCCTCCAGAAGCCTGGGCCGCAGCCGGGTCCGGGTCCACTCGGCCCGCGGGCTGCTGGACGCGGACGTTGCGGTCGTCGACGGGATCCCGGTGACCTCGTTGGCGCGCAGCGTCCTCGACCACGCGTCCGTGGCCACCGCCCAGCGCACGCGAGCCGTGCTGGAGAAGATCGAGCGGATGGGGCGGCTGATCGGGCGCGAACTGGAGGACGTGCTCGCCCGAAACCCGAACCACCGCGGGACCAAGCGTCTGCGGGCGGCGCTGAGCGAGATCGAGGGCCCGGCGCCGTGGACCCAATCGGAGCTCGAGGATCGCTTCCTGGCGCTGATCCGCGCGGCCGGCCTCCCCGAGCCCGAGATGAACGTGCTCGTCGAGGGAGAGCTCGTCGACGCGCTGTGGCGCGACCAGAAGCTGGTGGTCGAGGTCGACGGCTGGGGATATCACCGCTCGCGCGAGCAGTTCGAGACCGACCGGCGCCGCGACGCCAAGCTCCAGGTCGCCGGCTACCGGGTGATCCGGCTCACCCAGCAGCGGATCGACACCGAGCCGCGGGCGGTCGCGGCCGAGCTGCGCGCCCTGCTCGCCGGCTAGCTCGAGGCTTTCGAAGCCGCCCGCCGCCGCGGCGGGAGGATGTCGGTGATCGTGCCCGCGGCGATCTCGGCCGCGAACCCGACGGTCTCCGACAGCGTGGGGTGGGGGTGGATCGTGAGCGCGATGTCCTCGGCGTCCGAGCCCATCTCGATCGCGTGCACGGCCTCGGCGATCAGCTCGCCGGCGCCGACGCCGACGATCCCGGCGCCCAGCAACCGGTGGGTGTCGGGCTCGAACAGGAGCTTGGTCATGCCCTCCGAGCGGGCCAGCGCCAGCGCCCGGCCCGACGCGGCCCACGGGAACACGGCCTTCTCGTACTCGATCCCGTCGGCCTTGGCCTCGGTCTCGGTGAGGCCGGTCCACGCCACCTCGGGGTCGGTGTAGGCGACGGATGGGATCGACCGGGGATCGAACGAGGCACCGGGGACGCCGGCGATCACCTCGGCGGCGGTGTGGCCCTCGTGGGAGGCCTTGTGGGCGAGCATCGGCTCGCCGACGACGTCCCCGATCGCATAGATGTGACCGACGTTCGTGCGCAGCTGCGCGTCCACGCGGATAAAGCCGGCGTCGTCGACCTGCACCCCGGCGGCCTCGGCGTCGAGCGCGCCGCCGTTGGGCCTGCGGCCGACCGCGACCAGGATCTGGTCGAACGCGTGCGTATCGCCGTTTGACAGCTTCACCCGCAAGCAGTCGTCGTCGGCCTCGACGGACTCGACGCTGGTGTCCAGCAGGATCGCCTCGTAGCGCTCGGTGATCCGCCGCTGCAGCGGCCTGACGATGTCCGGGTCGCACCCGGGGATCGGCTGGTCGAACAACTCGACGCACGTGATCTTCGACCCCAGCGCGTCGTAGACCGCCGCCATCTCGAGCCCGATGATCCCGCAGCCGATCACCAGCAGCCGCTCTGGAACCGCGGCGATGTCGAGTGCGCCGGTCGAATGGACGATCCGCGGGTCGTCGGGGAGCCCCGGGATCGAGGCGGCTTGCGAGCCGGCGGCGATGATGCAGTTGTCGAACGTGATCGTGCGGTCGTCGACCTGCACGGAGTTCGGGCCGGTGAAGCGCGCGACGCCGTGGACGACCTCGACCTTGCGCTGCTTGGCCAGACCGACCAGGCCGCCGGTGAGCTTGCCGACGACCGACTCCTTCCAGGTCCGCAGCGCGTCCAGGTCGATCTTCGGCTCGCCGAACTGGATCCCGTGGGCGCTCATCTCCTCGGCCTCGGCGACGACGCGGGCGGCGTGCAGCAGCGCCTTGGACGGGATGCAGCCGACGTTCAGGCACACTCCGCCGAGCGACTCGTAGCGCTCGATCATGATCGTCTTTAGCCCGAGGTCGGCGGCGCGGAAGGCGGCGCTGTAGCCGCCCGGGCCCGAGCCGATCACCACGACCTGCGCGTCGCGGCCGCCGTCGCTCTCGGCCGACGGAGGCGAGCCATTGGTCGATGCCCTGGTTTCCGGTGCATCTGCTTTCGTCGGAGGCGGAGTCAGCGGCAGCGCCATCCTCGCTGCCCTCGAGCGTCAGCAGCACGCTGCCCTCCGACACCCGGTCGCCGACCTTGACGCTCAGCTGGGCGATCTTGCCGGCGGCGGGCGCGGGCACGTCCATCGTCGCCTTGTCGGACTCGAGCGTGACCAGCGGATCCTCGGCCGAGACCTCGTCTCCGGCGGCGACGTGGATCTCGATCACCGGGACGTCGGTGAAATCCCCGATGTCGGGGACGCGTACCTCGCTGACGTCGCTCACAGCAGCGCCCGCCGCAGGTCCGAGAGCACCCCGACCAGGTAGACCACGAAGCGGGCGGCGGCGGCGCCGTCGATCACCCGATGGTCGTAGGACAGCGACAGCGGCAGCATCAGCCGCGGCTCGAACTCGGCGCCGTTCCATACCGGCTTCATCGCGGCGCGGGTGGCGCCGAGGATCGCGACCTCGGGAGCGTTGACGATCGGGGTGAAGCTGGTGCCGCCGATCCCGCCGAGGCTCGAGATCGTGAACGAGCTGCCCTGCATGTCGGCGGGGCCGAGCTTGCCCTCGCGCGCCTTGCCCGACAGCTCGGTGAGCTCGCGGGCGATGTCGAGCAGGCCCTTCTGGTCGGCGTCCTTGATCACCGGCACGACGAGGCCGCCCGGGGTGTCGGCGGCGAACCCGATGTTGTAGTAGCGCTTGAGGATCAGGTCGCCGCCGTCGAGCGAGGAGTTGAAGGTCGGGAACTCCTTCAGCGCGGCCACGGACGCGACCACCAGGAACGAGACCATCGTGACCTTGACGCCGTCGCGCGCGTGCTCGTCGTTGAGTTGCTTGCGCCAGGCCTCGAGCTCGGTGATGTCGGCCTCGTCGTTGTGGGTGACGTGCGGGATCGTCACCCAGTTGCGGGCCAGGTTGGGAGCGGAGATCCGCTGGATCCGAGAGCGCTGGACCCGCTCCACGGGGCCGAACTTCTCGAAGTTCAGCGACGGCCAGGGGGCCAGATCCAAACCCAACCCAGGGCCGGCCGCCGAAGGCGTAGCCGGCCCCTTAGAAGCGAATGACTCGACGTCGTCGCGCGTGATCCGCCCCTTGCGGCCGCTGCCCTTCACCTGGTGCAGATCGATCCCGCGCTCGCGCGCGAGCCGTCTGACCGACGGGCTGGCGTAGACCGCGCCATCCGAGGACTCCGGGGACGGCTCGGAGACCGGGGTGGGCTCGGGCGCCGAAGGGGGCGGCTCGGCATCCACCGCCGACTGGACCGCATCGGGCGCGGAGGCCTCGCTGGGCGCGCCGTTGGACGCCGCCGCCGAGGCCTTCTGCGAGGTGTCCTGCGACGAAGACCCCTCGGCCGGCTCCATCTTCAGCAGCAGCTTGCCCTGCGAGACCCGGTCGCCGACCTTGACGCTGATCTCCGTGATCGTCCCGGGGAACGGCGCCGGCACGTCCATCGTCGCCTTGTCGGACTCGAGCGTGAGCAGCGGGTCGTCGGTCTGCACCGCGTCGCCCGCCGAGACGAGGATCTCGATCACCGGTACGTCGTCGAAGTCACCGATGTCCGGGACTTCGACCGAGACGACGTCCGTGGCGCTCATACCTTGGTCGGCATCGGCGCCTCGGTGTCGAGCCCGTAGCGCTCGATCGCCTCCTGCACGCGCTTGGGCTCGATCTCGCCCCGGTCGGCGAGCTCCTTGAGCGCCGCCACCACGACGTAGTGACGGTCGACCTCGAAGAAGCGCCGCAGCGCCTCGCGGGTGTCGCTGCGCCCGAATCCGTCGGTCCCGAGCACGCGATAGCCACCCGGCACCCACTGGCGGATCTGGTCGGCGAACCCGCGCATGTAGTCGGTCGACGCGATCACCGGACCGCCCCGGCGGCTCAGGGCCTCGCTCACGTACGCGCGGCGCTGCTCCTCGAGCGGGTGCAGCATGTTCCAGCGCTCGACCTCGATCCCGTCGCGGCGGAGCTCGGTGAACGAGGTGACGCTCCACACGTCGGCGCCGACGCCCCAGTCGGACTCGAGCAGCTCGGCCGCGCTCATCGCCTCCCGCAGGATCGTCCCCGAGCCCAGCAGCTGGACGCGCGGGCCGTCCGACGGACCGCTCTCCCACAGCAGGTACATCCCACGCAGGATCCCCTCGCGAGACCCCTCCGGCATCGCCGGGTGGCGGTAGTTCTCGTTCATCAACGTCAGGTAGTAGAAGACGTCCTCCTGCTCGACCAGCATCCGCTGCAACCCGTCCTGGATGATCACCGCCAGCTCGAAGCCGAACGTCGGGTCGTAGGCGCGGCAGTTCGGGACGACCGAGAACAGCACGTGGCTGTGGCCGTCGTCGTGCTGGAGACCCTCGCCGTTGAGCGTGGTGCGGCCGGCGGTGCCGCCCAGCATGAACCCGCGCGTGCGGGTGTCGCCCGCGGCCCAGATCAGGTCGCCGACCCGCTGGTAGCCGAACATCGAGTAGTAGATGTAGAACGGCACCATCTGCACGTCGTGGGCGCTGTAGGAGGTGCCGGCGGCGATGAACGACGAGATCGACCCGGCCTCGGTGATCCCCTCCTCGAGGATCTGTCCGTGCTGGTCCTCCTTGTAGAACATCAGCTGCTCTGAGTCCTGAGGCTGGTAGAGCTGGCCGACGGGCGAGTAGATCCCGATCTGGCGGAACAGCCCCTCCATCCCGAACGTGCGCGACTCGTCGGGGATGATCGGGACGATGTGCTTGCCGAGCTGCTTGTCGCGCAGCAGCGCGGCGAGAACCCGGACAAAGGCCATCGTCGTTGAGACTTCGCGGTCGCCGGTGCCCTCGAGCTGGCCCTTGAAGATGTCGACCTCGGGGACGTGCAGCGGCTCGGCGCGCCGGCGCCTGTTCGGCAGGCTCCCGCCCAGCTCCTCGCGGCGCTCGCGCAGGTACTGCATCTCGGGCGAGTCGTCGGGCGGCTTGTAGTACTCGGCGGCGCGGACCTGCTCGTCGGTCAGCGGCAGCTCGAAGCGGTCGCGGAACGTGAGCAGCGCGTCCTCGGTCATCTTCTTGGCCTGGTGGGTGATCATCTGGCCCTCGCCGGAGACGCCCATCCCGTAGCCCTTGATCGTCTTGGCCAGGATCACGGTCGGCTGACCGGTGTGCCGGGCGGCCTCGTGGTAGGCGGCGTAGACCTTCTGCTGGTCGAGCCCGCCGCGGTTGAGCAGCCAGATCTCCTCGTCGGACATGTGCTCGACGCGCTCGAGCAGCACCGGGTCGCGGCCGAAGAAGTGCTCGCGCACGTATGCGCCGTCGCGCGACTTGAACGTCTGGTACTCGCCGTCGACGCACTCCTCCATCACCTTGACCAGGCGGCCGTCGGTGTCGGCGGCCAGCAGCGGGTCCCAGCGCGAGCCCCAGATCACCTTGATCACGTTCCAGCCGGCGCCGCGGAAGTCGGACTCGAGCTCCTGGATGATCTTGCCGTTACCGCGCACCGGCCCGTCGAGCCGCTGGAGGTTGCAGTTGACGACCCAGATCAGGTTGTCGAGATGCTCGCGGCCGGCCAGCGCGGT
This sequence comes from uncultured Solirubrobacterales bacterium, assembly GCA_963831845.1. GTDB lineage: Bacteria > Actinomycetota > Thermoleophilia > Solirubrobacterales > Solirubrobacteraceae > Palsa-465. The sequence goes on along the minus strand of CAWHRT010000037.1, from coordinate 207,295 downwards.
CGCGCCCATCGACTCGGGCTCGTCCATCTCGCCGTCGCCGAGGAACGCCCACACCTTGCGGCCGTCGGTCTGGGCCAGGCCGCGGGCCTGGAGGTACTTCATGAACCGCGCCTGGTAGATCGAGGTGATCGCGCCGATGCCCAGCGACACCGTGGGGAACTGCCAGAAGTCGGGCATCAGCCACGGGTGCGGGTACGAGGACAGGCCGTCGGTCGAGACCTCCTGCCGGAAGCCGTCGAGCTGCTCGGCGGTGAGCCGGCCCTCGAGGAACGAGCGCGCGTAGTTGCCCGGGGACGAGTGGCCCTGGAAGTACACGAGGTCGCCCCCGTGCTCCGTCGCCGGGCGCGTGCCAGAAGTGGTTGAAGCCGACCTCCATCAGCGTCGCCAGCGACCCGTACGTGGCGATGTGGCCGCCGAGGTCGGAGTTGTCCTTGTTGGCGCGCACGACCATCGCCATCGCGTTCCAGCGCACGATCGAGCGCAGCCGGCGCTCGAGAGCGGGATCGCCCGGGAGCTGCGCCTCGCGCTCGGGCGCGATCGTGTTGACGTACGGCGTGTTGAGGCTGGCGATCGGCCCGGTGCCGGAGTGCTGGGCGCGCTCGACGACGCGGGTGAGCAGGTGGCGGGCGCGATCGAGTCCGTCGTGGGCGACGACAGCGTCGAGCGCCTCGAGCCATTCGCTGGTCTCGGCTACATCGATGTCGGCGCCGTCTCCGTTGGACGAATCGACGTCCGCGGCAGCGCCGTTTGACGAATGTGTCTGAACCTGATCAGTCATGGCGTATGGGGTGCTACCCAGCCTAGTGTCGCACAAGACGATCGACGCAAAATCCCGCGGCTAGGGGTTTGCAGCGTGCGTCCGCTACGGTCCGCGCCGTGGCTCTACGCGAACTCGACGGACCCGCCGGCGCCCCCTGGGAGCGGCCGCTCGCGGGCGCGCTCGACGTGCTCACGGTCGAGTCCGAGCTGCTCGCGTCGAACCCTCTCGGCGACTCGAACAAACGCCCTCTGTACGTGTACCGGTCGCCGGGTGTGGCCAGCGGCAGCGCCAGTGGCCCGGTGCCGTCGGTCTACGTGATCCAGGGATTCTCCGGGCAGGTCGACATGTGGGTGGCGCGGACCGCGTTCGAGCCGACGATGATCGAGCGCCTCGACGCGATGTTCGCGGAGGGCGACTGCCCGGACGCGGTGGTCGTGTTCGTCGACGTGTGGACCTCCCGCGGCGGCTCGCAGTTCTTGAACTCGTCGAGCACGGGCCGCTACATGGATTACCTGTGCGACGAGGTCGTCGCGTTCGTCGACGAGCGCTACCCGACGCACGCCGACCGCGACCGGCGCGGCCTGACCGGCAAGTCGTCGGGCGGCTACGGCGCGATGGTCGTGCCGATGATGCGCCCGGACGTGTTCGGGGCGCTGGCGTCGCACGCGGGCGACGCGCTGTTCGAGTGCTGCTACCAGCGCGACTTCCCGACGGTCGCGCGCGAGCTGCGCGACGGGTTCGACGGCTCGTACGAGGTGTTCTACGAGCGCCTGGCCGAGACCGACCACTTCGACTGGAGCAAGTTCGGCAAGCCGTTCGAGGTGTACGGGTACGCGTGCGCGTATACGCCCGACCCCAACCGGCCCGGCGAGGCGCTGCTCCCGTTCGAGATCTCGACCGGCCGGCTGATCGACGACGTGTGGAGCCGGTGGCTCGAGCTCGACCCGGTGCGGATGGCGCCGGGGCACGGCGACGAGCTCAAGAGCATGCGGCGTATCTACCTCGACGCCGGCAAGAGCGACGAGTGGTTCCTCGACCTCGGCGCGCAGGCGTTCGCGCAGCAGCTCGACAAGCTCGGGGTCTCATACTCGCTCGAGCTGTTCGAGGGCAAGCACGGCGGGATCACCTACCGCTACCCGGGGGCGATCCGCGAGCTGCTGCTCGCGCTCGCAAACTGAGAGGGTTTCCGCCGATGACCGCGACCGCCGACCAGGACCTTGCCTTCGCGGGGCCGGGAGCGCTCGCCGAGCTGGTCCGCTCGCGGGAGGCCAAGCCGCGCGAGCTCGTCGAGCTGTGCCTGCGGCGGATCGAGGCGCTGAACCCGCTGCTCAACGCGTTCCGGACGACGATGCCCGAGCAGGCGCTGGCGGCGGCCGACGCCGCCGAGGCCGACGGGCCACTCGCCGGAGTGCCGATCGCGATCAAGGACGACACGCCGGTGGCCGGGCAGGTGTGCACGCGCGGGTCGCGCTCGCAGGGGCCGCCGGAGACCGCCGACGCCGAGGCGGTCCGACGGCTGCGGGCCGCCGGCGCGATCCCGATCGGGATCACCAACGTCCCCGAGCTGATGATCTTCCCGTGGACCGCGACCGACGCCAACGGGATCACCCGCAACCCGTGGGACCGCAACCGCACGCCCGGCGGCTCCTCGGGCGGATCGGCCGCCGCCGTGGCCGCGGGGATGGTCCCGGTCGCGACCGGGTCCGACGGCGGGGGCTCGATCCGGATTCCCGCCGGCGGCCTGCGGGTTCGTCGGGATGAAGCCGACGCGCGGACGGGTCTCGACGATGCCGTCGGCCGACGGCTGGCTCGGGATGTCGACGCTGGGTTCGCTGGCGCGAACCGTGGCCGACAGCGCGCTGATGCTCGACGTGATGCACGGCCCGGCTCCCGGCGACAACTACGCGGCGCCTCCGTTCGAGGGCCGCTACACGGACGCGGCGGCGACCGAGCCGGGGCGGCTGCGAATCGCGATCTCGCGCAAGATCCCGCCGGGCACGGTCGTCAGGGTCTCGGCCGACCAGCGCGGGGCGTACGAGCGGACCGGCTCGTTGCTGTCCGAGCTCGGGCACGACGTGCTCGAGCGCGACCCGCCGCTGGGAATGATCCAGCTCGAGTTCGCCCAGCTCTGGTTCCGCGGGATCTACGAGGACTCGCTGACGCTCCCGGACCCGAGCCGGATGGAGTCGCTGACCAAGCAGATGGCCGCGGCCGGGCGCCGCCTGGTGCCACCGCGTCGCCGCGACGCGCTCCTCGCCAAGCGCAAGCAGACGACGGCCCGGATGCTCGGGCTGTGGAGCACGGTCGACGTGCTGATGACCCCGGGCCTGGCCACCACCGCGATCAGGGCCGAGGGCGGCTATGGGCAGTCGGCGCCGGCAGCGATCGACCGCGCCGGCGCGGTTCACGCCGTTCACCGCCGTCTACAACCTCACCGGCCAGCCGGCGATCTCGATCCCGGCCGGGTTCGGCGCCGACGGGCTGCCGCTGAGCGTGCAGCTGGTCGGGCGCCCTGGCTCCGAGCACACGCTGTACTCACTCGCCGCTCAGATCGAGAGCGCTCGGCCGTGGGCGGAGCACCGCCCGCAGCTGGCCTGACCGCCGCGGCGCCCCGCTGAACCCGTCTGTCTATTCGACGGGCTCGGCGTCGAAGATCAGCGGACGCCCGTCGACCTCGCGCCAGTGCGAGCGGACCGTGATCCCCTTGACGTTCCCCGCGTAGTGGATCAGGGCCACGCACTCCTCGTCGCCGAAGTCGATGTTGACGACGCTGGCGGCGGTCACCGGCTGCGGAAGCGTCTGCGTGAGCTGCGGCGCCTGCGCCCGAAGCTCCTCGGTGAAGTCGGCGATCACCGCATCGAAGTCGCCGCGCTGGACCGCGTCGGCGTGGCTGTGGATCTGCTCTTTTGTCCGGTTCTCGTCCATCGCTTCCTCCTGTCGCTCTAAGAACTCTCTAAGGACCACCCGGGTCCCGCCGAATAGGTGGCTAACGTAGTGATCCGAGGCTGATCGTGTCCAAGTTCCTTCGCGTCATTCAAGTGTCACGGCGTTCGCGCCGCTCGGAGGCTGCCGCGGCCCGCGCGGCGAAGGGAGCGGCCGAGCCTCAGGCGGCACCCGGGATCGACTTCAACCCGGTTCACGGTCGGCACTGCATCTGCGGGCGCTGCGAGACCCAGTCGCGCCGGCGGGCGAGCTAACTCCGTTCAAACGTCTCTCGCAGCCCGGCGTCGAGCGTTCGCGGCACGAACCCCAGCTCGCTGCGCGCCTTGCCAGCGGACATCCACACGGTGACTCCGTCGGAGGTCCGGATCAGCTCGCGGAGGTTCGGAGGAAACCCCATCAGCTTGCCGACCACCGGCCCGACCGGGATCGCGAGCTTCATCATCGCTGTCGGCAGCACGGCTCGTGGCGGTTTGCGGCCGGCCAGCTCCGCCGTCTTGTCGATCAGGTCGCCGAGCGTGCCGCGGTCGCCAGAGAGGTTGTAGGACTCGCCGATCCGCCCCCGGTCGTGGACGGCGATGATCCCGTCGGCGAGATCCTCCACGTACACGAAGTCAAAGCCGGCGTTCGGGAACATCCGCAGCTTCAGCTTGCCGGTTCGGACCTGGTCGATCAGGTTGCCGATCTCGGAGGGATCGCCGGGACCGTAGACGGCGCTCGGCATCGCGATCACGACCGGCGCCCCCATGGCGATCCGTTCCAGCGCGACCCCGTGAGCCAGGTACTTGGTCTCGTCGTAATAGGACAGGAAGTCGGGCGGCAGGGGCCGCTCGTAGCCCTCGTCGACGGCTCGGCCGCCGGTATTGCCGTACACGTTGCCGGTCGATACGTACACGATGCGTGCGACGCCGGCTCGGCTCGCGGCGTCGAGCACGCGCTCGGTGCCGCGCACGTTGGCGTCATACATGGCGGCGCGCTCGGACTCCGGGATCCCAACCTTGTAGACGGCGCCGACGTGGAACACGGCGTCGGCGCCCGCGCTGCCACGCTCGATCGCATCGGGCTGGGAGAGATCGCCCTCGACCAGCTCACAACCGAGCTCGCGCAGCGCGTCGGCCTTCGCCGGCGACCGCACCAGCGCCGCGACGTCGTCGCCGCGCTCCCGGAGCTTGCGGGCCACGTGCCCGCCGATGAACCCGGTGCCGCCTGTGATGAACGCCTTCATACGAACCCCCTAGCGCACCTTTGGCGCGAGCTCCTCGCCCAGCAGCGCGATCACGTCCAGATCGTCGTGGAGCAAGTGCTGGCACATCACCCGGTCGACGCCCGCCTCGCGGAGCTCCAGCAGCTGCTCCGTCGCCTGGTCGACCGTGCCGACGATCCACGCCGGTGGCGCGTCCGACAGCCCGCCGAAGTCGGGGTGGCGCTCGCTCAGCCTGCGCGCGCGGTCACGCAGATCCGCCGCGTCGGTGCCGAGCACGATCCCGGTCATCAGCGAGAACGACAGCATCTCGCGGCCCGCCTGCTCGCAGGCCTCCACCACCCGCTGGCGGCGCTGGCGCAGCTCGTCGCCGGCCGCGAACGGCGTGTTGTACTCGTCGCCGAAGCGCGCGGCAAGCTCGGCGCTGCGCCGGCCGCCGCTGCCGCCGATGATCAGCGGGGGGTGCGGCCGCTGGATCGGCTTGGGCTGGGCCTCGAGCTCGCGCAGCGTGTAGTGCTCGCCCGAGAAGCTGAACGTCTCATCGCCCCAGTTGCCGAGCACCACCTGCAACTGCTCTTCGAGCACATCCATCCGCTCGCGCGTGGACGCGAACGGGAACCCGTACGCCTCGTGCTCGCGCTCGTGCCAGCCCGCGCCGAGCCCGAGGTCGACGCGCCCGCCGGAGATGTGGTCGGCGGTGGTGACCAGCTTCGCCACCAGCGACGGGTGCCTGAAGGTCGCGGGGGAGACCATCGTCCCCAGCCGCACGGTCGAGGTCGCCGCCGCCAGCCCGCACAGCGTGCCCCAGGCGTCGAGCGATCCGCGGTCGGCGATCCCGCCCAGGTTCAGGTAGTGATCGGAGCGAAACAGCTCCGGGATCCCGTGCTCCTCGCAGGCGCGGCCGAGCGCCTCCCACTGCGGCCAGGTGACTCCATTCTGGCCCTCGATCATCAGGCATAGGTCCACGGGCGGAGTCTTTCAGGAGAGCTCGCGCAGCGCCTGCTCGATCGACTGGTCTCCGCCGTTGACGTAGAGCACCTTGCCGACCGCCACCGGCGCCGCCAGCAGCGCGGCGATGCAACCGGCCACATCGTCGCGCGGGACGCGTCCGCGGAACGGCTCCTCGGACAGTCGTACCCGGCCGGTGCCGCGGTCGTCGGTCAGCGCGCCGGGGCGCAGGACCGTCCACTGTCGGTCGCTGGCCATCACCGCTGCGTCGGCCTCGGCCTTGGCGCGCAGGTAGACGCTGAAGCTGTCGTCGTCGTCAGGCGGTGACTCGGCGCCGATCGAGCTGACGATCAAGAACCGCTCGGCGCCGAGCGTGGTCGCTGCCTCGACGGTCTTGATCGCCCCGTCGCGGTCCATCGTCAGCTTGCGGGCGTTGCCGCTGCCCGGACCGGCCCCGGCGGCGAACACGACCTGGTCGGCGCTGCCGATGCCGGCGGCGATCTGCTCGGGAGTAGCGTCCTCGAGATCACACACGACCGGCTCACCCCCGGCGGCGCGAACGTCATCCGCGTGGTCGGGGTTACGGATCAGGCTGACGACCTCATCGCCGCGCGCCTTCAGGCGCGGCGTCAGCAGCAGCGCGATCTTCCCGTGGCCTCCGGCGATGACGACCCGCATGGAGCCAAAGCCTACCCCTGGGAGCCCTCCGGAGCGGGGGACAATTTCTCCCGCCCCACTCAACAAGGAGACCGAGATGTCAGTCGGCAAGGCCAGGTCCGTAGCCCCCGACAGCGCGGACGAGCACTATCAGTTCACGGTGCCGTGCTTCACCGAAATCGATCGCGACCAGATCCGCGGTCACCTCGAGCGCGACGAGTTCTTCTGGCTCGATCTGACTGGGCCCACCGAGGATCAGGTCAACACGCTCGACGACCTGTTTGGGTTTCACCCGCTGGCTATGCGCGACATCACCGACTTCGGCCAGCGCCCGAAGCTCGACAACTACGGCGACTACGCATTCCTGGTGTTCTACGGCGCCGGCGAGGCCAAGCCCGGGAGCACAGATCCTCTGTCCGAGGTGCACATGTTCATCTCGGGCCACTACCTGATCACGGTCCACCGCGGCCCGCTGCCGGAGCTCGAGAAGCAGCGTGAGGAGCTGGACGGCCAGCGGCTGCACAGCGAGCAATTCCTGATCTACCGCGTGCTCGACGCGCTCACCGACAGCTTCTTCCCTGTCCTGTCGGCGATCGATGACCAGGTCGACAGCCTCGAGGACGCGATCTTGACCAGGCCGACTGAGGAGCAGCTGGCCCGGCTGTTCGCGCTCAAGCGCCAGCTGGTGGGGATGCGCAAGGTCATCACCCCGCAGCGCGACCTGTTCGCTCGCTCGATCGACCAGCTCGACGAGCTACCCGGCCTGCAGTTGGACGAGCGCGATTATTTCCGCGACGTCTACGACCACCTGATCCGGATCAGCGACCTGATCGATTCCTACCGCGACCTGATGTCGGGCGCCACCGACCTGTACCTGTCGACGATCTCCAACCGCCAGAACGAGGTGACGAAGCAGCTGACGATAATCGCGACGATCTTCCTACCGCTCAGCTTCATCACCGGGTTCTTCGGCCAGAATTTCACCTACATGATCAGCCACTTGATCGACACCGCCTGGGTCTTCTGGGTGGTCGGGGTGGGGAGCATGCTGGCCACGGTCGCTGGGCTGATGCTGTTCTTCCGCCGCAAGGGCTGGGTCGGGCGCGCCGCGGAGGCGAGCTGACCCGCCGACGCCGCTGTCAGTCGGCCGCCGGAGCGTAGGTTCCGAAGCTCCACAGGTTGCCCTCGGGATCGAAGGCGCTGTAGAACGAGCCGTACTCCGGGTACTGCGGTGGGGCGGCGATCTCGGCGCCGGCCTCCGTCGCATGGCGGTGATGCACCTCGAGGTCCTCGACGACCACGTACGCCCACCCCTGTCCGGGACGGCGGTGGTCGTCGTCGCCCCGCCACGAGCCGAGCATCACGAGTCCGTCTCCGTAGCGGAGCTCGGCGTGGGCGACGGTGCCGTCGGGGCCGTCGTGGACGACCTGGCGCTCGAACCCGAACGCGCGCTCGAGCCAGTCGATCGCCGCGGGTGCGTCCCGGTAGCGCATGGATGCGTAGATGTCTCTGGTCATGCGACGACCGTACGCGGGCGGTCGCCCGGCGTCTTGGACGAATCTGACCTTTCGGCGCGCAAGCCCAGCCCGTCGGGCAGCCGGCTGGCCACAAACGCTCCCGGGGCGTCCCGGCGAGGCGGCGAAACTCGCGGTTGAGGTGGGCCTGGTCGTAGTAGCCGCAGTCGGCCGCGATCTCGGCGAAGCGGCTGCCGTCGTCGTGGCCGAGGCGGTCCACCGCTCGTCGGAAGCGGATCAGCGAGGCCAGCGTCTTGGGCGGCGTCCCAACCTGCTCGCGAAACCGGGCCACCAGGTGGCGGTTACTACACCCAAGCTCGGCGGCGAGCGCGCCGACCTCCAGGCGCCCGCCGGTCTCGTGCAGGCGCCGGCAGGCCCAAGCGACCTCCGGCGAGGGGAGCCGCGCAGCCTCGATCCGGCGGGCGATATAGGCGTCGAGCAGCTCGAACCGGGCGTCCCACTCCGGGGCGTCCACCAGCCGCGCCACCAGCTCGTCGGCCGCGCGGCCCAGCACCGCGTCGAGCGCCACCACGAGGTGGGCCGAGAGCTCGTGCATAGCGAGCCCGAACAACATGTGCGCGCCGAGCGGGGTCAGGTCGATCTGAACGCCGCGCAGGCTCCCGTGCTCGGTCGTGACCGCGTACGACGGGTGCAGGCCTGCGACGAACGAATGCTCGATCGACTCGGGATGGCCGGGTCCGGCCACTCGCAGCGTCGGCCCGAAGCCCAGGATGATCGTCACCTGGTCCTGGGCGACCTCGCGCCGGCTCGCGTGCCCGGTCCCCTCGTGCGAGTAGCCGCAGTAACGGTTGACGACGCCCGCAAGCGCGGGGTGCGCGGCGCGCTCGACGCGCTCGTAGCGCCCCAGGTCAGGCGACTCGTGGCGGACGACGACCGACCGCATGAGTCTCTTTTATCAGCCGGAACTGGACCAGCGACCCCGCCGGACCACCTCATCCACCGACTTGCGCGATCCGCTGAAGTCGGAGGGCGGCTCGTCGGGATAGCCGATCGAGATTGCGCCGATCGGCCGTAGCTGCTCGGGCACGCCGAACGCCTCCCGGTAGGGGTCGATGCGGTCCTTGGGGATCCCGAAGAAGCACGCGCCGAGCCCCTCGTCGACGGCGCTGAGCAGCATCAGCAACGAAGCAAAGCCGGCATCGATGTCCCAGTAGGGCGCCGGCCACCAGTCGTCGGTGCGGTCGCGGGCGCCCTTGTGCGCCTGCGCGTAGTTGTCCAGGTAGGCGTCCTTGTTCGCGTGGGGGACGATCACCAGCGGCGCCCGGACCTGGGCGGCGAACCACCGGTCGGCGTCCACGGCCGGTGTCACCGCATCGCGGAACCGGCCGATGTCCTCCGGCGTGTCGAGCACGAGGAAGCCCCACCCCTGGGAGAAGCCGGCGGAGGGGGCACGCAACCCCTGGCGGACGATCCGTTCCACGACCTCGTCGGGGACCCGCCGCCGCTCGTCGTACGTTCTGACCATCCGCCTCCGGCGAAGGACGTCCGCAAACTCCACCCCGCCAATATGACAGGCGCGCCCGCGCGCCGACGCACCGGCCCGCGGCGGCTCAGCCGCCCGCTCCCGCGGCCGCGTAGCGCAGCGCCGCCAGCGCGCCGTCGAGCGCCGCGCGCAGCGGCGCGCAGGACTCCATCGTCTGAGCCAGCAGCAGCCCGCCCTGCAAGGCCGCGAACGTGGACAGCGCCAGCGCCTGCGGATCGGCGTCGGCGCGCAGCAGCCCGACGGCTCGCATCCGCTCCAGCCCGTCGGCCAGGTACTCGCGCCAGCGGTCCATGTGGGCCGCCACCTGCGCGGCCAGCACCGGGTCGCGGCCCGCCAGCTCGCCGACCAGCGAGCCGATCGGGCAGCCCCAGTGCGGTTGGGAGCAGTAGTGGGCGAGTACGGCGTCGCGCCACCCTTCCCACGCCTCCCAGGTGTCGAGCGAGTGCAGGAATGGACGCTGGGCGTCGAGCACGCGCTCGCTCTGGAAGTCGGCGATCGCGCCGACCAGCTCGCTCTTGCCGCGAGGGAAGTAGTGGAACAGCTGGCTCTTACTGGTCGCGGTCCCCGCCCGGATGTCGTCGAGGCTGGTGCCTCCGACGCCGCGGGCGAGCACCAGGTCGGCTGCGGCCTCGACGATCCGCTCGCGAGTGGCGGCGCCCTTGGGCGTGAGCTTCGCGGGCGTGGACATGATCCCAAGCGTAGCTGAGTTTGGACCGGTCAGTCCAATGATCTGTTACGGTTTCTGGACCGCACGGTCCAACCGTGCGTCCGGACACCGATCAGCTCGAAAGGACCACCATGGGAAACCGGCTTGCCGGCAAGACGGCCCTCGTCACGGGGGCGACCAGCAACATCGGACGGGCGATCGCCGTCGCGTTCGCGGCGGAGGGCGCCCACGTCGCCGCCACCGGACGCGACCGTGAGCGAGGCGAGGCGGTGGCCGCCGAGATCGCCGCCGCGGGTGGGCGCGCGGAGTTCGTCGCCGCGACGCTCGACGGCTCACGGGCGGCCTCGGTCGCGCTCGCCGAACGGGCCACCGACGTCCTCGGCGGGCGCGTCGACGTGCTCGTCAACGCGGCCGGAATCTATCCCGGCTCGATCACCGCGGCGACCGACGAGGCCACGTTCGACGAGGTCTACGCGCTCAACGTCAAGGCCCCGTACTTCCTGACGGCGGCGCTCGCTCCGGCGATGGCGGCGCGCGGCGACGGCGCGATCATCAACCTCGGCTCGTGGATCGCGCGGCTCGGAATCCCGGTGGGCTCGCTGTACAGCTCGACCAAGGGCGCGATCGAGACCCTGACCCGAGCGTGGGCGGCCGAGTTCGGGCCGTCCGGGGTCCGGGTGAACGCGATCTCGCCGGGCGTGGTCGTCACCCGACCCCACCGACCCCGGTCCGGGAGCGTCGATGATGCACGGCACGCCCGCGGGCTCGGTCGGCACCCCGGACGCGGTCGCGCACGCGGCGGTGTACCTCGCCGGCGACGAGGCCCGGTTCGTGCACGGGACCGTGATCGACGTCGACGGCGGGCGGGTCGGCGTGGCCGTGATCGCCGCCTGACCACGGCGTCAGCGCGTTACCCAGGCCTCGGGCTCCTGCGCGAGTACGTCGATCTCGTCGGGGAGGTGAGAGCTGGCCACGTCCGCCACGGTGACGTGCTCGACGACGCTGCGCAGGTTCTTACGGACGGCGATCCAGACGCGAGGCAGCGCGGTGGCGGGTCCGGGGTACTCGGCGTCCTCGGGCTTGCCGCCACGGACGGTCGCGAGCGGGCCTTCGACGGCGCGGATGATGTCGGCGATCGTCAGCTGATCAGCGCCCTTGGCCAGCCGGAAGCCGCCCTCGGCGCCGCGCTGGCTGCGTACGATTCCCGCGGTTCGCAGCTCGCCGAGGATGTTCTCGAGGAAGTTCAACGGGATCTCCTGTGCGGTGGCGATCCGCTCGGCCGGGACGGGCTTGTCGTCCGGCGCGGCGGCGAGCTCGATCGCGGCGCGCACGGCGTAGTCAGCCTTGGCAGAGATCCTCATCGTTGCCCCCTTCGCTAAGAGCTGTGGCCTGGATCGGAGTATCTGGACGATCTGGGTGACGGCCTTGTCGACTGTCGTCTCGGAGGTCTGGACGTGCAGCTCGGGGGCCTCCGGCGGTTCGTACGGCGCGTCGACCCCGGTGAAGCCCTTGATCTCGCCAGCCCGAGCGCGCGCGTAGAGACCCTTGGGGTCGCGCCGCTCGCACTCCTGGACGGGGGTGTCGACGAACACCTCCACGAACGGCAGCCCGGCCTCGGCGTGAGCCTTGCGCAGGTGTTCGCGCTCGGCCGCGATCGGCGAGATCAGCGACACCAGCGCGACCGTCCCGGAGTCGGCCATCAGGCGCGCCACCTGGCCGACCCGGCGGATGTGCTCGGCGCGGTCCCCGGGGGAGAAGCCGAGATCGTCGGACAGGCCGTGGCGGATGTTGTCGCCGTCGAGCAGGTACGCGGACTGGCCGGAGTCGACCAGGCGGCGCTCGAGCGCCACCGCGATCGTCGACTTGCCCGACGCCGGCAGGCCCGTGAGCAGGACCGTGGCGCCGCGCTGGTCGATCGACGCCCAGCGCTCGTCGCGGTCGAGCATCGAGGCATGCCAGGTGACGTCGCGTCGGTCCTCGCGCCCCGCCTGGATGACCCGCGCCCTGCGGATTACGCCGGCGCCGACGGTGTCGTTGCTGTCCTCGTCGATCAGGATGAATGCGCCGGTGACGCGATCGAGCGTGTACGGATCGGCGGCCACGGCCGAGCTGGTGCGCAGCGTGACCAGGCCGATGTCGTTGAGCGCCAGCGCCGTCGGCTCCGCCTGACGCTCGAGCGTCTGCGGATCGGTCCGCTCGTCGATCGACTGAACCGTCGCGCGCACCGTGCGGGTGGTGTGCTTGAGCGCATAGCGGCGACCCGGGTGCAGCGGCTCGTCGCTCATCCAGCAGATCGTGCTCTCCAGCTGGCGTGCCACCGCCGGTCGATCGTCCTCGGAGACGAGCATGTCGCCTCGCCCGAGGTCGAGCCGATCGGCGAGCGTCAGCATCACCGACATCGGCGGGACCGCCTCCCGTTCGTCGGAGTCCAGCGTGTCGATCGACGTGACGGTCGTGGTCACGCCGGCCGGCAGCACGGTCACCGGATCTCCGGCGGCGAGCGTGCCCGAGACCATCCTGCCGGCGTACAGCCGCTCGCCTCCGTCCTGGGGTCGGCCCACCCACTGGATCGGTAACCGCAGCCGGGTGAGGTCGCGATCGGCCTGCACGTCGACGCGCTCGAGGTACTCGAGCAGCGATGGGCCCTGGTAGTAGGGAGCGTTGGTGGACGTGAACGCCACGTTGTCGCCGCGCAACGCGCTGATCGGGATCACCAGCAGGTCGGGGATCTCGAGCCGCCGGGCCAGCTCGCGCACCTGCTCCTCGGTCTCGACGAAGCGCTCCCAGTCCCAGTCGACCAGGTCCATCTTGTTGACGCACACGACCATGTGCGGGACCCCGAGCAGCGCAGCGATGTGGGCGTGGCGCCGGGTCTGCGTGACCACGCCGGCCCGGGCATCGACCAGCACCACGGCGACGTCCGCCGTCGAGGCGCCGGTGAACATGTTGCGCGTGTAGCGCTCGTGGCCGGGCGTGTCGGCGAGGATGAACGAGCGCCGCTCGGTGGAGAAGAACCGGTAGGCGACGTCGATCGTGATCCCCTGCTCGCGCTCGGCGCGCAGGCCGTCGGTGATCGCGGCGAGGTCGGGCTCGCCGCCGGCTGGAGACGTCGTCGAGGTGGTCGGCGAGCAGCGACCCGGTGTCGAGCAGCAGGCGTCCGATCAGCGTGCTCTTGCCATCGTCCACCGAGCCCGCGGTGGCCAGCCGCAACAGCTCGCGCTCGCGCGGGATGTCGGCCCCGGCGCTCAGAAGTACCCCTCGCGCTTGCGGTCCTCCATCGCGGCCTCCGAGGTCCGGTCGTCGGCCCGCGTCTCGCCGCGCTCGGAGACGGTGGCCGCCTCGGTCTCGGCCATCACCGCGGGGATGTCGCCGGCGTCCGAGCGGACCGCGCCGGTGACGGTCAAGTCCCCGACGGTGCGATAGCGCACGGTGGTCTCCTCGACGCGCTCGCCGGCGCGGGGCGCGACCCACTCGGACTCCGCGAGCAGGATCCCGTCGCGCTGGATCACGCGGCGTCGGTGAGCGAAGTAGATCGACGGCAGCTCGAGCCCCTCGGCCTCGATGTAGCGCCATACGTCGAGCTCGGTCCAGTTGCTCAGGGGGAACACCCGGATGTGCTCGCCGCGGCGGATCCGGGCGTTGTACAGCGTCCACGGCTCGGCGCGCTGGGCGCGGGGCTCCCAGTGTCCGAACTCGTCGCGGAACGACAGCACCCGCTCCTTGGCCCGCGAGCGCTCCTCGTCGCGGCGAGCGCCGCCGAACGCGGCGTCGAAGCTATGGCGCTCGAGCGCGTCGAGCAGGGTCACGGTCTGCAGCCGGTTCCGTGATGCGCCCGGAGCGTCCTCCCTGACCCGGCCCGCGTCGATCGACTCCTGCACGGAGGCGACGATCAAGCGGTGCCCGGACTCGGCCAGCCGGCGGTCGCGGAATTCGATCACCTCGGGGAAGTTGTGGCCGGTGTCGACGTGCAGGACCGGGAACGGCAGCCCCAGCGGCCGGAACGCCTTCTCGGCAACCCGCAGCAGCGCGATCGAGTCCTTGCCGCCGCTGAACAGGAGCACCGGGCGGCTGAGCTCGGCGACGACCTCCCGCACCACGAACACCGCCTCGGCCTCGAGCGCGCGCAGCTGTGAAACGCGGCTGGCGATCGCGGTCACGCCGCCCTTCCTTGTTCGAGCTCCTGGCGATACCGGTCGATCCAGATCGACGACAGCTCGTCGCGCTGTCGCGACAGCCGCGGCACGTCGACGCCGTGATCGGGGAGCCCAAGCTCGCCGAGCACCAGCGTGACCGTCTCGCTCGGCGACGTGTCGAGTTGCTCGTAGGTGACGTGGGTCGGCTGCACGCCGACGTCGGCGAACCAGTCCGACCAGGCGCGTTCCTCTGACTCGAGCCGGCGCAGCAGGAGGTCTATGCCCTCGAAGTCGTAGATGGGGGAGTGGTCGCTGGAGTCCTCGCCCGAGCGCCAGGTGCGCGTCTGGACCGCGCGCCAGAGCGACACGGCCTGCTCGACCTTGTCACGCCGCGTCACGAACACGAACCGGGGATCGCCCAGCAGCGCCCACAGAGCGGCGCGCAGGTCGGCCCCGGCGAGCCCGGGGAGCTGTCTCGCCCGCGCCAGGAAGTCATCGACGTGTCCCCACATCACCTTGCCCGCCCAGACGCCGTTGTCGCTGAGGCCCTCGGCCACGATCCGAGCCCACCACTGCTCCGGCGCCTCGGCGCTGGGGGTGCCGGCCTCCGTCGGCTCGAGCAGGCCGAGCAGGCGGGGCGACCCCGCGTCCTCGAAGTACTCGCGCGGCTGACGTGGCAAGCTTGAATGCCGGAGGACCTCGAAGTGCTCCAGCGGCTGGCCGGCATAGCCGGTCTCGCGGAGCATCTCGCATAGCAGCGTGCTGCCGCTACGCGGGGTAGCGCAAACCAGATACGCCTGCAAATGCTCGAAGTTCATAGCGTCTAGGCCAAACTTAACTAAGTCGATCGAAAAGAAGGATATACGAGAGATGCCGCCGCCGAACATCGTTTATCTGCATTCGCACGACACCGGGCGCTACGTCCAGCCCTACGGCCACCAGATCCCTACCCCGAACATCCAGCGACTAGCCGATCAGGGGTTGCTTTTCCGCCAGGCGTTCTGCGCGGCGCCGAGCTGCTCCGGCAGCCGCGCCTGCCTGCTCACCGGGCAGTGGGCGCACGTCAATGGGATGACGGGGCTCGCGCACCGCGGCTGGCGGCTGGCCGACTACGGCCGTCACATCGTGCATCCGCTGCGCGAGGCCGGGTACTGGTCGGCGCTGATCGGCGAGCAGCACGTATCGGAGAACCTCGACGTGCTCGGCTACGACCACGTCGTCGACGTCGGGACCACCCGGGTCCACTCGATCGCCCCGGCCGCGCTGCAGCTGCTGCGCACCGGGCCGCCGCGGCCGTTCTTCTTGTCGATCGGGTTCTTCGAGACCCACCGCGAGTTCTTCGAGCCCAGCTCGGTGCGCGACGCGCTGTACGGCGCCCCGCCGTCCCAGCTGCCCGACACGCCGGCCACCCGCAACGACATGGCCGCGTTCAAGGCCAGCGCGCGTTCGCTGGATCAGGGCGTGGGCGCGGTGCTGCACGGGCTCGACGAAGCCGGGCTGGCCGACGACACGCTCGTGGTGCTGACCACCGACCACGGCCTCCCGTTCCCGGGCGCGAAGGGGACGCTGAGCGATCGTGGACTGGGCGTGATGCTGATCGTCCGCGGCCCCGGCGGGTTTCACGGCGGCCACGTCACCGACGCTCTGACCTCGCACGTCGACCTGTACCCGACGCTGCTCGAACTGGCCGGCGCGCCGATCCCGCCCGACACGCACGGTCGCTCGCTGCTGCCGCTCGCGCACAAGCAGGCCACCGGCGTGCGCGAGGAGCTGTTCGCCGAGCTCACCTACCACGCCGCGTATGACCCCCAGCGCGCGATCCGCACCGAGCGCCACAAGCTGATCCGCCACTTTGGCGATCGCCTCGAGCCGGTGCTGCCCAACGTCGATGATTCGCCGTCGAAGTCGCTGCTGATCGACGCCGGGTGGGGGAGCCACCCCCGTCCGCGCCTCGAGCTCTACGACCTGATCATGGACCCGGGCGAGATGCGCAACCTGGCCGACGACCCCACCTCCGCACCGCTGCGCGAGGAGCTCGACTGGCGGCTGCAGGACTGGATGATGCAGACCGCTGACCCGCTGCTCGACGGGCCGGTGCCGGTCCCCGCCGGCGCGTTCGTCAATGACCCGGCCGGGGTGTCGGCGACCGAGCCCTACGTGGACGCGGTCGACTGACCCCGATTAACCGTCGAACGTGACCGACATCACGTTGACGGCACCCGCGAAGCCTCCACGATCGCGGTGTAGAGACAGGCGAATGGGCCGCCGCGGTCCTTGACAGCGCTTGAACTGCTGTGCAATGATCGCCGTGGGCGGGGGACAACAGCTCACGGGGGTGAAGTGGCCGGGTAGGTACCCGGCCTGCGGGGTCCATAGGGGAGCACAACCGGTCGCCGCCAGGCGGCTCAATTGGCATTACGTCCGCCGGGGTGTCGCATCACCGCTGCGCTCGCAGTGACACTGGAGCGTGTGAATAACAGGCGGGGCGAGAGTAAGAGCAGTCGTCAGTGCGTCGGGCAGTTCAGACGGACGCCAGCAAACCGACTTGCCGAGGAGTGAACATGACAGTAGGCGCGCAGACGGATACCGACTTTGCCTTCCGAGGTATCCCCGAGATCAAGGAGAACGGGGCCGGGCCTGTGGCCGCGGCCGCGGCGGTCCAGGCGGCGCCGGAGCCACCGCTCGGCAACCTGGTACAGCTGCCGGGCAAATGGGTTGGGCACGGGTTCAACGCGATCTGGCGGCCGCATCACCCCGACAACCCGCAGGACCGCTTCCTCGAGCTGAACCTCACCAACGAGACGCTCGTGTTCTCCAAGATCAACGGGCCGATCCCGAACCGTGGCCTGCTGATGCACGACATCAACATGTTCGGCATGACCTACATGCAGCAGATCTCGGAGAAGAGCAACGGGGCCGGCCTGCACATCGAGCCCGGGATCTGGGCGCACGTCCCGAAGACCAGCGCCCCCAACGAGCCCCAGACGGTCGTGCGGATGGCGTCGATCCCGCACGGCACAGTGATCCTCGCCCAGGGCACCGGCAAGGTCGTCAACGGCCCGCCGCAGATCCACGACAACGACATCCTCCCGTTCCCGATCGGCGGCCACGCCCAGTCGTTCAATCAGGAGGAGCAGGTGTTCACCGAGCTCAACCTGGCCCAGGCGACACAGTTCCGCTTCAAGTCGCCGGGCGTGACCCAGGCGATGGTCAAGAACCCCAACAGCGTGCTCAGGGACGCGATCCAGGGACAGAACATCAAGAAGACGGTGGTGCTCCAGATCACGACCAAGCACAACCCGATCAAGGGCGGCGGGACCGCCAACACCGCGTTCCTCCAGGCGGCGGGCAACCCGCCCACCGGCAACGCCAAGGCCGTGGAGGTCGACGCCACGTTCTGGATCGAGACCGTCGCGAACCCCGGTCATCCCGACAAGCACCAGCTGCAGTACACGCAGCTGGTGCAGCTCGACTTCAACGGCCTGCGGTGGCCGCACGTGACCGTGGCCACGCTGCAGAAGCAATAGCCCCCACCGACATCGGATGGGGCCGCGGCCGATCCGCGGCCCCATCCGGGTCAGCTGGGAGAGACGAACCCGTTGGCGATCGAACCGAGGCCCTCGACCGACGCCTCGTAGGTGTCTCCGTCGCGCAGCGATCGGGGCGGGTCCGCTGCCATGCCGACCCCGGAGGGCGTCCCGGTCAGCACGATGTCGCCCGGCTCCATCGTCATCACCGTGGTGATGTAGGCGACCAGCGCCGGGATCCCGAAGATCAGGTCGCTGGTGCGGCTGTCCTGGACGGTCTCGTCGTTCAGGCGTCCGGAGATGCGCAGGTCGGGCTCGATCCCGCCGGCATCGGCCACCGCAACCACCGCCGGCCCGACCGGCGTGCAGCGGTCCCACGCCTTGCCGGCCGTGAACTGCGTCGTGTGGCGCTGGAAGTCGCGCATCGACACGTCGTTGGCGACGGTGTAGCCGAACACGACGTCGGCGGCACCGGACTCGGGGACCCGGCGGCAGCGCTTGCCGAACACGAATGTCAGCTCGGACTCCCAATCGACGAACGACGATTCCGGCGGCAGCTCGATATCCGCGCCGGGGTCGGTCAGGCTCGTCGCCCACTTCGGAAACAGCATCGGGTACTTCGGGAGCGGTGCGCCGGACTCCTCGGCGTGCAGGCGGTAGTTCAGGCCGATGCAGATCACCTTGGCCGGCCGCCCGACCGCGCTGAGCGGTGGCGGCGCGTCCGCGACCGCGCTGCCGGGCTCGATCGCCCCGGCGGAGCCCGCGGCCGCCTCGAGCAGCTCGGGAAGATCGGCGAAAGTCTTGCCCCCGACGGTGGCGACGGTGAGCCCGTCGCCGGCGTCGAGCAGCACCTTGGGTCCGTCGTCAAGCATCGCGCGCGAGAGCCTCATGCCGCTGCCAGCACCTCCTCGTAATGGTCAGGCGAGGGCTTGCGCTCGCCCCGTTCAAACTGGTGTACCAGCTTGACGATCGCGGCGACCTCACGAGCGGATCTTGGCCTCCCGATGGATATGGGTGACCAGTCCGAATGAGTAGGGAGACGTTGGCACCCGCCGTGGGCGGGGTCGGTGTCGAGCTACGCTATGTGAGCTTCCCTTCCCGAAGGTCCGGCCGATCCTGGCCCTTTGAGAGTGGCGACGGCGGCGGCTAAGCGAAAAGCTGCGGCCGATCGTCTGCGGGAAGCGGCTCGCGGCGAACGGTCGCGCGAATAGGGAGAGATGAGCATGAGCGAAAGCCTCAACGCCGCCAACGCGGTCTCGGGCGTGGTCACCAGCGAGCACGAGCGAATGCCGGCGCAGGCGCCGCAGGATCGCTACTCCCGGGTGATGGGGCTGATCGCGACCGACAAGTGCGTGATCCTCGACGGCGCGACAGGCACCGAGCTGATCGGCGTCACCGGTCAGCGTCCGGAGGTGGAGGAGCACCTGTGGGGGCTGACCGCGGTGATCGAGGCTCCCGACGACGTGCAGGCGGTCCACCGGCGCTACGCCGAGATCGGCTGCGACGTGATCTCGACCGATACCTGGGGTCTGCCGACCGCGGTGCGCAGCGGCGGCGTCAAGCGCCTCGGCTCGACCGAGCCGGTGCACTGGATGGACGTGGCCCGGCGGGCGGTCCGGCTGGCCCGTGACGGAGCCGCGCAGGCCGGCCGACAGGACGAAGTGGCGATCGCGTTCAGCGTCAACGGAGATGTGGACACCCCCGACGGGCGCGAGACGGTCCGGTTGCTGGGCCGGGCCTTCGAGGAGGACCGCCCCGACCTGATCCTGGTGGAGACGCTGTCGCTGGTGCGCAGTTCCACCTACGCGACCGTCGAGGCGCTGCTCGACACGGGGCTGCCGGTATGGCTGAGCTTCCGCCGCTGCCGTCACGGCGTCTGCGGCGTGTACGGCGAACATTGGGGCGGCCCCGAGGGCGACTCGTTCGGGCGTGCCGCGCGGCGCTTTGAGGAGATGGGGATCGGCGCGCTGGCGATCAACTGCGTGCCGCCCGATCACGTCACCGGGATGCTGTCGTGGCTGAGGGACTTCACCGACCTGCCGCTCGGGGCCTATCCGAACCTCGGCTACCTGTCGGCGGCCGGTTGGCGCCACGAGCTGAGCATCGGCGGGCGCGAGTACGCCGAGCTGGCGCGGAGCTGGCGCGAGGAGGGCGCGCAGCTGATCGGCGGCTGCTGCGGTGTCGGCCCCGAGCACCTCGAGGCGGCGCGCGACGCGCTGGTCGCCACCAAGCCCGGGCACAAGCGCCCGCAGGCGATGCCCGACGAGGGCGTCCCCGCGGCCGGCCGGGAGGTGGCAGCGCCGGCGTGGAGCGATCCCCGCGGCCGGGCGATGTTCCCGCTCGACTTCCCCGAGATCTCGGTCGACGATGGTGTGTTCGTGCCCACGCAGGGAAGCCTGCTGACGTGGAAGTATCTCTATCGCGAGGGGACCGGCGCCCATCAGCGATGCCTCGACATCGGCTGCGGGTCGGGGCTGCTGACGGTGCAGCTCGCGCGCAACGGCGCGGCCCACGTGCACGCGATCGACATCGACGAGGTCGCGGTCAAGAACACGCTGACCAACGCGTTCCGCAACGGGCTGGCCGACCGGGTCAGCGCCGCGGCTCAGGACCTGTACCCGTGGGTGCCCGAGGAGCGCTACGACGTGATCGTGGCCAGCCTGTACCAGATGCCCGTGGACCCGTTCGAACAGGTCGGCACCCACCGGCCGCTCGACTACTGGGGCCGCAACCTCCTCGACCACCTGATCCGGCTGCTGCCCGAGGCGCTCGCCGACGACGGCACCGCGTACATCATGCAGCTGTCGATCATCGGTGAACGCCGAACCACCGAGTTACTCGCAGAGACATGGCTACCATGCGCGGGTCGTCGACTTCGGGTTCTTCGAGTTCCACGACCTGTTCAACGACAAATCAGACCAGATCACACGGGTGGAGGAGCTCTCCGATGCTTACCACCTCAGGCTTGGAGGCCACGACGTGATGGTCGCCTACCTGATCGAGGTGACCCGCAAAGACCAAGGAAGCGAGACCGAATGAGCCAGAACGAATACCTGTTCACGTCTGAGTCGGTGACTGAGGGTCATCCGGATAAGGTGGCTGATCAGATTTCTGATGGGGTGTTGGATGCGGTGTTGCGGGATGATCCGTTGGGGCGGGTGGCGTGTGAGACGTTGGTGAATACGGGGTTGGTGGTGGTTTCGGGGGAGATTACGACGTCGACGTATGTTGATATTCAGGAGATTGCGCGGTCGACGATCCGGGAGATTGGGTATGTGGATGCGCAGTTTGGGTTTGATTTTCATACGTGTGCGGTGATTAACGCGATTGATAAGCAGTCGCCGGATATTGCGCGGGGGGTTGATTTGGCGTATGAGTCGCGGACGGATCCGGGTGATGATGATGCGTTGGATTTGGCGGGGGCGGGGGATCAGGGGATGATGTTTGGTTATGCGAGTGATGAGACGGATGAGTTGATGCCGTTGCCGATTTCGTTGGCGCATAAGTTGGCGAAGCGTTTGGCGGATGTGCGTAAGGCGGAGGGGGTGCCGTATTTGCGGCCGGATGGGAAGACGCAGGTGACGGTGCGGTATCGGGATGGGCGGCCGGTGGGGGTCGAGAAGGTGTTGATCTCGTCGCAGCATCGGGATGGGGCGGAGTCGTTGATCGCCGATGATTTGTGGGAGCACGTGGTGGTGCCGGTGTTGCCGGGGGATTTGTATGACGCGCGGGAGTTGAGGCGTTCGTTTTTGGTGAATCCGACGGGCCGGTTTGTGATTGGCGGTCCGATGGGGGATTGTGGGTTGACGGGCCGCAAGATCATCGTGGATACGTATGGGGGGATGGCGCGGCATGGGGGTGGGGCGTTCTCGGGTAAGGATCCGTCGAAGGTCGACCGGTC
Organism: uncultured Solirubrobacterales bacterium; assembly: GCA_963831845.1. Lineage (GTDB taxonomy): Bacteria > Actinomycetota > Thermoleophilia > Solirubrobacterales > Solirubrobacteraceae > Palsa-465. Next base: position 185,543 of record CAWHRT010000037.1, on the reverse strand, counting down.
GGCGGCGTATGCGGCGCGGTATGTGGCCAAGAACGTCGTCGCCGCGGGGCTCGCATCACGGGCGGAGGTGCAGGTGGCGTATGCGATTGGGGTCGCGCGGCCGGTGTCGTTGATGGTGGAGACGTTCGGGACTGAGAACGTCGAGCGTCAGAAGATCCTGGAGTTGATCTCAGAGCATTTTGATTTGCGGCCGGCGGCGATCCGGGCGGATTTGCAGTTGCACCGCCCGATCTATCAGAAGACCGCTGCCTACGGGCATTTCGGTCGCGAGGATCACGACTTCACCTGGGAGCGCACCGACAAGGCCGCCGCGCTCCGCGCCGCCGCCGGACTCAGCGAGCCGGTCGCCGCCGAGGTGCCGGCGTGAGCGTCACGGTCGTCGGCTCGATCGCGTTCGACGCGGTCAAGACTCCGTTCGGCGAGCGCGAGCGGATGCTCGGCGGCGCTGCCACGCATTTCGCGCTGGCGGCGTCGTTCTTTCGACCAGGTCCGCGTCGTCGGTCCGGTCGGCGGCGACTTCGGCGAGCAGGAGCTCGCCGTGCTGGCGACGCGCGGAACCGACGTGTCCGACGTCGAGCGCGATCCCGATGGAGCGACGTTCTTCTGGGCGGGCGAGTACGGCTGGGACCTGAACTCGCGCAAGACGCTCGACACCCAGCTCAACGTGTTCGCCGAGTTTGCGCCCAAGCTCTCCGAGCAGTCGCGCGCGAGCGAGGTCCTGTTCCTGGCCAACATCCAGCCCGAGCTCCAGCGCGACGTGCTCGAGCAGTGCAGCCCCCGCTTCGTCGCGCTCGACTCGATGGACCTGTGGATCGAGACCGCGCGCGACGCGCTGGTCGACGTGATCTCAAGGATCGACTGCCTGATCCTCAACGACGCCGAGCTGCGTCAGCTCACCGCCCAGCCGAACCTCGTTTCCGCGGCACGCGAGATCCTCGGCTGGGGCCCGTCGATCGTCGTGGCCAAGCAGGGGGAGTACGGCGCGGCGCTGGTGACCGCCGACTCGTTCTTCGCGCTCCCCGCGTATCCGCTCGAGACCGTGGTCGATCCCACCGGCGCCGGCGACACGTTCGCCGGGGGGTTCGTCGGCTATCTGGCGGGCCGCCCGGATCGGGTCGGCGACCGGCACGAGCTGCGCCGAGCGATGGCCTACGGCACGGCGCTGGCGTCCTACAACGTCGAGGAGTTCGGCACCGAGCGCGTGGCGCGGCTAACCGAGCCCGAGATCGACGAGCGGGTCGCCGAGCTGTCCGAGATCACCCGGCTCGATCTGACGCCGGGTGCTACCTGGAGAGCCGGGCCGACACTTCATCCGGCAGCGTCATAGGGTCAAACGGCTTGGCGATCAGGCCGGCCGCGCCGAGATCCGAGAGGCGCTCGCGGTCCGCCGTCTGAGTCTTCGCCGTCAGGAAGATCACCGGCGTTTCGTCGCCGATCACCGGGCGCAGCAGCTCCAGCGTCCCCGGACCGTCGACGCCCGGCATCATCACGTCGAGCAGCACCGCGTCCAATGGACCGGACCGGGCCGCCGCGACCGCGGCCTCGGCGGAGCCGGCGTCGAGCACCTCCCAGCCGCCGATCCGCTCGAGGCTCATCCTCGCGATCAGGCGGATGTCGTCTTCGTCATCGACGATCAGCAGTCGTCCGGTACTCATTGGGGCACCTCCTCGGAGTCCGTGATGCGAGTCAGCAGGTCGGCGATGCGGCGCTGCAGCTCCTCCGGCGAGACCTCGGCCTTGGGCATGAACTCGGTGCTGCCGAGCTGCAGCCGCATCCGCTCCTCGGCGCTGAGGTCGAGCCCCGAGTAGATCAGCAGCGGCGTCCCGCTGAGCCGCCCCTGCCGGCGCAGCCAGTCGGTCACCGCGAAGCCGTCCTCGCCCGGGAGGCCGATGTCGAGCACGAGCAGCTCCGGCGGCGCCCGGTCGATCGCGGCCATCGCCTCGCGGCCCGTCGTGGCCAGGTGCGCGTCGATCCCCGCTCCGGCCATCGTCGCCATCAGCACCCGCCCGAGATCGGGGTCGTCCTCGACCACCAGGACGCGGTGGGGGCGGATCGCGGGCACCGTGTGCTCGAGCGCCTCGATCAACGTTCGCTGCCCCGAGCCCTCGAGCCACGCCGCTCCGCCGGTGTCGCTGTCGCGCGACCCGCCGCCGACGAGCACGATCTGAACCTCGCGGGTGGTCGGATCGGAGCGCAGCTCATCCAGGATCTGCGGCAGCGCGGGCCCGAGCGCGATCACGATTGCCGCGATCTTCTCCCGGCGCGCGGCCTCGATCACCTCCGGCGCCGACGCGGCGGAGACGGCCGGGTGGCCAAGCCGCTCGACCACCTCGGTCATCCTGGCGCGGGCCTCGGCGCGGCGTTCGCAGACCACGATCGCCGCGCGGCCGCCGAGCATCGGCACGGTCATCCGGAAGGTCGAGCCTCCCTCGGCGCCGTTCTCGGCCCAGATCCGACCGCCGTGGCGCTCGATGATCGCCCGCGTGATCGCCAGCCCGAGCCCGGTGCCGCCCTTGTCGCGGGCGTCGGAGCTGTCGACCTGGGTGAAGCGCTCGAAGATGCTGTCGAGCTTCTCGGCGGGGATCCCTGGGCCATCGTCGGCGACCGAGATCAACGCCATGTGGCCGCGTGGCTGCGCCGACACGGTCACGCTGCCGCCGCGCGGCGAGAACTTCACCGCGTTGCCCAGCAGGTTGACGAGCGCCTGCACGATTCGGTCGGGGTCGGCCAGGAGCCGGATCCGGGCGACCGTGCTGACGAGCGACACGCCCGCCGCGCCGGCCAGCGCGTCGACGGCGCGCAGTGCGGTGGCGGTCACGTCCTCGAGCGAGGACGGCCGCCGGTCGAGCTCCATGCGTCCCGCATCGAGGCGCTCGAGCTCGAGCGTGTCGTTGACCAGCCGCACCAGCCGGTCGGTGTTGTCCACCGCCAGCTGCACCATCTGTGCCGCCTCGGGGGGCAGTTCGCCCGCGATCCCGCCGGCCAGCAGTCCGAGCGAGCCGCGGATCGAGGTCAGCGGAGTGCGCAGCTCGTGCCCGACCACCGACACGAACTCGTTCTTCATCCGCTCGACCTTCTTGCGCTCGCTGATGTCCTCCACGACCGCGATCGTCAGGCTGCTGTCGTCGTCTTCGGATCGCTGTAGCGTGGCCGTGGTCGACACCCACACGGGGGCGCCGTCGCGCCGCAGGAACCGTTGCTCGCGCCGGTAGTAGTCGCCCGTTCCGGCGGCCAGCTCCTCGGCCAGGCGCTGATCCTCGGCGAGATCGTCCGGGTGGGTGAGCTCGGCCCAGGCGCGCCCGCGGAGCTCGTTCACCGACCGGCCGAGCATCTCCCCGAAGGCGGCGTTCACGTCGAGCAGGACGCCGTTGCGGCTGATGATCAGGCCTACCCCGGCGTGCTCGAACACCGCGCGGAAGCGGCGCTCGCGCTGGCGCAGCTGCTGCGCCGCAGCCTCGCGCCCGGTGACGTCCTGGCCCACGCCGACATACGTCTTGGCGCCGCCGATGCTGGTGGTGGAGATCGCGAACTCGAGCGGGAACTCACTGCCGTCGCGGCGACGCCCGCGGATGATCCGCCGGTGCCCGATCAGCGTCTGTCCGTCGTCGGCGCGGTTCTCGCGCAGCGCCTCCTCCGCGTAGGACCACGAGATCTCCGCCAGCAGCTCGGACACCGGCATGCCCTCCAGGCCGCCCGGCTCGTAGCCGAACAGCCGCTCCGCCGCCGGGTTCGCGGTGCGCACCCGGCCCGAGCGGTTGAAGCTGATGATCCCCTCCGAGGTGCTCTCCATGATCGCCCTCAGCCCGGCCTGCGACTCCGCGCGCTCGGTGAGCGCGGCCTGGAGCTCGTCTCGCGCCAGCTCGGTCTCGACCAGCTGGCCGAGGTCGCGCAGCAGTCCCAGGTCGATGCCGTCGGGGTCGCGCGGCGACGGGTCGGCGATGCACAGCGTGCCCACGCGCTCGCCGCCCGGGGCCCGCACCGGCTGCCCGGCGTAGAAGCACACCGGCGACCCCTCGGTCGCGAGCGGGTGGCCCGGGAACCTGGTGTCCGAGCGCAGGTCGCCGATCACCAGCGGCACATCGCTGTGGATCGCCTCCGAGCACAGCGATTCCGACCGCGGGACCTGCTTGGCATCCAGCCCGATGCAGGCCTTGTTCCACTGGCGGTCTGCGTCGACGAGCGTGACCATCGCGATCGGCACCGAGAACACCGCGGCGGCGAGCCTGACGATCCGGTCGAACCGTTCCTCGGGTTCGGTGTCGAGAATCTCCAGCGCGCGCAGCGCTTCAAGCCGTTTGGCCTCCGCGACAGCCGCCATGGCTAAAAAAGGTAGCTGCTATCCAAGCGGCGCGAATTCGTACAGGGCGACGCGCATGAAACCCCCCGGCGACGGCCCGTCGTGCGCCAGCCAGTCCGGGTACCAGGCGTTGAACATCGGATGCAGCTGGGCGGCGGGCGCGGCCCGGGAGGTGAACGCGGTTGCGCCGTCGATCGCGAAGTGCACGGTCCCACCCGGCTCGCGGACGATCTCGTAGGCGTGCAGGGCCGCTGACGGGTCGAAGTCGAGCTCGACGATCCGCTGGTCGGCCGGCTCGTGACCGCCGCGGCGCCACACGGTCAGCATCGCCCGGTGCGGCTCGCCGGCGGGGAGCTCGACGTCAAGCTCGTCGCTGGAGTCCGTGTCGAAGTCGTGCAGGTAGAGGAAGAAGGCGCTCAGCGAGCCGGGCGCCGCCGATGCCTGCAGCCGAGCGCGAAAGCGTCCGTCGCCCCGCGGCCCGCGGTGTCTGACCTCGCCGCCGTCGAGCGTCCCGAACGGCAATACGAGCGTCAGCCCGGCTGGCCCGAAGACGCCGTTGGCGGCGCGCAGATGGCCGCGGCCGAGCGGGTGCTCGCCGGGCTCCCAGCCGGCCCGGTCGCGCGGGGCGAAGGTCGTGAGCTCGGCAGTGGAGATCGGCGCAGGATAGTGTCGGCCGGGTGTCCGAGGACGTCCAGGCCGCGATCACCCGACTGTGGGCGCGCTCCCGCCCCGTGGTGCTCGAGCGCATCGCCGCGCTCCAGGAGACCGCCGCCGAGCTCGCGGCCGGGCGCCTGGATTCCCATGAGGTCGAGGACGCCCGCGCCGACGCCCACAAGCTGGTCGGATCGCTGGGTACGTTCGGGATCCCGCAGGGCTCCGACCTCGCCCGCGGCGTCGAGCGCGAGCTCGAGGGCGGCGGCGGGGACCCGGCACGCCTCAGCGACCTGCTGGCACAGCTGCGCCAGGTCGTCGAGGCGTCCGGGGACTAGTCAGTATGGATGCAGGGTTGGGCCGGCCCTCGGCGGTGGACCGCGTGGACAACGTCCCACGCGAGCGCTCTGGGCGCGACCGTGGGACGTTCGCCACGTGGGACGTGATCAACGTCCCGAGCTTCCCCGCGAACGCCTCGCGTGGGACGTTAAGCAGCACGTCACCGCTCGAGGCCGAGCGGCCGGGGAACAGTCGCGGCACGCCCATCTAGAACCAATCCTCTAGTTCCCGACGAAGATGATCCGGGCCGCCAGCCCCAGCGCGAGCACCAGCGCCAACGCGGCCTGCCGCAGCAGCCGGCGCCGCTCCTCGCGCTGATCCTCGCGGCGCTCGAGCTCGGCTCGCTCGGGTGACTCCAGCGCGACCGACTCGTGGCGGACGGGATCGCTCACTGCAGCGCCTCGCCGATCTTGCCGGACTTCTCGGTCTTCTCCCACCGCATCTCGGCGCCGCGCAACTCCTTGCCATACGCCGCGGCGGTCATCGAGGCCAGCAGCGGTCCGTAGCCGACCACGTACAGCAACGGGGGAACCACGAGGCGCGCAACCGGCACCGTCTCGAGCCGCTTGAGCGCCGCCGCGACGAGCATGCACCCGGCCTGCCAGGCGTAGGCGAACAGCGCGACGGCCGTGATCACGGCGGCAGACGGGTGCAGGCCGTTGAACACCGGCGGGTAGGCGGCGTAAATGATGAACAGCAACGACACCACGCCCGGGAACAGGATCGCCTCGCGCCAGGTGCGCCGCGCCGTCGCCGGGTCGATCGAGATCGCCGACAGCGTGATGAACAGATAGGTGACGACGTTCACCCCGAGCAGCAGCCGGAACGCGTGCTCGGACAGGTGGCGGTCGAACACGAACAGGCCGAGCAGCCCGATCGAGCTGAGCGTCATGAACACCGGCATCAGCGTGGTGCTGAACCAGATCGCGGCGAACCCGATCCCGCCAAGCTTGCCGTTGCGCCGCCGCAGCCACACGTGGCGGAAGGCGCGGGTGATCTGGACGTTGCCGCGCCCCCAGCGTAGGCGCTGCTTCCACAGGCCGCCGATCTCGCGGGGCTCCTCGGCCCAGACCACGGCCGTGGGGTCGAACACGACGCGCAAGCCCGACAGCTGCACCTTGAACGTGGTTGCGGTGTCCTCGGCGAGCGTGCTGGTGTCGATCCGCCCACCCACGGCCTCGAGGCTTGCGCGGGTGAGCAGCTGCGCCCCGCCGGCGAGGCAGGCCTGTGCGCCGAGCACGTTCTGGGCGCGCCGGGCGGCCGCCTGGGCGGTCACGTACTCGAACGACACGAACCGGTTCAGGTAGTTCTCGGGGCGGCTGCCCTCCTTGATGTAGGCGGTGACCGCACCGACGTCCTCGGCGGCGAAGTGGCGAGTCATCCGCCGCAGCGACTCGACCGTGAGGATCACGTCGGCGTCGATGATCAGCACCGCCTCGTACCAGTCCTCGGCGAGGATCACGTCCAGCCCGTGGTTGATCGTGTGCGCCTTGCCCTGGCCGCCGTGCTCGCGCCGCAGGTGGAAGATCAGCCCGGGATGCTCGCGCGGCCTTCTCGGCGACCAGCTCCGGCGTCGAGTCGGTGCTGGCGTCGTCGACCACGTACACACGGAGCGCCTCGCGCGGGTACTCGAGCGTGGCCAGCCGGTCGAGCGTGCGGCCCAGCACGGCAGCCTCGTTCCACGCCGGCACCACGATCGCGACCCGCGGGAACAACGGCGCGAGCTGCTCCCGCCGCGTGCTCAGCGCGTGCACGCTCGCCAGCACGAACGTGTACACGCCGACCACCGGCGGGATCGCGCCCGCCACCACGAACGCGACCAGCACGATGTCGAGCGCGATCACGGATCAGCCGCTCGAGAGCTCGTCGACCACGCCCGAGCAGTACTCGTAGCGGCCGATCGTCTCCCGGCGGTGGCTGTCGGTGCTGAGCAGGATCGGCACCCGATGCTCGGCGAACGGCCGCAGCGTCCGAGCCGTCGGGCAGCGCCAGCGCTCTGATATCTCGATCCGGGCGCCGCTGGCGGCGGTCGCGCGCGCGAGCTCGGAGAGCGGCTCCAACGCGGCCTCGGACTCGTCCAGTCCGACCTTGGGCAGGATGCTGAAGAAGTGCGCGATCACGACGCCCTCGTGGGACTGCACGGCGGCCGCGGTGGAGGCGACGATCGCCCCGATGATCTCCTCGGCCGAGACCGCGCCATCCTCGAGCGCCGCGCGAATCTCGCGCGGATGGTGCGGGCCGTCGTGGAGCGGCACCTGGTGGTCGGCGGCGTAGATCGCGTCCACGCCGGGGCACGGTTCGGGCAGGTCGAGCGCGCCCGCGGTGTCGAGCAGCTTGGCCTCGATCCCGCACTGGAGCCGCACCTCGGTCTGCTCGCGCATCGCCGCCACCGCCGCCGCGTACGCGGGCACCCAGTCGGTGTCGACCCGGACGTGATCGACGCAGCCGAGCTCGACGAGCCCGAGGCTCTCGGCCTCGGCGACGTTCTCCGCGAGCGTGTTGGCGCCGTCGGAGAACGTGGAATGGACGTGCATGTCCTGGCGAGGCTCAGGCATCGACTTGCTCCTGCAGGGTCGCGATCTCGCCGAAGTCGAGGAACCGGTCCTCGAGCAGGCGCACCATCGCCAGCGGCCGGAACTCGATCGGGTCGTCGGGCATCGGCTGCCCGAGCGCCTCGCGGACCGCGAGCGCGGGCATGTTCACGCCGGCCGCGATCGTCAGCGGCATGCTGCCCGGGAACCGCGGGTTGACCTCCAGCAGCGCCGGCTCGCCGCCGGCGGCCTGCTTGACCTGGACGTTGCCGACGCCGACCAGCCCGATCCGCTCGGCCACGGTGCGCCCGAAGTGCTCGAGCTCGTCGTCGCGGGTGACGCGCGCGGTGACGGCGATCCCCGAGTCGACCTTGAGCCGCTCGCGCGGCACCACGGCGAGCACGCGCCCGTCGCGACGCGCCAGGACGTCGAGCGAATGCTCGGGACCCGGCAGGTGCTCCTGCACCAGCTGGGTTCCGTCGCGCTCGACGGCGGCCAGCTCGTCGCGGTCGGAGATCAGCCGGATGCCGCGAGAACCGCTGCCCGAGCGGGGCTTGACGATCACCGGCAGCGTCACCGACGCGGGGTCGAAGTCGCCGTTGACGACCGCGCTGGCCGGGACCCGCACGACCCCGTCGCAGCGCTGGTGCAGCGCCCACTTGTCAAGGCACATCCGCAACGTGTCCGCCGACGGGTTCACCAGCGCCACGCCCGCGGCCTCGAACTCCGCCCGCGCCTGCGCCACCGGCAGCAGCTCGGAGTCGACCGTGGGCACGAGCACGTCGATCGCGTGCCGGCGGCAGACTTCCATGACCGCCGGCACAAACCGCGGGCTGTCGCCGCGGGGGAGCATCACCCGCCGGTCGGGCGCCACCAGGTACAGGCCCGCGGCGAACGGGTCGATGTCGGCGGAGTACACGTCGAGCGGGTCGTCGGCGATGCCGCGCAGCACCGAGATCCCGGCCGGGCCTCCCATCCCCGTGATCAACACCCGCTTGCGGTCAGCCATCGCCGTTCCCCGTGTCGCTCTCGCGGATCACTTCGAGCGGCTCGGCGAACCGCGACCGGCTCCACCGGCTCCAGTACCGCGCAGTGGCGCGCAGCAGTTCCTCGTCGAGGTAATGCCGAACCTCCACCTGCGAAACGTACGCGCGGATCACCTCGAGCTTTTGGTCGAGCACGTCGTCGATGCCGACGAACCGCGTGGGGCGAAACTCGACGGTGGTCGAGGGGCTCTGGTAGCAGTAGATGCGCGGAACGCCGCGGGCGGCGACGAGCGACGCGTGGTGGGTGTTGCGGTGGTCCTGGTGGACGTCGCGCGGCGTGTGCGTGTAGACCGTGGTCGCGGCCGTCTCGTCGATGACCTCCTTGATCGCCGAGATCGTGTCGCCGCCGTCGGTGAGGCTGGTATCGACCAGCTCCTTGTGGAACAGGCGCGCCCCGAGCAGCTCGGCCGCGCGCTTGGATTCCTCCGCGCGCCGGGACTGGACCCCGCCCTGCTCGCCGCCCGTGAGCGTCAGCACGGCGACGGTATGGCCCTGGGCGGCGTGGTTGAGGAGGATGCCGCCGACGCCGATCTCCGGGTCGTCGGGGTGCGCGCCGACGGCCAGCACCGACACACGGCCCTTCTCGCGGCGCGCGTGAGTGCGCTCGAGCAGCTCGCGCGCTTTCTCGAGGAACGCCTCGGGGTCGAGCGGCTTGGTGAGATAGTCATCGGCGCCGGCCCGGATCGCGCCGACCGCGTAGTCGAACGAGCTGCGACCCGACACGATCAGCGTCGAGCACAGCGGTTGCTGGGCCTTGGCGCGCTCGACGACATCGATCCCGGTGCGTCCCGGCAGCTCGACGTCGGCGACGATCAGATCCCACTGCTGCGAGGCCAGGCGCTCCTCGGCGTCCTCGGCCGACGGGCTCCACACGACGTCCCCCAGCCCGCCGAGGATCTCGACCAGCAGGCCGGCGAGGATGTCGTCGTCTTCGACCAGCAGAATCGGCGAAATACCCCTGCTCATGGGCCCGAGAGGTTAGTTGCGGGCACCGACGGCGACGCGGACGCGCAAGGTCTGTGCACGTTTGATCAGCTCAGGATCGCGTTAGTCCCGACGAGCTCGTCGAGCACGTCGGCGAGCCCGCGCAGATCGGGCAGCTCCCGCGTCGGCGGAGGATCGCCGCGCTCGCCCAGGCGGTTGATCCAGATCGACGGGATCCCCAGCTCGCTCGCGGGCACGATGTCGTGGAAGTGGCTCTGAGCCACGTGGACGTGCCGGCGCTCGTCGGCGCCGAACGTCTCTCCAAACGCGCGCCAGTGGCCGTGCGCGGGCTTGTAGGAGCCGATCTCGGAGGCGACGATCGCGCCGTCGAACGGGACGCCGATCGCCGCGATCGACGCCTCGATCAGGTCGCGGTCGCTGTTGGTCAGCGCGACCAGCCGCCAGCCACGGTCGCGGACCTCGGTCAGCGCCGGGGCCACGTCGTCGAACACCGGCCACGCCGGCAGCGAGCGGCCCAGCGCGTCCCGCTCGTCGGGGGCGAGCGAGACGCTCTCTGCCGCCGCCAGCTCCGCCAGCACAGTGGCCATCACGTCCCGGTAGCTCATCGCAGGGTGCTCGCGCTGCACGCGGGGCTCGATCTGGTGATAGCGGGCCAGCAGCCGGTCGCTGTCGGACGCGCCGAGCAGGCGGCCTAGCTGCGCCCGGATGCCGCCGTTCCAGTCAACGAGCGTGCCGTAGCAGTCGAACGTTGCCCATCGTGCACCCGGCATCCGCGCAGCATATGGGCACGTGCCCGCCAGGACTAGGACGCCGGCCGCACTAGAACCCCGGCAGCACCACCCACAGCTTCGGGGCGAGCGCGACCAGCGCCTCGTCGCCGACCTCGCCGACGGTCCCGGCGCCCGCGCGGTCCATCTCGATCGACAGCTCGCGCCAGGCGCGCGCCACCGGGGCAACCCGCGCGGTCGGCCCGAACCCGACGACCGCGCTGAGCTCGTCAGCCCGAGCGCGAACGTCCTGGACGGTCAGCTCGCCGAACGGCCGGTTGGCTCCACGGATGAACACGGTCCGGTTGACGATCTCGTCGCGCTGTGGAGCCGTGTCGCTCATCTGCGCGCCTCCCTCATCCACCCTCCGCCAGCCGCCGGGCCGCCACCGCGGCCTGTCCGTAGGAGATCCCGCCGTCGCCGGCCGGCAGCCGCTGCGGGATCAGCGGGCGCAGCCGGGCCCGGCGCAACCCGCCCGCGACCGCCTCCAGCAACCGCCGGTTCTGGAACACCCCGCCGCTGAGCACGACCGCGTCGACCCCGCGCGCCTCGGCCAGCGCGGAGCACGCGCGGACGGTGGCGCCGGCCACCGCCGCGTGGAAGCGGGTCGCGATCGCCTTGGGCGACACACCTGCTCCGACGTCGGCAGACACGGCCCGGACAGTCTCGCGCGGGTCGATCACGAGCGCGCCGTCGCCATCCTCCGACACCGCGATCGGGTAGCTCCCGTGCTCGCCGGGGTCGCAGGCGGCCTCGAGCTCGATCGCCGCCTGGCCCTCGTAGTTGACAGCGGCGCGCACGCCGCACAGCGCCGCCACCGCGTCGAACAACCGCCCCATGCTGGTCGTCAGCGGCGAGTTCGGCCCGCCCCGGGACAGTCTCCACACCTGCTCCCAGACGCGCTGATCCACCCGTCCGCGCAGCGTCCCCGGCATCGCTGGGGCGCCCGCCGACACCGACCCCAGCCACGAGCACGCCATTCGCCACGGCTCCCGGATCGCCCGCGAGCCACCGGGCAGCCGCACGCCGAGCAGATGCCCGGCGCGCTCGAACCCCGCCACGTCGCCGACCAGCAGCTCGCCGCCCCACACCGTCCCGTCGATCCCGTACCCGGTCCCGTCGAAGATCGCGCCGACCGCGGGCCCCGGCTCCCCGTGCTCGGCCAGGCACGCCGCAAGATGGGCGTGGTGGTGCTGGACGCCGATCAGCCGGACCCGCTCGCGCGCGAGCGCGTACTTGGTCGACAGGTATTCGGGGTGCAGATCGTGGGCCACGACCTCCGGCGTCACCGCGAACAGCCGCTCGAAGTGCTCGATCCCTTCGGTGAACGAGATCAGCGTCTCGTAGTTCTCCAGGTCGCCGATGTGGTGGCCGACCCACGCGCGCTCGCCCTTGGCCACGCAGAACGTGTTCTTGAGCTCGGCCCCGCAGGCCAGCAGCGGATCGGGCGTTCCGCCGGGCAGCGGGATCCCGGCGGGCACGTAGCCGCGCGAGCGCCGCAGGAACAACGAGCGCCGGTCGGGCGCGGCGACCACGCGCACCACCGAGTCGTCGGTCCGGGTCTGGATCGGCCGGTCGTGGAGCAGCAGCATGTCGGCGATTGCGCTGAGGCGCGCGACGGCGTCGTCGTCGCCGAACGCGATCGGCTCGTCGGACACGTTGCCGCTGGTCATCACCAGCCCGCCCGCCGCCGCGTCGGCGATCAGCAGGTGGTGCAGCGGGGTGTAGGGGAGCATCAGCCCGAGCTCGGGCGCCCCGGGGGCGACCGACGCCGCGACCGGAGCGCCGGCCCGGCGCGGGGCGAGCACGATCGGGCGCTGGGGCCCGCCGAGCAGCTCGCGCTCGAGCTCGCCCAGGAGCACCAGCGAGTCGGCCGCCGCGACGGACGCGACCATCAGCGCGAACGGCTTGTCCTCGCGGTGCTTGCGCGCCCGCAGCGTCGCCACCGCGTGCTCGTCGTCGGCCCGGCAGGCGAGGTGAAAGCCGCCGATCCCCTTGATCGCCAGGATCCGACCTGCCGCGCAGCGCCCCGGCCGCCTCGCGCAGCCCATCGTCGCCGGCGGCGAGCGGCGCGTCGGGCGGCGGCGCTCGACACCAGGCGCACCGACGGGCCGCACCGGGGGCAGGCATTCGGCTGGGCGTGGAACCGGCGGTCGGCGGGATCCTCGTACTCGGCCAGGCAGTCGGGGCACATCTCGAACTCGGCCATCGTCGTCAGCGGCCGGTCGTACGGGATCCCGCGGACGATCGTGAATCTGGGGCCGCAGTTCGTGCAGTTGATGAACGGGTAGCGGTGGCGGCGGTCGTCCGGATCGAGCAGCTCGCGCAGGCAGTCGGCACAGACCGTGCTGTCGGGGGTGACCGGCGCGTCGGCGGTCTCGCCCCGCGGGCTGGTGCGGATCTGAAAGCCGCCCGCGCCGCTCGGCGTCAGCTCCTCGATGGTCACCCGTTCGACGACCGCCAGCGGCGGCGCCTCCGGCGCGAGCCGGGCCAGGAACCGCTGCACCGCCGGGGCGTCGCCCTCGACCTCGAGCAGCACGCCGCGGGAGTCGTTGAGCACGTACCCGGCGAGCCCCAGCTCGCCGGCCAGCCGGTGCACGTAGGGCCTGAAGCCGACCCCCTGCACGGTGCCCCGCACCCGCGCGCGGACGCGCCGCTGCGTGGCGACGCTCACCGCTGCGCCTCGCCCGCGACCGCCCCGACGAGCTCGACCAGCTCGACCAGCGCGTGGTAGGCGCTCGCCTGGGCCTCCTGGATCCGCGGGATGTGCTCCGAGCGGGTGATCACGACGTGGTCGGCGAGGCCCTCGGACGCCACCCGGCCGCCGTCGTAGCCGACCATCGCGATCGTGCCCAGGCCGCCGCGCCGCGCCTGGGCCAGCGCCTCGATCACGTTGCTCGAGTTGCCCGACGTCGACAGCGCCAGCAACACGTCGCCGGGCGCGCCGTAGGCGATCACCTGGCGGGAGAAGATCGCGTCGACGCCGATGTCGTTGGCGATCGCGGTCAGGATCGCCGGATCCTCGGTCAGGTCGAGCGCAGCTCGCCCCGGGCCCGCGGTAGCTGCCCGGAAGTCGGCGACGACGTCCATCGCGTCGGTCGCCGAGCCGCCGTTGCCGAGCGCCAGCAGCTTGCCGCCCGCCTGAAAGCTCGTGCGCAGCCCCGAGGCGGCGCCGAGCAGCGCCTCCCGGCCCTCGCTCAGCGTCTGCTCGCGCAGCGCCCCGATCTCCTCGGACTTCATCAGCACCGAGCGGCGGACGTCGTCGAGCACCGGGTCGAGCTCGCGCTCGCGCTCGTCCAGGAACGGGTACAGGAAGCTCGACGCGCCGGCGTCGTGGGTGCGCCGCTCGGAGCGGCCCTCGAGCAGGCCGCGGTGCTCGAAGAACACGTGCACGAGCTCCCACAACACGTGGTAGAGCGTCTCCACGAGCTCCTGGGCGATGTAGGGGTCGTTCGTCGGCGGGTAGAACTCCCACTCCGCCCCCGCCGGAGCGAACGCGATCGTCAGGCAGCCGCGCTCGCGGGCGGCCGCGACCGCCGCCTCGACCTCGCTCTCGCCGGCGCCGGCGCCGAATGCGATCGCGATGTCATCGGCGCCGGTCAGCAGCTGCGCCTGGCGGTGCAGCGGCCCGCCGTCGCCGGTCAGCCCGATCGCCGGCAGCGCCCGCTTGCCGACGATCACCGGGTGCACGAACTCGACGGCGACGTGGCGCGCGTCGGAGCGGGCCGCGGCCGACCGGCCGAACGCGATCAGCCGGCCGCCGCGCGCGAACCGCTCGGCCATCGCGTGGCACAGCCGCGCCAGCGTCTGCGCCTCGGCGGCGAAGAATCCGCGGTTGGCCTCGCCGCGCTCCGCGGTCAGCGCGTCGAGACGCGCCTCCAGGGTCCCGCCGAGAGCGCTGTCACGCAAGCGCTCGGACCGGAGCCGCCGCCGACTGCAGCCAGTCGCGCCAGCCGTCGATGCCCTCGCCGGTCCGCGCGCTCACCAGCATCCGGGGTACGTCGGGGTGCACCTGGTCGAGGTTGTAGAGGAAGCGGTCGAGGTCGTAGTCGAGGTGGGGGAGGAGGTCGATCTTGTTGACCAGCACGAGATCGCAGGTGCGGAACATCAGCGGGTACTTCAGCGGCTTGTCCTCGCCCTCGGTGACCGAGCTGACCATCACCCGGGCATCCTCGCCGACCCGGAACTCGGCCGGGCACACCAGGTTGCCGACGTTCTCGATCACCAGCAGGTCGATCTCGTGAAGCGGCAGCGCGCCGATCGCCGAGCGCACCATGTTCGCGTCGAGGTGGCACTCGCCGCCGAAGCCCGGATCGGTGTTGAGCTGGGTCACCGGCACGTGCAGGTGGGCCAGCCGATCGGCGTCCAACTCGCCCTGCACGTCTCCCTCGAGCACGCCCACGCGGACGCCGGGGATGTCCGCCACGACGCGTTCCAGCAGGGAGGTCTTGCCCGCCCCGGGCGCGCTCATGAAGTTGATCACCCTGACGCCGGCCCGGTCGAAGTCCGCCCTGTTAGCCGTGGCGATCGTGTTGTTGGCGTCGAGCGCCTCCTCGACGACCTTCACCTTGGTCCGATGCACTGGGCCTCCTCTGCCTCGATTGTCTGCACTTCGATCGACTCGACCTCGAACTCGTTGCCGCTGGCGACCGTCACGTCGCTGCCTGCGCACGTGGGGCACCGGAACGCGGGGATCTCGATCGCCCACTCGCGGTCGCAGGCCTGGCAGCGCAGGCGCGCGGGAATCGCCTCCTGCTCGAGCCGCGCGCCCTCGCACACGGTGCCGCGCGCGACGAACTCGAAGTAGAACTCCAGCGAATCCGGGACGACCTGGCGCAGGTGGCCGACGCGCAGGTTGACCACCGACACCCGGCGCCCAGCCGCGTGCTTTACCACCGTGTTGACCACCGCGCCGGAGAGCGAGAGCTCGTGCATGGCTAGCAGCCCGCTACTCCGCGGGCTGGTAGGAGCGGAGCTCGGCGATCGTCTCGACGACGAGATCGACGGCCCGGTCCACCGCTCGGCCGACCTCGTCTGACAACCCCCAGCGCATCTCGCCGACCTCGGTGGGCTCGCAGGCGATCACCACGACCCTGCCCGGCCAGGCGCCGACCGACTTGACGAAGCGCAGGACGGTGTGCGGATCCATCCCGTGCGGGTTGATCAGCTCGCCGTCCTCGATCTGGCTCTCGACGGAGTCCTCGTCGGCCTCCATCACGTACAGCGTGCCGGGCTCTCCGCCCTGGCGGCTGACGTCGAGGATCACCAGCGCGTCGTAGCCGCGCATCACCTCGTAGGCGAGGTCGAGGCCGCCGGTGCCGGCGTCCATCACCGCGACCCCTTCGGGGAGGTCGACCCGCTCCAGGCGCCTGGCCACCTCGCCGCCGAACCCGTCGTCGCCGAGCCACGCGTTGCCGACGCCGGCGACAAGGATCTTGCCCAGCAACCGCTCGGCGCTCATCTGCCCATCACCTCGACCTCCTCGGCGAAGAAGAACAAGTACCTGCCGGTCTCGCGCATCAGCTCCTGCCCCGGGTCGTCGTCGATCGTGACGCCGAGGTGCGTGCGGCCGTCGTAGTCGGTGAAGATCCGCTCGATCGTCGCGGTCCGCCCGTCGAGCATCCGCGCGTGCAGGTCGGCGTCGGGACCCGGCCGGATCACCACGCCCTCGCCGCGCCGAAACGTGACGCCGTCGACCTCGGCGACCTCTTCGCCGGCGCGCGGGTCGGTCAGTCCCGGGGGCTCCGCCGGCGGCTCGTCCGTCCGCGGGTCGCGGATCGTCACGCGGCCGTGCAGGGCCACGATCTCCTCGGGCGTCGCGGCCGCGGCCCGCTCGATCATCTCCCGCACCGCGGGGTCCTGCTGCTCGATCTCCCGCCGCTCGGAGTCGCTCAGCGCCTGCACGTGCAGCAGCAGCGCCTCCTCGATCTCGGTCGAGTCAAACAGGCCGCCGCGGCTCTCGGGCGCGATCTCGGGGTGGTCCGGGAGCACGATCGCGGCGCCGATCACGACGTCGTCGTGCGGGGTGGCGAGCACCGGGAACGTGTTCACGCTCGGGCACGGCTGCTCCAGCGGCGACACGAACCGGCCGCCGGTCACCTGCACCACCGGGTGGGTCGAGATCAGCGAGCGGGCCAGCGCGCCCGCCCGGTCGAGCCCGCTCGACGCCAGCGTCCGGTTCTCGACCCGGAAGCAGACCTCCCACCGGCGCTCGCCCAGCGGCCTCGCCGTCAGCTCCACGCTCACCGTCAGCGGCGGCGCGCCCCCGTCGGGCCAGACCGAGCACTGCTTGCGGGCCGGCGTCTGCCCGAGCGCTCCGACCATCGCCCCCGACAGCTCGATCGCGCGCTCCTGCGCCTGGTGGCGCTCACCGGCGGCGATCAGGAACCGCAGCCGGGCCGAGAGGATCGCGTCCGCTGGGGCCTCGAGCGCGCAGCGGAGCTCGAGCTCGTCGTACGTCGTCGTCAGGGCCTCGCGCGTACGCCGGCGGGTACACGATCCCGAACGGCGTAGGGGTTGCGTTCTTGGTCGCGGTCGGCGTGTAGGGGTACAGCGCGTAGCCCTCCCACAGCAGCGAGTCGAGCAGCTGCTGGAGCTGGTCAGCCACGGTCGGAGTCCGCCTCCTGCAGCAATTCGCGCAGGCACGCATCCAGCGTCGGCAGGCCGCGCCGCAGCTTCTCGCGCTGGAGCGCCTCCAGCGTCTGGGACCGCAGCGCCAGCCACCCGGTGTTGGGGTAGTAGTGCTCGATCGTCTCGCTCCACACCGACACCGGCATCCGGTAGTCCGTCGACTTGTTCCACGGGACCAGCACCATCTGCAGGCCACCGTGATCGCCGGGGTAGTAGATCGTGCCGTTGAAGTGCAGCGCCAACGGCACCTCCCCGCTCGGGAGCGAGTGCAGGTACTTGGCCGCCGCCAGCTCGAGGTCGTAGCTGCAGGAGATCGGGACCGAGACCGTGGTCGATCCGGTGAACGCAGGCACGAGCACGTCGAGCTGTGCCCACACGAGGCTGTGGGTGGTCACCGCCCAGCGCTCCGGGGCCCCGAACAGCTCGACCAGGCGCTCGCGCGTGGCGTCGTCGTAGCTGCGCCGGGCCGGCTCGATCATCAGCTGGATCGTCAGCGCGATCATGTAGACGTCGCGGCCGCTGTGCTCGCGCACCTGCAGGTCGAGCATGAGCATCGGCGCCGCCGCGTGACGGACCGTGCGCGCGTCGACGACCGCGAACTCGGGATCGGGCGGACCCTGGCGGCCGTCGACCTCGATCATCGCCGGATCGACGCTCACGCTCGTGCCGCCGTGCCGCGGAGCTCGTCGAAGAAGCGCGTCACGGCCTGGCCGACCCCGGCCCCGCCGGAGATCCCCTCCCAGGTCATCTTGATCGCCCCGGTCAGCGCATAGCAGCGGTCGATCGGCGCGATCGCGTACATCGGCGGGTCGCTCAGCCGGTTGGCGATCAGGCCCTCGATGTCGGGCTCGAGCTCGTCGAGCACCGGGTTGCGGTCGACCAGCTGCCGCCAGGTCTCGAAGTGCAGCTCGGACTCGGTCGCGCCCGCGGGGCTGGGGTACATCGCCACCACGCACGAGGTGACCGTCGAGTTCATGAAGAACGCCAGCCCGATCGGGATCCGGAAGCTCGCCCAGATCTCGTCGGGGACGTCGAGATCCCCCAGCCACAGGGTCCGGTTGCCGACCGGCCGATAGTCGCCCTCGCCCGCGCGCATCGCCCAGCACGCCTCGCACGAGCACACGATCCGGCGCTGCACCAGCGCCAGCAGGTGACGGTGGTCGGAGGCGATCGAGATCCCGCACAGGTCGCAGTGCTCGAGGGCTTCGTCGGCGAGCGTTGCGCCCGGCTGCCGGGATGCCGCCGACGGGACCCGTGGCCGGGCCAGCCCTCGCATCCCGGACACCACCTGGGCACGGCGCCGGGTCGACGCGGCGTCGGCGATCAGGCGGCGGCTCGCGGGATCGTTGCGGACCTCGTCCGCGCTCATCCCGCGAGCGCCACCTTGACTCGCCCCTGCTCGCGCAGCAAGGGCACCGGCTCGAGCTGGAGACGATCGTCGTCCAGCGAGCGCCCTGCACGCGGAAGGAAGAAGGAGCGTTCGCAACGCGGGCAGCTGCAGCGCGCCCGAAGCCAGGTCGCCGTCGTGCAGCGGCCCGCCGCAGTGCGCGCACGCGTCTCGGTAGGCCAGCAGCGTGCCGTCGACGTTGGCCACCACGAGCTCGTTGCCGCCGACGCTGACCGCGGCGACCGAGCCCTCGGCCGGCTCGGCGACCGCGTCGAGCTCGAACCACGAGGGCAGCGGCACGGGGGAGGGGGCGGGCGGTCCCTCGCCGGACATCACGATCGGCAGCTCGGTGCCGTTGCCGGCCATCGGGAGCTCGGTCCCGTTGCCGGCCATCGGCAGCGACAGCCCCGGCATCTGCGGCGCCACGCCCTCGACCTCGAGCCCCTCCAGGTCGGGCGCCGCCTCGTCGAGCGCCTGCTTGATCGCGAGCTCGAGCGTGACCGACGACGCCGAGCAGTCCGAGCAGCTTCCCCGTAGGCGGATGCGGGCGACGCCGTCGTCGAGCGACAGCAGCTCAACGTCGCCTCCGTGCGAGTCCATGTAGGGCCGGACGGAGTCCAGCGCCTCCTGGACCCGCTGGTGCAGCGGGATCGGGTGCAGGTCGTGGATCAGCAGCAGCGTCGCCACCAGCGGATCCTCGGCCAGCTCGGCCGCGATCCGCTGGCCGTCGGCGCCGGCGCCGAGCAGCCCCTGGAGAATCCGCTCCAGGCCGGCGCCGTACATCTGCACGATCGTGGCCACGAGCTCCTCGGCGAGCTCGCGCGTGCCCGAGCTGGGCGCGCCGTCGAGCGCGGCCTGGAGCTCCTGCACGCGCTCGAGCAGCTCGCCCGACGGGTCGCTCTGGCTGTCGGCGCTCATCGGGTTCGCTAGGCCATCGCCGTCGGGGTGTGCACCACCTTGCGCACCTTGCCGCCGCCCGTGTACATGTGCACGCCGCACGGCAGGCACGGGTCGAACGAGCGGACCGCGCGCATGATGTCGATGCCCTTGAACTTGTCGGGGCCGTTCTCCTCGAAGATCGGCGTGTTCTGCACCGCGTCCTCGTAGGGCCCCGGCGTCCCGTACACGTCCCGAGGGCTGGCGTTCCACGGCGTCGGCGGGTACGGCTGGTAGTTGGCGATCTTGTGGTCGCGGATCACCATGTGGTGCGATAGCACGCCGCGCGCGGCCTCGTGGAACCCGCAGCTGACGGCGTTCTCGGGGACCTCGAAGCTGTTCCAGCTCTTGGTCCGGCCGGCGCGAACCTCCTTCATCGCCCGCTCGAGGCAGTGCAGCGCGATCAGCGCGCTATAGGCCTGGTGGTAGGTGCGGGCCCGGTCACGCTCGATCGCGTTGGACTTCTCGGGCACGTTCCACTCGAGCTCCATCTCGGGCAGGTTCGGGGAGCGCGGGAGCACCATCTGGATCGAGTGGCCGGTGGCCTTGGCATAGCCGAAGTCGACCAGGCCGGCCTTCGCGGTGCACCACTGGCGGGCGAACGGCCCGCCGCCGGTGTCGCAGCACACGTGGGTGTCGGTGCGCTTGTCGTAGATCCGCGGCGACACCACCCAGGTGTACTTGTCGGTGAAGTCGCGCTTCTGCGGGCGCGGCAGCGTGACCTTGTTCCAGGGGTGGTTCTTGTCGACGGGGTTGCCCAGCGGGTCGCGGTCGACCAGCGTCGGCTCGCTCTCCCACGAGTCGAAGTACGACGAGCCGAGCAGGATCCGGATCATCAGGTTGATCTCGACCAGGTCGGTGGTGATCAGCTCGCCGCCGATCGCCACGCCCGGCGTGATGTAGCGCTTGCGGCCCCAGTCGGTCATGTGCCGGTAGTCGTAGTCGACGTAGTCGGGGTCGTCGAACGAGCCCCAGTTGACGAGGTTGGTCTCGCGGTAGCCGACCATGTCGTATCCCGGCAGCTCGCGCAGGAAGAAGTCGTACAGGTCGTCGTGCATCGGCACGCTGCGCTTGACGTAGTCGAAGTAGCGCATCAGCCGCACGTAGTAGTCGGTGCAGGTCTGGTGGGTGATGTCGGCGCTGCAGCCGCCCGGCATGATCGTCGACGGGTGCGTGTGACGGCCGCCGAACAGGCAGTACATCTCGCGCGTGTAGCGCGCCACGTGCAGCGTCTCGAGGTAGAACTCGCCGGTGAACGGGTTCAGCGCGCGCATGATGTCGGCGATCGTCTTGTAGCCGTGCACGTCGCTGCCCGGGGCGGCGGTGGTCTCGGCCTTGGCCAGCAGGCTCGGGTTGGTCTCCTTGACCATCTGCTCGCAGAAGTCCACGTTGGCCATGCAGTCGTTGAAGATCGCGTGGTCGAAGATGTAGTCGGCGGTCTCGGCGAGGTTGAACGCCAGGTCGCCCAGCGGCGGCGGCTTGACCCCGTAGGCCATGTTCTGGTTCAGGCACGAGCACGTGCAGTGGTTGTCACCGCAGATGCCGCAGATCCGGCTGGTGATGAAGTGCGCGTCGCGCGGGTCGATCCCCTTCATGAAGATGTCGAACCCGCGGAAGATCATCGAGGTGCTGTAGCACTTGAGCACCTGCTGGTTGGTGAAGTCGATCTCGGTGTGGATGCCGAGGCTGCCGACGATCCGCGTGATCGGATCCCACGACATCTCCTTGACCATCACCTTGCTGTCTTTGGGCGTCTCAACTGCCATTCGCTCTGCTCCTCACTCGGTCGTCGTCGCGTTCACCAACGGGTGGTCCAGGTCACCACCTCTTCGCGTAACCGGTGGTCAGGGACGGTCCACGCTTGCGCCACTCCGGCTCGACGTCGAAGTTCTGCTTGATGTGGCGCTTGCGGAAGTAGCGCACGATCGGTCCGTAGGAGAACTTCGTGAAGTTGGCCGCGTAGCCGCCCCACTTGTCCTCGTCCATGAACGGCATGTACTTGTCGGGGAAGCCGGGCATCGTGCAGGCCATGCAGATGCCGCCCACGTTGGGGCAGCCGCCGATCCCGTTGACCCAGCCGCGGACCGGGACGTTGCACTTGACGACCGGTCCCTTGCAGCCCAGCTTGACCAGGCAGCGGTGGTCGGAGCCGTACTCGGTGGCGAACTCGCCCTGCTCGGCGAAGCCGGCGCGGTTGCAGCTCTCGCGCACGGTGCGCCCGAACAGCCACTTCGGCCGGAGCGCCTCGTCGAGCTCGGGCGCGGGCGCCAGGCCGGCGAGGTGCAGCGCCAGGTACAGCAGCGTCTCGGTCATGTTGTCGGGCTGCGCCGGGCAGCCCGGGATGCACACGACGGGGAGGTTGGCCTTCGACCTCCACCCCCAGCCCAAGTAGTCGGGAACCCCCATCGCCCCCGTGGGGTTGTTCTTCATCGCCGGGATCCCGCCGTAGGTCGCGCACGTGCCGACGGCGACCACGGCGGCGGCCTTCGGCGCGAGCCGGTCGAGCCACTCGTTCATCGTGATCGGCTGGCCGTTCTCCGGGTTGACCGCGAACCCCGTCCAGTGTCCCTCGCCGTTGATCTCCTCGTTGCCGAGCGAGCCCTCGATCACCAGCACGAACGGGTCGAGCTCGCCGTTCTCGGCGTCGAACCAGGCCTGCGCGTACTCCTGGCCGACCGCGTAGTCGACCACCTGGTTGTGGACGACGACCTTCGGCATCCCCGGGATCGCCTGGAGGATGATGTCCTCGAGGCTCGGGATTGGTGGCCGAGGTCATCGCCACCGAGTCGCCCTCGCAGCTGAGCCCGGTGGTCATCCAGAGAACGTGGGCGGTGATCGCCTCGGTCTGCTTCTGGGCGCTGTAGGGACTCTCGGTCGCGGCCATCACGTCTCTCCTCGTTCGCTCAACAAATTCGCGGCAGTGGGTCACCCACCAGCTGATCCATCACCCGCCTGCCGCCGAAGCTCGTCTGCACCAGCACCATCCCGGGCGGCTCGGTCCGCACCTCGCCGATCTCCGCCGCCGACTCACAGCCGTCGACGCTCCGCAGCGCCGCCAGCGCCTGGTCCGCCGCGTCGGGAGCCACGAACGCGACCAGCTTGCCCTCGTTGGCCACGTACATCGGGTCGATCCCCAGGATCTCCGCGGCGCCGGCCACGGCCGGGTTCACCGGGATCTCGCGCTCGCGCACGATCATCGCCACCGTCGAGGACCGGGCCAGCTCGTTGAGCACCGACGCCACCCCGCCACGAGTCGCGTCGCGCATGCACCGCAGGCTCGGACCGACGGCTTCCAGCAGCGCGTCGACGGCCGGCCACAGCGGCCGGGTGTCCGACTCGATCTCGGCGTCGAGCTCGAACTCGCCGCGGGCCAGCATGATCGCGGTCCCGTGCTCGCCGATGCTCCCCGACAGCAGGATCCGGTCGCCGGGCTGGAGCGCGCTCGGCGACAGCCGCGCGCGCGGGTCCTGACGCCCGATCCCGGTCGTGCACACGTACATGCCCTCGGCCCGGCCGCGCTCGACCACCTTGGTGTCGCCGGCGACGATCTCGACCTCGGCCCGCTCGGCCGCCGCGGCGATCGCCTCGACCTCGGCGCGAAGCTCGTCGGATCCGAGCCCCTCCTCGAGCACGAGCGACAGGCTCAGCGCGAGCGGCTTGGCGCCCGCCACCGCGAGGTCGTTGGCGGTCCCGTTGACCGCGAGCTCGCCGATCGACCCGCCGGGGAACCGCAGCGGCTTGACCACGTAGGAGTCGGTGGTCATCGCCAGCCGCGTGCCGTCGACCTCGATGGTCCCGGCATCGCCCATCTCGCCGAGCGTCTGCCCGCCGAACGCCGGCACGAACAGGCCCTCGACCAGCGACTGGGTCGCCTTGCCGCCGGCTCCGTGAGCCATGTTGATCTGCGCATCGCGGAACTTCGCGCGCTTGCCCCGAGCCGTCTCGATGATCCCGAGGATCTTCTGCTCGCGCTCGGAGATCGCGCCCATCACACGACCTCGCGTTCGCGCGCGAACCGCCCGTAGTTGTAATAGGCGGCGCAGGCGCCCTCGGAGGAGACCATGCACGTGCCGATCGGCCGCTCGGGCGTGCAGGCGGTGCCGAACACCTTGCACTCCCACGGCTTGATCACGCCCTTGAGGACCTCGCCGCACTGGCACGCCTTGGGATCGGCGACCCGCACGCCGGGGACGCTGAAGCGCCGCTCGGCGTCGAGCTCGGCATAGTCCGCCGACAGCTTCAGCCCGCTGTGCGAGATGAACCCGAGGCCGCGCCACTCGAAGTGGGGGCGCAGCTCGAACACCTCGGCCATCACCTCCAGCGCCCGCAGATTGCCCTCGTAGGGGACCACCCGCTTGTACTGATTCTCGACCTCGCAGCGGCGCTCGTCGAGTTGGCGCAAGATCATCGAGACCGACTGAAGGATGTCCAGCGGCTCGAACCCGGCGATCACCACCGGCTTGCCGTAGTCGGCGGGGATGAACTGAAACGGCCGGGCGCCGACCACGGTCGACACGTGCCCGGGTCCGATGAACCCGTCGAGCCGCAGATCCGGCGACTCGAGCAGCGCGCGCAGCGGGGGCACGATCGTGACGTGGCTGCACATGCAGGAGAAGTTCTTGACGCCCTCGGCTCGGGCGCGCTTGAGCGTCAGCGCGGTCGAGGGCGCGGTCGTCTCGAACCCGATCGCGAAGAACACGACCTCGCGGTCGGGGTTCTGCTTGGCGATCCGCAACGCGTCGAGCGGCGAGTAGACCATCCGGATGTCGGCGCCGGCGGCCTTGGCCTCGAGCAGGCTGCCACGCGATCCGGGGACGCGCATCATGTCGCCGAAGCAGGTGAAGATCACCCCCTCGTGCTGCGCCACGGCGATCCCGTCGTCGACCCGGCCCATCGGGATCACGCACACCGGGCAGCCGGGTCCGTGGACCAGCTCGACGTTGGCCGGCAGCAGGTCGTCGACCCCGTACTTGTAGATCGAGTGGGTGTGCCCGCCGCACACCTCCATCACCTTGTAGTGGCGGCCGGGCTCGACGCGCGAGAGGATCTCGGCCGCCAGCGCGCGGCCGAGCTCGGCGTCGCGGAACTCGTCGACGAACCTCATGCGGACACCTCCGGGTGCAGCCGGGCGATCGCGGTCCCGGCGTGCACGAGCAGCGCGTCGCCCGGCGCCACCGGCGCCACCAGCGCGATCTCGACCGTGGATCGCTGTCCGCCGGCCCCGGAGCACAGGGCCAACTCGCGCTCGCCGTCGACCCTCACCACAGTCATCGGCTCCCCGTCATCGCCGCAGGTGATGCAGTGGTCAGAGCCGCAGGACTCGCGCGATGTCGACGCGAAGCTCACTCGATGACGCTGGCCTTCAGCTCCTCGAGCTCCTGCTCGTAGTCGGCCCCCATCCGTACGAGCAGGTCGCGTGTTGCGCGCGCCTCCTCCTCGTCGACCTGCGAGATCGCAAAGCCGACGTGGATCAGCACCCAGTCTCCGGGGCCTACGCCCCCGCTTCCATCGTCCAACAGCCCGATGTTGACGTTCCGGCGCACTCCGGCGACGTCAACCTTGGCAAGTCTGTTCTCCTCATCGACGATCTCGATGACTTGACCGGGGATCGCCAGGCACACGCGTCGGTTCTATCACCGGGCCACAGGCCGCCAGCACGGCTGGTAACTCGGGTTACACCCATCTGGGGTAACCGGCATTACCAGGTGAAATCGATTCATCGGACGCCTTAGACTGCTCCCAGGGACCTTGGGCGATGCGGCGAGGAAGGAGACGCGTGACGGTTTCCACCGACGACGACGGCGCTGCCCACCACGCTCCGTTTCGGTGGCGGCGTCGGCTCGACGGCGGACCTCGCGAGCCCGATCCCCGGTCGCTGTACGCCTACCTCCTCGACCTCGACGACGACCTCGCCGCGGCGTTCGACATCCGCTCGCGTGTCAGCGCGCGCCAGCTGGCCACCGCGCGAGTCCTCGAGGCCGAGGTCGGCGAGGCCGACCTGGGTCCCTGGTTCGAGGCCGCCCTGGGCGGCCTTGGGCTGCTGATCCTCGACGGCGTGCTCGCGTTCGAGATGCGGGTGGGGGACCGCGTCACCACGGAGCTGCTCGGCGCCGGTGACCTGCTGCAGTCGGCTTCCGGCAAGCCCGACGAGCTGCTGGAGGGGTTGGCGGCGTGGCGGGTGCTGTGCCCGACGCAGCTGGCGATGCTCGACGCCGAGTTCGCCGACCGGGTCAGGCCGTGGCCCCAGATCGAACGGGCGCTGATGAGCCGGGCCTGCCGGCGAACGACGGACATCAACGTGCTGCGGGCGATCACCGCCCAGCCTCGCCTGGAGGTCCGCCTCGACCTGCTGCTGTGGCATCTCGCCGGGCGCTGGGGGAGGGTCGAGCCGACCGGGATCCGACTGACGCTGCCGCTGACGCACCGGCTGCTCGGCCAGCTGGCGGCGGCCGAGCGGCCCTCGATCTCGCACGCGCTCGCGAGGCTCGCCCATTCGGGGCTGGTAACCGGGACCACCGGCGACCTGCACCTGCACGGCACGCTCGACACGCACCTGGAGTCGCTGCTCCAGCGCACCGCACAGCTCAATCCGCGCGACCGCAGCAGCGGCTCGACGCGAAGGTCACGGGCGTGAGCTTCTCCGCCGATGCGGCGCCGCCGCGCGTCGCACTTCGAGATCCGGTCTCGATCCTGTGGATCACCTCGGGCCTCGGGTGCGACGGCGACTCGATCGCGCTGACCGCGGCCACCAACCCGAGCCTGGAGGACCTGCTGCGCGGGTGCCTGCCCGGGATGCCGCCGGTGATCCTCCACAACCCGGTCCTCGCCTACGAGACCGGCGAGGACTTCATGCAGGCTTTCTACAGGGCAGCCGACGGCGACCTGGACCCGTTCATCCTCGTGCTCGAGGGCTCGGTCCCCAACGAGGAGATCAACGGCGACGGCCACTGGGCGGGAATGGGAACCGACCACGAGACCGGCCAGCCGATCCTCACCAACACCTGGATCGATGCGCTTGCTCCGCGCGCGGCCGCGGTGCTGGCGCTCGGGACCTGCGCCGCCTACGGTGGGATCCCGGCGATGCGCAACAACCCGACCGGGGCGATGGGCCTGCGCGACTACCTGGGGTGGAAGTGGGAGTCACGGCGCGGCCTGCCGGTGGTCAACCTCCCCGGGTGCCCGGTCCAGCCCGACAACATCACCGAGACACTCCTGTATCTGGTGCTCCACATCGCGGGCATGGCGCCGGCGATCGACCTCGACGACCAGGGGCGCCCGCGGCGGATCTTCGACCGCACCGTGCACGAACGCTGCGATCGCGCGGGCATGGCCGAGCAGGGCCTGTTCTCCGAGCACCCCGGCGACGGGCGCTGCCTGGTCAAGCTGGGCTGCAAGGGCCCGGTGGTCAAGTGCAACGTGCCCGTGCGCGGCTGGGTCAGCGGGATCGGCGGCTGCCCGAACGTCGGGGGGATCTGCATGGCGTGCACGATGCCCGGGTTCCCCGACAAGTACATGCCGTTCTCCGAGGCCGACGCGGCCGCGAGACTGTACGCGCGTACCGCCAGGTTCGCCAGCGGGCCGGTGGTCCGGTACCTGCGCCGGCGGCGGATCCGCCGGACGTTCGACGTCGAGCCCGCGTGGCGGCGGCGCGGCGACGCGCTGACCACCGGGTACCGTGAGTGAACGATGCCGGTGGCGGTGGTGTTCAGGTGCGAGATCTGCGGGGCGCGGCCCGATCCCGAGACGCAGGCGTCGCTCGAGCACCAGCTGCTCGACCTGCGCCACGGCGAGTACGTTGACGCCGACCCCGGTCGCTGGCTGACCTGGCATGGCCGCGGGATCTACGGGCCCCACCGCTACGCCTGCGGGTCGCACCGGGGTGAGCTCAAGGCGCTGCTGCGCCAGCACTACGGGACGCTCGGCTGGCACCCGTGGGCGGTCGGCCCGCATCCGTGGGCGGGCCGCCGCGGAACCGACCGCGCGCGGTCCTACTCGCGACGGCTGCGCTCGACGTTCGGCGCTCCGGGTATGTAATTAATCCCCGGGTGGAGTTCGCGATCTCGATCCCGCAGTACGTAGGCGACGGTGGGTTCGACCCCGCCGCCTTCAGCGCGCACCTGCGCCGCGCCGAAGAGCTCGGCTTCACGGGTGCGTGGGTTCAGGAGCAGATCCTCGGATCGGCGCCGACGCTCAGCCCGCTCGAGACGATGACCTACGCCGCGGCCTGCTCCGAGCGGCTGCGGCTGGGGTGTGCGGTGTTCGTGACCCCGCTCCACAACCCGGTGCATCTGGCCAAGGCGATCGCGACGATCGACCAGCTCAGCCACGGCCGCGTCGAGATCGGGGTCGGGACCGGGGGGAAGGGACGGCCGTTCGCCGCGTTCGGGATCGATCCCGACGCGCTGGTGGCCCGCTTCAACGAGGGAATCGCCGTGATGAAGGCCTGCTGGAGCGACAGCGAGATCAACCTCGACGGCCGCTTCTACAAGCTCGAGGGCGCGACGATGGAGCCCAAGCCCGTCCAGCGCCCGCACCCACCGCTGTGGATCGGCGCCAACCACCCGGACGCGCTGCGGCGCGCCGCCCGGCTGGCCGACGGCTTCTTCGGCGCCGGTTCCCAGCCGACGGCGAACTTCGTCGAGCAGGTCCGGACGGTGCGGAGCGCGCTCGCCGAGCTGGACCGCGATCCGGCGACGTACCGCTTCGCCAAGCGCGTCTACGTGCACGTCGACGACGACGCGCAGCGCGCGGCGGAGCGGATGGAGGCCGCGCTCGCTCGCCACTACGTGCGCGGTGGCTGGTCGCACGTGTGGGTGGTGGGTCCGCCGGCCGCCTGCGCCACCGGGATCCGCGAGGTCGTCGACGCCGGGGCCGAGCTGATCCTGCTCAACCCGCTCGTCGACGACGCCGAGCAGATGGAGCGGCTGGCCGCCGAGGTGATCCCGGCGGTCTGAGCCGCAGCGGCGCGGTCCGGGCTGCTCAGCCGGTGACGACCGGCGGCGGCGCGGGTGGGGGCTTGGGCGGCGGGTCGATCCGCAGCGCCAGTCGTGCGTGGCGACGCCGGACCCCGGCACCGCGGACGGTGACCCCGAGCACGATCGTCCGCGGCCGCGATACACGCGGTGACGCTTACCCCTCGCTCTGCCGATTGCTCGCGCTAGTCACCCAATGTTGGCGAAAGCTGCTGATTAACGGTTAGGGACAGACGGCTGGTCGAGCTCCCGCCGGAGCTTGGCCACGAGGCCCTCGAACATCGGGTACGTGCCGGGACCGTGGGCCCGGCTGATCGCCGGCTCCCACATCTCCCAGCGCTCGATCAGCGTCCTCCCGAGCATTCGCTTGATCAGCTCCAGGTCGAACGCGCCGAGCGACTCCATCGCGGCCAGTTGCTCGAAGAAGTCGAGCTCGCGGTACATCACGTAGGCCTCGGGGGCGTCGGCGGCCGCGTAGGCCGTATAGGCGTCGCTCAGCTCCTCGGGCGAGTCATAGCGCGCCACCAGTCGCCGGGTCTGCGACCAGCGCGTCCTCGTTCCACCGGCGAAAGAACTCCGCCGCCATCTCCGCCTCGCGGCTGCGGCGCGCCTCGCGCACCTGCTGTGCGGCGAACACCGCGGCGGCGATCCCCCCGAGCAATCCGAGCGCGAGTAACGAGGTCGCGATCGCCGTGACCTCCTCCCAGTTGGTGGCCAGTCCGAGCACGGCTTCAGTGAAGCGAATCGGCAGGACCGGAGCTCACGTGGGATCGTTAAAGGACGCGGCGATGAGCATTCAAGACACGGGCACGGCGGGGCGGTACCGGCCCTACTTCGAGAGGGCGCTGGCGCGCGCGGAGGTCGAGCCCGACGCGGTCGTGGTCTGCGATCGCGATCGCGTGCTGACCGCGCGCGAGTTCGCCGGGCTGGTGTACCGGCTGGCCCGCGCGCTGGAATCGGCCGGGCTCGGTCGCGGCGACCGGGTGGGGATCCTGCCCAGGACCTCGCCCGAAGCGCTGGCGGTGCGGTACGCCGCCGGCCTCCTGGGCGCCACCACGTCGTTCATCCCGAACCGGGGGTCTGACGAGTACCTGCGGGCGTTCCTGGCGCACGTCGGGGCCGACGTGCTGGTGGTGTTCCCCGAGACCGCCGCCGCCGCGTCGGCGGCGATCACCGGCGGTCTGGTGTCGTCGGGCCTGTCGCTCGGCCCAGTGCCCGGAATCGACGTCGATCTGCTGGCCGTGGCCGCGTCGATGCCGTCGGATCCGGTGGCGGGCCGGGCCGAGCCGGAGGACCTGTGGGCGCTGATCTCCTCCGGGGGGACCACCGGAGTGTCGAAGGCGAGCCGCCGCAGCTTCGCCGCCTATGACCGGATGATCGACATCGGGCCCACGCCCGATCGCCGGCAGCTGGTGTGCAGCCCCCTGGCATACGTGTCCCAGGTGCTGACCGACCAGGTGGTCCTGGGTGGCGGCGTGGTCGTGTGCCGCGAGAGCTTTGATCCCGCCGACGTGCTGGCCACGATCGAGACCGAGCGGATCACGCACATCGGCCTGGTCGAGCCTGGCCTGGTCGAGCTGATCGACCACCCTGACCTGCCTCACCGTGACCTGTCCTCGCTCGTGGCGATCACCCACATCGGAGCGAACGCGCCCTCCAACCTCCGCCGACGGCTGCTCGAACGCGCCGGTCCGATCCTCGCGCACCCTTACGGGGCCAGCGAGGCCGGGATCGTCAGCATGCTCGCCGCGCCCGAGTACGACCTGTCGCACCCGGAGCTACTCGAGACCGCGGGACGGCCGCTGCCCGGCGTGCACGTCCGAATCGTGAGCGACGGGGGTTCAGACGCTTCGGTCGGCGAGGAGGGGGAGATCGTCGTGCGGTCCGCCGCCGCGGCCGACGGCGTACGACGCTCACCCCAGCCGGCTCGGGCTTCGTCGGAGGCGAGTACCACACCGGCGACCTCGGGCTGATCGACCACCGGGGCTATCTGCACGTGCGGGGACGCGCGGACGATGCCCGGCCGATCGGCGGCCACAAGGTGATGCCGCTCGACGTCGCCAACGCGCTGTGCGCCCATCCCGAAGTCCGGTACGCGGTGGCGATCCCGATCGGCCCGGCCGACGGCGGGTTCGGCGCGATCGTCGTGCTCGCCCCGGGCGCATCCGCGACGCCGGCCGATCTGCGGGCGTACGTTGCGCAGGCTCACGGCGATCACCTGGTTCCCCGCGTGGTCGTGCCGGTCGATCGGATCCCCACGACCGAGCAGGGCAAGCCCGACCGGACCGTGATCGCTCCGGTGCTGGCGTCCGCGTGACCCACGGGCCGGCGTCGGGCCGGTAGAGTTACGCGCAGTGCAGACGTTCGAGCGCATCCCGGAGCCCGCCGGCACATCCCGGCGGATCTGCGCTGCTCGGACGCTGCACATCGTCATTGCCACCTAGCCTGCGCGCGCTCCGACGCGACGCAGGCCGAACGGTCCCACGGGACCGGGTGGCGGCGTCGCTGACCGGGATCGGGGATCGAGAAAGAGCCCCGATGTCCACCACCGCGATTCCCACCCCCGTCCCGTCGGTCCCGGTCGCTGCCCGCCGTCCGCGTCCGCCGGCTCGGTTACGCCGCACGCTCGCGCTGCAGACGCGCGCCGACGCTCCCGACGTCCTGATGCGAGTGCTGAGCCTGCTGCTGCGGCGCCGCTGCGTCGTCGCCCACGTCGAGTTTCTCGCCGCCGACCGGCACCGCCCGGGCCGGCTGGTGGTTGGGTTCGACGCCCCCGCGGCGCACGCCGACCGCATGGCCGATTGGCTACATGCACTGGTCGACGTGCTCGCCGTAGAGGTGGTCGGTTAGCTGTAGTTCCTGACCGTTCGCCCAGGACCTCGATTGCCCCGGGGCCTCGGGCGGTGACGTGCTTAACGTCCCACTCGAGGCCTTCGCCGTTTAGCGTGGGACGTTGATCACGGCCCACGTGGCGAACGTCCCACGGTGGCGCCCAGAACGCTCGAGTGGGACGTTATGCACGCGGTTTCGCCCGCCGGTCAGGCGGGGGTCGGGGCCGCCGGCTCCCAGCCGATCGCCGGGCCGATGTGCCGCGCGATCGTCTCGAGCAGGTGGGCGTTGTACTGCACCCCGAGCTGGTTGGGCACGGTCAGGAGCAACGTGTCGGCCATCCGCACGGCTGCGTCCCGGCTGAGCTCCTCGGCGATCGCGTCGGGCTCGCCCGTGTAGCTGCGGCCGAACCGGGCGATCACGCCCTCGAGGTAGCCGAGCTGGTCCTGATCGCCGCCACTCCCGCCGAAGTAGGCGCGGTCGAGGTCAGAGACGATCGGGATCACGCTGCGACTGACCGAGATCCGCGGCTCGCGCTCCCATCCGGCGTCGGCCCAGGCCGAACGGAAGATCGAGATCTGCTCGGCCTGGAGCTCGTCGAACGGCACGCCGGTGTCCTCGACGAGCAGCGTCGAGCTCATCAGGTTCATTCCCTGCCGCGCGGTCCAGTCCGCCGTCTCCCGGGTGCCCGAGCCCCACCAGATCCGGTCGCTCAGGTCCGGCGACTGCGGCTGGATCGCCAGCGGCGCGATCGTGCCGGTCATCCGCGGATCCGATGTCGCCACCCCCGCGCCGGCGATCGCGTCCCGGAACTGCTCGGCGCGATCGCGCGCCATCTCGGCGTCGCTCTGGCCTTCGGCGGGCACGTGTCCGAACGCCTCGTAGCCGCGCAGCGCCGGCTCCGGGGACCCGCGGCTGATCCCGAGCTGCAGCCGCCCCCCGCTGATCAGGTCCGCGGCAGCCGCCTCCTCGGCCATGTACAGCGGGTTCTCGTAGCGCATGTCGATGACCGCGGTGCCGATCTCGATCCGGCTGGTCCGCGCGCCGATCGCGGCCAGCAGCGGGAACGGCGACGCGAGCTGCGGCGCGAAGTGGTGCACGCGGACGAACGCCCCGTCGATCCCGAGCTCCTCGGCCGCGACGGCCAGTTCGATCGTCTGGTTCAGGGCGTCGGCGGCCGTCCGCGTGCCGGAGCCGCGGACGGCCTGCCAGTGGCCGAAGGAGAGGAAGCCGAGGCGTTTCACTCCTTCATCGTAGGAAGCGCGCCGGGTCGCGTAGTGCCAGCGCTTTCAGATACATCTCATCTTCGGTCGCGATCTTGGGGCGGTGCTCGCCGCAGCGGCGATATCCGACGTGCTGGTAAACGCGTCCACTGACTTCGTGGCCGACCTCGGCCTGGCGGGGGTCTTCGTGCTGATGCTGCTCGACGCCGCGTGCATCCCGATCCCGTCCGAGGCGACGATGCTGTTCGGCGGGTTCACGGTCAGCCAGGGGCACAACAGCATCGTGTCGGTCACCGCGGCCGGGGTGCTCGGCAACCTGGTCGGCTCATGGCTGGCGTTCTGGGTCGGCCGCTACGGTCGCCACTGGCTCGATCGTCCGGGTCGGCACGGGCGCCTGATCAGCCGCCGGCATCTCGCCGCCGCCGACCGGTGGTTCGAGCGCTACGGGGACGCGTCGGTGCTGCTGGCGCGGATGGTGCCGGTGGCTCGCACGTTCATCTCGCTCCCGGCGGGCGCCTCCCGGATGTCGTTTGCCCGGTTCACGGTGCTGACCGTGATCGGCTGCGTCCCCTGGGTGCTCGGGTTCGCGCTGCTGGGCGAGGCGCTGGGGCAGAACTGGGACTCGCTGCGCGGGAGCCTGCAGTACCTCGACTACGCCGTGGTGCTGCTGGCGATCGCGGCGCTGGGCTATCTCCTGGTGCGGCGGGCCCGGCGCTCGGTTTGATTCACGGCGCGTCCGGGGCGCCGTGGTCTCGCGTGAACAGCCCGATCGCGCTGCCGAGCAGCGCATACCCGATGAGTGCGATCAGACCCTCGGCCGTACCGCGCTGGAGTCCTTCGCTGAGCGATCGCTCCGCATGTGCCTGACCGAAGGTCGCGATCATCGCCAGGCCCACGGACCCGATCATGCCGAGCCACCACGGGTGCCGGCGCAGCCACCTCCGGCCGGGCACGGGAAGGTCGTCGTAGACGTCGCCGGCCGGCCCCGGGCTGTGCGAGACGATCGCCGTGGCCGCGCGCAGGCCGCCCACGGCCGACGCGAGCGCCGCGCCCGCCACCGCCGCCGACCCGCCGATCAGCAATAGGTACCAGCCGGGGAGCACCAGCACGAAATCCAGGACGTAGCAACCGAGACCCGCGACGGTCCCCAGCCCGGCCAGCAGCGCGACCCGGGTCCGGCGCTCGATCAGCTCGATCTCCGCCGCCGGAAGCGACCGTGCGTGGCGCCGCCGAACGGCTCGCAGCGCGGCGAGCGACCCCGCCACGAGCGCGACCTGCGGGGCGACGATCAGCCCCAGCAGCGCCGGCACGAACAGGACCAGCGACAGGCCGCTTGTGAATCCTGGATAGCCGCCGGCGTGACCGATCGCCAGCTGCGACAGGGCGAGCGCCACGGCAGCGAGCGCGAGGGCCCAGAACGCCCGGAACGCGGTCACGCGTGCCCGCGCGGTCGCCAGCTCCTCGGCGAAGCTCGCCGCAAGCTCGCGCGGGTCACCGAGGCGCTCCTCGCAGCCCGGCTCGCAGGCGATGTGATCCTCGAGCTCGAGCACGATCCGCGCCCGCTCCCGGCGGGGGACGCCGCGGGCGATGAGCTCGGCGGACAGATGCTCGACCCAGCTCATCCGAACACCGCCTCGACGGCGTGCGAGAACACCGTCCACTCGCGCCGGCGCGTCTGCAACGCGGCGTGGCCGTTGCGGGTTATCCGGTACACCCGCCGCCGGCGGCCGCCTTCGGTCGACCACGAGCTGCTCAGCAGTCCGTCACGCTCCAGGCGGTGCAGCGCGGGGTAGATCGTCCCCTCGGCAAGGTCGAACGCTCCGCCGCTGCGCGTCTTGAGCCGCTGCAGGATCGCGTAGCCGTGCGCCGGCTCGTCGGCGATCGTGGCCAGGATCAGCGGATCCAGCTGTCCGTTGAGCGCATCGCTCTTCATACCTAGTAAGCCTATGCATCGTTTAACTAGGTGTCAAGCGCGCGCCACCAGCCGTGAGCCCCCGGCGATCCATGCGGTCGCGATCGCCCATCCGCAGACGACGTCGGTGGCCCAGTGGACGCCCAGGTACACCCGCGACCAGCCGATCGCCGCGACCAGGCAGGCTGCCACGATCGTTACCGGCGCCCTCGATCTCGGCCACAGCGCGGCGCAAATCGCCGCCAGCGTTGCCCAGGTGGCCAGCGATTGCGTGGCGTGCCCGGAGGGGAACGACGTGTTCTGCGCCGTCGTCAGCGCGATCGAGGCCGGCGGGCGGGGTCGGGCGACGACGGCCTTGGTCAGGTCGTAGAGGCCGATCGACCCCGCCCAGGCGACGATCAACACCGCGGCCAGGAACGGGCGGCCGCGCACGATCAGCGCGATCGCGACGACCGCGACCAACGGTCCGAGCACCTTGGTGCTCCCCAGCGTGGCGGACACGCGGGCCACGGCGGTGAGCCCGTCGGTGCGATGCGACACCAGCCACGAGGTGATGCTGTGGTCCACACCGGTCGACCCATCGGGCCGCTCGACCAGCCCGAGCAACTCTCCGGCGCCGATCGCGCAGCCGAGCACGACCGCGAACAGCAGCGCCGCGCCGGCCGCTAATCGTCGTCCGCGATTTGCGCGGGCGGCCACAACCCTCAGCGCATGACCCCGGTGTGGCCGGTCGAATAGCGTCCGGGTTGCGGCCACACGCACACTCCGTGGGGCGATATGCCGGCGGGGATCGACGCGATCACGTGGCCGTCGGTGGTCGAGATCGCATACACGCGGCCGGTGTAGCGCCCCGCGAGCCACAGGGTCTTGCCGTCGGGGCTGACGCCTCCCATGTCCGGTGTGCCCGGGATCGGCCAGGTGGCGAGCACGTGGCGCGTCTGGAAGTCGACGACCGTGACCGCGCGACCGGCCCGGTCGGTGACGTACAGCTCGCGGGTGTTGCGTGACACGTACAGCCCGTGGGCGTCGAGCGGCGTGCGGATGAAGCCGACCACACGCCAGCGGCGGGCGTCGATCAGCTGGACGCCGCTCGAGCCGCGCTGCGGGAGATAGCGGTTGGCGACGTAGAAGATCCGCCCGTCCGGGGAGAGCTTGACGTCCTGGGGGCTGCCCCCGACGTCCAGGTAGCCGTCGACGGTCTCTGTGCGCAGGTCGATCCTGACCATCTGGCCGGAGAACTCACAGCTGGCCAGGGCGTAGCGTCCGTCGGCGGTGAAATCCATGTGGTCGACGCCGCCGCAGTGCACCGGCAGCGCCTTCTGCAGCGCGAACGTCTGCGGATCGCGGAACGCCAGCGTCTGCTGGGCCTCCTCGACCACGATCGCGTGCCGGCCGTCGGGCGTGAAGTACATGTTGTACGGGTCCGCGACCGGGATGTTCGGGCCGGCGCGCTTGCCGGTGTCGGGGTTGATCGGCGTCAGGCTGTTGCCCAGATCGTTGGTGGCGTACAGCGTCCGCAGGTTCCATCCCGGGACCACGTGCTGGACCATCTGGCCGGTGGCGATGTAGCGGATCACCCGGTAGGTCCTGGGATCGATCACGTACACGCCCGAGCCCCCGGAATCCGGGGCGTAGATCAGGTAGCGCGCTCGCCGGGTCACATTGGTGAGCATCCCGGCGAACGTGTGTGAGTAGACGTTGACCGCGACCGGGTGAGCGCCGTGAACCGGCGCGCGGTGGACGGCTCGAGGGTGCCTGGCCGTGGTCGGCTTCGGCGGATCCGGGCGCCCGTCGCCGGAGCCGCTGTCGGTGACGGCCATCGCCACCCCGACGCAGGCGAGCACCAGCACGGCCGCGAGCGCGATCGCCGTGAACGGGCGTCTGCGCAGCCACGAGGTCATGACGCCCGCAGCACCTGCACGGTTCGCGACGTGGTCAGCCCCGGCTGCGGACCGCCGTCGATCGCGAGCACCAGCGGTCCCGCCGCCACCAGCCCGAGGCCGTGGCGCGCCGTCGGCAGGTCGGGCAGGCGCGACCAGTGGCCCGTCACCGGATCGAGCTGGTCGACCTCGGGGATCGTCCCGGCCGGGCCCTCACCGCCCACGACGACGATCTTGCCGCCCACGGTCACGGCCTGAAAGCCGCTGCGCGCGACGGGCATCGGAGCCATCTGGTCCCAGCTCGCCGATCCGGGCCGGTAGCGCTCGACATCGGTGAAGTTGCCCTGTCCGAGGGCGCGGCCGCCCATCAACCACACCGCCCCGTCGGCGGCGGCCGCCGCGACGTGCTCGCGGGCGTGGTGCAGCGAAGGCCCGAGCGACCAGCGGCCGGTCTGGAAGTCGAAGATGGCCAGCGTCGAGATCGTCGTGAGCGCGTCGCTGCGCCCGCCCGCGACGTACAGCCGGTGGCCGAGCACGGCGGCGCCGGCGGCGGCTCGGGAGAGCGGCGCGGCGGGCATCGGGCTCCATTTCCCGGTGGCGGGATCGAAGCGCCAGAAGTCGTGGACGGCGCCGGTGCTCGTATCACCCGGCTGGCTGTATCCCCCGACGACGTATAGATCACCTCCGTGGGCGACGGCGTTCATATGGTTTAGCGCTTCCGGCATCGGCGGGGCGTCCTCCCAGTGGCCGGTGGCCAGATTCAGGCGTTGAACCGCTGCGCTGGTGCGCCCCGCGGCGTCGAATCCGCCGACCACGTAGGCGAAGTTGCCGACCAGCGCCGCCGAGACCTCGCCCCGGGACGTAGGCGCCTCGGACTCGGTCACCCAGCGGCCGGCGGGCGCGGCCGCGAACGCCGACGGCGGACGGCGGGGCGCGCGCGGCTTGGCGGTCCGCACCAGGTGCGCCGCCGACCCGGAGGTGGTGTGCGTGGACGTCTTGCCCTTCTCGCTCGAGAGATGGCCGGCGAGCACGACGACGACGGCAGCGACCACCGCGATCAGCGCGAGCATCGCGATGATCCGGCGGCGCGCTGCGCGCGCTTGCGCTCTGGAGTTCACTCCTGGCCTCGGCATGGCACCCGGGCCCGGGTGGTGAGCCCGTCGCCATGATCGGCGATCCACATGAACTTCAGATGAAAGCGCCCGAAGGGCCGCTCGGGCGCCAGACCGCGGCAAGGTCGCGGCAAGCTCACGCCAGAGTCACGGCAAGGCACCTGCGCGACCGTGGCGCCCATGACCTACTCACACACCATCACTTCCGCTGACGAGACGGTTCGGCCGCAGGCCGTCGAGCCGGTCTCTCGAGCGGCAGCCGAGCTGCCGCCGCTGATCTGGCCCGAGTCTGCCGAGTTCGATGTCGTGCGTCAGGCCTGGAATCTCCACAGCGGGAACACCCGGCGGCGGGGCGCAATTCGAGCTGCGGTTGCAGCAGCCGCCCAGCGATCACCAGACCCCGGGAATCAGCCGCTTGGTTCCGGCTTCGTAGTCGCGGTAGGGCTCGCCCAGCACGCGGGTCAGCTCCGTCTCCTCGACCTGGATTCGCCACAACATCGCCGGCAGCGGCAGCGCCAGGCAGATCAGCAGCGACAGCCAGTTGCCCAGCGCCAGCCCGAACCCGGCCACGATCAGCAGCAGGCCGGTGTAGGACGGATGCCGGATCCAACGGTAGGGGCCGTCCGTCACGACTCGCTGGTCGGCGTCGACCTCGACCGTCGTGCGAAACGCGGAGCCGAGCACGACGACCGCCCACGCGCGGATCGCCAGCCCAGCCCAGATCACGACCACGCCGACCACCAGGTGCGGCCCGGGGATCCGCAGCGAGGACTCGCGCGCCCTTGCCAGCGCCGCCAGCGCGAACGTCGCTCCCAGCGCGAGCGCGATCCACACGCGCGTTGACCGGTCGTGGCCGCGGCCACCCTTGCGACGAACGGCGTCGCGGATCCGTAGACCCTGCTCGAACAGGACCCACACCGCGACGGTGATATAGAGCGCCGCTACCTGTGTTCCCGCCAGGCGCGCTCGAACGGGAGGCGCCACGCATTCGGCGCGATCAGCTGGTGGATCGCGTTGGGGCCCCAGGAGCCCGGAGCGTAGGGCTTGACCGGCGGGCGGGTTCTCGAGCAGCGGTGCCGAGCGCTCCCACAGGCTCTCGATGCCCTCCGCGGTGGTGAACAGGGTGTGGTCGCCGCGCAGCGTGTCGAGGATCAGCCGCTCGTAGGCCTCGAGCACGTCGCCGATCTCGTCGGTATCGCTGGTCGCGAACTGCATGCTCAGCTTGTCGAGCCGCATCCCGGGGCCGGGCCGCTTGCCGTAGAACGACAGCGACAGCCGCGACGCGTCGGCCAGGTCGAAGGTCAGATGGTCGGGCCCCAGCGCGCCGACGCCGGAGTTCGCCGGGGAACATGCTCTTCGGCGCCTCGCGGAACGCGATCGAGACGATCCGCTGACCCTCGGCCATCTGCTTGCCGGTGCGCAGGTAGAACGGGACCCCGGCCCAGCGCCAGTTATCGATCCGGCACCTCAGCGCGATGAACGTCTCGGTGTCCGAGTGCGGGGCGACGCCGGGCTCGTGGCGGTATCCGTCGTA
Organism: uncultured Solirubrobacterales bacterium; assembly: GCA_963831845.1. Classification (GTDB taxonomy): domain Bacteria; phylum Actinomycetota; class Thermoleophilia; order Solirubrobacterales; family Solirubrobacteraceae; genus Palsa-465. Next base: position 146,552 of record CAWHRT010000037.1, on the reverse strand, counting down.
CTGACCGCGCACCACCGCGCTCGGCTCGATCGGCATCAGCGAGCGGAACACCTTGTTCTTCTCCTCGCTGATCGACCGCGGCTCGAGCGCGGTCGGCGGCTCGATCGCGACGAACGCGAGCACCTGCAGCAGATGCGTGACGACCATGTCCCGGTACGCGCCGGTCGACTCGTAGAACCCGACCCTCGACTCGAGCCCCAACGTCTCGGGGATGTCGATCTGCACGTGGTCGATGAAGTTGCGGTTCCAGATCGGCTCGAACAGGCCGTTGGCGAAGCGGAACGCGAGGATGTTGAGCGCCGGCTCCTTGCCGAGGAAATGGTCGATCCGGAAGATCTGGCGCTCCTGGAAGGTCTCGTGGACGCGGGCGTTGAGCGCGATCGCGCTGGTCAGGTCGCTGCCGAACGGCTTCTCCATGATCACCCGCGCGCGCTCGACCAGGCCGGCCGACCTCAGCATGTCGATCACGGCGACCGCCGCCCTCGGCGGAACGCTCAGGTAGTGCAGGCGACGGGCGCCCTCGCCGAGCTCGGCCTCGGCGTCCGCGACCGTCTGCGCCAGCGCTTCGGGCCCTTCGCCCTGGGGCACGTACCGAGTCGACTGGGCGAACCGCTCGATCACCTGCTCGGAGACTCTGCCGGTACCGAACTCGCGGATCGAGTTGCGCACCAGATCCCGGAATGCGCCGTCGTCGAGCTCATCGAGTGAGGTGCCGACGATCTGGAGAGCAGGCGCGAGCGCGGACTCGGTCAGGCGCGCCAGTCCCGGCAGCAGCTTGCGGCGCGCCAGGTCGCCCGTCGCGCCGAACAGGACCACCACGTGCGGGGCGATGTACTCCCCAAGCGAGGTGCGGGACCCCAGTGCCGGATACGCGATGTTCTCTTCGGCCTCGAGCACCACCCGTGATGATGACAGCCGACCATCCGGGTTGTCGCGCTGTTCGCCGACCATCACCCCAGATCGCCCCGGGCCTCGCGCGGCGGTGTGCTTAACGTCCCACTGGAGGGCTTCGCGGGTTAGCGCGGGACGTTGATCACGCCCCACGTGGCGAACGTCCCACACTCACGCCCAGAGCGCTCGAGTGGGACGTTATACACGCCGTTTCGCCCGCCATCCGCTCACCGTCGCGAGTCCGTGAGGTCGGCGAGCGCTGAGGTCCGCGAGCTCGGCGAGCGCTCTCGCCCGGTCGCCGCCCGGCTCCTCGCCGTCAGCGACCGGCGCAGAGGCGGCCGGTGATCGTCTCGGTGAAGCTGCCGGTGGTCAGGTTCTCGAGGCCGTTGATCGTCACCCGTCCGGTGACCCGCCGCAGCAGGCCGGTGCCGGTGATGCTCTGCGAGGTCGCGTGGAATGCGCCCGTCGACACGTCGAAGGCTCCGGCGACATTCGCGGTGAGTGACCCCACGTCCGAGGTGAACACGATCGGGCCGGTGAACGACGCGCTGGTACCGGTGACCGGTCCCATCGCGAAGCTGGCGTGCGTGTGGCCCAGGACGACGCCATGACTGGAGATCGTGGCCGTGGTCATCCCGCCTCCGAGGTCCTGACCGACTCCGGTGGCGCGGACCGGCGCGCACAGCCGGTGGGCGGATCGCTGCGAGGCCGCCTGTGCGGCGCCGACAGGAAGCGCGGCGACACACCCGATTGCGGCTACCCAGGCGAACCTGCGGACGGTGAACATCTCGACCCCCTAGGTCGGCTACCGCACCGTGGCGCGGAGCGGATGCAGTCGCGCGAGTCTAGATCGCCGTGACACGCTCAGGTGAACCATTTGCCACAGATCGGGGTCGGGTCGCAGTGCCCGCGGGTAACGCTGGCCGCTGCCGTTGTCGCCTGCGAGGCGGGTGTCACGCCGTTTGGCCAGGATCCTCCGCGGAGCCGGCCCACCGAGCCAGCGCCCGCCGCCCGACCAGGGTCAGGGTTCCGTCGGCGGTGATCCAGTCGCGCGCGCGAAGCTCTCCGACGAGGTCGGAGGCGTCACCCGGGGACCGTCCCTCGCCGCTGCCGGTGAGCCGGTTGCTGCCGGCGCCGACGTCCCACCGGCCGGAATCCAGCGCGCTCAGCGCGATGCCCTGCTCGTCGGTCGGCATGTCCAGCGGATGCGGGCCGGTGCCGCTCGGTTGCGGCGACGCCGTCTCGCGCTCTATCTCCGCATCCGGGTCCGGGCGCTGCGCCCGATCCTCGGCGCCGGGCTCGTCGTCCCGGCTGTGGTCGAAGAACGGGTCGCCGCCGGCCAGATGCTCGTTCAGCCACTGTCCCGCGGCCTCGGCGAAGCCGCGGACGCGGTCGGCTTCGAAGCCGAGCCGCTCGGCCAACTCGTCCAGGTCGCCCTCGGAGGCCCGTTGCATCGACCGCCCGAAGTCCTCAGCCAGCGCTCGAAGCCGTTCCTCGAAGCTCTCGTGATCGCTCATATCCCCAATGGTGGCAGGTCGCCGGATCGGCGCGAAGGCGTCAGCGCGTATAGACGATCGTGAACGTCCGGTCGCCGTCGCCGTTGAGCGGCTCGTCGTCGGATTGCGCTCGGGTCAGCCCGACCGCCTCGAACGCCGCCAGCTCGTCCTCGGTGACCGGCCACGGAGGGCCATTGACGGCCCGGCGATCATGGCGGGCGTAGGCGACCACGAGCATCCGGCCGCCCGCGGCGAGCGTCTCGCCGATCGACCTGGCAGCGTCCTGGCGCGTGCCCGGCGGCAGCGACTGCAGCGTCCGGATCTCGACGATCAGCTCGAACGCCCGCGACCAGGCGCCCGGGAGCTCGAACACGTCGGCGACCAGGTACTGAACCGCCGTGGCCGGAAACCGTTCCCGGCAGCGAGCGATCGCCGTCGGTGACACATCAAACCCGGTCGTGCTCAGGCCGCGGCTGCTGAGCGCCTCGGCATCATCCCCGAGGCCGCAGCCGACCACCAGCGCGCTGGCGCCGGGGCGGATCGTGATGTCTTCCAGCCACGCGACCAGCGCCGGGCTGGGCGCCAGGCGGGCCCACGGGATCGCGTCGAGGTCGTCGCCCGCCCGGACGTAGATCGACTCGAACATCTCGGCTGAGCCGGGATCGGGCGGCGTGGCCATCGCTGCAGTCAAGCATTAGCGTTCCGCTGATGGAGATCGTGCGCCGCGAGCAACGCGAGGCCTTCGTCACCGCCGACGGATCGTCGATCCGCGAGCTGGCCGGCGTCCCGTCCGGGAACGCGGCCAATCAGAGCCTCGCCGAGGCGGTGGTGCCGCCCGGCGGCGCGACGATCGCGCACCTGCATCGGACCACCGAGGAGATCTACCTGTTCACCGCCGGCACCGGGCGGATGCGCCTGGGCGACGAGGAGCGCCCGGTGCGGGCGGGTGACTGCGTCGTGATCGCGCCCGGCGTCGCACACAAGCTGTGGGCCGACGAGCACGAGGCGCTGGTCCTGCTGTGCTGCTGCGCACCCGCCTACTCGCACGAGGACACGATCCTGCTCGAGGGCTGAGATTCCGGGCCGTCGGCGCGTCAGCGCGTCAGCGCGCGCCGCGGCTCGGACGAAGTCACATACAGCGTCCCGCCGGGTCCAGACGCGTGGATGCGCAACAGCGGCGCGCCGCGGGGCGCCGGCCACGGCGGCGGATCGATGACCTGGCTGGCGAACGCGCCGCCGCCGGTTACCTCGACCCTGACGCCGGGTGGGACGCGCACCCTGACGGTTCCGAACAGGTTGTAGATCGACAGCTCGACCTCGGCGCAGCCGGCAGCCGCGACCCGTCGCCGTGAGCGCCAGGTGAGAGGTCGGCGGTGAGGACCGCCAGCTCGCGATCGGTGCGCGCGGTCTGCACCTGCTCGACGCGTTCGCTGAACTCCTCGAGCGTAAGCCGTCCCTCGACCACTGCATCCCGGAGCACGCCGACGCTGCGCTCGCGCTCGGTGTCGCTGGCCAGGATCGCGGGCGGCTGCGCTCGGTCGTCCACCCCCGGCAAGGTAGCCGGTTGACGCTGTCGCGGCCGAAGACTAGGCTCGGCCGACCGCAAGACGGAGGTAAGGGATGAGGTACCCGACGGCATCGTTCCGGCGCCGAGTGTCGTTGCTCGCGTCGCTGCTGTTGCTCGGCCTGCTCGCGCCGATCGGCGTCGCCACCGCACGGCCGGCGCATCGGTCGTCCTCGCCGGCGCCGACCGCGGCTGGGGCCGCGTCGTCGCGGGCGATCCGGGGCGCGGGCCTGCTCGCATCGAGCGTGAGCTCGGCGCCGCAGGATGCTCGTGCCGGGCACGCGTACGTGCTGTCGGCCACCGTCGCCAACCAGGGATCCGCCCGCGCGGCGACCCGGCTGTCCGTCCACCTGATGCGCGTCGGCAGCCGGCCGATCGCGGTCGGTTCGGCCGCGGTACGGCTCGGCGCCCACCGCTCCCACGCCGTCCGGGTCCGCGTCCAGGTGCCGCGGGCGCTGGCAGACGGCTCCTATGCCGTCGTCGCATGCGTGGCGCGCGGCGCCGGCGCGGCGCTCGGCTGCGCCACCGCCGAGCGCCACCTGCAGATCGGAGCCCGCGCCCAGTCGCATGCCGTCGCGTCGTCCGGCAACTCCGGCCGGCGCTGTACGTCGGGCGCTCGCTCGCTGTCGCCGTTCGGAGCCCACGTGTACCCCGAGACCGGCAACGGCGGCTACACGAGCCTGCACAGCGACGTGGTCCTGAATTACGACGCCGTCGCGAACATGTTGTTGGCCGGGACACACGTCTCGTTGATCGACCGCGCCACGCAGTGCCTGAGTGACTTCAGCCTCGACTTCGAGCGCACCTCTCCCAACGCCACGGACGGCCCCGATATGGCCGTCCAGTCAGTGCTGGTCAACGGGCGCCCGGCGAGCTTTCAGTTCGAGCAGCCGACCTACCCGGGCGACCCCAACGGCCAGAACGACCCCGACCCCAGGGCGCACGAGGCCTCGCAGAACAACCCGGTGGGAGGGCCCGACAGTAACCCGCTGCCGCCGGCCTGCTCGCCCGAGCTGACCTCGACCAGGTCAAACCAGCAGGACTCCCTGGACGGCACCCAGTGTCCGGCCAACAAGCTCGTGATCACGCCCGCGCATCCGATCCGCCGCGGCCAGCCGTTCGTGGTCCAGGTCTCCTACACCGGACGGCCCGGCGTCCACAACGACGGCGACGGCACCACCGAGGGCTGGTTTCGCAACGCCCAACCCGGCGACGAGGGCAGCTTCGTCACCACCGAGCCGGTGGGGACCGAGGACTGGATGCCGCTCAACGACCATCCCAGCGCCAAGCCGAGCTACGACTTCTACGACACGGTCACGTTCGGCAAGACGGCGATCGCCAACGGCGAGCTGGTCTCACAGCGCAACAACCGCCCGAGCGCGGTCTTTCCCGGCGGCTCGACCACGTGGCACTGGCACTCGCCGGAGGGGATCGCGGCCTACCTGGTCGAGAACAGCATCGGCTCGTTCAACCTCAGCGAACGGCTGGCGAGCAGCGGGATCCAGTATTACGAGGCGCAGGACACCGCGATCGCGCCAGCCCAGGTCGCAACCAACAAGGCGATCATGGACATGCAGGAGGACATCGTCCACTTCCAGAGCATGTTCAACGGGAGGTTTCCGTTCACCACCGACGGGGTCGTGGTCGGCGTGCCCTCCGCGAGCTTCGAGGAGGAGATGCAGACCAAGATCACGTTCGCCGGCGGCCGGATCGGGCTCCAGACCTTCAACCACGAGAACATGCACCAATGGTGGGGGACAACGTCTCCGAGGCCAACTACAACCTGACGTTCTTCAAGGAGGGCATGGCGACGCTCGGCGAGTACCTGTTCGAGGCGCGCAACGCCCAGACCGCCGCCGGCGGGCCGGGCACGCCCGCGGGCGACGCCGCGTTTCAGACCAGCCTCGTCGACAACTTCAACAGCGCGTATGCGAACACCGGCAGCCTGTGGACCGCCGCCCCGTCGAACCCCCGCCCGTTCACGCTGTTCTCCAACTCGACCACCTACACCCGTCCCGGGATCGCGTACGTCGCGCTGCGACAGATCCTCGGCCCGGACCGCTTCTCCAGGGCGCTCCAACGAATGCAGCGGACCTACCGGCAGAGCAGCATCACCGAGCCCGAGCTCGAGGCCGGCTTTGCGGCGCTGCTCCCGAGGCGCTCGCGGGCCTGCAGGACCGAGCTCAACAGCTTCTTCACCCAGTGGTTCGACACCGTGTACCCGGCCGGCGGCGGCGCCAACAGGCCGCAGATCACCGGTCCCGGACTCGACGGCGGCGGCTTTCAGTGCGGCCGCTGAGCCGCCGGCCGCGTCGCATCCAGCGCGCGGCGGCGCCGCTCCAGGAACCGCATGTCGCGGTCGAACTGCGACTGCCAGTCGCGTGACGCGGTCGCCTGCGACGCGTGGTGGTGGTAGGCGAACGTCCTGACCGGGACGTACACGCTGGCCCAGCTCGCCTCGACTCCGAGCATCAACCCGATGTCCGACCCGCCGACGGTCGCGGTCCAGCCGCCGGCGGCCAGCACCGCGACGGTGCGCCACATCGCTCCGGCCAGGTGCATCGGCACCCAGCGCTCCTCGCCCCAGATCGCTGACAGCGTTCCGGGGGCGAGGCGGCCGGGATCGAACCGCGGCTCCGGGGTCCACGGGTCGCGTTCGGGCCAGTGCTCGATCCAGTCCCCGAACGCGAGCCCGACCGTGGGATCGTCGAACGCCGGCGCCAGGGCGTCGAGCGCGGCCGGCGTCGGGACGTCGTCACTGTCGGCGTTCAGCAGCAGCGGGGCGGTCGCACGCGCGAGCGCGCGGTTACGGGTGGCGGCGATCCCGAGCGGGCGGCCGTTGGCCTCGAGGGTGATCCGGCTGTCGGCTCGGATCGACGGCGGGAGGTCCACGGCCGCGTCGCCGTCGAGCTGGATCAGCCACTCCCAGGTGGTGGCGGCGCGCTCGAGCGCCCCGTGGATCTCGGTGAGACGGTGGCCCGCGCGATCCGCCAGCGCGGTGATGATCGAGACGCTCGGCGTCGGCATCAGCGAGCGGACGATAGTCAGCTCGCGAGCGGCTGAGCGGCGTGGCTGCGCATCAGCCCGGCCGCCGCCAGGCACAGCAGCGCGATCGCGACGAACCCCAGCTCGGGATGGGGGAGGACGACCGCGCCGACCAGCGGTCCGATCATCCCGGCCACGCCGAAGATCGCGTTGGAGGCGCCGACGGTGACCGCGGTCCCGCTGCCGGTGGCGACGGCTCCCTCGCCGACCAGGACGTAGCTGGCCGGGTTCAGGAGCATCCGCCCGCACGCCCCGGCGGCGAGAAAGCACGAGATCCCGAGCATCCCCTGACTCGCGACAGGGATCAACCAGATCGTGGCCAGCGCCAGCGTCGCAAAGCAGGCGAGCGACGTCGTCGGATAGCGGTCCACGAGCCGGCGGGCAAGCGTGGCGGTGCAGAGCCCGATCGCCCCGGCGACCGTGACCACCAATCCCACGTGCGAGCTCGTCATTCCGTCGGCGTGCAGTTGCGCGGGACCGAGCAGGTCAGAGGTGCTCTTCGTCAATCCGAGCATCAGCAGGCCGAGCGCGCCGACGCGCACGCGCGGATCGGCGATTGCCAGCCGCAGCCCGGCAGCCCCGCCGGCGCCCGCCCCAGCGGCGCCCGCAACCGGTGGGATCTCGGCACGCCAGAACGCGACCGTCGCGATCGCCGCCAACGCTCCCGCGGTGATGAACGCCGCGGGCGGTCCGTGCGACTGCCCGATCACGCCGGCGATCAGAGGGCCCAGCAGCAGGCCCGCGCCGCTGGCCGCCAGCAGCCTGCGCGACCGATGCGCGGCGCGACGCCGCGACGGCGGGTCCGGCCGTCCAGATCGCCGCGCCGACGAGGCCGATCAGGCCGCGGGCAAACAGAGCTCCGGGAAAGCCCCGGCTCGCCGCGAGCGTCGCGCTGGCGGCGACCGCGCAGATTCCCGCCGCCCGCAGGACGGCCGCTGCGCCGAGACGATCGGCGAGCCGGCCGAGCGGCACCGGGGCAAGGCTCATCACCGCCGGGCCGGCGGCCAGCAGCACACCCGCCTGAAGCGACGACAGTCCCTCGGTCGTCCGGATCCCGGGCAGCAGCGGCACGAACGCGACGTCGGCCGCGACGCACGCGGTCACGAGCGGATACAGCAGCAGGCACGGATCCTCGATCGGAGGTGTCCGGAGGCGCTGGCGGATGGCACGCATCGCATCGAGCATGACGCACGCTCCACATACCTCCCGCTAGAGTTTTTAGCCATATCTATGAATTTTCCAAATCAATGGCTTGGGGTCGAGGTGCGGCATCTGGTCGCACTCGAGACGGTGTTGAGCGAGCGGTCGTTCGCTGGCGCGGCGAGGAGGCTCGGGTACACCCAGTCCGCGGTCAGCGTGCAGATCGCGCTGCTCGAGCGGATCGCTGGGACGCCGTTGGTCGTACGCCCGGGAGGCAGGCGTCCGGTGTCCGCGACAGCTGCCGGCCAGCGGCTGCGCGGCCACGCGCGTCGGCTGATCGAGCAGATCCAGGCCGCCGAGTCCGACCTGACGGCGCTGTCCACAGGTGAGGCCGGGGTGGTGCGGATCGCCGCGTTTCAGACCGCCAGCATGCGCCTGCTGCCCGCCGGCGCTGGCCCGGCTGCGCGCAGACCATCCGCGGATCGAGGTGCGCCTCGACGAGGCTCCCTACCGGCAGCAGCTGGAGCATCTGTCCTCGGGGGCGATCGACCTCGCGTTCGTGTTGCTCCCGGTCACGGGGCCGTTCGCCTCCGTCGAGCTGACCCGCGACCCGTTTCTGTACGCCGCCGCGGCTGACTCGTCCGGGTCGCCTCAGAAGCTTCCGTCGCTGGCGTCGCTCGCGCGCCAACCGATGATCTCCTGGCAGAGCAGCCCGGTCGCGATCGAGTCCGTGCTCAGGGCGCGGGCGATGGAACCGGACATCGTGGTGCGCAGTGATGCGTCCGCGACCGTGCAGAACATGGTGGCCGCGGGACTGGGCGCCGCCGTCCTCCCGCGACTGGCGCTCGACCTGCCGGATGATCGCCTGATGGTGCTCGATGCCAGCCGCCACATGCCGCCGCGCACGATCGGCCTCGCCTGGCATCAGGACCGCAACCCGCCCGCGGCCGCTCAGGCGATGATCGACGCGATCCGCGACGCAGGCCGCCACGTACTCAGACCAACAGGCGGCCTAAGCGGCACCACCCGGGCGTTGCGCCGCTCTTGACGCGCCGCCTGGACCAGGCGGTCGACTTCGCGCTGGCGCCGCTCAACGTAGGACTGGACGTCCTGCTCGGCCTGAGCGCGAAGTTTTTCAGCCTCCGCGGCCGCCTCGGCGCGCAGCCGCGGCCAGCAGGTGCTCGGCCTCGGCGGTGGCGTCCGCGATCAGCCGCTGCGCCTGGTCGTCGGCCGCCCGGATCGTCTCCGCCGCCGCGGCGTCGAGCCGCGCCTGGTCGAGGATCTGGGCCGCCTGCTGGCGCGCCTGCGCCCGGATCCGCTCGGCGGCTTCGTTGGCCTCGTTGAGGATGTGCTCGGCCTGTTCCTTGTCGGCGTTCATCCGCAAGCGGGCGCCGTCGAGTGTCGCCTCCGCCTCCATCCGGGTGGTTTCGACCAGGCGCTTTGCCTGCTCCTCGCGCTCGGCCACCGCCCTCTCGCGAGCCCGGATCTGCTTCTCGAGCTCGCGCACCTCGTCGCCGGCTCGGCTGTCTCGGAACCACTCGCTGACCACCTGCAGGTGGCGGTCGACCTCGTCGGGGTCATAGCCGCGCCGGACGCGTCTGAAGTGGCGCTGGACGACATAGACCGACCGGGACTCTCCCGCGCCGTTTGAGGGCATAACCCTTCTGCGTTCGGCGGGGTGCAGCCGACTCCTCCCGCTGCCAGGCGGCGGTCGTGCACGTGACTGTGGCTACCCTCGGGCGGAGAGGCATCTGGATGAGCAACGCCGCACCGCCCGACGTCCTCAGCGACGGCCTCCGCCGGCTCGTTGTCCTTGGCTACATCACGGCGGTGGCGATCCCGCCGCTCGGATGCATCCTCGGGATCGTGATCGCGGTTCGGCGGCGGGCGGCCTACAGGCACGGTGTCGCGATCATCGCGGTCAGCGTCGTCGCCGCCGTGATCTGGGTGCTGCTGCTGAGCTCCGGCGTGCTCACGTCGACCACCAGCGACACCAGCTACTGAGCTGCGGGCAACCCGGCGCGGCGGGGCCGCGGATACATCCCAGGGAGTAGCCGCCGCAGCAAAGACACTCCCGCTGGCCGATTGTGCGAGCCAGGTGCGCCCTCGAACAATGGCGGACATGCTCCGATCGACCGCCATAAAACCCAGCTCACACCCTCGCCGGACCCTGCTGTTCGTCGTGCTGTTCGTCGTCGTCGCCGGCGTCCTGGGGGCCCGGTCGCCGGCGCCCTATGAAGGGCTCGGGAGGGTTCGCGCCGCCGAACTCAGACTCCGAGCGCGCCACGCCGATGCTCAGTCCGCGACCGGCGCCGAGCCCGATCCGGGGATCGTGCTGGTGGTCAACACCCCGCGCGGCCCCGGGGCGTCCGCCGCCAGGATCGACACGCTGCGCTCGCGTCTGGCCGCGGTCCCGGGCATCAAGCGCAGCGTCGGTCCGGCTGTGTCCCGCGACCGGCGCGAGGCGCTGATCGCCGGGACGCTGCGCTGCGAGCGCCGACGACCAGCACGTCGCCAACGCGACGCTGGCCGCGTTCAACGGCAGCCCTGACGTCGTCGTCGGCGGCTCCGCCGTCGCCGGCGAGCAGATCGGCTCGACCGTCAGCAAGGACCTCGGGTCGGGCGGAGCTGCTGGCGTTCCCGTTGCTGCTGATCCTGTCGCTGCTCTTCTTCCGCGGACGCGCGACGCTGATGCCGTTGGTGACCGGGATCACCACCGTGCTCGGGACGTTCCTCGTGCTGCGGGTCGTCAACCGTTCTACGGGTTGAGCACGTACGCGCTGAACCTGGTGATCGGGATGGGCCTCGGGCTGGCGATCGACTACACGCTGTTCATCGTCACGCGCTACCGCCAGGAGTTGGCGCGGGGCGCCGGCGTCAGCGAGGCGCTGCGGGTCACGATGACCCGCGCGGGCGCACCGTCTGCTTCTCGGCGGTGACGGTGGCGTGCGCGCTGGCGACGCTGATCGTGTTCCCGGAGGGCTTCCTGAAATCGATGGGGATCGCCGGCGCCGTCGTCGCGCTGGTTGCCGCGGCCGCCGCGCTGACGATCTCGCCGGCGCTGCTGACGATCTGGGGCGCGAAGGTCGCCCGGGGAGTGCGGCGCGCGCCGGCAGCGCCAGCGGTGCTGGTACCGGCTCGCGAACGCGGTCATGCGCCGCCCGGGCCGTCGGCGCGGTGACCGCCGCGCGATGCTCGCGGCCGCGGTTCCGGCGCTGTCGGTCACTGGAGCTCGGCCAGCGACAGCTCGCGTGATCCCCCCCTCGCAGAGCGCGCGCGTCGTCGCCGACACCGTCCGCGCAACTTCCCGGGCGGGCAGTCGCAACCGCTGACGGTCGCGATCGGCGAGCGCGTCTGACCGCGCCGCCGTCGCGGCTACGCGGCCGCGTGGCCGCGATCCCCGACACGGCCACGCCGGTCCGCCGTACCTCGGCGCGGGACCTGGACGATCCAGGCGCAGCTGGGCGGAGACCCCGCCGGTGACGCGCGCAGCGCTGGTCGACCTGATCCGCTCGATGCCCGCTCGGTTCACGATCCAGGTGACCGGCCACGCGGCCGCGTTCGTCGATCAGCAGGCGGCGATCGCGTCGGATCTGCCGCTGGTGCTCGGCTTGCTGGCGCTGCTGACGTTCGCGGTGCTGTGGCTGATGACCGACTCGGTCGTGCTGCCGATCAAGGCGATCGCGATGAACGTGCTGACGGTGGGCGCGGCGCTGTCGCCACTGGTGCTGATCTTCCAGCACGGCAACCTCACCGGCGTGCTCGGCTACACGCCCAACGGCGGCGTCGAGCCGACCGACTTCGTCGTCGCGGCGACCGTCGTGTTCGCGCTGTCGACCGACTACGGCGTGTTCCTGCTGGGGCGGATCAAGGAGGCGCGGGAGGCCAACCCCGGCGACGAGCGCGAAGCGGTCGCCGTCGGCCTCGGCGCCACCGGACGTGTGGTCACGGCCGCGGCGATCCTGCTGGCGGTCGCGATCGGCGCGTTCAGCACCAGCTCGATCCCGTTCATCCAGCAGATCGGCGTCGCCGTGGCGACCGGCGTGCTGTTCGACGCGTTCGTGGTGCGGTCGCTGCTGGTCCCGTCGCTGATGGCGCTGCTCGGGAACTGGAACTGGTGGTCGCCGCGGCCGGTCCGCCGACTGCACCGCTCGATCGCCCCGGCGGAGGCCAGGCCAGCGGCTGGGCACGCCACCCTGCTTGCCTGAGGCTCGCCGGATGGCCCGTATGATCAGCGGGGACGTGGCCAGGCGGGTCGCCAGCTCAGAGGTCCTGCTCGACTGGCTGCCGGTGCTCGTGGTCGCGCCGATCCTGATGATCGACGCGGCGATCTCGGCGGTCGGCAAGCCCCTGACCGTCGTCAGCGTGCTGAGCGCGTTTGTGGCCTGCCTGCCGCTGGGCCTGCGCCGCCACGTGTCGTTCCCGCTGCTGTCCCCACTGGTCGTGGCCGGGGTGCTGCTGGTGCTGTGGCAGCTGAATCCGGCCAACACGGTGGTGATCATCCCGATGGTCGTGCTGTTTCAGCTCGCGCTCAGCGGCGACCGCCGGCGGTCGCTGTGGATGGGCCTGGCGATCGTGCCGTGTGTGGTAGTCAGCGTGATCCCGTTCGCCAGCGGCTTCTCGCACGTCATTTCGATCGTGGTCCGCAACGTGGCCCTGTGCCTGGCCGGCGATCGCCGCCGGCGATCTGCTGCGCACGCGGCGGGTGTCCGAGCGACGGATGGTGGAGGCTGCCGAGCAGCGGACCCTGCGCCAGGTGGGCGAGGAGCGGCTGCTGATCGCGCGCGAGATCCACGACCTGGTGGCCCACGCCATGACCGCGATCAATGTCCAGGCCGGCGTCGCCGCGCATCTGCTCGAGCGCGACCCACACCAGGCCTACGACGCGCTGCGCGACATCAAACAGACCAGCGGCGACGCGCTGACCGAGCTGCGCTCGACGCTCGACGCGCTGCGAGATCCGTCCCAGACCGCGCCGCTGGGACCGGTGGCGAGCTTTGCCGAGATCGACGAGCTCACTGGAGGCCTGCGGACGGCCGGGGTCGACGTCGACGTAGACGTGAACGTGGGCGACGACGTCCCGGCTGCGGTCCAGAGCGCCGGCTATCGGATCGTTCAGGAGGCGCTGACCAACGTCGCCCGCCATGCCGCGGCCACCAGCACCCGGGTGTGCGTGAAGCGGGCGGCGGGGGCGGTCACGATCGAGGTCGTCGACGACGGGCGCGCCGCGGCGGGCGGGTCAAACGGCGTGGCGGTCGGCAACGGCCTGCGAGGGATGCGCGAGCGCGCTGTCGCACTGGGCGGGACGCTCGAGGCCGCACCCGCCGACGCCGGCGGCTGGCGGGTATGGGCGCGGCTCCCGGTCGAGCCATGATCACGGTCGAGCTCGTCGACGACCAGGCGCTGGTGCGAGCGGGATTTCACGCGCTGCTGGACTCCGAGTCGGACATCGGCGTGGTGGCGGAAGCCGCCGACGGCGAGGCGGCGGTCGCGGAAGCCCGCAGGCACCGCCCCGACGTCGTGCTGATGGACATCCGGATGCCGCGCGGGGACGGGCTGCAGGCCACCGCCGAGATCACCGGCGATCCCGAGCTGTCGGCGACCCGGGTGGTGGTGCTGACCACGTTCGAGCTCGACGAGTACGTGTTCGGCGCGTTGCGCGCTGGCGCCTCGGGATTCCTGCTCAAGGACATCGAGCCGGCCGATCTGGTCGCGGCCGTGCGCGTGGTCGCGGCCGGCGAAGCGCTGCTGGCGCCGCGGCACACCCGCCGGCTGATCGAGGCGTTCGTCTCCAGCTCCGCGATCGCCGCCACCGGGCCGACGGGCGAAGCGGCCCGCGAGCTCGAGAAGCTGACGCCGCGCGAGCGCGAGGTGCTGGCGCTGGTCGGCGGCGGCCGCTCCAACGGCGAGATCGCCGAGCAGCTGGTGCTGTCGCCGCTGACCGTCAAGACGCATGTCGCGCGGCTGTTCTCCAAGCTCGAGGCGCGCGACCGTGCCCAGCTGGTCGTCGCCGCCTACGAGTCCGGGCTGGTCGTCCCCGGGTCGCGCGCGGCGCCCTGATCCCTGAGCGCGGGGGTGCCGCCCGGAGTTCGCTCGCGCGCCCGGTGCGGCTTGACCGGTCCGGGCCAGATCGGGTAAGTCTGCGTACACGTACGCAAACTAGCCGAAAGGCGGATCGAGATGACCGACCAGGCTCCGAGGCTGTACCCGTCGATGCGCTACCGCGACGCCCCCGCGGCGATGGCGTTCCTGGAGGAGGCGTTCGGTTTCCGGCGGCGGGAGGTGGTCGCCAACGAGGACGGCACGATCGCTCACGCCGAATTGATGCTCGGACCGAGCATCCTGATGCTCGGCTCCGACCGCGACGACCCGCTGTCGGGCAGCCGGGTGGGACTCGGCTGGATCTACGTCGCGGTGGACGACCCCGACGCCCATCACGACCGGGCGTGGGCGGCGGGCGCGGAGGTCGTCGTCGAGCTGCACGACACCGACTACGGGTCGCGCGACTATGCGGCCCGCGACCCCGAGGGGAACCTCTGGTACTTCGGCACGTACCGCCCCAGCGCCGACGCCAAGGCCGGCGCCGCGTCCGCCACAGGTGATCAAGTGTCCTGACTTGGACGACGAAGCGACCACGCGGCGGCCGGGCCGCCCAGCCCGGCTGTCTCGCGATGCGGTCGTCTCGGCGGCGCTGCAGGTCATCGACCGCGAGGGGATCGACGCGCTGACGATGCGACGCGTCGCCCGCGAGCTCGACAGCTCGCCGATGGCGATCTATCGCCACGTGCGCGACAAGGATCAGCTGCTGGTGCTGATGCTCGACCGGCTCGCCGCGACCGTCGCCGTCCCGCGCTTCGATCCCGACCCGCGGACGCGGCTGCAGCAAGTCTGCCGGGCGATGCGCGACGGCCTCGCGCGGTATCCGTGGGTGGTCGACGTGCTCGCGCAGGGCGATCTGATCGCGCCCTCGATCCTGTGGCTGCTCGAGGCGATCGTGTCGGGATTCATCGCCTGCGGGCTGACCGCGGAACAGGCCGTCGAGGGGTACCGGGCGGTGTGGCAGTTCACCGTCGGAGAGCTGATCATCCGCCGCGGGCTGGACCGCACGGCCGCGCTCGGCCGGCCGCCGTTCGTGCTGTCAGTGCTCACCGGCGTCGACCCGCGGGAGTTCCCAACGCTGGCGGCGGTCAGCGACAAGTGGCGGCCGACGCGCGCGAGCGATAGCTACGACGTCGGTATCGGTGCGCTGATCGACGGGCTGATCGACCGCGCTCGCGCCGCGACCTGATCGTCGACGGAGTTAAGTACTCGTCGTGACCGACGCGCGGGCGCCCCTGTTCTGTGATACCGAGCTGGCCGGGCGGATCGAGCGAGCGGAGGCGCAGCTGATCGCGCGCGCCAGCCAGGCCGCCGCTCACCGCACGCCCGACGCGGCCGGATTCGTGCTCCCGATCGCCGGCGGGGTGGCGAGTTTTGCCGAGGACGATTCCCCGTTCAATAAGGTCGCTGGGATCGGCTTTCACGGCCTGCTCAGCGACGCCGACCTGGACGAGATCGAGCGGCGCTTCGCGGCCGCGGGGGCGCACGTCCAGATCGAGCTAGCCCAGCTTGCCGATCCGGCGGTCGGCCTGCTGTTGACCGAACGGGGCTACCGGCTGGCGTCGTTTGAGAACGTGCTCGGGATCGCGCTGCGCGACCGGGTGGCGCCGGTCGCGCCACCCGGCGTCGAGGTTCGCCGCAGCGGCGACGACGAGTTCGACGCCTGGCTGGAGGTGGTCGTCGACGGCGTCGCGCACCCGGACGAGCAGGGGCTCCCCGCGCACGAGGAGTTCCCCCGCGACGTGGTCGTGCGGGCCGAGCGCGATCTGGCGGCCGCGGGCGCGGTCCGCTACATGGCCCGCCACGATGGCGTCGTGGCCGGGGGAGCCGGCCTGCGGATCGCCGGCGCGATCGCGCAGCTGACCGGCGCGGCAACCGCTCCGACGCACCGCCGTCGCGGAGTCCAGACGGCACTGCTGGCGGCGCGGCTGGCCGACGCCGCGGAGGCCGGTTGTGAGCTCGCCGTGGTCACGACCCAGCCGGGCTCGAAGTCTCAGCAGAACGTTCAGCGACGGGGCTTCGACCTGCTCTACGCCCGTGCCGTGCTGGTCAGAGACTAGTGCCCCGGATGCTGACGATCGAGTGGTTCGAGGGCGATCGCGCCGAGCTAGCCGATCTGTTCGCGCTGGCCGACGACTCGGCGCAGCTAGTCCTCGGCTACCGCGATTCAGGGCGCGTGCTGGTGGCGAGGGACGGCGGCGTAGTGATCGGCCACCTGCAACTGATCGGCGGCGAGGTCGGGGGCGAGGCCGAGGTCAAGAGCCTCGCGGGTCAGCGAGCGCCACCACCGCCGCGGCGTCGGCCGGATGCTCGTCGAGCGCGCGATTGCGGTCGCTCGCGAGGCGGGCGTGGCCGACGCTGCCGGTAGCCACCGCGACCGCCGACCCGGGCGTGTTGCGCTTCTACCAGCTGCTCGGCTTCCGGATGTTGCGGGTGGAGCGGGACATGTTCACCCCCGAGGCCGCTACCGGAGATCGACGTCTGCGGGATCCCGCTGCGCGACGGGGTGTGGTGGTCGCTGGAGCTAAAGCGGGCGGCGGCCGGTGGAAACCGCCGCCCGCGCAGCCCCCGTCAGCGTCCGTGCTGACCGTTCCGGAGGAGTGCGCTCCGGAGTACGAACTGGGCGACGTCGCGCCCGAGGTTCTCGCCGGCAACCTGGTCGATACGGGTGTGGTTGCCGTTGTAGATGCGGCTGACCGTGGCCTCGTCGGCGGCCTCCGTGAAGCTGGTGAACGACCGCTCCACGCCGGGCAGCGCGGTCGACGTCACGGTGAATCCGAAGTCGTTGCCGTAGATCGGACCACAGCGTCTCGGCGCCCGCGGCGCTGATCGTGCCGTGCGCGCCGGGGTATGAGGGGTCCGGCGCCGTGGCCGACAGCGGCGTCCAGTTCGGGTCGGCCGTGGTGTCGGGGTTGCCGTCGGTGTCGGCGTGCTGGACGGCGGTCACCGGCCGCCACAGCGGTAGGTGTACTTGGCGTCATAGAACCCGATTACGCTGTCGGCGAACGTCAGGTTCAGCGCCGCGAACGTGCGGGCGTTCTCCGACAGGTTGCCGTGGCGCCCCAGCGCCGCGGTCTCGGCGATGCGGTTCCACGTCGCCCAGATCGGCGGGTTCCAGAACAGGCCGATCTCGGTCTGATCGGCCGTCCGGGTCGAGCCCGTCGCCGCGCCGAGGCTCTTGACCTCGTTGAACGCGGCCGCGTACTTGGCGCTGGTCAGCGCCGGCGGCGGCCCGGGACGGAACTGGTTGGCTCGGCGCAGCGCGAGGGCGACGAAGCGCCAGTGGGTGAACGCGGGCGGTGAGAACGCCGGCGGGGTGAGCTGGTAGTCGCCCGGGTTGGTGCCGGGCACGAACGGGATCAGCTGGGCATCGGAGCCGTCGTCCCGCCGCGCCGCAAGCAGCTGGGCCGCAACCTGCTCGCCGACGTGGATCCCCTCGGACGCGTGACGCCACGAGCGCAGCTGGGCGAGCAGCCCGGCGTACTCCTGATCGATCGGGCCCTGCAGGCCGGGGTACAGCTTGACCAGCGTGTCGCGCGCCGCCGTGTCGTGGCCGCTGCCAGCGAGGCATCACGCGGCGCGCGAACGGTCGTCAGGTACGGCATCGCGCTGTGGTCGATCGCCACCACCGCGTCGTAGATCGCGGCGTGCATGATCGCCAGCTCGTAAGTGGGGTGGACGGTCGCCCGGCTGATCGCCGGCCGTCGCCTGGATGCCGAGCAGGAACTTGTTCCACTCGATCGCAGGGTCGGGCGGCTGCGGAGCCACGTGCGTCGGCTCGGCCACGGTCTTGGCGCTGCCGGCGGCGGGCACATCACCGAGGCGCCGAGCAGCCCGGTCGCGGCCAGCAGAAAGGTCAGTACGGCTCGTTTCACGATACTTCCTCCGGTTCGGAAAGTGACTACGTAGCAGCATAGTACTACATAGCATCGTAGAAGACAAGCGAACCCGAGAACACCGAGCCTCGGCACGCTCCGCGGCAGCTGTGTGGTGAACGGGAGCGGAGCGCCCTCAGGCGCCGGCGGTGGCCACCTGCGCCCGGGGCGACCGGATCAGGTGGCGGCGCCACGCGTGAGCGGCGAGGATCACCGCAGCGGGCAGCAGCGCGAGCACGAGCATGCAGGGCTGCGAGGAGAGCACCGGGAGATTGAAGGTCGCCTGCGCCGAGGCCACGCCGGCGGTGCGCCAAACCAGCACGACCAGGCTGCACAGCGTCGCCAGCGACAGCGCGAGCAGCGGCGAGGGAAACCGCCAGCCCGGCGCGTATCCGAGCAGCGCGTCGACGCGCTCGTTGGAGATCGACGCGGTCCCGGGCGGGCTCGCGGCTTCGAACGCCAGCAGCGCCGAGGCCAGCGGGGCGCTCTCTCCGGCGTTGGCTCTGACCGCGGCCTCATCCGCCTTGTACTCGGCGATCTGCTCGTAGCGATCGCCGAGCGGCCGCATCGCGGGCATGAAGAACAACGCGTCCGAGAGCAGCCGCCCGAGCGCGAAGCGGAGCGGGTCGCGGGTGCAGCGGTGGCGGTTCTCGTGGGACAGGACCGCGGTCAGCTCGTCGCCGTCGAGCAGCTCGAGCGCACCGCGGGAGATGTACACGCGCGGACGCAGATATCCGGCGCAGAATGCCTGGGGCGTGCGTTCGTCGATCACGCTCACGCCCGGATGGCCGCGTAGCGGCCCGAGGATCGGGATGCCCCGCGCGAACCGCCGGTGGGCGCGCAACTGCCTCCAGGCGCCCCGCACGATCATCGCCAGGACGACGCCGCCCAGCGCGGCGAGAGCCAGCAGGATCGCCGCGGCGAAGTTGATCGACGGGTACGTCAGGGGCTGGCCGAGGATCACCACCTGGTTGGCGGCACGAGCCGACCGGTGAACCGAGCCGAGCGCCGTCAGAACCGCAGCGCACGCCGAGGCCAGTCCGATCGCGCCGAGCACGGTCTGAGACCGGAACGCCAGGTCGTCAGCGCGCCGGGTGTGGTTGTCAGCGCTTGCGGGCAAGGCGTTGGAGCTGTCGGCGGCGCTCGGGATCGAGCTCTCCCATCTGTCGGGCGAAGTGGGCGAGTGCGACCTCGCCGTACTGCTCGACGAGTTCGTCGACGCCGGCGCGTGCCCGCAGGTCGGCGTATTCGTCGCGGGAGTGGACGGCGCGGTAGAAGTCGGTCTTCCCCTCGCGTCGGCGGGTCAGCAGGCCCTTGTCGTCGAGCCGGCGCATGATCGTCATGTACGTCGTGTAGGCGCGAGGGCTCTCGGCGTGCCGGTTAAGCACGTCCATGATCTCGCGCACGGTGACGTCTTCGTGGTCGTAGTCCCAGACTCCGGCCATGACCTCGGCCTCGAGCTCGTGCAGCGGGGGCGGCGGGTTGTCTGCGGCGGCGGTCATCAACCACGCTCCATAGTACTACGCGGAGGCATAGATAGGGCCCGCCATGAGACGGTCGCCAGCACGACGCCCAGGATCAGGTCCGCCGCCCAGGCCGCGATCCCCTTGGACCAGTAGCCGAGCACCCACGGGCTGATCGCCAGCCAGGCGCCGGCGACCAGACACACCGCGGCGGCCGGGCGCAGCGCCGGCGCCATCAGGGCCAGCGGCGAGAACGCCATCAGGAACGCGATCCCGTTGGCGACCGCCGCGTGGCTGGCGCTGAAGCCCAGCAGCCACGGAGCGGCGGTGGCGAGCACGACCAGCCCCGACGCGGCCGGGGCGATCGGATCGGGGAGCTCGGCGGGGAGCTTGAGGGCTTTCATCGGTGGACCTCCAGTGGTTGACGGCGAAAGGCGACGTACAGCAGCCAAACCGACGGGACCAGCAGCGCCAGTCCGGCCGCGAGCGCGATCGTCACGGCGGTCAGCTCGGGTCCGGTGGCCGCGGCGCTGGCGACCGTGGTGCCGGGGCCCACGATCCGTGGATACTGGGCCAGCCCCCAGCCCCAGATGATCGCGACCACGGCGAGACCGAGTGAGGCGCGGGCGACCGAGTAGTACCGCCGCCGCAGCGCCAGGTGGGCCATGGCCAGCGCGGCAAGGCCGAATACGACCTCCGGAAGCGCACGGTCAGACAGACGATCGAACAGGCTCGAAGCGTCCCCTTGGGCCAGACCGAGCGCCGCCAGCGCCAGCACGCCCACGGCGGCGGTCGCCCGCAGCGCGAGCGCCCGGAAGCTGGTGGCCAGCCGCTCGTCTCCCGCGCGCCGGCACTCGACGGTGAGGAACGTCGCCGCCAGCCCGGCGCAGATCGCGACCGCGAGCGCCCCGATCGCGAGCTCGAACGGTCCGATCTCGAACCCCGTCGGCCCCCCGCGGGCGCGAGCCAGGCCGCCGGCCGCCGTCCCCAGCAGGAACGGCGCGGCCAGGCTCGTGGCTCCGAACAGCCGCGTGAACATGGCCTGGGCCCGGGGCTCGCCGTCGGCTCCGGCCGCGAACGCGAACGCGGCGCCCCTGGTCGCGATCGCGATCAGCGCCAGCGTCGCCGGGGCGAACACGAGCGTGCCGAGTGCCTGCAACGCACGCGGGAAGGCGGTGAACAGACCGGTGATGGCGAAGATCAGCCACACGTGGTTGGCCTCCCACACCGGTCCCATCGCCTTTACGATCGTCCGCCGCTGGCGCTCGGCATTGGGGCCGACGGACGGTCAGGTGGAGGATGCCGGCGCCGAAGTCGGCGCCGCCGAACACGGCGTACAGGGTGATGGCGGTCCATACGACTGCGATCAGCGCGACCGCCATGATCAGGCTCCGATCGCGTGGGCGACGGGCGCCACCAGCGACGCCGGCGTACCCCGGGCGAGCCGACGCAACAGCCACACGGTGGCCGCGGCCAGCCCAACGTAGAGCAACAGGAAACCGGTGAACGTAAGGTCGAGCCCGGACGCGGTGGTGACCGCGTCGCGCGTTCTCAGCACCCCGTAGACGACCCAGGGCTGGCGGCCGAACTCGGACACCAGCCAACCGAGCTCGTTGGCGAGGAACGCGAGCGGCCCGGCGCTGGCGACGGCGAGCAGCGTCCAGCGGTCCTCGGGCCGCGGGCGTCCCCGGCGCCGCAGCCAGTACCAGACGCTGAGCGCGACCAGGAACGTGCCGATCCCGACCATGCCCAGGAACGACAGCCGCACCGGGAGCGCCAGCGGCGTGCGGTCGTCTACGAGGGAACGACGACAGCCCGCGGACCTTCGCGTTGGCGTCGTCGAAGGCCACGATGCTGAGCAGCTTGGGCACCTTGACGTTGAGCACCGAGCGGTCGTGCCCCGGGATCGGGAAGCTGCCGAGGCTGAGGCCCGCGCCGCGCTCGCTGGGGAACTGACCTTCGATCGCGGCCAGCTTCGCCGGCTGGTTGTGGGCCACGGTGCGGCCGAGCAGGTCGCCGACGCCGAGCTGCAGGGGGGCGATGACCGCCGCCGTGGCCAACGCGACGGTGAGCGCACGGCGGTGATAGGCGTCCCGCCGGCCGCGCAGCATCCCGACCGCGTACACCGACGCCACCCCGAACGCGGTCGCCAGGTAGGCACCGATGACCATGTGGCTCGTCTCGGTAGCCCAGGCGGGGTTGAACATCGCGGCCAGCGGATCGACGTGCGTGACGTGGCCGTGGTGCAGTTGAAACCCGCGTGGGACGTTCATCCAGGCGTTGGCGGTGACGATGAAGAACGCGGAGGCGACGGCGGACAGCGCCAGCGGGAAGCCGGCCAGCCAGTGCAGTCGCGGCGACATGCGGTCCCAGCCGTACAGGTAGATGCCGAGGAAGATCGCCTCGATGAAGAAGGCGAAGCCCTCCAGCGAGAACGGCAGGCCGATGATCCCGCCGGCGAAAGACATGAAGCGCGGGAACAGCAGCCCCAGCTCGAAGCTGATGATCGTGCCCGACACGGCGCCGACGGCGAACAGGACCGCGAACGCCTTGGACCAGCGGCGCGCGAGCGCGCGCCATACGGGGTCGCCAGTGCGAAGGTGCATGCCCTCGGCGATCAGCATCATCAGCGGCAGGCCGACGCCGAGCACGGCAAACGCTGAGGTGAAACGCCAGTGACGAGCCCATCTGGGCGCGTCCGGCGGTGAGGTGATCGATCAGGGTTGCGGCGGTAGGTGTCATCGGTTCGAGGCGGGATCGGGTGGTGTCAGTGAGAAGCAAACATACGAGGCAACATCGTACTACAAATAATAGTAGACGCTGTCCGCCACCTCGTCAAGCGCTCAGATCGGGTTACCGAGGATCAGCAGGCACACCGCCAGCACGAGCGTCGCCGCGACCAGCGCCCCGCGCCGGAGCCGCCGGCGCCGCCGCGCCTTGCAGATCGCCTGCGACAGATCCGCGTGCAGGGTGCGCCGCTCGCGCTCGTCGTCCGCCGGTGTCCTCGACTGTCTCATGCCGGCTCCGCCCCGATCCGCAGGCGGCGGTGCATGGCGCCGCTCGGCCTCGCGAGCGATCCGCGCCAGCGCGTGGTGCAGCGCGCCCGCGGCGAGCATCACCGAGATCGCCCGCGCGGCGAGCCTAGAGCCGCCGGCGCCCCGGTCGACCGAGACCGCAGCCTCCACGCGCGAGCCGCCGTCGGCGGGCCGGACCGCGTAGTCGGCCAGGACGTCAACCGGGCCATTCGCGCGCAGCACCAGCCGCTCGCGATCGGCCCGGACGATCTCGACGCTGAAGTGAACCCGGCGTCCGACGATCGCGCCGCTGACGTCGACCTTGGTACCGCTCCGCAGCCGCCCGGACTTCACGCCCTCGACGTCGAAGCCGACCGGCGACCAGGTCTCGCACGCGTCGACGCTGGTCAGCGTCTCGAGCAGCTCGTCGGGCTCGACGCAGACGTCGATCTGCGAGTGCCAGGTGGGAAGGGGGGTGAGCTCGGACGAGGAGGTCATCGGCGATGACGGGAAGAATCTACGACACAGCGTAGTCTTACAGCACATAGTACTCATTCGGTGGCCCGAGATCGGGCCGCTCACCTCGAAGACAAGGAGCTGCAATCACATGAAGCGCGTCATCCCGATCGTGTTCGTCGTCGCGCTCGCGGCGATCGTGTTCGCGATCACCAGCAGTGGCTCGAGCAACGCCCACAAGGCCTCCTCGACGACCACCCAGCCGTCCACGGGCGCGTACGGCGCCGTCACCTCCAAGCCGGCTGCGCCGGCCGCCGCCAACGGTGCGATCGGTACTCGCGCCACCTCGCTGGGGACCGTCCTCGTCGATGCCAAGGGACGGACGCTGTACCTGTTCGAGCGCGACAAGACCGACATGAGCAGCTGCACGGGCGCCTGCCAGAGCATCTGGCCGTCGCTGACCGCACAGGGCAAGCCGAGCGCGATGAACGGCGTCAGCGCCGCCAAGATCGCCACGGTCGCCGGCACCGGCGGCAAGCAGCAAGTGACCTACAACGGCCACCCGCTCTACTACTACGTCGGCGACCGCAAGCCCGGCGACACCACCGGCGAGGGCCTCAACCAGTTCGGCGCCGAGTGGTACGTGCTGGCTGCCAGCGGCAACAAGATCGACAATGGCTAGGGAACGGATCAGCGCGCGGCAACTGCTGCGGGTCGCGGGCGCCCTGCGCGCTGCTCGGCGTCGGGATCGACCACATCGTCCAGTACTACGGCGATTCCTACTCGGTGATCCCGACGATCGGCACGCTGTTCGCCCTGAATTTCGCCTCGGCGACGATCGTCACCGCCGGCCTGCTCGCTCCGGTGGGCCGGCTGGCGGGGCGGTGGGCCGACGCGATCCTCGCCCTGCTCGCACTCTCCGGCATCGGCATCGCGGCGGGCTCGCTCGTCGGGCTGGTGCTCAGCGAGCACGGCGGGCTGTTTGGATTCACCGAGCAGGGCTACCGCGAGGCGATCGTGATCTCGATCGTCCTCGAGGTCGCGACGGTGATGTTGCTCGGCCTGTTCGTGGCCCTGAACGGGCTCGGGCTGCCGTCGCGGCGAAAGCGGCGCCTCAGCGTCGTGTGACCAAACCTGGACGGCGCTCCGCGGGCTGCCCCGCCCGCGGGGCGCCACGTCCGGCGCAAGCCGTCAGCCTGCGCGCTCGGCGGCTGCGAGCCCGCGGCGTGCGAACGCGGTCATCACCAAGCCGGCGCCGGCCAGCGCGGCGAATGCGATCGCGACCTTCACCGGCGAGCCCGCCAGCAGTCCACGCCCCGCCTCGAGCACCGGGGTGACCGGATTGAGCCGCGCGACATCGTGGATCCAGCCCGTCAGCAGCGACAGCGGCACGTACACCGGCGCCAGGAACAGCAGCACGAACACCGGCATCTGGATCACCGCGCCCGCCTGCTCGGTGCGGAGGAACATCGCCAGGCCGCAGGCCCACAGCGCCGAGACCAGGTTCATCGCCACGCCCAGGCCGAGCAACCCGAACAGGTCGATCCCGCTGCCGCCGACGTTCATCCCGGCGATCAGCGCGGCGACGGTGACCACGGTTCCGGTGAGCGCCCAGCGCAGTAGCGCGCCGATCGCGTAGCCGGCGATGATCCCGCTGCGCCGCGGCGCGCTCAGCATCAGCCGCCGAGCGAACCCCGAGTCGAAGTCTCGGGCGACCGCGAAGCCCGTGAACACACCGCCGAACGCCGCCGACTGCAGGAACACGAACACGAACTGAAACGACGTGTAGCCAGGCGGATAGTTGAAGTTGGGAACGTCGCCGATCCGCGACAGGCCGCCCGCGAACGCGATCAGGAAGAACAACGGGAAGATCAGCGACGGGATCAGGATCGCCGGGTTGACCAGCGTGTTGTGGATCGATCGCCAGGCGACGCCGCGGGCCACGTTGATGAAGCGCATCATCGCCGCGCCAGCCTCGTTCGCATCGCCCGTTGGGAGAACACCAGCGTGACCACCAGCAGCAGAATCGTGAACCCAAACCCGAGCGCCAGCGCCTCCGCGTCCCAGCCGGTGATCACCAGGCTGCGCAGCGCCTCGAGCAGATACGAAACCGGGTTGTAGGTCGCCACGTCGCGAAACCAGGTGGTCTTGATCAGGTCCCGCGGGAGGCTCGCCGAGCTCAGGAAGATCGTCACGAACAGCAGCGGGAAGATCCCCTGCACGGCCTCGCCGGTGCCGAACCGTAGCGCCAACAGCGCGCCCAGGCTGGCGAACGCAGACGAGATCAGGACCGAGAGCGCCAGCAGCACGATCGCGCCGGCGAACCCACTGACAAACGTGACCCCGGTGGCCACCCCGACCAGCAGGTACACGATCGCCTGGATGACCCCGAGCAGGATCGCGCCGCCGAGCTGCCCCATCAGCAGCGCCTCGCCCCGCAGCGGCGTCATCGCGAGCCGATTGAAGAACCCGCCCTCGATGTCGCGTGCGAGGTCGACGCCCGCGCTGATCGACACGAACATCGCGCCCTGGATGAACGGCATCGCGATCAGGAAGTCGCGGTAGTTACTGGTGGGAAAGCCCGGGATCCGGGTCGCTGCACTCAGCGCCGAGCCGTTGATCGCGAACAGGATCAACGGAAAGATCATCGGGAAGATCAGCAGCGCGCGCTGGCGCGAGGTGCGGACCACCGAGCGGTGGGCGACCGCGAGCGTCTGCTCGATGAGGTTCGCCGGCCGGCTCACGGGCGCAGCCCGGGGGAGGTCGATCGCCGCCTCAGCGGCCACGTCGCCGCCTCCTGCCGCCGCCGTTCTGCGCGGGCGCCTCAGTCCCGGCTCCGTCGCTTGAACCCTCGAGCTTGCGGCCGGTCTTGGCCAGGAACACGTCGTCCAGCGACGGCTGATGCAGCTGCAGCGTCTCGACCCGGAGGTCGGCGCGGTCGAGGATGCGCACGATCTCGGCGAGCTCGGACTCGCCGCCGGGGAGCTGCACGGTGACGCTGCCGCGCCCGTTGCGCCGCATCTCGCCGAAGCGCGACAGCAGCTCCGCGAGGCGGTCGCCGCTGTCGGGATCGCTCGGCGTCACCTCGACGCTGGGGCTGCCGATCTCCGCCTTGAGCTGGCCCGGGGTCCCCTCGGCCACGATGTGCCCGTTGTCGATGATCCCGATCCGGTCGGCCAGGGCGTCGGCCTCCTCCAGGTACTGGGTGGTGAGGAACACGGTCATGCCCTCGTCGCGGGCCAGCCGCGCGACCTCCTCCCAGAGCGCGCTGCGGCTCTGCGGGTCCAGGCCGGTGGTCGGCTCGTCGAGGAACAGGATCCGGGGCGAGTGCACGAGCGCCAGCGCCAGGTCGAGCCGGCGCTTCATTCCGCCCGAGTAGCCGCCGACGCGGCGGTCGGCCGCCTCGGTCAGCCCGACGCGCTCGAGCAGCGCGTTGGCGCGCCGCCGTCGCTCGCCTCCCGGCAGTCCCTGCAGCGTCGCCTGGAGCTGGAGATGCTCGCGGCCGGTCAGGATCGGGTCGAGCGCGGCCTCCTGCAGCGCCGCGCCGATCGAGGCGCGCACCTGCGCGCCCTGGCTGACGATGTCGTAGCCGCCGACGGTCGCGCGCCCGCTGGTGGGCGGCAGCAGCGTCGTCAGCATCAGCACGGTCGTCGACTTGCCGGCGCCGTTGGGCCCGAGGAATCCGTAGATCTCGCCGGGCGAGACGGTGAGGTCGATCCCGTCGACGGCACGCGGCCCCTTTCGGAACTCGCGGACCAGGTTCTCGACCTCGATGGCGGCGCTCGTGTTCACGAGCCGGACTGTAGCAAAAGATTGAGGTTGTCAATCATCGAGAAAATCAACTAGAATTCGGATCATGGAGACCGGAACGGAGACGCTCGAGCGCCGTGCCGGCCGCAGCGGAGAGCTGGGCGCTCCTGACGCTCGTTGTTCGGACAGCAGCGGCGTCGGTTTCTCATCGCCGCGTCCGAGCTCGACCTGCACCCGGCCCAGGCCGGCGCGCTCCTGCAGCTTGCCGCGCCGCTGCCGATGAACGAGCTGGCCTACCGGCTTGCGTGCGACAACTCCAACGTCACCGGCCTGATCGACCGTCTCGAGGCACGCGGGCTGGTGGTGCGGCGCCCGAGCTTCGACGACCGGCGGGTCAAGCACGTGGTGCTCACGGACGCCGGCCGCGAGCTGCGCGAGCGGATGCTCGAGCAGGTGGCGCGGCCGACGCCGGGGTTCGAGCGCCTGACCGAGGACGAGCAGCGTCAGCTTGCGGGAATGCTGCGCCGGATCCTGGACGAGGACGTCGCGCGACGGATTGACATAACGTAACGCCAGCGTTACGTTATCTGGCGCGGCGTGGCCAGAACGCTTGATCCGGGAGTCGATGACGCAATCGCCGCCGCCACGCTGCGCCTGCTGGCCCAGAGCGGGTTCGCCCGGCTGACGGTCGAGGCGGTGGCGAGCGCCGCCGGCGTCGGCAAGCCGGCGATCTACCGGCGCTTCAGCGACAAGGCGGCGCTGGTCGCGCACGTGATCTCCTTGCAGCTGCCGGTGCTGGAGCCTCCCGAGCTCGGCGACACGCGCGCCGAGCTGTGGCACGCGGTGCAGCGCGGGCTGCCGGCCGACGGGCCGTCGTACGTGGGTCTGATCGGCGGGCTGATCGCCGAGCAGGACGATCATCCGGAGCTGATCGAGGCGTTCCGCCGCCACGTGCTGCTGCCGCGGCGGGCGACCGTCCGCGCGATCGTGCAGCGCGGCCAGGCGCGCGGAGAGATCCGCGCCGAGATCGACCCCGAGCGGGCGCTCGACCTGATGGCCGGACCGTTCCTGGCGCGCGTGTTCGCCGGGCTTGACACCGGCCCGCGGTGGCGCGCGGACGCCTTCGAAACCTGGTGGGAGATCCTCCGAGAAAGGCGACAGACATGATCGAGCTGACCGTGCACACCGAGATCGCACGTCCCCCGGCGGACGTGTTCGCGTACGTGACCGACCCGGGCAAGCTCGCCGACGTGGCAGACCAACACCGTCTCGGCCGTCCCGGAGGGGCCGCTGCCGCTCGGCCGTCGGGCTCGCGGCTGCGCGAGGTCCACCGCGCGCCGGGCGGCAAGCAGCTCGCCTCACTGGTTCGAGGTCACCGAGTACGAGCCTGACCGGGCGTTCGCGATGCACATCGTCGAGGGTCCGCTGCCGCTGCACTCCCGGATCACGTTTGACCCCATCGACGACGGCACGCGCATGCGGTTCGACGTGCACGGCCAGCCCGGCGGCGCCATGCGCCTGGCACAGCCGCTTCTCCGCCGGACGCTCAAGCGCCAGTTTGCCGGCTACTGCGACACGCTCAAGCGCATTCTCGAGAACCCGTCATCCTGACCCTGGCCGGCGCGAGCGCGCGTCGCGCGCACGCGGCGGTGGCGATCAGGACCGCGCACAGTAACAACGTGGTGAGCGCGAGCGCGTGGCCGCCGCCGTGCGACGCTGCGCTGAGGTAGACGCCCACGAACGCCGCGACGCCGACCACCTGCCCGACCAGGCTGGCGGTCAGGATCAGGCCGCTGAGGTCGGCCACCTGGGTGGAGGCAATCGCGTTGCTTAGGCGGTTGGTCAGTGGCGAGAAGCCGTAGGCGTGTCCCGCCCCCGCGGCGAACAGGAATGGAGCCACGCGACCCAGCGGCCAGCCGCCGCTTCGTGCGATCAGCCCCACCACCAGCAGCGAGCCGCCCATCAGCAGCGGTCCGACCACCGGCAGGCGGTCCCGTAGCGCGGTCGGGGCGCGGGTCCAGCTGAGGCTCGCCGTGGCAAAGCCGGTCGCGTAGATCGCGAAGATCAGTCCGGCGTGCAGCGGCGAGAAGTGAAGCCCATCTTGCAGGCGCAGCGTCAGGCTCAGCAGGAAGCCGGCGTAGGCGGCCGTGATCAGCAGCACGGCGCCGACGCCGGCGGCGACCGACGGCAGCGCGAACAGGCGCAAGTCGATCAGCGGGCGGCGGCCGCGGGCCGCCAGACGTCCCTCGAGCGCGACGAACGCCGCTCCGACCGCCCCGCATCCGGCGAGGCACGGCCACACCCAGGCCGGCCACCCGTAGTCGCGACCGAACGTGAGCGGCACCACGAGCAGGACCAGCGCGGCCGACAGCAGGCCGACGCCTGACAGGTCAAGGCGTTCGCGCCCGGTTGGCCGCGCGCGCGGGAGGCGCGCGTGCGAGGCGGCGAGCAGGACGACGCCCACGGGCGCGTTAAGCAGCAGCGCCGGCCGCCAGGCCGCCGCCAGCAGATGCGCGGTCACCAGCAGCCCGCCGAGGATCTGACCGGCGGCGACGCCGACGGCGAGGATCATCGAGTAGGCCCCGATCGCCCGCGCCCGTGGCTCACCCTCGTACTGGGCCTGGATGATCGACAGCACCTGCGGGGTCATCAGCGCGGCGGCCGCGCCCTGGATCGCTCGCGCCCCGATCAGGATCGCCGGGGTGGGGGCCAGCCCGCCCACCAGCGATGCGACTGTGAACGTCGCCAGCCCGGAGATGAATGCCCGGCGGCGGCCGACGATGTCGCCCAGCCGTGAGCCGATGACGACCAATGCGGCGAACGCGATCGTGTAGACCGCGACGACCAGCTGGAGCTCGGCGCTGCTGGCGTGCAGGCTGTCCTGCAGCGACGGCGATGCGACCACCAGGATCGACCCGTCCATCACCGCCATCGCCTGTCCGGCGAGCAGGATCACGATCGGGAACATCGCCTAATCCTGCGCGTGCGGCGCCGCCAGGTCTTGAACATTCGTGCTCCGATGGAGGCGCGCTCGCGGCCGTCGTGGCTGCGACAATCCACGCATGATCGACCGCCGTCCCGTACTGGACCGCGATGGCGTCACGATCAGCGACGTGGCCTGCCACCATAGCGCCGGTCGCGGCGAGACGCCCGAGCCGAGCCCGGGGCACGCGATCGTGTTCGTGCGGCGCGGCTGTTTCGTCCGCAGCGCCGACGGGGTCGAGGCGCTCCTGGATCCGACCGTCGCCTACTGCACGAACCCGGGCGAGGAGCAGCGCTATGACCATCCGCACGAGCACGGCGACGACTGCACCGTGATCGCGCTCGACGAGGCGTCGGCGGCCCGGCTGTGGGGCGATGCCCCGCTTCCCACCGGGCCGCTCTACACGACGCCGGCGATCGATCTCGAGCATCGTGCTGCTGCTGGCCGCGGCCGGCCGTCGCCGGGGCGCGCACGAGCTATACGAGCGGGCGATCACGCTCGCCGCGGTTGCGCTCGGCTGCCGCGACCGCGCGCGGATCGCCGCCGGCAGACCGTCGACCGACCGCGCGCGCCGCCGGCTGGTCGACGACGCGCGTGAGGCGCTCGCCGCCGCCCCCGATCGCTCGTTGCCGGAGCTAGCCGAGCAGCTGTCGGTGTCACCGCACCACCTCAGCCGGGTGTTCCGGTCGCGGACCGGGCACACGATCTCCAGCTACCGCCTGATCCTGCGAGCGCGGGCCGGACTCGAGCGGATCGCCGGCGGCGAGCGCCAGCTGGCCCGACTCGCGGTGGAGCTCGGTTTCGCCGACCAGAGCCACCTGTGCCGCGTGATCCGTCAGCAGACCGGTCACACGCCGGCCGCCCTGCGCGCAGTGTTGGCTGGATGATCGTCAACCCCCACATCGTCGTGCGTGACGCGGCCGGCGCCGCCGACTTCTACCGGAACGCGTTCGGCGCGGAGGAGCTCGAGCGGATCCCCACTCCCGACGGCCGGATCATGTCGCTGCAGCTGCGGATCGGTGAGACCACGCTCCACCTGGCCGACGAGTTCCCCGAGATGGACGTGCTCGCGCCGCCGTCGATCGGCGGCAGCCCGGTCGTGCTCGGACTCGAGGTGGACGACGCCGCTGCCGTGTTCGCCCGGGCCCAGTCTGCGGGCGCGCAGGTCCGCCAGCCGCTGGGCGAGATGTTCTGGGGCGACCTTCACGGCCAGATCGAGGATCCGTTCGGCCATCGCTGGAACATCTCCCAGCACCTGCGCGACGTGCCGTCGGACGAGGTCGTGGCCGCGGCGGCGCAGCTGTTCAAGTGACCCGACGCCCGACGATCGCGACGATCGGGGTCTACGAGTTCGACGCCGCCGGCTTCGTCGGCGCGCTTCAAGGTGCCGGGGTGACGCTGCTGCTGGACATCCGTCAGCGCCGCGGCGTGCGCGGGCCGCAATATGCGTGGGCGAACTCGCGGCGGCTGCAGGCGCTCGTCGCCGACGCTGGGATCGCGTATGAGCACCACATCGAGCTTGCTCCCACCACGGAGCTCCGGCAGCTCCAGTACCGCGAGGACGATCGTCAGCGTGTCGGCAAGCGAAACCGGCTGCGGCTCGCGCCCGAGTACGTCCGCCGGTACACCGAGGAGATCCTGGACCGGGTGCTCGCTCGAGCCGATCGTCGACCGGTTTCCGGACGAGGGAAGCGCCGCGCTGATGTGCGTCGAGGCCGCCGCGCGGGCGTGCCATCGCTCGCTCGTGGCCCAGCGGCTGGTCGACCGCTTCGGCTTCGAGGTGCTCCACCTCGAGCCGTGCTGAGCGCCGACGCGCCCAACTCGGGACACTAGATGCCGAGCTCCCGGCGGTCGAACGGGCGCCACCTCACGCTCGCCTTGCGCCTCGTCCGGCGCGCCGTACCAGACCCGCACCTGGTTGTCGGTCAGGTGGACGTGCGGATCGCGCGCCGCGGGCCGGCCACGGCTGATGGCGGATCCGCGACACGAACTCCTGGAGCGCCCGTGCCTCGTTGTCGAAGAACGCGTGGACCCGCATCGACTTGGGCAGCGGCACGTGCAGCACGAAGAAGCCGGGCCCGGTGATCTCCGATCCGGCCTCGGCGTCGTGTCCCAGCGCCTTCACGTGCATCTCGTGCCCGTGGACGTCGACCGAGAACTGGTCGGAAGGGAGGATCTCCCGGTATCGCTCGGCGATCGCCGCGGCCAGGGCTTCCCTGTCGGTGGACATACCTACATTCTGGGGCATGAGCTCGAGTCCGCGGCCGCCTGCAGCCAGGCGCGCAGCAGCGGGTGCAGCTCGCCCGTGTCGCTGCTGCCGACCTGTGGCTGGAACGCCGTCGCCAGGAAGAACGGGTGGTCGGGAAGCTCGATCCCCTCGACGCCGGCGTCGGGCGCGTGGGCGGAGATCACCACGCCGGCGTGCCTGCAGCGGCGACTCGAAGCGCTCGGCGAGACCGTAGCCGCAGTGGTGGTGGCCCTCGAACGGAGCCTCGCCGCAGATCGAGGCCAGACGCGTACCCGGTACCGGCGTCACCGTCCGCCGCTCTCCGTACAGCGAGCACTGCAGCGCCTCCACGACGTGCTGACCGGCGTCGGGATCTGACTCGGCGTGTCCCGCCTTCGCGAGCCCGAGGCGGGTCCGGGCCAGCGCGACCGACGCGTACTGAAAGCCACCGCAGGTGCCCAGGAACGGCGTCCCCGAGTCCAGGCAGTGGACGATCGCCGCGTAGGCGGCTGCGTCGTCACGGTACGGCGTTCCGGGCAGCAGCCACAACCCCTCGACGTCGTCCAGCTCACGCGCGCGCAGGATCGTCGGTGGCCACCCAGGAACAGTCGACGCCCTCGGGCATCAACGCCAGCGCCGCGTCGATCTCGCGATGGGTGAGGAACTCCGGCTGGCGATCTCCGAGCGCGATCACTCGCACCCGCCCGAGGATAGGCTCGTCGTCGGCTATGAGTCGCCGGTTACAGCGGAAGGCGGGCCGTCAAATCCTCGGCCGGGCGAGCGCGCGGAACTCAGGACACCGAGCGGTCAGGCGCCGATCGGGAACTCATGCGAGTCCACCTCGCCGGGATCCATGGCGGCGATGGCGAGGGCGATCGCGCGGCTGAGCGAGCCTCGCTCGCCGTCGACGTACAGCGGACTGCGGTCGGAGTCGGTGAGGATCCGCTCGACGATCGCGACGCCGCGGGCGCAGACCGGCGTCCGGCCCGTTGAGCCGGTCGATCAGGGCGATGATCTCAGGCTCGGCGTCGACGACGGCGCCGCGGCGGATGATCACCGCGCTCGAGCGCGTCATCAACGGACGGTGCGCCTCGGCGATCGTGCGGCGCAGCGCGCGGACGAGCGCCTTGCGGTTGTGCCGGCTGGTGAGCCGGGCGGCGCGCAGGGCGAGCTCATCGCTCGCGCTCGGGTCGGTGCCGTAGGCGAGCGCACGGGTTAGCTCCTCGCGATGCAGGGACGCGCGGAGGCGCAGTCGCAGCGAGTGCACGGAGCGTCGGCGGTGGGACGGCGGAAAGTGTCGGCGTGGCCGGTGAGCGAGTGGCCACGGTAAGGGTCTGCGATAGCTGGCATTGTCACTCCTGGTGAGCGGTGCTTCGGCGCGCCATGCTTGATTGGGGGCGCGTTCGTTGATGAGTTCACGGTACGTCTGGCCGCGTCACGCCGGCGTGAAGATCGGGCGAGGGCGTATAAAGATTCCGTACAGACGGCTCCAGGTCTCTCCCAGCCACGGTGGCGATGACCCCAGACAGCGAATCCGATCCCCGCAAGCCCCCTCCCAGCGCCGAGATGGCGGCCGAGATGGAGGCCGCCGCAGCGGCCGCCGTCGACCTGATCGAGCCGGGCGCGGTCGTCGGCCTCGGCACCGGCCGGACCGCCGGCCACGTGCTGCCGCTGCTGGCCGCCCGCGATCGCTCGCACACGTGCGTCGCCACCTCGATGGCGACCGCTCAGGCCGCCGCCGAGCTCGGCCTCAAGATCGTCCCGTTCACCGAGATCGACCGGCTCGACATCGCGATCGACGGCGCCGACCAGATCGCGCCCGACGGGTGGCTGATCAAAGGGGGCGGCGGTGCCCAGACGCGCGAGCGGATCGTGGCCGCGGCCGCCGACCGGTTCGTGGTGATCGCCGCCTCCGACAAGGCGGTCGAGCGCCTGGCGCCGCCGATCCCGCTCGAGCTGCTCGCCTACGGCCTGAAGGCCACGCTGCGCGAGCTCGACTGCGTGCAGCTCCGCGACGCCCCGATCAGCCCGGACGGCGGCGTCCTGGCCGACTACGTCGGGCCCTTGGACGACCCCGGCGCGCTCGCCGCCAGCCTGTACGCGGCCCCCGGGGTGATCTCCCACGGCCTGTTCGAGCCCGCGCTGGTCCACGACATCTTCATCGCGCGCGGGACCGAGGTGAAGCACACGCAGCCCTGAGTCCGCCGGGCCGACGCTGCGCGGCTGCGATCGCTTCCCGGTCGTGATCGCCGTTCTGCATGGCCGTGAAGGGGTGCATAACGCGTCAAATCCGCGCGATCGGACGAGGCTTGCCGCGTTGTGCACCGTATGCGTGCTCCGTACGGCAAGCCTCGGGTTTCCGGACGGATTTGACGCGCTGTGCACCCCGTTACTGTCGACCTAGGCGCACGGCTCGGATGATTCTCCCCCGAAAGGAACCCCATGGCATCGGCACTGGCAGCCGGCACTCTGACGCTCGCGGACGATCTGGTCCTGACCCGGATGGGGTACGGCTCGATGCAGCTGCCCGGCCCCGGCGTGTTCGGCCCGCCGCGGGATCGCGACGAGGCGATCGCGGTCCTGCGCGAGGCGGTGGCGCTCGGCATACGGCACATCGACACCGCCGACTACTACGGCCCTGAGGTGTCCAACGAGTTGATCCGCGAGGCGCTGTATCCCTATCCCGAGGACCTGCGGATCGTCACCAAGGTCGGCGCGGTCCGGGGCGACGACGGCTCGTGGATCATGCGCCGCGGGCGCGAGGACTTGATCGCGTCGGTGCACCGCAACCTCGAGCAGCTCAGCGTCGACGCCGTCGACGTCGTCAACCTGCGCCTCGGCGGCCACGGGGGACCGGTCGACGAGCCGATCGCCGAGTGGTTGGGCCCGCTGGTCGAGCTGCGCGAGCAGGGGCTGATCCACCACCTGGGCATCAGCGAGGCCACCTCGAGCCAGCTCACCGAGGCCCAGGGGATGGCGCCGGTGGTGACCGTCCAGAACCACTACAACCTCGTCCACCGCGACGACGACGAGCTCGTCGACCGCTGCGCCCGGGAGGGGATCGCGTTCGCGCCGTACTTCCCGCTCGGCGGGTTCACGCCGCTTCAATCCGTCGAGCTGGACCGGATCGCCGAGCGGATCGGCGCCTCGCCCCAGCAGACCGCGCTCGCGTGGCTGCTGCAGCGCTCGCCGACGATCGTGGTGATCCCCGGAACCTCGTCGGTGGCGCACCTGCGCGAGAACGTGGCCGCCGCCGAGCTCGAGCTGTCCGACCAGGACGTCCGCGAGCTCGACGCGATCGGCGCCTGACCTGTTCAGGCGGCTTTGCGCGCCGCGAGCAGCCCGGCCGCCGACAGGCGACGGTGGCACATGTCGACGACGTACTTGCGGGTGGGCGCCGGCACGAGGTCGCCCCATACCTCAGAGGCCTCCGTCGGCACGTGCCATGAGGTCCTCGACGAGCTCCTGGGAGGGCCGCGCCTCGGCCAGGCACCGCAAGCCGAAGCCGACGTGCCAGCGCTCGTCGACCTCGACGCGCCCCACGCCCTCGCGCATTCCCGGCAGCGAACCCTCGGTGAGGTCGTTGATCAGCGCTTTCTGGCCGGCCGCGAACACCACGCCTTCGAGCATCATGTGGTAGAGCCCGACGCCCTCGTCAAGGCCATTGCGCCCGGCCGCGAGCCCCTCGGCCATCGCCGGCAGGCGCTCCTCGAACAGCTCCAGCACGGGGGCGGGCACGTTCTCGCGGGCGGCATCGCGTCGCTCGTCGGGGGTGTCGCCGGGAATCCCGATCACCTCGGCGGCGATCCGGTCAAACAGCTCCGTGTGGCGGTCCTCGTCGCGGCGCTGGAGGAAGAACACCCAGGCCACCAGCGTGTCGTCGGTGGCGCTGGTGAACGGCGTCAGATGCTCCGAGACGGCGTCTTCGGCGACGCGGAAGCTCGAGACGAGCCTCGTCAGTCGCTCGCGCCGCTCCGCCGGGAGCCCGGGCCATGCCTCGGCGTCGGCGGTGAGATCGATGGCCGCAGCATTCCATTGCAGACGCCCCACGATCTTCGAGTACGTGCTCACCCGTGGCGAACTGCTTGCGGCGCTGCGCGGGTGGCAGAAAGTCTTCGTCGGTGGCGCCGCAGATCGTGCACACGCCATCGAGCGCGGTCGGATCGAACATCATCCAGCACCGTCGACACCGTACGTTCTCGACTTGCGCCATAGCGCCCAAGATACCAACCGCCATCGGGCAAACCGGCCCTCGCGTCGCCCGGTGGTTCAGGCTCTGACCGGCCGCCTCATCGTGCGGTAGACGAACTCGTCGGTGCCGGCTGACTCGCGCGCCGCGACCACCCGCTCGTGGTGCGGCGAGTACCGGCACACCGGGATCGGCGGCGGCGGCGTCGCCGGTCAGCCGCAGCGCCTGGCAGCGGCAGCCGCCCCAGTCGACCTCCTGTCTGCCCAGTGGGCAGGTGCGGCACGGCTCCTGCATCCAGTCGGTGCCCCGGAA
Source organism: uncultured Solirubrobacterales bacterium (assembly GCA_963831845.1). Lineage (GTDB taxonomy): Bacteria > Actinomycetota > Thermoleophilia > Solirubrobacterales > Solirubrobacteraceae > Palsa-465. Next base: position 110,048 of record CAWHRT010000037.1, on the reverse strand, counting down.
CGCCGAGAACGCCGGGGACTCGCTCCAGATCCACTCGAGCGGATGCTCGCGAACGTTGTCGAACTCCAGCCCCGGGATCGTCGACGCCGCCTGGCACGGGAGCACGTCGCCGTTGGGCGCGACGACCATCGCGGTCCGCCCCCAGCCGCCCATGCACGGCTTCGGCAGGTCCTCGTAGAAGTCGGGCAGCACCCACAGCACGTCGAGCTTGGGCCCGACGCGCTCACGGAAGCGCTCGACGGCCTCCTCCCCGTGGCGGAGCTGCTCCGACGTCGGCATCAGCGCCTGCTGGTTGGCCACCGCCCAGCCGTAGTACTGGGTGTTGGCGAGCTCCAGCCGCTGCGCCCCGAGCTCGAGCGCCAGCTCGAGGATCTCCTCGATCCGGTCGAGGTTCTGCCGGTGCAGGACGCAGTTGATCGTCAGCGGGAAGTCGAGCTCCTTGGCGACGTGCGCGGCGGCGATCTTCTTGTCGAACGAGACGTTGCCGGCGATCCGATCGTTGTCGTGCGCGTCGGGGCTCTGGATCGAGACCTGCACGTGGTCGAGCCCCGCTCGCTTGAGCGCCTCCGCGCGTTCATGCGTGAACAGCGTGCCCGCGGTGATCAGCGAGGAGTACAGCCCGGCCTCGCGCGCTCCCGCGCAGAGCGCCACCAGATCACGCCGGAGCATCGGCTCGCCGCCGGTGAGCGCGAGCTGCAGCACACCCAGCCGGCCCGCCTGCTGAAACGTGCGCGTCCAGTCCTCGGTGGCGAGCTCGTCGCGGTACTTGTCGCCGCCGATATCGATCGGGTTGGAGCAGTACGGGCAGTGCAGCGGGCACTGGTAGGAGAGCTCGGCGATCAGCGTCATCGGCCTAGGAGGCGCCATCGACCACCAGCCCCTTCTGCGAGAGCGCGTCCACGAGTCCCCGAACGTCGTCGTCGAGGTCGGCGCCGTCGTACCGGGCCGACAACGCGGCCGACGATCTCGTCCACCGAGCGCTCGCCGTCGCACAGCTCGAGCACCTCGACCGCCGTCGGGTTGAGCTTCACGACTCCCTCGGGGATCAGCAGCACGTGCTCATCGCGCACGTCGTCGTAGCGCAGCCGCGCGCCGGTGACGAGCCGCGGGCGGGTCACGCCTGGGCTCCGGCCGGCTGCGTGTCGCCGCGCTCGATCGCGTCCAGCTGCGCCCACAGCAGCTCGGTCTTGAACCGCAGCGCGGCGACGGCGGCGTCCTGGCGCTCGCGCGTCAGACACCGCTCGACGGTGAGCCGCAGCGCGTAATCGGCGTCGCGCGGCGCCTTCACCAGCCGGGTGCGGAAGTACTCCAGGCCCGCGGGGTCGATCCAGTCGTAGTGGCGCTCCATCGCCTCCACGCGCACCTGGATCGCGGACGGGCCGAACAGCTCGGTGAGCGACGAGGCGACCGCCTCGATCCAGGGCCGCTGGCGCGCGAAGTTGACGTAGGCATCGACCGCGTAGCGGACCGCTGGGAGCACGTGCCGCTCGGACACCAGCTGCTCCCGAGTTGACCCCGAGCGCCTCGCCGAGCGTCAGCCACGACTCGATCCCGCCGGTGCCCTCGGCGGTGCCGTCGTGGTCGATGATCCGCTGGATCCACTCCCGCCGGATCTCGACCTCGGGGCAGTTGGACATGATCGCCGCGTCCTTGAGCGGGATGCACTTCTGGTAGTAGAAGCGGTTGGTCACCCACCGCTGGAGCTCGTCGCGGGTCAGCTCGCCGGCGTCCATCCGCTGGTGGAACGGGTGCAGGTTGTGGTAGCGGGTGCCCTGCGCCCGCAGGCGGGCGGCGAACTCGTCGGGCGGCGACGGTGCGCCGACGTCGACCGCGGTGGTGGCGCTGTCGGTCATAGGTCGAACTCCAGGCCATCGTAAGCAACTTCGACTCCGGCGCGCTGCACCGCCGCGCGCTGCGGGGAGTCGTCGAGCAGGACCGGGTTGGTGTTATTGATATGGACGAGCGCCTTGCGGGGTCGCTGGCAGTCGCGACAGCAGCTCGAGCGTCCCGCCGGGACCGGACAGCGGGACATGTCCCATGTCGCTGGCGCCGCGGGTCGAGAACCCGAGCCGGGGCAGCTCGTCCTCGGTCCAGAAGGTGCCGTCGATCAGCACCAGGTCGCTGCCCGCCAGCCGCTGCACGACCCGGTCGTCAACCCGGGCCAGGCCGGGCACGTAGGTGACGACGCCGCCGCCGGCGCGATCGCGGAACACGTACCCGCTCGCCTCGAGCGACGTGCCCGAGCCGTCCAGGTAGCGGGGCGCGTCGCCGCCGGCGGCAAATGGCTCGACCGTGAGGCTCGACCCGTCCAACGGCGTCTCCCGCTCGGGCTCGAGCGTCGTCCACTGCGCTCCGCTGTAGTTCTGAAGCATCTCCAGTACGGGATACCCGTCTCGCAGCGCCCGCTCCACGCCTCGGTCTCCGAACACGCGCAGGGGCACCGCGGACTCGCGCAGCAGCAGCAGCCCGGCGGTGTGGTCGATCTCCGCGTCGGTCAGCAGCACGCCCGCGAACGGTGGTCCGCGGACGGTGCCGGCCTCACCGGGAGCGAACGCCTCGAGCTGCTGGCGCAGATCGGGCGAGGCGTTGACCAGATACCACGGCCCCTCGTCGCCGCGGATCGCCAGCGAACTCTGCGTACGCGGTCGCGCCCGCACGCCGGCGCGCACGGCCTCGCAGATCTCACACCGGCAGTTCCACTGCGGAGATCCGCCGCCGGCGGCCGAACCAAGGATGTGAACGCGCACGCGGCGGACGAAGTCGAACGTGGCCTCCGGCGGACGCCAGAGGCCACGCCGGCTTCAAGTTCCTACCGTGTGTGCAGGTAAGAGGTGACCTCGGAACAGAGGTCGACGATCTCAAACTCTGGCTTGATCCACTTCACTGAACGCCTCCTTACTTAGAGTGTTCGTGGTCCCTACTAGAGTGCTCGTGCCGGGATCCTATCGAACCACCAAACCCGAATGCGCGTTCCTACACGATGCAAGTCGAGCTGACCGCCGGGGACCCGCGCGCGACCGGGGCCGACCTGGTCGCATCGGGCGCGGGACCGGAGGCCATGAAGCTCGGGGCGCCGGAGCGGGCGCTGAGGGACGCAGACCCGGTCGCGATCGTCTACACCGACGGGCCGCCGCTGGCCGTGGTCGCGGTGAAACCCGACATCGAGGGGCTGCGCACGGCCGCGGCCCGAGCCGTGCGCGCGTGCCGGGGCGGAGGGACCGTCGCCTGGGCGCTCGACCCGTCGTTGCCGATCCCGGCCGAGGACCAGGTTCGAGCCCTGTCCGAGGGCGCGGTGATCGGCGGCTACGACGGCCGTCGGTGGCGCAGCGGCGAGCTGCCGCCGGGGGTTCAGCGGTTCGTGATCTGCGGCGCGGGAGACGAGCTCGCGCCGGCCGCCGATCGTGCCGCGGTGGTCGCGCGGTGGACGAACACGGCCCGCGAGCTGGTCGACGCGCCCGCGAACATCGTGTCCCCGGCGACGCTGGCGCAGCGCGCCGCCGCGCTGCCGAAGCTGGCGGTGGAGACGATCGACGCCCGCGAGGCGGGGCTCGGTGCCCTCTGCGCGGTCGGCGAGAGCGGCCCGATCGCGCCGCGGCTGGTCGTGCTCCGGCACGAGGGGCCGGGCGCTCCGGACGCGCCCCGGTTGGCACTCGTCGGCAAGGCCGTGACGTTCGACACCGGCGGCTACTTCCTCAAGCCGCAGTCCGACATCGTCCGTCAGAAGGCTGACATGGGCGGGGGCGCCGCCGTGATTGCGGCGCTCGGGGCGATCGCCGAGCTCGGGCTGCCGCTGTCGGTGACCGGCGTCGTCCCCGCCTGCGAGAACATGCTCAGCGCCACCGCGATCCGGCCCACGGACGTGATCACGACCGCGGCGGGGCTCACCGTCGAGGTCATCAACCCCGACGCCGAGGGTCGCCTGATCCTCGCCGATGCGATGTGGTGGGCCCGTCGCGACGGCGCCACGCACCTCGTCGATCTGGCGACGCTGACCGGCGCGCTGCGCGCGGGCATGGGCGATCTCTACGGCGGCGTGTTCTCGCCCGACGACGCGTGGCGCGAGGCCGTCGTCGACGCCGGCAACGCCAGCGGCGATCTGGCCTGGCCGTGGCCGCTTCACCCGCGCTACCGGCCGCTGATCGATTCCAATGTCGCCGACCTGCGCAACATCGCGGGCAAGGGCTTCGGCTACCCGATCGTGGCCGCCACGTTCCTGGCCCAGTTCGCCGGCGAGGGACCCTGGGCGCACGTCGACATGCTCGGGCCGGCGCTGCTCGACGAGGATCGCGGGGACGCGTTCGGCCGCGGCGCCACCGGGTACGGCGTCCGCATGCTGGTCGAGCTCGCCACCCGCCTCAGCGGTCCGTAGACGGCGAGGGCGATGCGAGTCGTTACGCTGGCGCGATGAGCGACGGAGGCCGCGATCCGCGGGACGCGGCCACGGCCCCCGAGCAGGGAGACGTGGCGATGACGTCCGATCCCGGAGATCCGGCGGTGGCGCCGCTGGGGCGCGTGGTCGACGCCTCCAAGCTCGACGTCGCCGCCGCCGAACGCGCCGCCGCTGACCTGCTGCGGGCGATCGGCGCGGACCTCGACTCCCCGGATCTGGCCGGGACGCCTCGCCGCGTGGCCGCCTCGCTGGCCGAGCTGATCACCCCGGTGCAGTTCGCCGCGACCTCGTTCCCAAACGAGGGACGCTACGACGAGCTCGTGCTGGTCCGCGACATCCCGTTCCAGTCACTGTGCATGCACCACCTGCTGCCGTTCATCGGCCACGCCCACGTCGCCTACCTGCCCGGCGAGCGGATCGTGGGGCTCTCGAAGCTGGCCCGAGTGGTCGACACGTTCGCCCGGGATCTGCAGCTGCAGGAGCGGATGACCGTGCAGATCGCCGATTGGCTGGACCGTGAGCTCAGGCCGCGTGGAGTGGGAGTGGTGCTCAGTGCCGAGCACACTTGCATGACGATCCGGGGCGTGCGCAAGCCCGGCGCCCGGACCGTGACCTCGGCGCTGCGCGGGTCGCTGCGCGAGGATCCGCGCACGCGCCAGGAGCTCTTCAGCCTTGTCGGCTGATGCGCTCGACCAGCCGCTGATCGAAACCGTGGTGACCACGACCGGCAGCGGCGGCCGGGTCAACTGCGCGGCGATGGGCGTGCGCTGGGGCGAGAGCGAGCTGACGTTCTGGCCGTTCGATGCCACCCGGACGTTGAAGAACCTCCGTCATCGGGGCGAGGCGGTCGTGCACCTCACCGACGACGTGCTCCTGTTCGTGCAGGCGGCGCTGGGCGATCCGGAGCCCGCGATGCGCGCCGCCAGCGCGATCGACGGCTCCGTGATCGAGGACGCCAACGCCTGGCGGGAGGTGGTGGTGACCGAGATCGCCCCCAGCGAGGACCGGCTGCCGCGGTCCCGGGTCCGCGCCCGGGTGGTGGCCGCGGGCGCCGGCGCCCGCCAGCCGCTGGGCCTGTGCCGCGCCCGGCACGCCGCCGTCGAGGCCTCGATCCTCGCGTCGCGCTTGAAGTGGCTGGGCGGCGAGCAGGTGTGGGGCGAGCTCGACCGGCTCCAGGAGCTCGTCGACAAGACCGCCGGCGCCCGCGAGCGCGCGGCGATGGAGTACGTGCGCGCTTACGTCGCCGAGCGGACGTGACCGGGATCGTCGTCACCGCCCCGGCGCGTCTGCATTTCGGGATGCTGGATCCGGCGGGCGTGGGGGAGCGGAGGTTCGGCGGGTTCGGCGTGGGGATCGAATTCCCGCGGGTGGTCGTCGCCGTCGGTGCGACGGAATCGCAGTCGCCCGATGAGCTGATCGTGTCCGGACCGCAGGCGCAGCGGGCCGAGGCGTTCGCGCGCCGCGCGCGGTCGCGCCTGGGGATCGGCGGTGGCATCGAGGTCAACGTGCTCGAGGCGATTCCGCCGCACATGGGCCTCGGGTCGGGCACCAAGCTCGGCCTGGCGGTCGCGCGCGGACTGGCGGGACTGGCGGGCATCTCGGCGGGACCCGAGGAGCTGGCGGTCGCCAGCGGCCGCGGCGCCCGGTCGAGCGTCGGCGCGTGGACGTTCGCCGCGCCCGGGCTGGTGGTCGAGGCCGGCGTGCCCGACGGGGACGAGCTCAGCCCGCTGGTGGCCCGCTTCGAGATGCCCGCCGACTGGCGGTGTGTGCTGGCGCTGCCGACCGGCGCCGAGGGGCTGTCCGGCGATGCGGAAGCGCGGTTCTTCGGGCAGCTGCGCGAGTCGGCGCCGGCCGAGCCGCGGGTTTCGCGGCTGCTGCTGACCGAGCTCCTGCCGGGGCTGCTGGCGGGCGACATCGACGAGTTCGGCGCCGCCCTGACTGAGATCCAGCGCGAGATGGGATCGATCTTCGCCGCCCGGCAGGGCGGGGTGTTCCATCCCAGGGCGGCGCCGGTGGTCGACGCGCTGCACGAGCTGGGCGTCGGGGCCGTGGGCCAGAGCTCCTGGGGCCCGTCGGTCTACGGGATCGTCGACGACCCCGACCTGGCGACCGACGTGGCGCAGCGGCTGCGGCTGAGCCTCGGTGCCGGCACCGAGCTGAGCGTGGTCGATTTCGACCGCCGCGGAGCGTTCACCACCACCGCCGCGCCGGAGCACGCATGAGGCTGCTGGTCAGCGTCGTGTCCGCCGCCGAAGCCCGCCGGGCGCTGGCGGGCGGCGCCGACATCGTCGACGTCAAGGATCCGGGCGAGGGGGCGCTGGGCGCGCCTTCGCCGCGGGTGCTGTCCGAGGTGGTTGCGGCGGTCGGGGCCGCCGCTCCGGTCAGCGTCGCGCTCGGCGACGACCCAGGCCTCCCGAACACGGCCGCGCTGGCCGCCCGCGGCGCCGAGCTCGCCGGCGCGTCGTTCGTCAAGGTCGGACTGCGGGGCGTGCGCGAGCTCGACCGCGCGGCAGCGCTGATGCGCGCCGTCGCCGACGCGGTCGGCCCGCGGACGGCCGTGATCGCCGCTGCCTATGCGGACGCCGGCGCGCTCGATCCGCCCGCGCTGCACCCAACGTCGCTGCCCGAGCTCGTGAGGCGGACCGGGATCGCGGGAGCGCTGGTGGACACGTATCTGAAGGACGGCCGGGGGCTGTACGGCTGGCTGCCGGAGGCCGCGCTGGTCGAACTGATCGCCGCGACGGCCGAGGCGGGGGGGACGTTCGCCGTCGCCGGGCAGCTCGTCCGCGGCCAGCTCGGACGCGTCGCCGCGGATGTCGTCGGGGTGCGCTCGGCGGTGTGCCGCGGTGGCGACCGGTCGGCGGAGCTCGAGGCCGATCTGGTCGCGGCCGCGGTCGCCGAGCTGCGCGCCGGCAGGCTCAACCCGGTGTGATCCGCGTCCCGGGCTCGGCGGCGTCCGGGCGGCGGACGACCACCGTCACCCCGGTGATGCTGACGGCCTCGGGCAGGTAGGCGTCGACTGCCCGCCCCTCGCCGCGGGCGTGCAGCGCGCGCAGCTCGCAACGGTCAGCTCGGCCAGCGGCGCATCCTCCGACGGCCACCGCGGGAGCACCCCGGCGACCGGCTTGAGCAGGACGACCTGCTCGGCGCCGATCGCGCCGGCGGCCAGCACCGCCAGCGAGTCGCTGGTCACCTCCCACGACTCGGGAACCCCGTGGCGGCCCTCGAATGCAGGCGTCGCCACCAGCAGGGCCAGCCCGTCGGGCGCCGCCAGCTCCGACTGGGTCCGCGCCAAAGGCACCAGCCCGCGCAGGACCACGCCGAGCTGATCCATGGCCCGCAGAGCAAGTCTGTGCGCGACGGCGTCCGAGAGGCCGGCTCGCGCGTCCACCGCGCGGACCGCGTCGGCGAACGGGCCGCCCCCCGGCACGACCAGCACCGGCCGGCGCGCGGCGAGCTCGGTCGCCTCGGCGCACGCCGCGCGGAGGCCGTCGAGGCCGTGCTCGCGCAGCAGGCCGCCGCCGATCTTGACCACGAACGGGCGCGGCTCACTCACGGCCCAACACCGACAGCGCGACCGCGGCCGCGACCTCGCCGCCGCTGCCGCTCAGCGCCGGGACGGCCGACAGGTCCGCGTCGGAGTCGACCGGCAGCCCGCAGCGCTGCGCCGCCGCCCGGGCCAGGAACGCACCCACGCCGACGGCGATCACGCGGGCGCCCGCGGGTGAGCGCGCGGCCACGCGCTCCAGCGCGGCGGCGATCGACTTCACCTGAGCGTCCTCGACGGCCGCGGCGACCGCCTCGAGATCGCCGTCGGCGAGCTGCTCGGGGTCGGCGCAGACCACGCGCGCCAGACGCGCGCGGACTTCCGCGGGGGAGGTGCCGCGGCCGTCGGGGAACGTGCACGTGCACTGCCCCGGCGTCAGGCTGCCGCGGAGCAGGTGCGCGTCGGCGCTGATCGCGAACAGCTCGGATGACACCGGACACGACCTGCCCCCGATCGGGACGTGCGACACGACCGCGGCGACGTTGGTGCGCAGCGCGCCGGTGTAGACCAGCTCGCCCTCGAGCAGCCGCTCGACATCGGTCCGGCCCCGGGCCGCGACCTCGCCACCGGCGATCGGGATCACGTCGGTCGTGGTGCCGCCGCAATCGAGCAAGATTGCGTCCGGGACGGCGCGGGCGACCAGCATCGCGGTGGCCACCCAATTCGCGGCCGCGCACGCCAGCGGCGCCGACCGCGCCGCCGGGAGGCCGATCAGCTCCCCGCCGGTGGTGATCACGCGCAGTCGCCGGCCCGGGAGCGCGCGCTCGGCGGCATCGAGCATGTGCAGCACGCCCTCGCGCTTGCTGGCGAACGCGTCGACCAGCTCCGCGGTGGTGGTCAACGCAACCGGCGCTCCAGCGAGATCGAGGCGCTCCACGACCGAGGCGATCGCGCCGGGGACCCCCTCGGGGTCACGCCACAGCTCGAACGGCTCGGACACGACCCGCGTGTCGCCGGCGCCGCCGACGACCGCCGCCTTCGTGTTGGCGCCGCCGATGTCGAGCCCGATCACCGGGTCGTCGTGCTCGGGAATGGGGGCATCATAGGGCCGCCATGCGGATCGTCCCCGTGCTCGACCTGAAGGGCGGGATCGTCGTCCACGCCCGACGCGGGCAGCGCGCCGAATACGCGCCGCTGCGCAGCCCGCTGGTCGACGGGTGCGAGCCGGTGATCGTCGCCCGGGCGCTGTGCGAGCTGTGCGCGACCATCAGCCTGTACGTCGCCGATCTCGATGCGATCGGCGGGGCGCCCGTCGATGTGGCCACGCTCGCGGAGCTGTCGCGGACGACCGAGCCGTGGGTCGACGCGGGCGCCGTGTCGCCGGAGAGCGCGGCCGCACTGGCGCGGGCCGGGGTGGCCCGCAACGTGATCGGCACCGAGTCGCTCGGAACCGCCGGCCCCGGCGCGGGCGTGCCCGCGACACTTCCGCCCCCGGTGCTGAGCGTCGACCTCCGCGGCGGCCGGTTGATCTCGCCGCGCCCCGAGCTCGCCGGGCGCGAACCCGCGGCCGCGGCGCCGCTGGCGATCGAGCTCGGGGTGAGCGAGCTGCTGGTGATCGACCTCGCCCGGGTCGGCAGCGGCGAAGGCCCCGCGGTCGGGGCCGTCGCGCAGCTCGCCGCTGCGCTTCCGGGCGTGGCGATCTACGCCGGCGGAGGCGTCCGCGACGACGACGACCTGCGAGCGCTCGAGTCAGCCGGCGCCGCGGGCGCGCTGGTGGCCACGGCCCTGCACGAAGGCCGGGTCACGCCGCGACCAGCGCCTCGCACGCGGCGACCACCCGCGCGGTGAGATCGTCGTCGCAGACCGACTGCAGCGCCTGCCAGCCGGGGATGCCGTTGACCTCGACCACGTGCAGCTCGCCGCCGGGCGCGGCGAGCAGGTCGACGCCGGCGACGTCGGCGTGCACGGCGGCGGCCGCGGCCAGCGCCAGCTCGCGCTCCTCCTCGCCGAGCGTCACCGCACGCGGCTGCGCCCCGCGGGCGATGTTGGCCCGCCACGAGTCGGTCATCCGCTCCATCGCGCCGGCGATCTCGCCGGCCACGACCAACGCGCGCAGGTCGCGGCGGCCGGCGGGGGCGAGCGTGCGCTGCACGAAGTACACGGCCCGCTCGAGCTCCAGCGCGCGGAACACCCGGTGGGCCACGTCGGGATCCTCGACCCGGACGATCCCGTTGCCCATCGCCCCGAACAGCGGCTTGACCACGACGTCGCCGCCGAGCCGCCGGAAGGCCTCCATCGCGTCCTCGTAGCGTTCGCACGCGATCGTCGGCGGGGTCGGTAGCCCGGCGCCGGCCAGCACCGCCCCGGCCCACGACTTGTCGATCGTGCGCTCAATCGCACGGGGGCTGTTGACGCAGCGAACGCCACCCTGTGCCAGCACGTGCAGCGCGTCCATCCGGAAGATCACCTGCTCGAGCGATCCGCGGGGGAGCCCGCGGATCACCAGCAGGTCGAGCGCGTCGAGGGTTGCGTCCTCGGGCCCGAGCACGTGCACGTCTCCGCGCTCGTCGACCTCGGACCGCAGCCGCGTCGCGGGGATCGCGACCACCTCGTGGCCCCGCGCGGCCAGCGCCTCGAGCAGCCCGCGCGTGTGCCACGACCCCGACGCCCCGAGCACCCCGGCGCGCAGCCGGCCGGTCACGACTGAAACGAGCGCTCCAGCACGTCGGGCGCCAGCCCGCCGCCGTGGTGGGCGCGCCCGGACTCGGTGCTGGTCAGCGTCACCGCGGCCGGGCTGAACAGCATCGGATCGATGTCATAGAACTTCCAGTCGACGGCCTCGAGCAGCTCGCCGAACGGCGTCCCGAACGCATCCGAGGCCGACGAGGGCAGGCGCTGGGCGAGGTCGGCGACCTCCTCGTCTGAGCCCTCGAGCCACAGGTGGGCGGTGCCGCCGTACAGCATCGCGTCGTTGGTGCGCCCGATCGCCGCCGGATCGCTGGCGGCCACCGGGGGGATCGGGCAGCAACCCCACCCGCTGCGCACACGCGCCGGGTCGACCTTCAGCTCGTGGAGCTTGTGCAGGGCGGTTTCCACCACCCGGGCGGAGATCTGCACCGAGCCGCACACGGACGCGGTCGGTGCGATCAGGAACGTGAGCTCTGACGGCGCCACGCCGCAGCGCTGAGCCACCTTGTCGACGATCTCGGCGGGGGGATCCTGGCCGGTCTCCAGGCACAGCACCGCCCGGCTGGCCTGCTCGCGCCAGGCGAGCTCGTCGAACAGGTCCTCGGCTCGGGCCAGCGCCCGCCCCGGACCGCTGGCCATCGCGAAGAAGTCGTCGTGCTCGAGCTTCCAACCGGCGTACTGCGCGGCCAGGCACGCGTCCGCCGGGTGGTCGACGCCGACGCCGACGCCGGGCCAGGTCCGGTCGCCGATCACCACCGGGACGGGATCGATCCGGCCCAGGCCGCCCATGCAGGCGGCGGCGAAGCCGAGGCCGGCGCGCAGCCCGCCGCGCGCCTTGGCCCCGCAGTCCACGAGCCGCGCGCCCGCATCCAGCGTCCGGACCTCGATCCCCAGCGCCTCGGCGTCGGCGACCATCTCGTCCACGAGCGCGGCCGCGCGTTCGTTCATCGACAGGCTCACAGTCCCTCCTCGTCGTCGAAGATCAGGATCTCGCCGCGGCCGATCTCGGTGTGGTCGCCGGACCACCGCGCCCAGTCGCCGAGCAGCATCGCGTCGTCGACCGGCAGCCCGAGCTCGCGCGCCCGGCGTAGCTGCAACCCCAGCGCCGGGGGGCGGAAGCGGGCGGCGAAGGCGTAGCCCGGGAGCGGCTCGGCCGGCGCGCCGGAGACGAGGCTCCCGCGCTTGTTGCCCAGCCCGGCCTCAGCCCCGATGCCGCCCAGCGCGATCACCGTTCCCGCCAGCATCCGCAGCCCGGCGCCGCTCCCGGTCCGGCCGGCGACGGCCACGAGTCCGCGGCGCATGCACGCGCCGGCCTCCTCGCCCGCGTCGCCGGAGACGGCGATCTCGCCGCCGGTCATGCCCGCGCGGACGCCGGGATAGGCGCCGCCCAGCCGCGCGCCCGCGTCCCCCGAGATCCGCACCAGCCCGCCGGCGAGCTCGGCGCCGGCCCAGTCGCCGGCCTCGCCCTGCACGACGATCTCGCCGCCGGTCATGCGTGCGCCCAGGTGGTCGCCGCAGCCTCCGTCGATCACGATCCGGCCGCCCGACATGCCCGCGCCGATCCCGTCGAGTAACCGCAGGTCGCCGCGCAGCTCGAGCTCTGAGTCGCCCGCTCCCGAGACCGCGAACAGCTCGCCGAGCGCGAGCGTCTGGCGCCCGCAGCGCACGGTCAGGGCGGCGGCCTCCGACGCGCCGAGTCGGTCCAGGCGATCGGGGGTAAGCGCGGTCGCGGTGACCCTGCCGGGGGGCTGCTCGCGGAGCTCGAGGGTCAGCGTCACGGCGGGTCGCGCAGGTCGCTCAGCGGGAAGTGGAACTCTCCGAGCTTGCCGCCGAAGTTGGCGGCGGTGAGGTGCGTGGCCCCGGCGCCGGCGGCGGCGTGCAGGCCGCGGCGCATCGCCTCGCGCACGGCGTCCTCGGAGACGCCGTCGATCACGATCTCGAACATCGCGCCGACACCGTCGGGTACCAGCGTGTCCTGCACCTGGGCGCGCAGCGTCGGAGCCATCTGGTGGTTGGTGGAGGCGGGCATCGAGGACGAGGTGAGCGATCCGACCTTGCTGCCGCTGCGCACGACCCCGCCCGGGAACGGGAGCGCGATTCCATCGCCGCGCATCGCCTGCGCGGCGGCCTGGGCGGCCGCCAGCGCGGCGGGGTCGTCGGCGGCCCCGATCACGAGGTTGCCGCCCCCGACGCCGCGCCCCACGCCGGCTGTCTCGGACACCAGGAACTCGCCCTCCATCACCGGGATCCGCCAGTACCGCCGGCCGGCGATCACCTTGCTGGCCTGAAAGCCGTCGCCGAAGTAGCGCAGCGCCCTACCCATCGGGACCGACTTCTCGGCGTCCGGCAGCCCGTCGAAGCACGCCGTCGTCGGGCAGGTCATCACGCTCTGGCCGACGCGGTCGAGCACCCGCTTGCCGACACCCTCGCGGTCCATCGCGAACAGCAGCACCGCGATCCCCGGCCGGCCGTCGGGCGTCTCGGCGAGGTCGAGCGGGCGCTCGATCGCCGCCTCGCACTTGCACCCGATGACCGAGGTGGCAAACCCCGTGGCCGAGCGCGCCGCCTCCAGCGCCCAGTCCTCGGTGACCGCGGTGATCACCAGCCGCGCGAACCGCATCGGGAACGCCTCGGCGAACGTGTCGACCACGTGCGCGGTGCCGAGCGTGTAGTCGCCGCTCATCGGTTGGCCTCGACGATCCGGGCGGGCTCGCGCAGCGCCGGGTCGCGCACCGGGTAGTGCTCGAATGCCACCGTGTAGCGGTCGCCGAACAGCGGCTCCAGCACGCCGGCGACATCCGGGTCAAAGCCCGCGCTGCTCGACAGCAGCAACCCGTCGTCGACGCGGCGCAGGTCGCCGTCCTCGACGACCAGCTCGCCGCCCTTGATCACGTAGCGCGGGGTCGCGAACATCTCCTCGCGGTCGGCGCGGTCGTGGTAGATCGTCACGTCGGCGTCGGCGCCGACCCCCAGGTGCCCCTTGTCGCGCAGCCCGAGCCGCCTGGCGGGCGCGGCGCGGGTGATGATCGCGATCTCGTTGAGCGTGTACTCGCGGTCCAGGCCGTCGGTCAGCGCGGTGCGGCGGATCGCCCGCTGGTTGGCCCGGCCCATCTGGTCGTCGCGAAACGAGCGGTCCATCAGCAGCCGGATCAGCTTCGGGTAGGACAGGAACGAGCCGCCGTTGGGGTGGTCGGTTGACAGCATCACCTGCCACGGGTCCTTGCCCAGCAGGAACAGCTCCAGCCCGATCCCCCACTGCAGGGCATGGACGTAGTTGCCCGCCTTGTAGGTGTAGGGCACGATCCCGCACCCGGTCTCCACCTCGGTGTCGTGGTTGAGCCACTTGCCGCCGTCGAGGTCGCGGAGCACCGCCGACACGTGGGCGTCGGCGGTCATCGTCATCGCCGGGCCGAACATCACCTGGCCGACATCGGCGGTGATCTCGGGGTGCGCCGACAGGTACTCGACGAGCTCCGGCGCCCGGGACCGAGGTAGGCCGCCGGGCTTGCCGCCGTAGCTGTGGAACTGCAGGTGGGCGAAGTGCGCCTGGCGCCCGTCGAGCGCGCGCATCGTGTCCAGCGTGGTGTCCGCGTTGCCGGGGACGCCGAGGTGGTTGGCGTGGACGTGGACAGGGTGCGGGAGCCCGAGCTCGTCGACGGCGCCGCCGATCGCCTCGAGCACCTGGCGCGGGGTCACCCCGAAGCCCGCCACCGTGTCGTCGATCGACTCGACGTCGCCGTTGCTCTGCTTCCACAGCTCGACGCCGCCCGGGTTGACGAGCTTGACGCCGTAGCCGCCGGTCGCCTCCAGCCACCAGCCGACCGCGTCTTTGATCCGGTCCCCGCCCGCCCCGTCGGCGCCGCCGGACTCGCGGATCAGCTCGAACAGCACCTGGTTGTTGCCCATCAGGATCAGGAACGCCTTGTCGATCATCGGCGTGTCGCGCAGCTCGGAGAGCACGTGGCGGGCGGCCAGCGGCGGCGCCGCCGCCTCGACGACGGTGGTGTAGCCCAGCAGCGAATAGCGGTAGCCGGTGGCGAACGTGGAGGGGACCAGGCCGCCGGTCCCCGAGCGCAGCAGCTCGGTGCGGTCGATCGGATCGTCGCGGTGGTCCTCGGGCGACAGCTTGCGCGCGAGATTTACCTTCGGTCCGGCGATGTGGGCGTGGATGTCGACGCCGCCGGGCATCACGACCATGCCGCGGGCGTCGATCCGGCGGGCGTCGGGGCCGACGTCGGCGACCACCTTGCCGTCCTCGACGCACAGGTCCCGGACCTCCCCGTCGACGTCGTTGGCGGGGTCATGGATCGCGCCGCCGGTGATCCGGATTGCGGTCACCGATGACACTAGCCGAGCTCCGCGAGCAGCTGGGTGAGCAGCGCGGCCGCGGTCGGCGCGTCGTCGGACAGCGGCGCCTCGAGCGTCAGCGGCGTCCCGTCGAGACGGTGGGCGGTGCCTGCGGCGGCCACGCCCGCCGGGGCGGTACGGATCGACACCTCGGCGCTCTGCGCCGGGACGCTGCAGAACGCGATCGCGGTGGCGGCGGCCGGCCGGTCGCTCGGGTCGTCCTCGACGCACAGCGCGACGTCGATCTCGCTGTCGTCCGCGAGTGGGCGGGTCGAGCTGATCGGCTCCGGGTGACCGCCGGCGAGATCCACGTTGCCGGAGTACCCGGTCTGCCAGGCGAGCACGTCCTGCGCGCCGCGCGTGCCGGCGGCGGGCGTGAGCGCGAGCGTGACCACGTGGCGGCCGTGGCTGAGCTCGCGGACCAGCTCGTGCAGCGCCAGCGCCCGGCGCTGGCCGCCGGCGCCGGCGGTGAGGCCGGGCCCGTACACGAACGCGACGTGGGGGACGTCGTTGATGCGGTGCAGCAGCTCGCGCAGCTCGGTCTCGCGGTCGGGCGCGCGCAGGGGCCGCCCCCGTTGCAGCGCGTGCAGCGAGCTCAGCGCCTCCAGATCGAGCTCCCGGGGCACCCGCAGCCGCGCGTCGGCGCGCTCGGCGGTGGCCGTGTCCCGGTCGTCAACCACGACCAGCGCGCGCTCGGCGTCGAGTCGGGAGCATGAGCGGTCCCCGAAGCCGATGCGCTCGAGCAGGCGTGGGTGCGTGGCCATCGGGTCCTCGCGCCAGACCACGACCACGTGCGAGCGGTCACGGATCTCGCCGAGCGTGGCGGTGGAGGCGCCGCGCAGCGGGATCGCCGGGGCGCCCGGCCAGTCTCCGCGCAGCGTGTCGGGCGCGACGATCGCGCCGAGCCGGTCGGCGAGCGCCACCGCGGCTCGCGCGTCTTCGACGGTGGCCCCGGAAAAGCCGTGCAGCAGCGGTCGCCGGGCGGCGCGCAGGAGCTCCGCGGCCCGGGCCAGCGCGGTCTCGACCTCGGCCGCCCGTCCGTCGATCGTCGCCGTCGGAGCGTCGCCACCCTCGAGTCGCTGGGCGAACCACCGGGCGCCGAGGTCGCACGGGGGCTCCAGGCGGATGCCGTCGTCGAAACGCCCGAGGCTCACGTCGTCGCACAGCAGGCCGCAGCCCGCGCAGATGACGGTGCCGGTCTCAGGCACGGGCGAGGACCTCGCCGGGCAGCTCGGCCAGCAGTCGGGCGCCGCGCGCGGCGAGTTCGGGCTCGTCCGCAGTGGCCGAGATCAGCGTGCACACCGGCGCGCCCCGCCTGATCAGCTCACCGCGCCGGGGAATGTCTGCGACCAGGCCCGGCGGCCACCATCCGGGGTCGGGCGTGCGGAGGTCGCGGTCGGCGAACAGCACGAGCTTCACCTTCGCACACCTCGTCGCCGGCGGCGTGCCGGCCCGCGGCAGCTCCAGGCCACGAGCGGCTCGCACGTGCGCCTCGAAGCTCCCGGGACCGAACAGCTCCAGCCCGGCCGGCGGACGCGGGTTGACCTCGACCACCCAGGCGTGGCGGCCGTCCCAGACCGCGTCAACCCCGAACGCCCCGCGGACGCCGAAGCGCGCCGCGATCTCGTCGCAGACCGCGCGCAGCCGGCGGTCCAGCTCCGCCTGCTCGCCGCCGGGCAGCCGCGGCGGCGCCACGTTGCCCGTCCACTGAAAGCTCCGCGGTCGCAGCAGCTGCTCGGTGACCCCGAGCACCGTCGCCCGGCGTCCGTCGGCGAGCGCCACCGCCGAGCACGACAGGCCGCGGACCCAACGCTGCAAGATCTCGCCGGCGTGCAGCCGGCCCCCCGCCCACGGCCGGACGCCGCGTCCGCCGCCGCCGCGCCGCGGCTTGCGCAGCCACGCCCCCGGGCCGTCACCGGGGGTCGGGAGGTCATGCGCCTGCCGGGTCTCGGGGGCGCGGGCGCCGGCCGCGAGCGCCGCATCGGCGATCGCCCAGGGGTCGCGCACCGCGGCCAGCAGCTCCGGCGGCGTTCCCAGCAGCTCCCGGCCGTCGGCGAGGCGCCTCACCAGCTCGGGCCGGTTCTCCAGACCAGCGCCATAGACCACCGCGTCGGCCTGGACGCCGGCGGCGAGCGCCACCAGCGAGTCGCTGTCGGGCGCCGTGGCCCCGGGCGCGACCGCGCGCAGGTCGGCGTCGCCGAAGCGATCGAGCGCGGCCACCTGATAGCCGTCGGCGACCGCGAGCTGGGCGAGCATCCGGGCGCTGACGGCGACCACGAGGACGGTCATGGCAGCTCCACGCCCGACAGCAACGCGGCCAGCAGGGTCGCGGCGACCAGGTCGGCGGTGGTCCCGGGGTTCAGCCGGTGATCGGGCCCGCGCAGCGAGGCGTCGAAGTCCGTCGCTGAGAGTGTCCCGTCGAGCACCCGGCGGGCGTCGGCGCTCACCGCCCGCGCCGCCTCGGGACCGGCCTTGCGTTCGATCAGGGTGTCGCGATGCTCGGCGAGCAGTCCTAGGTGCAGCGAGACGATCGCCTCGAGCGTCCGCACGCCGTCTCGTAGCGCTTCCGACAGCAGCGGCAGGCCGGTCCCGAACACGATCGCGTACCCGGTGGCGTACTCCGAGGCGATGCTGTCCCGGTCCGCGGCGGCCGCCATCGCCTGGCGAAGGGTCACGCGGGCAGGCTCCCTGACGTCGTGCTCGGGCGCGTCGCCGAGCCCGCCCGGCGAGGCCGCGACGATCGCCGTAAACGCGGCCTCGGCGTCGCCTACGCCGAGGTAGGCGAGCACTCGTTCGGTGGCGACGCGCAGCGTCTCGTCGGCCCGCTTCGCCAACGCGGCGCGCGCCAGCGGCGCGAACAGGAGCACGATCCCGAGGTTCGTGTTGGCGCCGACGTCGCGCGCGGTCGCCGCGACCCCGTCGGCGATCAGCTGACCGACGCCGTACTCGCGAACGCGTGCGGAGGCGAACACCGGACCCAGCGTGAGCGCCGAGCGCAGCATGTCGGCGTACGTCGTGTCGGCGAAGTCGTGGACCGGGGTGATGTTGCCCGGCTTGGGCGCCGACACCTCGAGCAGACACGCCAGCGCGACGTCGTGCGCAAGCAGGTCCCGGCTCAGTCCCCGTTGAGCTAGGGTTGCGTCCACCCGCGTCACGATACGAGAGGGAGGTACCCAGCATGGCAATCACCCTGGCGACCGGTGAGTCGCTCAACGGCGAGGGCAACGAACTTGCTCACATCGACCTGCTGATCGGGTCAAAGAGCGGACCGGTCGGTACGGCGTTCGCCAACGCTTTCGTCAACGAGACGAACGGTCACACCAACCTGCTGGCCGTGGTCACCCCGAACCTCGCCGCCAAGCCTGACACGGTGATCACCAACAAGGTGGACATCAAGGGCGAGAAGCAGGCGGTGCAGCTGTTCGGCCCGGCCCAGGCGGCAGTCGCCCGTGCGGTCGTGGACTCGGTCGCCGAGGGCGTGATCCCCAAGGACCAGGTGGACGACCTGTGCCTCATCGTCGGCGTGTTCATCCACTGGGACGCCACCGACGACAAGAAGATCTACGACTACAACTACGACGCGGTGAAGGCCTCGATCGCGCGGGCCCTCAACGGTGAGCCCAGCGTCGACAAGGTGCTCGCCGACACGCCGGCCGCGCGGCACCCGTTCGCCGGCGGCGCCGAGGGGTAGCAGCAAGCCGTTGACCGCGCAGACCGGAGAGTTGCCGCTCGCCGGTCTGCGCACCGTCGTCACTGGTGCGAGCTCCGGGATCGGCCGCGCGATCGCGGCCGCGTTCGCGAGCGCCGGTGCCCGCGTGGGCATCGGCTTCTGCCGGTCGGCAGAACAGGCCCGGGTGCTCGCCGGGGAGTTGGAGGGCGCGCATCCGCTGCTGCAGGCCGACCTCCGCACCGCGGAGGGCTGTAGCACGATCGTCGAGGCAGCGTTCGACGAGCTCGACCGGGTCGACGTGTGGGTCAACAACGCGGGCGCCGACGTCCTCACCGGCGAGGCGGCACAGTGGCCGGCCGAGCGCAAGCTGGAGGCGCTGCTCGCGGTCGACCTGAAGGCCACGATCCGCTGCTCGCGGCTGGTCGCCGCGCGGATGCGTCCGGGCGGCAGCATCCTCAACATCGGCTGGGATCACGCGACCGTCGACGGCATGGCCGGCGACAACCCCGAGCTGTTCGCCGCGGTCAAGGCCGGGGTGCTCGGCTTCTCCAAGTCGTTCGCGCGGTCGGTCGCCCCCGACGTCCGCGTCAACGTCCTGTGCCCCGGCTGGGTCGAGACCGCGTTCGGGTCAAACGCCGACCGCGACTTCTACGCTCGGGTCGCGGCGAACACGCCGCTGGGCCGCTGGGGCCGGCCGCAGGACGTGGCCGGCGCCGCGGTGTGGCTGTCCTCGCCGGCGGCCGAGTTCGTGACCGGTCAGGCGATCAACGTCAACGGCGGCGCGGTTGGCTGAGGATCGTGAGCCCTAGCACGCTGTTCGTGACCGGTCGGCTGGCGGAGCCCGCGCTGCGCGTCGTCCTGGACGAGCTCGAGATCGATCACCAGGTCGCGGTGATGAACATCAGCGTCGCGGCGCTGATGACCACCCGCTGGATCGCCCGACGCCTCACCGCCCCCGACGGCGTCGACAACATCGTGATCCCCGGCTTGTGCGAAGGGGCGGTCGAGACGCTGGAGGAGGCCACCGGATTGCCGGTCCGCAAGGGTCCCGCCGACGTCCGCGCGCTGCCCGAGTGGTACGGCCGCGAGGCCGTCCGCGCCGAGCTGGGGCCGCGGGACGTGCGGGTGTTCGCCGAGATCAACGACGTACAGTCGTTGTCGCGCGAGCAGGTGATCGATCGGGCGGACGCGTTCGGGGAGGCCGGGGCGGATGTGATCGACCTGGGCCTGTCCCTGGATCGGTCATGGCTCGACGACGGGCCGCCGACGATCGCGGCGCTCCGCGAGCGGGGGCTGTCGGTCAGCATCGACACGCTTGACCCCGAGCACATCCGCATGGCGGACGCGGCCGGTGTCGACTATGTGCTCAGCCTGACCCCGGACACGATCGGCCTGGCCGAGCAGCTGCACGCGACGCCGGTGCTGATCACCTCCGATCCCGACGATCTCGACGGCCTCGATGCGCTCGCCGCGCACATGGAACGGCTCGATCGGCCGTACCTGCTGGACTCGATCCTGGCCCCGATCAACGCCGGATTCGCGGCGTCGCTGGCGCGCTACGTCGAGGTCCGGCGGCGCCACCCCGAGGCCGAGATGCTGATGGGGGTCGGGAACCTGACCGAGTTGACCGAGGCCGACTCGACCGGGGTCACCGCGCTGCTGATCGGGTTCTGCCAGGAGGTCGGGATCGGCGCCGTGCTGACCACCGAAGTGATCGGCTGGGCGCGCGGCGTAGTCGGGGAGACCGTGCTGGCCGCGCAGATCATGCACCTCGCCCAGCGCCAGGCGCGACCCCCCAAGCACATCGACTCGGGGCTGGTCACGACCAAGGACGAGTCGATGCGCGCCCCCTCCGAGGAGGAGCTGCGCACGATGCAGAGCCAGATCTCGGACCGCAACTGGCGGCTGTTCGCCGATGCCGACTGGCTGTACGCGCTCAACGGCGATCGGTTTGTGCGCGAGACCAACATGTACGCCGTGTTCGAGCAGCTCGACGTCGACGAGGCCTCGCACGCGTTCTACCTCGGCAAGGAGCTGATGAAGGCGACGATCGCCCGCGGACTGGGTAAGAGCTATCGCCAGGAGGGCCCCCTGGACTGGGGGATCCTGAGCTTCCCCGAACCTCGACGAGAGGACCTCTATTCCATGAAGACGATCCTGATCCAACTCGACACCGATCAGCACCCCAGCCCGTTCGACGCGATCGCCGCCTACGACGCCGGGGTGGAGATCGTCCTGGGCTTCGGCGAGATCACCCCGGACGGGCTCGACGACGTCGTCCAGGGCGCCGTGTTCCCCCGCGGACCCGATGGCCTCGCGAACACCGCGTTCTGGGTCGGCGGGTCCAGGGTGCGCGATGGCGAGGCGGTGTTCGAGGCCGCGCAGAAGCTGTTCTTCGATCCATTCAAGCCGTCGATCATGCTCGACTCCGACGGCTCCAACACCACCGCCGCGGCCGCCGTCGCGATGGTCCGCAAGGTGGTCGAGCTGAACGGCAACCGCGCCGCGGTGATCGGTGTGGGCCCGGTCGGGCTGCGCACCGCGGAGCTGCTGCGCCGCGAGGGCGCCGAGGTGACCGTGCTGACGTTTCCGCCCGACGTGTTCGAGGGCAAGTTCCGGCGTGCCTCCGGGCTCCCGGTCGCCCAGGAGGCCGGGTTCGAGGTGGTCGAGCCCGAGTCAAGTGACGAGCTCGACGCCGCGCTGGCGGGCCACGTGGTCGTGTTCGCGGCCGGGCCGGCGGGCGTGCAGATCCTGCGGCGCAGCGGCTGGGCGAACGTCGACGGACTGCAGGTGGTGGTCGACTACTCGGCGGCCGAGCCCGTCGGCGTCGAGGGCGTGGCCCGCGGCGACGAGCTCGAGGAGGAGGACGGCGTCAAGAAGCTGGGTGCGCTGGCGGTCGGCGGCCCCAAGATGAAGCTGCAGAAGAAGTGCGTGCAGCGGATGTTCGAGCACAAGGGCACGGTGATGAATCTCGAGGGCGTCTACGACGTGGCGCTCGAGACGCTCTGAGCAGGTCGCGCGCGGGTGCGGCCGTCAGTCGCGGGAGCCGGCGGCCGACTTGGAGAACACGAACTTGCCCATCGGGCCGTCGAGCGCACTGTCGGGCTCGGGGCGCCACAGGATCGTGTCCTCGATCTTCCGTGCCAGCGTGAAATCCTTATCGGTGATGCCGCCCGCGGAGTGCGTGGCGAGCTTGACCCAGAGCTTGCCCCAGGTGACGTTGAGGTCGGCGTGATGCCCCGCCGCCTCGCACAGGTAGCCGACCGCGTTGACCGCCATCAGGGTCGAGGGCCAGCCGTCGGTGTTGTACTTGCGCCGGATCCAGTCGCCCTCGAAGTACCAGTCGTCGAGGCCCAGCTCGGACAGCTTGGCGGGGATCTCGTCCTCGCTATAGGTGCGTTCTTCGCTCATCGCCGAATCATATGCCCCGTGTAGCCGGCGTCGACCCGGGTACGGTCTCGTTCGACCTGTGCGTACTGCAGGACGGCGAGGCGGTGGTCGAGCAGGTGTTCGAGTCGGGCTCGCTGAGTGAGGACCCCGGGCCGCTGCTGGACGCGCTCGCGCACCACGGGCCCTATGACCTCGTCTACGGGCCCAGCGGCTACGGGCTGCCGCTGGTCGCGGCCGCGGACGTCGGCGAGCGCGAGCTGGCGCAGATGGTCCTGGTGCGCTCCGACGAACGCGCGGCGGACACCGGGGTGGGGGGACTGCGGTCGCTGCTGCGCGCGCTCGCGAGCAGCGGGCTGCCGGTCGTGTTCGGACCCGGCGTGATCCACCTGCCGTCGGTTCCGCGACACCGCAAGTACAACCGGATCGACATCGGTACCGCCGACAAGGTGTGCGCCGCGGCGTATGCGATCGCCGACCAGTCCGCGCGCCGGGCGCTGGCTCCGGGCGACGCGGGGATGGTGCTGGTGGAGCTCGGTGGCGCCTTCACCGCCGTGCTGGCGATCGTTGGCGGCCAGATCGTCGACGGCCTCGGAGGATCCTCGGGCCCGCTCGGCGCGCGTGCGGCCGGGGCGATGGACGGCGAGCTCGCCTACCTGCTCGGCCCGGCACTGCGCAAGCACACCCTGTTCACCGGGGGCGCGCTCGATCCGGCCGGCACCGGCGCGAGCGGCGACCTGTCGGCGCTGTGGTCCTCGCCGGCTCACGCCGAGGGCTGGACGGCGCTGCTCGAGGGCGCCGCCAAGGCCGTGCGGGGCCTCCTGGCGATTTCCCCCGACCCGCCCGAGATCGTCGTCTCGGGGCGACTCGCGCGGTTGCCCGAGCTGATCAATGCCCTCGCCGCGTCGTTGGCTGACGTCGCTCCGGTGGTCGCGCTGGTCCCGGGCCGGGCGAGCGCTGCCGCGCACGGCGGCGCACTGCTCGCCGACGGGCTCAGCGGAGGCCGCCACGCGCCGTTGGCCAACGCGCTTGGGCTCCGCGAGGCGACCGGCACCGTGCTCGACCATCTGCGCGTCGCCGGGGCGGAGACGATTTCGCTCGGCTGAACATAAGGGCCCGGTTAAAGATTCGTGCCGAATTGCCATCTATCGGTCGCATCACTGACATTAAGGTTGATATCGAGACTCCACCGCTGTTAGGTTCTTCGCGCTTACTCCCCGACAGAAGGAGAGACTCGCCGTGGCCGCCACTGTTGGCAAAGACGTTATGGACGGGCTGGCAAAGCAAAACGGGGTGACGATAGGGCGGATCCTCGGGCGCGGAAACGTGGGTGTAGCCGAGGAGGGATCGGACGGCAAGATGCACGCCACCGTCCGGATACCGATGGACGAGCTGGTTTTCGACCCTGGCGTACTGGTGCTCCCTCACGGGGGCGAGCTCGAGCTCGAGATCATCAACGAGGACAACAACTCGCACTGCGCGGTCCTGCCGTGCAACGGCGACGCCAAGTTCATCTGGCTGGTGAACTTCTCGAAAGGAAGGGCAAACCTCGAACTGGACGGCCCCGGCTACTACTGGTACGGCTCGCGGACCGGAAACGACGAGGGTGGCGGGCTAACCGGCACGATCGTCGTCGGGGGAGAGGTCCCGGACGAAGCCAAGCTCGACCGCCCACCCCAGCCGCGACCGTAGAAAGGAGCAGTTGATGGCAAGTGAGACTGAGTTCGTCGACGCAGGCGAGGCTGTCGACTTCAGGAATTTGAGCCCCGGATACGTCGGCAGTGCGCCTCCGGTCGCCAAGGGCGTCAACTACGACCGCATCCTCAAGGGACGCGACGCGGAGCCGCACAACTGGCTCACGCTACTACGGCGCCTACGACGGGCAGCGCTACAGCCTGCTCGACCAGATCAACACCTCCAACGTCAAGGACCTGAAGCCGGAGTGGGTGTTCCAGTGCGGGTCGATGGGCATGCACTCGGGCGCGTCGACGTACTCGTTGGAGGCGTCCCCGCTCGTCGTCGACGGCATCATGTACGTAACCGGCTTTGATGGCTGGATCTGGGCGCTGGACGCCAAGACCGGAGCGGAGCTGTGGCGCTACCACCGCGCGTCCCCGTACGACGTGCGACTGTGCTGCGGCAACGTCAACCGCGGCTGCGCCGTGGCCGATGGCAAGGTCTTCATGGCCACCCTCAACGCCCACGTAATCGCGCTGGACGCTCAGACTGGCAAGCTGGTCTGGGACCAGCCGTACGGCGACGTGCGGGCCGGCGAGAGCGCAACTGTCGCCCCATTGATCGTGAAGGACATGGTGATCGTTGGGAGCTCCGGCGGCGAGTTCGGGGTCCGCGGCCACTCCGACGCGTTCAAGCTCGAGACCGGAGAGCGCGTGTGGCGCTGCTACATGGTTCCCGAGCCCGGGGAGCCGGGGTCCGAGACCTGGCCCTCCGATGGCGAGGCCTGGGCGCGTGGCGGCGCGAACTGCTGGACTACGCCCACGTTTGACCCGGACCTCAACCTCCTGTACTTCAACACGGGCAATCCGTGCCCCGACTTCGACGGGGGCGTGCGGGAGGGCGACAACCTGTTCACCAACTGCGTGGTGGCGGTGGACCCGGACACCGGCGAGAAGAAGTCGCACTACCAGTACACCCCGCACGACGTATGGGACTACGACTCGACGATGGAGAACATCCTGTTCGAGATGGACGGCCGGAAGTGTTCCGGCCACTTCGACAAGAACGGGTACTTCTTCGTCCTGGACCGCACGGATTGCAGCCTTATCCGGGTCGTCCCGTTCGTCGACCGCATCACCTGGGGCGAGATCGACGCCAACGGCAAGGTGACGGCCAAGGTCTATCCGGACAAGGAGGGCGACCCGGTTCACTTCTGGCCGGGCCCGGCCGGCGCCAAGGAGTGGACGCACGCGGCCTACAGCCCGAAGACCGGGCTCTTCTATGCGCCGGTGCAGGATGTCGGCGCCACGGCCACGCGGCGCCGCCGCGAGTTCAAGGAGAGCATCCCGTACTGGGGTGCCGGCGTCGCGGTGGACACCGAGGACGTGTCGGGTTACCTCTCCGCCATCGATCCCGCCACGGGCCAGGAGAAGTGGCGCTTCACCAACGAGCACCCGATGACCGCGTCGGTGCTGGCCACGGCCGGCGACCTCGTGTTCGCGGGCGATCCCGCGGGCATATTCCGGGGGTTCAACGCCAGCAGCGGGGAGCTCCTCTTCGAGTACACCTGCGGCAGCGGCCACCACTCGAACCCGAGCACGTACACCGTCGACGGGCGGCAGTTCATCGCCGTGCCCGTCGGATACGGTGCCTGGACGGAGGGGTTCTATCCCGGCGGCCTTGCGCAGGCGGGTGGATCCGCGGTGTTCGCGTTCGCGGTGCCGGAGTAGCAGTCCGCACCCTCGAGGGTCGGAGTGAGATTGGGTAACGCGATCTGCCCACGCCGCGGCCGGCGTGGGCAGACCGCTGCCTAAACCAACAAATCAGCGGGTCTGGAGGTTTTAGATGAGCTTCCTGCTATTGGGAATTGACAGCTTGATCGCGGGTATCGCGATCGGCGGAATCGTGACCGGGCGCATGCGGCTACCGCTCGCAGCGTTGTTCGGTGTCGCCGACGGCATCGGCTTCCTGATCGGAGCCGGGATCGTGTCGCCGTTCTCCGACGGCGCGAGCACCGTCCTGCAGACGGTGTTGCTGGTGGCGCTCGGGATCTACCTGATCGTCGTTGCCGCCGGGACCAGGCGGGTCATGTCGAGCTGGACCGTGTGGGCGCTGCCGTTCGTGCTTACGTTCGACAACCTGGCCTACGGCCTGGCCGGTGACAAGTCGACCAGTTCGCTGTTCTCGCAGGCCGGGCAGCAGGCGCTGTCCAGCGCGCTGCTGGCGCTGATCGGGCTGCTCGTCGGCGCTGCGCTGCCGCGCCTGGTTCCGTCGCTCGACCGACGTGTCGGCGGTCTCCGGTTCGCCGGTGCGGCGCTGATCGTCGCGGCCGGCGCGCTGCTGCTGGTCGGCTGACCCTGAGGGAGACGGCGCCGGGGGTACGCTGAAGAGCACGTTCCCCGGCGTCGCTTCCCACCGACTCACCACCACCGGTCCCGCCGTGTTGCGGCGGGTACCGGTGGAGTGCACGCACTCGCCGCAGGAGGTGTTGCGCGCGCTCGGCGGCCGCCCCGGGTGCTTCGCGCTGAGCGGCCACTGGGCCGGGGGAGGGGCGATCGTCGGATCTGATCCGCTGGTCGTCGCCGAGCCGGATGCCGATCCGTTCTCGACGCTCGACGCGCTCCCGGTAGTCGACGCCGGCACCGCCGCCACCGGCACTGGCGCCGTGGGCGGCGGCTGGTTCGGCTGGCTGGGCTATCGCTTGGGCCGCCGCGTCGAGCGGCTCCCCGAGGGCCCGCCGCGGCCGGTGCCGCTGCCCGACTTCCACCTCGCCTACTACGACCACCTGCTGCGGCTGGACGTCGACGGTCGCTGGTGGTTCGAGGCGCTCGTCGGCGAGGGCGCCGACGACCGGATCGCGCGCCGGCTCGAGGAGATCCGCTCGCTGCTCTCCCGGCCGGTCTCACCGAAGCCGTATCAGCCGCCCGACCCGCTGCGGCTGGCCCCCGGCGGGCGCGAGCATCACCTGGCGGCCGTGCAGCGCTGCCGCGAGCGGATCCATGTCGGCGAGATCTACCAGGCCAACATCTGCCTACGGCTCGAAAGCCGGTATCGCGGGCCGGTCACGGAGCTATTCGCGCGCGCCCTTGACCACGTCGACCCGACGTACGGCGCGACATTCGCGACGCCCTGGGGCGGGATCGCCAGCCTCTCTCCGGAGCTGTTCCTGCGACGCGAGGGCCGGGACGTGACCACCGCGCCGATCAAGGGGACGGTCCGGCGCCCGCGTGACGAGCGGCGGGCGCGCGAGGCGCTGGCGGCGCTGCGAGGTTCGACCAAGGACGCCGCGGAGCACGTGATGATCGTCGACCTGATGCGCAACGACCTGGGACGGGTGTCCGAATACGGCAGCGTGGTGGCACCGCGGACGCCCGACGCCGAGGCACACCCCGGCCTCTGGCACCTGGTTACGCGCGTGCACGGTCGGCTGCGCCCCGGGGTCGGCGACGGGGAGCTGCTGCGCGCGACGTTCCCGCCGGGATCGGTTACCGGCGCTCCCAAGGTGCAGGCGATGCG
The DNA here is from genome assembly GCA_963831845.1 of uncultured Solirubrobacterales bacterium. GTDB lineage: Bacteria > Actinomycetota > Thermoleophilia > Solirubrobacterales > Solirubrobacteraceae > Palsa-465. The sequence goes on along the minus strand of CAWHRT010000037.1, from coordinate 82,886 downwards.
CGTGATCTCCGAGCTCGAGAGCACCGGGCGCGAGGTGTACACGGGCGCGATCGGGTTCGCCAGCCCCGTCGCGGGGCTCGAGCTGAACGTCGCGATCCGCACCTTCGAGCTGCGCGACAGCCGGCTGTGGCTGGGCGCCGGCGGGGGGATCGTCGCCGACTCAGACCCGGCGCGCGAGTTCGAGGAGGCGCTGGTCAAGGCTCGCCCGCTCGCCGCGGCGATCGGCTCGAGCGTCGCGCCCGTCAGCGACGAGCCGGTGCTGGATCCCAGCCGACCGCTTGCAGCGCAGTCCGGATAGCGCCGACCGTCGGTGTGCTGCGCCGGTTCGCGGCAGCGCCCTCGAGTGTGGCGCTCGCGGCCAATCGCAGCGACGAGGTCAGGAAGATCGCGTCGGCGCGGCGCGCGCGCTGCAGCGAGATCGGCTCCGTGGTCGGGGTGAGTCTCAGCTCGGGTCGCGTGGGCGAGCAGGAGCTCCCGGGTGACGCCGGGGAGGATCCGCCCGTCGGTGGGCGGCGTGACGATCCGGTCGCCCTCGAGGATCCACACGTTCGCCCACGCGGCTTCGAGCACGTCGCCGTCGGCGTCGACGAGCAGCGGCACCGATGCCTCGCTCGACAGGCGGTCCAGCAGCCGACGATCACTCCACTTGTGGGGGCCGAGCCCGCCCGGGAGCGTGATCGGGGTCAGGGTGTACACGCGGTCGGGGTCGGGCGCGCGCGTAGGGCTCGGTGGTGATGCGCACGGTCAGGTCATCCGCTCCGGGGATCGCCTGGATCCGCATCCGGTAGCGGCCGTCGAGCGTCCCGGCTGCTGTCCGCGCGCGGGGTGCCGTGTCGGCGGGGAGGCGGAGGTCGTAGAGGTCGGTGACCGAGCGGTCGATGCGCTCTAGGTGCTCATCGAGCGCCTGGATCGCGCCGTCGGCGACAGCGATCGTCTCGAACACGCCTTTGGCCGGGTCCGGCCGGTCCAGCAGCTCGGCCAGCGCCCGGCGCAGCTCGATCGGATCGTGGACGACCCGGTCGGCGCCCGCCAGCTCGGCGGGCGCGTGCTCGCCGGTGGCCACGGCCACGCACCGCACCCCGTCCGCCCGCGCACAGGCGACGTCGTGCGGGGTGTCGCCGATCACGATCGTCCTGCAGCGGGGGTGGGGCACCCCGCCCGAGCCGGCCCGCCGCCGCGCGATCGCCGGCAGCGCGGCGCGGTCCTCCGCGTCCGAGCCGAACGCGCCGGCGCCCGAGGCGAACGCCCAGCCGATCCCGGCGCGCTCGAGCTTCAGCTTCGCCACGCACTCGAAGTTGCCGGTGAGCAACCCGACCACCACGTCGTCGCGGCCGGCCAGCCACGTGAGCAGTTCGCCCACCCCGTCGATCACGCGGTCTGAGAGATCACCCGGGTAGAGCCCCGCGCAGAGCTCGCAGCAGGTCTCGCGGACCGCGCCGGCCAGCTCGTCGATCCTCGCCGCGGACACGCCGGCGTCGAGCAGGATCGCGCGGACGATCTCGCCGTCGGTCCGCCCCGCCGTCGACAACGGCCGCTTCATCCGCGTCGAGTCGACGCCATGATGACGCTGCAGCGCCACTCGGATCGCGTCGCGCACCGGGCCGGTCGCGTCGTTCAGCAGCGTCCCGTCGACGTCGAACAGCAGCAGCAGCTTCTCGTCCGTCGGGATCACGGCGTCACAGCGCCAGCAGGTAGCGCGAGGTCTCCCAGTCGGTCACCGCGGTGGCCTGAGCCGCGAGCTCCGCGCGCCGCATCGCCGCGAAGTGCGCGACGAACGCGGGGCCGAGCCAGTCACGGGCCAGGTCGCTGGCCTCGAGCAGGTCGAGTGCCCGCCCGAGCGTCCGCGGCAGCGCGCAAGCCGCGCCGGCGCCGGCGTACAGATCGCCCTCGGCGGGAGCGGGGGCAGGGCGCCGACGCTGGATCCCGTCGAGGCCCGCCGCCAGGGATGCCGCGATCGCCAGGTAGGGATTGACGTCGCCGCCGGGCTGCCGGTGCTCCACGCGCGTGCGGTCGACGCCGTGACAGACGGCCCGCAGCCCGGCCGTGCGGTTGTCGATTGCCCACGTCTCGGTGGTCGCGGCCCAGGAGTTGGGGACGAAGCGGCGATAGGAGTTGACCGTCGGCGCCATCAGCGCGGTCAGCTCGGCCATGTGCTCGAGCGTGCCGGCGATGAAGCTCCCCATCGCCGGCGACAAGCCATCGTCCGCGTGGAACGCGTCGCGGCCGCCCGGCGCGCAGGCTGACGTGGAGGTGACACGAGTTGCCCGCCCAGTCGGAACGGGGCTTGGCCATGAACGTCGCGACCAGGCCCTCCTGCGCCGCCAGCGCTTTCGCGGTGTGCTTGAGCAGGACGGTCCGGTCTGCGGTCAGCACCGGATCGGCGTGGCCAATCGCGATCTCGAGCTGTCCCGGGCCCTCCTCGGGATGGCAGGCCAGGACGGGGATCTCCAGCCCGGTCAGCGAGTCGTGCAGCCTTCGCGCGAACCGCTCCAGGCGGTGCGCGGCCGACACCCCGTAGACGCGCTGCTCGGTGTCCACGGGGAGCAACTGGCACGGACGCTTGGACCGGACCGACGCTGGCGTCTCCTCGAGCAGGTAGCACTCGAGCTCGACGCCGACGACCGGCTCGAGCGCCAGCCGCTGGGCGCGCGCCGCGACGCTTCGCAGGATGCCTCGCGGGCACAGCTCGAGCCGCGAGCGGTCGGGGCGCGCGAAGTCGCACAGCATCAGCGCAGCGCCGTGCTCCCAGCTTCGCTGGCGCAGCGTGGAGACGTCGGGCACGGCGACGATGTCGGGGTATCCGGGCTGCGGGAACCAGCCGGGGAAGTCCGCGGGACGCTGCACGGGCTCGGCCTCGTCCACCTGCAGCGCCCAGAGGACCTCGCACATCGGGAGGCCGTGCTCCACGACCGCCGGGAGCTCGCCGACCGAGATCCGCTTGCCGCGCAGCAGCCCGTGCGTGTCCGTGCCGGCGACGATCGCCGCGCGAACGCCCGCGGCCTCGAGCTCGCGCGCCGTCCTGCGGACGTCCTCCAAGGCGGGGGCGCGAAGCGTGGTCACCGACCAATCATGCATCACCGAAACGGCTTTGTCGTTTCCGCGGCGCGGGTGGGGGTAGCCGCTTGCCAATGAGCTCAATTACGCTGACACAAGCAAAGACGGTCGTAGACGCGGCCGAGAAGAAGGCAGCCGACATCGGAGTCGCGATGAACATCGCGGTCGTGGATGCCGGTAACAACCTGACGGCGTTCGTGCGCCAGGACGGCGGCTGGCTGGGTTCGATCGAGATCGCCCAGGACAAGGCGTTCACCGCTCGAGCGTTCGACATGCCCACCGCCGATCTCGCCGAGTCGGCGCAGCCGGGCGAGCCGCTGTACGGGATTGCGGTGTCCAACGAGGGCCGCGTGATCGTGTTCCCCGGTGGAATCCCGCTCAAGAGCGGGGACGAGGTGATCGGCGCGATCGGCGTCAGCGGCGGCGAGGTCGACCAGGACCAGACCGTGGCCGAGGCCGGGGCGGGCGCGCTCAAGTAGCCGGTCCGGCCGCGGCGCGGCCGGCCCGATCAGCCGTCGAGCAGCTCGGCGAGCGTCTGGCCGCTGCGCACCGATTGCGGGCGCTCGGCGGCCACATCGGACCCCGGTTCGGCATGGTCGTCGCGGCGCTTGACCAGCAGCCATTGCGGCTTGTCGCCGCCGCGCGTCCGCTGCAGCGCGAATCCCCCGTGGAGCTTCTCGCCGTGGAGTACGAACACGGCATGGCCGCGCTCGAGCGCCTCCGGCCACGGCACGCGTCCGCCCTGCTCGTATGAGCCGCGGTCCCAGATGATCACGCCGCCGCGGCCGGTCGTGCCCTCGAACTCGTTGTGGTCCATCTCGTGATCCTCGACCTGCACGGCGAAGCGCTTGACCGTCGGGTCAAGCGACGGGCCCTTGGGCACCGCCCACGACCGCATCATCCCGTCGACTTCGAGCCGGAAGTCGAAGTGGTGGGCGGTCGCCTGGTGCTCCTGGACGACGAACACGCCCGCCGGGACTCCGCGGATCGCGAACTGCTCGTGCCCCTCGACCTTGGCCGGCGTCTCCGAGACTGACTCCGCCCCCTCGAGCGCTCGCAGCGTTCCGGTCAGCTCCTCGATCGCCGCGGCCATCACCCTCGACGTGGAGCCCGAGGCTTCCGTCCTCGTCCAGCCGGACCCAGCCGAGCAGTCCCAGCTCGCGGGCCTGCGAGCGGATCTGCTCGCGCACGGCGAGGTCCTCCAACTGCCCCTCGACGCGGATCCGCTTCGCCGTCGCATTGGTCACGGCCCCCATTGTGACGTCCTTGCCTCGCCTGCTTAACGTCCCGTTGGAGGCCGGTCGGCGGGACCGCGGGACGTTCGCCACCTGGGGCGTGACCAACGTCCCAATCTCCCTCCCAGGCGCCTCGACTGGGACGTTATGCATGCGGCGCTTCCGCCATCCCAGCCCGTATCTCTAGGGGGTCGCCCTGGAATCTTTGGGGATCGGGTTTTGGGATAGCCACGATGCGCCCCCGCTCGGCCGCGTGCATGCTGGTCGCCAGCGCATACCACTGAGACGAGAGGACGTCAGATGCCACGACTGATTCGAATGTGTGCGGGAGCGATCGCTGCGGCCTCGCTGGCCGTGTTCGCCGGCTCCGCGGCCCGGCGGCCGAGACCGGCCTTCGCCCGGGCACCGACTTCTCGGTGCTGGCGGCCTCGGTGCTGACCCACCCCGCGCCGGTGGCCGCCACCGACGGGCGCGTCCACATCGCCTATGAACTGGTGCTCACCAACATGACCCAGTTGAAGCTCAGGCTCGACAAGGTCGAGGTCCGCGATGCCCGCACCCACCACGTTCTCCTGTGGCTCTCCGACAAGGCGCTGGCCAGAGACATGAACCCGGTCGCGGGCGCGGAGTCGAGCGAGTCGGTCGAGGCCGACCTGCTGCGGCACCCGATCGCGTCGTTTGCGGCCGCGCCGTCCGCAGCCACGACGATCGCGGGCTCGGAGGAGGCGATCGTGTGGCTGGACGTCGTGGTTCCCAGCTACGCGGCCGTCCCGGCGCGGCTCGATCACCGGATCGTGGCGTCGTTCGTGTCGCCACCGCCGGGGGCTCCGGCGTTGCGGACCGAAGAGCTGACGCCGGTGGCCACGGTCCACCACCGTCCCCTGGTGCTGGCCCCACCGGTAGGCGCAGGGGACTGGTACGCCAGCGACAGCTGCTGCGCCGACGACACGCATCACCGTCGCGGCCTGATCAGCATCAACGGCCAGCTGCTGGTCCCACAGCGGTTCGCGATCGACTGGTACCGAGTGGACTCAGAGCATCGGGCGTGGATCGGCGATCCGAGCAAGCTCGGCAGCTATCTCGCTTACGACCAGCCCGTGCTTGCCTCGGCCGCGGGCAAGGTGGTCGACGTCAAGGACGGGTTGCCCAACAACCCCGACATCCCCAAGCCACCGAAGATCCCGCCAATCGCTAACACCGTCGGCAACCACGTCGTCCTCAAGGTGTCGCCGGGGGTGTTCCTCCTGTACGCCCATCTGGATCGGGGCTCGCTGCGGGTCAAGCTCGGCGAGCACGTGCGGCGGGGCGAGGTGCTCGGCCTGATCGGCACCAGCGGCAACTCCACCGCCCCGCACCTGCACTTCCAGGTGATGACCACGCGGACGTTCTTCCCGACCGACAGCCCGCCGTTCGTGTTCGACCACTTCAATCTGTTGGGCCAAGTCACCGAGCGGATCTGGGACGACGTGCTCGGCCTGCAGCCGACCGGGAAGCTGCCGTTCCGGCCGGCGTCGCCGGTCAGCACGCACCGGCTGGAGATGCCGCTCGACCGCGAGGTGGTCTCGTTCGATAGCGCCGGCTGACCGATACGCTGCCCCGATGAGCACGCCCCGGCGGATCGTCACCGGCCACGATGCGTCGGGGAAGTCGGTGGTGCTGTCCGACACGCCGTCGCCCAAGACGACCGAGATCGGGACCGCGGCGTTTCACGAGATCTGGGTGACGCAGGGGATGCCGGTGCAGATCCCGGCCACCGAGCCCGAGTCGACCGACCGTCCGATCCGGGTGCCGCCTCCGCCCAACGGCGTGATGATCCGTTTCACCGAGATGGAACCGGGCGCGGCGTCGCCGATGCATCGCACGGAGACCCTGGATGTCGGCGTCGTGCTCGACGGCGAGACCTGGCTGCTGCTCGACGACGGATCGGAGACGCTCGTTGGTCCGGGCGACGCCGTCGTGCAGCGCGGAACCAACCACGCCTGGGAGAACCGCTCGGACCGCCCGGTGCGGATGCTGTTCGTACTGGTCGACGGGACGATCACCGATGAGCTGCGGGCGGCCACCGGGCCGCTCGAGTTCTTCGACCAGGTCGTCGGTTAGACCGCCGGGGGGAAACCAGAGGGCCACTCGCCCGCTGGCCCCATATCGGCGGCGCCAGCCGCGGCGTAGCGTGCGCCGCGTGCTCCGAAACACCAAGCTTCTGATCGCAGTCGCGCTGGCGCTGGTCGCCGGGGTCGTGGCCTCGGGATGCGGCGTGCACGTCGAAACCGACGGGCCGCACACGGTGCAGACCCGCCCGATCGCGGGCTTCGACAGCGTCGAGCTCCACGGCTCGACCGACGTGGTGGTCCGCCGCGGCAGCTCGCGGACGCTGACCGTCGAGGGCGGCCGGCATCGGGTGGATGACGTGATCACGCGCGTGCGAGGCAGCACCCTGGTGGTGCAGCGCCGCAACTCGTCGGGCACGATCGAGCTCGGTGGCGACGATGTGACCGTGACCGTATGGACGCCGAAGCTCGACGCCGCCCGGATCGACGGCTCGGGCGACCTGAGCCTGCCGCGGCTCGACGGCGGGAGCCTGCGGCTGCTCACCAACGGTTCGGGCGACGTCGACGCCAGCGGGCGCCTCGATCGCCTGGACGCCGACGTCGACGGCTCCGGCGATCTCGGCCTGGGCGACGTCGTCGCGCAGTCCGCGGCGATCAGCGTGTCGGGTAGCGGCGACGCGGATGTCCACGCGGTGCGATCGCTGGACGCCACCGTCCACGGCAGCGGCGACGTGAGCTACACCGGGCACCCGCAGCTGACCCGTGAGGTGTCGGGTTCGGGCAGCGTCTCGCCGGGCTAGCTGCTGCCCGAGCGGAGCGATCAGACCGCTGGATCGGCGGCCTGACCGGCGCGCTCGTCCACCCAGGAGATCTGGGGGCGCCGGCGGGTATCGACGGTCAGGCTGAAGATGTCGGGCCGGTTGTAGTGACCGACGGTGTCCATCGCATACTGCTCGCGCGCCGAGTGATCGAGGTCCAGGTCGGCGTAGACGATCGTCTCCTCGCCATATACGGGCCCGGCGATCCACGCGCCGTCGGGTCCGATTACGCCGCTGCCTCCGGTCAGCAGCACCGATTCGCCGCCGTCCGGATCTGCGCCGGCGTTCATCGCCTCGCGCAGCTCGAACCCGTCGGGCACCGCGCTGGCCGGCATGTATCCGCCGGCCACGAGCACGAACGAGCGGCCCTCGAAGGCGTAGTGCCGGCTGGCCAGATGGGCCTGCTCATACCCCCACGGCCAGACGGCGACGTGAATCCGCTCGCCCTGCGCGTGCATCGCAAACCGCGTCAGGGGCATCCAGTGCTCCCAGCAGATCAGGCCCCCGAGACCGCCGTAGGGCGTGTCGAGGACCACGAGGCCGCTGCCGTCCTCGCTGGGCGCCCACACGATCCGCTCGGCGTGGGTCGGCACCAGCTTGCGGTGCACGGCCAGCGCCCCGTCGGGGCGCAGGTACAGCAGCGAGTTGTACAGCGTGCCGCCCGCAAGCTCGTTGATGCCGACCACGACCTCCACATCGTGCTCGACGGCCGCGCTCGACAGCGCCTCGGTGGCCGGGCCGGGTACCTCGACGGAGTTTGCCAGCAGTCGCGCGTATCCACGCTTGGCCTGCTCGTCGCCCCACGCGGCCGCGCCGTAGATCCACAACGGGTATCCGGGGATCCAGACCTCGGGGAAGGCGATGATCCGGGCGCCGGCGGCGGCCGCCTCAGCGATCAGCGCAATGCCCTTGGCCACAGTCGCATCGCGGTCCAGGAACACCGGCGAGGCCTGCACGACCGCGACCCGGCAGGAACTCCCGGATGGCCCGGCGGGGGCGGAACCGTCAACCATGGCGCGGATCCTAGCCCCACGCCCCGCGATCCGGCCGCGGCCGGACGTGCCGGTTCGGGGGAGCCCGGCGGCTACCAGGTCTGCTCGCCGGCACGCACGAGCATCTCGTTGACCGCGACCCGGCGATCCCGGGTGACGATGTGGGCCACGGCAGCGGCGATGTCGTCCGGTTTGAGCGGCTCGATCGAAGCCACCGCGCCGCGCGCTGCGGCGGCGGCATCGCCCTCCACGTGCAGGACGAGCTCGGTGTCGACGGTGCCGGGTTCGACGACGCCGACCCGGACGCGGTGGGGGAGCAGCTCTTGGCGCAGGGCCTCCGAGAACGCGTTGAGGCCGAACTTGGTCAGGTTGTAGACGGCGCTTCCGGGCCTGGCGACGCGGCCGGCGGTGGAGCTGATGTTCACGATGTCGGCGACCCGCCGTGGGGCCTCGCCGGCGGCGCGGACGAGATGGGGGAGGGCTGCCTTGGTCATGTAGAGAAACCCGTTGACGTTGAGCGCGATCATCCGCTCCCAGTCCTCGATCGATGCCTCCAGCGCGGGGCCGAGCAGCATGATCCCGGCGTTGTTGACGAGCACGTCGATGCGCCCCAGCTCGGACGCCGTTCGCCGTACCGCGGTCTCGGCCTGCTCGCGGTCGGTCACATCGGTGGCGAGCTCGAGCGCGATCGCGCCGCCACGGCGAATCTCCCCGGCGAGCTGCTCGAGTCGCTCGCGGCGACGAGCCACCAGGGCCACCGCGGCGCCCTCGCCCGCCAGCCGGCGGGCCGTCGCCGCTCCGATCCCGCTGCTGGACCCGGTCACGATCGCCACTGTCCCGGCCAGCGGTCCCGTCGCCGTCATTCCGCGTCCTTTCGTTCCGGTGTCACGAACAGAGTAGGAGGATGCGCCGTAGACGATGCCTATCAGCGTGTCGCCAAAAGTCGTTGACGCGGTTTCCCGATCGGGTCACGATCCGGCGGCGATCACGACACGAAGGAGAGCGTCAACATGGAATTTCTAGTCGAGTACACCATCAGGTTCCCGGAGGAGATGCCCGACGCGGACGTCAAAGAGCATCAGCGAGCCGAGGCCGACGCCGCCGCCGAGCTTGTCCGCCAGGGACACCTTGTCCGCCTGTGGATCCCGCCGGTCGGGCCGGGGGAGTCGAAGGCTCTCGGCCTGTACCGGGCCGACAGCGAGGAGCAGCTGGACGCGCTGCTGCGCGCGCTGCCCATGGACCAGTGGATGGACGAGGTCGTCACCCCCCTGCAGCAACACCCCAACGACCCGGGCGGCACCTAGTTGTGGTCGCGAGGTGCTTAACGCCCCACCCGAGGCATTCGCGGGCTCGCGTGGGACGTTGATCACGCCCCACGTGGCGAACGTCCCACACTCGCGCCCAGAGCGCTCCAGTGGGACGTTGTGCTCGCGATTTCGCCCGCCATCCGCGACCCGCGCCTACCGCCCGTCCACCAGTTCAGTCGCCAGCGCCGTGATCGTCGCGCGGTGCGGGTCCTGCGGCGGGATCCACACGGGGCCGTCGGGCAGGACGTGCAACCCGGCCGCCCGGGTCACCGTCCCGGCGTTTGCGCGCAAGGCGAGGATCGCCGGCCGGTCGTCGTCTGAGCGGGTCACCAGCGACCAGCACCACAGCGGGTTCGGATCGCGAACCGGACGCGCGCGCAGACCGGCCGGCAGCGGCGCCGGATGGCGCTTGGGCGAGCACAAGGTGGGAGCGTTCAGGCGCTGGCAGTGCTGATGGAAGCCAGGGCCGGTGACGCCGCCGTCGTCGATCAGCACCACCCGGCAGCCGGCCGCCTCCGCGAAGTCGATCGCGAACTGGTTCCAAGCGTCCCATGACGTCAGGTCGGCGTCGACGAGAACGTTCAGGTCCTCGGCGGCGATCGCCTCGTCGGTCATCCGCGCGGGAATTATCGCGACCAGCGGTTCGGCCCACAGCAGCTGATCGTCGAGCCGCTCGTCCTCGGCCGAGGCCCAGGCGATTGCCGCATCGAGCCCGCCGTCGAGCACGCGCGAGATCTGAACGTGGCTGGGCATCACCCACTCGTCGATCCGCAGATCCGAGCGCACCGACGCCACCAGCTCGTCGGGTAGCCAGCTGACATAGCCGAGCCGAAGCGGCCCCGACGTCCCAGCCAGCTTGCGCTGCGCGGCGGCGGCCAGCGACAGGATCTCACGCGCGTCGGGCAGCAGCGTCCGCCCCGCCGTCGTCAGCGCCACATGGCGACGATCGCGCTCGAACAGCACGACCCCGAGGCTCGCCTCGAGCGTCTTGATCTGCTGGGAGAGCGACGGCGCGGCGATGTGCAGGCGCTGCGCGGCGCGGCCAAAGTGCAGCTCCTCGGCGACCGCGACGAAATAGCGCAGCTGACGCAGTTCCACGGCGCTCAGCCTAGTGGCCCTCCCTGAAACTCCCGGAAGACCCACTCGGACACCGGCGCGTTAGGCGGTGCCTATCAGCGTGACCTGAGAAGTCGTGGACCCCGGCGCGCGGCCGCCGCAAGATCAGGGCCATGGATTCGACAGCGCTCATCGGCCCGGCCTACGGGACACCGGGACCGTAGCCCCCGACTCGCGCTCGCCGCGATCTGCCTCGGCTTTGTGATGATCACGCTTGACGCGACGATCGTGAACGTCGCGCTGGGCCCGATCGTGTCGGACCTGGGCGGCGGGCTTGCCGAGGCGCAGTGGATCGTCAACGGCTACACGCTCGCGTTCGCCGCGTTGCTGCTGTCGGCCGGGGCACTGGCCGACCGTGTCGGGGCGCGCGCCGGATTCCTGATCGGGCTGGGAGTGTTCGGCACCGGCAGCGCTCTGTGCAGCGGAGCCGAGTCGACGGCGATGCTGATCGCGGCGCGGGTCGCGCAGGGTGCCGGCGCGGCCTGGTTGATGCCGTGCTCGCTGGCGCTGATCGCTCACAGCTTCCCCGAGACGGGCGGCCGCCGGCGCGCGCTGGCCATCTGGGGCGGCGCCTCGGGCATCGGCTTGGCCAGCGGCCCGATCCTCGGCGGCGTCCTCACCGGTGCGTTCGGATGGCGCGCGATCTTCCTGGTCAACGTTCCGGTCGCGATAATTGCGGCCGTGTTGCTCGGGCGCCACGTGGTCGAGACCCGGCGCCACCGCCACCCGCTGGACACCGTCGGCCAACTGCTCGCAGTCGTCAGCCTCTCGACGCTGACCGGCGGCTTCATCCTCGCCGGGGAGCAGGGCTGGCTGTCGCGGGTGACGCTCGCACTGCTGACCGTCGGCCTGGCCGGGGCAGCTGCGTTCGCGTGGGCCGAGCGCGCTGTCCGCCACCCGATGATCGATCCGGTCCTGTTCGTGCGCCGGACGTTCACGATCTCGGTGTCGATCGGGGTGATCTTCAACTTCTGCCTCTACGGCGGGCTGTTCTGCCTGGCCATCGACCTGCACGGCCCGCGGGGGCTCGGCGCCCTGGAGACCGGGATGGCGATGCTGCCGATGACGCTCGTCACCGGAGCGACCGCGTTTCTCACGCACCGCACGGTGGCGCGGCACGGCGAATGGCCGGTGATGACCGCCGGCCTGGCCGCCGGCGTCGCGGCCGCCATCCTGGTGGCGCTCACGCCTGGCCGCGGACCGCTGTGGGTGCTCGTGGCGTCTACGATCCCGCTGGGCCTGACCGCGATGGCGATGCCGGCGATGACGGCCACGGCGATGGCTGGGGCGCCTCGTCATCGCGTGGGGCTTGCCGCCGGCGTCCTCAACACGGCTCGGCAGACGGGAGGAGCGTTCGGTATCGCCCTCCTGGGAGCGCTGTTGCGCGTCAGCGGCGGCGTCTCGCTTCACGCCTCGTTCACCACGATCGCCGGCGCCTACGCACTCGGAGTCGGCCTCGCCGCCTGCGGCCGCCGCGCCGCCGCCCGCGAATCTCCGCAAACCCGCTGACCACAGGAGCAAACATGACCACCGAGCTTCCCTCCCCGACGCTGGCTTTGATCTACCGGCTCGAGGCCAACCTCGCCGCCGCGCTCGAGCTCGGCGAGACGGCCCGAGGGCGCGCGCGCATCGTCCCCCTGGCCGGCGGCACGTTCAAGGGCCCCGAGCTCAACGGGGTCCTGGTGCCAGGCGCAAGCGCCGACTGGCAGACCGTGCTCGCCGACGGAACCGCACTGGGAGACATCCGATACACGCTGCAGACCGACGCCGGACACCTCCTCTACGTCCAGTCCCGCGGCGTCCGCCACGGCTCGCCCGAGGTGCTGGCCCGCCTGGCCCGCGGAGATGAGGTCGCTGCCAGCGAGTACACGTTTCGCACCTCCACGCAGATCGAGACGGCCGTCCCCGAGCTCGACTGGCTCAACAAGGGAGTGTTTGTCGGTGTCGCCGGCAGACAGCCCGCCGGTGTCGTCTACGAGGTCTACCTGGTGAGCTGACCGCAGCGGCCAGGTCGCGTCGCCAAACAGCGCGATTCGAGGTGCTCGATGGGGGTCCGCGAGCGAAACCTGTGCAGAGCCGCCGCAGGTTCGGTGGCGGGCGGACACCGGCTGACCGTTGACGCCGGGGGGGCGAGCGGATAGCGTCGCGGGTCCGGCTCCTGGAATATCACCCGGGTGATTTGTAGTCGAGGCCTTGACGCGTCACCCCGACCGATCGCAGCATTCGTGGCCATCCGAGCGAGGTCCAGGGCACGGGCATAACAATGGGCGACGCTGTCGTCGGGGAGCATGGGAAGGGGCATACGCGATGGGCAGGGTTGATCAGCAGTTGGGCGAGGGCGGGGAACCGCTGGACGACGAGACCCGGTCATACCTCGAGGAGCTGGTGTCGACGCCGGTCGGCCGGCGTTGGGTGCTGAAGGCTGGGTTAGCGTCGGCGGTCGCGTTGGGCGTCGGTTCGCGGATGGGGACCGGCTCGGCGGAGGCGGCTCCGAAGAAGCATCGTCGGCGCATGGAGCGGACCGATCTGCATTTCGCGTTCGGGGACGCGCGCGGGGTGACCGGGATGGTGCTGGTTGCCAACGGCAAGCGGATCTCGCTCAAGCGCCACACCAAGCAGTCTCGCGCGGCGCTGCGACGCAAGGGCGGCCTGTGGGCGAAGATGGATCTCTCGCAGCTGTCGCATCACGTTTCCGACGTGGAGCTGCCGGCCGAGCGCAGCATCCACGTGTCCGTGCACGGACGGCGCGGCCGCCGCGAGGTAGTCGTGGGGCAGATCTGGAGGGTGCCGCGCGCCTCGACGATCGCGCTGGCCAAAACCACGCACCGCCTGAAGGGGAATTACCGGCACGTGTCGGGCTCGCCTCGTCGCCTGGCGGCGCTCGGGCTCAAGCCCTCAGACATCAGTTCACCCCAGCATGTCGCGCAGCTCGAAATGATTGTCGACAGCTACACGACCGCGGTCGCGTTCACCAGCCTGCACCCGAACATCGCCACCGTGAACAAGACCGCGGCGTCGGTGACGTCCGCTCTGCTCAAGACGACTCCGGCGGTGACCAGCCTCGGGACCTACATCGGTCAGATGACCTCGCACGGCCGCAGCTGGGCGTCGATGGCGCCCGCGAAGAACGCGGACGGCAGCGACACGAAGATCGTGGTTAAGGGCCAGACCCATACGTTTTCCACGTTCGAGTTCAACACTAAGGATCCGAACCTGCCGCAGATCGCTACCACAGCCGTCGTGGGCGGGGTTCGCGGGGTGCGCAACACGGGCGCCCTGGGCGCGGTGATCAACCAACCGCTGGATCAGGACCAGTCTGCGGCCACGCAAACGTGGGTGCAACCCCAGGGGATCATTCCTCAAACTCAGCCCGCGAGCACCCCAGCGCAGCTGGGGTCCGGGATCAGCATTCAGGTCCAGAACCCCGGTCTCGTGTACGGGACCCAGACGGAGGTCAACGGGTCCTACTCCAACGGACAGGTTCCGCTCAAGCTCTACAACAACTGGGTTCGCTGGATCTGGGTGTACGTCCAGTACCTCGGCGCGAACAACGAGAACCTGTCGGCCGATCCGAACCCCAAGTGGCCTGACACCAAATATTCGCAGTCGCTGGGGATGCTCCCTCAGATCTTCACCGTGCTGGGGATCCCACTGTGGGACACGAACACGATCGACGTGACGCTGAACTTCCCCAAAGACGCGCACACCGCGCGTCTCTTGTTCTGCGGACTGGGATCGGATATCAACGGTGGCGGCTGGCGCCAGTACTTCCCGTCCGACGCGTACCCCAACCTGGTCGCCCCTCAGGACGAGGTGTTGCTGCCCTCGTTGATCACCGGGATCCTGACGATCGGGCTGTCGGCGTTCGCCCTGTTCACCGACCTCGACATCGCGACCACGTGGGCCCAGCTGCGCAAGCCGATCAGCGAGATCACGTTCCAAGCGTTGCTCAGTCTGGAGTCGTTCGGGCAGCTGGCGCTGCCGGCGGCGCAGGCAACCGCCGCGACGCTCGCCGCCGGCGGCGCGACCTACGCAGACATCTCCGCCAACGGCGGCAGCGCCACGAACATCTGGAGCATCCTGCTGCCGCTGGGGGCGGCGATTCCGAGGATCATCTTCAACCCCTCGGCCACGTCCCTCTGGGTGGACGCCGCCCTAGCGGTTGCCGAGGGAGAGACGGCCGCCGACCTCGTGGCAGCGATCCCGTTCATCGGCGAGGCGATCGCGGTGATCGAGGTGCTCGGGGACGTCGCGACGCTGGCGGAGGTGTGTGCCGAGACGATCGTGGCGCCGTGGGTGATCGAGAATGAGATCAATTTGACGTATCCGGCGACGGTGACGATCTCGATTGATACGAATCAGGCGTCGTCGTTCCCGGTGACGGCGACGTCGTGGAAGTTGACGCCGAGTATTGATGGTGGGGTGGCGTTGACGCCGTTGACCGGTGTGGTGAATCCAGGGGGCAGGATTCAGTCGGCTCCGATTGTGCAGGATGTGACGGCGCCGTTTGGGGGGACGAACATTCAGTGGAGCGTGGTGTTCTTGAACGCGTCGGGCAAGCAGGTGGGGACTGGGGTGTCGCCGCAGTATCCGAACAGCGATCCGACTAATCCGCCGTCTGAAGTGGCGATCACGATTGAGCAGATCGCGGTGCCGATCGACTCCGGGACGGTGTTTGAGCGGGCCGACACCACCGGCTATAGCTCGGCGGCGGGTGGGTATACGTGGTCGAACCAGATCGTGAGTAGCGGGACCCTGGCGGATAAGGGGATTCAGCAGGTGACGGGGACGACGGTGTCGACGTTGGCGGGGGTCGCGGGGGTGGTGTGGGAGCAGGGCAGCAAGTACTACGTGCGCGGGGTGCCGACGGTCGAGAACGGGAACACGATCAGTTTGGGGCCGGCGTCGGCTGAGGGCTATGCGCGACGGCCGTTCCTCTTGTTTGACGCGTTTGTGGGCAAGGGCGACGCCGGCAACCATGTGTTGTTGGAGCCCGATCCGAAGACGGCCGCGTATCACGTGCGCCAGGTGACGTTGGATGCGACGACGGGCGCGCCGACGTGGGATTCGTCGGTGTCGTGGGGCACGTTCCCGTTGGTGGTGTCCGCGGCGGCGTTGCATTCGTCGGGACGGGTGGTGGTGCTGAACACGGACTCGGGGCGGCTCGGAACCCTGCTGCCGGCGAATACGCCGTTGCCGCCGTTGGCGTCCTATACGGCGGGTCCGGGGACGCAGGTGGGGTTGTTGAGCTCGCCGGTCGGGTTGGCGGTGACCAATCCGGGGTTCGTGCTGGTGCTAGAGGCAGCCGCTCAGCAGCTGGCCGCGTTTGATCTCAACGGCAACCCGGTCCCCTACTTCCAACCCTCGCTGACCCGTCGATCGCTCGTCAGCCGGGCGGGGAAGCCCGGAAAGAGGCTGGGGGCGTCGCCGGCAGGGCAGTACACGCTGCCGCTCGTGTCCAAGGGCAGCTATCTGGACATGGCGGTCGACGGCGCCGACCAGATCTACGTGCTCTACTACACCGGCGACGGATCGGCCACCAGCGACTATCGGGTTGATGTGTACAGCCCGACCGGCACGGTGATCGATACCAACAGTCCTGGGGTCAACGTGCCGCATTTGGCGGTCGACTTCTGGCGCAGCATCTACGCCGCCAACTTCGACGCGCTCGCCGACACCGTCACCGGCAAACCCCACGTCGATCCCGCGCTCGGGGTTCCCGAACCCTCGCTGAGCCGGTTTGACCCGACCGAGGTCGCCACGCTCAAAGCACCCAAACCCCGACGCAAGCCCAAGCCCAAGCACAAGCCAAAGCACAAGCACAAGCCACCGGCCAAGCACACGTGAGCGATCAGCCGCTCTTGACCCTGGGCAGCACCCGCGCCGGGTGGTGGCGGCTTGCGGCGCCGCTGCTGCTGGCGGGGGTGGCGTTGGCGGGGGTGTGGCTGCTGGCCGGGCAGCGTTGGTCGATGCCCGCGGCGTCGCCGGCGATGTCGCACCCCACCCGCGCGAGGGATGCGGGCGGCCTGTCGCGTTTGCCGGCGCAGGCGCAGTCGGTCGTTTCTTCGGCGGTGGGCGCGTCCGATCCGCGGTTTGCGCCGCGCCGTGTGAGTGGCGGGTTGGGGCTCGCCGGCGGGGGTGTGGCGGCGGCGCTGGGCGGTGGTGGGGTCAGCGTTCAGGGAGGTGGAGCGCAGCTGTCGCTGGGGCTGGTGTCAGTGGGCCGTGCCGACCGTCTGCGGCCGCTGCCTGCGGTGCTGCCGCAGGTGCGCTCTCACCGGGTGGTGTACGCGCGAGGGGGTGGGGTGCTCGAGTGGTATGAGGCTGGGCCGTTTGGGATCGAGCAGGGTTTCACGCTGTCGAGGCGGCCGGCGGGTGCGGCGGGTGCGGTGACGCTGGGGCTGGGGCGTTCGGGGGTATCTGCGCGGCTGGCTGGTTCGGGGGTGGAGTTCGTGACGCGGTCGGGGCGGGTGGCGCTGCGGTACGGGGGTCTGGTGGCGCGCGATGCGAGTGGGCGGCGGTTGGCGGCATGGTTGTCACTGTCGGGCCGGCGGCTGCTGGTGCGGGTGGCCGATCGCGGCGCTCGGTATCCGCTGCGGATCGATCCGCTCATCCAGCAGGGACCGAAGCTGACTGCCACCGATGAAAGTGGAGCGGGGCACCTGGGCTACAGCGTGGCGTTGTCGGGCGACGGGGGAACCGCGCTGGTCGGCGGCTACCAGGACGACAGCGAGACCGGGGCGGCGTGGGTATTCACGCGGACCGGCGGGGTGTGGAACCAGCGGGGACCAAAGCTGACCGCCAGCGATCGGAGCGCGACCTTGTTCGGCTTTAGCGTCGCGCTGTCCTGGGACGGCACCACGGCGCTGATCGGCGCTCCCGGTGACAGCCCCGGCGGGGCGGCGTGGGTGTTCATCCGCTCGGGCAACACGTGGACACCGCAGGGGCCCAAGCTGACGAGCGGCCAGAGTGGCCAGGGCAACTTCGGCATCAGCGTCGCGCTGTCGGGCGACGGGATCACGGCGCTGATCGGCGACAGCGGGGACAACAGCGACGTCGGGGCTGCGCTGGTGTTCACCCGCTCGGGCAGCACCTGGACCCAGCAGGGACCAAAGCTCACCGCCTCGGACGAGAGCACTAGTTTTCCTGGCGATTTCGGCTCGAGCGTGGCCCTGTCGGGCGACGGCAGCACGGCGCTGATCGGGGGCCCGTTCGACAGCGTGCGAGCTGGGGCGGCGTGGGTGTTTGTCCGGTCGGCCGGCACGTGGACGCAGCAGGGGCCAAAGCTCACCGCTCCAGACGGCGGTGGCGACTTCGGCTACAGCGTGGCCCTGTCTCTCGATGGCCGCACGGCGCTCGTGGGCAGCCCCCAGATTGACGGAGGGGGCACGGGCGCGGGCGGGGCGTGGGTATTCGCTCGATCGGGCACCACGTGGTCGGTGCAGGGGTCAAAGCTCGCTCCGACCGACGAGACCGGCCAAGGGCATTTCGGCGCCGGCGTGGCGCTGTCCGGCGACGGAGGCACAGCGCTGATCGGCGCCGGCGGCGATGCCGGCAACGTGGGTGCCGCGTGGGTGTTCGCGCGTTCGGGGAGCACCTGGACCCAGCAGGGAGCAAAGCTCGCCGCGAGCGATGAGAGCGGCCAGGGAGCGTTCGGCTCGAGCGTCGCGCTCTCCAGCGACGCAAGCACCGTGCTCGTCGGCGCTCCGAGCGATAACGACAACGCCGGCGCGGCGTGGGTCTTCGGCTCGCCACCGACCTCGGCTTCCGTCTTCTGGGACAACTCCCAGATCGGGTCGATCGCGCGCGCCGACGGCACCCCTTCGCAGCTCAACCAGGAGTTCATCCCCGGACTCCAGCAGACCCACACCCTCCCACTCGCGTCCGATGGGCAGCATCTGTATTGGGCGGCGGGCGGTTCGATCGCGCGCGCGAATCTGGACGGGTCTGATGTCAACAAGCAGTTCATCCAGAGCGAGGCGGGCGCGATCGCCGTCGACGGTCAGCACATCTACTGGACCCACGGTGAGGCGATCGCCCGTGCGAGCCTCGACGGCAGCGGCGTGGACACCCAGTTCATCCCCGTGTCGGGGAGTCTGCTGTCGGGCCTCGCCGTTGACAGCGGCCACATCTACTGGAAGGACCGGATCCGTCAGAGCATCGGGCGGGCGAACCTCGACGGCACGGGCGCCAACGACGAATTCATGACGGGAGTGGGCTTCGGCACGGGCTTGGCGGTCGATGCTCAGCACATCTACTGGACTGAGCTGACCGGTGGCACACCGTCCCGGGGTTCGGTCGGACGGGCGAACCTCGACGGGACGGATCCCGACCCGAACTTCATCACCGGACAGTTCGGGACGTTCGACGTGGCCGTCGATGCGGAGCATGTCTACTGGGCCGACAGCTTCGACTGCAACTACCAGACCGACCCTCCCAGCTCGTGCGAGGGCGGCACGATCGGACGCGCGAACCTCGACGGCTCGGGGGTGGACACAAGCTTCATCACCGCCGATACGGCGACCGGCCCGGGCTGTGGCACCGACCCCCAGACGCGCTGCGGACCGACGTCGGTCACGGTGACCTCGCTGCCGGACGGCTCGTCCGCGATCTACTGGGACAACCCGCAGATCGGAACGATCGGCCGTGACACGATCAGCGACAACCCCGGCACGATCAACCAGAGCCTGATCCCCAGCGCGAGCCGACAGACGTCCGGCTTCCCGGTCGCCGTCGACCGCCAGCACGTCTATTGGGGCAACGGAGGGTTCCTCGGCCGGGCCGATCTCGACGGCACCGGCCTCGAGCCCCAGTTCATCAAGCTGACGGCGGGCGCCCGGTTCGTCGCGGTCGACGATCGGTACGTGTACTGGGCCAATGCCGACTCGATCGGACGCGCCAACCTCGACGGCACCGGGGTAGTGCCGACGCTCGTCGACCTCCAGGGCACCGCACTCGTGAATGGGCTCGCGGTCGACAGCTCTCACCTCTACTGGGCTGACGAACGCAACCAGTCGATCGGACGAGCGAACCTCGACGGCACGGGCGCCAACGACGAATTCATGACCGGAGTGGGCTTCGCCACGGGCGTGGCGGTCGACGGTCAGCACGTCTACTGGTCGCAACTCGCCCCGGGAACCGCGCTACCGGACCCCGGGTCGATCGGGCGGGCCAACCTCGACGGCAGCGCCCCGGACCCGAACTTCATCACCGGGGCCGCCGAACCGCGGGGGCTAGCGGTCGACTTCGGCCATCTCTACTGGGCCAACTACTACTTCTGCGACTTCCACACGTTTCCCCCGTCGAACTGCGCGGGCGGCACGATCGGGCGCGCCAATCTCGACGGGTCCGCGGTCGACCAGAGCTACCTCACCGCTCAGCTGGGGGCGGGTCCGGGTTGCAACACCGATCCCGAAACCAGGTGCGGTCCAACCTCCGTGGCAGTCACGCCGCCGGATCAACCTCAATGCCTGCGCACGTCTCCGACGCCACAGCCGCCCCCCGGAGGCGCGGTGTTCGCCCGCCCGCTCGATCCGGGGAGCACCGACGCGAACGTCGTGGTGATCCCGCCCGGTGTCAGCTGGACCGGACCGGATTCGTGCGTCGGCATCGCCCAGGGGTCAGATGAGGTGATGACGCACCCGGCTTCGGTCTCGGTCGCTCCCGATGCCGCGGTGTTGCTGAAGGATCAGACTCACGGGCTGTCGTCAGCATGGGGTGCCCAGGACGTCGGGGCCAGCGGTCCCGCGCCGGTGCTGTTTCCGGGGCGGTCCGATTGGGAGACCACCGAGGCCGACCTGGTGACGCCCCAGCAGCTGCTCACGTCGGCCGGTGGGTGCCCGTCCTGCGCGCTGCCCGACAACTTGCAATTCACGCCTGGTCAGCCCGACGCGACCGTGGCATACCGCAGCGATGTCAGCGGCGCGACGATGAACGGCGCGCAGCTGACCGGCGACTTCGACAACTGGAACTTCAGCGGCGCCGCCCTCGGCGGCGCGACGCTGGGAACCGCCGGCTCGACCGCCACCAGCGTCAGCGGCGCGAATTTCGACGGCGCGGACCTCCGCGGCGCCCAGCTGGTCTCGTTGCAGTCCAAAGCGCCGCCGAGCTTTGCGAACGTACGCGTCGGAGCGCTCAGCGGCGCCTGTACGGAGTTTCAGCAAGTCAACCTTCTGAACACCGGTTTCACCCCGGTCAAGGCCGATCTGCTCGTGCCCGGGTGCGCGACCACACCGCTTTTCGCCGGGAGCACGCTTGGAACAACGGGAAGCACGGTGGCGCTCGGGGTGATCGAGCAGTTGGCGGTGACGGATGGGGCGGCGGTTGATTTTGCGGGTGGGCAGTATGTGGCGACAGCGGTTGATAGTTCGTCGTTGGCCGGCAAAGATCTGCATGGGATCGATCTGGCTGGTGCGAGCTTCCTGGGGTTCCCCGCGGATCTGGAGTCGACCATCTTCAACGGCGCGACGCTGGATGGCGCCAGCTTTGAGCTGGCGGACATGGCGAATGCGCAGCTTCAGGGTGTGCATGCGGTGAAGGCGTCGTTTGGGGGTGCGTCGTTGACCGGGGCGTCGTTTGCGGGGCAGACGACGGATCTGAATACGGCGAATTTCGCGCGGGCGGATGTGAGCGGCGCGAGTTTCGAAGACGCGGATCTGTCGAATGCGACGTTTGACGGCGTGTTGGCGGCATCGTCGCTCAGCGCGCCGACGAATTTCACGTCGGTGATCGCGACGAACGCGAGTTTTAATGGTGCGCACATCTATGGGGATGGGCCGGGGTTTGACGCGACCCGGCAGATGGCCGGCGCTGATTTCGTGGGCGCGGTCCTGGGGGGTAGTGAGGATGGCTCGGGCGGGTTTGATTTGACCAGTGCCGTATTGACGGGGGCGCATTTCGATGGGGCGCAGTGCATTTCGTGCAACCTGACGAACGCGACTTTGAACGACGCGACGTTCATCGGCGCGTATCTGCCGGGAGCGCAGTTGACCGGAGCTCAGCTGAACATGGCGAAGTTCGACCGCGCGTGGTTGTATTGCGGGACGCTGACCGACGGCCAGTGTCAGGCCTCGGGGGGCCTGCAGTGGACGGTGGCGTTGGGGTCTGAGGAGTCCTACGGGCCGGTGCCGTTCACGACCACCACGCTGAACCAGCAGAACTGGGTCAACGTGGACACGTGTCCGCACGATGCGGACGCTCCGACCGCCGCCGGATGTAAGAACCTGATGATCCCCGACGAGACGTTTCGTCGGCCGGCGTGTTCGGCGGCGGCGTTGGATGCGTGTGTGACGCCGACCTCGACCGTGTTTGATTCGCTGAGTTTGACGGCGGGTTCGCCGCTGTCGGTGGTGCCGGCGTCGCCGCCGACGTGGGCCAGTGCGGTGACGACGGATGGGTATGACGTGGGGTTGAGCGACGCGACAGTGCGGCTGGTGTCGCCCAACTTTGCGCCCCAGCTGGTGGCCGGCCATCACGGAACTGAGTGTTCGGGTCAGGAGTTGGCGGCGGGGTGTGGGGATGGTGGGCCGGCGGCGGACGCGTTTTTGGGCGAGCCGGCGGGCTTGGCGGTGGGGTTGGACGGGTCGTTGTATATCGCTGATCCGAAATTGCATTCGGTGCGGCGGGTCGACCCGTCGGGGACGATCACCACGGTGGCCGGCAACGGACAGGCATGCGCGACCGCCGCGGCGGCGTGCGGGGACGGGGGGCCGGCCACCGGGGCGTCGTTGATGGATCCGGTGGGGGTGTGGAGCAGCCCGACGGGGGATCTGTTTATCGCCGATGGCCGGCGGGGGATCCGGGAGGTGCATCCCGACGGGACGATCAGCACGGTGGCGACCGGCACGGCGGCGGGCACGTATGACGTCGTCAGCGTGGTCGGGGATGCCAGCGGGAACCTGTGGGCGGCGTCCAACGCTCCCGACTACATCCTGCAGATCACCGGCGGCCAGACCACGATCGCGGTCGGGACCGGGACCAGCGGCTATAACGGAGACGTGGACTCCCTGGACGCGCCGCTGCCGGGGACTGAGGCGCAGATCAACCAGCCGCGGTCGCTGTCCGTCGCACTGGACGGCAACATCGTGTTCGCCGACACCAAGAACAATCTGATCCGGGCCTACAACCCGTCTCCCATGAGCGAGGCCATGGCCGCCGACCCCGTCGGGCTGGTCGACGCCAACGGCAACCCGCAGGGCGGGTTCAACAGCGACGGGCTGCCCGGCAACCAGACCAAGCTCCAAAGCCCCGCCGCGGTGACCGTCACCCAGGGCGCGATCCTGATCGTCGCCGACACCGGCAACCACCGCGTGCGCGCGGTCGGGCCAAACCCGCCACCGCCACCGCCACAGCTCACGAGCCCCGGCAGCCTCACCCCGCCGGTCGTGACCCCGCCATCGGTCGCAACCCCTCCGCTCCGCGGCGCTGCACCCCCCACTCGCCGCCGGCCGCCCAACAACCACGCCCGCACAACCCGGATCCGCACCCACCGCGACGGGACCATCACGTTCAGCGTCCGAGTCCCCGGCCCGGGCCGGGTCGACGTGCTCGCCACCGCCTGGAACGATAACCTCGCGCGCGCCGCGATCCTGCTTCACCCCGCGCCCCACCGGTTCGTCTACGCCCGCAGCCACGCGCGAGCACGTCGCGCGACCACGCTGCACCTCAGCGTCAGGCCAAACAAGCAGGGCCGGCGGCTCGTTCGCCACCATGGCTACCGGATCACGCTCCGGCTCTGGGTTAGCTACACCCCCACAGCAGGCCGACCCCGGAGCCGGGGCTTCTACGGCCTGCACCTCCCCAGACCGCGCGGCAGCTGACCGCGGGCGCCCCACTCAGCCGCCTGCGGAGCTGGGCGCCCGCGCAGCTGGATTGATCCGTTCCCACGTCCGGCCCGAAGTAAGGGTGTGGGCCGGGGTCGGCATCCAGCTAATTGCAGGGGGGAAATCGTGACGGAATCCAAGAGGCAGGTGCTCGCCAAGGCCGGGCCCCTGGTCAAGTAGCCCCTCGGGTGGCGCGATTTACGGAAAGCCCAGACCCGGTATCCGGGTCGCGCCATCCGACCGGCTGCAGGTTCGTTTCGTGCGCGCGTGTTGAGATCGCCCCGACGCGGCCGCAGGGCCCAGCGAGACTACGGTGACCTCGCCGACGAGGACCTGATGGTCATGGTCGGTGGGGGTGAGCCCAGGGCGCTGGAGGTGATCTTCGGTCGCCACGGGGACGCGGCGTTCTCGCTCGCGTATCGCATGTGCGGCCGGCGGCCGATGGCCGAGGATGTCGTCCAGGAGGCATTCATGTCTCTGTGGCGGACCGGCGGCAGCTATGACCGAACGCGCGGGAGCGTGCGCTCCTGGGTGCTGAGCGTGGTGCGCCACCGGGCGATCGACGCGTTCAGGCGCGAACGTCGACCTAGCCGCAACGTCAGCGACGACGGTGTGGCCGAGTGGCTGGTCGAGCCGACTCAGACCGATCTCGAGGTCGAGCGACACGACGAAGCCGAGCACGTGCGCGAAGCCGTGCGCGAGCTCCCGTCCGACCAGCGCCGGGTGATCGAGCTCGCGTACTTCGGCGGCTACACCCACACCCAGATCGCCGAGCTGCTCGGGCTCCCCGTCGGAACGGTGAAGGGGCGTATGCGCCTCGGACTGACCAAGCTGCGCATCTCGCTGACCAGCGCGGACGAGGCGCGTCCATGACCCGCACGCGACGATGACCCGAGGACAGAGCACAGACCAGACGGCGGCCTGCGGCGGCGACGTCGCGGCCTATGCGCTCGGCGCGCTCGAAGTCCGGCGAGGCCCGCAGCTTCGGTCGTCACCTGGACACCTGTGTGGTGTGCCGGGATGAGCTGGCTTGCTTTCAGGAGGTGGTAGATGTCCTGCCGCTCAGCGCCAACCGTCGTCGCGCTCCCGACAGCTTGCGGCGCAGCGTCCGGGCCAGCGTCCGGCGAGAGGCGCGACACGCCGCGCGCACTTCGCGTCATCGCCGCCCACCGGCCACCCTTCGCCGGCCTGCGCTGGCGCTCGGCTCGATCGTGGTCGCCGTGTGCCTCGCGATCGGCGTCGTCGCGCTGACCAAGCCGCACCCGGGCGCGACGAAGATCTACCACGCTCAGGTGACCGGCTCGAGCGGCACAGCTCAGCTGCGGGTCGCCGACGGGGCGGCGAGGCTGGTCGTCCGGGACCTCAGACCGCCGCCGCGGGGTCACATCTACGAGGTGTGGCTCGTCAGCGGAAGGCAGCCGCCCCGGCCGACGACCGCGCTGTTCGGCGTGAACAGCCGGGGCGACGGCGACGTCGACGTGCCCGGCGGTCTGCGCGGGGTGCAGCGCGTGCTGGTGACTCCCGAGCCGATGGGCGGCAGCAACTACGCCGACGCACGCGCCGGTGATCAGCGCTCGGCTCACCTGAGTTGTTACTCACGTGACCGTTGAGTGATCCGCCGCGGGCGGATATCCGTAGAAGACATTGACCACTGCGATTCCGATCGATCGGAGATACACATGTTGGGACTCGACAATCCAATTCACATCGCGTTCGTGCTCGTGCTCGTGCTGCTCGTGTTCGGGGCCAAGCGGCTGCCCGAGATGGGTAAGTCGCTGGGTGCCGGCCTGCGTGGGTTCAAGGAGTCGATCAGCGGTGACGAGCCGGCCGAGCAGCTCACTGCCGCGCAGTCCTCACCGGTGCCCCTCGACACCACCCGCGAGACCACGACTCGGTAGACAGGGGGATCTCGCATGCCGATGCCGGGCGCCCTGGCGGCCGCACGACTGCGGCCGCTGGCCGACGATGATCACCTCAGCATGGTCGGCCATCTCGACGAGCTCCGCGCGCGGCTGCTCGTGTGCGTGGCAGCGATCGCGGTGGCGTTCGGTATCTGCTTCTGGCAGAACCACGAGCTGCTGAGGCTCGTCAACAAGCCGCTGGCGCACCAGACCCAGGGACAGGTGCGCGACGGACACGGACCGCTGGGCGCAACCTATACCGTCCAGCGCAACGCCCGGGACGTCGCCGTCCAGCTCGGCACCGTGGCCGGGGTGCTTAGGGCCCAAGCGCCCGAGGCTGTCCCCGCGCTTGACCGGGTGCAGCGCAACCTCCGGCGAGACGTCCGCCAGCTGTCGACGCCGCCCGAGGGCGATCGGCCGGTGACGCTCGGTATCAGCGAGCCGTTCACGGCCACGCTGACCGTGACCCTGGTCTTCGCCCTGATCCTGGCGCTGCCGGTGCTATTGCTGCAGGCGTACGCGTTCTTCATGCCGGCTGTGTCTCGGGACCAACGCAGGCAAATGCTTCCGGTGGTGCTCGCGATCCCGGGGCTGTTTGTCGCGGGCGTGGTGTTCGGCTACCTGGTCGTGCTACCCGCGGCGCTGCACTTCTTTCAGAACTTCAACAGCAGCCAGTTCAACGTGCTGGTCCAGGCCGGTCAGTACTACAAGTTCGCCGCCACGACGCTGCTGGCGATGGGGTTGCTCTTCCAAGTGCCCGTGGCGATCGTCGCGGTCACCCGAGCGGGGGTAGTCACGCCGCGTCAGCTGCGCCACAACCGCCGCTACGCCCTCCTCGCCTGCGGCCTGGTCGCCGCGGTGCTGCCGGGCGACGCGATCACGATGCTGCTGGAGACACTCCCGCTGTACCTGCTGTTCGAGCTCGGTGTCCTGATCGCGAGCGTCTCCGAGCGCAGGGCCACTCGCCGGCTCGCCGGCACGGCAGAACTCTGACACTCAGCTGATCCGCCGGCGCTGGTCGGCCCGTACTAACCACCCACGGCCGCTGTTACAGCGGCTGTGTCTCACCCAACAACAAGGGAGTAATACTCAATGACTCACATCAATCTAGATGCCGTTGACGTCGACGGCGCGATCCGCGAGGGCGCGGAGCAGGTAGCCGGCGACACCCGCCTGTCGTTCCTGCGCAAGGGCGCGGTGGCCGGTGGAGCAGCGCTCAGCGGCGGCGCGATCCTCAGCGCGCTGGTTCCCGGCACCGCACTGGCCGCAGGCGGCCGGCCGCCGTCGTCGTTCGGCAAGGGCGACATCGGCATCCTCAACTACGCGCTGACGCTCGAATACCTGGAGAGCTCGTTCTACAACGAGGCCACTCGGGCGGGCAAGATCACCGACCACGCGCTCAAGGCGTTCCTGAAGACCGTGACCGCGGACGAGAACGCCCACGTCAAGCTGCTGAAGTCTGCGCTCGGTGCCAAGGCGGTCAAGAAGCCCAAGTTCGACTTCATGGGGATCCCGCGCGACCCGGCCAAGTTCGCGGCCACCGCCTACGTCCTCGAGAACACCGGCGTCCACGCCTACCTCGGCCAGGCAGGCAACATCAAGGACCCCAAGGTCCTGATCACGGCCGCGAGCATCGTCACCGTCGAGGCGCGCCACTCCGGCGCGATCGGCCTGTTCCTCGGTAAGGCGATCGCGCCCAACGGGCCGTTCGACAACGGCCTCAGTGCCCAGAAGATCCTGACGGCGGTCAAGCAGACCGGATTCATCAAGGGCTGACCGACCAGTTCGACGGCCGGCTTACTGCACCCAGGGGTCGTCTACCGGCTCGCCGTCTCCGGGATGGTGCGGGCCGAACGCCAGGAACTCCAGGCCGTCGCGGCCGGCCTCGAACGCCCGGGCCACCTCGGGCGGCACTCGGATCGCGTCCAGCGGCCGCACCTCGACGATCTCGTCATCGAGTTTGACCCGTCCGGTCCCGCTCAGGATCACGTAGATCTCCTCCGCGGCGTGGTGGCGGTGCATAAACGGGGACCGCTTGCCCGCCTGCAGCCGGAAGTGGCTGACGCCCGTCTCCTGCGCGTCGAGCGCGCTCCCCGCGACCCGCGCCTCCCATCGATCGCCGAACCCATTCGGGGGCGCGGCGTCCTCGACCTCGACGAGGTTGACCAGCGAGTAGCTGTCGGGCATCTCCACCTCCACGATTCAGAAGATCCGTTCGATCGTCAGTCGGCGGGCGCCGCGAGGGGTTGGGACCTCGACCGTGGCACCTCTCGCCTGGTCCAGCAGCGCCTTGGCCACCGGGGACTCGACCGAGAGCCTGCCGCGCGTGCGGTCGGCCTCCGCGGCGCCGACGATCGTCCAAGTGTGCACCTCGCCGGTGTCCTCGTCGCGGACCTCGGCGGAATGCCCGAAGGCGAACGTCGCCCCGGGAGACTCCACGACGTCAACGACGACAGCGTTGCGCCACCGCTGTCGCAGACGCAGGATCCGGGTCTCGAGGTGCGCCTGATCCTCCTTGGCGGCGTGATACTCGGCGTTCTCCTTGAGGTCTCCGTGGCCGCGGGCCTCAAGGATCCGCGCGGCCACCTCACGGCGGGCGACCGTCTCCAATTGTCCGATCTCCGCTTTGAGCGCGGCAAGGCCGGCCTCGGTGATCGGCTCGCCCTGGTTCTCAGGTGTGCTCATCTGGCCATTCTGGCGCGTCGGGGCGTAGTCACGCCGTCCCGCCTTCCTGATCTGGATGCGTGTAATCCTGAGTACCTTGCAATTGCGGCCGGGTTGACTTAGCGTGCCGGTCGCGCGGGCTACGGCCGCGCTCCACGAAGGAGATGCGATGGAGGCGACAGCCGCCCAGGCCCGCACTCGTCCACGGCTGCGGGCATTTTGGCGATCGTTGGACGGTGGTCAGCGACGCACGCTGACCATGATGGTCGTCGTCGTTGGGGGGCTTCACGCGCTCGGCTTCTTGATGCTGATCGGGCTGGTGGCGCCCAACCACTACAGCCTCGGGTCGGCCGGCACGTTTACGGTTGGGATCGGCGTGACCGCCTACACGCTGGGGTTGCGACATGCGTTCGACGCCGACCACATCTCGGCGATCGACAACACCACGCGCAAGCTGATGCGGGAAGGCAGGCGCCCCTTGAGCGTGGGGTTCTGGTTCTCCCTCGGTCACTCCACGGTCGTGTTCGCGCTGGCATTCTTGATCTCGATCGGGGTCCGCTCGCTCGACGGGTCGGTGAAGAACGACAACTCCCGGCTGCACAACATCACCGGCTGGATCGGCACAACCGTGTCGGGCACGTTCCTGTACGTCATCGCGGCCATCAACGTGGTGATCCTGATCGGGATCATCAAGGTGTTCGTGGAGATGAAGGCCGGCAAGTTCGACGAGGCCGAGCTCGAACGGCAGCTCGACAGCCGCGGGTTCATGAACCGGTTCCTGGGCCGGCTGACCAAGGCCGTGACCAAGCCGCCATCAGATGTATCCGCTGGGGGTGCTGTTCGGGCTGGGGTTCGATACCGCGACCGAGGTGGCGTTGCTCGTGATCGCCGGCAGCGCCGGCGCGGCGGGGCTGCCGTGGTACGCGATCCTGTGTCTGCCGATCCTGTTCGCCGCGGGCATGTCGCTGATGGACTCGATCGACGGATCGTTCATGAACTTCGCCTACGGCTGGGCGTTCTCAAAGCCGGTGCGCAAGGTCTTCTACAACATCACCGTCACGGGGCTGTCGGTGGCTGTCGCGCTGGTCATCGGCACGATCGAGCTCGGCGGCCTGGTCTCCGACTCAGCTGAGCCTGACCGGCGGGTTCTGGACCTGGCTGCAGAGCATCGACCTCAACGTGCTCGGCTTCATCATCGTCGGGATGTTCGTCGCCACCTGGGCGATCGCGGTGGCCGTCTGGCACTACGGACGCATCGAGGAACGCTGGTCAGCACACCTCGACACCGCCAGCAGCGGATAGCGCATGACCCTGGCCCCCGACGCCCCCCGACTCGTCGTCGCCGACCCCGACGAAGCGATCCGAGCGCTCCGGGAGTCCGGGCTACGGCTCTCGACCGCGCGACGGCTGATCATCGAGGCGCTGTTCTCGGCCTCCGGACCGGTGTCCGCCCCGGAGCTCGCCCAGGAGCTGTCGCTCGAGGAGTCTTCGGTGTACCGCAACCTCGAGGTGCTCGAACGCCACGGGCTCACCCGCCACGTCCACCTCGGCCACGGCCCGGGCCTCCATGCGCTCGTCGGCCGCGACGAGGGCGAATATCTCTACTGCGAACGCTGCGGGAAACTGACCGTGCTCGCTCCCGATCAACTCGCCCCGGTGCGCAGGGACGTCGAACAGCGGTTCGGCCACCACCCCCGGTTCACCCATTTCGCGATGGTCGGACTCTGCGCCGAGTGCGCCCAGACAGCGCCGTAGCTGGCGTCAGCCCTTGATCTCGTTGTGTACCCGGGCCACCATCGGTTCGTTCGATCTCGATCCCAGCCGCGGCGAGGATCGGCAGCAGCGTGGCCCCAAATGCATCAAACGCCTCTTGGGACTCCCAGACGTCGAACACCTGTATCTCGCCGTTCGTCTCCAGGGCAACGTGGGAGAGCCGCCCATCGGGAGCGCCGGCGCCGGCCTCCTCAAGCTGGGCGAGCGTCGTGTCGTACTTGTCCTGCGTAAACCCCTCAGCAGTGATGTAAAAACCCAGTGCCATTTTTTCGACCCCTCTGCGCGTGAGCGCCGTGGCTTATCCAGCAGTTTGGTGACTCTATGTCATGGACCGACAGCGCCGCGGATATTCTGCTCGCAGCGATGACAGTGGCGCAGCGCTACTCAGGCGGTGGTCGCCTCGGCGAGGGCGCGGTGACCCGTGATCGGCTGGAGCCATTCGAGGACTGCGTCGGCGACTTCTCGCCAACCGCTGTCAATCGTCAGTGAGTGGCCGCGGCCTTCGAACTGCTTGAGCTCGGTGACCGCCATCGAGTCTCGGTACTGCTTGAGCGTGGAACGCGTCGTCACATCGGGAACCGTATGGTCCTGCTTGCCTGACGTGAGCAGCAGCGGGCCGCGTTGCTCGTTGCCGGTATTGACCTTCGCTTCGGAGTGCAGCGCAAAGTTGGCGGCGGCGGCTTGGAACACCACTCTCGCCGGTCCCGGGATCGCCCACTGAGCAAACAGGCTGTCTGACTCCGCTTCGGACAGCTCGTTGCCGAACCCGAATCGGAACTCCTTTGCGGTCAGTGAGACGGCCTTGTGGAGGTTCGCCGGGTTACCGAGGGCGGGCAGTGCGGCGCGAAGTTGGGCCACGGGTAGTGGCAACACGCCTTTGATCTGGGCCGGGTCGATCGCGACAGCGGCGACGCCGCGGTCCTGGCCGAGAAGCTTCTCGGTGAACAAGCCGCCGAACGAGTGCCCGATGATGACCGGTTTGGCGTCGAGCGAGTCGATGATCTCGGCGTAGTGCCCGGTGGCGTCGTCGATGCTCATGTTGGCGACCAGGTCGGGCTGCTCGCGAGCCTCCTCGACGGTCGGAGGCTCTCCCGGCCACCCCGGGGCGATCGGCTCGTAGCCGGCCTGGCGGAACAGCTCCAACCAGGGGCCCCAGCTGGTGGCGTGCAGCCATAGGCCGTGGATGAAGACAACGGGTGTGCGTTCTGTGGCCATGAGCGACCGTCCTGTCTACCTGGCGACCAGGTGATTGGCTATGAGGCGCAGCTCTCGCTTCCGCGAGAGTCGGCCGGCGCCCTCGACCAGGCGGCCGTGCGTTCAGCGTAAGCGGCGATGGCGGCGCCGTATATGGCTCGAGCGAACCATCTTGCGCAGGAGCGAGAGGGTCAGATCGAACTACCGTGAAGAGGGTCCAATCGAGCTACTGGGCGCTCTCGTCTCTCGTGGATTGGGCCGCTTCGGAGAGTTGGTAGATTGCTGGAGGGACCGGCCGGAGCGGGGATCACTCCACATGCGACTCGAGCAGAATTTCGCCTCGCAGGGCGAATCGTCGATCACCGTTGTGCTGGTCGACGACGAGCACCTGATCCGCGCCGCGCTGGCCCGAGCGCTGTCGGATGGCGGAATCGATCTTGTCGGCGAGGCCGCCAACGGAGAGGACGCGATTGAGCTCGTCGTCGACATGCACCCGGATGTCGTGCTGATGGATCTGCGGCTCCCCGGAATCTCGGGCGTCGAGGCGATCGAGCAGCTCGGCCTGCTCGTCCCCGCTTCGCGTGTACTGGTCCTCACCCGCTCAGAACAGAACCGCGTCGTCGAAGCGATCATCGCCGGCGCCAACGGCTACATCCTCAAGAGCGCACCAGCCGACGCGATCGTCAGCGCCGTCCGCGCCACCGCAGCGGGCGAGTCCGTGATCTCCCCGCAGATCGCCGGAAAGCTCCTGCAGCGCATTCGCGAGCTGGACATCCCCGTCCAGAACACCGACAGTGCCGCGGTCGCGATCCGCGCAGCCCTGACTGACCGGGAGCTTGAGATCTTCAAGCGCCTTGCCAGCGGCGACAGCAACCACGAGATCGCGCGCGAGCTCTCCCTGAGCACGAACACGGTCGCCAACCACATCGCCAGCATCCTCGCCAAACTCCATCTCGAGAACCGCATCCAAGCGGCCGTCCAGGCCGTGCGCAGCGGCATCTCCTGACGGGAGCCGGGTGGCGGATCGGCCTCATCCAGTAGCAGCGCTCAGAGTGCGGCGCAGGCCGTCGCGGCCCGCGGTGGCTTTACCGCTGAAGCCCCGCTGAGCACGTTTGCACCATTCCGCCTCGGTGATCGCGTCCGGTTCGGCCGGGACGTAATGGGTGAGGATGAGTTCGCGGACTCGAGCCCGTTCGGCGACACCCCCGACCTGGGTGACATCGGTGTGAAGCGCGACCATCCGTTCGAGGGCGGCGCCGGTGAAACCGTGCCGCTCGAGGTAACCGAGGTCGGCAACGCAGTGGACCAAGACGTCGGCACCCAGGGCGAGGGCGATCAGATCGTCGTTCACCGTGGTGTCGCCGGAGAACACGACCGAGCCGTCGGCCGTGTCGAACCGGTACGCGAGCGCCGGAACCGCTCGGCCGTGCGTGACCGCAACGGCGCTGACCCGAACAGCGGGATCTTCGAACACGGCGACCCGAGCCTGGGCGATGCCCTCAGCCCTGGCTGGGATCGGAATGTCGATCGCTCGGACGAGCGCGCTCGCGTCGGGCATGCGGGCGTCCAGAGGCATGACGTTCAAGTGGTAGGCGTAGCCGGCGAGGATACGATCGACGAGGTCGGTCGTTCCCGGGTCGGGCAGTTCCGGGTGGATCGTCGTCTCGGCGTGGAAGGTGGCATCACCCGTCGGCAACGCCTCGGGTCGCGTCGGCCCGTACACGCGGATCGGTGCGAGCGGGCCGTCGTCATCCGCGCGCACGCCCCACGGGTAAAGGAGCATGCCCGCCAGATCGCCGGTGTGGTCGGCGTGGAGGTGGGTCAGGAACACGGCTTGAAGACGGGTGAAGTCGAGTCCCGCGTCGACAAACGAGGACGGCGATCCGCGACCGCAGTCGATCACGAACACTTGTTCGTCGACGATCAGCGCCGAGGAGATCCCCGCGCGGCCCGCGACGGGCATCGGCGCGCCGGCTGTTCCAAGGAGTACCAATTCGGTTGTCATGTCACCGGGTCATTGCTGCCGTCTCGCCTGAACATCATGACTGAGAGATCAGAACCGCCGGTGTAGGCTCATTCGATGTCCGGCGGTGAGACCCACTCGGTCAGGCGTCACCTCGACGTCGTCGCCGAGAGCTATGACGTCCAGATCCGCCGTTTCATCCCTTACTACGACGAGATGATCGCAACGGGTGTCGAGCTGCTCGCAGCTCTCGCGCCGGCCGATGGGCACGTCCTCGACCTCGGTGGCGGCACCGGCGCGCTTTCGGCAGCCGTTTTAGATGGGCTTCCCGGTGTGCGTCTGACCGTTCTCGACGTTGACGCGGACATGCTCGGCGAGGCCCGCCGGCGGCTGGTGCGCTTCGCGGATCGGGTGTCCTTTCACGAAGGCAGCTTCCTGGAGCCGCTGCCCGCTGCCGACGCCGTGGTTGCCAGCCTGGCGCTGCATCACGTGCATGACCTTCGAAGCAAGACGGCGCTCTACGGCGCGATTCACGACGCGCTCCCGCTCGGCGGGGTGCTGCTGAATCTCGACGCGGCCGTGACCGAGGATGTGCGGCTCAACCGGCTCGTGTTCGATCGGATGGCCGCTCGGATGGGCGATCACGGGATCACCGATGCCGAGGCGCGCCGCCACTTCGCGGCGTGGACCGAGGAGGACCGTTACTTCCCTCTGGATACGGAGTTGGGAGCGCTGCGCGAGGCAGGCTTCGACGAGGTCGAGTGCTTCTGGCGGCGCGGGCTCTGCGCCGTCACGTGCGGGTTGCGCGCTCAGTAGTTCGATCGAGCCCTGACGCTGCGTGAAAGATGGTTCGCTCGGGCCATTTACGGCTCTGCGATCCCAGCCTAGGCTGAGCCCAGACAAACAACCCGTGCGCGTGGCGGTCAAGCATCTACAAGGAGAGCACGACACGATGACCACCCGCGCGAGCGCATAACGACATCGTTCGTCGGCCAAGATCGGACGACGATCTTTGAGCCTGACCGCGTCGTCGTACAAAGGTCCGATGGGACCATCGTGGAAACCAGCGACGATCCGGAAGAATCGTTCGAAGGGCAGACCGCGGATACGCCTTGGAACGCGATCCACGTGGCGTACTTCAGTGGCGAGGCGCTGTGGACTTACCTCAATACGCCTTTCCTCTACACGCAGGAGCGTTTTATAAAAGAGGAGATCGCCTCAATCGAAGTCGACGGAGAGACGTGGCGGCGGCTCAAGGTGACTTTTTCCCGATGAGGTGAAGAGTCATACCCGCGAGCAGATCTTTCGCTTTGGTCCGCTGGTCGTACCAGTCGACATCAAGCGCATCACGTTGTCGTGAGCTCGGAGACCTGATCACGTCGGCGAGCTCATCGCCCGCAGATCGTCCGTAGGCTGCGTCGGGATGTCAATCAGCCGAAATGGAGCAAGTAGTGCTCGAGCGAGACGGATACCTGCCCGGCGTCCCGTGCTGGGTCGACACCACCCAGCCTGATCCTGAGGCTGCGGTTGCGTTCTACAGCGGCCTGTTTGGCTGGGAGTTCGCGGACGCGATGCCGCCCGGCTCCAGCGCGCGTTACTCAATTGCTCGCCTGCGCGGGGGCGATGTCGCCGCCGTGGGCTCACTGCCGCAGGGCGGCCCGGGGAGGGCGGTGTGGAACACCTATGTCTGGGTTGAGAGCGCCGACGCGGGCGCCGCGAAGGTGCGGGATGCGGGCGGTCGCGTGGTGACGGACCCGTTCGACGTCATGGACGCGGGCCGGATGGCGGTGGTCATGGATCCCGAAGGCGCCGCCTTCTGCCTCTGGCAGGCCAAGCGGCACAAGGGTGCGCGGATCGTCAACGAGCCTGGCTCGTTGAACTTCAACGGTCTGAACACCCGCGACGTGGCGGGCGCGAAGTCCTTCTATGGGTCGGTGTTCGGGTGGGAGACGCTCGGGCTCGGAGGCGGCGTCGAGATGTGGCGGTTGGCCGGCTACGGCGAGTTCTTGGCGCGCAGCGATCCCGAGCTTTTCCAGCGGCAGGCTGACAGCGGCGCGGCGCCGGGAGGCTTCGCGGACGTTGTCGCGACGCTCAATCCGATCGCGGATGACCAGCCCGACGTCCCCCCACACTGGAGCGTGACGTTCGCGGTCGATGATGCCGACGCGACCGCCAGGCGGGCCGTGGAGCTCGGCGGCCGCGTGGAGGTCGCCCCGTTCGATGCTCCCTGGGTCAGGATGACGGTCATCACCGATCCGCAGGGGGCGACGTTCACCGCGAGCAGGTTCACACCGGAGAACACCGGGGGGGCGCCGTCGATACGCTGACGTAGAGTTCTGAGCACCGACGGGGTCGGACGGCAGCGGTTTGGGCCCCGCGGTCAGTCGCGTACACGTCGGCGAGCACGCCGATGCAGGTGGCCAACGCCTACGGACGCCCGGCGATCACCGCCGATGGCCTCCCAGCTCCCCGGGGCCACGGCAGCTCCAGCCCGTGTGGGTGGCGCTCGAGAACCCGATGACCGTGACCTACGTGCACCGGGCGCCGAGCGGCTGAAGCGGCGAGCACAGCGATCAGCGTGCGGCCGACAGGACGGTCTTCAGCGGCCGGGTGTTGAGGACGTCGGCGGCCGTGGCCCACCCGCGGCGCGCGGTGGCGACCGAGAGCGTGATGTTGTCCAGGCCCGCCGGGGAGTGCGCGTCGGTGGAGCAGACGATCGCGACGCCGGCGCGCAGCGCATCGCGCACGTGCTCGCCGCTGAGGTCGAGCCGGGCGGGCAGGCCGTTGACCTCCAAGGCGACACCCTGCGTCCGCGCGAGGTCGAAGATCCGCTCCAGGTCCAGTGCGTTCTCCGGGCGGCGGTTGATGAGGCGGCCGGTCGGGTGGCTGAGACAGCGGACGGCGGGGTGGTGCAGGGCCTCCTCCACCCGTTTGGTCATCTCCGCGCGGGGCATTCGCTGCCCGCCGTGGACGCTGGCCTGGACCCAGTCGAGCTCGGCGAGGACGTCGTCGGGGAGGTCGAGCCGCCCGTCGGGGAGGATGTC
This sequence comes from uncultured Solirubrobacterales bacterium, assembly GCA_963831845.1. GTDB lineage: Bacteria > Actinomycetota > Thermoleophilia > Solirubrobacterales > Solirubrobacteraceae > Palsa-465. The sequence continues at coordinate 46,959 of CAWHRT010000037.1, read as the reverse complement.
GCACTCGATCCCGCGCAGCACCCGGAACGGAGCCAGCTCCGCGTTGGCCGCCGCGATCTCCTCGCCCTGGCGGCGGACGTCGTCGGCGGTGAGCCCCTGCACCGCCCCCACCGCGGGGGTGTGGTCGCAGATGGCCAGGTACTCATAGCCCCGCGCGCGAGCGGCGCGCGCCATCTCCGCGACGCTCGCCCGCCCGTCTGACCACGTCGTGTGGCAGTGCAGGTCCCCGCGGATCTGCTCGATCTCGATCAGCGGCGGCGGCTCGCCGCGGAAGGGCGCCTCGCGCAGCTCGGGGGGGCACCAGGGCACGCCCAGCGCCGCGTAGACGGCGTCCTCGCTGGGCGCGGCGGGCAGCGGCGGCTCGAGCGCCGCGACGTAGTCGGGCGACCCGGTCGCGCGCATCAGCGCGGTCCCGAACGAGCTGGGCTCGGGGACCGTCAGCTCCACGGGGACCCCGTCGACGGTGACCCCGACGGCGTGGCGCTCGCCCTGCTCGATCACGGCGACGATCTGGGGTAGCTCCGCGAACCGCGCCAGGACCGGATCGGGACGTGACGCCGCACGGACGACCGCGAGCTGGTGGCAGGAGTCACACCAGCGCCGCACGTCGCCGGCGGGCTCGCGCATCAAGGGCGCGCGCGATCGCCGCCGACGAGCTCCCAGGCGCGGTTGAGCCACACGCCCCGGGGCGAGCGGGCCTCGGTCTCCCGGGCCAGCGCCGACACGATCTGCGCCTCGGTCTTGGGGCCGATGCCGGGCACGTCGCGCAGGCGGCCTGCGGCGGCCGCCTCCCGCAGCTCGCCGGCGGTGCGGATCTCGAGCGCGCGCGCGATGTCGATGACCCGCTGGGCGCTCAGCCCGAGGTAGCGGCCGAGGCCGACGAGGTCAGGCACGAGCTCGCGCTCGAGCTCGGCGAGCTCCGCGATCTGGCCCGTGGCCACGAGCTCGCGCAGGCGGGCCTCGATCCCGGGGCCGATGCCCCGAAGCTCGCGACCGCGACCGGCGGCGACGAGCTCGGCGACCGGCACCGCGCTGTGGCGGACGGTCTCGGCCGCCCGCCGGTACGCGCGGATCGTGTACGGATTGGCGTCGCCGAGCTCCAGCACCGCCGCGAAGGCGTCGAGCCGGTCGGCGATCTCGGCATTGTCCACTGGGTTCATCCGATCCGGGCGATGTCGGGTAGGGGGCGCACACGTAGCGTCGGCTCTGGGATTGACCTGCCAAAGGAGATTCTGATGAACGTTCAGACCGAGGTGCTGTCCAGCTGGAACGCCTGGCGCCGCGCGGCAGGCCGTGGTGGAGTTCGTCGAGCGAACCCTGTCGGACGGCGTGCCGGTCGAGGAGCGCGTGGCGGTGTTCGACAATGACGGCACGTTGTGGTGCGAGAAGCCGTTGCCGATTCAGGCCGACTTCATTCTCCGCCGGCTGTTCGAGATGGCGCAGGCCGATCCCGAACTCCGCGGCCAACAGCCCTGGAAGGCGGCATACGAGCGCGACTATGCCTGGCTGGGCCAGGTCCTCGCCGAGCACTACGCGGGCGATGACACGAACTTGCCGACGCTCGCACGCGGCATCCTCGCCGCTTTCGGGGGGATCACCGTCGAGGAGTTCGAGTCAAAGTCAGACGCCTTCCTGCGCACGGCGCGGCATCCAACGCTGGACCGCGGGTACCTCGAATGCGCGTACCTGCCGATGATCGAGCTGCTCGACTACCTGGAAGCGAACGGGTTCTCCAACTACATCGCCTCCGGTGGCGGCCGAGACTTCATGCGTCCGATCAGCCAGGAGGTATACGGGATCCCGCGTGATCGCGTGATCGGCAGCGCAACCACTTTCGAGTACACGAGCAACGCCCGCGGTGGCGCGCTCACCCACGGCGCCGGGCTGGACTATCTCGACGATGGTCCGCAGAAGCCGATCCGGATCTGGAGCCGCATCGGCCGCCGACCTGTGCTCGCCGCCGGCAACTCCAACGGCGACATCCAGATGCTCGAGTTCACCCACCATCCCGACAAGCCGTTCCTTCGCCTACTCGTCCTCCACGACGACGACCAGCGCGAATTCGACTACACCACCGGCGCGGAGCAGGCGCTCGAGGCGGCCGGCGACAGCGGCTTCACGGTCATCAGCATGAAAAACGACTGGGCCACCATCTTCTGACGCCGTCCCCTCGGAGGTAGGCAAGCGGCCCGAGGACGTGCTCGTTCATCCGATTGAGATGATGCGACGCCGCCGTCGGTGCGTCAGGTTGCGGACTACACCACGCGCGTACGTCGACTTGGAGCCGGCCGCTGCGGCGATGATTGCGCGCGATAACGGAAAGGACCGGCAATGTGCCGCTGGCTCGCATACTCGGGATCTCCGATCCTGATCAAGGAGGCGCTCTACGAGGGCCCCAACTCGCTGGTCGGCCAGAGCCTGCATTCGCGGCTCGGCGCCGAGCCGACCAACGGCGACGGATTCGGAGTTGGCTGGTACGGCGCTCCGGACACCCCGGCGTGTTTCACAGCACCGAGCCGGCCTGGAACGACAGCAACCTGCGCGAGATCGCCGGCCACATCAGCTCCCCGCTGTTCTTCACGCACATCCGCGCGGCGATCGGCAGCGAGGTCCAGCAGACCAACTGTCACCCGTTTCGCCACGACCGCTGGCTGTTCATGCACAACGGGTATGTCAATGAGTTCGCCAAGATCAAGCGCGACCTGATCCTCGCCGTCGACCCGTCGCTGTATCCCGAGATCAAGGGCCAGGCCGACACGGAGGTGCTGTTCTATCTCGCCCTGACACTGGGCTTGGAGGACGACCCCCCGTCGGCGATCGAGCAGACGATCGGGCTCGTCGAAGCGGTCGCCGGCCGCCACGGGGTGCCCAACCCGTTTCAGGGCACGATCGCGACCACCGACGGCACCACGATCTGGGCGTTTCGGTACTCCAGCGAGCGAAACTCGCGTTCGCTGTTCTACACCACCAACGTCCCCGCGCTCCGCGAGCTCTACCCCGACCAGCAGCTGTATCGACAATTCTCAGACGAGGCCCGCCTGATCGTCTCAGAACCCCTCGGCGACGTCGCCGGAGTCTGGAACGAGGTGCCCGAATCGACCTGGGGGATCGTCGGCCCCGGTATCGCCGACTTGCAGCCATTTCAACCCAAAGCGCCGTGACTCCGGCATCCGGGGTCGCGTGAACCACCTCAGGGTTCGCGTGCGCTGTCAGCGTCTCGCTCACGTGACGGTGCGAAGGGAGGCCAGCGCGTGGGTCAAGTCTTCGTCTTCTCGCTGACTGCGGCTCTGAACCCGACTCTGCTGACCGCGGTCACCGTGATGCTGACGCTGGAGCGCCCCAAGCGCCTGCTGTCGGGCTACCTGGCAGGAGCGCTCGTCACGAGCATCACCTGCGGTCTGCTGCTCGTGTTTGCGTTGCCCAGCTCCAGCACGTCGAGCACCGCAAAGCATAGTGTCAATCCGGTGCTCAACATCGTTTTGGGGGCGCTGATCTTGGTCGTTGTCGGTGTCGTCGGAAGCGGTCGTGACAAGCGCCGCCGGGCCTGGAGTGAGCGCAGACGCGACCGCGCCACAGACAAGGCGCCGCCGCGGTGGCGTCGCCAATTGAGCAAGGGCTCCGCGCGGGACACATTCGTCGTCGGAGCGCTACTCAGCTTCCCGGGGGCGTCCTACATCGCCGGGATGGATCTGGTTCACAAACAGCACATCGGGACGGCGTTGACGGTGGTCGTCGTCGTCGCCTTCAATCTGGTCATGCTGATCTTGCTGGAGCTCCCGCTGATCGGGTACGCGACGAGGCCCGAGTGGACGGCCGGCGCGGTCCAGCGATTCAGCGACTGGCTGACCCGCCGCGGCGGGCGTGTCGCCCTGATCGGTGGCCTGGTAGCCGGGCTGCTCCTGATTGCACGTGGAATCGTCAACTGGTGAGGCCAGGCCTGTGAGGCGCGGCGAGGATCTCGAGCAGTTGTCCGACGTTGCGTTCGCGGGCGATCGCGTCATGGACCGGGCGGTCGGCGTTGATTGTGTACTGGTTGCGACGCCCATTGCGTTCGCGCGTGATGTAGCCAGCGGCGGTCAGGTCGACGACGATGCGATGCGCGGCACGCTCGGTGATGCCGACCTGTTGACCGATCTCGCGTAGGCGAATGCCGGGGTCGTCGGCGATGCAGACCAATACCCGGGCGTGGTTGGTCAGGAACGTCCAATTGGGTGCGCCGTCATCGGCCACGACATTAGATTAGCGTTTCTAGACATAGATTTCATGGTATAGTCGCTGCTACCGAAGAGAGGACGGCCCCGAGATCCCCTCGCACAAGCATGAGGAGGTTCTCATTATGCGCTCTGACTCGAGCGGCACCGCGGTCCCCTCGCCGGCTGCAGAAACCACGTCTGGCATTGAGTCCAGCACCTCGCCGGCTCCGGGGCGCCGACAAACTCCGCTCGCCCGTCTAGGAGCCGCGCTGCGCGGTGACAAGTACATGGTGGATGCCTACCCACCAGCCGATTCGCCCGTGAAGACCAACGTGGAGGTGGACCAGTAGTGGTGACTCCCGAAGCAACCGTGCTGACCGAGACCGAGCAGCTTGCGGGCATCAATGCCGACTACGAGCAGCGCTACGGGTTCCACGACGCCGAGAACTATCTGTACAAGGCGCCCAAGGGACTGAACCGGGAGATCGTCGAGAAGATCTCGGAGTTCAAGTCAGAGCCGCGGTGGATGCGCGATTTCCGGCTCAAGGCGCTCGAGCATTTCCTGGCTCGCAAACAGCCCACGTGGGGCTCCCCGATGCTGGCCGAGCTTGACTACGACAACATCCGGTACTTCGTCCGCGCCTCCGAGGCGCCCAGCCGGTCGTGGGAGGACGTGCCCGAGGACGTAAAGCGGACGTTTGACCGCCTCGGGATACCCGAAGCGGAGCGGAAGTTCCTGTCCGGGGTCGGTGCCCAATACGAGTCCGAGGTCGTCTACCACCAGGTACGCGAGGACCTCGAGAAGCAGGGCGTGATCTTCACCGACATGGACACGGCGCTACGCGAGCACGAGGACCTCGTGCGTCAGTACTTCGCGACGGTCATCCCGCCGAATGACAACAAGCTCGCGGCGCTGAACTCCGCGGTGTGGTCCGGCGGATCGTTCGTGTACGTGCCCGAAGGCGTCCACGTCGAATTGCCACTGCAGGCGTACTTCCGGATCAACACCGAGAACATGGGGCAGTTCGAGCGGACACTGATCATCGCTGAGCCGGGCTCGTACGTTCACTACGTGGAGGGCTGCACCGCCCCTACCTACAGCTCTGACTCGCTGCACTCCGCCGTGGTCGAGCTGATCGCCCAGCCGGGCGCCCGGATCCGCTACACGACCGTCCAGAACTGGTCGACCAACGTCTACAACCTGGTCACCAAGCGCGCGGTCGCGTATGCCGATGCCGCCGTCGAGTGGGTCGATTGCAACCTCGGATCCAAGCTGACGATGAAGTACCCGAGCATCTACCTGCTCGGCGAACGAGCCCATGGCGAGGTTCTTTCGATCGCGTTCGCCGGCGCCGGGCAGCATCAGGATGCGGGCGCCAAGATCATCCACGCCGCGCCGAACACGACCTCGAACATCTTCGCCAAGTCGATTTCCAAGGACGGCGGCCGCGGCTCCTACCGCGGGCTGCTCGAGATCGCGAAGGGCGCCCACGGCTCCAGGTCCAAGGTCGTCTGCGACGCATTGCTGCTCGACGAGCACTCCCGCTCAGATACCTACCCGACGATCCGGATCGGCGACAACGACGTCAACGTCGGCCACGAGGCGACCGTCTCGAAGGTCGGCGAGGACCAGCTCTTCTACCTGATGTCGCACGGCATCCCCGAGGAGGAGGCCTCCAAGCTGATCGTCAACGGCTTCATCGAGCCGATCATCAAGGAGCTGCCGATGGAATACGCGGTCGAGATGAACCGCCTGATCGAGCTGCAGATGGAAGGTTCGATCGGCTAGTCCGCCTGGTGAGACGGAGTAGAATGGATGGCAGGCCATTTCACCGCTTCTGCGAAACGACTTCGCGCAGAGCACCGTCGGCCGACCCCCGAACGGCGACCCTCCGGACAGTTTCGTCCCCAGCGACGAGATAGCACATCAAACCGAAAGGATCATTGCCATGCCGTTCTTCTTTTTCACCGTCGAGCAGCAGGAGCGTGCCGTAGTCGAGCGGTTCGGCAAGTTCGTGCGCGTCGCCGGGCCCGGGCTTCAGCGTAAGTCCCCGTTCGTCGAGAAGGTGGCGGGCCGGATGAGCCTGCAGGTCGAGCAGCTCAACGCGGACATCGAGACCAAGACCAAGGACAACGTGTTCGTGGTCGTGCAGCTCGCGATCCAGTACATGGTCGGCGCCGAGCCGGACAAGGTGAAGGACGCCTTCTACAAGCTCGACGATCCTGAGGTGCAGATGAAGTCCTACGCCTTCGACGTCGTCCGGTCGCACATCCCGACGATGGACCTCGACGAGGCATACGCCGACGCGGACACGATCGCCAGGCACATCCAGGACACCCTGCAAACGCAGATGGCCGACTACGGCTACTCGATCATCAAGGCCTTGATCACGAACATCGAGCCCGACCAGCGGGTCAAGGACGCGATGAACAACATCAACGCGGCACGGCGAAATCAGGAGGCCGCGACGGCTCAAGGCGAGGGCGACAAGACCCTGAGGATCAAGAAGGCCGAGGGGGAGTCCGAGTCGATGCGTCTTCACGGCGAAGGCGTGGCGGCCGAACGCGAGGCGATCGCGATGGGGCTCAAGAACTCACTGGCCGTGCTCGCTGACGAACAGGGCATCGACCCCAAGGAAGCGATGGCCCTGGTCGCCCTGACTCAGTACATGGACACGATCCGGTCTGTGGGCGAGCACGGCAACATGACCACCCTCCTGCTCCCCGCCTCGCCGTCCGCGGTCGGATCGTTGATGGACGAGGTCCAGCAGGGCATGCTCAGGGGCAATCTCGCCGCGGCGTCCGCGCAGCAAACCGGTCGCAACGGCGGCACGCCGCGCTGCTCCGCCGTCTGGGGACGCTCGCTCGTAGATGGCCGAGGCGAGCGCTCCAATCGCGGCCCAAGGCGGCCGGGGCATGGTCGAGTTCCTCGGCGTCCCGGCCGACGAACGGCTGCTGGACGAGGACCTCGTCAACCTTCCGGACGCCGAGCAACATCCGGAGCCGGTCCTGTCGCGTCGGCGCCACGACCGGCTCGTAGTGGCGGGATCGGTCCTGACGGGCACCACCCTGATCGGCGGAGCGGCGCTGGTGCTCTACGCCGGCTGGCAGCTTCTGTTCCAGAGCGGCGGCGCGTTCGCTGTCGTTCTCGCCGCGATCGGAATCCTGCTCGTTGCCACGCACTGGGGTTGGGTGCACGTCGCCGAGTACGTCGGCCTGACGATCGACGAGCACCAGCAACGCCTGTCCGACGAGCGCCGCCGAGAATGGCTCGCCGCGGTCCAGCCCTACCCGCGTTTCAGCATCTCGACCAGCGTGCGCGACGATGCGTCGACTCAGCTCGAACGCATCCTCCATCGTCCAGTCCTGACCGCTCACCAGACGTTCACCTTCGCTACAGAGGTAGACGCGATCGAGACCTTCGACGCCGACACCTCGGCCGCGGAGATCGCCACGGCCGTCGAGACGAGCCGCCGGCAGGCCCGGCTCGAGACCGACCGTCTCCGCGAACTCTGGGAAGCCGCCTCCACTGCCTACACGGCGGCCGTGCTCAGCGCCCACGACGACGAACAGCACCTGGCGGCACGGCGAGCGGCAGCCACCGCGTTATCCGAGCACATCAACGCGTCGCTGCGCGAACCACCGCTGGTCGAGTAGACGACCGCACGACTGCGGCGAGTGTCGGGACGCTAGCTGCCGAGGAACGCCAGGACCGCGAGCACTCTGCGGTGATCCGCGGCGGCCGGCGGCAGGTTGAGCTTGGTGAAGATGCTCGTCACATGCTTCTCCACGGCGCGCTCGGAGATCACCAGCGTGTCGGCGATCGCCCGGTTGCTGCGGCCCTCCGCCATCAGTCCGAGCACGGTGCGCTCGCGGGACGTCAGCTCCGCGAGTGGGTCCTTGATTCGGCGCCGCCCGAGCATCTGCGAGACGACTTCTGGGTCAAGCGCGGAGCCGCCTTCCGCCACTCTTTGGACCGCTTCGGCAAATCGCTTGGGGTCCAGGACCCGATCCTTGAGCAGGTAGCCGACGCCCGCGGCATCGTCGCCCAGCAGCTCCACCGCGTACTCCTCCTCGATGTACTCCGACAGCACCATCACCCCGGTGCCCGGCATCTCTTCGCGGATCGCGAGCGCTGCCCGCAAGCCTTCGTCGGTGTGTGTCGGGGGCATGCGGATGTCGATGATCGCGATGTCGGGCTTGTGCGCTCTGGTCTTGCGGATCAGCGCGTCTCCGTCCGCGGCCTGCCCGACCACCTCGAACCCGGCGGCCTCGAGCAGCCGCACGACGCCTTCGCGTACCAGCATGGAGTCATCGGCGACGGTCACCCGCACGGGATCCGCGCCCTCAGGGTGGTTCCGTGGCTGGCCCCGCTGGCCAGGTCCAGGTGGCCGTCGAGGGCCGCGACCCGATCGTGGAGGCCGCGCAGGCCCGAACCTTGCTCGGGGTCGGCCCCGCCGACGCCATCGTCGGTCACGTCGATCTCGACCTGACTGTTGCGGCGGACCACGCTCACGGTGACGCTTCGCGCGATCGCATAGCGGGCGGCATTGGTCAGCGCTTCGGCGACGACGAAGTACGCCGCCGATTCGATCGAGGGTGGCAGGCGATCACACGGCGTCTCGAGAACCTCTACGGGCACCGGCGAGCGTCTGGCCAGCGCGTTGAGGGCGTCCGCGAGGCCGCGGTCGGTAAGTACCGCCGGATGGATCCCGCGGGCCAGTTCGCGGAGCTCGGCAGTGGCTTCGCTGAGCTCCTGAAGCGAGGCGTCGAGTAGCTCGATCGCGTCGTGCGGGTCGTGCTCGATCCGGTCTCGAAGCAGGCGTAGGTTGATGCCCAGCGCCATCAGCCGCTGCTGAGCACCGTCGTGCAGATCGCGCTCGATCCGACGCCGCTGTTCGTCGCCGGCGTGCACGATTCGCGCGCGCGAAGCGCGCAGCTCAGCGACGGTTGCTCGCAGCTCGGCCTCCAGCCGCTCGTTTTCGAGGGTGAGCGCGGCCGCGGCGCCGACTGTCTCGCACGAGCTCCCGCTCCTCGGCCAGGCTGGCGGCGTGCACGATCGCGGCGATGCGCCGGCCGTCGTGGTCGATCGTGGTGGCGATTTTTCCCTCCGGTGGCGGATCGACCTGCATCGGCTGCCCTCTGGCGTCTACGAAAGCGCGGCGGCTTGGCACCCAGTAGGCGAGCTGCAGGGTGTCGTCACCGAGCGCTGCCGCGAGCGCGTTGCGCAAGACACCCCGACCTCCGCCTCCGCCAAGCTCGCCGACCAGGGAGTTGATCGCCTCCGCTTGGTCAAGCCGGGATCGCACGATGCCGAGCGCAAACGCGAACGGCAGGCACGCGAGGGAGCCTAGAAGGGCCAGGGTCAGCGCATCAGCAAGCTGGCTGGAGAGGCTGGCCTGGGCGACGATCAGCTGCGTCATCAGGAGCACGAACGTGAGGCCTCCGGCGGTCAGGACTGGTGTGAACGCCCGTCCTTGACTCGGGGTGCTGGCCCGCCAGTGGCGGTACAGAACCGCCACCACCGCGCCGAGCACTGCGACCGCGATGTCCACTTCCGCCGCGCTGATCGTTCTGGCGGCCTCGGGGTGATTGATCAGCAGTGGATTGGCGGGGCACCGAGGACAACCCTGCGTCGCGGGATCGGAGAACACGATCACGGCCGCGTGAACCACCGTCGTGTTGAAGTAGGCGATACCGACCAGGAGACGGTCCAGCTGGCTCTCCAACCGGCCGGAGGGAAACGCCAGCAGCAGATGGACGAGCAAGGCGTAGATCAACACCTCGCCGAGCGAACTGATCGTGAACACGACGCTGTCGTTGGAGAAGGCCAGCCCCTTCAGGAAGCCGCTGAAGCCGACCGCGATCATGAGCCAACCGACGTTGTTTCCGGGACGCCGTTTGCAGACGTACAGCCCGGTGCCGATGAATCCCCAGCCGATCGCGAGCGTCAAGCCCGCATAGGCGCCGCGGTGGTTGTTGTGCTGGCCGTTGAGCATGACCAGGAGCACGCCGATCCCGCTCAGGAACGCGAGCACGGCGATTGCGCTCAGGCGGCGGCGCAACCCGGTCATGTGATCAACGACGTGATCGCCTTGGCGCTGAGCTCGGCTTTGGGAATGAAACCGCTCGCGCCACTGGCGATGATCGCCTCGCCGAAGTCAGTGGAATCATGGCTCGAGATCAGCACGATCTCCGGTGTTCGGCCGTCTGCGCCGAGCAGGCACCTTGCGAACTCCAACCCATTGACGTCCGGTAGCCGCACGTCGAGCAATACGAGCTCTGGACGCAGCCGCTCAACGGCCTCGAGCGCGGCGGCACCGTCTTGCGCCTCCCCGACGACCTCGTACCCGTCAGCCTCGAGCATGCGCCGGGCGCTGGCGCGGAAGCTGGGGTGATCGTCGACGATCAGAACGGTCTTCGCCATGGGCTCTGACTCTCGCACACGGCACGGGTTAGATCCATACGGCTGCCCGTACCGCCCGGGCGGTTAGCCGAACCCCCGCCGGGGCCAAGCCGACCCTCACAGAAGCCTGCCACCTCCATGGTTCGGGCGCTCCCCGTCCACCAGGCTGGGGCATGCCCGAAATCGACCCTGAGGAGGGTGAGCATGAACTCCAACACCGTCGCTACCTCTGCAGCCTCGGCGATGATCACGAGCGAACCCGTTGCCGGCTCAGGTGTCATCGCTCCCGCGGTGGTCCTTCGTGACGTTCGCAAGGTGTTCGGTCAAGCCGATGCCGCGGTCGTCGCGCTCGACGGGATCAGTATCGGGCTCTCCCGGGGCTCGTTCACCGCGATCATGGGGCCGTCAGGGTCGGGCAAGAGCACGTTCCTTCACATTGCGGCGGGGCTGGAACGGCCCACCTCCGGCGCCGTCGCGCTTGGCGACACCGATCTTGCGAGGCTGAGTGAGCGGCGGCGGACGATCCTGAGGCGAGAGCGGATCGGGTTTGTCTTCCAGGCCTTCAACCTGATGCCGTCGCTCACGGTGACTCAGAACATCGGCCTGCCGCTGCGCCTGGACGGTCGCCGTGCGCGGCGCTCGCAGGTGCATGAGGTCGCCGCGCGGGTCGGGCTGGAGAAACGCTTGCGCCACCGTCCGTCCCAGCTTTCGGGAGGCCAACAGCAGCGAGTCGCGATCGCCCGGGCGCTTGTGACCCGGCCCGAGGTGGTGTTCGCCGACGAGCCGACCGGGGCGCTGGACACGCAGACCGGGCGCGGGGTGCTCGCACTGTTGCGCGAGGTTGTCGACGGGGATGGGCACACCGTCGTGATGGTCACCCATGATCCGGTGGCCGCGGCACACGCCGACCGCGTGGTCCTGCTCGCCGACGGGCGGCTGGCTGGAATGCTCGAGGCCCCCACCGCCGACCGGGTCGCGGAGCAGCTCGCGCATCTGGGGAGCTGAACCATGCTGCGTCTCGCCATTCTCAGCGCCCGCGGGCGCCTCGGCACGTTCGCCGGCGCCCTCATCGCCCTGTTCGCCTCGGCCGTGCTCGTGATGGCTGGCGGCATGATGCTCGAGTCGGCGCTGCGGACTAAGCCGCCGGTCGAGCGGTACGCCGCCACCTCGGCGGTGGTCACCGGGCAGCAGATCGTCGGTGCCGACCACGACGTCCCGCTCGGCGAGCGCGCCCGCGTGAGCGCCGGGCTCGCCGCTCGGCTGGCGGCCGTCGGCGGCGTCCGAGCCGCGATCGACGACGTCTCGGCGCCCGCCCAGCTCGACGGACGGGCCACCGTCGCCCATGGGTGGCGCAGCGCCGCGCTGACCCCCTACGTGCTGAGTGCCGGACGGCCACCCGCCAGGCCCGGCGAAGTCGTCACCGGGTACCCGGCCGCGCTCGGCGCCAGGCTGAGCCTCGCGTCCGCGCAAGCCGCGCGCACCGTCACGGTGGTCGGCGTCGCTCGCCCCCGACACCCCGTTGCGCGCCAGACGGCGATCTTCCTGACCGATGCGCAGGCCACGCGGCTGGCCGGTCATCCGGGGACCGTCGACGCGATCGGTGTGCTCGCCGCCCCCGGGTTTGATCCCTCTCGCCTGCACGCCGCCGCCCCGGGCGCGGCGGTGCTGACCGGGGACGCACGCGGACGCGCCGAGTATCCCGAGCTCCAGGAGGCGCGGACCAAGCTGATCGCCGTCACCGCGTCGTTCGGCGGACTGGCGCTGTTCATCGCGATCTTCGTCGTGGCCGGCACGATGGGCCTGTCGATCCAGCAGCGCGAGCGGGAGATCGCGCTGCTGCGAGCGGTGGCCGCGACGCCGGGTCAGATTCGCCGGATGATCGCGTGGGAGGCGACGATCGTCGCCCTGGTCGGCTCAGCGGCGGGCGTGTGGCCCGGGGCCATCCTCGGGCGGGAGCTCGCGCAGGCGCTCGTGCGCCACGGCATCGCGCCGGCAGGCTTCTCGGTAGCCGTCGACGGGCTGCAGATCGCGGCTGTCATCGGCGGCGGCATCGCGGCAGCGCTGCTCGCCGTGCTGGGCGCCGGACGTCGCGCCGCACGGGTGCCGCCAACGCGCGCGCTGGCTGAAGCCGCGGTCCAGCCACGCGTGCTCGGCCCGGGCCGCGTGATCGGGGGATTGCTGGCGCTCGCGGGCGCGGTGCCGCTGTTCGCCGTCTCGGCCACGACCCGTGCCCCGGACACCGCCGCCGCCACATCGGAGCTGACGGCGCTATTCCTCGTGCTCGCAGTCGGCTTCCTGGGACCGATCGTGGCACGCGCCGCCGCGGCGCTCCTGGGACCGCCGCTGGCGCGGATCTCACCGGTCGGAGGCTTTCTGGCGTCCGCCAACCTCGCTTCCGCCACGCGCCGCTTCGCGTCAGCCAGCACGCCCCTGGTACTGACGGTCGCGATGAGCGCCACCCTGTTGTTCAGCACGACGACCCAGGACCACGCCGTCGGGCAGCAGCGACACGCGGGCCTGTCGGGCGAGCTCGCGATCACCAGCACCGGCCCTGGACTGCCGGCCGCGGCGCTGGCGCAAGCCCGTGCGACGCCCGGAGTGCGCTCGGCGGTCGCCCTGACCCCCACCACCCTCGGTCCCAGCATGGGGGTCTCCGATGACACGATCCCCGCCGTCATCCTCGACGGGGGCCAGGGCGGGGGGTTTGACCCTGGCGTGACCGCCGGCTCGCTGGCGGCGCTGCGCGGAAACACGATCGCGCTCGGGCGCCAGCGCGCCGACGCCGCGCACGCCCACGTCGGCGACCGCGTCGCGGTGATGCTCGGCGACGGAACTCGCACCCGTGCCACCGTCGTGGCGATCTACACCCGGGCGCTGGCGTTCGGCGACGCCCTGCTGTCCCCACAGCTCGCCGCCGGGCACGAGACTAACCCGCTGCTGGGGACGATCCTCGTGCGGACCGCCAACCCCGCCTCGGTCGCCCCTCGGCTGCGAGCACTGGCTGGACGGTATCCGGGACTGCGGGTGGCCGACCGTGCCTCGCTCACCACCGCCACCGATGCCGAGCGCGAGACCAATCGCTGGCTCGGTCCACTGTTCGTCGTGATCATCTTCGCCTTCACGTCGATCGCCGTGGTCAACACGCTGACGATGATCGCGCTGCAGCGCGGCCGCGAACTGGCGCTGCTACGACTCGTCGGCGGGACCCGTGGTCAGGTGCGCTCGATGGCACGGTGGGAGGCCGCCCTGATCATCACGATCGGGCTGGGGCTCGGCCTGGCGATCGCCGCCGCGGCCCTGCTCCCGCTCAGCCACGCCCTGACCGGCGGCATCCGTCCGTACGTGCCGCCCGTCCAGCTCGCGGCGATCCTCGGCGTCTCGGCGCTACTCGCGCTCTTGGCCTTGGCGCTGCCGACACGTCGAGCGCTGCGCGTCCGGCCGGTCGAAGCGATTGGGGTCGGGGAGTAGCCAGGCGGCCATCGCACCGAGTGCCGGACCCACGACGCTAAAAGTTAACCCGGATAGGCGATGAAAACAGGAATCGGCGCTGAAATGCTTCGCTGGCGCCGATGGTCGATCTCAGCTTCACACGGTGTCACCGTCGTGCCGGGGCTGTCACGGCGGTGCTGAGCGTCCCGCCGCCGCGCCCCCTGCGGCGGGCGCTCCCCCTGGCCTTCGCGTTCGTCGCGATCGCGCTGTCGGCGCCCGCTGCGCGCGCGGCCGACTGCCAGACCGGGACGGTGACGTTTTCGTCGACCGGGGCAGAGCAGTGCTACACGGTCCCGGCGGGCGCGACCGGGCTTGCGGTGCTCGCGGTCGGCGGCGCCGGCGGGATTGCCGGCGGCACGCTGAAGTTCGGGGCCGGCGCGGCTGTCAGCGGCGACGTCCCGGTGACCGCGGGAGAGACGGTGTTCCTCGAGGTCGGCCAAAACGGACGCGTCGCAGCGAGCTTCGGGGGCGGCGGCGCGGGCGAGTCCCTCTCGGGCGCAGGCGGCGGCGCCTCCGATTTGCGAACGATCTCGTGCGGGTCGCCGTGTGATCTGTCGACTCCCGCCTCGCTGCAATCGCGGCTGTTGGTTGCCGGTGGTGGTGGCGGCGACGGTGGCGCCGGCAACTCGATCCTGAACGGGGTGACGATTGCCGGGGGTCTCGGCGGAGCGGGCGGAGTCGACGCGTCCGGCGCCGGCAACCCGGGGGACGCCGGCGCCAACTCCGGCACCGGCACGGGCGCGACCGGAGGAGGGGGCGGCGGAGGCGCCAGCTCGACCACGGCGGGAACTGCCGGCACGGCCGGCCACGGAGCGAGTGCGGACGGCACGGCGGGCGCCGGCGGGTCGCTCGGCGCCGGTGGCTCGGGTGCCGGAGGCGGAGGCGGCGGCGGCTTCTTCGGCGGCGGCAGCGGCGGCACCGGGGGAAGCGACGGCCTCGGCAGCATCGGTGGTACCGGTGGCGGCGGCGCCGGCTCGAGCTTCGCGGCACCGTCCGTGACCCACGCGACCTTTGCGACCGACACCACCGCGGTGCCAAGGGTGATGATCACCCCGATGGTCCCAACACCCGCGGCGGCGCCCGCGATCACGAGCACCGCGACCGCGACGTTTCAGACGGGCCGGCGTGGGAGCATTCCGATCCGGAGCACCGGCGCCCCGACGCCCGCGTTGTCGGAAACCGGCGCGCTGCCACCAGGAGTGAGCTTCGTGGACAACGCCGACGGAACCGCGGCGCTGTCCGGCACCCCCGGGGCGGGAGCCGGCGGCGTCTACAGCCTGACGATCACCGCGACCAACGGACAGTCGCCCGCCGCGAGTCAGCGCTTCGTTCTGATCGTGCAGCAGCCGCCGGCCGTCACCGGCCCGACGGGCGCGACGTTTGTGGTGGGCCGTCACGGCAGCGTCACGATCGGGGGCGCCGGATTTCCCGCCCCGGTGTTGTCGGTGTCGGGCAGCCTGCCGGCTGGCGTGAGCTTCACGGGCGACGGCAACGGCACCGCGACGCTGTCGGGAACGCCGACCGTGGCAAGCGGTGGAACACACGTGCTCACGATCCGCGCAGCAAACGGTGTCACCCCGAGCGCGAGCCGTGGCTTCACGCTGGACGTCCAGGCGCCGCCCGGCGTCTCGCTCGGTCGTCCGGCCGGCGGCGCTCGCTACACGCGCACGCAGAAGGTCAGCGCAAGCTACTCGTGTGCCGAGGGCCCCGGTGGCCCGGGGCTGGCGTCGTGCATCGGGACAGTGCGAAGGGGCGCCCGCATCAACACCTCCAGGACCGGCCGGCACAGCTTCACCGTGGTTGCCGTCTCCAGCGATGGGCTGCGGACGACGAGGCGAATCACCTACACGGTCGCGCTGCCCAGTAACCGTTTCAAGGTGTCACACGTCAGGCTGTTCGCGCACGGGCGGATCGGGCTTTGGGTCAGAGTCCCCGGGCCGGGCAGCATCGGCGTGCTGGTGACCGCGCCGAACGGAGCCCTCGCCCGCGCAGCCGGGGTGCTGCGCCCAGCGCGGGGCCGCTTCGCGTACGGCCGCAAGCACGCGCGGGCGCGCCGGGCCGGCACCGTCAAGCTCACCGTCGGACTGACGGCTCGCGGCCGCCGCCTCGTCTCCCGCAGCCGCCACCGGCTCACGCTGAGCGTCCGGGTCTCATTCACCCCGACCGGCGGACGCGCCCGCACGGTCGGCCGGCGCGGCCCTCGTCTCGCCGCAACCCCTGTATCTGCCCGCGATTCGGGCGGTCCGTCGCCCTCAGTCCTCCCCTGACCTCTGCCCGAAAATAGATGCCGGAGGAGGGACTCGAACCCCCGACACGCGGATTATGATTCCGCGTGTCGACACGTGAGACCCGGCTTGAACGCTGGTGACTCTAGCGTTCGGGGGCGACATATGGACATGAATGTGGACAGACTTGTCACGTGAATTGCGCGCAGGGGGACCTCTCGACAACCAGGTTCGAATCCCGGTAGCGGTATCAACAGAACGCCAGCAAATGGGGGCAGAAACGGCTGGCAGCATGGTCCAATCGCGGACCAATCCCCGGAGAGCGAGCAATACGAAGGGTCGTAGCTCGGTCCGACACCGGACGCTGCCAGGACCGTCTGGTATCGGTGGCACGATCGAGCAATGGCAGAGCCAACTGAGTGCGAGAGCGCTTTCGGCGCTGGCTGCGAGCTCGAGGCGGTCGCAGCGTGAACTACGCGCGTCGCCAGCAGTATCGCCGCCTCTCTCACGCCGGAGAGGCGGCGCTGGGAAGCGTCGTCGCCGGGCTGCTCGGGCTCGTGGTCGCGAGCGCGGGAGCGGCGGCGCTCGGCGGGCTGCTGCTCCTCACGGCCGTCGGGCTGGGTTTCTACGCGCGCCACTGGCTCTCGCTCGCTCGTCGGAGTCGGGTCGGCGCCCGGCTCCGAGGACGAGGTCCGTCGCGTGCTCGCGCCGCTGCAGGCGGAGGGCTGGCAGCTGCGGCATTCGCTGCGATGGCCCGGTGGTGGCGATATCGATTCGGTGGCGCTCGCTCCGACCGGACTGGTGGTCGCGATCGAGACTAAGACGCGGGTTTATGACCGACGACATCTTGATCGCGTCCGAGCGCAGGCCGACTGGCTTGCGCGGCGCCGCCGGCGTTGGGCACGCCGGCGAGGGCTGGCGATCCTCTGCGTGGTGCGGGAGCGTGGGGTAGAGCATTTGGACCGAGGTGTGCTCGTCGTCTCGATCGATCGGCTCAATCACGCGCTGCGGGCCGTGGCCGGGCTGAGCGAACCTCTGAACAAGCTGAGCTACTTCAACGGGATCGCGGAATCGCTCGACGACGTCGCCAGCCAGATCGACGAGCTGGGCGGCCCGAAGTCCCACGGCTCCTACCCCGCCGCCTGGGCCTACGCCACCGCGACGCCGTTCACCTACGGCAAGGGGGTGACCTCGGGCGGCGGCTGTAGCACCTCCGCCGTCGTGTCCTGGCCGGCGCGGATCACAGACCACGGCGGTATCCGACGCCAGTTCCATCATCACATCGACATCACCCCGACGATCCTTCAGAGCGCCGGCGTTCCCGCGCCGACGCGCGTCAACGGCATCGACCAGAAGCCGATGGAGGGCGTGAGCATGGTCTACACCTTCGACGACGCGGAAGCCGAGGATCGGCACACGACCCAGTACTTCGAGCTCACCGGCACCCGCGCCGTCTACCACGACGGCTGGTGGGCCGGCACGCGCCACGGCCAGGACGGCCTCACCGCCGCGGCCTCGACGGTGCCGTTTGACCAGGACGTGTGGGAGCTCTACGACATGACCACCGACTTCGGCCACGCCACCGACCTCGCCACCGAGCATCCCCAGAAACTCGCCGAGCTACAAGCGCTCTTTGACCGCGAAGCCCGCAAGTACAACGTCTACCCCCTCGCCGACAACGTCCTCGCCCTGCTGTCCGCAAAGCGGCCAGGACTCGTCTCCGGCAATAAAGCCAGCTACCGCCCGGGCACCGTCCGGATCCCCGAAGACGCCGTCATCAACACCAAGAACCGCTCGTTCACGCTCACCGCAGAGATCGAGAACCCCGACGGCGACGCCGAAGGCATCCTCGTCACCGTCGGCGGCGAGACCGGCGGCTACGCGCTCGTGGTACAGGACGCCAAGCCGACCTTCCACTACAACTGGCTCGGCCGCGAGCGCTACACGATCACCTCCACAGAACCGCTGCCCAACGGCCCCTGCACGATCCGCTTCGACTTCGCCTACGACGGCGGCGGCGCGGGCAAAGGCGGCACCGGCACACTGTCGGTCAACGACAAGCGCGCGGCCGAAGGTCGCATCGACAAGACCGTCCCCGTCGTCTTCTCCACCGACGACACCTTCGACGTCGGCGCGGACTGGGGCACGCCAGTGTCGCCGACCTACCAACCCCCGTTCACATTCACGGGCAACCTCAAGCAGGTGACAGTGGAAGCCCACTGACGCTGCCACGAGACCACGGCGCGGTCGGCCACATCATCGACGAACCGCGACGGCGGCGGGAGGAACCCTCGCTTGCCAGCCCCTGCCCGCCGAGCGGTTCAGGTCCGCTCTCCATGCCTCTGAGCCGCGGCGTGACACTCGCTCCGCAGTCGGCTGCGTTCTCGGTTTCGCCTGTTGCGGCACTCTCGACCGGCTGCCAACCCTCGCGCTCGGCTGGGACGACCAGCATCAGTGCCGCGCGGTTGACGCCGCGCTGTGGTCAGGTGTGAGTCAGGCGCTCGCAACCTGACGGACGTGTCCCATAGGCCGCTTGCTATCGCGTGACCGGAGTCGTCTGGTTCGACGCGGCCGTGTTCGCAGCGCTTCGGGATCTGAGACTCGCTGCCGCGGCTACCCATTGGCTCGGCGGCGTTGCGAAATGTTCGAGCATCCGCTCGGCATACCACTGCGGCCATGGCGTGCTCGGGTCTGCCTTCGTGTACTCCTTATCGAGCGTGACGAGAAGCCAGACGAGCTCGCTCCGAATCGGAGCGACTCCGAGAATCTGCGGAAGCTCGGATAGGTCGTGCACCCAGTCGGCGTACCACGACGCCCAATCCGGACTCGTCACCATCAACGATTCGATACACGAGATGGTGGGTCTCGCCGGCCTCGTCAAGCAGCTCGGCAACTCGTTCGATGTGGTCGTCCATGGCGGCTAGTCTGCCGACCTGAGCGATCATTTCCGAGCCATTCCAAATGTCCGAAGCACGCTTCGGAGCGGCGACGGAATCCGAACGCGGGGATTGGCACAAGCGAGCCCGGCGTGGATTCTGCTTTGCAGCCGACGCGGCACTTCTATGACCACGGGCGGCTGGTCGGGGTGCGCCTACTCGATTCAGAGCCGCGGGACGCACCCGCCGCACACCGACGGCGCGGACGACCGTGGCCGCACCGATAGCCGCACAACTCGCGAGCACCGGATCGCCCAGGCGGCGAGCTCAGGTTGCTCAGCGTTTCCGTGGCGCCTGGCGTTGGCGCTTGGGGCGGGGCTCGGCTCGCAGGGCGCCGCTTGCGGGCGTGTAGATGCTCTCGTGGCCGTCGTCCCAGCGGATCCGATAGCGAGGCGAGGGATCGCCACGGAGCACTTCCTCAACCACACCCGAGCGCGGTCGACGGACGATCGACTCAGACTCAGCTACGACACGCTTGCCGACTGCAAAGGCCATGCTCACTCCCGACTTGGTTCGTCCGAGCATAGCCGTGCGATTCGCGCAGAAGCGCGAGGTTCTGGGGGCCAATGATCGAGACTCGGCGGGGTCAACCCATTCGTCCTGTGGCTCCAGGGGAACGACTCGGGGGCGAGCCGCGAGTCTCGCTTAACGATCCGCAATCGCCCGCTTCTTTGGGCCTGCTAGGACCATTCGACGCTGGCGCTGAGGCCGTCTCAGTACGTATTGCTGGCCGACCGAACCTACTGGCATCGTTGCAAATGTGCGCCGAAACTAGGACCCATGCCCAGTGCCAGAGGTGCTGTGTCTTGGGTTAGGTCGCGCGGTGCCGCGGCGTAGTCAATCCTTCCGCCGAAACCTTGGCCCCTTTTTAGCGCCGTCAGCCTGTTCCCCGAGGTCTCGCGCGCGAGACCGTCTTAGCGACTCGGCAGCGCGCTCACGAACGCTTTTGGCGCGCCGGATGATCTTCTGGTAACGCTCGCTCTCGTCCTTACGGTCTTCCACCCTCCCATCATCGCGCTTTCACCGGCCATCAGCGCGTAAGCCCTTAGCTCACCGGCGTGAGGAGTACGCTCGCTGACGCATGGCAAGGTTACGGCGAGCGGTCGCGCGGCGGCTGTCCTATGGTCCGCGGTTCCTTGGGCATTACCGCAATCGGCGTCAAATCGGATCGACGCCCACGCACGCTTTCCGCAGCGCTAGGGAACGAATGCGGAAACCCGACCCGTGATCGCGTGGCCACGTTTCGCCAAACTCTCCTAGTAACCGCGGACGGCTAATTTAGCCCCGGCTTCCGCCGATCGTGCTGCGGCGGGCTTCAGATGCAGGCAGTCGACACCCGGTGGAAAGCCAGTTCCACGGGGCAGGTCCAGTCCCGACAGCCAAACCGCTCGCACCCAAGCCGCTTGACGACCTGCTTTCAGTTCAACACGAGCACGAAAGCCCCACACCGATCGTCGTCTTTCTCCGCGCGGATGGGAGGGCGGCGGCCGACGGCGAATGCAACTCCGCGTGCTCCCCTGTGCCTATGCACCGACGCCTTGATCGAACTCGAGCAGAGCGGAGCCGACGCGCTCGCCACCGCGTGAATCCGAGTGCCAACAACGACCTGCACGACACCTCTTCGCTTCTGCAAAGTCGCCGCCGCACAACCCAGGCACGGTGGACCTGCCCCGGTCTTCGTGGATCCAGCAGTGACAGGCTCACGTCGGTCGTCGCGCATTGCGCAAGTCGGCCCGGGATTGCACCGTCGCCGACCGCGGCAGCCAGTGCCTATGCGGAGCCCGCTTAGGCGATCCGGGATGCTGGTCGGGCCCGCGGCCGCCAACTGACTAGGAGCTCAGCCGAAGGTGTCTGATCTAGGGCTGGTTCTTCTTGCGCATCCAGTGGGCCATGAGGCGTTGCACGCCCATCCCGAGCTTCTCTCCGAAGCTACCCTCGGGTGGCGCGGCGCCGAGCTGGCGGGCGAGACCAAGGTTGTCCCATTCCGTCCAGGTCTCGACCACCTTGCCATCCTTCCCCTGGTCGATGCTGATGCCGGTCACCGACCCATGCGCGCCGGTCGGTGCGAGGCTCGCGAGCTCGCCACGGTGCGTGCCATCGCTATGCCAACGCAACACGACCTTGTCGCCGGCCGCGATCACGTCATCGACGGTGATGCGCACATCGGGAAAAGCCGTGCGATACAGGCTCACCGTGCGCTTGAGCACCTCGGGTCCGCGGAGCGCACGAAGCTCAGCCGGCTCGGCCGATCGTGGTTGACCGCGTCCGCTGCGATCAACTGGTCGGCCAACTCAAACTTGCCGTCGTTGAAGCTCTGCTCAAGCAGCTGGCGTGAGGCTTCAGCAAGGTTTTCCGGTGCCATCGGCGCTGGCGAGGTGTGGTCCGCCCCGGTCGGCGCATCGCTGGACATCTCCGTCCACCTCCATTCTGTGTCTCAGCGAGCCTACGCCGGTGCATGCTGCCCCGCGAGGCGACCGCCACCCCCTTCGCCTGCCGCGCGAATAGGAGGAGGAGCCCGGCTCGCCTTTCGGCCCGACCCCGGAGCGTGAACATGCCGGGCGCGTTTGGACGGTCGTCGCGCGCTGCTCGTCTGTGGCCCACGGGCTGCGCGGGCTCGACTGCTGTCGGTGAGCTTGCCGGCCCAAAGCGGAAATCTCCAAGCCGGTGTCGGGCCTGGCGACACGTGGACGAACCGTCAGACACCGGGCGGCAGCCGTTGTCACCAGATCTCGGGGATCTGCGCCGGCGCCTAGCGGAGACGCACGCGCGGCGAGCTGAGGCGCCGGAACACACCGCCAGGCTCGCCGCCGAGCATGCCGACTGGGGTCAGCTGCTCCCATGCCCATCGGTCGATCCCGACCTCGCGGCGCTTACCGCCTTTGCCATGGCGGACCCGGATCGCGCCGCGGTTCAGGTCAAGGTCGCGCTCATTTAGGGCCAGCGCTTCGCTGATGCGCAGGCCGGCACGCCAGAGCACGACGATCAGCCCACGGAGCCGGACCGCGTCATTGTCGTTGCCGGCGGCGTGCATCACGGCGATGATTTCCTCGACGGTCGGCGGGTCGGCCGGGTAGCGCTGGCCCTTGTTGCGCGGCGGGCGACCCTGGTGAAAGCTGGGCAGGGTTGCGGGCGAGCGGCGCCGACCGCAGGTGTCCAGCTGCATGGTGGATGGCATGCGTCCTCCCTCGGACGATGGTTGACCCGTCGATCGTCCCCTGACCAAAGGCGAGCACAGCCTTCGGCTCGCGGCGGCTGTCACGAGCGCGTTTCGCGCGTTGCGCTCGTGCCCGGTGAGCCGACGCGCCACCAGGCAATCCTCCGCGGCTGATGGCGCAGCACCCTTGGCACGGAGCGCTGCTGCGGGGACCAAGCGAAACTGTCGAGCTGGCGGCGAGGTCGCCGGCCCCGGCGAATGGACGCACCAGGACCGATTGCGCCTTGCCGGCTCAGACGGGTCGTGCCCACCCAGCTCGCGTCGCGATGGCCCTGGCAAACCGCTCGCGCGCATCGACGCGTTCGGCTCCTTTCGCGTCGCGGATAACGGAACCATGCAGGCGTTGCCACTCGTCGTGCCCGCGCTCCTCCTGGTAGTCGAACATCCAGGTGGTGTTCCACGTCAGTCCGGCAGTCTCGGTCGGCTCGGGCTGGCTCCACGACAGACGCACGAGAAGGCGATCGGCGTGCAGCGGGCGGCTGCGTAGCCTCCATTCGCTGTCTGAGCTAAGGCCGAGACTGAAGAGCACGTCATCCATCGTGAGCGCGAACAGCTCGCTGGCATCCTCGCTGATCGCCCACTCCGGTGAGTCCGGCAGGAACGCAAGCCCGCGTTCAACGATGCCAGGCGGCAGATTGCGACTGACGCTTTGGGCGGCCGCCTCCCACGCACTGAGAACCTCGCTGATAGTTGCAGCGTTCATCCCGGCCTGTCGCACTCTAGGCGCTCGGACACCGGGCCGTCCACCAGACGATGCATACACCAGCCTGGATAGACATCGATCGCTCGCGCCTCGGCGCCTCCTGCTTTCATGCAACCGCGCCAGCCGCGGAATCGTGCCGCATCGGCGCAAGCCGACTCGGCAGAATCGCCGAGACTCGCTAGCCGCCGGTCTCCGCGTGGCGAGTGCCTTCGCGTGAATTCACTCGCCAGAAGGGCGCTCACGGACCTGGTCCCTCGCCCGCCGATCCGACGATCGCATTCATGGCCGACTCGCTCGAGGGCAGACGAGTGCTTCGAGGGAGAGCGATCGTTCGATGACGGCGCCGCACACGATTCCTTGGCCACGAACTCAGTCGCCCGCATTTATCGAGGCCTGAGATCGCGGCGCACTGTGTCACGGTCGAAGCCAGCACCCTCGAGCTGGCGCACGATCATGCCGACATGCTTCTGGCTGAGGTTCTGTCTCCCGTGACCAGGAACCGTGATCACGACGCCGGATTCGTGGCGGAAGCGCCGATGACTCGTAGCCTTGCCGGCGAGTTCGGTAAAGCCGTGATCGACAAGCCAGGCCATGAGCGCTCTGCGGGTGACCGTGCTCATCGGCGAATTGTCGGACGTGCGCGGCGGAAGCCAGGTCCGCGGCTGACGATCGCCTTCATCCTCAGCGCACCGCTGTCGCGGCCGAGCTGGAGCCTGATCGGAACGCCAGGACCTGTCATCAATTTGGTCGTTCCCGCGTGGACTGTGAATGGACCGCTGACGGACCCTGCGCCTGGGTCTCGGCGTCGTTCCTCACCCCCCCAAGGACAGATCTACTCGGGCCGATACCGCTGCCCATCGCTACACAACAAGGACATTTTCAAGCTACCCCCGCTGGCGATCTCGCCGGGCTTGGGAAGACATGTCCCTCGTATGGCACTGACCGAAGGAGGCTGGGGTACGGCGCAACCCGCTGGAGCTCGCCGATCCCGGCGAGGCCGCCGTTCACCGCTCAATGCTCGACGGGACGTGGAACGCGCTCAACCAGGTCGAGGCTTTGGAGGAACCAGACGATCTCCGCCGCGCCCTCGATGCCCAGCCTGTCGCCCGCGAGAACTGGGACGCATTCCCACGCTCCACACGCCGCGCGATACTCGAGTGGATTCAGGCGGCCAAGCGACCCGAAACTCGGAGCAGGCGAATCGTCGATACGGTCGAGAAGGCAGCTGTCAACGTTCGCGCCAACCAATGGCGAGACCGCAGTAGGAACGGCGCCTGGTGATCATCGGCGGCTGAGTCATTCATTCGTCATCTTCGCCACCTCGTGGGCGGCCTCGATAACGTCATCGTCGAGCCGCCGGACGCGCAGCTGGCCCGTCAGGTCAGGGGAGGCGCCGGGACCGCTGAGGAACAGCGGGGCGATCCGTGCCAGCCGGCGCAGAGCGACCCCCTCCGCCTTGACCAGCGCGGTATCGAACGTGACGAGCACGATCATCGCTGGCGCGGTCGTTCTCGCGGTCTCGTGGAGGGTCGAGAGCGGAGTATCGGCGCCAAGGAAGAGGATGCGCCAGCCGTGGGAGCGCAGGATGAGGCCGAAGGCGAGGAGGCTGATGTCGTGCTGCTCGCCCGGTGCGCAGGCGAGTAGCGCGAGGGGTCCTCCGCCGCGCCCCCAGAGCCGGGCCAGCGCGAGCAACCGCCCTCGGATCAAGTTGCTGGCGAAATGCTCTTGGCTGATCTCGACGTTGCCCTGTTCCCAACCGCTGCCGACGGCAGCAAGCGTGGGCAGGATGAGCTCGCGGACAAACGCCTCGATTCCGAAGGCGGCGAGTCCGTCATCCAGGACGCTCTGAACGGCGGCTTCGTCGTATGACTCGATCGCGCTCATCAAACGCGTCCGGGCGTCCTCGATCGGGCTGTCGGGCGATGGCGCGCCCTCGAGCGCGATGCGCGCCGCCTCGGCCGCGGACAGGCCGTCATCGAGTGCCCGGCGCATGCGCGCGACGCGTTCGGCGTCTTCTTCGTCGTAGAGGCGAAAACCACCGGGCGTGCGCTCGGGCTGCAGGAGCCCATAGCGCTGCTCCCATGCGCGCAGCAACTCGGGCGCGACGCCGACGCGACGCGAGAACTCCCCGATCCGATGTCCGCCGCCCACTGGCACAGCACGGGACTATACACATCTTCTACAAACCCTTGACAGAGTCTGGTCCAGCCGCTACCTTTGTCGAGAGCTTGTAGAGAGTCTGTCGAAGGATGGTGATGGAAGTGGAGAAGGTTCATTCATTGGTCGGCGCTGCCCCCGAGGTCGGGGCGAGGTTTCTGGTTCTGTTGGCGGCGTTCATCTCGTTCGTGATTTCGGTCGTCCTGTGGTTCGGCGGCCACCATGAGCAGGGCATCTTCGTCGGGCTGTGGGTCCCCTCCATCCTGTCGCTCGGCGCCGTCGTCCTCCCCCGGAGCGAGCGGTGAGCGCAGCAGGCCTCTTCACAGTCGGCGTCCTCGTCACGCTAATCGTCGCGGCGGCCATGGCGCTGCTCGTGTACGCCGCGATTCTCGACGGCCGCGACGCGGCGGCCCGCCGGGCGGCCGACCGCGAGCCGCCGCCACCCCAGAGCGCGGTAAGCATCCTCCAGACGGCGCAAGCCGCGGGAAGCCTCGACACACTGGTCGCCGCCATCGACCGGGCGGGCCTGAGCGACGTGCTGGAGCACGAGGGTCCTTACACCGTCCTCGCGCCGAGCGATGAAGCGTTCGCGAAGCTTCCGTTCGGCGCCGTCGACTCGTTGCTGGCGGCTCCCGAAACGCTCGCCGACGTCATCAACTATCACCTCGTGCCGGGACGGATGACGGCGGCCGATATCGCCCGCCGGATGTCCGCCGAGACCCTTCAGGGCGAGGCCTTGGCGATCGCGAACAACGGCGCGATGCGGATTGATGGTGCCCGCCTCGTCGCGAGCGACATCCAAGCCTCAAACGGGGTCATCCATGTCATCGACCGCGTGCTGCTACCAGCACGCATTTGAAAGGAGCAACAAAGGTGAATGCAATCAAGCGCTACATCGCGCTAGTGGCCATCGCCGCCGTTTCGGTGGCGGCGCTGGTACCGGCGGCCGGAGCGGTGACGCACCGCGAGGGCAACATCGTTCAAACCGCCGCCGGAGCAGGTCAGTTCAAGACGCTGCTCAAGCTGGCCAAGCAGGCTGGGCTGGCCGGCGCGCTCGAGGGCAAGGGCCCGCTGACCGTATTCGCGCCGACAGACGCGGCGTTCGCGAAGGTGCCCAAGGCGACCTTGGCGGCGCTGGCCCACGACCGCAATAAGCTGCGCGCGGTCCTGCTCTACCACGTGGTCAAGGGCAAGATCACCGCGGCCCAGCTCGTCAAGCGCCACTCCGTCAAGACGCTCAACGGGCAGTCGCTGACGGTGCGGGTGAAGAACGGGGTCGTCACGGTCGGAGGGGTACGCGTGATCAAGACGAACATCGCGGCCTCCAATGGCGTCATTCACGTCATCAACCGAGTCCTGATCCCGCGCTGATCCCATGACCAGCTCGCTGCTCGATGCCGCACTCGACCTCTCGGTGGTCGGTGGCTACACGAACGTCGGCTACCGGATTCGCCGCCGCGGCTGGAGGCCTTTGGCGCGGATGGAGGGCAAGGTGGTGTTGATCACCGGCGCGTCTTCGGGCATCGGGCTAGCGGCGGCGGACGGCTTCGCCAGACTCGGGGCTTCTGTCTGGCTGGCCGTCCGCAACCGCGCACGCGGCGAGACCGCCCGGGCGAAAATCCTGGAGCATCGAAGCGACGCGGACGTCCACGTCGAATTGTGCGACCTCAGCCGCCTGGAGTCGGTGCGCCAGTTCGCCGAGCGCTTCGTCGCCGAGGCGCCACGTCTCGACTGCCTGATCAACAACGCCGGCGTCCTCACCCAGGAGCGGGAGCTGTCGGCTGACGGGATCGAGCTCACGCTCGCCACCAACGTGGTCGGTCCGTTCCTGCTCACCCAACTGCTGACCGGTGTGCTCGAGCGCAGCGCTCCCTCCCGGGTCATTAACGTGTCCTCCGGCGGCATGTACACCCAGAAGCTCCGGGCCGACGATCTGCAGAGCGAGCGGGGAGAGTTCGACGGGCCTACCGTTTACGCGAGGACCAAGCGCGCCGAGGTGGTCCTGACCGAGATGTGGGCGCGGCGACTCGCCGGCACCGGCGTCACCGTGCACGCCATGCACCCGGGCTGGGCCGACACAGCCGGAGTCCAGTCCTCGCTCCCCCGCTTTCACCGTGTGACCCGACCGCTGCTGCGCAGCCCGGGTCAGGGCGCCGACACGATCGTCTGGCTGGGAGCTGCCGCGGAGGCGGCGGACACCTCGGGCGGGTTCTGGCACGACCGCCGGCGCCGACCCACCCACCTCCTGCCGGGAACCCGAGAAACCGAGGCGGACCGGCACCGTCTGTGGGCGGAGTGTGTGGCCCCGAGTTCAACCAGTTCAAAGTGAGGGATAGGCATGGCGCGATACCGAGCCAGCATTGAGACCCAGTGGATGCCGGAGCAGGCGTTCGCATACCTGAGCGACTTCTCCACGAGCGCCGAATGGGATCCTGGCGTCGTGGAGGCCAAGCGCGCCGGCGCCGGCGCCGTCGGCAGAGGGACCGAGTTTCGCCTCGTGGCCAAGTTCCTGGGGCGAAAGACACCGCTCACCTACCGGGTCGTCGAGTACGAGCCGCCGAGCGCGGTCACGTTCGTGGGCGAGAACGAGGCCGTCGTCTCGCATGACCGCATCACCTTCGACACGGTCGCCACCGGGACGCGGGTCACCTACGACGCAGAGCTCAGGCTGAAGGGCTTGCTTAGGGTGGCCGATCCGCTCCTCGCCCTCGCCTTCAATCGGGTCGGTGACCGTGCGCTGGGCGGCCTGCGCGCTGTACTGGGACGTCCCACCGACGGGGCGGTCGAAGCCGCGGCATGAGCGGCCGCGTCCTGATCACCGGCGCCACCGGGTTCATCGGCGGCATGCTTGCGGCCCGGCTGGCCGCCGACGGCTACGGCGTGCGTTGCCTGGTCCGAGGCGCTGCCGGCAGCCGCGCGCAGGCGCTCGAGCAAGCCGGCCTCGAGCTGCATGTGGGTGACGTGCTGCGGCCCGAGACACTTCGCGGGGCGGGGCGCGGAATCGACGCTGCCTACTACCTCATCCACTCAATGGGCCGGGGAAGCCCCCGGGATTTCGCGCCGCGGGAGCGCGCGGCGGCCGCGAGCTTTGCCCGGATGGCTCGGGACGAGGGGATCGAGCGGGTCATCTACCTCGGTGGGCTAGGCGACCGTCCTCACTCCGAGCATCTCCGCAGCCGCCACGAGACGGCGCTGCGGCTCCGCCACCACGGGCCGCCACTGACCTATTTTCGCGCCGGGATGGTCGTCGGCCCGCAGAGCGAGTCATACCGGACGCTGCGATACCTGGTCCAGCGGCTACCCGCGATGATCGCGCCGGCTTGGCTGCAGAACCCGACCCAGCCGATCGCCGTCGCCGACACCCTGAGCTACCTGGCGAAAGCGCTCGAGGTGGATGCATCGGTGGGCCGCGAGATTCAGATCGGCGGTCCGGACGTGCTCACCTACGCCGAGATGCTCGACCGGATGGCCGAGGTCCTCGGACTCCCGTGCCGCCCCCGGATCCCGGTGCCGCTGATCACTCCGTGGCTCTCCTCCCTGTGGATCGGCCTGGTCACGCCCGTCGATCCGGGCGTGGCCAGGCCGTTGATCGAGGGCCTGGCGACGCCGACCGTGGTCAGCGATCCCTCGGGGATGGAGCTGTTCGACGTCGTGCCGGCGGGGTTCGAGGAGGCGCTGCGCCGGGCAGTGGCCGGAGACCTGGACATGGTGCCCGCATGAGGTTTCTCGAGCGCCTGTTCGCGTCGCGAGCCGCCCGGACCGGGATCGTCCTGGTATGGCTGGTCTTCGGCGGCCTTGGCGGCTCGTTCGCACAGCGCTTCCAGAACATCCAGAAGAACGAGGAATCGTCGTTTTTGCCCGGCTCTTCGGAGTCCGTGAAGGAGCTGACGTTGGCCAAACGGTTTCCGTCCGGCGAGCGCTTCACGGCGGTGACAGTCGTTCGCCGCGCCGACGGGCTCTCGGCTCGGGATCTCGCCGCGATCAAGGGAGTTCGCGCCTCGCTGGCCGCGGCTCCCCCGGTCACCGGCTCCCGCGCCGTGCTCGTCCGGGTTTCGGCGGATCACACCACGGCGCTGCTGATCGTCAACCTCAATCCCCGCGGCGATGAGACGCTGCTCAAGTCCTCGGTTGCGCAGGTCGAGAGCCGGGTGGCGCCCCTGCGATCACGCGGCCTGACAGTAAAGGTCTCCGGACCGGCCGGGTTCTCCCGCGACGCGGTCAACGTCTTCTCCTCGATCAACGGCACCCTCCTCGTTGCCACCGCTGGGCTCGTGTTCGTGCTGCTGATCATCATCTATCGCTCGCCCATATTCTGGTTCATCCCGCTGTTCAGCGTGCTGATGGCGGAGGCCTTCTCCCGGTTCTGCGGCTGGGCAATCGTCGAGGCCGGCGTGACCGTCAACGGCCAGAGCGCCGGCGTCCTGCCCGTGCTCGTATTCGGTGCCGGCACCGATTACGCGCTGCTGCTCGTCGCCCGCTACCGCGAGGAGCTGCGCCGCCACTCGTCGTCGGTGCAGGCGATGCGCCAAGCCCTGCGGCGGGCTGGACCAGCCGTGGTGGCGTCAGGCTCGACTGTGATCGTCGCGCTGCTCTGTCTGTCGCTAGCCGAGGTCAACGGCACGAGTGGCCTGGGGCCGATCGGAGCCATGGGCGTGGCGCTGGCCATGCTCGCGATGCTCACACTGCTTCCGGCCGGCTTGGTCATCGGCGGGCGCCGCGCGTTCTGGCCCTTCATCCCGCGCTTCGGCTCGGAGGGCGCGGACGAAACGCACGGGTTCTGGCGGCGAGTCGGGGAACGCGTTGCCGCCCGTCCCCGCCGCGTCTGGGTTACCACGGCACTCCTTCTCGGGGTCAGTTGTCTGGGGGTCACGAGCTTCTCCAGCGAACTGACCAACACCCAGGACTTCCGGGGCGCCGTGGAGTCTGTCCAGGGCCAGCAGCTGATCGCCGAGGCCTTCCCGGCCGGGTCCAACGCCCCCACCGACGTCGTCGTCCGCGACGTCGCTGCGCTACCGGCCGTAGAGCAGGCAATCCGGGCCGTGCCAGGCGTGGCCGCCGTGGGGGCCACCGAGCTCGGAAGACCCGGAGCGAGGTTCTCGGCCATCCTCAAGCCGGATCCATACTCAACCGAGGCCGAGAACCTGATACCGCGCGTGCGCGCCGCGGCACACGCCGCAAGCCCGACGGCAATTGTGGGCGGGCCGACCGCACAGCATAAGGACTTCGACGTCGCGGCGGCCCGCGACAACCGGGTGATCGTCCCGATCGTGCTGATCGTCGTTTTCCTGATCCTCGTCCTGCTGCTCCGCGCCGTGACGTTGCCGCTGCTGCTGGTAGCCACCGTAATCCTCTCCTTCGGCGCCGCCCTCGGCATCTCCGCGGTGATCTTCAACCACGTGTTCGGCTATCCGGGCGAAACGTCGACGCTGCCCCTGCTTGCCTTCATATTCCTCGTCGCGCTCGGGGTCGACTACAACATTTTCCTAATGGCGCGCACTCGAGAGGAGACGCTGCGCCGCGGCGCTCGCGACGGGATGCTGCGAGGCTTGGCAGTCACCGGCGGCGTCATCACTTCCGCCGGCATCGTCCTCGCCGGAACCTTCACGATGCTGGCGACGTTGCCGCTCAAGACGCTCACCGAGCTTGGCTTCACGATCGCCTTCGGCGTCCTGCTCGACACCTTCGTCGTGCGATCGGTGCTCGTGCCCGCGCTCGTGCTCGACGCGGGCGGGCGCGTGTGGTGGCCGAGCACGCTGGCCCGACCCCGACAGGCTCCGCATCCGCGCGACGCCGAGATCGCGGCAGCGCCAGTGCCCGAGATCCCAAGGAGGTGAGATGGCCGTAGAGAACGTCTGGGACTATCCGCGCCCGCCGGCCGTCGAGCCCTGCCGGCGTCACGTCCGCGTCGATTTCGCCGGCCAGACGCTCGCCGACTCGAACCGCGCCCTGCGAGTGCTCGAGACCAGCCACCCGCCGACAATCTACGTCCCGCGGGATGACGTGCGGGTGGACCTCCTGGTGCCGAGCCGACGGCGCTCCACCTACTGCGAGTTCAAGGGCACGGCCCGCTACCTCGACGCCCTCATCAGCAACCGACGTTACGAGGCCGTGGCCTGGACATACCCCGAGCCCTCCCCCGGGTACGACGCGCTCAAGGGCCATTTCGCCTTTTACCCCGGCCGGGCCGATGCGGCCTGGCTCGACGAGCAGCGCGTCTTAGCGCAGGAGGGCGACTTCTACGGCGGGTGGATCAGCGCTGGGCTCATCGGCCCCTTCAAAGGCGCGCCGGGGACATCGCGCTGGTGAGCTGATCGGCCGGAAGCCCGCGTCGATCCGATGGCGGGCACTCAGCGCCTGGTCTCGTACCTGGTCAGGACCACGCCGTCGGGAAACGTCCGGGTCTCCACCAGGGTCAGGTTCACCCAGTTGTCCAGGGCCGTGAAGAACGGTGTGCCGCCGCCCACCAGGACCGGATGGGTGACGATCGCGTACTCGTCGATCAGCCCGGCCCGCATAGCCGCCGCGGCGAGTGTGGCACCGCCGATGTCCATGGGGCCGCCGCCATCGGCCTTGAGCCTGGTGATCTCGGTGACCGCGTCGCCGGTGACCAGACGGGTGTTCCAGTCGACCGTGCTGGCCGTCGAGGAGAACACCACCTTCGGCATGTCCCGCCAGCGGCGGGCGAACTCGATCTCCGCCGGTGTGGCGCCCGGCTGCTGGTCGGCGGTCGGCCAGTGGGCGCTCATCGTCTCCCACAGCTTGCGCCCGTACAGCGCCAGGCCTGTCGCCCCCACCCGGTCGGACCACCACTGGAACAGTTCGTCGCTCGGCACGCTCCAGCCGAGGTCGTCGCCGGACGCGGCGATATAGCCGTCCAGGCTCAGGTTCATGGCAAAGGTCAGTTTCCGCATGGCGTCACCCTCCCGTGAGTCGGTATTCGGCGTACAGACCAGCACGGCGGGGAGGAATCATCGGTCAGACCACACCGAGGGCCGGTTGACCACCACGCCAAGCGGGTGCTGCGTACGGAAGGGACGCTCGACCGCGTCCAGGGCAACGCCCGCCTCGCCGAGGCGCCACTGGCCGAGGAGGTCGCCGCGGCGCTCGACGCGACCGACAAGGACGTGCAGATCGGCGGCGCCGGCCTGGCCGCGGGAGCGATCGAGCTCGGCCTCGTCGACGAGCTGCACATCTTCCGCAACCCGGTCCTCGTCGGCGGCGGCACGCCGCTCCGGCCGCCGGTCACTAAGCACGTTCCGCTCGACCTGAGCGAGACCAGGACGTTCGGCTCGCGCGTGATCTACGAGCGCTACGGGCGCGCACGCGATGAGTCGGACTGACACCGCCGGCATCTTCTGTTCCGGCGGTTGCACAGGCAGAGCGCGGGCGGTCTGACCAGCCGCCCCGCGTTCCCCCGCACGACCCTCACTTTCGCAATCGCGGATCACCGACGCCGTCTTGGAGGACGTTGGGGCGTGGCGCTCGCGGCCGCTGGAGCAGGTCTATCCGATCGTCTATCTGGACGCGATGATGGTCAAGGTCCGCGAGGACCGATCGGTGCAGAACCGGGCGTGTTACACCGCCGTCGGGGTGACCTGCGACGGCGACCGTGAGGTCCTGGGGCTTTGGTGGCAGGAGACCGAGGGCGCGAAGTTCTGGCTGGCGGTGCTCAACGACCTCAAGCGCCGCGGCGTCCAGGATGTGCTGATCTGCTGCGTGGACGGTCTGAAGGGCTTCCCGGAGGCGATCGAGGCGACGTTCCCGCAGGCGTGGGTGCAGACCTGCATCGTGCATCTCATCCGCGCCGGACTGCGCTACGTCAACTACCGCGACAAGAAGAAGGTCGCGACCGCGCTGCGACCGATCTACACCGCCGCCAACGCCGACGACGCCCTGACCGAACTCGACCGCTTCGACGACGAGTGGGGCGCGCAGCTACCCGCAACGGTCGCCAGGCCTGGCGGGCCGGCCTGGGAGAACGTCATCCCGTTCCTCAGCCTGCCCGACGAACTGCGCGGGCGGTCTACACGACAAACGCGATCGAAGGGCTGCACCGTCAGGTCCGCAAAGCGATCAAGACCCGCGGGCACTTCCCCGACGAGCAGGCCGCCACCAAGCTGATCTACCTCGCGATGATCAGAGCCGACGTCAAGTGGCAACGCAACCGGACCTGGACAGCCCCGCACGCAGCCCTCAAGATCCACTTCGAAGACCGAATCCCCGACTAACACCCATCACCAGCCTCGGCCTCACACACAGAAGACCGGACAGTCTCGTCAAGACACAAAGCTGCGAGCAAGCGCTGTTAGCGGCCTAGGTCACAGGGAAAGCAGGGAGCGATGGCGTGGTGGTTTCGGCTTGCCTGTCGGGGGCGACCTCGAGGCGATGCCAGTTGAGAGTTAAGGGTCCGATCCTCGTGATGGGCGCCGGCGGCAGGATCGGCGGCGCGCTAACAGCTCTACTCGCGGGCGCCGGAGCGCCCGTCCGCGCCGCTTACCACCGACCGGCGAGCCGAGCACCACCGGTCGATGGTGCATCGTCTGGACGCGGGTGAGCTCCTCGCTGATCGACGCCGGCGCACCGAGCGGTGGTGACACAAACGACGCCACCAACCGGTGGTCGAGCACCTTGGGCACGGGCGCGCTGCGGACGCGCACATCGAGCCACACGATCACCGACTCCGAGCCGCCGACAGAGGTCAGCGACCCCACCACCGCTGCAGCCAGAATCATCCCAGCCCAAAATCCGGCGACACCCTCCCTAGTCATCACGGTCCTCTCGATCACTTACCCCGCTCAGCCACGCACCCGATTTCGATTCGGGACAAGCGACAGCTTCCTCCCTGCACGCCCGCAAGGCATCAGGGCAACCCCCAAACTCCACCCCCAAGAATTCCGTTCCTGCCCTCGAAGATTCTGTTCGTGACCCCAAGCACACGCCCACGACTTACGACGATGCCGCCCGACCACGCCCGCGGGGGACGCCCAGCGCTTGGTGCGTCTGGGGCGCGTGCCGCACACGCCGAGACGAGCTGTCAATCGCTCCGCGCAGACCTCGCGCGGATCGCATGACGCCGCGGCCACGCCGGCGGGTACGCGACGACTCAGGTGCCCGACCTGCCCGTCGGCATCGCATTCGGACGAGCGCTTCCGGCCATAGGCACAGACCCTCACGACGAGCGCTTTCCCCGACGTAGGACGCGTCACGGGGCGCCGACGCTGACGAGTGCTCTGCCACGGGTGCAATCGCCGGATCCGCTGCGCCGAGCGCGATTGGAGCGGCGACAAGGCGGCGTCCTCGTCCGGCGGTCGGCGCTGGGAAGGCCCGATCGACTCCGGCGTCCACGTCGACGTTGTCGGCGAGGCCGCGACCGGAAGCGAAGCCCTCGAACTGGTTCGAACGCAGCGGCCCGACGTGGTCGTGATCGACATCCGGAGCCTGAGATGGACGGAATCGAGGCCACGCGTCGCATCACGACCGATCCGAACCTCGCGTAAGTCACACGCGCGGGTTCTGGGGACCGTTGAGCTTGACGAATACGTCTTCGGGGCGTCTGACGCCGGCGCCAGCGGCTTCCTGCTCAGCGGGGGTGACCCGGCCGGCCTCGTCCAGGCGATCCGGGTCGCCTCGCCGGGCCCCAGCGGCACGCCCGTCGGTCGACGTGGCTCGATGCACGCGGCCCCGGGTTGACGCGTGGCAGGCGCCGAAGTGTCACATTTGGGGGTGCGGCGGTGCTTAGTAGGTGTGATGGGTTTGCAGGCGCGACATAGCGAGCGGTCGGAATGTCCCGATGACGGCTCTGGGATGGCGGCCTTTGAGTCCTTTTTTCGCGAGCACTATGCGGCAGTCGTGCGCCTAGCGCAGAGCGTGGTCGACGATTCGCAGGGCGCTCAGGACGTGGCCCAGGAGGTCTTCCTGGCTGCCTATCGGCGTTTCCCGGGCGACTATGAGCAGGCTGCCGGATGGGTACGGGTCGCCGCGGTGCACACGGCGCTTAACGCGCTTCGGGGGGAAAGACGCCGCGAGAAGCGCCAGCTCCTGGTGCCGGTCGTGACTCCCCCGCCCAGCGTCGAGGACACGGTGCTTGATCGAGAACGACGGGCAAGCGTACGCCGCGTGCTGCGTCGCCTGCCCCGGCGCTCGTCCGCAGTCTTGGTTATGCGCCACGGCGGCATGAGCTACGGGGAGATTGCCGAGGCGCTCGGCGTGCAGGTTGGACAGGTGGGGACTCTGCTTAGACGCGCGGAGTCTGCGCTTCGAAAGGAGATGGACCGTGGGACACATTTCTGACGGGGCGCTTCGGCGGCTCGACGACGAGCCGTTGGCCGTTCCGGACCGGGTCACCGAACATCTGGCCAGCTGCGGGCGTTGCAGCGCCCGCCGGACCCATATCGCCCACGACACCGAGCGCGCGGCGCAGCTGTTGTCCGCCCCGCAGCTCGTTCCCGACATCGACATTGCGTGGTCTCGCCTGCAGCGTGAGCTTGAGGACCCGCGGGCGGACGGGCCGGTCCGGCTTCGCCAGCCGATGCGTGTGCCCGCGCGACGTCGGTCGTTCCCGAGCGTGTCGCTGCGAACCGGGCTGGCCATCGGCCTCGTCGGGATCCTGGTTGCGGGCACCGCTGCGGCGGCGACGCTGACCACGATTTTCGCGCCGACCCACGTCGCCCCGGTCTCATTGAGCCAGAGCGATGTGCGGGCGATCGCGGCCATCACCGGGCTGGGCGAAAGCCATGCGCTTGGGGGCTTCTCCACCCCGCGTGGATCGACCGCGCTGCGGTTCGGCACCCTCACATGGTCCTCAAGCACCGCCCATCCGGCGTCATCGCTTGCCCAGGCTGCCGCGGAGGCCGGCTTTGGGGTCTCTCTGCCCGCCCACGTTCCGGCGGGCGTGGGTGCCGTCGAGCAGTTGATCGTTCAGCCCCGTGGGAACGCCACCGTGATCTTCAACTCCAAAGCCGCGGCTCTGGCGGGAAGCTCTGTGACCGTCGACGTGGGACCGGCCGTGTTCGCGCAATACGGAGCGTCGAGTGGTCCCGACGTGCCGACGCTTGCGGTGGCGACGATGCGCCGTCCGACGGCGCAGTCGACGGGTGCGAGCCTGAGCGAGATCGAAGCGTTCCTGCTGGGCCAGCCCGGCATCCCGCCGCAGCTGGCCGAGCAGATTCGCCTGCTCGGTGACTTGCGGACGACCCTGCCCGTGCCCGTCCCGTCCGGCGCCTCGACACGCTCGGTACGGGTGGGTGGGTGGCCGGGCATCCTCCTGACCGACGCCTCAAATGCGGCGGCCGGGGTGGTGTGGGAGGACGGCCAAGGCACCCTCCATATCGTCGCCGGAATCCTCGACTCGCGAGATGTGCTCAATGTCGCGAACCAACTCGGGTGAGAGATCCGCGATAGACGTGGACGAGCGGGCGGCCACCAATCGCCCCGCACGGCCTCTGGACGCAGCCCGCTCCCCCGCGAGCGGCGACCGCGCTGCGCGAGCCGCCGGCATCGCCTGCGATCCATGTGGTGGGGCTGACCAAGCGCTTCGGCGACACGATCGCCGTGAACTCGCTCTCTATGACAGTGCGGCGTGGAGAGGTGTTCGGCTTCCTCGGCCCCAACGGTGCAGGCAAGACCACTATGGTCAAACTCCTCCTCGGACTCGCGCGTCCCACCGGAGGCCAGGCGCTTGTGCTGGGCGCGCCCGTGGGTAACCGCGAGACGCGACGGCAGATCGGATATCTGCCAGAGCTGTTTCGCTTCCAGGCCCTGCTGACCGCCCGCGAGGTGCTCGGCCTTCACTGCCGTCTCCTGGGGGTGCCCAAGCCGGCGTGGGCACAGGAAGTCCGCGCGGCCTTGGAGACGGTCGGTCTGCTCGACCGCGGCGATGACCGGGTCGGGACCTTCTCAAAGGGAATGCAACAGCGCCTCGGGCTCGGCGTGGCCCTGCTCGGGACCCCCGCGCTGGTCGTGCTCGACGAGCCCACAAGCGCGCTTGACCCCGTCGGACGTCACGATGTGCGCGAGATCATTCGCGGGCTGCGCGAGCGCGGTTCCACGGTGTTCCTCAACACGCACCTGCTCGAAGAGGCCGAGCAAGTATGCGATCGCGTAGCGGTCATCGATCACGGAACGACGATCGCTACCGGCAGTCTCGACGAGCTGCTCGGACGCCACAGCAGGGTGCGACTCAAGGTGGGCGGCCTCGGCGAGAACTGGTGGAGCGCGCTCGGCCGGTTCGGTCAGTGGCACCGCCAGGACGAGTGGCTCGTGGTCGATGGCATCGACCCGTCGCGCATCGCAGACCTCGTCGGCGAGCTCGTCGCACAGGGCGGCCAAATCCAGGCCGTGATCCCCGAGCACGAGACTCTGGAAGCCCGCTTTCTCGAACTGCTGGGACGAAGATGAACCCGACCTTGACAATCGCCGCGCTCACGATCAGAGAGGCGGTGCGACGGCGCCTGCTGCTGGCCTTCATCGCGATCACCACCGTCATCGTCGGCCTGAGCGCGTGGGGATTTGACCGCCTGAGCCATACGCACAGCCTCACCTCCGGCGAGACCAACATCGCGGTTCCTCAGGCGCTGATCCTGTTCATGTTCATGTTCAGCTTCGTGATCGCCCTAAGCGCGTCGGCGATCGCCTCTCCATCGATCTCCTCTGAGATCGAGTCCGGTGTGCTGATCACGATCGTGACCCGCCCGATCCGCCGCACCGAAGTGCTGATCGGGAAGTGGCTCGGCCTCGCCGCACTGCTCGCCCTATACGCCGCCGCCGTCTGCGCGCTCGAGTTCGGCGTGGTCGACTGGGCAAGCGGATTCGTTCCACCAAACCCTGTGCTCGTCACCGTGTACCTGTTCGCCGAAGGGGCGCTCCTGCTGACCCTGGCGCTGCTCTTGAGCACAAGGGTGCCGGTGATCGCCGCGGGCGTCGTCGGCGTGGCCGTCTTTGGCGCCGGATGGCTCGCCGGCGTGGTGGGCACGCTCGGCAGCGCGCTCAACGTCGCTGCACTTCGAACTGTCGGGCAGATCGGACGCTTGTTGCTGCCCACCGACGGGCTGTGGCACGCCGCCATCTACTACCTGCAGCCGCCCTCACTCATTGCCCAACACCTCGCCGAAGGAGGAAGGCAAGATCCGTTCTTTGCCCAAGGAGCACCTTCCCCGGCGTATCTACTGTGGGTGGCCTGCTGGTTTCTGATCGTCCTGTTCGCTGCAGTGGCGAGCTTTGACCGTCGCGAACTGTGAAGATCGGACCAGACACTGTCGTCGGCACTCCCACCGATCGGGCGGCGCTTGGTCATGGACGCGAGCACCCTTGCGCGGCCCGTGGCGAGGGGTAGACCTGCCTGCGTTGTCGCGCGGGCCTCTCGCTGGCCAGTCCGCGCGTCCTGCTCCGCGGGGAAACGGCGCGCATCAGCGGCGATCGCTTACTTGTCCGGCGGGGTTTGTCAATGGTGGTCGTGGGTGGGCCCGGCGGTTTGGTTGGGGGTGCGTGCGCGTGTCGGAGCGAGATGTGTGCGCGGGCGCCCATGCTTACTTTGGAGCTCGACCCGGGTTGGTTTGCCGGGCCGGCGACATGATGGTCGTTGGGTGTCCCTGCAGATGGGTTGCGGCCGCTCATTCTTTCTAGGCCTGTCCCGTGGGGGGTCGGCGCGATCGCGGGGAGCTGGCCGCGGTTCATCGGTTGATTGGGGGCGTCCCGGAAGGCACGGCTGTCAGGCGGCGGCGGGTTTCAGCGCGTCGTCGCCGAGGGCTTTGAGGATGTGGTAGCTGCGTTTGAGCAGTTTGCGGGCGAGCGCGAGGCAGGCGCGGTTGCCGCCGATCCGCTCGGCGAGCTGGAGGTAGTAGTCGCGGTCGGGGCTGGCGGGGAACCGGGCGCGTTGCGCGGCTTCATACAGCGCCCAGCGCAGCGCGGGTGGTCCTTGGCGGGAGAGGTGGCCGGGGGCGCGGTGCTGGTCGGATTGGTAGACGGTGATGTCCAGTCCGGAGTAGCGGACGGTGTCGCGGGAGCTCGGGAAGCGGCGGGCGTCGCCGAGTTCGGCGAGGATCGTGACCGAGGTCAGCTCCCCGACGCCGTAGATCTGATCGATCAGCGCCCGGCATCCCGGCTGCTTGCGCGCATAGGCGCGCAGCGCCATGTCGAACGGCGCGAGTTGGATGTCGAGCGCGTCGATCACCTCCAGCGCGATCGTGACCTGCTCGCGCGCGGCGGCCGGGAAGCTTTGGCGCGGCGAGCCACTCGGCGCTTCTCCAAGCGTCAGCAGATCGCGGCGCTGCGGGATGCCGTGGTGATAGAGCACCGCCTGGATCCGCTGCTGCCACTCGGTCCGCTGGTGCGAGAGGGTATGACGCAACCGCACCCGGCCGCGGAGATCGAGGATGTGGGCGGGCGGGATCCACGACTCCGGCAGCCGCCCGACCAGCAGCAGCTCGCGCAGATGCCGGGCGTCGGCCCAGTCGGTCTTGGCGCGCTTCTTCTTGCTCTTCAGCCCGCTGGTCTCGGTCGGCTCGGCGAGATGGACCTCGGCGCCGACCCGCTCGAGCTCCTCGACCACGAACCGCCAGCCGGTCGTGGCCTCCAGCGCGACCTCCAGACCCTCGCCGGCAAACCGCTTGAGGAACTTCCGCACACCGGCCCGGTCGGCCGGTGCGACCCGCGCACGAAACACCTCCGCGGTGACCGTGTCGATCCACTCCGCCGAGATCTGCGCCCGATGCTGATCGATCCCCATCACCAACGACATCAGCGCCACCTCCCCTTCACAGCCCAGCCGTTAGCGCCCGCACGCCCGCTGGCGAGCGCGCAACCGATCGCCTACCGTCAACCACGGTCGGTACCTCCTATTCGAATGGCCGGCCGCGCGGCCGTACAGCCGCGCGCGCCTTCCTATGCCGTTCGACGCGGAGGACCGGCCACCTTCACCACCGCGGGCGCACGCCAACCGGGACACGTCATCTTTCGCCCCTACGACGGCCTCAGAGCCCGCGAGCGCTTCGGCGACGATACGATCACACGCGCCGGCGAAGCTAGGCGCGTGGTTTGCCACGGACCCGATCGTCAGCTCGTCTAGATGGCGGACGACTCGACTGGCGACTTTGACGGCGACGCCCAACGTGGGCCGGCGGGTGGACTTCCCGTCTCGGCGAACGAGCGGTCACGTCGGCAGAGGTCGATGCTGTTAGGTGCACTTCTGCTTGACGTGAGCCGGCTCAGGAAGCGCAAGTCGCAAGCTCGGCGTGGCTGGCGTGACGGGCGCGGCAGAATGGCGCGGGGATGTCGTGCGAGTGGTTGCTGATCGATGGCTCGAGCCTGATCTTCCGCGCCTACTACGGCGCGTTGGCCAGCGCGCGCGTTTCGGGGACGGACGGGAACGCGGTCGGGGGTTTCCTGGACAGGCTGGCGCGGCTGGTCACCGACCGCCGGCCCGGCCGTCTGGTGATCGCCGAGGACTGGGCATGGCGACCGCAGTGGCGCGTGGACCTGATCGCCGACTACAAGGCCCAC
Organism: uncultured Solirubrobacterales bacterium; assembly: GCA_963831845.1. Classification (GTDB taxonomy): domain Bacteria; phylum Actinomycetota; class Thermoleophilia; order Solirubrobacterales; family Solirubrobacteraceae; genus Palsa-465. Next base: position 6,141 of record CAWHRT010000037.1, on the reverse strand, counting down.
CGGGTCTCCGAGCCGGTTCCACCCGGCCTGGTGGCCGCACCTTCCCGTGATCACCGAGCTGCTTGAATACATCGGGATCGACGTCGTCGGTGTCGCCGATTACGAGGCCGAGGACGTGATCGCCACCCTGACCAGACTCGCCCGCTGGGACGGTCGAGATAGCCAGCGGTGACCGAGACCTGTTCGCGCTGGTGGAGGATCCGCGCGTGCGCGTCTTGTATCCGCAGCGGTCAGGACTGGCGGTAATCGACGAAACCGAGATCACGCGCCGCTACGCGATCCCAGGCCGTCGTTACGCCGACTTCGCGATCCTGCGCGGCGATCCCTCCGACGGACTTCCCGGGCTCAAAGGCGTCGGCGCCGTGACCGCGGCGGCGATGATCCGCCGCCACGGAGACATCGTGGGTGTGCTGCGCGACCGCCCGCTGCGTCCAGCAGATCGCGAGTACCTCCAGGCCGCGATCACCGTCGTGCGGCCGGTCGACGATCTCCCCGTCGCGCTCCCGCGCGGCCAACGAGACGCCTACCCGACCAACGAGCCCGCCCTCCGGTCGCTCGCCGCACGCCACAAAGCAGAGGACTCGGTCGACCGGCTCCTCGGGGCCCTCACCAGCCTCACACCGCAGCGACCCCCACCCCAGCGCCCCTCGCCCACCGCCGACTAGATCGGCAACCCCGGCCGGGAGCAGTCACCGGGCGACGGCGAGCCTGGTCTTGACTGCTGCTCGCACGAAGGACGAGGCGCCGATGCCGGTGACGCCGCGCCCGGCTTTTGCTTCGAGCCGGCCACCAACTGGAGCGGCAGCGCTGACGTGGTGGCCGGATTGGCGACAGAGCAGAAGCGTGTCAAGAGTCGCCGGACGCCGGCGACTCTTGGCCATCGCCGGGCAAGCCGCCGTGCGGTGAGGTTGACCGGGCAGGGGCGGTTTGTGCAGCCGCCAGGACCAGTAGTCGGCCAGCTCGGGTCACCAGGTGAGACCCAGTGTCTGATGATCTGGTGGCCGACGATGTTGGTCCAGGCGAAGCGGTGGAGATTGGCGCCGCTGAATGCGGCTTACGAACACTCACCGTTCTATCCCGGCTTTCCTGACCTTGCCGACGCGCCGGGCGACTACCCAAATCACTCGGCTTCGCGTTGGTCCATCGGAGCTAGAGATCAACCATCTCTAGCTTCTCATTCACCCCAACGGCATGACTAAAACCCGTGTGGTCCTCTTAGCTAGACTCACCACCACCACGTATTTCGCGGTTTGCAGGATGCCGTGCCACCCGACCCGGTCCTCCCGGCACCTGTCGAGCATGCTGAACCGCCCCTCGGCCGGGCGCATTCTGCGAGAATGCCGTTGACGGGGCTCAACGCGTCGGTTATTATCCCTGGTCGCGCACTCGGCGCACGAGCGCGCGGAGTCGATGGATGATTAACCCGAGTGTGCGGCGTGGCGTACGCCGCGCCGACTTACGAGGTGTTCGCCTGGCACAGGCGGAACCAATAAGCGCTCGATCGACCGATGGAGGTAGCGCGATGGCCGCCGCCGCAGACGCTTTCTCAGGGCTCCCAAAGGGCACACTGATTCAGATGCCCCAGAACAAGGCCCGACTTCTTAGCCAGCGAAAGCTGAAGCAGAAGTCGGCCCTCAAAGACCTGCACGATCATTTCAGCGGTCAAGGCTTCCGGTTCTATCCTCAGCGGGTCAGGATGTTCACTTACCTCGGCGAAGATGGTGACAAGATGATTCCGAGTGTGCTCGGGATCGTTCCGAGCTTTGTCCCTGTCACCGCAGCCGACACGAAGCATGTGGGGCCTTGAGCATCAGCTTTCATCTCAGCGGCTATGCGATCGCCGTGAGTGTCAATGTTTCTCACAAGCCGTTTGGCGTCACGAGCTTCACTCTTCATGAAGTCCAGGCTGGCAAGGTCGTGTCTTCGACCCTGTCGCTAAGAAAGGTCAACACCGACACCGCGGCGGCTATCGCGTCGCAACTCCACGCTCCGGTCGTCGCGAAGCGACCCCGGGATTTTCCCGCCATGTCGGTCGACGATCAGGGACTCATGCTCTCGTCGGTGGTGCGTCAACTCCTTCAGGAGAATTTCTCGCAGCATTTCTTCCCGCCTGCATACGCGACCGCCATCGCGGCCCAGACACCTTCCTTCCAGAAGTTCGGCTTGGCGATCAATGAGCGGTTCAGAGGAACCGTCCTCGGCATAACTGCCTCGACTAGCAGCTCAACCAGCAGCAATATTTGCACCTCTACGTCGACGTCGACAGTCGAGATCTGACGGCCTATACCGAGCGGCGTCGACGCCGTGGAGCCGTTGGAGATCCGGGTAAGGTCGCTCCGGAAGCAGTATGGCCACCAGTTAGGTGAAATCTGGGGGGACGCTCTTACTCGAAGGCTACGACCCGCGGTGCATCGCGGACATTCCGGAACTGCGGCCGGCCAAGCGATCGCCCCAGAATCGTTTAGCAAGCCTCTTCGGTAACCTGTCGGGCGGAAGACTGGGAAGCCAGCGACGAAAGTCCGGCTGAGCGCGTCGGACGCATCGTCGCAAGTAGCAAAATTGCGATCGTCGGCGACCACGCCCATCTGGTCGAACAGGCCGGGCGCCTTTTCCAAAGCGCCGGCTTCGGTGTGGTTCCAGTTGTGACTCCGACCACCGAACTCGAGGGGTCAAAATTAGTGCAGGAAGATGCGATTCTCGATCCGGGAGTCCAAATCGTTCTGTGTCTCTCGTCGGGGATGGCGCCGACACTGCCACGAGTAGTCAACCGGATTGCGTGCGACCACAAACGGTCGGCTCTTTATCACAACCAAAACGATCTGGGGGCAACGGTCGGACCTCTGTACATCCCTGACTTTTCCGCATGCTACGCAAGCTGCTTTAGTTACAGACGCGCTGCGGCCCTCTCCCCGTGGGAGAGCGCGCTCCTGGAGGATTCACGTGTCGACACCGACCCCCTGCCGCTACTCCTCGCGGCTGACTGGCTAGTTATCGAGACGACGAAGCGGGTCACCGGCGTCGGCACGCCGATCAGCCACAATCGAGTTCTGTACGTGGACTATTTGAGCGGCGTGCCCGAGGTGCACACGATTTTGCGTGTACCGCGCTGCACCGTGTGCGGACCGCACCTCCTGCCTGATCGCCAGATCTGGCTCAACGAGAACAGCCCCTTCGAGCGTGATGACGACGATGCTTGAAGACCTATACTCGCCGCTAACCGGGATTGTTCCCTACGTGTCCCAGGTCGACATGCCACCGGGCTCTCCCGATGTCTACGTCGCGGTCAGTCGCGGCTCGACCCGCAATATTCAGGACAACGGCACGGGCGGCCATCAGAGCGTCGGGAGTGGTGCCGGATTAACCGAGGCCCGACGCTCTCCAGAGCAGCAATCGGCGAATGCGTTGAACGCGACTGCGCCGCAGAGATTGAGGCTGCTGACGTCCGGGTCGCTAGCCCCCGCGAACTACGCCTAGAGGCTCAACTGCACGATCTAGGGGACTGGCGCCTATTTACCGATTCCCAACTCGAGCGCCTCCCGTACTCCTGTCTCGAGGACGAGACCCGCATCGCCTGGGTTGAAGGTACCTGCCTCCTCACCGGTTCAGGAATCTGGCGACCCGGCGGCGCAAGCGTTCCTCGCAAACTCGTCGGCATTTGACAAGGAGGGCGCCGTCCGTCTCGGGCCCTCGGTGTCTACTGGGTGCGCGTGCGGACCAACGCTTCCGATTGCACTGTGCTCAGGGCTCCTCGAACTGGCCGAGCGCGACGCCTTCATGATTGTCTGGCGCAACTTGCTGTCCTGCCCCGTCGTGAAAATCGACAGGAATTGCAGCCTGCACGACCTATACAAGGAACGGTTCGTGCGTCCGCAGCTTGAATACACTCTGTGGCTCACGACGCTCGATCTTCCAATCACAAGCGTCTTCGGCGTCGTGGAGCTGCGGGGTTCGCGCCCAGGAATGGTCTGCGGGGGCGCTGCCCACACGTGTCCAGGCAAGGCGATCCTGAAGACGCTTATCGAATTGGTCCAAGGGTTCAGTTGGCTCGAGCACCTTCCAACGGCGGTCTCCCATGCCGAAGGCGCCAGCCCCGGTGGGCCGCGCGACTTCACCGAGCGAGCCCAACTCTACGCCAACGGGTCACAGCAGGAGGCGTTCCGCTTTCTCTCGAGTAGCGGTCAAACCATCCGCCTCTCGGAACTGGAGGCTAGTGCTATGGCGACTCCGGAGCCGGAGTTGGGCGAGTTGGTGGACATGTTTGCTGCTCGCGGATTGCGTCCCGCGGCCGTCCGCTTAGGTAGCCAAGACGTACGAGACGCAGGCGTCGAGGTTGTCCGATGTGCCGTTCCCGGGCTCGCCACGATGGAGGGCGACGACCGGATGCGCTTCTTGGGTGGATCTCGCTGGCGTAGGCTTCCAGATGAACTGAACCGCAGGCCGACGTTGCCAGCCGGGGTGACGTGTAATCCCGATCCTCACCCATATCCATGACGGACGACCGAGGGCATGCGCGGGACGCGTTTCGAAGCGTAGCTCGCCAGCTGAGGACTATCACATCGCCTCAAACATCAGTACGGCCGACACCGCGTTTGCGCAGACCGTATTCACTGTAAATGCTTCAGCCCGCATCCGGCGAATCATCAGTGGCCCCGCGGCGCACTCCGAAGATGGATCGGCCGCGGTCAGCTCGCACACCACGCGAACGCGGAACAGCTTGAGATGTTCCGCTCGCGACAGACGGCCCTCGCGATGGCGGATGATGCACGCGTCTCTCTGGAGCAGCTGTCCTGCCTACTCTTGGTAGGCGGAGGCATCGCACGAGAGCGAATCGACCCCGACGGAGCCCACTGGGCGCTGCGCTCATACCCCTCCGGTGGCGCACTCTACCCAATCGACCTGTATATCTACTGTCGCCGTGTCGACTGCGTGACGCCGGGTCTCTACAGATTCGAGCCACGAGCCCGGTCATTGATGCGTGTGAATGGCAACATAAACGATGATCACGTTTGCGAAGCCCTGCTTGAGCATCCACTCTACGGCGCATCATGCGCTGTCGGGTTTCTCCGAGCGGACATGCGGCGCGTGCGATTCAAGTATGGCGAACGGTCGTATCGATTCAGTCTGATTGAGTCGGGTCGACTATCGTCAGACATACTGCTGCTGGCGGGCATCATGTCGCTCGCGGCCGTGCCCATTGGCGGATTCCTCGACAGTGACATCAATCGTATTCTGCGAAGCGACGGGGTGACAGAGTTCTGCACGTACGCGTTTCTCGTCGGGCAGCCGGCCGTGTAGCCGATGACCCCTCTCGGCGACGCCGGATAGTCGCGCCGAGCGGGCCGGCAAACCAGGCGGGACGTTTCTGGAGGTCAGTTGCGATTCCGTCTGCTACGGGCTCAGACGGGTCTCGTTGTGGCTTGGAGCGAGCAGAGTCCCGATCGAGCACAAGGGGCTCACCAGTCGCCCCGGAGCGCCACCCGGATCACCGACGGCACGCGATGGGAGTGCCGCGTGCACGAATTCTGAGCACTCTCGCCAGCCGTTCTCACGCCCTTTCGAGATAGCTGCCCTCAGTGGAATGCAGCAGCGGTCCATCGGCCGCATCCATGACTTCGGCCATGCAATATCGAGCGCCTCCGACGAGCGCTTTCAATATTTCGTCCCGACGGCTGGGGTGATCGCTTCGGCGACGAACCGCTCGTGACGCCTAGCGGTTGCTGGCTATCGCTTGGCCACGAGGCTGTCGGAATATCGGTGCTGTCTGCCGGGTTCAAGCACTTCTCGGTATGGCTCGAGATTTCGTTTCGTGTGAGCGCGGCCAGTTGTTGTTGATGCCGCCGTCGCTGGTTGAGTGGCTGCCTGAGGATCATCTTGTGTGGACGGTGTTGGGGGCGGTGGATCAGATGGATCTGAGCCGTTTTCGGGAGGGGTATCGGCTGGGTGCGGCGGGGCGTGCTCCGTATGACCCTGCGATGCTGGTGGCGCTGCTTTTGTACGCGTATGCGCGGGGGAACCGTTCCTCGCGTCAGATTGAGCGGGCGTGTTGGGAGGACGTGGCCTACAAGGTGATCACCAGCATGCGCACGCCTGATCACTCCACGATCGCGGAGTTCCGCCGTCGGCAGGCCGAGCGATGCGTAC
>CAWHRT010000036.1:0-4044 GCA_963831845.1 uncultured Solirubrobacterales bacterium | reverse complement strand
TCCCTTTCTGGCGAAAACCGGGGAAGCTCCGGCCGTCTTATCAGGTCGGCGTCTTCCTCGATGAGCGCAAACCAGGAAAGAGGCTCGTCCGCCCTGCTGTCGCGGGAAACCCGCAAGCTCGATCCGATCGGTCTCGGCGGCCCGACCACCGACGGCCCGGCCGGTCTCGCAACTGGCGAATCTCTGGGCTTGCGCACCACAGCGGCGAAAGCCCTGCTCTTCGCTTGACGCGCTACTTCTGCGATCGCGGACTCGAGCAGCAGGACGCCGCGATGCTCGGCTCCTGGGTCGTCCATTGCGGGCACGGGATCAGCCGCCGGGGTGGCTCCTGCTGGTGATGCAAAGCGGGCGCGGCGCGCTTCTGCGTTCTGCGCGCCGCGAGCAAACGCGCGGCGCAAATCCGATCGGAGCCTCGGTTCGCTCGTGCAGACGCGAGCCTGATCGCCGGCGCCCGCTTCCCCCCTCGACGAGTGGAGCAGGCGGCCTCGCCGATCTCAGTGCTCCTGTGGACGACCGATGGAACAAGAATGCCGGCTGCTGCGTGTGCCGCAATTTCCGGTTGATTTTGGATGATGTTGTGGTCGCGGAGCGGTCGCCGGCGGCCTGAGATCGCCTCCTATGAGCTCGGTCCGGCGTACTCCGGAACTGTCGGAGTCGTTCGGGCCGGATTCGCGCACTGATGGTCGTCGACGATCAGGGATCGTGGTACGGCGGTGGGGGACGCTTGGCTTGGTGGAGAATGGATGTTGCCGCGATAGTGTTGGGCGCGGGCCTCTCGGTCGGCCGCGTCAGTCGCCGGTGACCGTGCAGGCGTGGTCGTGAAGTCCAAGGTCCGGTCGACGGCGCATTTTCCATAACGCGAGCGTCCCTCGGCGGCCTATCGGCTTCGCCGAGGGGCTCGGAGCGGTACCGTGCGGCCCAAGCATGAGCATGCTCGCTGCGGCGTTCGCCCCGGTGCATCAGCAGTATCTGCTGGAGGCTCGGCAGATGCAGGCTCTGTCATTCGCCGTGCACATCCCGCTGGTGTGCTTCGGGATCGCGTTTCCCGCGATGGTGCTGTTCATGGAGTGGCTGGGGATGCGGACCGGCGACCCGCTCTATCGGACGGTGGCCCGGCGCTGGAGCCGGATCGTGTTGGCGCTGTTTGCGATCGGCGTGATCACGGGCACGATCCTCAGCTTTGAGATGGGCCTGCTGTGGCCGAACTTCACGGCCACCTTCGGCAGCGTGTTCGGGCTGGGGTTCGCGATCGAGGGGTTCTCGTTCTTCATGGAGGCGATCTTCATCGGGATCTACGCCTACGGGTGGGACCGGCTGTCACCGCGAGTGCACTTCCTGTCCGGGCTGCCGATCGTGATCACCGGCTTCACCGGTTCGCTCACGGTGATCTCGGTCAACGCCTGGATGAACCACCCTGGAGGATTCCGCCTCGTCGGCGGCAAGGTGGTCGACGTCGATCCGTGGGGCGCGCTGTTTGGCAATTCGCTGCTGTGGTCGGAGCTGATCCACATGTACATCGCCGGGTACATGGTCACGGGGTTCGTGATGGCGGGCGCCTACGCGTTCTGCCGGCTGCGCGGGCGGTGGACCCGGTATGAGCGCGTGGCGATGACGATCCCGCTCACGATCGCCTGCCTGGCGGCGCCGGTCCAGGTGCTCGTCGGCGACTGGATCGCGCGGGTGATCGCGGTCGAGCAGCCGATCAAGCTGGCCGCGATCGAGGGGCTGTACAGAACGACCCGCGGCGCCAGCGAGCACATCCTCGGCTGGTACACCGACGGCCAGATCAAGTACGGGATCGGGATCCCGCATCTCCTGTCGCTGCTGGCCTTCCACAGCTGGAACGCCCGCGTCACGGGCCTGGAGACGGTCTCGGCGAGCCAGCGTCCGCCGATCAACGTCACCCGCCTCTCGTTCCAGACGATGGTCGGGATCGGCACGCTGCTGGCGCTGCTCGGCCTCTTCTATCTGTTCGTGCGCATCCGCCGCCGGCGGCTTCCGCTCTCCAAGTGGTTCTACTGGGCGGTTGTCGTGTCGGGGCCCGCGGCGACGGTGGCGCTCATCGCCGGCTGGGTGACGACCGAGGTCGGCCGCCAGCCCTGGGTGGTCTACCACGTGATGACGACCGCGCAGTCGGTCACCGGCGCGAGCGGGATCCCCGTCGGCTACACCGTCCTCGTCATCACGTACATCGCCGTCGCGGGGGCGATGGTGTGGATCCTGCGCCGGCTGGCGCGCTCGCCGCTTGACCTCCCCGGCGCCGACGCGCCTCCCGACTCGACCCCGCAGCCCGCCTGATGCTCGACGCGCTCCCGCTCGTGTTCGTGCTCATCGGTCTGGTGCTGTACACGGTGCTGGCGGGCGCGGACTTCGGCGCCGGCATGTGGCAGCTGATGAGCGGCGGCGGCGAGCGGGGCGAGCGGATCCGCGACCACTGCCATCACTCGATGGGACCCGTCTGGGAGGCCAACCACGTGTGGCTCATCTTCGTGCTGACCGTGACGTGGACCGCGTACCCGGTGTTCTTCGGGTCGGTCGCCTCGACGCTGGCGGTGGCGCTGTTCATCGCCGCGCTCGGCATCATCCTGCGCGGCGCCAGCTACGCGCTGCGCTCCGGCGCCGCCGGGACCCGCGAGCTGCGTGACGATCGATGGGATGTTCGCGGTCGCGTCGCTGGTGACGCCGTTCGCGCTCGGCGCGGCCGCCGGCGGCATCGCGGCCGAACGCGTCCCGGTCGGCAACGCCGCGGGCAATCTCATCACCAGCTGGCTGAACCCGACCTCGATCCTGATCGGCCTGTTGGCGGTGGCCTTCTCCGCCTACCTGGCCGCCGTCTACCTCGCCGCCGACGCGGCGAGGCGCGGGGAGACCGACCTGGTGGAGGCGTTCCGGGTGCGGGCACTGGGCGCCGGCGCCGTCGCCGGCGGCCTGGCGCTGGCCGGGCTCATCGTCGTCCACGCCGACGACCACCCGCTGTACACGGGCCTCGTCCACGGCGCCGCGCTCGCCGTCCTCATCCTGTCGGTCGTGGTGGGAACGACGACGATGGGGCTCAACGCGGCGCGGCGGTTCGAGCTGGCCCGCTACACGGCCGCGCTCGCCGTCGCGCTCGTCGTCGCCGACTGGGCGTTCGCGCGGTGGCCGACGCTCCTCCCGGGCCTGACGGTCGACCAGGCGGCCGCCCCGCACGACACGATGGTGGCGGTCGTCGTGGCGGTGCTGGCGGGAGCGGTCCTGCTGTTCCCCGCCCTGGCGCTCCTGTTCACGCTCACCCTGCGAGGCCACCTCGGAGCCCACGGCGAGGAGGCCGAGCCGGTGGCGACCGCCGGTCAGAGCGGCGTCGCCCAGCTGCTCCTGGGACCGACGCTCGGAGCCCGGCTGGCGGTGGCGCTGCTGATCGTCGGCATCGGGCTGCTCAACCGTGGCCGACGCGCCGTGGGCACACGCCATCGGCGTCGTCAGCCTGCTCGCCTTCATCCTCGTGGCGTTCGCGGCGCTCGTGCCCCGCGCGCTGGCCGAGGACGCCTGAGCGTCGATCAGCGCCGGTTCCCTTTCACGAACAGGCAGAAATCTCGCCCCCGTCGAGTCCGACGGGTCGCACTTTCCGTTCTCAGCTGGGCGGGGCTACGCGGAACCCTGCTTTCGCACTGGAACAAGCATCTCTGCGACGCGCGCGCTTGTCTCGAATTGCGCCGATTTCGAGACCCTCAGCGTTCCAGATGCCGGCCGGCAGGCGGCGAACGGCGGCGGAGACGCCCTTCCCGCGCGGAGCAGGGCTCGTGGAGTCGCCGACGAGATGCGCGTCGAGGAGCGAGAGCAGGTCTCGGTCGGTCGCCGCGAGCAGCGTCAGGCACGGCTGGTTCACGCCGGACAGTGTTGCTCCGTGGCTCCATTGGCGATGAAGCGGTCACGCGCGGCGAGGCCCGCGACCAGTTCGTGTGCGTCGGCCGGCGGCTCCGCAGCCGCTTCGCCACCGGCGACCGTTTGCTGAGATTCTGCTAATTCCGGCCGGCGTTCGTGCGCGCTTCCCGCGCGCAGCAGGGA